>JBJMKF010000010.1:0-74523 GCA_045805965.1 Gaiellaceae bacterium
CGGCTGCGAGTTCTTCATCGGCCAGGGCTGCAAGGTCGGGCTCGGCGGCCACCTGATGGGGCAGAAGGTGACCGAGCAGGTCGCGGAGATGCGCTCGCTGCCGCCGGGGATCGACCAGCGCTCGCCCGCGCGTCACCCCGACTGGCTCGGCCCCGACGACCTCTCGCTGAAGATCCAGGAGATCCGCGAGGCGACCGACTACCGGATCCCGATCCAGCTCAAGCTCGGCGCCGCCCGCGTCTACGACGACGTGCGCATGGCGGCCAAGTGCGGCCCCGACGTCATCTACCTCGACGGCGCCGAGGGCGGCACCGGCGCCGGTCCGCACATCGCGACCGAGGAGACCGGGATTCCGCTGATGGCGGCGATCCCGGAGGCGCGGCGTGCGCTCGAGGACGTCGGCCTCGCCGACGAGATCGACCTCGTCGTCGCGGGCGGGATCCGCAACGGCGGCGACGTCGCCAAGTGTCTGGCGCTCGGGGCGAAGGCCGTCGCGATCGGCCACTCGGCGCTGATGGCGCTCAACTGCAACAAGGAGATCCCCGGCGTCACAGACTACGAGGGGACGATCGGCGTCCCGGCCGGCCGGTGCTACCACTGCCACACCGGGCGCTGCCCCGTCGGGATCACGACGCAGGATCCCGAGCTCCGCAAGCGACTCGTGGTCGAGGAAGCGGCGGAGCGCGTCTACAACTTCCTCCACACGCTGACGCTCGAGGTGCAGATGCTCGCGCGGGCGTGCGGCAAGACGAACGTCCACTCGCTCGAGCCCGAGGATCTCTGCGCGCTCACGACCGAGGCCGCCGCGATGGCGCGGGTGCCGCTCGCCGGCACCGACTACATCCCCGGCGTGAGCGAGGAGCGGTCGCTGGCGGAGATCAAGCGCCTGCTCGAGCGGCATGTCGCGTATCCGGTCGACTACCTGCCCGAGCAGCCGACGGAGCTGGTCGAATGAGCTCGCGGTCGATCGACGCCGAGACCCTTGCCGGCCGCCGCTTCTCGTACCAGGAAGACATGACGCTGGTCGAGGACGTCGATCTCCTGGCCGCGACGCCGGGAGAGGACATCAACTGGCTCGAGGACGTGGAGCTGCTCGAGGAGGACGGCGTGCCGGCGGTGTTCGACCGCTACTCGAACTCGTTCCTGAAGATCTACTTCCCGATTCCCGAGGGCCGCGAGGACGAGATCGCCCGCAAGGTGCTCGTCAAGCACCTGCAGAGCGGCAACTCGTACGGGATCCTGCTCAAGGAGAAGCACGCGAAGTTCCCGCAGCCCGAGCTCGGCTCGTGGGTAGCGGGCTCGAAGACCGTCGGGACGGACTGGCAGCCGTCGACGCTCGAAGGCTGGGAGCCTCCGGCGCACTGATGTCCGTGGACGTTCTCGTCCTCCAGCACATCGCGTGCGAGCCGCCGGGCGTCTACGAGGACGTGCTGCGCGAGCGCGGCGCGGCTCTGCATCGGGTGGAGGTCGACGCGGGCGACGAGCTGCCGGACTGGCGCGAGTTCGACGCAATCGTCGCGATGGGCGGGCCGATGAGCGCCAACGACGACGACGCGCTGCCGTGGCTGCGTGAGGAGAAAGAGCTCGTCGCGGAAGCCGTGCGTGCGGCCATGCCATTCTGGGGCGTCTGCCTCGGCGTGCAGCTCCTCGCGGCCAGCCTCGGCGCGCGGGTCTACGCCGGAGCCGAGCCCGAGGTCGGCGTCCTGCCGGTCGAGCTGACGGAGGAGGGGAGAGGTGATCCGGTCTTCTCCGCGCTGCCGCCGACGGTGCCCGCGCTGCAGTGGCACGGCGACACGTTCGACCTGCCGCCTGGAGCGTTGCGCCTCGCGGGCTCGCCGGCATATCCGAACCAGGCGTTCCGGTTCGAGAACGCCTATGGCGTCCAGTTCCACCTCGAGGTGTCGAGCAAGATGGCGCGCGAGTGGATGGACGTCCCCGAGTACGCGAACGCGCTCGAGCAGACGATCGGCGGCGAGACGCTGCTGCGCGCGGTCGATGCGCGAGTCGACGAGATGCTGGGACACGGCCGTGCGCTATTCGCGCGCTGGCTCGACCACGTCGTGAGAACCTCTTCCTCTAACGCCGTACGATTGGAGGCCTGATGTCCGAGAAGATGTGGGGCGACGAGCCGTTCTGGGGGCTCGGCTACGAGTGGGATCCGGACTGGGTCTACACCGATCGCCAGAAGGAGCTGCGCGCGACGCTGATCGAGCTGTGCGAGAAGGAGATGCGCGCGAACGCGAAGCGGTCGGACGACGAGCTCCTGTTCCCGCGGCGCAACCTCGAGTTGCTCGGCGAGCACGGGTTCCTCGCGCTGACCGTGCCCGAGGAGTACGGCGGCCTCGGCGAGAACCACGTCGCGTACTCGATGGTCTGCGAGACGATCGCGCGCTACGGCTGCGCATCGACGGCCATGTGTTACGTGATGCACTGCGGCGCGGTCAACGCGATCATGCTGCGCCCGACGCCGGAGCTGATCGACAAGTACATCCGCCCGCTGAACAGCGGGAAGATCGGGACGCTCTCGTACTCCGACCCGGAGACGGGCTCGCACTTCTGGTATCCGATCTCGTCCGGAGCCGAGCGCGTGAACGGCGGGTTCAAGGTGCGCAAGAAGGCGTCGTGGACGACGTCCGGCGGCTTCGCCGACTTCTACGTCGTGCAGACGACGAGCCCGGACTTCACCGGCTACGACGACCTCTCGGTGTTCGTGATCGACGGCGAGCACGCGCAGTCGCAGCCGTCCCTCTGGGACGCGCTCGGACTGCGCGGCAACCAGTCCGGCCCGATCGAGATCGACAACGTCGAGATCCCGGGCGAGCAGCTCGTCGGGCCGGTCGGCGACGGTGCCGTCTCGAACGACGAGTCGGTCGACCCGTGGTTCCTGCTCGGCTCGTCCTCGGTGTGGAACGGGATTGCGCTCGGCACGATCGACATCGCGAAGCGCCACACGACACGCAAGCGGCACGTCGACGTCGGCATGCGCGTGGCGGACTACCCGACGATCCAGGACTACGTCGGCGAAGCGGTCATGGACACGAACGCGTGCCGGATCTTCGCGCTCTCGGTCGCACAGGCGTTCGACAACGCGACGGACAACAACACTCGCGTGCTCGAGCCCGGCGTGCTCGCCCGCGGCGAGTTCCTCCACTGGGCGTGGCAGATCAAGTTCGAGGCGGCGAAGAACGTCGCCCATGTGGTCGACAAGATGCTGCACGCCTGCGGCGGGTCGGGCTACAAGCGCGACATGGAGCTCGAGCGGTACCTCCGCGACGCGAAGGCCGGCTGGGTGATGGGCCCGACGAACGAGGTCCTGCGCCAGTTCGTCGGCAAGGCCGTTCTCCTCGGCTTCGAGTCGCTCGACTACTGGAACCAGACCTACAACCGCCGTGCAGTCGAGAACGAGCTGAAGAAGCTCGACTCGAAGGGCAAGCGCGAGCTCGGCGAGCAGCTGATCGCGGAGGCCGAGGAACAGGCGGCAAAGGAGCCGGCGAAAGCAGCCACGTGAGCGCGACGCGTCCGCGGGTGCTCGTCCCGGGGCTCCTGCCGCGCGACCCGGGGCGGGAGACGTACCGCGTCCGGCCGGGGGCGCAGGTGATCCTCGCGCTCGAGCCGGGCGACCGCGTGGTCGTGCGCGACGTGCACGGCGGGCAGTCGGCGCTCGCGTCCTCGGAAGAGCTCGGCCTTGCGGCTGATCTCTTCGGGGCGGAGTCTGTGCCTGGGGCGGAGGAGCGCTTCGACGCCGACCGGCGCGCGGCGCTGACCGTGAGCGCGCCACCGGAGGGCACGCCTGTCGTCGAAGGTGGCGTGCCTGCTTCCGACGTGCTCGTCGAGGTGCGGCGCGCGACGCCGCGCGATGCCGGCGACCCGGTGCTGCCGGAACCGCTCGCCGAGCCGCGGCTCGACTTCGAGGTTCCGCGTGCGTCGGCGCTCGCGTACGAGGTCGAGGCCGGCGAGTACGTCCAGGTGATCGACGTCCAGGGCCGGCAGTGCTCGGACCTGCTCGCGTTCCACTCGGGCAAGCTGCAGGACGGCAGCGAGCGCGGCCTCGACTCGACGACGACGCACTCCCTGATGGGGAACGCGTATCCGCAGCCGGGCCTGTACGGCAAGTTCTACGACCAGGACCAGGAGCCGCTCGTCGAAGTCGTCCGCGACACCGTTGGCCGCCACGACACGTTCGGGCTCGCCTGCTACGCGAAGTACTACGAGGACCTCGGGTACTTCGGCCACGTCAACTGCACCGACAACTTCAACGCGCAGCTGCTGCCGTACACGATCGCGCCGCGCAAGGGCTGGCCCGCACTCAACCTCTTCTACAACACCTCGTTCGACGCGGACAACCTCCTGATCAGCGACGAGCCCTGGTCGCGGCCCGGGGACTACGTGCTGTTCCGCGCGATGACGGATCTCGTCTGCCTGTCGAGCGCGTGCCCCGACGACATCGATCCCGCGAATGCCTGGAATCCGACCGAGATCCACGTCCGCGTGTATCCGGCGAAGGAGCGGTTCACCGCCGCGATCGCGCACCGGGTCACGCCCGACGCCGAGCCGAAGCTGACGAGGGACACAGGCTTCCGCCCGCGCACCGGCGACCTGACCGGCCGGTTCACCGACTACAACGGCTACTGGCTGCCGACGGCGTACGACAACCACGGCGCCGTCGACGAGTACTGGGCGTGCCGTGAGCGCGCGGCGATCATGGACCTCTCGCCGCTGCGCAAGTGGGAGGTGCTCGGGCCGGACGCCGAGGAGCTCCTCCAGTCGACGATGACGCGCGACATCCGGCGCCTTTCGGACGGGCAGGTCGTTTACACCGCGTTGTGCAACGACACCGGCGGGATGATCGACGACGGCACCGTCTTCCGCCTCGCGGCGACGAACTTCCGCTTCGTTGGCGGGTCGGAGTGGGACGGCGTGTGGCTGCGCGAGCAGGCCGAGCGCCGCGCGCTGCACGTCTGGATCAAGGAGTCGACCGACGAGCTGCACAACGTCGCCGTGCAGGGGCCTGCCAGCCGCGACCTCCTCACGCCGATCGTCTGGACGGCGCCGACGCAGACGCCGTTCGTCGAGCTGGGCTGGTTCCGGTTCTCGGTGGCGCGGATCGGCGGCCCGCAGGGGCTGCCGCTGATCGTGTCGCGAACCGGGTACACGGGTGAGCTCGGCTACGAGCTGTTCTGCCACCCGAAGGACGCGCCGGGGCTCTGGGACGCCGTGATGGATGCTGGCGACGTGACGCCGCTCGGGCTCGAGGCGCTCGACATGCTGCGCATCGAGTCGGGGTTGGTCTTCGCGGGCGCGGAGTTCGACGACCAGGTCGATCCGTTCGAGGCGGGTATCGGCTTCACCGTGCCGAAGGCTAAGGAGGACGAGTACGTCGGCAAGGGCGCGCTGGCCGAGCGGCGCGAGCATCCACAGCGCCGGTTGGTGGGGTTGGAGCTGGAGGGCAACGAGCCGGCGTCGCACGGCGAGTGCGTCCACGTGGGCCGGCACCAGGTGGGTGTGATCACGAGCGGCACGCGCTCCCCCGTGCTGCAGAAGAACATCGCGCTCTGCCGGATGAACGTCCGCTACGCGGAGCTGGGAACCGAGGTCGAGGTCGGCAAGCTCGACGGCTTCCAGAAGCGGATCCCAGCGACGGTCGTGCGCTTCCCGTTCTACGACCCGGACAAGACGCGCCCTCGTAGCTAACGGACGCGTCCGTTGCCAACACGTCCGGTGCCAGGCACCGGACGTGTCCCCAGGTGACGCCTGTCAAGAGTGGACGTCTTGCCGTTCGCCACTGTGGCGGGCACGCTGCCGAGATGTCTCGACCGCTGCGCGACGTCTCGCCCGGCCTCCATCACGTGACAGTGGGCGCCACGGGTTACGAGGTGTATTTCGGGGATGCGGACGACCGGATGCTGTGGCTTCGTCGCCTAGTCGCCGTGCTCGACCGGTATGACTGGAGGTGCGTGCTGATGTGCCAGATGACGACGCACGTACACCTGATCATCGACGTTCCGGACAGGTCCCTCCCGAGCGGGATGCACGCGCTGAATTCGGTCTACAGCAGGGATTTCAACGCTGATCACGGACGCCGCGGCTGTCTGCTGCGCGCGCGGTACTGGTCGAAACCGATCCGAACCGAAGCTCAGCTCCTCTTGACGTATCGCTACGGCGCTCGCAATCCCGTGCGTGCCGGAGAGTGTCAACGCTGTGAGGATTGGCGCTACAGCAGCGTCGCAACTTCGTGCGGGCTTGCGGATGATTACCCGTTCGTCGATGCGACCTGCGTCCTGACCCACTTCGGCCGGCCCCCCGGATGCAGGCCGGGCGCTGCTTGCGTACCTCGCGGTCGGCGAGTAGTCCGCTGTGGCCACGTCCGGTGCCTGGCACCGGACGTGGCCGTTGCGGGGAGGTGGCTAGCTCGACTCGCGGAAGCGCGAGGCGAGCACGGCGATCAGCGCGGTTGCGGCCTTCGGATCCGCTTCGAGCACGCGCATCAGCTCGTTACGCCCGATCTCGAGGACGCGCGCGCGGCCGTCGGCGACGACCGTCGCGTTGCGCGGACCGCCGTCCAAGACGGCAATCTCGCCGACGAGCTCGCCCGGCTCGACAGGAACCTTCCGGCCCCCGCGCTCGATCGTCGCCGTTCCCTCGACGACGAGCGCCATCGCGTCACCGGGCTCTCCGGCGCGCATGATTGCCTCGCCGTCCTCGTACACGCGCTCGACTCCCGCGTCGAGAATCGGCTGGAGCAGCTCCGGCGGTAGAGAGGAGAAGACGCGCGGATTGCCGGCGACCCGCCCGTAGCCGCCGCCGTGGAAGAGCAGCGGCGTTCCTTCCCCGTAGCGGACGTACTCGACGCGGCCGAGGAAGAGCGAGTGGTCGCCGCCCCAGTACGAGCGGACGACGCGCGCGACGAGATGGGCGAGCGCTCCCTCGACCAGCGGTGTGTCGTGCACGAGCTCGAAGTCCGGCTCTGGTCCGTCTCCGCCGCGTCCGGCGAAGCGGTCGGAAAGCACGCTCTGCCGTTCCTCGAGAACGCTGACGCCGAACAACACATCCTCGCGGAGCAGGGCGTTCATCCTGGCTCTCCGGTCGACCGAGATCACGATCAGCGGCGGCTGCAGTGACACCGACATGAACGCGTTCGCCGTCATCCCGTGGATCTGCTCGTCCGCGAGCGTCGTGATCACCGTGACGCCGGTCGCGAACATGCCGAGCGTGCGCCGGAACTCGACCGCGGCGTCCGAGTCGGCGCCGGCCGCGGCCTCGAGCAACTCGGGCAGCGGCGCGTCCTCCCAGATCGACTCTCCGATCCCCTCGGGCGCGCTGGCGACTGCGAATTCGCTCGGTGGCTCCATCAGTGGGATTGTGAACCGAGCTCGGTCGAAATGACAGCGGCCCGCTCGCGCAGCACAGGTAGGGCCGCCCGAGCAGCCGTGCGGCCGAAGCGCGGAATCGGCCCCTGCAGCGCGATGATCCCCGCGAGCGCGCCGTCGCTCGCCCAGACCGGTGCCGCGATCGCGTTGAGGCCGATCTCCCGCTCCTCGAACGCGTCAGCCCAGCCGCGCCGGCGGACGCGTTCGATCTCCGCGTCGAGCTCGAACGGATCGGTGATCGTCCGCGGCGTGTACGTCTGGAGCTCCCGCGCAGGACGCACGCCATTGAACGCGAGCATCACCTTGCCGGCCGCGGTGGCATGCGCGATCGACGGCCGGCCGAGCTGCGACCCGTCGGCGATGTAGCGCGGCGAGCGCACGACGTCGACAGTGATCGCGTCTGGGTCGCTCGGAACCGAAAGGGTCGCGGTCTCGCTGAGCTCCGCCGCGAGGGCCTCGAGGTGGGGGTGGGCGATCCCGCGAACGTCGAGCCGCGCGAGTACCGAGGTCGCAAGCGCAACAAGCCGGATCCCGAGCCGATAGCGGCCGGTCGCCGGGACGTGCTCGACGAGCCCGGCTTCGACGAGGGTGGCGAGTTGGCGGGACGTCGTGCTCGCGCTCGTGCCCAGGCGCCGCGCGATCTCGTTCGTGCCGAGCGCCGGCTCGTCGGCGAGGACGTCGAGAATCGCGAGCGACCGCTGGGCAGAGGCGACGCGCGCCGTCGAGGGTTGACCCGTCTTGGCCATTGGCGTAGCGTTTCACTTTACAGGATGCAATTGCGGAGGACGGGATAAATGTCGTTCCTGCTCGCCTGCCCGCACTGCGGGTCACGCCCCGTCGACGAGTTCCACTTCCAGGGCGAAATCACCCGCCGTCCAGGCCCCGGCGCGTCCCTGCGCGAGCTCACCGACTACGTCTACTTCAGGGATAACGTCGCCGGTCTGCAGCGCGAGTGGTGGTACCACCGCAAGGGCTGCAAGACCTGGTTCGTCGCCGAGCGCGATACGCGCACGAACGACGTCCTGCGTACGTTGATCCCGGCCCCGACGGGCGTGGCGGCCCCGCAATGAGGCTCCGCTCGCAGCCGACGGAGCGGATCGACCGCAGCCGTCCGATCACGTTCTCGTACGCAGGCAACGAGGTGACCGGCTTCGCCGGCGACACGGTCGGCTCGGCGCTCTACGCGGCCGGCCGCCGCGTCTTTTCGCGCAGCTTCAAGTACCACCGCCCACGCGGTCTGCTCTGCTGCTCGGGCCACTGCCCAAACTGCATGATGACCGTGGACGGCGTCCCGAACGTGCGCGTCTGCGTCGAGCCGCTACAGCCCGACATCGACGTGCGCGACCAGAACGTCCTCGGCTCGGCCGACCGCGACGTGCTCGGGATCGTCGACAAGGTCGGCGGCCCGTTCACGCCGGTCGGCTTCTACTACCGCACGATGATCCGGCCGCGGCGCGCCTGGCCGCTGTACGAGAAGGTCTTGAGAAACCTCGCCGGGCTCGGCCGGGTCGATGAGACGGCGAGCGGGTACGGCCATTACGACACCGTCCATCGCCGCGTCGACGTCCTCGTGGTCGGCGGCGGGCCTGCGGGCCGGGCCGCAGCGCGCGAGGCGGAGGGCGAGGTGCTCCTCGTCGACGACCGCGGCGGACACGAAGCGCCGTACGAGGTGCTCGCGCCGGCGACCGCGCTGGCGATCTTCGAGGGCGGCCTTGTTCCGGTCGCCGCGGGCAACATCCTGTACCGGATCCGCGCGCGGCGGATCGTCGTCGCCACCGGGGCGCTCGAGCAGCCTCTGCTGTTCGCGGGCAACGACCTCGTCGGGGTCATGCTCCCCGAGGCCGTCCGCCGGATGGTCGACGACTGGGCTCTCCAGCCGGGCGAGCGCGCGGTTCTCGTGGGCGACGCTGCCGCCGGCCTCAAGCTGCAGCTCGCGCGGGCCGGGGTCGAGATCGCCGCCGTCTCGCCCGTCCCGACGAGCCTCTCCGCGCACGGACGCAAGGGGCGCCTGCGCTCGGTGGAGCTCGACGGCGTTCGGATCGACTGCGACCTACTCGTCGTCTCGGGCGGCCTTCAGCCTGCCTACTCGCTGCTCGCGCAGGCGGGCGCACGGATCGAGTACGAGCCGCGACGGGGCATCTTCGTCCCCACGGAGCTGCCCGGCGGCGTGGAGGTGGTCGGCGCCGCCGCGGGCGAGATCTCGCAGACCCCGGCGCCCGCGGTGTTCGACGGCCACGGCGACAAGTGCTTCGTCTGCATCTGCGAGGACGTTACGACGAAGGACGTCAAGCGCGCGCTCCGCGAGGGATTCGACTCCATCGAGCTCGCCAAGCGCTACACGACCGTAACGATGGGCCCCTGCCAGGGCAAGCTCTGCCAGCTCGCCTCGACGCGGCTCCTCGCCCGCGAGACCCATACCGACGAATCGGCGATCGGGACCACAACCGCGCGCCCACCGTGGCGGCCGATCGAGCTCGGGCTCCTCGCCGGCCCTCACCACGAGCCCGCGAAGCTCACGCCGCTCCACAGCCGCCACGAAGCGCTCGGCGCCGAGGTGATCTGGACGGGAGCATGGCGCCGCGCGTTCCAGTACGGCGACCCCGCGGAGGAGGTAGGCGCCGTCCACTCCTCGCTCGGCGTGATCGACGTCTCGACGCTCGGCAAGGTGATCGTCGAGGGCCCAGGAGCCGCCGAGCTCCTCGACCGCCTCTACCCGAACCGCTTCTCCGATCTCAAGCCGGGGCGGATCCGATACGGCGTCCTCACGAGCGACGGCGGCCGGATCATGGACGATGGCACCGTCGCGCGGCTCGACGATGAGCTCTTCTACGTGACGACGACCTCGACCGGCTCGGAGGGCGTCGTCGAGTGGTTCGAATGGTGGAACGCCATCTGGGGCTATGACGCCGAGATCGTCAACGTGACCGGCGCGCTCGCGGCGATGAATCTCGCCGGCCCGAAAGCGCGGGAAGCGCTCGCCCCGCTCACCGACGCCGACCTCGCCAACGAGTCCTTCCGCTACCTCGACGCGAAGGAGATCGCGGTCGCCGGCGTCCCGTGCCTCGCCCTGCGCATCGGGTTCGTCGGCGAGCTCGGCTACGAGCTGCACTGCCCGGCGACCGACGCCGGCCGGCTGTGGGATGCGCTCGTCGCGGCCGGCGCCACGCCGTTCGGGCTGGAGGCGCAGCGCGTCCTGCGGCTGGAGAAGGGCCACGTGATCGTCGGCCAGGACACCGACTCCGAGTCCAACCTCGTCTCGGCACGGATGCAGTGGACGATCAAGGACGACAAGCCCGACTACGTCGGCAAGCTGGCGGTGCCGCACCTGGAAGTGCGCGAGAAGCTCGTCGGCTTCACGAGCGCGGTCCTCCCGCCCGAGGGCGCGCAGGTGGTGCGCGACGGTCGGATCGCCGGCCGCGTGACGAGCGCCCGCCTGAGCGAGCGAGTCGGCGGCGTGATCGGGCTGGCCTGGGTCGACCCGGACTGCGCGGAAGAGGGCTCGCCGATCTGGATTCGCGTCGACGGCATCGCGCACTGCGCCGCCGTGACGCTGGCGCCGTTCTACGACCCTGAAGGAGCGCTGCTCCGCTCGTGACGCGCCTCTCGTTCCTCTCGCCGGTCTCGCCGCCGCTGCGCATCCTCGAGGTGCGGGGTGGGCTTCCCGACGGCTCGATCCCGATCGGCCCGGACCGGGCCCTCGTGGTCGGCGACACGGCGGTGAACCTCGACGACTATCGCGTCTACGACATGAGCGCCGCGCTCGTCGCGATCGAGGTCGAGAGCGAGGCGGTCCTCCGGCGCGTCACCGAGCTGACGGAGTTCCCGGCAGCCGGGGCGATCTTGCGCGACGTCCCGGCAGTGATCGAGCAACGCGGATCCGGTTTCCGCCTGTTCGTGCCGCAGGAGCTCTCGCGGTACGTCGCCGAGACGATCGACGATCTCCGGTGGGCGCTGTGAAGGACATCTTCCGCGTCAGCAGGATGTGGCGCCCGCGCGCCGACCTGAAGGACCGCTACGACGTGGTCATCATCGGCGGCGGCTCCCACGGGCTCGCGACCGCCTACTACCTCGCGAAGAACCACGGCATCACGAACGTCGCCGTGCTCGAGCAGTCCTACATCGGCTCCGGCGCGGCCGGGCGCAACACGACGATCATTCGCTCGAACTACCGCACGCCCGAGGGAGCCGAGTTCTACAAGCGAAGCGTCGAGCTCTACGAGAGGCTCTCGGGCGAGCTCGACTTCAACCTCATGTTTTCCCAGCACGGCCATCTCACGCTCGCTCACACCGACAGCTCGCTGCGCGTGATGCAGGAACGCGCCGAGGTGAACCAGATCCTCGGCATCGACTCCCGCGTCGTCTACCCCGAGGAGATCGGCCGGCTTTGCCCGCAGATCGACCTCAGTGATAAGCCAACCTGGCCGATCATGGGCGCGCTCTACCACGCGCCCGGCGGGATCATCAGGCACGACGCTGTCGTCTGGGGACTCGCACGCGGCGCCGACCGGGCGGGGGTCGAGCTGCACCAGAACACGGCCGTCACCGGGATCGAGACGGACGCCGGTCGCGTCACTGCGGTGCAGACGAACCGCGGCCGGGTCGAGGCCGACGTCTTCATCAGCGCCACGGCGGGCTGGTCGACACTCACCTGCGGGATGGCCGGCGTTCGCCTGCCGATCACGACACACATCCTGCAGGCGTTCGTGACGGAGCCCGTGAAGCCGTTCCTCGACGTCATCATCGTCTCGGCGCAGATGCACGTCTACGTGTCGCAGACCGACCGCGGCGAGTTCCTTATCGGCGCGGAGATCGAGCCGTACACGACGTACAAGTCGATCGGCACGTTCTCCTTCCTCGAGTACTCGGCCAGGCACGTGCTCGAGCTCTTCCCGCAGCTCGAACGGCTCAAGGTGCTGCGCTCGTGGACGGGCCTCTGCGACCTCTCTCCCGACTACAGCCCGATCCTCGGCAAGACCGAGCTCGACAACTTCCACCTCTCCGCCGGGTGGGGGACGTACGGTTTCAAGGCGGCTCCGATCGTGGGGACGACGCTCGCGGAGCTCGTCTCGACCGGCAAGACGCCGGCTCTCATCGCTCCGTTCGCGCTCGAGCGCTTCCACACGGACACGCTCGTCTCCGAGCTCGCCGCGGCCGCCGTTTCGCACTGACCTACAACGACCTGCGGCGGTATGTGGTCTCCAGGTCGTCCTCCCAGGTCACGCCGTCGTAGGACAACTGGCCTTTGCCCGACATCGTGTGCTCCGCGTCGTCGAAGGTGTAGGTCATTCGCTGGGCAAAGGGCGAATCGTCGCGCAACGGCATCGCAATCGCCCACTCGTCGGCCTTTACCGACAACTCGAACAAGCGATGGACACCGCGGACGTCGAAGTAGTGCATCTGCAGGCCGTGTGTGTCTCCGATGATCGAGATCGCATCGGGGAAATCGGGATGGTCGTAGGCAGTCCGGTAGATCAGGAACTGCTCGCCCGGGAGCCACTCGACCCGGCTCGATCCTGCGATGACCGTGCCGACGACAGCCGGGTGGCGCGACTCGGTGCTCCACTCGCCCACGAGCCGCCGCCCGAGGCTATGAAAGTCGGCGTTCACGATCTGGAAAGCAACAGGCACGCAGCCTGATGACCCTCCTCGGCCGACAGCGGCTGCTCGAGCGCCGGATCCTCGACCGAGCATCGGTCGATCGCGATCGGGCAGCGGGGGTGGAAGCGGCAGCCGGTCGGGATGTACACCGCGTCCGGCGTCTCGCCCTGCAGGATCTGCGGCCGTCGCCGGTCGCGTGGGTCGCGGCGCGGCACGACGGAGAGGAGCGCTTTGGTGTACGGGTGCTGCGGGTTTTGCACGACCGCCGCCGCCGGGCCCTCTTCCACGATGCGGCCGAGGTACATGACCGCGATCCGCTGCGCGAAGCGGGCGGCCGTGGACAGGTCGTGCGTGATCATGAGAATCGCGAGCCCGTTTTGTCGCAAGCCGTCGAGGACGTTGAGGACGCCGGCTCGGACCGACACGTCGAGCATCGAGACCGGCTCGTCGGCCACGAGCACGTCCGGCTCGAGCGCCAGCGCCGCCGCGATCGCCACCCGCTGGCGCTGGCCGCCCGAGAGCTCGTGCGGGAAGCGCTCGAGGTACAGCTCCGGCGGTGAGAGCTCGACCCGGCGCAGCGCGTCGTGCACGCGCTCCGCCCGCTCCGCCTTCGAGCCGCCGAGGCCGTGGATCAGGAGCGGCTCCTCGACCACGGCCTTCACGCGGAACCGCGGGTCGAGTGACTCGTATGGGTCCTGATAGACGACCTGGATCCGGCGGCGCAGCGGCCGGAGCTCGCGCGAGCCGAGCGGCACGAGGTCGCGGCCGTCGAAGCGGATCGCGCCCGAGACCGGGTCGACGAGCCGCAGCACCGCCTGCGCCGTCGTCGTCTTGCCGCAGCCCGACTCGCCGACGAGCGCGAGCATCTCTCCTCGCTGCAGCGACAGCGAGACGCCCTCGACGGCGTGGACGTTCCGACGCGGGCGGCGCGCGACCGTCGCGACGAGTCCGCGGTGGATCGGGTAGCGAACGACGAGATCCTCGACCTCGAGCACCTTCGGCACCGGCTGTGCGTTCACGCGGGCACCCGGTCGTTGAGGTGACATGCGGCCGCATGGTCGGCGGCGACCTCCTGCAGGCTCGGCCGCTCGACGCATGCCGCGAAGGACGAGTCGCAACGCGGTCGGAACGGACAGCCGTTGATCGGCCGGTCGAGCCGCGGCGGCGCACCCGGGATCGAGAGCACCGGCGCCTCGCCCATCTCGAGATCCGGCGACGCGGCGAACAGCATCCTGGTGTACGGGTGCCCCGGCGTGTGGTAGAGGACGTCGAGCGGCCCGCGCTCCACGATCTCGCCCGCGTACATCACGGAGCAGCGGTTGCAGAGCTGGGCGACCACAGGCAGGTCGTGCGTGACGAGCACGAGCGCGAGCCCGAAGTCGCTGCAGAGCGCGTCGAGCAGCTCGAGGATCTGCGCCTGCACCATCACGTCGAGGGCCGTCGTCGGCTCGTCGGCGATCAGGACCCGCGGATTGCACGAGAGCGCCATCGCGATCGCTGCGCGCTGCCGCATCCCGCCTGACAGCTCATGCGGATAGCGGCTCGCCCGGCCGGCCGGGATGCCGACCGACTCGAGCAGCTCCGCCGTGCGGGCGCGCGCGACCGCGCCCCTGCCGCGATCGTGGATCTCGAGGCTCTCGACGATCTGCTGGCCGATCGTCCGCACCGGGTTGAGCGCGTTCATCGCTCCCTGGAAGACGATCGCCACGTCGACCCAGCGGTGCGGCCGCATGGTCGCCTCGCCGCCCGCGAGGACGTCCTTGCCGTCGATCAGGACGCGGCCCGCGACGCTCGCGCTCGGCGGCAGCAGGCCCATGATCGCGAGCGCCGTCGTCGTCTTCCCGCAGCCCGATTCGCCGACCAGCCCCATCCGCTCGCCCGGATCGAGGGAGAAGCTGACGCCCTGCACAGCGTGCAGCTCGCCGCCGCCCTCGAGGTCGAACCAGACGTGGAGGTCCTCGACCTCCAGGAGTGGCGCGTCGCTCACAGCGCCTTCTCCCCACGGCCGACGAGCGGCCGCAGCCGGAACGTCCGGGCGCCCAGGTGCGCGACCTTCAGCCGCGGGTTGAGAGCGTCCTCGAGCGCGCCGCCGACGAGGCTGCAGCCGAGGATGATCAGCGTGACGAGGGCTCCCGGCCACACGATCGCCCACCACGCGCCCGATGAGATTGCGGCCCGCTGAAACGCGTTCTCGATCACCTTCCCCAGCGAGGTGGTGCTCGGGTCGCCGAGGCCGAGGAACGAGAGCGCCGTCTCGTCGAAGATCGCGACCGCGACCGTGAGCACGGTGTTCGCGATCAGGAGCGGTGCGACCTGCGGGAGCACGTGCTTGAACACGATCCGCGTGTGACCGGCGCCGAGCGCCCGCGCTCGCTTGACGTACACGCGCTCGCGCACGCTCTTAACCTGCGCACGGATCACACGCGCGGTGCCCGTCCAAAGCAGGATCCCGATCACGATGATGATGTGGAAGAGGCTCGGCCCCCAGATCGCAGCGACGACGATCATCAGCGGCACGTCGGGAAGCACGAGGAAGTAGTCCGTGATCCGCATCAGCACCGTGTCGACCCAGCCGCCGAAGTAACCCGCGAGCACGCCCACGGCGCCGCCGATTGCCATCGAGACGAGCGTCGCGGCGAAGCCGACCACGAGCGAGACGCGAGCGCCCCACATGAGCAACGTGACCATGTCGATCCCGCCGTCGTCGAGACCGAGCAGGTGGTGCCACGATGGATAGCCGAAGACTGGGCCGACCTGCTCGTGGAGAGGATACGGAGCGATCCACGGCGCGAGGATCGCCCCGAGTGCGACGAGCACGAGGATCGTTGTTCCGATCACGGCCGCCGGCCGGTGGCGGAGCGTGTGGGCCACGAAGCCGCGGCGGCTCTGACCTCCCTCGGGCGGCGCCTCGATCTGGAGCGAGACCTGGCTCACTCTGTGATCCTCGGGTCGAGCTTGAAGTAGAGGAGGTCGGCGATCAGGTTGCAGATCACGACAGAGAACGTGAGCAACAGGAACGCGCCCTGCAGCATCGGGTAGTCGCGCTCCTGGACGGCCAAGTAGACGGCGCGGCCGACGCCGGGCCACGAGAAGACGATCTCGATCAGGATCGCGCCGGCGACGATGTACCCGAACGAAAGCGCGACGAGGGTCGTGATCGGCAGCATCGCGTTCCGCAGCGCGTGCTTGCGCACGATCGTCCACGGCCTCAAGCCCTTCGCGCGCGCGGTCAGGATGTAGTCCTCGCCGAGCGTCTCGAGCATCGCCGAGCGGACGATCAGCGTGTACTCGCCGTAGAGCGTGAGGCCGAGCGTCAGCGCCGGCAGGAGGATGTGCGAGCCGAGATCCCTGAGGTGCTGCCAGAACCCCGGGTTGAGGAGGAACTCGTTCGTCATTCCTCCGGTGGGGAGCGTCCCCGCGAAGATGATGATCAACATGAGGCCGAGCCATTGCGTCGGCATCGCGTAGAAGCCGAGCGCGCTCGACACGGTCGCAGCCTCGGTCGGGGTGCCGCGGCGCCAAGCCGCGATCACTCCCGTGAGCGTGCCGATCAGGATCGAGAACAGCGTCCCGATCGTGACCATCGGCAGCGTGTTGATCAGTGTGATGCGCAGGTTCTTCGAGACGGGCTGCTCGTTTTCGAACGAGATCCCGAGATTGCCGTGGACGAGCTGTTTGAGGTAGATGAGGTACTGCGCGCCCTTCGACTTGTCGAGTCCGAACTGCACCTCGAGCGCGTGCCGCAGCTGCGGGGTGGCGTGCGGAACGCGAGCGAGGTTCGAGACGGCGGTGCCGGGCGCGAGCCGGAAGAGGACGAAGTTGAGCGACACGGCCACGAAGACCGTGACGATGGCGAACGCAATCCTTTTCAGGACGTAGTCGGCCCCTCGCACGAGAAAGCCTCTACTTCTGGTGCACGTGCGTCAGAACGGAGATGCTCAGCTCGTTGAAGGGGCCCTGCGCCGTGTTCGTGAAGCCGGCCCAGCTCTTCGAGACCGCGCTGACCTGGTCGTCGTTCGCAAGCCAGAGGTAGGGCCGCTGCTTGTAGAGATAGGCCTGCATCTGCCAGACGATCTGGCGGCGTTTGGCCGGCGTCGCTGCGGTCTGCTGCTGCGAGTACATCTTGTCGTATTTCTTGTCGCAGAAGCCGGAGTCGCTCCAGCCGCCCCACTGGGCGCATGTGGTGACCGAGAGCATGAAGTCGGGGTCGATCAGCGCCGTCCAGTCCCACATGGCCAGGTCGAAGCCCTGGTACGTGTAGTTCGAGCCCGTCATCTTGTTGAAGGCTGCGGTCGAGTCGAGCGAGTCCTGCTTCAGCTGCACTCCGATCTTCGCGAAGTCGGCCTGGACGATCAGGAACGTGCGGGGAAGGCTCTGCACGTCGGTCGGGATGATGACCTCGTACGACATCTTCTTTCCGTTGGCGACGCGGATCCCGCCCGGGCCCTTCTTGTAGCCGAGCTTGTCGAGCGTCTTGTTCGCGAGCGCGATGTTGAAGGCCGGCGTCTTCAAGGTCGTGTTGTGCCAGCCGGCGCCGGCGGGGGCCGGGATGATCGAGCTGGGCTGCTGCGCCGCGCCGAGATAGACGACGCTGATGATCTTCTTCCGGTCGATCGCGTGATCGAACGCCTCCTTGACCTTGAGGTTGAGGAGCTCGCGGTGCTTCTTCTTCTTCGGGTTCGAGTTGATGATGAAGTCGGTCTGGTCGAGCCCTTTGACGTCTTGGACGACGAACCCCGAGCCCCGCAGCGTCTTCATCGTCGTCGCCGGGACGCTCTCGACCGCGTCGAGATCGTGTGCCTTCAGGGCGGTGATCATCGCGTCGTCGTTCGAGTACTGCTGCAGGCCGAACACGTCGATCTTCGGCTTCAGGCCCCAGTAGGAGGCGTTGCGCTGGAAGAGCGCGATGTCGTTCATCTTGAAGCGGACGAGGTTGAAGGGTCCCGACCCGACGATGGGCGCGCTGTTCGGAAACGTCTTCAGGCCGGCGCCCTTCTTGCCGAGGTGCTGGGCCCAGATGTGCTGCGGCAGGATGGCGTACTGCTGGAACTGGCCGAGCACCCAGCTCGGATTCACCCTCCCGTCATAGTTGACGACGAGGGTGGTCGCGTTTGGCGCGTTCGCGCCTCTGATGTGCGAGACCAGCCCGGCGACGTTCGCGGTGGCGCCGTCTTTGTATTTGACGTCGGTGTTGATCGTCCAGGCCGCATCTGCCGCGGTGAGCGGCTTGCCGTCACTCCACTTGGCGTGCGGCTGGGTCTTGAACGTCCACGACTTGCCGTCTTTCGAGGCGTGCCACGAGGTCGCGAAGAACGGCGCGTAGTGGAGGTGGCTGTCGTACTGGACGAGGATGGGGTAGATGTATTCGAACGCGCTGTAGGCGTCCTGGTTGAACGCGACGTACGGGTTCAGCGAGTCGATGCCCGAGGCCGTTCCGAGTTTGAACGTTCCGCCACTGGTCGACTTCTTTCCGGAGCCCGTCGCCGTCGTCGCAAAGATCAGCCCAACGGCGGCAAGCAGGAGCGCTGCCGCAAGCCACTTCTTCCTCATCTCGCCCTCCCTCTCAACCCCCGAATGGTGACTCGTCCACGGTCAAGGTCCGTGCGTCCGCGTCGAGCGTATAACGGACCCCCAGCGGAATGGAAGCCAGGTGCTTGCCGTGACCGAGCGGCAGCTTGTAAAGCACCGGCACGCCGAGCGGCTGCAGGTGCCTCTCCAGCACGTCCTCGATCGACCTGGTAGCGCGCCAGTCGGAGACGTCGCGCGACAGGTCGCCGTAGTCGCACTTGTGCATTTCGCCGACGAGGACGCCCGCGAGGTTCTCGAGCTTGCCGGCGTGGCGGAGCTGCGTCAGCTGTCCGTCGATGTAGTACGGCGGCGCGTGCGTGTCCTCGAAGAAGAGGATCGCCTCCTCCGTCTCGAGCTCCCAGGGTGTGCCGAGCGTCTGCAGCAAGAGCCAGAGGCAGCCGCCGACGAGCGGTGCCGTCGCGCGGCCTGGCCCGACCGCGCGGACGTACGGATCATCGGGGTCGCGGGGGACTTCGCCGACCACGTCGCCGCTGAGAACCGCGAGGAGGCGATCGGTGGTGAACGTGCTCGTCTCATGGTCGCCGACGCCCATCAGGCCGTAGCCGTAGAAGGTGGGGAAGCCTGCGCGCTGCCGGATCGGCACGTGCAGGGAGGTGATGTCGGAGTAGCCGACGAACGGCTTCGGGTTGGCCGCGATGAGGTCGAAGTCGAGGTGGGGGATCATCTCGCTCGAGCCGAACCCGCCCTGAAGGGCCTGGACGACGTCGACCTCCGGATCGGCGAAGAGCGCATGGAGGTCGTCGGCTCGGCTGCGCGCGTCGCCGGCGACGTAGTCGTCGCGCGCATAGATGCCCGGCGCAAGCTTGACCCGGTAGCCGCGCGCCTCCCACCACTCGACACCGCGCTCGACCTCCGAGCGCATGTCGTACGAGCTGGCGAACGCGCCGACGCCGATCGTGCCGCCTGCGGGGAGTGGTTTCATCCGCGTTTTCTACACCGTTGCGAGACCCGTGAGGGTTTCGAGGACGAGCGAACCGATCGTCTCGAGGTCGTAGCCGCCCTCCTGGACGACGACGGTGGGAAGGTCGAGCTCGGCGAGGATCCGTCCAGCCTCGCAGTAAGCGGCGGCCGTCACCTCGAGTGGGCTCTCGGGGTCGCCGGCCGCGGCATCGACGCCGAGCGCGACGACGAGCGCGCGGGCCGGAGCGACGAACGCTGCGGCCCGACGCACCGCGGCGAGCCACTCGTCGTCGCCGGTGCCGGGCGCGAGCGGCAGGTTGAGGTTCGAGCTGTCACTCTCGGTCGCGAAGCCGAGGAAGTGAGGGAACCAGCCGGCTCCCGGATCGACATGGACGGACGCGGTCAGGACGTCCCTGCGTCCGCGGAACAGCTCCTGCGTCCCGTTCCCGTGGTGGGCGTCGACGTCGACGACGGCGACGAGGCCGACGTGCGAGATCAGCGCTGCGGCCGCGATCGCGGCGTGGTTGAGGTAGCAGGAGCCGCCGTAGGCAGACCGCGTGACGTGGTGGCCGGGCGGGCGCGTGCATGCGTAGGCGAGCGGCGCACCGTCTGCGACGAGGTCGACCGCCGTGAGCGCGGCGTCGGCCGCTCCACGTGCTGCCTCCCAGGTGCCGGGGCCGATCAGGGTCATCGTGTCGTACGCGAAAAGGCCGGGTCGCGCAGAGACCGCGGCGGGCGTCGCGGGCGGGCGGCCGCTCGTCAGCTCGGCGCGGGCGAAGATGTACGGGACGACCCGCTCGGACGGGAGATCTGCGTTCGACCACTCCTCCCAAGCAGTGCGCAGGAACTCGACGAGCGCAGGGTCGTGCACCGCGAACAGTGCTTCGTCGTCATGAGGCTCGGCGGCGACCTCCTCTGCCCCGGCCGCGACGAGCGCTTCGCGGATCGCCTGTGCGCGCGCCGGCAGCTCCGTCGCGGGCGTGCGCTCGCCCACCCAGATCTCGGACTTCGGCTGGTGGAGGAGGCAGTCGTCGTTCCAGACGAACGGCGGCAGCATTAGGGTCGGACCATGCCACGCCCTCGCGAGGACGGCATCGTGATCGGCACGCTCGAGCCCGGGCCGCGGAACTCGATCGCCGACGCCGGCGTCACCGTCGGGCACGTCACGGTCGAGCGGACCGGCGTGACCGCGGTCGTCCCGCCGGCGCTGCCGGTGCCGGCCGGCACCGCAGTTCTCAACGGCGCGGGAGAGCTGACCGGCTCGCTCGAGATCCGCGAGTGGGGCCGCCTCGACACGCCGGTGTACCTCACGGCGACGCACGCAGTCGGCCGCGTCTACGACGGGGCGGTCTCGGTCGCGATGGCGGCCGACCCGCGCGTCGGCGTCTCCGACGTCGTGATCCCGGTGGTGGGGGAGTGCGACGACAGCTGGCTCTCGGACGCGCGCGTCAAGCATGTGCAGCCGGAGGACGTCGCGCGTGCCGTGGACGACGCGTCCGCCGACTTCGAGGAGGGCGCCGTCGGCGCCGGAGCCGGGATGAGCTGCTTCGACTGGAAGGGCGGCATCGGCTCCTCGAGCCGCCGCGCCGGCGAGCACACGGTCGGCGTCCTCCTGCTCACGAACTTCGGCTCGAGCGGACAGCTGCGCGTCGACGGCGTGCCGGTGGGACAGCTGCTCGATGAGCGTCCCAACGAGGCCCCCACGCCCGGCGGCAGCTGCATCGCTGTCGTCGCGACCGACGCGCCGTTGACGTCGCCGCAGCTCGAGCGGATCGCGCGCCGCGCCGGTCTCGGCCTGGCGCGCGCCGGCTCGGTCGCGCATCACGGGAGCGGCGAGATCTTCGTCGCCTTCGCTACCTCGGGCGAGTGTTCGTTCCCGGACGCGCAACTGAACCCGCTCTTTCAGGCGGCCGTCGACGCGACCGAGGAAGCGGTGCTCTGCTCGCTCTGGGCCGCCGTGGACACCGAGGGCCGCGAGGGCCGTCTCGTTCGCGCGCTGCCGCGTGAGAAGGTGCTGGAGCTCTACCGAGGCCGAGGTCGGTAGCCGCCGTACAGCGGGAGGTCGAGCCCCGGCCCGACGCGGTCCATCTCCTCCCAGAGCCGGTTGAGCCCGAAGCTGCCCCGCTCGCGGACGCGCGCGACCTGGTCGAGGTCGAGCACGGCCGTCACGACCTCCTCGCCGACGCCGGCCTCGTAGCGCACGGCACCCTCCGGGTCGACCACGAGGCTGCGGCCGTTTCCGACCGGAGCCGCAGCGTTGACGTTCACGACCGCGACCTGGTTGACGATCGCGTTCGCGCGCGCGATCACCGTCTCGGCGTCGCGGTCGGAGGTTCCGGTCAGCGTCACCTGGAAGATCGCCTCGGCCCCCTGCCACGCGAGCGAGCGGAAGATCTCGGGGAACGCGCCGTCGTGGCAGATCGCGATGCCGAAGCGGCCGACGCCGTCGATGTCGAAGCAGACGGTCTGCGTGCCAGGCTGAGTCGTTTCGTACGGCTGCCACGGGAAGCACTTGCGGTAGGTCGCGACGAGCTCGCCGGTGGGCGAGAGGACGAGGGCGGTGTTCGCGACGGCGTCTCCGACGCGCTCGTAGACGCTGCCCGGGATCAGCCAGAGCCCGGTTTCGCGGGCGAGCGTCGCGAGCTGTTCCGTGAGCTCGCCGGGGACGTCGACCGCGAGGTCGCCCGGCGCGACGCCGTCCTCGTCGAGCAGAGGTGGCAGCGCCATCAGGTAGAGCTCCGGCGCGACTACGAGTTGCAGCCCGTCGAATGTGGAGCGAAGCGCGCGGACGTTCCGCTCGAACTGCTCGACCGTCCTCACCGGGTCGCCGGGGATTCCCGCCGTCTGCAGCGCTGCGACGAAGAGCGACCGGTCCGCCATCGCGTGAGATGCTATTCCGGCGATGGCGACGCGGCTGACGTACATGACCGGATCGCGCACGATCGTGGGCGAATGACCGCGTCGTCGGAGGACGTGCGCGAGCGGATCCGCGCACTCGAGGGCACCGGCATGCGCACCTTCTGGGAGCCTGAGCCGGTCGTCTGGGCGCGGACGGAGGGCTGCCACGTCTGGGACGCTGAGGGCCGCGCCTACCTCGACCTCTACGCCGGCTTCGCCGTGGCGAATGTCGGCTACTGCCACCCACGCGTGACCGAGGCGATCCGTGCGCAGGCGGGCGTGCTGACGCACTGCCCGTCGGCGGCGCCGTCCGAGGTGCGGGCCGAGCTCTACGAGCGGCTCCATGCGATTGCGCCGCCGGAGCTCGAACGCGTTCTGCTGGCGATCACCGGCGCGATGGCGAACGAAATGGCCGTCCAGCTCGCGCGAGCCGCGACCGGCCGCCGGAACGTGATCGCCTTCTCCGGCGCCTATCCGGGACGGAGCGTCGGCGCCTTGCGCTATGCCGGCAAGCGCGCCTACCGGGAGCACTTCGGGGTCGCGGCGGACGCGCACTTCGTCCCGTATCCCGATCCGTATCGGAGCCCCTGGGACGACCCGGGCGGAACCGTGCTCGCACTGCTCGAGCAAGGCCTCACCGATCCCGCCTCCGGAGTCGAGCCGCCCGCCTGCGTCCTCGTCGAGCCGATCCAGGGCAACGGCGGCGTCGTCATCCCGCAGGACGGATTCCTCCGCGGTCTGCGTGAGCTGTGCCACCGGACCGGCACCGTGCTCGTCTTCGACGAGATCCAATGCGGCTTCGGACGCACCGGCCGCATGTGGGCGTCGGAGCACGAGGGCGTCGTCCCCGATCTGATGACGGTGGGGAAGGGGATCGGCGGCGGACTCGCACTCGGTGCACTCCTCGGCCGCTCGGAGCTGATGACGACGTGGGAGCCTGACGCGGTCACGTCCACGTTCCTCGCGAACGCGCTCAACGCGGCGGCGGGCTGCGCGGCGATCGACGTGCTGCGCGACGAGGGGCTCGTCGAGCGCTCTGCGCGCCTCGGAGCACACGCTCTCGCCCGCCTACAGAACGAGCTGGCGACCGTCGCAGACGTACGCGGCCGTGGCCTCTTCCTCGGCCTCGAGCTCGCAGACGCCGACCTCGCGACCCAGATACAGCGTGCGCTCCGCGAACGTGGTGTCCTCGTCGGCCGTGGCGGGCGGTCCGGCAACGTCCTGATCCTCGCCCCGCCGCTCGTGATCGAGGAGGACGTCCTCGCCGGCGGCCTCGACGCGATCGTCGAGGCGCTGAACTAGCCGTACCGCCGGCGCTCTTCTTCGACCGTGAGCTCGGCTGCCGGAGAGACCTCGAGGCGTTCGTCCGGAATCGGCTCGCCGCTCTCGACCGACAGGCCGTAGGTGCCCGCCGCCAGGCGCGCCTCGGCACGCTCGATGGCCGCGAGCTGCAACGTGAGGTCCGAGCGAAGACCCTCGTCGAGCTCGTCCTGATAGAGGTCGGACGCGAGGTTCCCGGGATCCTGGTCGTCCGCCTCCTCGCCGTCGTCCTGGTGCTGGCGGGTGGCGAGCGACCGCTCGATCCTCAGGCGCTCGGCGCGGAGCAGCTCGGCTGCGCGTTCGGGATCCACGTCCCAAGCCTAGTGTCGGATCGGATCTCGCAGTAGATTCACGCGCTAGCGGCGCGAACGGATCGCCACGGTGCCGGGCCGGACCTCTTGAAGCCTTGCGCCGCTTCGCCTAGCCTCAAGCCTCTCGCATCGACCACAGGGAGTCCGCCGTGAATACGTACCACTACGTCCTCTATGTGCATTTGCTCTCGCTGTTCGTCGGGATCGGAGCGGCCGCGGTGCTCCTCGCCTGCCTTCTCCAGCTCCGCGTGGCGCGCACGCTCGAGCAGGCCGCGCCGTGGGGGATGATGGCCGGCAAGGTCGGGAAGTTCTTTCCGGTCGCGATCCTCGGCCTCTTCGGCACGGGCGCCTACCTGACGAGCGAGACGACCCTCCCGTGGACGTGGAGCACACGCTGGATCGACGTCGGCATCGCCGTCCTCGTCGTGCTCTTCGCACAGGGATTCGGCATCGCCGAGCGCACAGGACACAAGCTCGGTGCGGCCATGCAGGCCAACGGCCCCGGACCGCTCGGGCCCGAGTGCCGCCGGCTGGCGCTCCATCCCGGCCTCTGGGTCGTCGAGTTCACCAACATCGGGCTCGTCCTCGGGGTCGTCTGGGACATGACGCAGAAGCCGGGCCTCGGCGAATCGCTCGCCGCGGTGCTCGTCGGGTACGCGGTCGGCGCGGCGCTCGCGCTCCTCATCACCCGCTCGCCGCAGGACGAGCTGACGGCGGCCGGCGAACCCGTCGGCTAGGTCGAACGCAACGTGCTCGCGATCACGTGCGCGTAGATCGTGCAGGCGTACGGCCACGGGTGCGTGCCGTCGGACAGCATCTTGTTCGTCGACTGGCCGTACCAGTCGGCGAGGTGCGCCACGCGCCAGCCGCGCAGCCAGTCGACGAGTGCGTGGTTCGACTCGTCCTGCCAGCTGGTGGCGTTGCGGACGTTGACGAAGACAATGTCCGGGATCCCTCGCAGCGCTTCGCGCAACTTGACGAGGTCGCGGTACCAGAGCGGGCCGTTGTTGCCGATCTGGATCACGAGCGTCTTCGGTAGCGCATGCTTGTGCCGGAGGTGATCGAGCTCCTGGACGGTGTCCTCGATCTGGCGACCGACCGTCGCGTCGACGCGCACCCGGTGGAGGAGCGCCCCCTTCAGCTGGCGCGAGCAGCCAAGCATCACCGAGTCGCCGAGCGCGAGGATCTGGCCTGCCGGTAGGGCGTGCTCCGGCGTCCTAGTCGTTCCAGGGTCGCTGGTGTGCTGGTGCTGCCGTGGAACGGTGTCGGTTTGCGAAGGCTTCGGCTTCGTGGCCGCGTGCACCTTCGGCGGGTTCACGTAGCTCGTGATCGGGTTCACCGGGCTCGGGATCACGAAGAGGACCGAGAACGCTGCGATCAGACCCATCAGCCCCGCGCCGACGAGCTCGAGCCGCAGCCGCCGCGGGCGCTCCGCGAGCCGCCGCTGCAGGCTTCCGGTGCGGATCGGCTGCTCGACGAAGCGGTACGAAAGCTCGGCTGCGGTCAGGACGATCGCAGCCTGCGCGACGACGACGCCCGGCCCCGTCCAGGAAATGTCGACGCCCGGCCGCATGAGCTCGATGACCGGCCAGTGCCAGAGGTAGATCCCGTAGCTCCGCTCGCCGAGCCAGCGCAACGGCTGCACGCCGAGCGCTTCTCCGAGCCCGGTCCCGGGGTGCGCGACTGCCGCGATGAGGACGACGAAGCAGAACGAGGCGGCGAGGTCGCCACCCTGCCAGAGGGTGGGGTCGTAGTCGTGCATCTGACGGAAGAGGAGGACGGTCGCGACGAGCGCGGCGACGCCGAAGAGCTCGAGCAGCGGCAACGCCCGGCGCAGGCGCTCGACATACGGCCAGACGAGCGCGAGGAGAATGCCCATGAGGAGCAGGAAGGCGCGCGTGTCGGTGCCGTTCCAGACGCGTGTCGGGTCGGTGGGGTTGTAGAGGAGCCACATGAGCCCCCCCGAGCCGGCGATGCCGGCGGCGGCGAGGAAGGGCAGCCGCTTGCGGCCGAGGAGGACGAGCCCCGGCACGAGCAGCAGTGGCCAGATGAGGTAGAACTGCTCCTCCACCGCCAGCGACCAGAGGTGCTGAAGCAGCGACGGGCGGCCCATGAGGTTGAAGTACGAGTGGTTGGCGACGATCTCGTGCCAGTTCGTGTAGTAGAGGAGGGAGCTGACCGCGTCGCCGCGGGTCCGCGCGAGATCGTCGCGCGCGAAGATCGCCGCGAGGATGAGCGCCGCGAGCACGACCACGACGAGCGCCGGCAACAGGCGCCGCGCGCGCCGCAGCCAGAAGCGGCGCAGGTCGATGCGATTGCGCGCCTCCCATTCCACGAGCAAGATCGACGTGATCAGGTAGCCGCTGAGAACGAAGAAGAGATCGACGCCCAGGAAGCCGCCGGGCAGCCAGTCGATCCGCGAGTGGTAGAGGAAGACGCCCGCGACGGCGATCGCGCGCAGGCCGTCGAGGCCAGGGCGGTAAGCGAGGCGCGGTCCGGTTTGTTCCACTGGCTTGGGCATGTTTTCGGGCCTGCAGCTTAGGGTCCGTTTCGGCGAGTCGCTAGAGCATTTGCGACAAGTTCCGCGAGGCACTTCGCAGGCTCGGCGAACGCCCGCTCTGGACCGTAACGCTCGACGAGCGAGAGCGCGCCGGTCGGGCTCTCGGGCGCCGCGTCTCCGGCGACTACAAGCACCTCGGTGCCGGCCTTTGCCGCGCGTTCGAGCACGCGGCCGACGACCTTGCCGGAGAACGAGGTGGCGTCGATTCGCCCCTCGCCGGTGACGACGAGACCGGCCCGAGCAAGGTGCTGGTCGAGGCCGACTCGTTCCGCGACGAGGTCGAAGCCGGGGAGGAGCCGCCCGCCGATGGCCGCCAGTCCAGCGGCGAGGCCCCCGGCCGCACCGGAGCCGGGAATGTCGGGGAGGTCGAGCTCCGCGAGGCGCTCGCGCAGGATCAGCACCTGCTCGGGCGTCGCTCCTTTCTGCGGCGCGAAGACGTCCGCCGCGTCGAGTAGCCGAGCCTCGACGTCGCACGCAATGTCGAGCGGGATCGGCAGGGGCGTCGGCAGGGTCTCGACAGCCCCTACCCCACCGTCAGTGGAAGCGACTCCGCCGACGGCGACGACGACTCGCTCGGCGCCCTCGGCGATCGCGGCGGCGACGAGCTCGCCGACACCGCGGCTCGTCGCCGCGAGCGGGTCGTTTCCCTCCGGGCCGCCGGCGAGCGTGAGCCCGCAGGCGAGCGCTGCCTCGACGAGTGCGGTGCCATGTTCCTCGAGGCGCCATTCCGCCTCGACCGGATGGCCGAGCGGCCCCGTGACGGTCGTCCGGCGGTTGCCGCCGCCCAGCACATCGAGCGTTCCCTCGCCTCCGTCTGCAAGTGGGAGCTCGGTCGCAGTCCAGCCTGCGCTGGCCGCTCCGGCGGCGATCGCGGCCGCGGCCTCACGCCCGGTGAGCGTCCCGCGGAACTTGTCGGGTGCAGCGAGCAGGTGCATGAGATGCGGATTGTCGCTACCGTTGGGTTGGCACTAGCACTAGAGCGAGACCTGGTCGCGCGCCCATTGCGCCTCCCGTCCGTTCAGAACTTCCGCGGAGGGAGGTGTTTTCAATATGGCAACCGGAGTAGTCAAGTGGTTCAACGACGCGAAGGGGTACGGCTTCATCACGCCGGACGAGGGCGGCAAAGACGTTTTCGTCCACTTCAGCGCGATCAGCTCCGAGGGTTTCAAGTCCCTCGCCGAGGGCTCGCGCGTCGAGTTCGAGCCGGCTGAGGGTCAGAAGGGCCCCGAGGCTCGCAACGTCGTCCCCGTCGGCTAATCAAGCCGACGGCTTCGTCGTCGTAGAGGGCGCCTCGCAGGAGGCGCCCTCTACGTTCTAGGACTTCCGCGCCGTCGCGCGGCCGCCCTTGCGGCCCGCGGCCTTCTTCTGCGCGGTCGTGCCGCCCTGACTCGAGTTGCTCCTTCGGGTGCCGGAGCCGGACGCCTTGCCGCCTCGGCTCGAGGCGCCCGGCGAGTTCGAGATCTTCGCCGCGCGCTCCTTCGACATCCCCTTCTCCTTCAGCTTCTCGTACTGCTTCTCGTTCTTGACGCTCGGTCTCTTGCCGGGCATGCGATCCTCCTTGCCGTGGACGAGGTCACTGAGTCGGTAACGGGCGTGGCCGGAATCGCGATTCGCCTGCTCGCGCCGGGCGACGAGGAGGTCGTGCGCGAGCTGGCGACGTACGACGGTCCGGGCGACCCGGAAGCGCTCCTCGCGGATCCGCACACGCTGATGCTCGTGGCGTTCGACGGTGATCTGCCCGTCGGCTTCGTCCTGGCACACGAGCTGCCGCGGCGGCACGGCGACCGCGCGAAGCTCTTCGTCTACGAGGTGGACGTGGCGGAAAGCCACCAGCGCCGTGGCATCGGGTCGGCGCTGCTGGCGCGGCTGGCCGAGCTCGCGCGCGAGCGCGGCATCCGGGCCGGCTTCGTCCTCAGTGATCCCGGCAACGGCCCGGCGAACGCGCTTTATCGCAGCGCCGGCGGTGCGACCGAAGGCGTGACGGTGGAATGGGAGTTCTCGTACGAGGACGACTGACTGCGCTGCGGCCGGCCGACACGCACGACGTCGAGCGGCTCGTCGCGTGGCATGACGACCCTGACGTCGCGCGCTACTGGGACGGCGAGACCTTCACCCGCGTGGAGATGGCGGAGCGCCTCGCCCGCAAGGACGTCGAGGCGTGGATTGTCGAAGAAGGGGAGGAGCCGATCGGTTTCCTCCAGGTACATCCCGAAGGGCTGGACATGTTCCTGGTCCCGGCCGCGCGCGGGGGCGGGCTCGGCCCGGACGCCGCCCGCGCCATGGCCGAGCACCTGATCCGGGAGCGCGGTCGGGAGCGAGTGACCGTCGACCCCTACGCGTGGAACGAAGGGGCCATCCGAGCATGGGAGCGCGCGGGCTTCGTCGAGGTCTCGCGGCACGAGGCCGACGAGGAGCACACCGCCCCCTGGATCCTCATGGAGTTCCGCGACTAGCGCGACTAGACTCGGGGCATGCACTCCGAGCGCATCACGAAACCCCGCTAGTCGGCCTCCGGGTCGTCCTCGCCGTCCGTGTCTTTCACGGTCGGATCAGGCACCGGAGACTCCTCCAGTTCCTCGTTCCTATTGTCCTCGCGGGGGTGCATAGTCTTGGCCGGTTCATCCATGAAGGTCGTCCTTCCCGACAACTCGAAGCTCGAACTTCCCGACGGCGCGACCGGGCTCGATGCCGCGCGCGCGATCGGCCCCAAGCTCGCCGAGCAAGCCGTCCTCGTTCGCGTCGATGGGCGCGTGCAGGATGTGCGGCTGCCGCTCGCCGACGGCGACAAGATCCAATTCCTGACCACGCGCGACAAGCACGACCCGGACGCTCTCGCGGTGTTGCGTCACTCGTCGGCGCACCTGCTTGCCGAGGCGGTTACCCAGCTCTATCCAGGAGTGAAGCTCGCGATCGGGCCGCCGATCGAGAACGGCTTCTACTACGACTTCGACTTCCCGGAGCCGCTTCGCGAGGAAGACCTGGAGAAGATCCAGGCCGAGATCGACCGCGAGCTGGCCGAGGGCCGCGAGTGGGTGCGGCAGGAAATCTCACGGGACGCGGCAAAGCAGCTCTTTGCGGCGGATCCCTACAAGGTCGAGCTCGTCGATACCGCCGAGGGTGACATCTCCATCTACACACAGGGCAACTTCACCGACCTCTGCCGCGGCCCGCACCTGCAGGACTCGAAGCCGATCAAGGCGCTCAAGCTCACCGGCCTCGCCGGCGCGTACTGGCGCGGCGACTCCGCCAACCCGCAGCTGACCCGGATCTACGGCACCGCCTTCTACTCCAGTGAGGACCTCGACGCGTACCTCGAGAGTCTCGAGGAAGCGCGTCGCCGTGACCACCGCCGCCTCGGCACCGAGCTCGACCTCTTTCACCTCTCGGACGTCTCGCCGGGCTCGCCGTTCTGGCACCCGAAGGGGATGGTCATCTGGAACGTTCTCGAGGATCTGCGCCGCCGCATGAACGCGAAGCACGGCTACCTCGAGGTGAAGACGCCCCTCATCTACGACAAGAGCGTGTGGGAGACGAGCGGTCACTGGGCGAAGTTCCGCCAGAACATGTTCGTCATACCCGAAGCCGACCGGACGTACGGGATCAAGCCGATGAACTGTCCCGGGCATATGCTCCTCTTCAACAGCCGGCTCCACTCGTACCGTGAGCTGCCGGTCCGCTACGCGGAGGCGGCGCCGCTCCACCGGAACGAGCTCGCCGGCACCCTCCACGGACTCACGCGTGTCCGGCACATCACGCAGGACGACGCGCACATCTTCGTCGCCGAGCAACAGATCGAGGAGGAGATGGACCGCGTGCTCGCCTTCGTCGGCGAGCTCTACGGCGTTTTCGGGCTGCAACCGCGCGCCGAGCTGTCGACGCGGCCCGACAACAGAGCCGGCGACGACGCGCAGTGGGATCGCGCGGAGGCGATTCTCGAGCGCGTCCTCCGGACGCACGAGATGGACTACGAGGTGGGCGAGGGGGAGGGCGTCTTCTACGGGCCGAAGATCGACCTCCATGTCACCGACTCGCTCGGCCGGTCGTGGCAGATGGCGACGATCCAGCTCGACTACCACATGCCGAAGCAGTTCGGGAACACGTTCATGGGCGAGGACAACCGCGAGCATCAGATCGTGGTCATCCACCGCGCGGTGATGGGCGCGTTCGAGCGGTTCATCGGCATCCTGATCGAGCACTACGCCGGCGCGTTCCCGTTCTGGCTCGCGCCGGTGCAGGTGCGCGTGCTGCCGGTCGGAGACGCGCACCACGGCCCGGCGCAGACCCTCGCGCTTCGATTGCGCGAGGCAGGCTTCCGCGCCGACGTGGGCGAGCCGACGGAGACGATCGGGAAGCGGATCCGGGCCGCCGAGCTCGAGAAGGTCCCGGTCGCGGTCGTCTACGGCGACCGCGAGAGCGACGAGAGCCTCGCGGTGCGCGAGCGCGGCGGCGAGCAATCGACGCTCTCGCTTTCAGATCTGCTGGCCAGGCTTGCTACCCTCTGACGTCTGAAAAGCAGGGGCGGACCGTTCCTCACCTCCCGGGCCCACGAGGACCGCGGGGGTTCAACCGAGTCGCCAGTGTTGGATTTATTGGGACGAGGAAACGGGCCGCTGCATGTCAGCGGCTTTTCATGTTGCGACCACTAAACGAGGAGGAGTAAGCCCGACTTGGTGATTTGCCTTTGAGGCCTAGACGCCGGCCGTTCGACCAGACCCGCCCTGCGCCGCGCGACACGACGCGCATCAACGATGCGATCCGCGTCTCCCGCGTCCGGCTGATCGATGACGACGGTGCTCAGCTCGGAATCAAGACCACGGACGAGGCGCGCGAGTACGCGTACGGCAAGAACCTCGACCTCGTCGAAGTGGCCGCGCAGGCTGACCCGCCGGTGGCCAAGATCATGGATTACGGCAAGTACAAGTACGAGCAGGAGCAGAAGGCGAAGCAGGCCCGCAAGCACCAGAGCCAGATCCAGGTGAAGGAGATCAAGCTCCGGCCGAAGATCGGTATCCACGACTACAACACCAAGAAGGGACACGTCGAGCGATTCCTCAACCAGCGAGCGAAGGTGAAGGTCACGATCATGTTCCGCGGCCGGGAGCAAACCCACCCGGAACGCGGCCGCGACCTGCTCCTCCGGCTCGCCGACGACGTCAAGGAGATCGGGCAGATCGAGTCGCAGCCCCTCCAGGACGGACGCAACATGGTGATGCTGCTCGGCCCGACGAAGAACGCAGGAGTGACACGAGATGCCGAAAGTGAAGACACGGAGATCCGTGAAGAAGAAGTTCAAGGTGACGGGCAGCGGCAAGATCCTGCGCCGGCCGGCGATGCGGAGCCACAACCTGGAGAAGAAGTCGTCGAAGCGTAAGCGCGGCTTCCGCAACGATCGCGAGGTCACCGGCGGCGACCGCGGCGCGATCAAGAAGATGCTGGGAAGAGGCTGACCAATGCCTAGGGTCAAGCGAGCCGTCCACGCGCACAAGAAGCGCCGCAAGGTCCTCGAGCAGGCGAAGGGCTACTGGGGGCGTAAGAGCACCCACTACCGCTACGCCAAGGAGCAGGTCGAGCACTCGCTCGTCTACGCCTACCGCGACCGGAAGGTGCGGAAGCGAGAGTTCCGGAAGCTTTGGATCACCCGGATCAACGCGGCGGCCCGCGCGAACGGCCTCTCGTACAACCAATTCGTGCACGGCTGTACGAAGGCCGGGATCGAGCTCGACCGGAAGGTGCTCGCCGATCTCGCGGTCAGTGACCCGGCCGCGTTCGGCGCGATCGCCGAGCAGGCGAAGGCCGCGCTCGCGGCTGGAAGCGACGGCGGCGAAGCAGCCGCCCGGCCGAAAGACCGCGCCGCCTCCGGCGGCGCCGGCGCCTGATCACCTCCCGCGACAACGAGCGGCTCAAGCTCGTCCGCAAGCTCCAGGACCGGCGCTGGCGCGACAAGCTCGGGCTGTTCGCGGTCGAGGGGGAGGATCTGTTCGAGGCAGGGCCCGCGGCTGGGGTCGAACCGGCGGACGTGCTCGTCGCGGGGGCGGATGTCGAACCGGAGTTGCTGGCCGAGGTGTCGTCGCTCGCGCATCCGCCCCGCGTCGTTGCCGTCTTCCGGCGCGACGACCTGCCACGCGGGACGCTGCCGGTCACGTTGGCGCTCTGGCGGGTCGCTGATCCCGGCAACGTTGGCACGTTGCTGCGCGCGGCGGACGCTTTCGGCGCGGGGGTCGCGTTGTCCGACGGCTGCGCCGATCCGACCGGACCGAAGGCGGTGCGCGCCTCGATGGGGTCACTCTTTCGCGTGCCGTTGAGCAGATTCAACGAGCCCGAGGGGCGGCGGATCGCCCTGGTGCCGAGTGGCGGAATCCCGCTCTCCGAGCTGAATTCGAGGGGAGAGGTGGTGCTCGTGCTCGGTGCCGAGCGGGCGGGATTGCCGGCCGAGATACTCGAGCGTTGCGAGGAGCGCGCCTCGATCCCACAGCCGGGCGGAGGCGAATCGCTCAACGTTGCAACGGCCGGCGCGATCGCGCTCTACGAGCTCACGCGCCAAGGCCGGTAGCAGCCACTGCACGTCTTTGTAACGAGACTCCGCCGCTCCAGCAGTGGCCTTGTCACACACGCGGAACGAGCGCGCCAGCGTTTAGTGCAGTGGCTGCCACTGGTCGTGCTGTAAAAAGCGGCCGGCCCCCTTGCGGGGGCCGGACCAAAGAATTCGCCGAGCCGGTTTCGCTTTCGTCCGCCTCATCCAACCGGCTTTCCGCTTCGGGATTGCTCCCTCTTCGTCCAACCGCTCGGTCGAGGTTTCGACCTACTCGCGTTCCGTGCTCGGCGCAAGGAGGAAACTACGCGAACGCGCTCACCGGATCAAGACCTCCCCGAAATATTTTTGTCGCAATTTGCGAGCGGATCATTTTCGACGAGCGATCCAGACGCTGTCCTCGCCGCCGGCGAAAGGACGCCGGTCGAACCAGCCATAGCAGGCGAGCACCTCGAAGCCTGCCTCGGCGAGGAGCGAGTGCCACCGCGCGGGCTCGACCCACCAGAGCGTCATCGTCGAGGTGCCTGCAGGGCCGCGCACCGACAGCGTGAGGGTCTGCGCCGCGAGATCCCAATCGGCACGCTCGTCGATCCCAGGCTCACGCTCGATCCAGCGGCCGTGCGTTTCCTCGATGTCCTCGCGCGAAGGCGTGAAGACGTCGAAGACGAGCCGGCCGTCGGGTCTGAGCAGCTCGTGTGCGGACCGCAGCGCCTCGAGCCGCTCAGCGTCGTCTCGCAGGTGGAGGTAGGAGCGGAACGGGCAGGTGACGAGGGGGACGTGCTCGTCGACCGGCGGCCGGCGCAGGTCGCCGAGCCGCAAGTCGAGCCGTCCTTCGATGCCGGCTTCGCGAGCCCGCTCCGCGCAGATCGCCAGCATCCCTAGCGAGGAGTCGACCCCGATTACATGCGCCCCCGCGAGCGCCATCGGAATCGCGATCCGGCCCGTGCCGACGCCGAGCTCCACCACCTCGCCACCGGAGGCGAGCGCCTCGTCGACGTAGAACGAGATGTCCTCGACGACGCTCGCGCTCCACGGGTCGTAGAGCCGCGCGATGGCGTCGTACGCGCTCAGGGCCTGCGCGTGATGTAGACGTACTCCATCGACTCATCCGTGAAGGGCTCGCGCTCGAAGCCTCCGTACAGCGCCTCGACCTCGAGCCCTGCCGTCTCGATGAGCCCGTCCCACTCGGCTTTCGTCGCCCACCAGAGGCTGATCTTGGCGCCGTCGTCGCGCGTGATGTCGATCCGATTGTCGGCCGGCACGTAATTGAGCGTGTGCACGACGCCGTTCTGATCCTGCGTCGTCCCATCGAGCCGAGCGGCGACGGTGTGGCTGAAGGCGAACGAGTTGAAGGCGAAGCGGCCGCCGCGCCGCAGCGAAGCGGCGACGCGCTCGAAGACCCGCCGCTTGTCCTGCCAGCCGTGCAGATGGAGGAGCGAACGAAACGGGATGTAGATCAGCGAGGCCGGCTCGTCGAGCTCGAGGTCGCGCATGTCGCCGAGCCGCAGCTCAAGCGGCAAGCCCGCCGCACGCTCGCCCGCGATCTCGAGCATCGCCGTCGAGGAGTCGACCCCAAGCACGGGTTTACCCGTCTCGCGCACGACCTCGATCGCCACGCGGCCGCTCCCGACCGCGAGCTCCACGATCGGCCCCTCCGCCTCGCGGGCAAGCGAGCTGTAGTGGGCCACGTCTTCGGTCATGTGCGCGGCCCACGCGTCGTAGATCGGGGCCCAGGCGTCGTATTCGGACATGGCGGGTAGTATCGGCCCAGATGCCTGCTTCGCGCACCTTCGCCTTTATGCCGCCCCGGCTCGCTGCCGGGGCGTCGGCGCGCTAGCCAGCAGGCGTCGTCTCCTCAGCTCGGGCCGGGGCTTGACCGCCGCAGTTGCCATGCCCCGAGAACGAAGGAGAAACCGTTGGATAAGGTCGCCACCGTGGATCCGAATGACCTCCAGAAGGAGGCGCTGAACGCCGCGGCCGAAGCGAGAACGCTGGCGGCCCTCAACGACGTCCGCATCCACTACCTCGGCCGGAGCAGCGCCCTGAAGCTCGCCCTCCGCAACGTGCGCGACCGCGAGACCGGGATGAGCCTCAACACGGTGCGCGAGACCGTCGAGGCCGCGCTCACGGCGCGAGAGGAGGAGCTCGCGCAGGCCGAGCTAGAGGGGCGGCTCGCCACCGAACGTGTCGACGTGACCCTGCCGGCAGCGTTGCTCGGGCCACCGCAGCTCAGGCCGCGCGGCACGCTCCACCCAACGACCCTCGTGCGCCGCGACGTCGAGGACATCTTCCTCGGCCTCGGCTACGAGATCGTCGACGGCCGCGAGGTCGAGACGACCCGGTACAACTTCGACGCGCTCGGCTTCCCGGACTGGCATCCCGCGCGCTCCCCACGCGCATCGCTCTTCCTCGATGACCGGACCGTACTGCGCACGGAGACCTCACCGGCACAGATCCACAAGATGGAAGAGCGGAAACCGCCGATCTACATGGTCTCGATCGGCCGCGTCTACCGGCGCGACACGATCGACGCCACGCACTTCCCGATCTTCCACCAGTTCGAGGGGCTCGCCATCGACAAGGGCATCACGATGGCCGATCTCAAGGGGACGCTCCTCCACGTCATGCGCGAGCTCTACGGGCCCGACCGGGAGATGCGCTTCCGTACGCACTACTTCCCGTTCACCGAGCCCTCGATGGAGCCGGACGTATCGTGCTTCAACTGCGGCGGCGCCGGCTGCCCGATCTGCAAGCACTCGGGCTGGATCGAGATGGGCGGCTCCGGAATGGTCGATCCCCACCTCTACGAGTTCGTCGGCTGGGGGCCGGAGGAATACACCGGCTTCGCCTTCGGGATGGGCATCGAGCGGACGGCGCAGCTGCGCTACGGCATCGCCGGCATCCGGCCCTTCTGGGAGAACGACCTGCGCTTCCTGCGCCAGTTCCGATGAGGATCCCGCTCAGCTGGCTGCGCGAGTACGTCCGCATCGACGCGACCACCCAGAAGATCGTCGACGCGCTCTCGATCTCGACGGCAGAGGTTCACGGCATCCACCACGCGGGCATCCCCGGCGACCTCGGGCTCTTCCGCGTCGGGCACGTCCTCGAGGCGGGGAAGCATCCCGACGCCGACCGGCTGCAGCTGACCTCGGTCGACGTGGGGGAGGACCGCCCCTACTCGATCGTCTGCGGCGCCTGGAACTTCGGCGCCGGGGCGAAGGTGGCGGTCGCGCTGCCCGGGGCGACGCTGCCGAACGGGCTCGTGCTCGAGCGGCGCAAGCTCCGCGGCGAGCTCTCGGAGGGCATGATCCTGGCCGAGGACGAGCTCGGCCTCGGCACCGACCACACCGGGATCATCGTCCTCGACGACGCGCTCGAGGCGGGGACGCCGCTCGCCGACGTCCTGCCGCTCGTCGACGAGGTGCTCGACCTCGATCCGACCGGGAATCGCCCCGATCTCTTCGCGGTCTACGGCGTCGCGCGCGAGGTGGCGGCGCTACTGGGCGGCGAGCTGCTGCCGATGCCCGGTGAGGATCCGCAGCGCGACGGAGACGAACCGGTCGGGATTGCGATCGACGACCCGAAGGCCTGCCTCCGATTCATCGGGCGGACGCTTCGCGACGTCGCGATCGGTGAGTCGCCGCTCTGGCTGAAGGGGCGGCTCCGCAGCGCGGGCATGCGGTCGATCTCGAACGTCGTCGACGTCACGAACTACGTGATGCTCGCCCTCGGCAGTCCGCTCCACGCCTACGACCTCGACCTCGTCCAGGGCGGTCTCGTCGCGCGGCGGGCGCGAGCGGGAGAAACGCTGCGCACGCTCGAGGGCGTCAAGCGGACGCTGAACGCCGAGGATCTCGTGATCGCCGACGGCGAGCGTGCCGTCGGGCTCGCCGGGATCATGGGCGGCGAGGAAACCGAGGTCTCCGCCTCGACGAAGAACGTCCTGCTCGAGGCGGCGAACTTCGAGCCGATCGGGATCCTGCGGAGCTCCGAGGCGCACGCGCTCCGCAGTGAGGCCTCGAATCGCTGGGAGAAGGGCGTCGATCCGCACGTCGCGGGCCAGGCGGCGGCGTACGCGACGCAGCTCGTCGTCGAGCTGAGCGGCGCGCGCTGGACCGGGGCCGAGGACGTGCAGGCCGACCTGCCGAAGCCCGCGGTGATCCGCCTCCGCCCCGAGCGCGCGAGCGCCGTGATCGGCCTCGAGGTGCCGGCCGACGAGCAGGCGCAGATCCTCGCCCCGCTCGGCTTCGAGCAGCTGAAGAGCGGCTTCCGCGTGCCGACGTGGAGGGCGCGCGACGTGACGCGCGAGGTCGACCTGATCGAGGAGGTCGCCCGCTTCAAGCTGCCGGAGATTCCGTTCACCCTGCCGCGCCGCGAGGCGATGTTCGGGCGGCTGACCCGACCGCAGCGGCTGCGCCGACAGGTCGAGGACGCCCTGGTCGGAGCCGGCTACGCCGAGGTGTACACGTCGAGCTTCGTCGCGGAGGGCGATCTGCAGCTTCCCGACCCGCTCTCCGCCGAGGCGGCCGCGCTGCGCACCGAGCTCTACGCCTCACTCCTGGACCCGGCCCGCCGCAATGCCGATGCGGGCGCGGAGAACGTGGCGCTGTTCGAGGTCGCGCGCATCTATCGCGGCGCAGGCGATGACCTGCCGGTCGAGCGGTGGCACGTGGCGGGCATCGCCGACGGCGGCTTCGCCGAGGCGAAGTGGGCCGTCGAGCAGGTGTACACCGCGCTCGGCATCGAACCGAGCTACGAGCGCACGACCGAGCTGTACCTCCACCCGGGCAAGGCGGCACGAACCACTGAAGGCTGGCTCGGCGAGCTCCATCCGGAGCAGCTCGACGGCGTGTGGGGCGCATTCGAGCTCGACCTCGACGCGCTCGCTGAGGCGGCGCCGCAGGTCGTCGCCTTCGAGCCGGTGAGCCCGTACCCGGAGGTGCGCCAGGATCTCGCGTTCGTCATCGACGAAGAAGTCTCCGCGGCGGAGCTGCTCGCGGCGATCCGCGAGGCGGCGGGCGAGCTCCTCCGCGAGCTCGAGGTCTTCGACGAGTACCGCGGCGAGCAGATCGGCGAGGGCAAGCGCTCGCTCGCGTTCCGGCTCGCCTTCGGCTCCCCCGAGGGGACGCTCACGGATGAGGACGTCGCGCCGTTGCGCGCGTCGATCGTCGACGCCGTCTCGAACCGCTTCGACGCGGTCTTGCGCGCTTAGTCGGCGCGCCGCAGGAGGCGGACGAGTGTCTTCACCGCGAGCGCTGCGCCGGCGGTCGCGCCGACGGCGACACCGAGCCGCTTGCCGCGCTCCGCGGTCTGGCCGAGCTCGTCACGCAGTGAGGCGACGGCGTCGGTCAGCTCGCGGCGTTCGGCGGCGATTTCCTGGCGAAGCTCGGACTCAGTGGCCATTGCGCAGGGCTTCGGTCGTAAGCTGGGCCTCCGCGATCGCCTGCTCGGGAACAGGCTTCGAGCCCTTCCGCAGCAGAGCGGCGCCGACCGCGCCGAGCATCCCCGCGAGGAGGAGCACGCCGCCGAACATGATGAGCAGGGAAAGCCACACCGGCAGCGCGGTCGCGATCCCCGCCGTTGCCGCAGCGAGCCCGAACAGGACGGCCAGGAGCCCGAAGAGGGCGGCCCCCACCACCAGCCCGATACCGACGGCGAGCGCCGCAGCCTTGCGCTTCAGCTCCGACGCGGCGAGCCGCAGCTCGAGCTGCACGATCGAGCGCGCATGATCAGCGACCCGCTTCGTGGCGCCCGAGAGTCCCAGTCCGTTCACGTTCTCCTCCTTACCACGACCCGACCGTAGCGAACCGCGGTCAGTGAGCGAGAAATCGCCCGCTCGGAGGCGGCGGCTCGTACGGCTCGAGCTGCTTGTACTCCTCGCTGTCGATCCCGAGATGCACGGTGCCCTCCTCGATCTCCCCGACCTTCTCGGAAGGCACGTAGAGCGGCCGGTCGAGGACGGTGCCGGCGCCGACGGCGAGACCGTCGAAGATGTCGGCCTCGGCGTCGCCGAGGACCTGGCTGAGCTTGCCGACCTCGTTCCCGTCGTTCGCGACGACACTCCAGCCCGGCTCTGCGACCTTCCAGGAAACGGGATCGGCCATCAGGCTGGGCGGCGGCCGACGAGGAAGGTCGCGCCCTGGGTGCCGACGGGGTGAACGTCGCTCAGCGCCCGCGTGATCCTGACGTGGCCGGTGATGCCGTTCTCGTCGAGCCGGGCGAGACAGCGCCCGACCATCGAGGCCGACGCGCCATACCCGTACGCGCTCGCGCAACGGAAACGGAAGCCGGGGCGGCCGCCGCCGGACGCCGAAGGCGCTTCCAGCCCTCGCTGGATCGGGTTCAGCGGAGCGCACAGAACGGCGGCGCGGTCGATGTCGGCACTCGAGTCCAGCTCGAGCTCGGCGACGAGGTCGCTCCAGTCGGAGGGCAGCACCTCGAGGGCCGCTTGCCATTCGGCCGCAAGCGTGGGGCGCGCGACCTGCGCGGGAGCCTCGGTTTCGCTCGACCCGACGAGCGTCAGCGCGCCCGTGATTTCCTCGGTGTCGATGCGTCCGAGCAGACGCCGCGCAGCCTCGGGTCCGATCCCGTGGCCGCTACGGGTGACGTAGAAGCGGATCGTGTTGCTCGAGAGGCCCGGACCGGCCGGCCCAAGCAGCGCAGCGGCGCGTTCACGCGCCTCCTGGGCGTCGATTCGGAGCCTCAACCTGACGTCGCTCCACCTCGGATCCAGGCCGCTCTCGATGGCGTTCCACTGCTCGACGAGCCGCACGGCGCCAACCGTACACTCCGGCCCATGGCGAAGGTTGAGCAGAGGGCGAGCCTTCCGAAGGGCGAGCTAGGCGACGTTTTGAGGGAGATGCTCCTCATCCGCCGCTTCGAGGAGAAGGTCGAGGAGCGTTTCCGCGCCGGCGAGCTCCCGGGCTTCCTCCATGTGGCGATCGGTCAGGAGGCGTCTGCCGTCGGGGTCTGCCGGGCCCTCGAAGACGGCGACATCATCGCGTCGACCCATCGCGCGCACGGCCACACGCTCGCCAAGGGAACGCACCCGAACGAGCTGATGTCCGAGCTATACGGCAAGGCAGAGGGCTGCTCGCACGGTTACGGCGGCTCGATGCATCTCTACGACATCGAGCGCGGGAACATGGGCGCGAACGCGGTCGTCGGCGGTGGCCTGCCGCACGTCACCGGTGCCGCGCTTGCGTTCCAGATGCGCGGCGAGCCTCGCGTCGCTGTCGCGTTCTTCGGCGACGGGGCGACGAACATCGGCACGTTCCACGAGGCGCTGAACCTCGCGCAGCTCTGGACGGTGCCGGCCGTGTTCGTGCTCGAGGACAACAAGTGGGCCGAGTCGACGCCGGAGTCGCAGCACTCACCGATCCGCGATCTCTCCGAGCGCGCGAGGGCATTCGGGATGAAAGCGATCAAGGCCGACGGGCAGGACGTCGAGGCGGTCTACAAGGCGACGCGGCAGGCGCTCGACCATGCTCGCTCGGGCAAGGGGCCGGTGTTCGTGCACCTCGACTGCGTGCGCTTCCACGGCCATTACATCGGCGACCCGCAGGTGTACCGCGACAAGGATGAGGCGCGGAAGCTCGCCGAGACGCGCGACCCGATCGGACTTCTGCGCGCGAAGCTCGAGGTCTCCGACGACGATTTCGCCGAGGTCGATGCCGAAGTGACGGAGATCGTCGAGGCGGCGGTCGAGTTTGCCAAGAACGGCACCGACCCCGCCCCCGAGGACGCCCTGAAGAACGTCTATGCCTGAGCTGACCTACCGCGAGGCGGTCCGCGACGCGCTGTCGACCGCGATGCGCCAGGACGATGACGTCTTCATCATGGGCGAGGACATCGCGGAGATGGGCGGCTCGATGGGCGTCACGGCCGGGATGCTCGACGAGTTCGGCAAGGAGCGTGTGCGCAACACGCCTATCTCCGAGATGGCGCTCGCCGGCGCCGCGATCGGCGCCGCGATGCAGGGCATGCGCCCGGTCGCCGAGATCATGTACGAGGACTTCATGACGCTCGCTGCCGAGCAGGTCGTGAACCAGGCGGCAAAGCTCCGCTACATGTCGGGCGGGCAGCTCACCGTCCCGGTCGTCTTCCGGACGCAGGGCGGCGCCGGCTGGTCGCCGGGCGCGCAGCACGCGCAGCAGCTCGAGGCGTGGTTCGTCCACATCCCGGGCCTCAAGGTCGTTTTCGCTTCCACACCGGAAGACGTGCGCGGCCTCCTCTGGTCGGCGATCTACGACGACAACCCCGTCGTCTTCTTCGAGCACCGGACGCTGTACCCGATCAAGGGCAACGTGCCGCAGGAGATCGAGCCGATCCCGATCGGCCGGGCGCGCGTGCACCGCCAGGGCGAGGACGTGACGGTGATCGCGACCGGCCGGCTCGTGCACGAGAGCCTGAAGGCGGCCGAGGAGGCCGAGAGCGAAGGCATTTCGGTCGAGGTCGTCGACCCGCGCACGCTGCAGCCGCTCGACGAGGAGACGCTCGTCTCGTCGGTGAAGAAGACGAACCGCGCGGTCGTCGCGCACGAGGCGGTGACCCGCATGGGCTTCGGGGCCGAGGTCGCCGCGGTACTCCAGTACCAGGCGTTCGACTGGCTCGACGCGCCGATCGAGCGGGTGGGGGCGAAGTTCTCGCCGCTGCCGTTCGCCCCGGTGATGGAGGCGTTCGTCGTCCCGCATGCCGAGGACGTGCTCGCCGCGATCAAGCGCACCGTGGGGAAGACGTAGCCCGTGGCGACGGAGGTCATCCTGCCGCGGCTCGGCCAGGGCATGGAGTCCGGCACGATCGTCCGCTGGTTGAAGTCCGAAGGCGAACCCGTCGAGAAGGGCGAGCCGCTCTTCGAGCTCGACACCGACAAGGTGACCCAGGAGGTCGAGGCCGAGACGAACGGCGTCCTGCTCAAGATCGCCGTCGCAGAGGGAGAGGTGCCCGTCGGCCAGACCGTCGCGTTCATCGGCGCCGAAGGGGAGGACGTTCCCGAGGTGGTGAGCGAAGCGCCTGCGGCGCCTGCCGCCGAGGAACCTAGTAACAGTCTGTTACAAGCCAACGAGGAGACTGCAACCGAGTCTGACGCGTCGGGGAACGGGCGGATCAAGGCTTCACCGCTCGCGCGCCGGCTCGCACGCGAGCGCGGAATCGACCTTGCCAGGCTGCGTGGCACCGGGCCCGAGGGGCGAATCGTCGCCGAGGACGTCGAGCGCGGCGAGGCGGGCGCGCCTACTGCCGTCCCGACAAGTAACAGTCTGTTACAAGCCGCGGTCACGTCCGGCGAGGTCGAGCAGATCCCGCTCTCGAACGTCCGCAAGACGATCGCGCGCCGGCTCACCGAGGCGTGGCAGATCCCGGTCTTCCAGCTCCAGGCCTCGGCTGACATGACGCGCGTCAACGCCCTCGTCGCACGGCTTCGCGAGCGTGATGCCGACGTCCGCCTCACCGTCACCGACGTCCTCACGAAGGTCTGCGCGCAGGCGCTCATGCGGCACCGCGAGGTGAACGCGGAGTTCGCGGCGGAGGCGATCCTCCTCCACCCGAGCGCGAACGTCGGTCTTGCCGTCGCCGCGCCGCAGGGCCTCGTTGTGCCGGTGATCCACGGTGCGGAGCGACTCTCGCTGGCCGAGATTGCCCACGTGCGCGGAGATCTCGTCGGTCGTGCGCGGGAGAACAAGCTCCGCGCAGAGGATCTCGAGGGCGGCACGTTCACGATTTCGAACCTCGGCATGTACGCCGTCCAGAGCTTCACGGCGGTGCTCAACCCGCCGCAGGCGGCCATCGTCGCCGTGGGAGCGACCGAAGATCGCGTCGTCCCGGCCGACGGCGGGACCGCCGTGCGGCCGATGGTCACGCTCACCGGAACGTTCGACCACCGCGCCGTCGACGGCGCACCCGCCGCCGCCTTCCTCCAGACGCTGCGCGAGAGCCTCGAGGACCCGGGCCTCGCCCTCTAGGAGGACGGTTGGCGCCCACCGTCTGGTACCACGTCCGCGACCTCGACGAGGGCCGCCGCTTCTACCAGGAGTTGCTCGGCTTCGAGGAGGTCGCGCTCGACCTCGAGGAGCGCTGGTCGGAGCTCCGACGCGGCGAGATGGAGATCGGGCTCGCGGAGGGAGAGCTCGTGGACAACGGCGTCGCGCATGTCGAGGTGACCGACCTGAAGGCGGACTCGGAGCGCCTGCGCGAGGCGGGCGTCGAGGTCGGGATCGTCCTCGAGCTGACCGGCGAGATGCGCCTTCTCGACGTCTACGACCCGTACGGCAACCGGATCCAGCTCGCCCAGGAGCTCTGAGGCGCGACCGATGCTGCGCGACGCGGACCTGCAGGACATGCGTTTCCTCAGGGACATGCTCCGCCACGCCTACCACTGGCGAATCGCCCAGGATCCCGACCTGCCCGTCTTCCGCTACGTCCAGAACTGGGGGCGACGCGGCGACGCGGGCGTCGTCGCGTTCGACGGCCCGAACATCTACGGCGCGGCGTGGTACCGGCTCTTCCCGGCCGACGCGCCCGGCTTCGGCTTCATGGACGAGGAGACGCCTGAGCTGACGATCGCCGTCGTCCCGAGCCACCGCGGCCACGGCACCGGCGGCGAGCTACTCGAGGCGCTGCTCACGCGCGCCCGCGCCGAGGGCTTTCCACGCGTCAGCCTGAGCGCCGAACCCGGCCAGACGGGCTTCTACGAGAAGCACGGCTTTCACGAGCACCAGCGGGAAGATGGAACCGTCACGATGGTGGCCGACCTCTGAGTAGTGTCAGATCGAACGAGACCAGGGAGATGAGTGAGCATGGACGTTGACGTCGCCGTCCTCGGAGGCGGCCCCGGCGGCTACACCGCCGCCATCCGCGCCGCGCAGCTCGGCGCGAAGGTCGCCTGCATTGAGAAAGAGCCCGAGCTCGGCGGCACATGTCTGCGCGTCGGTTGCATCCCCACGAAAGCGTGGGTGCAGACCGCGTTCGCGCTCAAGGAAGCCGAGGAGCATTTCGCGAAGTTCGGCGTCGAGGTCGGTGAGGCGAAGCTCGACTTCGCCACCGCGAACGTGTGGAAGGAGGGCGTCGTCAAGCAGATGACCTCCGGCGTCGCGAGCCTCTTCAAGGCGAACGGCGTCGATTGGGTGAAAGGCATCGGGCGTTTCACCGACGCGAACACGATCGCCGTCGAGGACGGCGAGGACGTCACGTTCCGCTCCGCGATCGTCGCCACCGGCTCGTATCCGCTTCGCCCTCCCATCGAAGGCATCGATTCCCCACGCTGCGTCAGCTCGACCGGCCTGCTCGCCCAGGAACGCGTGCCGCGCCGTCTCGTCGTCCTCGGCGGCGGGATCATCGGTTGCGAGTTCGCGTCGATTCTCCAGCGCTTCGGCTCCGAGGTGACGATCGTCGAGATGCTCGACACCCTGATTCCGCAGGAGGACGCGGAGGCGGCGAAGGAGCTTGCGAAGCAGTTCGGGCGTCGCGGCATCTCGCTCGAGCTGGGCAAGCAGTGCTCGAGGATCGAGGACGACGGCTCGCAACTCATCGTCCACTACGGCGACCGCGAGAGCGTGGCGGCCGACCTGATGCTCGTCAGCGTCGGGCGCGGCCCGCTCGTCGCGGACATCGGCCTCGAGGAGGCCGGCGTCGAATTCGACCAGCGCGCAGGCGTCGCCACCGACGACCACCGGCGGACCAACGTGGCGCACATCTATGCCGTCGGCGACTGCGCCGGCTACTGGCAGCTTGCTCACACGGCGTTCCGGGAAGGCGAGATCGCCGCTGAGAACGCGACCGGCCACGAGGCGGTCTTCGACAACCGGGCCATACCACGCCCGATCTACACCGATCCGGAGATCGCAGCCGTCGGGCTGACCGAGGCGGAGGCGCGCGAGCAGTACGGCGACGACGTGGCAGTCGGCAAGTTCCCGTGGGTGGGGAACGCCCGCGCCGTGATGCAGGACGAGACGGTCGGCTGGGTCAAGTCGATCCACGAGACACGGTACGGCGAGCTGCTCGGGCTCGTGATGGTCGGCCCGCACGTGACCGACATGGTCGAGGCGGGTGTCGTCGCGATCGATGCGGAGTCGACGGTGGAGACCGTCGCGGACGGCATCGCGCCGCATCCGACGCTCTCCGAGGCGATCAAGGAAGCAGGTTTGGCTGCGCTCGGCCGGGCCATCCACATCCCGAACCGGAAGCCGCGCGCGGCCGCGACGGCATAAGGGCTGCGCGGATCGGAGAGGAGGATCGGATGAGCATCGTAAATAGACGCAACGCCGTCGTCGGCTTCCTCACCCTCAAGGTGGGGAAAATGGTGGCGCGCCGGAAGGCGAAGCAGGTGACAGGGCGCTTCGCGAACCGGAAGAAGAAAGACGACAAGAAGAACGACAAGAAGAGCGACTAGTTGACGGGCCTCTTCCGCCCCTCGATCGACGGCCTCGTTCCCTACGAGCCGGGGAAGCCGGTCGAGGCGGTGCAGCGGGAGCTCGGGCTGGAGCACGTCGTCAAGCTCGCCTCGAACGAGGGGCCGTTTCCCCCATTTCCGGCGGCGCTGGAGGCGATGGAACGCGCTGCGCTCGAGCTCAACCGCTATCCGGACGGCGGGGCGTGGACGCTGCGGACGGAGCTCGCCCACCGGAACGGGGTCGCGTTCGAGGAGCTGATCGTCGGCGCCGGCGCGGACGGGATCATCGACCTGCTCGCCCAGGCGACGCTCGATCCCGGCGACGACGTCGTCTGCGGCTGGCCGTCCTTCCCGAGCTACGTCCTCACGGCGGCGAAGCTCGGTGCCGAGCCACGCCGCATTCCGCTCCGCGATCACACCTACGACCTCGAGGCACTGCTCGCGGCGATCGGGCCCAGGACGAAGCTCGTCTACGTCTGCCATCCCAACAATCCGACTGGAACTGCGAACGGGCGAGAGGAGCTGCTCTCGTTCCTCGACCGCCTCCCCGAGCACGTCCTCTGCGTCCTCGACCAGGCCTATTTCGAGTACATCGACGACCCGGACTACGTGGACGGGCTCGAGCTCTTCCGCGCAGGGCGCCGGATCGTGGTGCTGCGGACGTTCTCCAAGATCTACGGGCTCGCCGGCCTGCGGGTCGGCTGGGCGGCTGCACCGGCGGATGTCGCCACGGCATCGAGCAAGGTGCGGCGGGCGTTCGACGTCGCCGCGACTGCGCAGGCCGCGGCCCTGGCGAGCCTCGACGACCCGCAGGAGATCGCTCGGCGGCGCGAGCTGAACGCAATCGGGAGGGACCGTTTGGCAGAGATCCTGCGCGGCCACGGCCTAGACCCTGCGGGACCGGCCCGCGGCAACTTCCTCTTCGCGGACGTCGGCGGTGGGCGCGAGCTGTTTGAGCGGCTGCTGCGCGAGGGCGTCATCGTCCGCCCGCTCGACGGCTTCGGCGCACCGGAGGGCATCCGCGTCACCGTGGGCGCTCCGGACGAGAACGAGGCCTTCGCGGTCGCATTGGGACACGTCCTTTCTGGCGTGTCGTAACTGTCGGGCACAGGTGGTACGTTCGGCGACGAAGTCGTGAGGCTTTCGCCCGCCCAGCTTGCGCCACTCAGGCTTCCGGGCTTCCGGAGCCTTTTCTTCGCGACTCTCGGTTCGAGCGCGGGAACGCTACTCGCCGCGGTCGCGCTCGCGATCGACGTCAAGGACCGGACGGCGTCGTCGCCTCACTCTGGGCTCTGGGTTGCCGCCGTGCTCGTCGTCGACTTCCTGCCGACGATTGCGGTCGGGCTACTGCTCGGGCCGCTGCTGGACCGGCTGGAACGGCGGTCGCTGATGATCGCCGCCGATGCTCTCCGGGTCGGAGTCTTCGTCGCCCTGCCGTTCGCGTCGAATCCTGCGACGGTCGTCGGCCTCGCCCTCGTCGCGGGCCTCGCCACCGGGTTCTTCCGGCCGGCCGTCTACGCCGGCGTTCCGAATCTCGTACCCGACGACCAGCTGCCGAATGCGAACGCCCTCCTGCAGACGGTCGAGAACGCGAGTTGGGCGATCGGGCCGCTGGTCGGCGGCGTTCTGACGGGAATCGCAGGTCCCTCGGCGGCATACGGGATCAACGCCGCCTCGTTCGTCATCTCGATTGCGCTCGTCGTGCGCATCCCGCCGCGGCTGCTGCAGAGCGAGCGAGCGCTCTCGCGCGGCCACTGGAGCGATCTCCGGGACGGTTTCTCCGCGGCCCTTCACTCGCCCTCGATGCGGGCGGTGCTCGTCGGCTGGGGAATCGCGTCGGTCGCCGCCGGAGCCGGGACCGTCACCGAGATCTTCCTCGCCAAGGACACCTTTTCGGCGGGCGACTTCGGTTACGGGCTCCTCCTCGGAGCAATAGGCGGAGGCCTCGTGCTCGGGAGCTTCGTGAGCCCGGGGGCATTCGCCCGCTACGGGGTCGCGCGCGTCTACGGGGCAAGCCTGGCGGTGATGGCCGTCGGCTACATCGCGACCGCCGCGAGCCCCGACGTGTGGGTGGCGGCGGGCTGTTGCGTCGTCGCAGGCATCGGGAACGGAGCTGCGATTTCCTCCAACGCGCTGCTCGTCCAGCGGGGCACGTTCGACCTGCTCCGTGGGCGGGCGCTCACGTTCGTGATGAGCGTGACGTTTGCGCTCGCCGGGGTCGGCAACGCGTTGGGTGGGGTGTTCGTCCATCGGGCGGGGCCACGCTGGATCTGGGGGGTCGCGGGAGGCGGATTGCTCGTGGCCGCTCTCGCCGGATCGACGCTCGCTCGAGACCGCGGCGCCGAGACCGCTGCCGAGGCCGAGGTCGTAGCCGCGAGAGAGCCGGCGGACGAAGCGTTGCTTCTTTGGCCCGGGGAGGAAGAGCTCCGCCGCGTGGAGAGCGCGGTTTCCGGAGCGTTCCGCGCTGAAAGCACAGAGAGCTGACCTGACCCACTCCCTCGCGCGGCTACTACGATCCGCCCGTGGCCGGGCGCCGCAACTGGACACGCGAGAGCCTCGCCGCCGGCGTCCGTGAGGGAGACCGGCGCGCTCTCGCGCGAGCCATCTCGCTCGTGGAGGACGGCGACCCGCTCGCGTACGGCGTCGTCGCCGATGTCTATCCGCAGACCGGCTCGACGTATGCGGTAGGAGTAACCGGCCCGCCTGGGGTCGGGAAGTCGAGCCTCGTCTCCGCGCTGATCCGCCACGTCCGCGAGCGCGAGATCACGGTCGGCGTCGTCTCGGTCGATCCGTCGAGTCCGTTCTCGCAGGGGGCACTTCTCGGCGACCGGATTCGGCTCAGCGACCATTTCCTCGACCCCGAGGTCTTCATCCGCTCGATGGGTACGCGCGGGCACCTCGGCGGGCTCGCCGAGGCGACGCTGCAGGCGCTGCTCGTGCTCGATGCGGCCGGCAAGGATCTCGTCTTCCTCGAGACCGTCGGGGCGGGGCAGAGCGAGGTCGAGGTGATCGGCATCGCCGACACCGTCCTGCTCGTCCTCATGCCCGGCTCCGGCGACGCCGTGCAGGCTTTGAAAGCAGGGATCATGGAGATCCCCGACGTGATCGCGATCAACAAGATGGACCTGCCGGCGGCGAAGACGATGCTGAACGAGGTGCGCTCGATCCTCGCACTCGATCGCAGCAGCGACTGGAACCCGCCGATCGTCCTCACGGAGGCTGTGCGCGGTGAGCACGTCCCGGAGCTCTGGGAGAGGATCGAGGAGCACCGCGCGTTCCTCGAAGGGAGTGGGCAGCTCGAGGAGCGGCGGCGGGCGAACCTTGCGCGCGAGGTCTTCGCGGTCGCAGCGAGCAGGGCGAGCCGCCACCTCGAACAGGCAGTGACCGGCGACGCCGAGCTGCGGCGGCTGCTCGCCGAGGTGCAGGCACGCGAGCTCGACCCGTTGACCGCCGTGCAGGAGATACTCGAGAAGGTGTTCCGGATCCACGATGGCGACGGCGACCGCACCCGGACTTCCTGAGATCGAGCAGGCGCGCGAGCGGCTCGAAGGAGTCGCCCGCGTCACGCCGGTCTTCCCCTCCGAGACGCTGTCGCGGCTCGCGGGCCGGCCGGTGCGTCTGAAGGCCGAGAACCTGCAGCGGACGGGGTCGTTCAAGATCCGGGGCGCCTACACGAAGCTCTCGAACCTCGAGCCCGAGGAGCTCGCAGCGGGCGTGGTCGCAGCGAGCGCGGGCAACCACGGCCAGGCGGTGGCGTGGGCGGCGCGCGAGCTCGGCGCACCCGCGCGCATCTTCATGCCGCACTACTCGCCGATGGCGAAGTTCGAGGCGACGCGCAGCTACGGCGCCGAGGTCGAGATGAGCGGGGCCGTGTGGGAGGAGACGCTGGAGGCGGCGGTCGCGTACGTCGAGCAGACCGGGGCGACGCTCGTCCACCCCTACGAGGACACGTTTGTGATCGCCGGGCAGGGTTCGATCGGGCTCGAGATCGCGGAGCAGGTGGACGAGCTCGAGACGGTGGTGCTCCCGATCGGCGGCGGCGGGCTCGCGGCGGGCATCTCGCTGGCGCTGCGCGCCGTGCGCCCTGGTCTGCGGATCGTCGGCGTTCGGGCCGCGGGCACGATGCCCGGCGGCGCCGGTCACTCGATCGCCGACGGCATCGCCGTCAAGGATCCGGGCGAGCTGACGATGTCGATCCTCGGGGAGACGCTCGACGACATCGTTGCGGTCGAGGACGAGCAGATCGCCGAGGCGATCGTGCTCCTCGCGGAGCGGACGAAGCTCGTCGTCGAGGGCGCGGGCGCGGCAGGCGTCGCTGCGATCCTTGGCGGGCTCGCCGGCGGCTCGGGGCCTGTGCTCGCACTCCTCTCCGGCGGCAACATCGACGCCTCGCTGATGGTGCAGGTGATGCGGCGAGGGCTCGCGATCCACGGCCGCTATCTCGTGTTGCGGACGCGCGTCATCGACCGGCCGGGTGAGCTAGCCACGCTCCTCGATCTGCTCGCTGCCGAGCGCGTGAACGTCGTCGAGGTCGAGCACCAGCGAGAGGCGGCAGGCGTCCCGGTCGGGTACACCGGCGTCGAGCTCACGTTGCTCACGCGCGACCCGGAGCATTGCGACCAGCTCCTCGGTCAGATGCGCGAGTGGGGCTATCCGGTCGAGCGCCTCGATTGAGCCGCTGCTTCGACGAGCTGCCCGACCTGATCGAGGCGGCTCTCGGCGAGCATTCGCGTGTCGTCCTCATCTACTTCGACGCGTTCGGCTGGCGCTTCCTCGAGCGCCACGGAGAGCACCCGCTCTTCTCCGACGCGCGAGTGGAGCGCTGGACCTCCCGGTTTCCGTCCACTACGACCGTCCACGCGACGACCATCCACTCGGGCCTCCCGCTCGGGGAGCACGGCCTCTACGAGTGGCATGTTCTCGAGCCCCGGCTGAACCGTCTCGTCACGCCGCTGTGGTTCTCCTTCGCGGGCGACGGCCGTCCCGAGACCTTGCGCGAAACCGGCCTTGCGCCGCAGGATCTCTTCCCGGAGCAGACCCTGTATCGGCGTTTGCTCCCGGTCCCGAGCCATGTTGCGTTGCCGGCCGGGTTCGCGGGCTCGCTGACGAGTAAGGCGCTCCTCCGAGAAGCGACCATTCATCCCTTCGGCGAGACGGATTCGGGGCTGGACTCGCTCTGCCAAGCGCTCGCTGCCGAGGAGCGCGCGTACGGGACGATCTACTTCGATGGTGCCGATGCGCTGATGCACGTGGTCGGGACGGAGGCGCCGGAGGTGGCAGCGGTGATGGAGGCGACCCTGTCGACGATCGCAGAGGCGCCCTGGCCGGAGCAGACGTTCGTTCTGCTCACGGCGGATCACGGGATGGAGGGGATCTCTCCCGAGCGGACGACGTACGTGAACGTCGCTTGGCCTGCGCTCGAACAGCACCTGGTCGTTGGCGCCGACGACAAGCCGCTCGCTCCGGCGGGGTCGTGCCGAGACCTGTTCCTCCACGTACTGCCTGACCGGCTGGACGAGGTCGCCGCGCGGCTCGGCCAGCTGCTCGCCGGCGTCGCAGAGGTGCGGAAGGTCGAGACTCTGCTCGCCGAGGGGCTGTTCGGCCCCAACGTCACAGACGTTCTCACCTCGCGACTCGCGAATCTTGTTGTCCTGCCGGGGCCGGGCGAAGCTGTGTACTGGCTCGAGCCCGGTCGCTTCGAGCAGCGCTTCCTGGGTCAGCACGGCGGGCTCTCGGCCAACGAGATGGAGATCCCGCTCGTGAGCTGGGTCACGGGCGGGTAGCGAGGAGCGCGCATGGGTGCGGCAAGCGCGCCCCAACCCCTCGGCTCTGCGAGAGAGCGGCGTGGGGCAGGGGTCAGGCGGGGGATTCCGTACGGGATCGCCGTCTTCGCGATCGCGACGTCGTTCGGGGTGCTCGCGCGCCCGCTCATGGGGGCTGTGGCGCCGATCGTGATGTCGATCATCGTGTTCTCGGGGTCGGCGCAGTTCGGCGCGCTCGCGGTGCTGACCGCCGGCGGGAGCACGGGAGCTGCGATCGCTGCCGGCGTGTTGCTCAACGCCCGCTACCTTGCGATGGGACTGGCCCTGGCGCCGTCGCTGCGGGGACGGGCGCTGTCGCGCGCGGCGTTCGCGATGACCACAGTCGATGCGTCGTGGGCGGCCGCGAGCATCGGCGGCGGAGCCTTCGATCCCTGGTACATGGTCGGCGTCAGCGTCCCGCAGTACGCAGGCTGGGTGCTGGGGACGGTGGCCGGAGTCTTCATCGGCCCTGTGCTCGGCGACCCGAAATCGCTCGGCCTCGACGCGCTGTTCCCGGCCTTCTTCATCGCGCTCTTGTTCGCCGAAGCACGGGGACGGCGCAAGTTCGCCGCGGCGGGCGGCGGAGCAGGAATCGCGCTCGCGCTCACCCCGATCCTGCCCGCCGGCCTCCCGATCCTCGCCGCCGCGGCAGCGGCGGTCGCCGCCTCGAGGATGCGCTCGTGACCGAGGTCTGGGTGATGATCGCGGTGCTCGCCCTCGCGACCGCGGTCCTGAAGTTGGCAGGCCCGCTGGCGCTTGGAGGGCGTCCGCTATCGGCGAGCGCGCTCAACGTCGTCGAGCTGCTCGCCTCCGCGCTGCTCGCGGCGCTCGTCGTGGTCGAGACCTTCGGGCAGGGCCGAGCACTCGTATTCGACTGGCGCGTCCTTGGAGCGGCATTCGCTGCAATCGCGCTCACGAGGCGAGCGCCGATGATCGTCGTCGTCATCGGCGCGGCAACGGTGACCGCCCTCGCGCGGCTGCTGACGTAAGAGCTCGCTACCCGCCGCAGCGGCGGAAGGTCGTCGTCTCCCCGCCGCGTGCGCGCCAGTCGGGGATTCCGCCGTTCAGCACCGGCCGCGCGTCGATGCCCGCGGCCTGCAGCACGCTCGCGGCGATCGCGGCCCGCGCGCCGGACTCGCAGATCGTCACGACGGGGCGGCCGTTGAGCAGCCCCGCCTCTGCCGCGGCCCTCGCAGTCCGGTAGGGGAGATGCCGCGACCCGGGGACGTGGCCTTCGTCGCGTTCGTCGGCCTCCCGCACGTCGAGGAGCTCGATCGCGCCGTCTCCGAGCATCGTCTCGAGCTCGTCGAGCGAGACCGGTTCCAGCTTCTCGTCACCGCCCCCCTCGTGCCAGCCGGCGACGCCGAACAGCCCCACCGCGTACAGCGATCTCGCGGCACGCGCCGCCTCTGCTTCGTCGGTCGCGTGGACGACGAACGAGCGGTCGGGCAGGACGAACGCCGCCCTTGTCGCGAAGCTCGAGCCGGCGACAGGGATGCCGAGGGCGCCCGCATGGTGGCCGGACGCGAAGACGTCGATCGGGCGCACGTCGAGGACGATCGCCTCGTCTGGCACGGCGGCTAGCCGCTCCAGCGGCGGCTGCGCGCCCAAGAGCTCGCCGCGGTTGAGCTCGACGATCCGCTCCATGTTCGGCGGCCGCGGCGGCTGTGGGCCGAACGCCGCCGAGACGAAGTCCTCGAGCTCGCTCTGGAGGACGTGGTTGAAGCGGCGCTCGAAGCCGATCGTCGTCGACGCCTTGGAGCTCATCGCCGCACCGCAGAGCGAGCCGGCAACGTGGCCGGGGAAGACCTCGACGCCGTCGCCGAGCTCGACGAGCCTGTGCAGGCTGTGGAACATGCCCTCAGCACCCTCCTGCGCTTCGACCGCGAGATCCGGACGTCCCGCATCGCCGACGAAGAGCGAGTCGCCGGTCAGGACGAGCCACGGGTCGTCGCCGCGGGAGCGGTCGATCACCGCGAAGCAGCAGTGCTCGGGCCGGTGCCCCGGCGTGTGGATCGTACGGAGGACGACCTCGCCGACCCCGATTTCCGTCCCGTCCTCGAGCGGCTCGTGCGGGAACGCCGCGCCGGCCGCCGCGTGGATGTGGATCGGGACGCTGTGCTCGAGCGCGAGGCGTCCGTGCCCCGAGACGTGGTCTGCGTGCGTGTGCGTCTCGACGACGCCGACGAGCCGGACGTCGCGCCGCTCCGTCTCCGCGAGGACTGCCTCGATCGTGTAGGGCGGGTCGACGACGACCGCGACGCCGGCGTGCTCATCGCCGACGAGGTAACAGGCGCAGCCGAGGTCATCGTCCAAGAACTGTTTGAACAGGAGATTTGTCAAGGCTGGGAGGTCACCACGACGGCGCGGCTAGGGCTTTCCTGACCACACGGGGGAGTCTGGGTTCCCAACCTTCCAGACCTGAATGCGATCCCGGAACAGGGTGACCTGGTGGCGCGGACGGCTGGGGCGCGCACAGAAGAGTTCGGGCGCGCCGCCCTCCTTGTAGACGGCACAGCGTTGTCCAAGCGCAGGGATCGTCACCTTGTCGCCGACGCGAAGGGTGTAGCGATGGGCTGCGCTCGCCCCGGCAGCGGGTGCCCTCATGACCGTTCCGATGCCGAACCCGACGGCAGCGGTCGCCGTGAGCACCAAAGCCAAGATGAGCGGACGTGGCGCGTTCACCGAGTATGGCCTCCTTGTCGGTGGAGTCCGGCTTGAACAGCACGCGGCGACGCTACCACCGGGCGCGGCTATGAATCCGAAAGCGACGCCGGTTCTCGTGCCGCGTGCTCCTCGTCGAGCAGCCGCACGACGAACCAGCCGATCGCGAGCAGGAACACGAGCGTCTGCTCGCCGTTCATGAAGATCCCGCCGAGGTTCTGGTCACGCGTCGGCGACAGCCCCCACAACCGCGGCGCGTGCTCGTAGAACGAGTAGAACGGGCTGCTGGAAAAGATGTACGCGAGGCCGAGGAAGGACGAGCCGATGAAGGCGACCGCGAGGTAGCCGAGCCCTGCAGGCGGCGAGAGGCGGCCGCTCACGATCGGCCACCAGAAGAGAAGGCCTGCGGCCATGAGGATCCCGTGCTCGAGGTTCAATCCCCAGCCGGTGCGGAGCGCCCAGTCGTAGAACGGGGCGAGGTGCGTCAGGTACCACGCGCCGAGCCAGAGCGGAAGGATCCAGCGAGACCGGAGCCGTCCGAGGCCGTGTCGAGCGAGCTTTACCCGCATCTGTGGCGTCAGGCCGAGCACGACGAGAAGCGGCGCCACGTCCGCGATCAGCGCGTTCTGGAGCAGGTGCATGAGCAGCAGGTACTTCGAAGCGATCGTCTCCAGCGGTGAGTTGAGCGAGCCCGCAATCAGGAAGAGGCCGGTCGCGAAGGCGACGATGCGCCAGCGCGGCGGCGAGTCGGCGCGCGCCTCGCGCCAGTAGAGCGCTGCGGCCACGAGCGCAAGCGCCAGGAAGACCGGCTCGAAGCTAAACGCGGTGGCGTTCGCGGTCACGTTGCGGCGGCGACGCGGGCCGCGCGCGCGCGGCGCCAACGCGGCCGCAGGAGGAGCGCGACGCACGTTCCGAGCGTGACGAGCTGCTCGACCATCATCACGACCCCGGAGAGCTGCTGGTCGGTGACCACCGAGATCCCGTACGCGCCGTGATACGCCGGATACAGCGGCGTGAAGGTGAAGACCAACACGTCGGTCAGGATCTGGCCCGCCGCGAACAGCGCCGCCGCCAGCGCGACGCGGCCACCAACGCTGAGCCGGCGATGCGAGCCCGGGTCGACGAGCAGCGTCCAGACGAGGATCCCGCAGATCGCCCAGCAGGCGTGCTCGAAGTCGTGCAGGTCCTGGTGCGCGAGCGCGGCGTCATAGAGGTACGGCACGTGCCAGATCGCGAGGTTCGCTGCCCAGAGCGAGAAGGCGACGCGCGGTCGCAGCAGCGTCCCGAGGACGGCGCGGACGCGAGTGCTCCGCGCGAGCGGCGCGAGCACGGGCGTGGGGAGGAGGAAGACCAAGAGCGGGCCGCGCAGCGCGGCCACCATCAGCGCGGGCCCGAGGTCGCCGATCAGGACGTGCTGGCCCATGTGTGCGGAGAGGAGCTTGTCGTCGGCGATCCGGTCGAGCGGCCCGACGAGCGCAAAGAGGCTCAGCACGAGCCCGGCGGCGAAGAGCGCGATCCGATCCCAGCCGGCGCGATCGGCGCGGCCACGGCGACGCAGGCGCATGACCGCCTGGAGGAAGAGAAGCGCAGCGAGCGTGGCGGCGATGACCGGGACCACGCCGTCGATTGTGCCTCCGATCGGCCGTGTCCGGTTTGGGCACGGCCGGAACCAGGTTCCGGCCGTGTCTCGAGGGGAGCAGTCCACGAGCCCACACCGCGCACCGCAACCCGTTCTCGCGGATCAGCCGTGTCCGGTTCGGACACGGCCGGTACCAGGTTCCGGAGGTGTCTCTAAGGGCGATGGATCTCGTCCACGAGCACCGTGGTGGGGCCGGCTCGTGAGGTAGCCGCGTACATCGCGAGCGCGCTCCCTACATCGGTTTTTGCGTACGAGCACTCGATCCCGTTCGCGCGGAGCATCCGCAGAGCATCTCCGCCCCGAGGTCGTTCGAGACGATAGTGAGCGTCACTGAAGCCGTGACTAAAGGCCTAGGTGGCGGGCGATGACCATGCGCTGCACCTCGTTCGTGCCCTCGCCGATCTCGAGGATCTTCTGGTCGCGATAGAGCCGCGAGATCGCGAACTCGTCCATGAACCCGTAGCCGCCGTGGATCTGGAGCGCTGCATTCACGGCACGGTTCGAGAGGAGCCCGGTGTAGAGCTTCGCCTGGGCGGCCGCGAGCGCGAACGGCTTCCCCGCGTCCTTGAGCCACGCGGCGCGATGGACGAGGTTCCGCCCGGCCTCGATCTCCGTTGCCATGTCCGCGAGCTGGAACTGGATCGCCTGGAAGCTCGCGATCGGCTGGCCGAACTGGTGCCGCTCCTTCGCGTAGGCGATCGCGAGGTCGTATGCACCCTGCGCGAGCCCGACGCCCATCGCAGCCACCGAGATGCGCCCGCCGTCGAGGATGTCGAGGAACTGCTTGTAGCCGCGCCCGCGCTCGCCCAGCAGGTTGCTTTCCGGCACGGCGCACGAGTGGAATGAGAGCTCCCGCGTGTCGGACGCGCGCCAGCCGAGCTTGTGCATCGGCGCGGAGATCTCGTAGCCGACAGTGCCGTTGGGGACGATCAGGTTCGAGATCTCGTCCTCGCCGGTGCGCGCCGTGATCGTGACGCAGGCCGTGATGTCGGTGCCTGCGTTCGTGATGAAGATCTTCGAGCCGTCGATCACCCAATCGCCGTCGCGCAGCTCGGCCTTCGTGCGGCTCGCCCCGGCGTCGGAGCCTGCATCCGGCTCCGTCAGCCCGAATGCGGCCAGCCCGCTGCCCGAGGCGAGCCGCGGCAGCCACTCCCGCTTCTGCTCCTCGTTGCCGAAGAGGAGGATCGGCATCGTCCCGAGCGACGTGTGCGCGGCGACGGTGATCGCCACGGAGGAGTCGATCCGTGTCAGCTCCTCGATTGCGATCGCGTAGGAGACGGTGTCACCCCCGACGCCGCCGTACTCCTCCGGGATCGGCAGGCCCATCAGCCCGAGCTCGCCGAGCTCCGCGACGAGGTCGTAAGGGAAGCGAGCCTCGCGGTTTAGCTCTTCCGCGACCGGCGCGACCTTCGTCTCCGCGAACTCGCGGACGGTACGGCGGATCAGCTCTTGCTCGTCGCTGAGCTCGAAGTTCAAGCGACGAGCCTGCCGAGCTCGGCGATGAGCCGGACGCCCCAGCCCGTGCCGCCGGGCACCCGCAGGTAGTCGCCGCGGCTCCGCTCGAGGAACGCTGGCCCGGCCATGTCGACGTGCATCCAGGGACCGTCACCGGCGAACTCCTGCAGAAACTCGGCGGCGAGCGCCGGGGAGCCCTGGCGCAGCGTCGAGCCGTTCTTCATGTCCGCGAACGCCGAGTCGATGTAGCGCCGGTAGCGCGGATGCAGGGGGAACGGCCAGACGAGGTCGCCGCTGCGGCGCCCGGCCTCGACGACGAGATCGCGCCACTGGTCGTCGTTGGCGAAGCCGCCGGCGTAGAGGTCGCCGAGCGCTAGCTCCATCGCGCCCGTCAGCGTGGCGAGGTCGAGCACGTGCGTCGCTCCCTCGCGTCGGACATACCAGAGTGCGTCGGCGAGAACGAGCCGGCCCTCTGCGTCCGTGTTGATCACCTCGATCGTCTTGCCGTTCGCGGCCCTGAGGATGTCGCCGGGCCGGAAGGCGTCGCCGCCCGGCAGGTTCTCGGCGGCGGCGAGTGCGGCGATCGCGCGCACCGGAGTGCCGAGCGCAGCGAGCGCGCCGATCCCGTGCAGCGTCCCCGCGCCGCCGGACATGTCTCCCTTCATGTCCTGCATTCCGCCGGACGGCTTGATCGAGATCCCGCCAGCGTCGAACGTGATCGACTTGCCGACGAGCCCGAGCACCATGTCGTCTCTCGCCCCCGGCGGGTCGTAGCGCAGGACGATCAGGCGCGGCTCGTTGCGGCTGCCTCGGCCGACGGCGCTCAGCGCGCCCATGCCGAGGTCGTCGAGCTCGCGCGTGGCGAGAACGTCGCAGGTGAGGTGCTCGTGCTCTGCGGCGAGCTCCTTCGCCTTCTCGCCGAGCGTGTGCGGCGTGAGCTCGTTCGGCGGCATGTTGGAGAGGTCGCGAGCCCGGTTCGCCCGCTCGGCGACGATCGCCGCCCGCTCCACGGCCGCCTGCAACCGCGGGGCGTCGGCGTGGCCGATCACGATCCGCTCCAGCCCCTTCGTGTCGTTCTTCGACTTCCACTGCCCGGGTGAGTAGGAGCCGAGAATCGTGCCCTCGACGAGCGCCGCAGCCTGCTCTGGCAGCGGCACCGGCAGCGACTCGTCGAGCAGCCAGACGAGTGTTCCGCCGACCCGGGAGAGCACCTGGGCGGTCGCGGACGCGGCCGTGCGAAGCGCGTCGGCATCGACCTCCTCGCGCTTCCCGACACCCGCGGCGACGATGCGCGGCGCCTCGAGCTCGCCGTTCAGGTGAAGGAGGACAGCCTCGCCGCGCTCGCCGCGCAGCTCGCCGCTCTCGCCGAGTCGAGCGAGCCGGCCGCCGAGCTTCTCGTCGACGATCTTGGCGCCGTCACGGCCCAGAGGTTGGGCGACTGGCAGCGCAAGCGCGTCCGCGCCGGCCTGCCCCGGCAGCGCGATCTCCACCTTGGCCATCGGAGCGCGATGGTAACGGTGTCGGCTCGGCAGCGCCGCATAGACTCGCCCGAGACCCCGAGAAGGAGTACCGATGCCAGGCACCGTTCAGGAGTTCTTCGAGACGCTTCCGTCCGAAGCCGACACGTCGAGGACCGAAGGCATGAACAACTCGTACGCCTTCGACATCGAGGGTGCGGGCCAGTGGACCGTCAAGGTCACCGACGGCAACGTCAGCGTGCATGACGGCATCGAGGACGCCGCAGACGTCACGATCAGCTCCTCGCAGGAGGTGTTCCAGAAGATCGTCGCGGGCGAGCAGAACCCGACGAGCGCCTACATGACCGGGAAGCTCAAGCTCAAGGGCGACATGGGCGCCGCCATGAAGCTGCAGAAGCTCTTCCCGAACCGCTAGGAAAAGACGACCTCTGCGGCTTCGGCGATCCGGCGGTAGCCGATCCGCTCGTAGATCGCGTTCGAGGTCGGGTTCGCGAGGTCGGTGTAGAGGAAGCAGAAGCGCCGCCCGCCCTCGTAGAGCCGACCGTCGAGCAGCCGCTGCGAGAGCTCCGCTGTCAGCGCGGTGGCGTAGTCCCGGCCGCGCAGCTCCGGCGGCGTGTAGACCGGGCCGACGCGGATGCCGTTCGGCGTCGGGCCACCCCAGCCGGCGAGTGAGACCGGCTCGCCGCCGTCCTCCCAGAGGAGGAGGCCGCTCGTCGGGGAGGAGAGCTTGTGGTCGACGCTCGCCTCCGCCCGTTCGCGGCCCGGGCCGCCTTCGTGCAGCACCTCCTCGCCGAAGGCGATCCACCAGCGCAGCGCGAGCGCGCGGTCGTCGGCCGTCGCGACTCGAGCCGACCCGGGCACGGCGGCCAGCGGCTCGACTTGCTCGAGCGCATAGACGCCCTGGCGCATGTTCACGCGCCCGGCGACGCCGCTGTGTTGCGACCACAGCTCGGCGAACTCCTCCACCTCCGGCTCCGTGCCGGTGACACCGGGGAGCGCCTCACCGGCCACGGCCTCGGCGAGCGCCGCCAGCGCCGGGGCCGACCGGGGCCGGGCGAGGATGAGGTTGTACGGCGGCGTCCGCAGCGCCGCGGCGACCACCTCGCCGGTGTCCCGGACGAGCCAGAGGCTCCGGAGCGGGTAGAGGTCGGGTGTGTCGCGGATCGTCCCGGCGATCCCGAGGACGAGGTTGTGCCGCGCCTCGTCGGCGAGGAGTAGCGGCTCCGCCTCCGTGAGGAATGCCGCCGCGTCGTCGAGCCGGACGACGTCCATCACTCGTCCAGCTCCACCAGCACGGCTCCGCCGGCCACGCGGTCGCCCTCGCCGACGTGGACGGCGCGGACGGTGGCCTCATAGGGGGAGACGAGGGGCGTCTCCATCTTCATCGCCTCGAGCACGACGAGCGGCTGCCGCGCGGCGACGCTGGCTCCCGGCTCCACGAGGACGCGGATCACGGTCCCGGGCATGGGGGCGACGATCGCCGACTGCTCGTGCCCGCTCGCGCCCGGGCCGCCCGCGGTGGCGTCGACGTCGGGCGCCGGCCGAGACGGCGGGGAGGGGAGGTTCAGCCGCCACGGGTCGGTCCAGACCTCGGCCGGCGCCGCCCCGGGTGGCTCCGAAAGCGGCGGGTTTTCCGTCAGGAACGCGGTCGTGACTCGGCCGGCACGCACGAGCGGATGCCCGACGAGCCAGCGCAGGAACGGCAGGTTGGTCGTGACGCCACCGACCTCCGTCTCGCGCAGCGCCTGCGCGAGACGGTCGAGCGCCTCGGTGCGCGTGTCGCCCGAGGCGATCAGCTTCGCGATCATCGGGTCGTACGCCGTCCCGATCTCGTCGCCCTCGCGCACGCCCGAGTCGACGCGGATCCCCTCGGGCAGGCGCAGCCGCTCGAGCCGGCCGGCCTGAGGAAGGAACGACTGCGGATCCTCGGCGTACAGCCGCACCTCGACGGCGTGACCTCGCAAGTAACAGTCTGTTGCTAGGTCAGACAGGGCCTCGCCGGACGCGATCCGGAGCTGCTCACGCACGATGTCGACGCCGGTCACGAGCTCCGTCACCGGGTGCTCCACCTGGATCCGCGCGTTCAGCTCGAGGAACCAGAAGTCGCGACCGGCGAGCACGAACTCCGCGGTGCCTGCGCTCTCGTAGCCGATCGCGCGGGCGAAGGCGACTGCCGCCTTGCTCATCCTCGTGCGTAGCGCCGGATCGAGGGCGGGGGAGGGTGACTCCTCGAGCACCTTCTGGTGGCGGCGCTGGATCGAGCAGTCGCGCTCGCCGAGCGAGACCACGTTGCCGTGCTCGTCTGCCAGGAGCTGGATCTCGACGTGACGCGGTCGCTCGAGGTAGCGCTCGCAGAAGACGGAGTCGTCGCCGAACGCGGCGGCGGCCTCGCGCCGCGCTGCGGCGAGGGCTTCGTCGAGCTCCTCAGGCGCGCGCACGACCCGCATTCCGCGGCCGCCGCCTCCGGCCGCGGCCTTGACGAGCAAAGGAAAGCCGATCTCCTCCGGTGTCCCGCTCGGTAGCACGGGCAAGCCGGCCGCGCGTGCCGTCTCCTTCGCGACGAGCTTGTCGCCGCCGGCGCGCAGCGCGGCAGGCGGCGGGCCGACCCAGATCAGTCCGGCCTCGAGCACGGCCTCGGCGAGCTCCGCGCTCTCGGAAAGGAATCCGTAGCCGGGATGGACGGCGTCGGCTCCGGCTTCACGAGCGGCACGTAGATGTTCGGCGGGATCGAGGTAGGAGGAGATCTCGACGAGCGCATCCGCCGAGGAGGCATGGAGCGAGCCGCGATCGTCGGGCGCCGCGACGGCGACCGTCTCGACGCCTTCGGCGCTGCAGGCACGGAAGATGCGCAACGCGATCTCCCCACGGTTCGCGACGAGCAGCCGGCGCATGGCGACTGAGTCTAGGGCGCCCTCGACCGAGGTCTGGGGCCGTTTGCCGCGTTCGGCTCTACCCTTCCCGTTTGACCGACCTTTAAGGAGGAAGGGAAATCGCCGTGCGGCTGAGGTTGGGGGTTGCCGGGGGGATCGCCGTGGTCGCTTGCGCGATCGCCGGCACCGCGCGCGCGAGCACGGCCCTGATCGTCACCGGCCACGGGTGGGGCCACGGTGTCGGCATGAGCCAGTGGGGCGCGTACGGCTACGCCCTGCACGGCTGGAACTACGAGCGGATCCTGTCGCACTACTACCCCGGCACGAAGATGGGCCGCACCGCCGAGGCCAACGTGCGCGTGCTGCTCGCGCGCGGCGCGAACACCGTCACGGTCGGCTGCGCGGCTCCAATGCGCGTCACCGACGGGAGGCGCCTGACCCGGAAGCTCGCCGCGGGCGTCTACGGAGTCGGCCCGAAGCTGGCGCTTCCGGTCCGCCGCCACGGACTTGGCCTTTCCTTCGGGCATCTCGCCGTGTTCGACTGCGCCCGTGCGGCGCTCACGTTCGACGGCCGCGCCTATCACGGCACGCTGCTCCTGCGCAGCGACGGGAGCCACGTCTCCGTCGTCAACTCCCTCTCGCTCGACACGTACCTCCGAGGCGTCGTCCCGTCCGAGTCGCCTTCGCACTGGCCGCTCGCGGCGCTCGAGGCCCAGGCCGTCGCCGCGCGCTCCTATGCGGTGTACGAGCTCCGGCCGAACGCCTTCTACGACCTTGTCCCCACGACGGCCGATCAGGTCTACGGCGGGGTCGCGGCGGAGAAGCCGAGCTCAGACAAGGCGGTGTACGCGACGCTCGGCCAGGTCCTGACGTGGCGCGGACAGGTTGCACGGACGTACTACTCCTCGAGCTCCGGCGGCCGCACCGAGGCGGTCGAGGACGCATGGCCGGGGTCGGCGCCGATCCCATATCTCCGCTCGGTGGCGGATCCGTACGACACCTATTCGCCGCACCACGACTGGGGCCCGTATCAGCTCTCGGGCGCTCGGCTCGCTGCCCGGCTCGGTCTCGGCAGTCCGGTCGAGTGGCTGCGCGTCCAGCGGAACGAGGCCTGGCGCGTCGACTCGGTCGACTTCCGGTTGGCGTCCGGCGCCCTTGCGACCCGGAGCGGGGCACAGATCGCCAGGGCGCTGCACCTCCTCTCGACCTGGTTCTCGGTCGGCGAGCTGCAGTTGTCGGCGAGTAGCACTCGGGTCTTCTACGGCAGCCCCATCACAATCGCCGCCCGTGCCCCGAACGTGAAGGGAGCGCTGCTGTTGCAGCGCCTCGGCAACGGTGTGTGGCGGACGCTCAAGGAAGTCACGGGGCCGACGCAGCTCCGAGTCCAGCCTCATGCAAACGTCGCGTATCGCCTCGTCCTGCCGGGCACGAGCGGCACGTCCGTCTCGGTGGCCGTCGCGCCGCGGCTCCGCGTGCAGGCGCTGGGCCCGCGGCTGCTCGCCGGCGAGGTACTGCCGCGGCCGGACGGGTCGGTCGAGGTCTGGCGCCGCGACCGCGGCCGGTGGCGCGTTGTCGCGCATCCGATTCTCGACTCGCGTGGGAAGTTCCGCACACCGCTTCCGCTCCGCCCGGTGGACTACCGGATCACCGTGGCCGCCGGCGTGAGGCTCGCCGCTGTGCAGACGAGGCTGCACGTGACTCGGCGGATGCTCTCCAGCCTGCGCGGGTGATCCGGGGAGGTCGCGGCCCGGTTTGGGGCGGCGAGAGCGCCGACCTCAACGCGACCCTGCTCGAGTGGCCGGCCGGCGAGGGTCCTGCCGAGCACGTGAACGACCAGCTCGACGTCCTTTACGTCATCGTCGCCGGCTCGGCAACGCTGACCGTTGACGGTGAGCCGCGGGAGCTTGGGGCGGGCGGGGTGACGATCGTGGACAAGGGCGCACGGCGCGCCCTCGTCGCCGGCCCCGGAGGCGTCCGCTATCTGACTGCCCACAAACGGCGCGGCGGGCTCCAGCTCAAGCGGTTCTGACGTCCGCGCCACAGGTCGAAGATCCGAGCCGCGAGATAGGCGCCGAACGAGATCGCGCTGATGAAGAAGCTCGTCGGCCACGACTTCTCGAGCGAGAGGAGGATCCCACCCTCCGTCGAGACGAGGGCGATCGCGATGCTGAGAACGAGTGCGAGCGCCGGCCGTCCGGTCAGGCGTTGCGCTGCCGCCGCCGGCGTGATCACGAGGGTCAGCACGAGCAGGACTCCCACGACCTGAATCGCCTCGGCGGTCGTGAGCGCGAGGAGGAGGAAGATCGCCACCGACAGCGCCCGGAGCGGCACCCCCCGTGCCGCCGCGATCTCCGGGTCGACGCTCGAGAAGAGCAACGGCCGGTAGAGCACCGCCAGGCCGGCGAGGACGACAGCTCCGACGATCACGAGGTTGCGCAGCTGTGTGTCGGAGACGCCGACGATGCTGCCGAAGAGAAGGTTCGTCGCCTCGGTCGCGTAACCGTGATACAGCGAGAGGAGGAGAACGCCGACGCCGAGCCCGAAGGCGAGCACCGAGCCGATGGCGCTGTCCCGCTCGCGACCGCGCAGCGAAAGAAAGCCCAGCACGACCCCGACGAGGAGCGAGCCGCCGAACATTCCGAGCACCGGGTCGATCCCGAGTGCGAGCGCACCCGCGGCGCCGGTGAAGCCGAGCTCCGAGATCGCGTGCACGGCGAAGCTCATCCCGCGAGTGACGACGAAGACGCCGATCGCGCCCGACACGATTGCGACCACGGCACCGGCCCAGAGCGCGGTGTGGACGAAGTGCTGGGCGAGCAGCTGCGTGAACATCAGTGGCCGTTCTCCACGTGGTGGACGTGCTGGTCGTCGGGAGTCCCCACGACGACGACGCGGCCGCGCACGCGCAGCACGTCGATCTCGGTGCCGTAGAGCCCCGATAGCGTCGTCGACGTCATGACCTCGTCCGGCGTCCCGATCGCCCAGGAACCAGGAGCTAGATAGAGGACGCGGTCGACGGTGTGCAGTACCGGGTTGACGTCGTGGGTGACGAACACGACCGGTGTCCCCGCACTGCGGCGACGCGCGTCGAGCAGATCGACGACGTCGCGCTGGTGGGCGAGGTCGAGGGAGAGGAGCGGCTCGTCGGCGAGGATCAGCACCGGGTCGGCGACGAGCGCCTGCGCCACGCGCAGCCGCTGCTGCTCGCCGCCCGAGAGACGCCCGACGGGCGCGTCGGCGTAATGGGCAGCACCGACCTCCGCCAGCACAGAGCCGATCCGGGCCCGAGCGTCGTCCTCGAGCCGGCCGAAGCCCCAGCGGTGCCCGTCGAGCCCGAGCCTGACGAGGTCGCGTCCGCGCAGGGCGAGGTCGCGGTCGAAGACGCGCTGTTGCGGGACGTAGCCGATCCGGTGGCAGCGCTCGCGCGGCGGGCATCCCTCGATCACCACCCTGCCGGCGCTCGGCTGGAGCAGCCCGAGGAGGATCCGGATCAGCGACGTCTTGCCGGTGCCGTTCGGTCCGAGGACGGCGAGGAGCTCGCCACGCTCGAGCGCGAAGTTGAGATCCTCGAAGAGCGTCCGCTCGCCGAAGCGGAGCGCGAGGTCGTCGACCGTGACGACGCTCATCTCGCGAGCGCGGCCGCGAGCGCGCGGGCCTGTTGGAGCTGCCATTGCTGGAAGGTGAGGTGCTGCGGCAGGGTCTCTCGCACCGCGACCACCGGAATGCCGGTTTTCTGAGCTGCGGCACGCAGCTGCCCTGTGATGGAGGAAACGGCCTGCGCGTTGTAGAGCAGGACTCGAATCCGACGCAGGTCGACGAGCGCGCTCATCGCGGACACGGCCGAAGGTGACGGCTCGGTCCCGTCCTCGATCGACCGCGTGAACGAGTCCGGTGCGAGGTTGCGAAGGCCGGCCGCCGAGACGAGGTAGCCGGGGACGGGCTCGGTGTACGCAACGGCCACGCCGTGGAAGCGCGTCCGGATGTCGACGATGACCTTCCGCAGTGGAGCGAGCGAGCGGTCGAACCGGGAGAGGCCGGCGCGGTACGCGGATGCGTGGCGCCTGTCGGCGCGCTCGAACACGCTTGCGATCGCCGCGGCGATGCGGCTGAGCTTCGGGACGTCGTACCAGAGGTGCGGATTCGCGTCCTTACCGTGGACGCCGAGCACGTCCGCCATCGTCACCGTGGCGCGGCCGCTGCTCGGAGCGGCGTCCTCGAGCTTCGTCATGAAGGCGTCATAACCAAGCCCGTTCTGCAGGACGACCTTGGCCTTTGCCACCGCGAGCCCGCTCGACGTGTCGGGCTCGAAGAGGTGGGGGTCGGCGTTCGGGTCGGTGAGGATCGACGTGACCGAGACGCGGGACCCGCCGATCTGCGCGGCGATGTTCCCGTACACGTTCTCGGCGGCGACGACGTCGAGCTTGTCCGTGGTCGTCGGCGAGCCGCCACAACCGGAAAGAGTCAGCATGGTTGCCGCGAGGACGATAACGGTTCTCATTATCATCGTGGGCTAGAATAGCCACGTGACGGCAAGCGAGCAAGATCTCTCGGCGCTGCTCGAGCGGAGCGGCGTCCGCGCGACCGCGCGCCGGCTGGAGGTGCTCGAGGAGCTCGCGCGCGAGAGCGACGACGTGACGGCGCAGCAGCTCTGGAGCCGGCTGCGGGAACGCGACTCGCACACCGGCCTCGCCACCGTCTATCGCACGCTGGCGCTGCTGAGCGACAAGGGCGTCGTCGACGTCCTCTCGCACCACGGCGGCGAGCAGTGCTACCGCCTTTGCGGGGACGCACATCACCACCACCTGCTGTGCGAGCGGTGCCACCGTGTCGTCGAGGTGCACGAGTGCGGGCTCGACGACTGGGTCGCCGCGGCCGCGAAGCAGCACGGCTTCGTCGCGACCGAGCATCGGGTCGAGATCGTCGGCCTCTGCGCCGACTGTCGCTAGGCCGACGCGGCGCCGTGGGAAAAGGCGGCCTGGGGGTGTAGGGTCGAACGTGTCCCGGGGGGACGAGAGGAGTAGCGATGGCAGCAACGGAGACCACGTCGATCACGGCGACGGCGAGGGCGTTCTTCGACGCACTCGACACGGGTCAAGGGTGGGAGGCGTGCAGCGCCTATTGCCATCCTGACGCCACATTCGCGGCACAGTCCGAGCCACTCGCGGAGATCCGGACACTGGCGGACTATGCGGAGTGGATGAAGGGGATGATGGCCGTGCTTCCCGACGGTCGCTACGAGCTGAAGACGTTCGGAGTCGACCCCGAAGGCGAGAGCGTTGCCGCGTATGCCGTCTTCCACGGGACGCACACCGGAGAAGGCGGGCCGGTGGCCCCGACCGGAAAGAGCGCGAGCAGCGACTACGTCTACGTGATGGACTTCGACGGCGACAAGATCCGCCACCTGACGAAGATCTGGAACGCAGGCTGGGCGTTGCGTCAGCTCGGCTGGGCCGACTAGCCCCGCCAGCTAGGCGGACGCTTCTCGAGGAACGCGCGCAGGCCTTCTTGCCCCTCGTCGCTCGTGCGGCGCTCGGCAATCCACCGTGCCGTCTCCGGTCCATCCGGCCGCTCGCGCACGAGCCGCTTCGCCCAACGCGCTGCTTGCGGCCCCGCAGAGAGGAGCTCGGCGACGACGACCTCGACCGTCGCGTCGAGATCCTCCGCGAACTCGTGCACAAGGCCGATCCGGCGGGCGGTCTCGGCGTCGAATCGCTCGCCGGTCACGAAGTAGCGGCGCGCTGCTGCGGGGCCGATCCGGGCGAGCGCGAACGGGGAGATGACGGCGGGGATGATCCCGAGCTTCACCTCCGAGAACGCGAACACCGTGTCGGGTGCGGCGATCGCGATGTCGGCCGCCGCCACGAGGCCGGCTCCGCCGCCGAGCGCATGGCCCTGCACGCGCGCGACGACCGGCGCCGGGCAGCCGTCGACTGCTTCGAGCATCGCGCGGAGCGCATTCGCGTCGGCGACGTTCTCCTCGTAGGAGAGATCGACGGAGGAGCGCATCCAGTCGACGTCGGCGCCAGCGGAAAAGCTCGGCCCGTCTCCGGCGAGGACGACGGCGCGAGCACGTCCGACGGCGACGAACGCTTCCGCGAGCTCGGAGATGAGCGCCGCGTCGAAGGCGTTTCGGCGGTCGGGACGCGCCATGGTGATGCGGAGGATGTCGCCGTCCCGCTCGGTACGCAGGTTCGAGGGCACGAGGCGAGAGCTTAGATTGCCCGCGTGGGATCGACGACGCGAGACCGGTGGGCGGAGTGGCTCGCGGAGAGGCGCTTCGGCGGCGATCCGCAGATTCGCGCCGAAGTGCTGGCGAAGCTGGCGGAAATACGCGACCGGGTCCTCGACCGCGCGGACCTGCGTGAGGGAGACACGCTGCTCGACGTCGGCTGCGGCGAGGGTCTGATTGGCTTCGGCGCGCTCGAGCGAGGCGCGGGCGCCGTGATCTTCAGCGACATCTCGGTCGATCTCCTCGACTTCTGCCGCGAGGCGGCGAACGACCTCGGTGTTCTCGAGCGCTGCCGTTTCGTCGAGGCGCCGGCGAAGGATCTCGGAGCGATCGGCGACGAATCCGCCGACGTCGTCACGACTCGCTCCGTGCTGATCTATGTCAAGGAGAAGGCAGCTGCGCTGGCCGAGTTCGCGCGCGTGCTCCGACCGGGCGGCCGGATCTCGCTGTGGGAGCCGATCAACCGCTTCGGGTCGGGCGAGCGCAGGGACTCCGGGTTCGTCGGCTATCCCACCGACGGGCTCGGCGAGACCACGGCGAAGCTCCACGCGCTCTACGACGCGATCCAGCCTCCGGACAGCGATCCGATGCTCGACTTTGACGAGCGCGACCTGCTGCAGCTCGCGGAAGAAGCTGGCTTCTCCCCGATTCGGCTGACGCTCGACGCCCGCATCGAGTCCGTTGAGCCGCGAAACTGGGACGGCTTCCTCGACACCGCCTGGAATCCGAACGTGCCGACGCTCCGAGAGGCGATGGAGCAGGCACTGTCGCCGGACGAGCGCGAGCAGGTCACCGTGCAGCTCCGCACGCTCGTCGAGCGCGGCGAGGGGGAGTGGCGGATGGCGTTCGCGCAGCTGAGCGCGGTGCGTCCATGACCCTGCGCGGGGCGCTCGCGGCGGCCGTGACGCCGCTTCGCGGAGATGCCTTCGACGCAGCCGCGGTCGGCCCCTACGTCGACTTCCTCGCCGACCGCGGCCTCGATGGCCTGCTCGCGCTCGGCACGACAGGCGAGGGGGTCCTCTTCTCGCCGGAGGAGCGGCGCGAGATCGCTGTGTTGTTCGTCGAGGCGGCGCAGGGCAAGCTGCAGGTCGCGGTGCACTGCGGCGCCCAGACGACGCGCGAGACGGCGCTCCTCGCCGAGCACGCGGCGTCGGTCGGCGCGGATGCGGTCGCCGTGATCGCGCCGCCGTACTTCGCACTCGACGAGGACGAGCTGCTCGCGCACTTCGAGACGGCGGCGAGCGCGTGCGCGCCGCTGCCGTTCTACCTCTACGAGTTCGAGGCGCGGAGCGGCTACCCGATCCCGCTCGCGGTGATCGAGCGGCTGCGCGAGCGTGCGCCGAACCTCGCTGGGATGAAGGTCTCGGACAGTCCGTGGGAGCGGGTCGCGCCATACCTCGTCGAGGGCCTCGACGTCTTCGTCGGCGCGGAGGCGTTGCTCGTGCAAGGGCTCGCCGCAGGAGCCGTCGGCGCAGTCTCGGGCCTCGCCGGGAGCTTCCCCGACGCGGTCGTCCCGCTCGTCCGCGAGCCGACGCCGGAAGCGGGGGAGCGGGCCACGGCGCTGCGGGCCCAGCTTCAGCGGTTCCCCTTCCACGCGGCGTCGAAGGCGGCGCTCGGGTTCCGCGGCGTGACGGTCGGCGCCGAGGTGCGCGCGCCGTTGCGAGGGCTGACCGACGAGGAGCGAGCCGAGGTCGAACGGATCGTGCGCGAGTGGGGGGCATGAGCGCGCTCCGCAGCCTCCTCCTCGCAGCGGCCGACAGCCCACGGCTGCAGCGCTTCGTCCAGCGCTACGGTTTCCGGCTCGGCGCCGCGAGGTTCGTCGCCGGCGAGACCCTCGACGATGCCGTGCCGGTGCTCCGGCGCCTGAACGACAACGGCCTCCTCACGAACACGACGCTGCTCGGCGAGGGCGTGCGCGACGAGGCCGAGACACGCGCGGTGGTCGCCGCGTACACCGGGGTGCTCGACCGCATCCACACGGAGGGGCTGCGGACGAACCTCGCGGTCAAGCTCACGCACCTCGGCCTCTCGATCGACGAGGAGCTCGCGCGCCGCAACGTCTCCGAGCTCGTCGAGCACGCAGCGAGCGTCGGCAACTTCCTCCGCCTCGACATGGAGGAGTCTCGCACCGTCGACGCGACGCTTAGCATCTACCGGCGCCTCCGCGAGGAGGGGCACGAGAACGTCGGCACCGTCCTCCAGGCGTACCTCTTCCGCGCCGAGGACGATCTCGCCGCGCTGCTTCCGCTGGCCCCGAACCTCCGCATCGTCAAGGGTGCGTACCTCGAGCCGCCGGAGATCGCGTACCCGCAGAAGCGCGACGTCGACGCCGCGTACGCGCGGCTCATGGAGGCGTCGCTCGAGGGCGGCGGCTTCACCGCGGTGGCGACGCACGACGAGGCGCTGATCGAGCACGCGATCGCGTTCGCGCGCGAGCGCGAGATACCGAACGAGCGCTTCCAGTTCCAGATGCTGTACGGCGTCCGTCCCCGCCTGCAGCTCGATCTCGTCCGGCGCGGGTTCGACGTCCTCGTCGCAACCCCGTATGGGCCGGAGTGGTACCGCTACCTCATGCGGCGGCTCGCCGAGCGTCCGGCGAACCTGCTCTTCTTCGCCAGAAGCCTCCTGCGCCGCTGAGAACAGCGGCGAGCGCGACGAGCGCGAGGTCGCGCGCGAGGAGGTACCACGACCACGGCGCCGCGTGGTCGGTCGCCAGCCGCCAGTAGTGCCACGGAAACCACGTCTGCGTCAGGCCGAGCGCGAGGAAGAGCAGGCCGCCGGCGACGATCGCGCGGCCGCCGCGCACGAGCAGAACGAAGGGGGCGAGCCAGATGAGGTACTGCGGCGAGAGCACCTTGTCGAAGGCGACGAGCGCGGACACGGCGGCCGCGGCCGCGAGCAGAGCAGACTCGCCGCGAGCGTTGCGCCGTCGCGCGAACGCGATCCAGATCGCGACCACGACCGTGACCTCGAGGGCGGTGGAGAGGTCGGCGGCGAGGCCGGCGCCGCGTCCGCTCAGCGCCTGCGCGCCGTGCGTCGAGACGGTCGCGAGCGGGCGCATGCCGAGGTGCTGCGCGGCCATCAGCACCGCCGCGCCGAGGCTCTCGACCTGTAACGGCCGGTCGAGCTGGTCGGCGAACATCGAGCGCAGACCGTCGGGTGCGAGGACCGCGAACGGGATGAAGCACGCGGCCGCCACCGCGACGAACGCAGCCACGACGGCCACTGCGCCCCGCCGTCCCCGTTGCCGCCAGAGGTGGACGATTGCGATTGGGAGGAGAACCGCAGGCCACAGCTTGGCGGCGAAGCCGAGCCCGAGCAGGATCCCGCCGACGACCGACCGCTGCCGCACGATCGCCGCCAGCGCGCCGACCGCGAGCAGTGTCGGCCAGAGGTCGTAGCGCGTGTCGAACAGGGAGCCGAGGAGCAGCGGCGAGACGCCGATCGCGAGCAGTGTGGCCCACGTGCGAACCGCACCGGCACCGACGGCTCGGAGTGCCGATCCTGCGGCCGCGATGCAGCCGGCACCGCACGCGCCCATCAGCACCGCGAACGACGTCGCGTAGCTCCAGGTCATGTAGGCCGGCAGGAGCAGAGCGGGCAGGGCGGCCGGCGGGTACTCGAACTTGAAGTCGCGGTACGGCACGGCGCCGCCACGGACGAGGCGGGAGTAATGCAGGTAGACCGGGACGTCGGAGAGCTGGCCCTGCTCGAGCCAGCTGATGAGCGCGTAGAACGAGAGCGCGAGCAGGACGGCGGCCGCGCCGGCCGCGGTCCACGTCCCGCGTCGGCTCACTCGACTACGTCGAACTCTTCGGCGATCGCCGGCTTGTCGCCGATCAGCTCCGGCACCGCCCCGAGATCCGGCAGCCGGTCGCCGTACGAGATGACCCCGAAGCGGTCCTGCGCCTCGTTCACGATCCAGGCGTCGCCGTCGGGCAGCACGGGCAGGTGCTCGCGCAGCTCCTCCAACGTCGTCTTCGAGTCAAACAGGTTCCAGATCAGGACGCGCGCGATCAGAACGGGCCCCTCGGCTCGAGCTCGTCGATTCGGAGGACCGAGTAAGCCATCACATGCGGAAGACGCCGAAGGTCGTTTCCGGGATGGGGGCGTTGCGAGCGGCCGCGAGCCCGAGCGCCAGCACACGGCGCGTGTCGAGCGGATCGATGATCCCGTCGTCCCAGAGGCGCGCCGTCGAGTAGTACGGGTTCCCCTCGGCCTCGTACTTCGCACGGATCTCGTCCTGGTCGACGTCGCCGACCATCGAGAGCACCGTCGCCGCCTGCTCGCCGCCCATGACCGAGATGCGCGCGTTCGGCCACATCCACAGCTGCCGCGGCCCGTAGGCCCGGCCGCACATCGCGTAGTTCCCGGCGCCGAACGAGCCGCCGGTGACGACCGTGAACTTCGGCACCTGCGCGTTCGCCACCGCCATCACGAGCTTCGCGCCGTCCCGCGCGATCCCACCGGCCTCGTACTCGGTGCCGACCATGAAGCCGGTGATGTTCTGGAGAAAGATCAGCGGGATCTTGCGCTTGCAGCAGAGCTCGATGAAGTGTGCGCCCTTCTGTGCCGACTCGGCGAAGAGCACGCCGTTGTTGGCGAGGATCCCGACGTGGAACCCCTCGATCCGTGCGAATCCGGTGACGAGCGTCTCGCCGTAGAGCTGCTTGAACTCCTGGAAGCGTGAGCCGTCGACGATCCGCGCGATGAGCTCGCGCGGATCGACCTGGTGGCGGAAGTCCTCGGGGATGAGCCCGCAGAGGTCGGACGGGTCGAGCGCCGGCGGCTCGGGCTCGGCGATCTCCCACGACGGCTCTCGCCGGTCGAGGTTCCGCACGATCCCGCGCGCGATCGCGAGCGCGTGCTCGTCGGAGGTGGCGTAGTGGTCGGCGACACCCGAGCGCCGCGTGTGGACGTCGGCGCCGCCGAGCTCCTCCGCCGTCACGTCCTGGCCGGTCGCCGCCTTCACGAGCGGCGGGCCGCCGATGAAGATCGTCCCGGTGCCCCGCACGATCACCGTCTCGTCCGACATCGCCGGCACGTACGCGCCGCCCGCGGTGCAGGAGCCCATCACGACTGCGATCTGCGGGATGCTCGCCGCGGACATCTGTGCCTGGTTGTAGAAGATCCGCCCGAAGTGCTCCCGGTCGGGGAAGACCTCGGCCTGGAGCGGGAGAAAGGCACCGCCCGAGTCGACGAGGTAGATGCATGGGAGCCGGTTCTGCTCCGCCACTTCCTGCGCGCGCAGGTGCTTCTTCACCGTGAGCGGGAAGTAGGAGCCGCCCTTCACCGTCGCGTCGTTCGCGACGATCACGCACTCGCGGCCCTCGACGACCCCGATCCCCGTCACGATGCCCGCGCTCGGCGCGCCGCCGTCGTACAAATCCCAGGCCGCGAGCGCGTTCAGCTCGAGGAACGCGGTGCCCGGGTCGGCGAGGCGGTCGACCCGTTCACGCGCAGGCAGCTTCCCGCGTGAGCGGTGCCGCTCCATCGCCTTCTCGCCGCCGCCAGCCGCGACCTCTGCCGACCGCTTGCGCAGCTCGGCGACGAGCTCTTCCATCCGCCCGTGACGGCGTGCGAACTCCGCGGCGTCGCGGTCGAGCTGCGAGGTCAGGACGGCCACGGCCGGAGCCTAACGGCGTAGAGTCGCGCGAACGGGGCCACACGACCGGGAGGTGGAATCGATGCAGGGCGAGTCGGCACGTGCGGTTGACGCAAGTGGCAGCGAGGACGCGCGGCTCGAGAGCCTCGGCTACACGCCACAGCTCAACCGCGTCCTGGGGTTGTTCTCCAACTTTGCGGTGGCCTTCACCTACCTGTCGCCGATGGTCGGGATCTACTCGCTGTTCGTCTACGGTCTCGGGTTCGGCGGGCCGGCGTACATCTGGCTGACCTTCATTCCTCTCGCCGGAATGCTGTTCGTGGCGCTCGTCTTCGGCGAGCTCGCCAGCCACTACCCCGTGGCGGGCGCGCTCTTCCAATACAGCAAGTTTTCGGTGGGCCCCCGCTACGGCTGGTTCGTGGGTTGGTTCTACGGCTTCGCGCTTCTCATCACCGTTGCGGCCGTCGACACGGGAGTCGTCGGGTACATCACCGCGTTGACCCACAACTGGTTCGGCTGGAATCTCAACCCGCTGGGCCACGGGACGATCCTCGTCATCACGCTGATCCTGCTCGCGATCCAAACGACGGGAAACACGATCGGCGCCCGCGTGCTGGCCGACATCGCGAAGTTCGGCGTCTACGTGGAGATTCTCGGCACGCTCGGGATCGCGCTAGTCCTCGGGATTCACGGCTTCCACCACGGCCTCGGCTTCCTCTTCTCGAGCCAGGGCGCGCAGCACCACGCCACCAACGCGTTCGGCGCCAACTTCCACGGCAGCTGGCTCGCAGCCGGGCTCATCGCCGTGCTCGCGCCCGTCTACATCTTCTACGGGTTCGAATCGGCCGGGGACATCGCCGAGGAGACGAAGGACGCAGGCCGACAGATTCCGAAGGCGATGCGCCACGCGCTCCTCTGGGGCGGGATCGCATCGTTCATCCTCACCGCGGGCCTGCTCCTCGCGACGCAGAAGCACGATCCGGTCGGCGCCGCTGTTGCCGGCGGCATCCCGGGAATCCTCGCCCAACTGCCGAGCTGGATGCAGGACATCCTCCTGTTGCTGGTCATCTTCGCGTTCTTCTCCTGCGGCTCCTCGATTCAGGGAGCGGGCAGCCGGCTCGTGTTCTCGTATGCGCGTGACGGCGGGTTGCCGGCTTCGGGCTGGCTCTCACGCGTGCATCCGCGTTTCAAGACTCCGGTCAACGCCCTGATCGTCGGCGCGGTGATCACTGTGCTGTTCTGCCTGCTCGTCTACGTCAACCCGGGCAGCAACTACCACATCTGGTTCGTCACCTATCCGGCGCATGTGAACGCACTTCTCATCC
>JBJMKF010000011.1:0-35979 GCA_045805965.1 Gaiellaceae bacterium
CAGCGTGCCGGACTCCGACTCCACCGGAGCACTGAACACGGCAGGCACCTACTACTTCCGTGCCTTCTACTCCGGCGACCCCAACAACACCGGCCCCGTCTCCTCGGCCTGCGCCGACGAGGCACTGGTAGTCAACCCCAACACGCCTGGGATCTCGACGCTCTTGTCGGATCTGGGCCCGGTCGCGATCGGCACCTCGGTCCACGACTCGGCGACGCTGACTGGTGAGACCGCTGATGCGGGCGGCACGGTCAAGTACGCCTTCTACTCCTCGCTGGCCGGCTGCAACGCGGGCACCTACAGCACTCCCGGCGGCACCAGCCTCGGCAGCAAAGCGGTCAGCAACGGCAGCGTGCCGGACTCCGACTCCACCGGAGCACTGAACACGGCAGGCACCTACTACTTCCGTGCCTTCTACTCCGGCGACCCCAACAACACCGGCCCCGTCTCCTCGGCCTGCGCCGACGAGGCACTGGTAGTCAACCCCAACACGCCGACCGTGTCGACGCAGCTCTCGGAGTCGACGGGGAATGTCGGTGACACGGTGCACGACTCCGCCACGATCAACGGTGCGACCGCGGATGCAGGCGGCACGATCCAGTACGCGGTCTACTCGGATAACGAGTGCAGCGACCTGGTGGCAGATCTGACGCCGGACGACAACACCGTTACGGACGGCGTTGCACCGGACTCGAAGGAGCACACCTTCAACTCGGCGGGCACCTTCTACTTCCAGGCGACCTACTCCGGCGACAGCAACAACACCGGTCCGGTCTCCTCGGAGTGCACTAGCGAGCAGCTGGTAATCAACGCGGCCGACATCAAGATCGTGAAGACCGCAGATGCCGCGCAGGTGAACGTGGGCAGTCCGATCGGGTTCACGATGACCGTCTCGAACGACGGTGCCGGGGACGCGCACGGTGTGATGTTGAACGACACCCTGCCCTCGAATTCCGGCCTGTCCTGGTCGATCGCTTCACAGGGCGCCGGCTGGAACGGCAGCTGCGCGATCGCGGCGGGCAAGCTGACCTGCGGCCCGGTCACGGTGCCGCACGGGACGACGCAGGCCGCATCGACGTTCACGGTGCACATCACCTCGCCGACCACGGGGGCGACGGGCGGCGATTGCCCGAACACCGGTGTGGTCGACAACACGGGCGACGTGACCACCACGAACGACGGCTCTGATCAGTCCAGCGCTTCGACATGTGTCCAGGCTCTGGTCGACCTCTCGATCACGAAGGCCGGCTCGCCGGCGACGCAGACCCTCGGTGACGGGAACATCACCTGGACGATCGTGGTGACCAACAACGGGCCGAGTGCGGCGACTGGTGTCACGATCGCCGACCCGATGCCGGGTGGCAACACGTTCGTGTCGGCCTCGTCCACGCAGGGCTCCTGCACCGGTGGAGCGATTCTGAACTGCAGCATCGGCACGATGGCCGCGGGTGCGTCGGTGACCATCACCCTCGTCACCACGCCGAGCGCAGCCGGGACTCAGACCAACACGGTCACGGTCGCCGGCAACCGCCCCGAGACGAACACGGGCAACAACTCGGCGACGGCGACCGTCCAGGTCACCGCGCCGTTCGTCCCGCCGCCCGTCTTCTGCGTCGCGGTCAGCAAGGTGACGCCGAAGCAGCTGTTCGTCGGCCGCAAGACCGCGCTGACGATCCACGTCACGCAGCACGGCAGGGCGGTCAAGGGTGTTCACGTCCGGATCAAGGGCCCAAGGATCGATGTCCGCACGGCGGCCTCCAACGGCAAGGGCGTCATCACGCGGAACGTGAAGATGACGAAGGCCGGGATCCTCATCTTCAGCCCGATCGCGAGCAAGCGCTGCAACACCAAGCGGGTGGGCGTCACCAACGTCTTCACCCCGCCGGTCACCGGCTAGCAGCGCCCTTTCTACGGAGTGGGTGCGGGGAAGCATCCCGCACCCACTCCACTCAAGTCCTCTCGCCGGCGCGCCGATAGTGGCGGCGGGCCTCGGGAAGGGGGCTCACCAAGGCCCGCCGGGGCGGAGGCTACGACGGGGGTCGGCTGACCCTCGAGCCACCGCCTCGCAGGGCCGAAGCTTTTCGGGGACAGAACAGGTCGCTAAGGCGCCTACCGGAGTCGAACCGGTGTACTGGGTTTTGCAGACCCATGCCTAACCACTCGGCCAAGGCGCCGCCGGGCCGCATGGTATCCGGGCGCTAGGCGGGGACTTCGGAGAGTTCGGGGATGATCTCGTCGCCGAACGCCTGCAGCGTCTCCTCCTGCCCGTGGGTCATGAGGTAGATGTTGAACTGGTCGACGCCGACCGACTCGAGCTCCTGCAGCTTCGCCTTCGCCTGCTCCGTCGTGCCGAGCACGCAGAAGCGGTCGCAGATCTCGTCGGTCACGAACTCGCCGTGCTTCGCGCCCACGCGCGAGTGCTCGTTGTAGTCGTAGAACTTCCGCGCCTGGACGTAGTCGGTGAGCGTCTTCGGGACGGCACTGCCGTCGGCGCCGTAGCGTTCGATCAGGTCCATCACGTGGTTCGAGACCATCGCCGGGAACCACCGCACCTGCTCCCGCGCGTCCGCGAGGTCGTCGGTGATGTGTGCCGGCGCGCCGACGATGCACTTGAGCTGCGCGGGATCGCGGCCCGCCTCCTCCGCGGCGCGGCGTGCGGTATCCATGATCCACGTGATGATCTCGGGGTCGGCCAGCTGGATGATCACGCCGTCCCCCACGCGGCCGGCGACCGCGAGCGCCTTCGGTCCGTAGCCGGCGACCCAGACGGGGATCGGCGGTAACTCCGGCCGAACCCACTTCAGCTGGAGGTCCTTGTCGTTCCAGGTGACCTCCCGGCCGTTCATGAACTCGTGGATCATCGCGAGCGCCTGCTCGAACTCCGCGACCTTCATCGGCTTGCGGCCGATGTAGCGGACGGCGGAGTCGCCGCGCCCGACGCCCATGACCATCCGCCCGTCCGACAGGTCGTGGAGCGTCGCGTACGCGCTCGCGAGCACGGTCGGATCGCGGGTGGCCGGGTTCGTCACGAAGTGCCCGAGCCTGATCTTCGAGGTCTCGCGCGCCGCGACGGCGAGCATCGGCACCGACTCCTGCCAGAGGACGTGGGAGTCGTACGTCCACGCGTAGGCGAAGCCATGGCGCTCGGCGAGCTGGATCAGCTCGAGCCAGCGCGAGAACGGCGGGTCGGGCAGGACCGTGACACCGAAGTCCATGCCCCGAGCCTATCGCCGCGCGGCGCCCGCGACCAGGTCGTAGCTGCCAGCGACGAGCTCACGCACGAGCTCGTCCGGAGCGCCGCCGTGGCAGGTGACCGTCAGCCAGTGGCGCTTGTTCAGGTGGTAGCCGGGCTCGATCTCGTCGTAGGTTCCGCGCAGCTGCTCGCCGAGCTCCGGCTCGCACTTGACGCTCACCTTGAGCGGCTTCCGCTGGAGCTGAGCGAGCGCGAACATCTTTCCGCGCACCTTGAACACCGAGGTCTCCGGACCGAACGGGAACGTCTCCTCGGCGCCCGCGAACCTCAGGCAAAGTCGGCGCAGCTGCGCAGGCGTCACTCGCGCTCGAGTACGACCACGGGGATCACGCGCTCCGTCCGCGTCGCGTACTCGTCGTAGTGGGGCCAGACCTCGTTCATCAGCTCCCAGAGCCGCTCGCGCTCCTCGCCGTCCGCCACACGGGCGCGGGCGCGAAACCGGTCGCCCCTGATCTGGACGCCGACCTCGGGCGTCTTGGAGAGGTTCTTGAACCAGCCGGGATGATCCGGCGCGCCGCCTTGCGACGCGACGATCACCGGCGTATCGCCGTCGAGGTTGTAGATGAGCGGCGTCGTCGTCTCCTGGCCTGTGCGGCGGCCGGTCGTGGTCAGGAGAAGGATCGTCGAGCCCTCCTTCCAGCTGTGACCGACCTCGCCGTCGGTCTCCTGGTAGCGGCACACGTGCTCCTTGCCGTAGAGCTGCGTCGCGTCGATGCTGCTCATGCGAACCCCTCCAATGCCTTCGTGGTCAGCCTGTCGAGAGCCTGCACTGAGAGCTCGAGGTGCTCGTGCTTCGTGTCCTCGAGCTTCGTGTGCGAGAGCCCACGCAGGGACTGAACGAACAGCATCACCGTCGGGATTCCCGCGCGCGCCACCTCGGCGGCGTCGTGGAGCGGCCCGGAGGGGAGCCGGTGCGACGTGGCGGAGACCTCGCGCACCGACTCGTCGGCGAGCTCGATCAGCCGCTCGTCGAACAGGATCGGCTCGATCGACCAGATCTTCTCCCACTCGACCTCGATGTTCTCCTCGCCGGCGATTCGCCTTGACGCGGCTTCGGCGTTGCTCAGCATCTCGGCGAGCTGCGTCGCGTCGAGGTGCCGCTGGTCGAGCAGGCACTCGGCGGTCTCGACGACCGAGGTGACGATCCCCGGCTTCGTCACAACGCCGCCAATGGTGCACACGGCACCGCCGCCGATCCGCTTCGCGATCTCGCGGATCTCGAGCTCCAGCTTCGCGGCGCCGGCGAGCGCGTCGCGCCGCTGCTCCATCGGCGTCGAGCCCGCGTGGGCAGCCTGACCACGGAAGGTGACTTGGTGCCGCTCGACGCCGAAGGTGCCGAGGACGACTCCGAGCGGCAGATCGAGCGACTCGAGCACCGGACCCTGCTCGATGTGGAGCTCGAGATACGCCGCGGCGCCCTCGAGCTGCTGCCGCGCCTCGAGCGCTCGGTCGAGGTCGACGCCGTGCGCGGCGAGCGCGTCCGGGAGCGCGATCCCGTCGGCGTCGCGACGCTCCCCCAGCTCGGCCTGGTCGCTCATCGACCCGCCGGCCGCCGAGGAGCCGAAAAGCGAGCGGCCGAACCGGGCGCCCTCCTCGTCGGCCCAGTTCACGAGCCGCACTGTCAGCGACGCTGTCCCTTCCTCGGCTACGCGCCGCACCACCTCGACGCCGGCGAGGACGTTGAGGCAGCCGTCGAGCCAGCCGCCGTTCGGCACTGAGTCGATGTGGCCGCCGATGAGGAGCGCACGCTCGGACTTCCCGGGGAGCGTGAACCACTGGTTGCCCGCCTCGTCGATCTCCTCCTCGGCTCCGGTCGAGGCGACCTTTTCGCGGAGCCAGGCGCGCGCCGTCTCCCACATGTCCGTCCACGCGACGCGCTGCGACCCGTTCTCGTCGCCGGTCAGCTTCTGCAGCTCCTTCAGCTCGGCGACCGTACGGGAGGGGTCGAGAGGCACGCGGCGATCGTATTCGCTCCCACTTTTCAGCGCTTCCGTGATAAGAACGGGACGGTGTCGAACGCGGCCGTCGCAGTCCAGCCCTCGCGCCGCGCGTCCCGCCTTCGCCGCCTCGGAGGCGCAGCGGGCCGGGCTGCACTCGTGCTCGCCGTCGTCGTCGCGCTGCTCGGGCTCTGGGAGCTGTACCGCTGGATCTGGACGACGACCGGCTGGACGTGGCCGTTCCTCGTCGACGACTCCTCGATGCCGCACGTCTGGACGATCGGACACGCCTTCTTCCAGCCGACGCAGGTGAACCAGCCCTGGCTGATCACGATCCTGCTGCACAAGATGGCGTTCACGGCGAAGGAGGCGGCCGCCGGCTTCGGCATCGGCGCGATCGTCGGCTTCGCACTCGGCGTCCTGCTCGTCCACTCGCGGCTGCTGCAGCGCGGGCTGCTGCCCTACATCGTCGGCAGCCAGACCGTGCCGATCCTCGCGATCGCGCCGATGGTCGTCATCTGGGTCAATCCGAAGCTCCCGCCGAGCCTTCAGGGCTGGGGCGCGGTCGCCGTGATCGCCGCGTACCTCACCTTCTTCCCCGTGACCATCAACACGCTTCGCGGCCTGCAGTCGGCCGACCCGCAGGCACTCGAGTTGATGCGGACGTATGCAGCCGGACGCTGGGCCGTCCTCTGGAAGCTGCGCGTCCCCGCCTCTCTCCCATACGTCTTCTCGGCTCTTCGCCTCGCGGCGACGGCGAGCGTCGTCGGCGCGATCATCGGCGAGCTGCCGTCCAGCATCCAGGACGGCCTCGGCGGCGCGATCATCAACTTCAACCAGTACTACACGTTCGAGCCGCAGGAGCTCTGGGCGACGAATGTCGCGGCAGCCGTGCTCGGCATTGCCTTCTTCGTGATCGTCGTGCTCGCAGAGCGGACAGTCGTTCGCAGAGCGCCGGAGAACGTGGCATGAGCGAGCAGTCGGTGGTGCGCGTCGGTCGCGTGACGAAGACATTCCCGCGGGGCGACGTGACGGCGCTGCAGGACATCGACCTCGAGCTCGCGCCGCGCGAGTTCGTCTCGCTGATCGGCCCCTCGGGGTGCGGCAAGTCGACCCTCTTGCGGGTGATCGGCGACCTGATCGAGCCGACGCACGGTTCCGTCACGATCAACGGCAAGAGCGCGCGGCAGGCGCGGAACGACGGTGACTACGGGATCGTCTTCCAGGACTCCGTGCTCTTCGACTGGCGAACGGTCGCGAAGAACATCGCCCTGCCGCTCGAGATGCTCGGCTGGGAGCGGCAACGGCGCCGGCAGCGGGTCGCCGAGATGCTCGACCTCGTCGAGCTGACCGCCTTCGCCGAACACCACCCGTGGCAGCTTTCGGGTGGTATGCAGCAGCGCGTCTCGATCGCGAGAGCGCTCGCGTTCGAGCCCGCGCTGCTCTTGATGGACGAGCCGTTCGGCGCCCTCGACGAGATGACGCGCGAACGGCTCAATCTCGAGCTGCTCGCCATCTGGGAGAAGACCGGCAGCACAGTCGCGTTCGTCACCCACTCGATCTCGGAAGCGGTCTTCCTCTCCGGGCGCGTCGTCGTGATGAGCCCGCGGCCCGGGAGGATCGCGGGCGCCGTCGACGTCGACCTCCCCTACCCGCGCAGCGTCGAGACCCGCGAGGCGCCGCGTTTCTTCGAGCTCGTCACCCAGGTACGCGAGCTCCTGCGGCAGCGGGGCGAACACCTCCTGCCCGAGGAGGAGGCGGTGCTCGAGTGACCGCGAAGGTGCGCCTCGCATCGCTCGTCGAGTGGCTCCCGGCGCTCGTCGTCGCCGCGGTGGTGATCGGGCTCTGGCAGGGATTGATCGTGGCGTTCCACGTCCAGCAGTTCCTGTTGCCGAAGCCGACCTCGATCGCGAGCACGTTCTGGAGCGACCGACACGAGCTATGGCCTGCCGGCTGGTACACGATGAAGGAGGCGCTCGGCGGCTTCGCCATCGGCTCCGGCCTCGGGATCCTCGCGGCGACGTTCGTGAGCCGCTTCAAGACGCTCGGGACGGCGCTGATGCCGATCTTCATCGCTGCGAACGCCGTGCCGATCATCGCCTTCGCCCCGATCGCGGACGCCTGGTTCAACCCCTTCTCGCCCCACTCGAAGATGGCGATCGCGGCGGTTCTCTGCTTGCTGCCGGTGATGGTGAACACGCTGCGCGGGCTGCAGAGCGCGAGGCCGCGCCAGATCGAGCTGATGCGTTCCTACGCGGCAAGCGAGCTCACGATCTGGCGTCGGGTCCGCATTCCCACCGCGCTGCCGTTCGTCTTCACCGCGCTCAAGATCGCGAGCGTGCTCGCGATGATCGGCGCCATCGTCGGCGAGTACTTCGGCGGCGCGACCAATGCGCTCGGCGTGCTCATCAACTCCGACTCGCAGATCTTCCAGTTCACGAAGGCGTGGGCCGGAATCCTCGTCGCGTCGTTGCTCGGGATGGCGCTCTATCTCGCGGTGGCGACTGCCGAGCGCGCGATCGTGCGCTGGTCGCCGCAGCTGCGGGGCTCGTAATGGACGCGCCGACGCGATAAGAATCGCGCATCGCTCAAGTCCGGGTAAGCAGCAAAACGGGAGGATCGGAATGAGAAAGGTCGTGGGGTTCGGGCTGGCCGTCGCGGCGGCCGCCACCGTGCTCGCCGTGGCGACGACGGCGTCCGCATCGAAGCACTCGTCGCTGACGAAGGTCACGCTCCAGTTGAAGTGGGTGCCTCAGGCGCAGTTCGCCGGCTATTACGCAGCGCTCGACCGCGGGTACTACAGGGCGGCGGGGCTGGACGTGACGATCAAGCCCGGCGGGCCGAACATCATCCCCGAGCAGGTCGTCGCGGGAGGCGGCGCGCAGTTCGGAATCGACTGGCTGCCCAGCCTGCTCGCCTCGCGCGACCAGGGGACGAAGCTCGTCAACATCGCGCAGGTCTTCGCGCGCTCCGGGATGACACAGATCACGTGGAAGTCCTCGGGCATCAAGACAATCGCGCAGATGAAGCACAAGAAAGTCGCCAACTGGCTCGGCGGCAACCAGTGGGACCTGTTCGCGGCGCTGACGAAGTACGGGATCGACCCGAACAGCTCGAAGGACGTGACCATCGTCCAGGAGCCGTTCACGATGGACTTCTTCGTCAAGCACCAGGCCGACTCGGCCTCGGCGATGACGTACAACGAGATCGCCATGGTGCTCGAGTCGAAGAACCCGCAAACCGGAAAGCTGTTCAAGCGCTCCGACCTGAACATCATCCCGTTCCAGAGAGTCGGCACGGCGATGCTCGAAGACGGCATGTTCGCGACGGCGTCGTATCTCTCGAGCGCGGCCAACCGAACAACGGCGAAGAAGTTCATCGGCGCATCGCTCGCCGGCTGGATCTACTGCCGCGACCACGTCAAGGCGTGCGTCAACATCACTCTCAAGGCGGGGCCGACACTCCCGAAGGGCCACCAGACCTGGATGATGAACGAGATCAACAAGCTGATCTGGCCCAACACGACCGGCATCGGGGTCATGGACAGGGCGGCCTTCAACCGGACCGCGCACATCGCGAAGCAGTTCAAGGTGATCAAGAAGCTGCCGACGGCCGCATACCGGACCGACCTCGCAAAGGCGGCGGTGAAAGGCCTGAAGAAGCAGGGAATGGACGTCCTCGGCAAGCACTACAAGCCGATCACGGTGGTGCTGAAGGCGGGCGGTAAGTAGAGATCGAGAAGAGACGAACGAGAGAAGGGAGATTCGCTCATGTCGTTGCTGAGCCAATCGCTGCTCATTCGGGGCGGCCGGATCGTCACGGCGGCCGACGACTACCTCGCCGATGTCTTCGTCGAGGGTGAGCGAATCTCCCTGATCGGCGCCGACCTCGACGTCTCGGCCGAGCGGACGATCGACGCAAGCGGCAGGTACGTCCTACCGGGCTGCATCGACCCGCACACGCATCTCGACATGCCGTTCGGCGGCACGGTCACGATCGACGACTTCGAGTCGGGGCAGGGCTCGGCGGCGTGCGGCGGCACTACGTGCCACGTCGACTTCTGCATCCAGGGCAAGGGACAGACGTTCGGGGAGGCGCTTGAGGGCTGGCGCGCGAAAGCGAACGGCAAGGCGATCATCGACTACGGATTCCACATCGCCGTCACCGACGTCGCCGACGAGGAGCGGCTCGAGGAGCTAGCGACGCTGCCCGAGCAGGGAATCACGTCGTACAAGCTCTTCATGGCCTACAAGAACGTCCTCCAGGTCGACGACGAGACGCTCTTCCGTGCGATGGAGGTCGCCGCGGCGAGTGGAGCGCTCGTGATGGTGCACGCCGAGAACGGGGACGCGATCGACGTCCTCGTCCGCGAGGCACTCGCGCGCGGAGACACCGCGCCGATCCACCATGCGCTCACGCGTCCACCGGAGCTCGAGGGCGAGGCGACGAACCGTGCGATCCAGCTCGCGCGGATCGCGGGCAGTCCGCTCTACGTCGTCCACGTCACCTGCCGGGAGGCGGTCGAGCCGATCCGCCGCGCCCGCGAGCAGGGCTGGAACGTCTGGGGTGAGACGTGCACGCAGTACTTCTTCCGGTCGATTGACGACCTCGCACAGCCCGGCTTCGAGGGCGCGAAGTACGTCTACTCGCCGCCGGCCCGCGGCTCCTCCAACCACGACGTGCTGTGGGACGCGGTGCGCACCGACGCGCTCTCGGCGATCTCGACCGACCACTGCGCGTTCCTCTGGGACGGACAGAAGACGCTCGGCCAGGACGACTTCACGAAGATCCCGAACGGCGGCCCCGGGCTCGAGGACCGGCTGAAGATGATCCACCACTTCGGCGTCCGTGAAGGCCGGATCAGCCTCAACCGGATGGTCGACCTCCTCGCCACGCAGCCCGCGAAGCTGTTTGGCCTCTACCCGCGCAAGGGGACGATCGCGGTCGGCGCCGACGCCGATCTCGTCGTCTTCGACCCCGAGCGGAGACAGACGCTCTCGGCGGCGACGCACCACTCGAAGTGCGACTACAACCTCTACGAGGGCACCGAGGTCGTCGGCGTCCCGGAGCACGTCCTGCTGCGGGGCACTGTCCTCGTCGAGGACGGCGAGCTCGTGGCAGCATCGGGAACCGGACGATTCGTGCGGCGCGCGCGCTTCGGAGAGCCGCTCCAGACCGGCGCAACCGTCAGCTCGTAGCAGGGCTCCGTTTACTTCGGACGAACAAAACCCAGCTAGCCTCATGCGAGCTGTGGGGTCCCTCATCCGAGCGCGCCGTCGACACCTTGGACTGCTTGCGGGTGTCGCCGTTGCGCTGATCGCGCTCCTCTCCGCGAGCACGTCCGCAGGCGCGACTGCGCGCGCCAAAGGGCTCGACGTCTCGACCTGGAACGGCACGATCAACTGGGGAAAGGTCGCAGGGGCCGGCTACGGGTTTGCGTTCGGAAAGGCGACCGAGGGGACCGCCTACAACGACCAGACCTACACGACGAACCGGAACGGGAGCGAGAGCGCCGGTCTTGTCTTCGGCGCGTATCACTTCGCGCGTCCGGCCGGCTCCGGCCTGGCAACCGCGACCACGAGCGCGATCACGCAGGCGAACCATCTTCTCGCGGTCGCCGCACCGCAGCCCGGCGAGTTGCCGCCGGTGCTCGACCTCGAAGTGACGGGAAAGCTCCCGAAGAATCAGCTCCTCGTCTGGACGCTGGCGTGGCTCGACCAGATCTACGCCCGGACGGGCGTCGAGCCCTTCCTCTACACCTCGCCCAACTTCTGGAAGCTGAATCTCGGCAACTCGACGGCTGCCGCAGCCGCTGGCACCCCGCTCTGGATCGCGCACTGGACGTCCGCGGCCCAGCCGCTCGTGCCGGCCCAGAACTGGAACGGCGGCGGCTGGACGTTCTGGCAGTGGACGAACTGCGTCACGGTGCCGGGGATCAAGCGCTGCTCGGACGGCGACCGGATGAACGGCGCGAATCCGGCCTCTGCTGCAATCGGGCCGTTCCCGACAGGTCCTCCCCTCCTCTCGACTCCGCCGACGCTCGTCGGGCAGGCCGAGGCCGGCGAGCTGCTCGCCGCCGTGCCCGGCACGTGGGAGGGCGGAAAGCCGATCACGTTCGCGTACCAGTGGAGACGCTGCGACGCGGCCGGCGCCAACTGCACGACGATCCCGAGCGCAACCGCCGAGTCGTACCGGCCCGTGACCGACGACGTGGGACACTCGCTCAAGGTCGTCGTCACCGCGGCCTCTGCCGCTGGAAGCGCAACGGCGTCCTCTGCGCCGAGCGCAGCCGTCACTCCGGCGGGCACCCCGTCGACCGCGCGGCCGGCGAACACCTCGCCGCCTGTCATCGTCGGCACCGCTCAGGCGGGTCAGCTGCTGACGAGCTCCGTCGGCACCTGGACGGGCGCGCCGAAGAGGTTCGCGTATCGCTGGCGGAGCTGCAATGCGAGCGGCGCATCCTGCGTTGCGATCCCGCACGCGGCGCAGTCGCACTACACGCTCACGCCCGACGACATCGGCACCACGCTCTCTCTCGTCGTGACGGCCACCGGAGCCGGCGGCTCGACGTCCGCGACCACAGTGTCGACCTCGGTCGTCGTGGCGGCACCGCTCCCGCCGGTCTCGATCGCCACGCAGACGGTGCGCCGCGGCATCGCGGGAAATCTCGAGACGGACGACGGGCGCGCGACCGTCACCTGGCAACCGGGCGCGGTGCCCGTCGGAAAGACCGTCTCGCTCGCCACGTTCACCGGAACCCTCTCGGTGCCGGGCAGCGAGGTCTCGCTCAGCGTGCCGGGGCTGTCGTCGAAGGGCTTCAAGTGGCCGCTCGACCTGGCGTACGCGCAGCCACAGCCGGGCCGCACCGTGCTCGGCTACTCGACCGACGGGAAGGTCTTCCACCCCATTCCGGCCCTGTCGCCGGCGGAGCTTCCGCCGGGAACGGCCGTCGGCTGGTACGTCGACTCGAGCAACCTCACCCACGTGCTGACGCGGACTCCGTTCCAGGTCGCGCTGTTCAAGCGAGGCGCATGGGGCGATCCCACGTACACGTCGCCGAACGGGCCCTCGCTCAGGGCGCAGGTTCCGCTCGAGGTGCTCCCGCATGCCGCCGACCACACGATCCTCCTCTCGACTCGGCTCAGCCTCCACTCGCAGGCGCAGCTGTCGGCGTCGGTCACCGGCTCCGGGCAGCGGTCGGTGGCGATCCTTGGCAACGGCAGCCGCCTCGGCGTGCGGCTCCGCGCCGGCGGCTACCGCATCGTGAAGGCCTATCGCCCGCGCCCCGGCACGGTCATCGTGCGCCTGAGGCTCAACGCCCGCGGCTGGCGGCCGGGCTCATACCGGCTGCGGGTCGTCGCCTTCGATCCGTGGAGGCGCCGCAGCGGCCTGACGCTGCGCTTTCGCTATCCCTGAGCCAGAGCGCGCAGGCTGAGCAGCTCGTAGGCGACGTTCGCGGCTGCGAGCGCCGTCGGCTGTCCCGGGCCGTCGTACGGCGGCGAGACCTCGACGACGTCGGCGCCCGCAAGCGCAACTCCACGCAGGGCGCGGAGGAAGGAGAGCGCCTCGGCCGTCGAGAGGCCGCCGACCTCCGGAGTGCCCGTGCCGGGGGCGAACGCCGGGTCGAGGACGTCGATGTCGAAGGAGAGGAAGACGGGCCGACGGCCGATGCGTTCGCGGACGAGGCTCGCGAAGCTGCCGGGCCCGTGGTTCCGAAGCTGGTCGCACGAGAGGATGACGAAGCCGAGCTCGCGCGCGGACTCGAGGTCGTCGGTGCCGTAGACCGAGCCGCGCAGGCCCGCCTGGATGGACGCCTCCGGCTCGATCAACCCCTCCTCGTGCGCCCGCCTGAAGGTCGTGCCGTGGAAGAAGCGCTGGCCGAAGTACTCGTCCCACGTGTCGCCGTGGGCGTCGAGCTGGACGAGTGCGAGCGGACCATGGCGGCGTGCGAGGACGCGCAGCTCGGCGAGCGTGACGGAGTGATCGCCGCCGAGCGCGAGCGGGAAGACGCCGGCCTCGACGAGCGGCGCGAGAGCTTCCTCGACCTGCCCGTAGGTGCGCTCGGTGTCGCCCGGCGAGACGGGCACGTCGCCGTAGTCGACGATCGAGAGCGCCTCGACGACGTCGACGCCGAGCGCGGGGTTGTACGGCCGCAGCAGCGCCGACGCCGACCGGATCGCCTCGGGGCCGAAGCGCGGGCCTGTCCGGAAGCTCGTCGCGGTGTCGAACGGGATGCCGTAGACGGCCGCGTCCACGCCCGCGAGATCGGTGGTGTGCGGCGCGCGCATGAACGTCCGGATCCCGGTGAAGCGCGGCAGGACCCGCGCGTCGAGCGGCCGGTGGTGCGGCATCAGCGCGTCTGCGGAAAGCCGAGGTCGATCTGGGACGTGGCCGGGGCGGGCCACCGCGAGGTGACGACCTTGCCGCGGGTGTAGAAGTCGATCGCCTCGGGCCCGTAGACGTGGAGGTCGCCGAAGAGCGACGACTTCCAGCCGCCGAACGAGTAATACGCGACGGGCACCGGGATGGGGACGTTGATCCCGACCATTCCCGCCTGCACGTCGAACTGGAACTGGCGCGCCGCGCCGCCGTCGCGCGTGAAGATCGCAACGCCGTTGCCGTACGGGCTCTCGTTGACGAGCCGCACGGCCTCCTCGTAGGTCTCGACGCGCGTCACGCCGAGCACGGGGCCGAAGATCTCGTCGGCGTACGCCTTCATCGCCGGCGTCACGCCGTCGAGCAGGCTCGGGTTGAGGAAGAAGCCTTCCGCCGGAACGCCCTCGCGGCCGTCGACGACGACCGTGGCACCCTCGGCCGGCGCGTTCTCGACGTACGACGCGACTCGGTCCCGGTGCTCGCGAGTCACGAGCGGCCCCATCTCGGAGGAGGGATCCATCCCGTCGCCGACCCTGAGCTTCGGGATGCGATCGCCGATCGCGGCGACGAGCTTGTCGCCGACGTCCCCCACCGCGACGACGACGGAGACGGCCATGCACCGCTCGCCTGCGGAGCCGTAGCCCGCGGAGATGGCGGCATCGGCGGCCGCGCCGACGTCGGCGTCCGGGAGGACGATCATGTGATTCTTCGCGCCGCCGAGCGCCTGGCAGCGCTTCCCGCTCGCGGTCGCCTTCTCGTACACGTAGCGCGCGATCGGCGTCGAGCCCACGAACGAGATCGCGGCGACACCCGAGTGCTCGAGGAGCGCGTCGACCGCGACGCGGTCGCCCATGATCACGTTGAAGACGCCGTCGGGCAGCCCGGCCTCCCGCAGGAGCTCGGCGACCCAGAGCGAGGCGGACGGATCCTTCTCGGACGGCTTGAGCACGAAGCAGTTCCCGGACGCGATCGCGGGTGCCCACATCCACATGGGCACCATCGCCGGGAAGTTGAACGGTGTGATGCCTGCGACGACGCCGAGCGGCTGCCGGATCGAGTAGACGTCGATCCCGGTCGACGCCTGCTCGGAGTGCTCGCCCTTGATCAGGCTCGGGATGCCGCAGCAGTGCTCGACTACTTCGAGCCCGCGCGTTACCTCGCCGAGCGCATCGGAGAAGACCTTGCCGTGCTCGCGAACGAGGATCTCGGCCATCTCGTCGCGCCGCGCATGGAGGAGCTCGCGGATGCGGAAGAACAGCTCGGCCCGCTTCGCGAGCGATGTCGCTCGCCAGGCCGGGAAGGCGTCGTGGGCGGCGCGTACGGCCGCGTCCACCTCCTCGGCGGTCGCGAAGTCGACGGCTCCGGTCTGGCCGCCGGTCGCCGGGTTGTAGACGGGCCCGCTGCGGCCCGATTCGCCCTCGACGCGGCGCCCGCCGATCCAATGCGGGATTCTCGTCGTGGCGGGAGCGTCAACGGTCTCGGTCATGGCACGTAGCGTAACGCCGTCGGATCGAGGACGTACTCTCGGAGGCGTGAAGGAGCCCTGCCCGCGCTGCAACGCCGAGATGGAATGGCGACACGGGAGCTTTCAGTGCCCGAAGTGCCGCTTCAAGGCCGGCTGTTGCGAAGGCGAGACGGGTGACTGCCGGGACCCGGGCTAGGCTTGAGGACCTCGAGCGGTCGGGGCTCGACTCCCGGTCGAGCGAGCTGCTCGTCGTTCTTTGCTGGCTCGTTCGAGACCGCGTAGCGATCGACGAAGCCGAGCTGAACGCCGCCCGGCGGCGGGCGATGTTCGTGCTCGCGGCCGGCGGCGATCCGCACCGGGACCTCGGGCTCGACTCGATCGCGGCCGAGCGACTCGCCGACGAGCTCGATACGGTGGAACGGCGGACGCGCCTCGCAGCCGCGCTCGACGAGCTGCCGGCGGACGATCTGCCGGCCGTGACGGCCGCGGCCGAGTCGCTCCGCGCCGATCCGGACCTCGCCTGGCGCTCGTTTGCCCTGTCGCTCCTCGCAGACGAGCTCGCGGACGGGTAGCCGCTTCGCGCCCCGGCGTCTACTCTGGACGGCACTCCGTGGCGATCTCGAGACCGGAACCTCGCCGTCGGTTGAAGCTTCCCCGCAATTTGCCGCGCGGGCGGGCTCTTCAGCCGTACTCGCGCGTCGACGCGCCGTACTTCCGCAGCCCCGGCTTCTACGTCCGGGTGGGAGGATTGGCGGTCATCGTCGTCACGGGCCTCGCGCTGCTTCTCCTGCGGGCGTGGTCGATCCAGGTGCTGCACGGCAAGCAATACGCCCGGGATGCGCACCGGCAGGCCTTCCGGACGGTTCCCCTGCTCGGCGCGCGCGGCGCGATCGTGGACGACCGGAAGCGGCCGATCGCCGGCACGACCGGGCACGTAGTCGTCGACGCCGACGCGGCGTCGCTCGGCAGTCGGGACGAACACGGTCGCTGGAGCCCGAGCGCCGACGGCCTTCGCGCGATCCGCCGTCTCGCCCGGCTCACCGGTTCGCGCTGGGGCCTGCTCGTCGCGCGTATCCGCCATGACGTGTACCAGTCGCCCTTTGCACCGGCGGTCGTGATCCAGCACCCGAACGCAGCGCTCACGGCGTACCTGCAGGAGCGGAGCAACAGGTTCCCCGGGTTCAAGGTCGAAGGCGAGGCGACTCGCAGCTACCCGCAGGGTGCCTTCGGCAGCGAGTTCCTCGGCCTGCTCGGCGAGGTGCACTCCGACCAGCTCAAGGCCGGCTCTTACAAGAACGCGCAGCCGGGCGAGATCGTCGGCCAGAGCGGCGTAGAGGCCGCGTACGACTCGCTCCTGAACAAGGGGTTCGTCGAGGCCAAGGTCCCGGTCGACTCCCTGGGCCGCATCGCTGGCGCTCTCCGCGTACCGCTACAGAAGCAGCCGCCGACCTTGCAGCTCTCGATCGACATGCGCCTGCAGCGGGCTGCGCAGAACGCGCTCGTGTACGGGATGGAGCAGGCGCGCCACAACGGGCATTCACCGACCGGCGCGTCCGCGGTTGCAATCAACCCGTGGACCGGCGCGATCAAGGCGATCGTCAGCTATCCGACCTTCGACGAGAAGCAGGCGGCCGACGACCCGAATTACTACTCGCGGCTGTTGCACGAGAACTACACGACACCGACCCTGAACCGCGCGATCACGGGCGTGTATCCGACCGGCTCGACCTTCAAGCCGATCATCTCCGAAGCCGCGCTCAGCGGCGGGATCATCACGCCGTTCACCGCGCAGCTCTGCTCGGGCTCGTTCACCCTCGGCAACCACACGTTCTTCAACGTCGAGCGCGGCGCCTACGAGTCGATGACCCTTCCCACCGCGCTCGAGCAGTCGTGCGACACGTGGTTCTACCGGCTGGGCGACCGGATCTGGCAGGCGGACCCGGCGCAGAAGGGGACTCTGATCCAGCGCTGGGCCCGCAAGCTCGGGCTCGGCCAGAGACCGCCGATCGACCTGACCGGCGCTGCGGCCGGCTACCTCCCAGTGCCCGGCCCGTACTTCGAGAAGGAGTCAGGCACTCCGTGGTATGAGGGGCAGACCGTCAACCTGGCGATCGGCCAGGGAGCGCTCCAGGTGAGCCCACTCCAACTCGCGGTCGCCTACTCGGCGATCGTCAACGGCGGCACCGTTGTCCGCCCACACCTCGGCGAAGCGGTGATCCGGAACGGCGTACGCCGAGTCCTCCACTTCAAGCCGGTGCGGCGGCTGAAGCTCTCGCCGTACACGTGGGCGATAAAGCAGGGGCTCTTCGACGCGGCGAACAATCCGAGCGGGACCTCGTTCTCGGTCTTCTCGGGCTTCCCGATCAAGGTCGCCGGCAAGACCGGGACCGCGGAGGCGGCGACGGCCGCCAATTCCGCCGACCACTCCTGGTACGCCTCGTGGGCGCCGTACGACCATCCAAAGCTCGTCGTCGTCGCGATGATCGAGCACGGCGGCTTCGGCGCAGAAGCGGCCGCCCCCACGGTGAAGCGGATCTACGAGGCCTACTTCCACCTGAAACCCCCCTAGAAAGCGGGATTGAGCCGCGGCCCCGGGGGGGACGAAATTCTCCCCATGACGACGTCGGCGTCGCTCGCGCGGCCGGAGATCCAGGCTGCGCTGATCTCCGAGGCGCTTGCCTCCGCCGGTGTCGGCTTCCTCGTCTGGGACGAGAACCGTCGCTACATCGCGGCCAACGCCGCGGCCTGCGAGATCCTCGGGACGACGCTCGACGCCCTGCTCGGGCAGCAGGTCGGCGGCCACACGATCGCGGGCGCAGAAGCGCTCGAGGAGGCGCTCGCAGCGGGCTTCTCCTCGGGCCGTGCGGTCGTGGAGCGGTTCGACGGACGCGGACGGATCCACATCTTCTACGCGACCTTCGCGACGAAGACCGCCGGAATGCCGTTCATGGCGACCGTGATCGCTCCCCTGCCGGACTAGGTCACAACACCCGCCTGCCGGTGACCGCGCCGGAGTTGAAGCCCATCCAGTGCATACGGCCGAGGTAGCGCGCGTGCTCGATCTTCATGCACCGGTCCATGACGACGTCGAGACCTCCGTCGCTCGCGATCCGCGCGCCCTCTGGGCTGATCACGCCGAACTGGAGCCAGAACGCGCCGGCGCCGGCGTCGACGGCCTCCTGCGCGAGCTCTGGGACGGCAGCGGGATCGCGGAACACGTCGACGACGTCGATCCGCTCCGGCACGTCGGCGAGCGTCGGGTACGCGCGCTGGTCGAGCACCTGCTCCTCGTTCGGGTTGACCGGGACCACGCGGTAGCCGTGCCGCTGTAGGTAGTAGCCGACGAAGTGACTCGCGCGCAGCTCGTTCCTCGAGAGGCCGACGAGCGCCACCGTGCGCGCGTTGAGGATCAGCTCGAGGATCGTGTGCGGATCCTGGAACTCCGTCACGCGGTGACCGCGGCCCCGCTTGCCGCGCGGAGCGCGCGCTCGAGATCCCACACGAGGTCCTCTACGTCCTCGAGCCCCACCGAGAGACGCACCGTGCCCGGCGCGACGCCGGCCGTGACGAGCTCCTCGTCCGAGAGCTGGCGATGTGTCGTCGATGCCGGGTGGATTACGAGGCTCTTCGTGTCGCCGACGTTGGCGATGTGACTCCACAGCGTGAGGGCTTCGATGAACCGGCGGCCACCCTCCCGGCCGCTCTCGAGATCGAACGAGAAAACCGAGCCGGCGCCCAGCGGCAGGTACTTCTCGACGAGTGCCCGATAGGGGCTGTCCGGCAGGGCTGGATGACGCACCGCGCTCACGCCGGGCTGGTCCAGTAGCCAGTTCGCGACGGCGAGCGCATTCTCCACGTGCCGCTCCATACGCACGGCCAGCGTCTCGAGTCCGGCGAGGAGAAGAAACGCGTTGAACGGCGCCAGCGCCGCACCGAGGTCACGCAGCGTCTCGGCCCGGAGCTTCATCAGCAGTCCATAGACGCCGAATGTCTCGTGAAAGCGCAGGCCGTGATAGGCGCTCGATGGGTCTGCGACGTTCGGGAAGCGGCCGTTCGACCAGTCGAACTCACCCGAGTCGACGATCGCGCCGGCGATAGTCGTGCCGTTGCCGACGATGAACTTCGTCGCCGAGTGGACGACGATGTCTGCGCCCCACTCCAACGGCCGGCAGAGGTAGGGCGTCGCGAACGTGTTGTCGACGATCAGCGGCGCTCCCACTTCGCGCGCGACTGCAGCCGCCGCGTCGAAGTCGAGCACGTTGCCTCCGGGGTTCGCAATTGTCTCCGCGAACAGCGCCTTGGTCTCCGGCGTGGCCGCCTTGCGCCAGCCGTCCGGGTCGTCCATGTCGACCCAGTCGACGCCGATCTCGAGCTTGCGCGCAAGGTGGTTGAGCTGCGCGGTCGAGCCGCCGTAGAGCGCCTTCGCGACCGCGATGCGGTCGCCCCGCTCGAGCAGCGCGAAGAAGAGCGCCGCCTGAGCGGCAAGCCCGCTCGCGAAGGCCACTGCGCCCGCGGCGTTCTCGAGGTTGGCGATCCGCTCCTCGAACGCGGCGACCGTCGGATTCATGATCCGGCTGTAGATGTTCCCGTACTCCTGCAGGTTGAAGTACGCAGACGCCGACTCGGTGTCCTCGAAGACGAAGCCCGCCGTCTGGTAAATGGGCGTCGCGCTGGCGCCGGTGTAGGGATCCGGACGCTGCCCGGCGTGCACGGCGCGGGTCTGGAACCCGAACTCGCGGCTTTCGTCGTGCTCGTCGCCCATCGCGGTCAGCCTACCGGCGGCTCCCGCACCAATCCTCGCGCTCTATTCCCAACTTGTGCGTGTCGCTAGCGCACGGGGTCGCTCGGTCCTCGCTCAGGGTCATTCCGGAACACTGGCTCACTGCAGCGGCCTCCCGTCCGCGTCAGCCTCGCAGCGGTTCTTCCCGGCTAGTTCACCCAGGCCGTGCCGCTACTGGTTCCACTTGTCGGCGGTCTTCTTGCCGTGGCCACTGTTCTTCGCGCGCACGCTGCTCACGTCCTGGGGGGCATGCGTGTGCGGCTCGGGGACATCACGCGCGAGCGGCTCGTCCGCCGGTCGCTCTGGGTGCCTTCGCTGCTCGCGATTCGGGCGCGTCTCGCGCATGCCGGGGACGCGTTCGTGTTTCTTCGCCATACGCGTCTCCTGCACCGGGACGCACTTTCCAAAACGGCCGCGATGCGAGCGCGCGCTGCGACTGCGACTGTCTCGAAGGCGGGACGAACTGTCGCGGGTTTGTCGTCTGCGAGCGGCGGAGAGTTCGTCGGCGTGGCAATGATGCAGAGCGGGTCGTCGGCGGGGTACATCACGCGTGCACCACGTTCGAGCGGCCTGGCGGACGTTCTGGAGATCCTCCTCGACCGTGGTCTCGTCCTCGATGCCTACGTCCGCGTTTCACTCCTTGGCATCGAGCTTGTGACCGTAGATCTCCGCGTGGTGATTGCGAGCGTCGATACCTACCTCCGGTTTGCCCAGGCCGTCAACCGACTCGACCTGCACGCAGCCGACGAGTCGTGGAGCATCGGTCGTCTTGGGGAAGAGGAAGAGGAAATGGGCAAGTCGGTGGGCAAGGGCGCCGTCGAGGGCGGCATGGAGGGGATCAAGGAGAAGGTATGAAGCCGGCACGAGAACATCCTCCCTCCGTTTCCGGGGCCGGACGGCGAGCCGACGCCATCAGCACGCCAAGACGCTAGCTCACCAGAGATCGCCGCTGGTCAGGACATAGAGGAACGGCACGATCGGGACGATCATGAAGACGGCCCAGACGAGCTTCTTGGTGCCGCTCAGGTCACCGCGCCCGGCGAGGTTGATCCAGGCGAGCACGACGGCGAGTGGGTGCAGGAAGCAGACGAGAAGTTCGAGAAGCTTCTTCATGCCTGCCGTTCCCCAGGTTTCGGCAGCGCTAATCCGCCACCGACGGCGAGAGCTAACGCCGGGCCAAGCTCTTACTGGGCCTGCTTTTCGACGATGAGATAGCCCTCTCGTCGTTCAACCACTGACTCGATCTCAGGCTGTTCGTGACCTGGAGCGACGACGAACCAGAGCGGTTCTGCGCGAACCCGCTTGAACGTACCGGCGTCCACCTCGATCGGGACGCTGCAGCCGGTCAGCGCACACTCGCAGACGAGGGGAAGCGGCTCATCCCAGTCCGTCCTACCCGCCTGCTCTTCCAGATTCGCGATGTTGAGGTTGACCTCGCGGAAGAGTTCCTCGTTGCGGATTGCCCGCTCTTCGCGCGGAGACATACGACAGCCGAATCGTACTTCGCGCCCGGGAAAAGTCCTAACCCGAGAATGCCTGTCCGGAGGACTGAATCGTGTCCCGCGTGGGTAGGGGACTGTCCTGAGCGGCGATCCTCCCGAGCGTGGCGACCTCATCCGCCTTGCGGCGATAGTCGAAGTGCTGCTCAACGTTGCCGAACGCGTCGATGGTGACCTGGTGGACGAAGCCCTCGTAGCCGACCTCTACGAGCTGCGAGACCGCGCCCACTCCGCCCTCGATCGTCGATAACGGGTGGCCTCTCAGCGTTGTCCGATCGCCCCTGCGGCGACGCATGTGCTTGACGCACACGACCGCAACAACAAACCCCGCCTGAGCGAGGCTTTCCTAGTAGAGCGGATGATGGGATTCGAACCCACGACCTTCTGCATGGGCAAAGCGACCCAGCCTGCCGCAGCGTTCCGCCTTGTTCCCTCCTCACGTGTGAAACGGGATCACGGCCTGCTCGGATCGCGGAAGGAGGCAGGAGACGGCACCATCTGGAAGGCAAACGCTTGCAGGCCGCTTGCAGGCGGAGAAGGCTTTTGTGGAGTCAGCCCGATCTCGGATCAGATCCTGTCGATCTCAGATTCGATGTCGGCCCACCGAGCGGGGTTGAGTGGGATCTCGGGGTGAAGGGAACGGATCCGTCGGTCGAACTGACCGTCGCTGCGCTCACGGCTCGTCGTGCGTGGCTTGGTGAGACGGTGTCGGAGATTGCTAGGCACGCGCTCGCGTTTGCGAAGGCACACGTGACCTTTCCTTAGCCACGGAGGGTAAGACGCTGGCCGCTCCGGCCGGGTCGTCCACGTGCACATGGCCGCCCAACGAGCTTCAGTCCAGCGCGAACCAGGTCCTGTAGGTGTGGCCGTCGTGGGCCAGGACGAGGCTCGATGTGTTGTGCGCGGGGACTGTCCAGCAGACGTTGCCCGTAATGGCTGACAGCCCGGATTCGAGTCCCCCCAAGGTGTTGAGTTGCGGCGCTGGGCCGTCGTTCGGGCACGGCCCTCCGCTCAGGGTGTAAGGGATGTAGCTGGTGCTACTGATGAGGGAGAGGGCGAAGTTCGCGAGGCTGACGACGGAATCACTCGAAGTCCCGTCCCGGTGGGTCACCGTGATGTTGGCGACGAAGTAGTGCGTCCCGGCCGGTGCCGCTGGCGAGAGGCTGGCATTTGCCGTCACGGAGTTGACCCTCAGGCGGTAGCCGTTACCAGGGTCTGTGCTCCCGAAGTGACCAAAGGGAACAGGCCAGGAGCGAGTGAAGCCTGGTACCGCCGCGACGAACGTGGCCGCCAGTCGAGCGTGCCGGTATCCGAGCCTGTCTGTGCGAGCGTGCTCGAGGCTGACGGTGCACTTCGGCTTCTTGCCCATACAGGCGCCCGTCCAGCGCACGAACTTCCACCCCTTCCTCGGGTAAGCCTTGGCGACGGCGAGGCCGGACGAGGCGAACCGGGAAGCCACACACCACGATTCCTGAAGGCACTTGACCGCGTGGTACTTGTCGACGAAGCCTCTGCCGAGAACGACGCTGCCCCAACCTCTGACGCCGATCTTGATGACGCCGTGGGTGTTTCCCGTCGTACTCGGTGTTGCGCTGGTGGGACCGGACACCGACAGCACGATGGCCGCGAGTAGCGCAGCAAGAACTAGTACTCGCCGCACCGGCGCGACGAACAGCGCGATCGGCGAGATGACGAACGCCGGACTGGGTGCCCTCAAGCGACGCTTCATGGCAAGACGCCTCCGTTCGATTGGCGGAGAAGCGGGGATTAGGGCCGTCTCCCCAACACGCCCGTTCCCAATGAGGACAACTATCGGCGCTCAGGAACGGAAAGTCAACGGGGCGCAGAGCACGGTTCAGGCCGCGCTGAGCGGCGCGGAGATTGAGCGCCTGCCCTTGCTTCCGGACTCTCGAAACGTCCGCTTCGGGCTGTCAGGTGAGAGGACGCTCGCCCAAGCCAGAGGGCTGCGGATTGACGGCCCGGCGATTGAGCCTGAGTCTGTGGGCCGGTGGAGTTGGTGGTTTCGCAGGAGGCGGCCGACTACATCGGCGAGAGGGGAGGTCGCCTCTATCTCTGGCAAGAGCCGGTGGGCAAAAGTTGGGCCGCCGATCACATTGCCTTTGTCGATCCGAGCCGAGGGATTCCGTTCACCGTGGTTTGGATCGGCGGAGTCGCTGTCATGCTCGCTGAAGATCTCGAACCACCTCAAAGCCTCCGCCTCCGCCTCCGCCTCGACCATTTCCCGCGCCGCCTGCATGTCGAGTGGGACGGGGCAAGGTGGGGCTGGCGAGGTGGTGCCGAAGGCGGCGGCGGGTGATCGTCAGGGGTCATTACGGAACACTGGCCCAGCGGTCGCTCGCTAGCTTGAGCGGGTGCGAGACCGACTCCCCTGCCCTCATGAGTAACTCCCGTGTCTTCTACGAAGCCTACGTCGTCGAGACCGGCGAGCCTGTTGTCCGTCCCGACGGCACCCGGCTCGGGCCAACCGGCTATGACGAGGCGTCCGAGGGCGCGTTGCTGGAGCAGACTCGCCTGCTGATCAAGATTCAAGACAACGAGTACGAGACGACCGAGGATCTGGCTGAGGTTTTGTCCGCGACCGAGTGCGGCGTCCGCTTCGTGCGGGCCGAGCGGCTGAGGTCGAGTCCACGTTCGAGCAGGGCCGGACAGCCGCCCAGTTACGACGCCATCCGAACCGCTTGCACAACCGCATGCAGAACGACTCTATTCGGTACTCCACCGAGCGCAGGCAATAAAAAACCCCGCCTGAGCGGGGCTTTCCTAGAGCGGATGATGGGATTCGAACCCACGACCTTCTGCATGGCAAGCAGACGCTCTAGCCAACTGAGCTACATCCGCGTGGGCGGCCAGTATAGCCCCGCCTTTCAGCGACCGGCCGCGTCGAGAGCCTCGTTCACGAGCCGGTCGGCGAGCTCGTTCTGCTCGCGCCGGACGGCTGTGTAGCTCACCTTCCCAACCTGCCGGCCGAGACGCGCGGCCTGGAGCGAGAGCTGCCGGAGCGCCTCGTTCTTGACCCGGTACTCGCCGGTCATCTGCTTCACGAGGAGCTCGGAGTCGGAGACGACCTCGACCTCGTCGACCTGCAGCTCGGCCGCGCGCTCGAGACCGGCGACGAGGCCGCGGTACTCGGCAACGTTGTTCGTCGCGACGCCGATCGCCTCGCCGTGGGCGGCGAGCACCGTGCCGTCGTCCGCCTCGAGGACGTAGCCGAATGCGGCGGGCCCGGGATTCCCTCGTGCGCCGCCGTCGGTGAAGAGACGGGTCTTCACGAGACGAGCTCATAGACGTCGAAGGCGGGTTCCTCGTACGGGTGCGTGCGACGCAGCGCGGCGAGCACCTCGTCCTGCCGGCCGGCGGGGAAGACGGTCTCGAGTCGCAGCTCGGCCACGCGTTCCTCGTGGCCGGCCCGGCCGACGTTCGGCGACGTCCCCTCGCCGCCGAGGAAGGTTCCGGTGCCCTCCGTGTACCAGGAGCAATGCTCGTACTCCCCGATCCGACCGGCGCCGGCTGCGAAGAGCGCCTCGCGGACCGCGTCGAGCGCCTCCCGCGGCACGAACACGACGAGCTTGCGATTCACCTACTCCACGTCGATCTGGGCGCGCTGGAGGTGCCCGGAGTAATCGACGTAGATCGACTTCCACTCCGTGTACACGTCGAGCGCGGCTTGGCCGGCCTCGCGGTGGCCGTTGCCGGTGTCCTTCGTGCCGCCGAACGGGAGATGCACCTCGGCGCCGATCGTGCCGGCGTTGACGTACGTGATGCCCGCCTCGAGGTCGCGCATCGCGCGGAACGCTGCATTGACGTCATGCGTGAAGATCGAGGACGAGAGCCCGTACTTGATCCCGTTCGAGACACGGATCGCCTCGTCGAGGTCGCCGACCGGGATGATCGCGGTGGTGGGCCCGAAGATCTCCTCCTGCGCGATCCGCATCTGCGGATCGACGTCGGCGAAGACGGTCGGCCGGTAGAAGAAGCCCTTGCCGAGGTCGCCGTCGCTCGCGATCTCGCCGCCGGTGAGGAGCTTCGCGCCCTCGTCCTTGCCGATCCCGGTGTACGAGTCGATCTTCTCGAGCGCGGCGCGGTTGATGACCGGCCCGATGTCGGTGTCGTCTTCCAAGCCCGGGCCGAGGCGCAGCTTCTCGACGCGCTCGACGAGCCGTGATTGGAGTGCGTCGTAGACGCCACGCTGCGCGATCACGCGCGACGCGGCCGTGCAGCGCTGCCCGGAGGTGCCGAACGCCGACCAGAGGATCCCTTCGACGGCGAGCTCGACGTCGGCGTCGTCGAGGACGATGATCGCGTTCTTGCCGCCGAGCTCGAGGTGGACGTGCGTGAGCGTGTCGGCCGCGGCCTTCAGCACCTCGACGCCCGTCTCGCGGGAGCCGGTCAGCGTGATCACGCGTGTGTCCGGATGGCGCACGAGCCGCTCGCCGACCGTGCTGCCGCCGCCGTGGACGATGTTCACGACTCCGCTCGGAATCCCGGACTCCGCGAGCAGCTCGACGAAGCGCTCCGCGAGCGCGGGCGTGTCCGTCGCCGGCTTGAGCACGACGGTGTTGCCGCAGACGAGCGCCGGGATGAGCTTCCAGGACGGGATCGCGACGGGGAAGTTCCACGGCGTGATCGCACCGACGACGCCGATCGGCTGGCGCACGCTCATGTTCCACTTGTCGCGCAGCTCCGACGGCGTCGTGTGGCCGAAGAGGCGCCTGCCCTCGCCGGCCATGTAGTACGTGATGTCGATCGCCTCCTGGACGTCGCCGCCCGCTTCCGCCTTCACCTTCCCCATCTCGCGTGTCATCAGGTCGGTCAGCGCGGACTTCTCCTGCTCGAGCAGGCGCGCGAAGCCGAAGAGGATCTCGCCGCGCTTCGGTGCCGGCACGAGCCGCCAGTCCGCGAACGCCTCCTTCGCGACCGCAACGGCGCGGTCGACGTCTTCGGCGCCGGAGCGCGGGAAGATCCCGATCGTCTCGCCCGTCGCCGGGCTCGTGCTCTCGAAGGTCTCGCCGGAGGCGGCGTCCACCCACTCGCCGCCGATGAAGTTCTTGAAGTTCTGCGCTGTCGTCGTCGCCATGAGGCGAGACTAGCGGGAACTACTCCTCGGGTACGTCTGTATCCGGGAACGTGCCCGGGTGGGCGCGGCGGCGGTCGCGGATCGTGCGCCGCTCCTTGTCCTCGAGCCGCTCGTCCCCTTCGTTGCGGCGATCGCTGCCCTCGCGGCGGTCGACGATGACGGTCACGTTCGGGTTGTCCTTGTAGTAGTCGACCATCTTGTCGTAGAGCTCGTTGGCGAGCTCGCGCGGAATGACGCAAAAGATCATGGCAGGCTGATTCTACGGCGGGGATCGGCGTGTGCCCTCCCCCCACGTCGGTATAAGAGGCGAATGCTTCGCCGCCACATCTGGTGGCTCGCGCCGCTCGCCGGCGCAGCCGTCGCCGGTGGCGTCGTGGCGGCGGTTTCGCTCGGTGGCGGCTCGTCCGCGAAGACCTCGCCGAAGACGAGTCATGCCCGCCTCAAACCGGGCGCCGCCGCGCTGGCCTTCCAGAACGCGATCACCGCGGTCGTGCACGAGCTCTCGCCCTCCGTCGTCCAGATCCAGACCTCGCAGGGCCTCGGCTCGGGCGTGGTCTTCGACTCGGACGGCGACATCGTGACGAACAACCACGTGATCGGCAGCGACACCGGCTCGTTCACCGTGACGGCTGGAGCGCGCTCGTACGGGGCGTCGCTCGTCGGCCGCTTCGGGCCCGACGACCTCGCCGTGGTGCACGTCTCCGACGCGCAGCTCACGCCTGCGGCGTTCGCCGATTCGAGCGCGCTCGAGGTCGGCGACATCGCGATCGCGATCGGCAACCCACTGGGACTGCGATCGAGCGTCACCGACGGGATCGTGAGCGCCTTCCGGCAGGGCGTCTCAGAGGGGAACGGCGTCGCGCTGCCGCTGATGATCCAGACGAGCGCCGCGATCAACCCGGGGAACTCCGGCGGGGCGCTCGCCGACCTTCAGGGTCGCGTGATCGGGATCCCGACCCTCGCCGCGACCGACCCCGAGCTAGGGGGCTCCGCAGCGCCCGGCATCGGCTTCGCCATTCCGAGCAACCTCGTCAAGGACATCGCGACGCAGATCATCCGCTTCGGCCACGTCACGAACTCTCACCGCGCCTACCTCGGCATCGAGATCGGCGATACGAACGGCCTCGGCGTCTACGTTCAAAGCGTCGCCGCCAGCGGCCCGGCGGCCAAAGCCGGGCTCGTGGCCGGCGACGTGATCCGCTCGGTGAACGGCCAATCGACGGCCACGGTCGACGATTTCACGAGCGTCGTCTCAGAGCTGAAGCCGGGCACGACGGTCGCGCTCGCGATCGACACGCAGCGCGGCAAGCGCAAGACCCTTCACCTCAAGCTGGGTGAGTTCCCCGGCGGCTAGAGGCGAGCGATCTCGGGGACGAGGCGACCCTCGTCCTCGACCTGCGCGTTCCAGTCCGTGTAACCCTCCTCGAGCTCCTCGAGCTCGTGCCCGCGCCGCTCGAGGCGCACAGGCTGCGCGGAGTCGGGGCTGACCCGGTACTGGTACCAGGAGAGCTCCCAGGCGACCGTCACGGCGAGCTCACCTGCGCTGCCCGAGAGCGGCACGATGCTCGCTTGCGGCTCGCCGAGGCTCTTCGCGATGCCGCCGACGGTGCGCCGGTAGGCGCTGCCGTTGAAGAGGTCGGCGGCTTCGAGGAGTGCGACCTCGTTGTCGGAGAGCTTGCGCAGGATCGGCTCCTGCCGGGAGAGCGCCCCGTCATCGGTCGCGCGCGTCAGGCCGAGGAACTCGACGAGCCCGCGCTTGCGGCGGCGCTCGCCGACCAGCGTCGGCGTCGTGGGCGTGCCCTCCTTGATCCAGCCGGCCTCGACGGCGACCTCCTGGCAGAGCGGGCACACGTCGACGAGCTCGGCGCCCTCGGACGGAGCGAAGCTCGCGGCGCGCTCGCCCATCAGGAGCGTCCTCTCGCATACCGCGCACTGCTGGGTCGTTGCGACCTTCGTAACCCTCATACGGCTTCCGAGTGTAGCCAGGGTTGCGCAACTCCTCGCAAATCGGCTAATGTCTCTTACATGTGTGTTTTACATGTAATAGCAGGATGAGAGGACGGGGACCACGCGCGCGCCGGCATCACCACGGCCGGTGGCGCGTGCTCGCCCGCGTCGAGCGCTTTGCCGAGCCGGCGCTCCTACTGCTCCTGCGCGAGCGACCCGCACACGGCTACGACCTGCTCGAGCGGCTACCGGAGCTGACCGGCGAGTCACGTATCGAAATGGGCAACCTCTACCGCCTGCTGCGCGGACTCGAGGAAGAAGAACTCGTCTCCTCGGAATGGGACGCCTCGTCCCCGGGCCCCGCGAAGCGCCGCTACGCAATTACGCCTGCGGGCGAGCAGCTGCTCGACCAGTGGGCCGAAGCTCTGCACCGCTCACAGGAGCGAACTTCACGATTTCTCGGACGTTACGAGGAGAGGAGGTGAACATGCATCACCGTCATTCCCATGGTTGGGGTCGTGGCTCGCGGATGTTCTTTCGCGGCCCATTCCCGAGCCGCCCCGAGCTGATCGGGCGCCTGGAGTCCTTCCAGCGCGACCTCGAGCAGCAGCTCGCTGACGTTGCGGACGTACTGAGCCACTTGCGCGACCGCGACGACGCACAGCCTCAACAGCAGATCTGAGCCGAGCCGCGCGCGCCGGCGGCCGCCGCAGGCGGCCGCGGTTACCGCTGGGCGCCGTCGGCTTCGCCGGCGGCGCTTCCAGCTGGGGCTGGCTGAGCGTCAGCCCGCCAGAGCGCCCGCGACGAACTGCTCGATCGCGGCAGTAAACGCGTGGCGGCTCTCCTCCCACGCATAGAACATGTGCCCGCCCTCGAAATGGCGCACGGTCAACCGTCCGGCGGAGTCCGGATCGAGCCGCATCAGGTTGCGCAGCCTGTCGCTTGCGAAGTACGGCGTCGCCATGTCGTATCGCCCGTGCGTGAGGAAGGCGCGCATGTGCGGGTTGAGCGCCATTCCGTAGCGGAGAGAGTCGGTCGCGCCCTCCGGCGGTGCGAAGAAGTGCCGCTCCGTGTCCTCCTTCCACGCCTTGTTCACCTCGAGGCTGAGGAGGCGGTACTCGCGGTCGGTGCGGACGCCGATCTCCGAGCGGAGCTGCCGGTTGACCGCCGCCGTATACGCGGGCCCGATACCCATGAGCGTCGGGTCCGGCGCCTCGTGCTCCGGACGGTCGGGGAACGGGTCGGTCGCGGTGATCGTCACGTCGTAGAGACCGGCGATCTTGCGCTCGTCGCGGAGCAGCTCGCGCGCGTAGACGAACGGTGAGATCCGTCCCTCTGCACGAGTGACGAGCTCGGGCGGGAGGCCGAGGAAATCGGCCAGCCGCGCGAGCGTGCGCTCGCGCTCCGGCGTCCCGAGGTACGCGCCGCGGATGAGGAAGGTTGCGTAGTCGCCGCTCGCGAACTCCTCGGCTCCGGCACGCACCTCGTCGAGCGGCGTGCCGGCCGGGAACGCCCGCGAGCGCCCATGAAACGCAGCGCCGCCGGCCATCGTCGGCAGCAGGTCGACCCATGTCGTGACGCTGTAGTCGCTCGGGGCGAGACCGGTCAGCTCGAGCGCAGGCGAGATCAGGATCGCGCCGTTCAGCCCGATCCCCGTGTCCTCCTGAAGCATGCGGACGAGCCGACCGACGCGATAGCCGCCGTAGCTCTCGCCCGCGATGAAGACCGGGGAGCTCCAGCGGTCGTTCTCGGAAAGCCAGCGCGCCATGAACTCACAGAGCGACTCGAGGTCGCGCTTCTGGCCGAAGTACTCGTTCGGATCGAACTTCTCGCCCTCGCCCGCGTTCGGCGAACCGTCCGGCTTGTCGAGGTTCGGCTTCTCGTCCCTCTTGTCTCGCTCGATGATGCGGCTGAAGCCGGTGCCGATCGGGTCGACGAAGACGAGATCGGCGAACGCGAGCCACGAAGACTCGTTCTGGACGAGCTTCGGCGGAAGCGTCGGCAGCGTTCCGTCCGCCGGGAAGGAGACCCGCTGCGGTCCGACGGCGCCCATGTGGAGATACGCCGAGGACGCGCCGGGGCCGCCGTTGAAGACGAACGCGACCGGCCGGCTCCGGTCCTCGCCGTGCGCGACGTACGAGACGGAGAAGATCTCGGCGGAGGGCTTCTCCTTCTTGCGCAGGACGAGCCACTTCGCCGTCGCGGTGTAGTCGAGCGTGTTCGCCCCGCCCGTCCAGCGCGCGGTCGTCTCCGCGCCTTGCGGCGGCTCGTGGTCTGGCTTCGCCTGGGTTTGCTCGTCGTCGGCCACGGACGGGAAGCTAGACCTTCGCCTCCTCGCGCTCCTTCTTCGTCTGGTCGATGATCTTCTGCGCGACGTGCGTCGGCACTTCCTCGTAGCGGAGGAAGTGCATCGAGTAGTCGCCGCGACCACTGGTCATCGAGGTCAGCGCCTGCGAGTACGTGAGGATCTCGGCCATCGGCACCTCGGCCTGAATCGTCGTCATGCCGCTCGCCGGCTCCATCCCCTGTAGCCGGCCTCGCCGCGAGTTGAGGTCGCCGTTCACGGCGCCCACGGTGTCGTCCGGCACGGTCACCTCGAGCTGCATGATCGGCTCGAGCAGGACTGGATCCGCCTTCTGGTAGGCCTCCTTGAAGGCCATCGAGCCGGCGATCTTGAACGCCATCTCCGAGGAGTCGACGTTGTGCTCCATCCCGTCGACGAGCAGCACGCGCACGCCCTGGATCGGCGCGCCCGCGAGGTCGCCGTGCTCCATCGCCTCGCGCACTCCCTTGTCGACGGCGGGCCGGTAGCTCTGCGAGATCACTCCGCCGACGATCTTGTCGACGAACTCGTAGCCCATCTCGCCGTCCTCCGGCGGCAAAGGCTCGATCCGAATCGCGCAGTCACCGAACTGGCCGCGGCCGCCCGTCTGCTTCTTGTAGCGGTGCCGGGCGGTCGCTTCCTTGCGGATCGTCTCCTTGTACGGCACGCGCGGCGGATGGAGCTCCACGTCGACGTGGAAGCGCGTCTGCAGGCGGTCGACCGCAACCTCGACCTGCATCTGCGAGAGGCCGGAGAGGAGCTGCTCGCCGGTCTGCGGATCGCGACGCATGATCAGCGTCGGATCCTCCTCGCTGAGCCGCCGGAGCCCGGTCGCCATCTTCTCCTCGTCGCCCTTCGCCTTCGGGCTGACGGCGAAGCTCATGACCGGTTCCGGGAAGTCGATGTGCGGCGGCTCGACCGCGACCTCGTGGTCGACGAGGACGTCGCCGGTGACGACGTCCTTGAGCTTCGCCACCGCGCCGAGGTCGCCGATCCCGAGTGCCTCCACCGTCTCGGAGTCCTTGCCCTGCAGGAGGAGCACCTGGCCGAGCCGCTCCTTCGCGTGCGTGCGCGGATCGACGAGCGTCGTGTCGCCCGAAACCGGGCCGGCGAGGACGCGGAAGCAGCTGATGCGGCCCGTGAACGGGTCGGCGATCGTCTTGAAGACGAAGACCGCCTGCTTCGCGTCGCCGAACTCGATCGTCGTCCCCTTCCTGGCCGGAGAGGGGACGCCCTCGACGAGCAGGTCGAGCAGCGCCGTCGTGCCGAGGTTCTTCGCTGCGACGCCGCAGGCAACCGGGTAGAGCTCGTCGCGCGTCACGGCCTGCTTCAGCGCATCGGCGACGGCCGTCGCGTCGAGCTCCTCTCCGTCCAGGTAGCGCGCCATGAGGTCCTCGTCCGTCTCGACGACCGCGTCGAGGAGCTTCTCTCGGTGCTCCTGCACGAGGTCGGCCATCTCGTCGGGGATCGATTGCGGCCCTCCCTCGCGACCGCCCGACGGATCCATGTACGCGCACATGTGGAGGAGATCGACGATCCCCTTCAGCTCGTGCTCGGCCCCGATCGGAAGCTGAATCGCGACGCACCGGTCCGAGAGCTGCTGCCTCGCCGCCTCGAGGACGCGGAAGAAGTCGGCGCGCTCGCGATCGAGCATGTTGACGAAGAGGACGCGCGAAAGCTCCTGCTCCTCGGCCCGCTGCCACACGCGCGCCGTGTTGACCTCGACACCCATCACGCCGCTGAGCACCATGAGTACTCCCTCGACGACGCGGAGCGCGGCGTACGTGTCGGCCTGGAAGCCCGCGTCGCCCGGCGTGTCGACGAGGTTGATCTTGCGGTCCTTCCGCTCGAGGTGGCAGAGCGAGCCGGAGAGGGACATCCCCCGCCGCTGCTCGTGCTCGTCCCAGTCGGAGACCGTCGTCCCCTGCTCCACGCTGCCGAGCCGGTTCGTCTTCCCGGCTTCGAAGAGCAGCGCCTCCACGAGCGACGTCTTCCCGACGCCGCGGTGGCCGGCGACGGCGATGTTGCGGATCTTCGTGGGCTCGGTGGCAGGCATCGGGGACGTGTCCTCCTCGGTCGCTTCGGCCACGCATCGTATCGCCGCGTTTCGCGGCGTCTCGGGTACTACAGCGCGGCGGCTGCGCCGAATGACGCGATGTGCGCCTTGAGCCGAAGGATCGCCTTCGTGTGGAGCTGCGAGACGCGCGACTCGGTGACGCCGAGCACCTCGCCGATCTCGCGGAGCGTCAGCTCCTCGTAGTAGTAGAGGGTGACGACGAGCTTCTCGCGCTCGGGAAGTCGCGCGATCGCGTCGGCGAGCGCCTCCTTCTGCTCGGTCACCGAGAGCGTGCCTTGCGGGTCGGGTGCGCTCTCGTCCTCGATCGTGTCGATGAGCGCGACCTGGTCGCCGCCGCCGCCGGAGCCCGAGACGGTCCAGAGCTCGTCGAGCGCAGCGATCGAGGAACGGGAGATCTCGCCCAGGCTCTCCTCGAGCTCATCCTCGCTGATGCCGAGCTTCTTCGAGATCTCCTCGTCGGTCGGGGCCCGGCCGAGCCGGGATTCCAGCTCGCCGATCGCCCGCTCGATCTGGCGGGCGCGGGCGCGGACGGAGCGTGGCACCCAGTCCATCGAGCGCAGTTCGTCGATGATCTGGCCCTTGATCCGGGCCATCGCGTACGTCTCGAACTTCACGTCGCGCGCCGGGTCGTACCGCTCGATTGCGCCGATCAGCCCGAGCAGGCCGTAGGAGACGAGATCACCCTCGTCGACGTGGGCCGGCAATCCGGAGCCAAGCCGGCCGGCGACGTACTTCACGAGCGGGGCGTACGTGAGGATGAGGCGGTCGCGAAGCTGCTGGTCGCCGGTCCGCCGGTATTCGAGCCAAAGCTCTTGTGTCTCGTCGGCCCGCGTCACGTCCGAGAGAATACGGCGTTTTTCGGCCGATTCCTCAGTGGCTCAATGCCTGCGGCGCAACGCGCTCACCGAAAGGGTCGCCAGCCAGGCCGCGACGGCGAGGGCAGCGACGCCGATAATCAGGTGGCGACCGCCGCCTCCGCTGGCGAATGCGTAGGCGGCTACGGCGGTCAGCGCGGCCGCAAGAACGGCGAACAGGATCCCGAGCGCGTGCCCCTGCATCCGCCGAGCGTACTGCCGCCTTGCCCCTCAATCCGGCGAAACGCTCGGGGTACACTGGCTTCCCGGCACAGGGGCGTAGCTCAGTTGGTAGAGCGGCGGTCTCCAAAACCGTAGGTCGGGGGTTCGAGTCCCTCCGCCCCTGCTTCGCGCTCAGCCGGTCTCGAGCATCAGCTGCCGGAAGTCTGCGAGGCCCGAGACGCCAACGCCGACGAGCCGGAGCGCACCGGGCCGGTCGCTGAGTCCACGGTCGAGCTGTTGGCAGGCGAGGTCGCCGATCGTCTCGGCCGCGTCGAATCCGGCGTCGAGCGACGTGGAGCGGCTGCGGATCGAGAAATCCGCGTAGCGGAGCTTCGTCGTCACGGTCCGCGCCACCTGGCCGCGCCGTTGCAAGGCCTCGGCCACCTCGACGGCCATCCCTCGCAGCTCGTCGTGGAGACGCTCGCGGTCTGTGATGTCCCGTTCGAATGTGTTCTCGACGCTGATCGAGATCCGCTCTGTGTCGAGCTCGAGCTCGCGCGGGTCGATGCCGCGTGCACGGTCGCGGAGCATCGTTCCGACGCTGCCGGGGAGCAGACGCCGAAGGTTCTCGTCGCTAAGTACGGCGAGCTCACCGATCGTCTCGATGCCGGCGCTCTTCAGCCGCTCTTCCGCCTTCGGGCCGACGCCGGGCAGCCGCCGCACCGCGAGCGGCGCGAGGAACGTGGCCTCCCGCCCCAGCGGAACGACGACGAGCCCGCCCGGCTTGCGTGCGTCGCTCGCGATCTTGGCGACGACCTTGCAGGGCGCGACGCCGAGCGAGCAGGTGAGGCTCGTTGCCGCCCGCACCGCGGTCTGCACCGCCTCGGCGACGAATCGAGCAGCGAGGAAGTCCTCGGCAACCTCACTGACCGCGAGGTAGCCCTCGTCGATCCCGGTCTGCTCGACGGTTGGGACGATGCCGCGAACGCACTCCCAGACGTCCCGCGAGTACTCGCGGTAGACCGAGTGACGCGGGCGGACGAAGACTGCTTGCGGGCAGCGGCGCATCGCCTCTGCGCAGCTCATGGCGGAGTGGATCCCGAAGCGTCGCGCGACATAGTTCGCGGTCGCGACGACCCCACGGCCGCGCGGATCGCCGCCCACGACGAGCGGTTGGCTGCGGAGCTCCGGGTTCTCGAGCTCCTCCACGCCTGCGTAGAACGCGTCGAGATCCAGGTGCGCGACGATCACGCGAACAAATGTACGGGGCGCCGCCGACGGCGACGCCCCAACGCTTCAGATCACGTCGCCGTGGTTGGCGGCGCCTCGGGCGCGTCCGGCGTGCCACTCAGCCGCCGCTCGACGTTGCGGTCGGGGCGGGCGAGGAGGAGATACGCCAGTCCGACGACCGCGATGAGGAACATCACGAACAGCGTGAGCCAGTCGTAGTTGAAGAAGAAGCGCGCGCTCGAGAGTCCCGACGGGTAGACGACGTTGACGAACATGGCGGAGAGATAGCCGGCCGCGATGAGTGTGACGGGCCAGCCCCACTTGCCGAGCCGGAACGCGCCCTCGGGCTGCCAGCCACGCCAGCGGGCGACGATCGCGGCGATCACGGTGAGCAGGAACGACAGATAGATGCCGCTGACACCGAACGAGACGAGGATGAGAAGTGCGTTCACATGCGCCGGATAGGTGACGAACCAGATGTGGTAGTTGCTGCCCGGGTTGACGTAGACGAGCAGGCAGAACAGCACAGTGATCACCGCGCCGACGATCAGGGCGTTGACCGGAGTCTTGAAACGCGGATTCACGCGTGAGAGCCAGCCTGAAGCCGGCAACCCGCCGTCACGCGCATACGAGAACACGAGCCGGCTTCCCGCTCCCTGAATCGAGGAGCCGCAGGAGAAGAACGCGAAGATGACCAGCAACAGGAGGATGTCCTGCATCCAGCTCGGCAGCTGGGCGAGGATTCCCGGGATGCCGCCGGCAACAGCGGCGCCGACCGGATCGTGCTTCTGCGTCGCGAGGAGCAGGCCCGCGGTGAGGATGAACGATGCGATCCCGCCCCAGAGGAGCGCGTGGCGCATCGCCTTCGGAATCTGTCGGCCTGCGTCCTTCGTCTCCTCGGCGATGTCCCCGGCCGATTCGAACCCGTAGAAGATGTAGACGGGCGCGAGCACGGCGATGAGCCCGGCTGCGAGCCAGCTG
>JBJMKF010000012.1:0-315496 GCA_045805965.1 Gaiellaceae bacterium
ACACCGGCTACTACACGGCCGCCGAGCCGTTCCCGGTCTTCCACGTCACCGCGCTCACCATGCGGCGCGACGCGATCTATCCCTCGATCGTGGTCGGCAAGCCGCCGCAGGAGGACGCGTGGCTCGGCAAGGCGACCGAGCGGATCTTCCTGCCGGCGGTGCGCGCGACCGTGCCCGAAATCGTGGACTACGACCTCCCGGTCGCGGGCGCCTTCCACAACTGCTGCATCGTCTCGATCCGCAAGCAGTTCCCCGGCCACGCGCGGAAGGTGATGTCGGCGATCTGGGGGCTCGGGATGCTGAGCCTGACGAAGTGCATCGTCGTCGTCGACGAGCATGTCGACGTCCACGACTACGCGGAGGTGCTCTTCTACGCCGGCGCCAACGTCGATCCGAAGCGCGACGTCGTGATCGGCGAGGGGCCGCTCGACCACCTCGACCACGCGCCTGAACGGCAGTTCGTCGGCGGCAAGCTCGGGATCGATGCGACCGCGAAGTGGCCGGAGGAGGGCGCGCGGCCGTGGCCGGACGAGATCGAGATGAGCCCGGAGATCAAGGAGCGCGTCACGCGCCGCTGGACCGAATACGGACTGGGTTAGTTCTCGCTCCGCGGCATCCGCCTTTCCGATAAGACTTCGATCTGGTGGAGCCGGAGCAGCCGAGTCCCGACACCGAGCAGGAGTCGCTCCACGGGGAGCCGCATCTGCCGCCGCCGACGCTGTGGCCCATTGGCTTTGCGATCGGCATCGTCGTCGTCCTCGTAGGGCTCGTGATCAATCCCGAGCTGATCTCGTCGATCGGCGGGGCGATCGCCATCGTTTTCGGCTCGCTCTGGGCGCGCGACGCGACGGCCGAGCTGCGCGGGCATTCCATCGTCGTCGAGCCCGAGCGACGCGAGACGCGCGAGGCAGGCGAGGGGATGACGGCGCCGCCCGCCGACCAGCAGGGAGTCGCGCTGCCGCACGTCCCGGAAACGGCGGTCACGCGCAGCCGCTTCCTCGAGGGCGCGACCCTGGGCCTCGGCGGCGTGATCGGCGGCGTCATCACCGTGCCGGTCGCGGGCTTCATGGTCCTTCCGGGCTTCCTCAGCCAGAAGCAGCACAAGGTCGATCTCGGCCCGCTCGAGAAGTTCACGCAGGGCCAGTGGTACGTGGCGACGTTCGTCGTCGATCCGACCCAGGGAGAAGTGAGCAGGCGGACGGCCTTCATCCGCAACAACGGCCCTGCCGCAGACCCGAAGACGAAGAAGTCGGTGCCGAGCTTCTCGATCATCTCGAACCACTGTGTCCACCTCGGCTGTCCGGTGCAGGCGAACGGCCCGACTGGCTCGATCCTCGGCATGCCGACGGTGATTGAGCACACGAAGAACGGGAGGGTCAAGCTCGACCCGGTCGTCCCCGCCGGCTACGGCTGCCCGTGCCACGGCGGCCAGTACGACGTCGAGGGCAACCGCGTCGCCGGCCCGCCGGTGCGCGCGCTCGACCGCTACGCGTTCGAGATCGACAACGGCCGCCTGATCCTGCTCAGCATCTACTCGGTCTCGCACGTGGTCGGCACCGGCGCGCAGGCCAAGATCTACAAGTACAAGGACGCCGGGCCGGGTGAGCACATCGACGGGCCCGAGCAGTGGCTCTATCCCCTCCAGCCTCCGCACCACTGATGACCATCAGACGGAAGCCGTCGAAGGCCGAGCTCCGCCGGCAGAAGATGGAGGAGCTCGTCATGTACCCGGTCGACTGGCTCGAGGAGCGGTCGGGCCTGGTCGGCGGCGTTCGCTACTTCCTCTTCCGCAACGTCCCGGCCGACATCAACTGGATGCAGACGCTCGGCTCGGCCGCGCTGACCGCGTTCCTGGTGCAGGCGATCACCGGCGTGATCCTCGCGATGTACTACGACCCGTCGGCCGCGACCGACCCGGCAACCGGAAAGCCGGTCGCCTGGGAGTCGATCGTCAACATCACCGATCACCTGTTCATGGGCTGGCTCGTGCGCGGCATGCACAAGTGGGGCGCGAGCGTCTTCATCATCCTCATGTTCCTGCACATGGGCCGCGTATTCCTCTTCGGCGCCTACAAGTACCCGCGCGAGCTGAACTGGATCATCGGCGTCCTCATTCTCGTGATGGGGATGATGGAGGGCTTCACCGGCTATCTCCTGCCGTGGGACCAGACCGCGTACTGGGCGAGCGTCGTCGGGATCAACCTCAACGGGACTGCGCCCTTCTTAGGACCGTGGTTAGCCCAGTTCTTACGTGGCGGACAGGAGATCAGCGGTGAGACGCTGACGCGCTTCTACTCACTCCACATGCTCGTGATCCCGGGCGCGATCATCGCCCTGATCACGCTGCACCTCTACCTCGTGATCCGCCTCGGCGTCACATCGCCGCCGTGGTCGAAGGACGCCGCGGGACGGGAGCCGGTCGACGAGCCTTCGTCGGCACGGTCCGGGCTGACTCGGCCGGTGCCGCACGCTGAGCCGGGAGGCCGCCAGTAATGGCTGCGGTCCCGAAGGAGAAGCCGTCGCGCCTCGACGAGAACCGGGCCAACTTCGCGCGCTACAAGGAGGACGTCAAGAAGCGCGGGAAGCCGTTCTACCCGTACGCGATGTTCCACGACACGATCATGAGCCTCGTTGTCGTGTGCACGATCGTGGGGCTCGCGGTGATCTGGAAGTGGTCGGCGTTCGGGCCGCATCACGACCCGACGCACAAGGGTCTGCTCGGGCCGGAGGTCGATCCGCCTGCCGACCCGGGGACGACGAGCTTCGTGCCGCGGCCCGACTGGTACTTCTACTTCCTCTTCTACCTCCTCCGGATCTTCAAGTGGCCGGAGTCGGTCTTCCTCGGCACGGTCGGCGTGCCGACGATCGCGCTCATGCTGCTCATCGGGCTGCCGTTCCTCGATCGCCGGCGGGAGCGTCGGATCTCGGCGCGGCCCGTCGCCATGGTCGCTGCCGTCCTGACGATTGTCTCGATGGGGGTGCTGACCTGGAAGGGCGCGACCGCGAAGGAGGCGCTCGCCTCGGAGGTCAAGGCCGACATCCCGCGCTGGACGTCGCAGGAGAACCTGCCGCTTGCCGCGCACGCGGGAGCGCTGCTCTTCGCGACCGCAGGCTGTACGGCCTGTCATACGTACGCGGGATCGGGAGGTTCGAACCTTGGTGCGCCTGACCTCACGGACATTGGCTCGCGGAACCTGGGGATCCAGTTCCAGATCAACCACTTGAAATGCCCGTCGTGCGTGAATCCGGGCTCGCCGATGCCGAAGTTCGCTTCGCTCGGCGACTCGCGTCTGCATCAGCTCGCGGTCTTCCTAGAAGCGTCCAAGGGCACGCACTAGAGGCGTAGAGTCGGCGCGATGCGTCGGCTCCTCCTGCTCACTTTGCTTGTCCCGCTCGCGTCGGGATGCGGGTGGGCCAGCTTGCTCTTCGGCGGGTCCACCTCATCGTCCACGCACACGGCCACCGCGGTTGCCGTTCCTTCGGACGCGTCCTCCAGCGTCCCGCGCTGGATCGAGCTGGAGCGCCTACCGAAGAAGGCGATCCCGGGCGCCAAGCTCTTCGCCGATTCCGGCTGTACCGCCTGTCACACGTATGCGGGCTCGGGTAGCGCGAACCTCGGCGCGCCGGATCTGTCCGCGGTCGGCACGCACCACCTCGGCATCCAGTTCGAGATCGACCACCTGAAGTGCCCGTCCTGCGCCAACCCTGGCTCGCCGATGCCGAAGTTCGCCTCCCTCGGCAAGCGACCGCTGCACCAGCTCGCAGTGTTCCTTGAAGCGTCGAAAGGCATCCGCTAGCAGCGACAATCCCCGGGAATGCACGTCTTCCTCGGGATCACGGGCGCTTCGGGCGCGCCGTACGCGGCTCGGCTGCTCGAGGTGCTGGCCGCGGCCGACTGCGAGATCGGCGTCTGCGCCTCGAGTGCCGGGATCGAGGTACTGGGCACCGAGCTCTTCGGCGAGCCGAGGTTGCCGCGCGACGAGACGCTCGCCCGGCTCCTCGAGCACGCAAGTGGCGCCGCCCAGATCTACGACCCCCAGGATTGGAGCGCTCCCTACGCCTCGGGCTCGGCGAAGGTCGACGCGTACGTCATCTGCCCGTGCTCGATGGGCACGCTCGGGACGGTTGCTTCCGGCGCGATGCAGAACCTCATCCACCGCGCCGCCTCGGTTGCGCTGAAGGAGGAGCGCCGGCTCGTGCTCATGCCGCGCGAGACGCCGCTCTCGGCGATCCACCTCCGCAACATGCTCACGCTGCGCGAGGCGGGCGCGACGATCCTCTTCCTCGCGCCCGGCTTCTACCACGGGGCCGAGACCGTCGAGAACCTCGTCGACTTCGTGGTCGCGCGCGCCCTCGACCAGCTCGGGCTCGACCACGAGCTCACGCCGCGCTGGGGTCAGTAGTGTCCCTCCCGGCGGCACATGTTCGTGTCTGGCCCGCGATCACGCTGCGCGCTGCGGCGTCCTCAGTCGCCCCGATAGGAACCGCTATCGGGGCTCCCTGCGTCCTTGCATCGCTTGGTGCTCGCGACCCATACCTCGAACGGCGCCGCCGGGAGGGACACTCGTGACGGTGGAATCCGGCCGGCTGCCGGCCGAAGGCGTGCAGCGCATGTTCGACCGCATTGCCCCCGTCTACGACGCGATGAACCGCATCATGACCGCCGGGCTCGATCAGCGCTGGCGGCGGGCGACCGTCCGCGAGGCGGTCCGTGAGGGCGACCGCGTCCTCGACGCCTGCTGCGGCACGGGAGATCTCGCGGTCGCGGCTCGCAAGGCGGGCGCGCGCGACGTGGTCGGTGTCGACTTCTCCGAGCGGATGCTCGAGCGCGCGCGGCGCAAGGCACCCGAGGTCGAGTGGATTCAGGCCGACGTCCTCCAGCTGCCGTTCGAGGAAGCGAGCTTCGACTCGGTGGTCGTCGGCTTCGGGGTCCGTAACGTCGAGGATCTCGAAGCCGGGCTCAAAGAGCTGCGGCGCGTGTTGCGGCCAGGTGGCCGCCTAGGGATCCTCGAGATCACGAAGCCGCGCGGACCGCTCGCGATCTTCTACAAGCTCTGGTTCGACCGCATCGTGCCGCTGCTCGGCCGCGTTCTCCCGGGTGGTGCCGCGTACACGTATCTGCCCGCGAGCGTCCGCCACTTCCCCGGCCCCGAGGAGCTTGCGGCGCTGCTCGGCGCGTGCGGCTTCGAGGGCGTGGAGTTCCGCCGCTTCGCCGGGGGTATCGTGGCGCTCCACGTAGGGGAGGCGGCTTCGTGACGACGACGCTCGCAGACATCAGGTCCGTGCCGGGGCTCGACGGCTATCTCGATGCGCTCGAGGAGAGGCTCGCGCGCACGGTCGCGACGCATCCGGGCCTGGTTGCAGCGGTCGGCAACGAGGCGCTCGCCGCAGGTGGCAAGCGGTTGCGTCCGACGCTCGTCTTCCTCTCGGCGCCGCCCGGCGCAGAGCCGTCTCTGGCTGCAGGCGTTGCAGTCGAGCTCGTCCACATGGCGACGCTCGTCCACGACGACCTCATCGACCGCGCCCACTTCCGCCGCGGCAAGGCCGCCGCCTGGTCGATCTACGGCCCGGCCGCCGCTCGCGCGACCGGTGACTACCTCTTCGCCCGCGCCTTCTCGGAGCTGAGCGCGACGGGGGATGCGGCCGCGGTTGAGATCCTCGCGGACGCGACGCTCTGTCTCGCGCGGGGCGAGGCGCTGCAGCGGACGCAGACGTGTGACCCGTCCACGACCGTCGAGGCATACCTCGAGCGCTGCGCGCTCAAGACGGGGAAGCTGTTCGAGGCGGCGTGTCGGCTCGGCGGCGGCTCCGGCGCGTACGGCCTCGCGCTGGGCATCGCCTTCCAGATCGCAGATGACGTCCTCGACTGCTCCGGCGTCACGATCGAGACCGGGAAGATTGCCGGCACCGACCTCCGAGACGGGACGCCGACCCTGCCGCTCCTCCTCGCCGCACAGCAGGACGCCGTCGTTCGCGCGGCGCTCGCCGGCGGACCCATGGACGGAGCGCTCCTGCGCGTCGCGGCGACCGGCGCCCTCGACGAAGCTCGCCGGGTAGCGCTCGACTACGCTAGGCAAGCCAGGGCACGCCTCGACGGCGAGCTGCACCGTGACGAGCTCGAGGCCCTGACTCGCGCAGTCGTCGACCGGGAAAGGTAAGCGCCGCATGGCGGTTCTGGACACTCTCGACACGCTCGCTCCGATCCGGGAGAAGGTGCTCGCCGGCGAGCGGCTCGACTTCGACGACGGCGTCGCCCTGATGGAGGCCGACGACCTGCTCTCGCTCGGCGAGCTCGCCGACCTCGCGCGCCGACAGCGCGACGGCGGCGACGAGGTCTACTTCGTCCAGAACATCAACCTGTACCAGACGAACGTCTGCCGGGTGAAATGCAAGTTCTGCGCCTTTGCGAAGACACGGAAGCAGGATGACGCCTTCACGCTGACCGCCGACGAGTTCGTCGAGGACGCCGTTCAGCAGCACGAGGTTCACGGCTTCACCGAGATTCACACCGTCAACGGCGAGAACCCGCATGTCGACCTCGAGTACTACGCCGGCCTGCTCCGCAAGCTGAAGGAGGCGCTGCCGGACGTCCATCTCAAGTTCTACACGGCCTCCGAGATCCACCACATCTCGCGGCTCGAGGGCTGCTCGCACGAGGAGGTCCTGCGCACGCTGAGGGACGCCGGGCTCGACTCGATGCCGGGAGGGGGCGCCGAGATCTTCGCCGACCGCGTCCGCGCGCTCATCGCGCCCGGCAAGGAGCATCCCGACGAGTGGTTCGACGTCCACGACACGGCGCACCGGATGGGGATCACGACGCAGTGCACGATGCTCTACGGCCACGTCGAGACCTACGAGGAACGCGTCGACCATCTGCTGCGACTGCGCGAGCAGCAGGACGAGACCGGCGGCTTCCTCTCCTTCATCCCGCTCGCGTTCCATCCCGAGAACACCGTCTTCGAGCGCCGCGGCTTCCGCTTCACGACCGGCGCAGACGACCTGAAGGTGATCGCCGTCTCGAGGCTCCTGCTCGACAACATCCCGCACGTGAAGGCGTACTGGATCATGATGGGCCTCCCGCTCGCCCAGGTCGCGCTCCACTTCGGCGCCGACGACGTTCAGGGCACGGTCGTGCGGGAGAAGATCTTCCAGGCGGCGGGCGCGAGCGCGGGCACCGAGCAGAAGGTCGCCGAGCTCGTCCGCGTCGTTCGCGAGGCGGGCCGGGTCCCGGTGCAGCGCGACAGCCTCTACAACGAGCTGCGCCGATGGTGAGCGTCGCCGACTTCGAACTCGATCCGGACGTCGTTTGGGTCGGGTCGCTGCCCGGCCTGCTGTGTCGCGGCGCGGAGCAGGTCAACTCGAGGCTCGATCAGATTCGCGCCGAGGGGCGGTCGTTCAACCCCGAGGTGCTCGCGGAGCGGGAGGGAGCGGTGCTGATCGACCCGCACGTCTCCGCTCCGCCCCAGCTCAACCCGGAGCTGCACCAGATCCTGATCGTCCACGACGGGCTCGTGCACGAGATCCGCGACTACCCGAACCGCACTACCGCGGAAGCGGCGTTCGAGGCAATGCAGTGATCCGCCTCGGCCGCATCTCCTACGTGAACATGGCGCCGGTCTTCTACCGGGTCGATGCGGAGGTCGAGGAGGTGCAGGGCGTCCCGACCGAGCTGAACCGGATGCTCCTCTCGGGCGAGCTCGACACCGCGCCGATCTCCTCGATCGAGTACGCGCGCAACGCGGCCGGGCTGCGCCTGCTGCCGCGGTTGTGCGTCGCCTCGGAGGGAGCCGTCGATTCGATCCAGCTCGTGACCCGCGTTCCGCTCGAGCGCGTGCGCTCTGTCGCCGTGACGCCCGAGTCCGCGACTTCGGTCGCGCTGACCAAGGTGCTGCTGCCGGAGGCGGAGCAGGCGCCGCTCGAGGCGTACGAGTCGGAAGAAGCCGACGCGAAGCTCCTGATCGGCGATGCGGCGCTGCGCTCGGCGTTCGAGGATCCGACGCCGCACCACGACCTCGGCAGGCTGTGGCTCGAGCGGACCGGGCTGCCGATGGTGTTCGCCGTCTGGGCCTGTCCCGAACCGCTCGCCGAAGGTCTCGCGGAGCTCGAGGACGCGCTCGTGTCGTCGGTGCGCCTTGCCCGTGCGGAGCCCGAGCAGCTCGCGTTCGAGGCTGCCGAGCGCTACGGCTATCCGGCCGGCTTCCTCGCGCGCTACTTCGAGAAGCTCCGCTACCGCTTCGGCCCACGTGAGCGCGCCGGCCTCTACACGTTCCTCGAGCTCGCGCGCGACGCCGGCCTGCTCGAGACGGTGCCGGAGCTCCGCTTCGTCCAGACCGCAGGCGCTGCAGTCGCATGAGCGTCGCCGAGGGCACTCGCGTGAGCGAGATCCTCGAGCGCGCGACGTCGGGCGAGCGGATCACGGACGAGGACGCCGTCGAGCTGCTGCGCTCCCGCGACCTCGTCGCCGTCGGCCGCGCCGCCAACGAGATCCGCAACCGCCTCCACGACCCCGAGCGCGTGACGTTCATCATCGACCGCAACCTGAACTACACGAACGTCTGCGTCACCGACTGCGACTTCTGCGCCTTCTACCGGCGGCCGGGCGACCAACGCGAGGGCTACCTGCTGCCCAAGCCGGTCATCTTCAAGAAGATCGAGGAGACGCTCGCCCTCGGCGGCACCGGCCTGCTCATGCAGGGAGGCCACCACCCCGATCTCGGCGTCGACTACTACGAAGACCTCTTCTCCTCGATCAAGGCGCGCTACCGGATCCACCTTCACGCGCTCTCGCCGTCCGAGATCGTGCATGCCGCGCGCCGCTCGAAGCTGACCGTGCCCGAGACGCTCGCCCGGATGCGCGACGCCGGCCTCGACTCGATACCCGGGGGCGGCGCCGAGATCCTCGTCGACCGCGTGCGCGACATCATCGCGCCGAAGAAGGTCTCGACGAAGGAGTGGCTCGGCGTGATGCGCGAGGCCCACCGGCTCGGGATCTCGACGACGGCGACGATGATGTACGGCCACGTCGAGACGCTCGAGGAGCGCGTCGAGCATTTCCGGCGGATCCGCGAGCTGCAGGACGAGACCGGCGGCTTCCGCGCCTTCTTCTCGTGGACGTTCCAGGACGACGGCAACCGTCTCGTCTCGCTCGTTCCGGCCGAGGCGCGGCCCACCTCGTTCGACTACCTGCTCACGCAGGCCGTTTCGCGCCTCTACCTCGACAACGTGCCGCACATCGGCTCGTCCTGGGTGACGCAGGGAAAGAAGATCGGCCAGGTCGCGCTCGGCTTCGGAGCCGACGACCTCGGCTCTGTGATGATCGAGGAGAACGTCGTCTCCGCCGCGGGCACGACGCACCGAACGAGCGCCGAGGAGCTCGTCCACCTGATCCGTTCACTCGGCAAGACCGCAGTGCAGCGCGACACTCTGTACCGCCCGGTCAAGGTCTGGGACTAGCTGCTAGCTGCTCCACGAGGAGCGCGAGGCGCACGGCGCGAAGCTACCCTGGCCCGCGGGTCGTGTCTGTGGTGCGCAAGCTTCTCATCGCCGTCGCGCTCGCGGCGGCCCTCGTCTCCGCGGCGGCGTCTGCGGCAACCGGCCGTTCGAGGCAGGAGTCGGTCTCGACCTCGACGCTCATGCCCGGAGTGACCTACAGCCGCGAGGTCGACTTCACGTCGCGAGGCCCGATCGTGCTCGACGTCGTGACCGCGCCGAAACCGACCGGTGCGCTGTACTCGCTCGCGCCGGCGCTGTCGACCGACCAGCTGCAAGGCAAGGAGACGCTCACGCACCTCGCGAGCCGCGTCGCCGCCGGCGCGGCGGCCGTGGCGATCGACGGCGACTACTTCGACCGCAAGACCGGCGCGCCGAGCGGGATCCTCATGCAGAACGGCGTGCTCGAAAGCGCGCCGGCGACCGGGCGCTCCAGCCTCGGCATCGCCGCGGACGGGACACTTACGGCGGCGCGCGTGTCCCTCGCCGGGACCTGGCAGGGGAACGGACAGCGCAGGCCGCTCCTTCTCAACGGGCCGGTGGGGAAGGGCAAGTTCACGCTGTACACGCCGGCGTACGGGACGGCGACGCCCAACGAGTCTGGAGCGGTGGAGGCCGTGATCGGGCAGCTTCCGCCCGCGCAGCCGGGCGTGGCCCTCGATGGCACCGTTACGCAGGTGACAACCGCCGGCCCCACGCCGATCCCGCCCGGCGGCGCGGTGCTCGTGGCCCGCGGGTCGCAGTCCACCGCCCAGCTCCGAACCGAGGCGCCTGTCGGGCAGCACATCGGGGCATTGCTGTCCCTCTCGCCGAACTGGAGCGGCCTCGCGAGCGCGATCGGCGGTGGCCCCGCGCTCGTGAGGAACGGCAAGCCCGTCTTTCACGCGAGCGAGTCGTTCGACCCGCGGCGCCTGAACAGCCGGCAACCCCGTGGTGCGATCGGCCAGCTGCCCGACGGGCGCATCCTCCTCGTCGCCGTCGAGGGCACGAACCCGGCGTACAGCATCGGCATGTCGAGCTACGAGCTCGCGGTCGCGCTCTCGCGGCTCGGGGCGACGACGGCGTTCGGGCTCGACGCAGGTCCGGCGGCCGGGGTCGCGTTCAACGGGACGCTGCTCACGCGGCCGTCGGGCGAGACCGAGGCAAAGCTCTCGGACGCCCTGGTCCTCTCCTACGCCGGCGTCTACGCAGCGCCTCCCTCGGCTCCTGTGCTCTCGCCGAACGACGACGGGGCCGGCGACGATGAGACGCTCGTCTTCCAGCTTGCCCGTCCGTCGGACGTGAGCGCGACGCTCGCAGGCCCGGACAACACGAAGATCACGCTCGCGAACGGAGCCGAGTCACCGGGCGTTCATACGCTCACGTGGGACGGCGCGAACGGCGCCGAGGGGCAGTGGACGTTCACGGTCACCGCGACGGACGACCGCAAGGTCACGACGACCGCGCAGAAGACCTTCTCCCTCGACGACACGCTCTCGGCCCTCGCAGTCACGACCGGCAGCCGGGGTCTGCCGACCGCGACGTTCCAGCTGACACGTTCCGCGAACGTCGTGGTCCGGATCGAGCGCCCAAACGGTGTCCTGGTTGCGAGCCTTGGCTCGGGGCCGCGCCCGGCGGGGCCGCAGCACGTGACGTGGCGCGGCCGGATCGGCAAGCGCCGCGCGCCCGGCGGCCGCTACCGGGTCGAGGTCGTGGCGACGAGCTCCGTCGGAGTGAGCTCGCTCGCCGCGCTCTTCTTATTTCGTCCTCACACGCGTCAATAGACTCGCCCGGTGCTCACTGCGAGCGTCTCGTCGAGCTTCACCTCCGCGGTGGGGAACCACGGCGTCTACGCCGTCTTCGGCTTGATGGCGATCGACGCGGTGTTCCCGGCATTCAGCGAGCTCGTCATGCTCTACGCGGGCGCGGTCGCCGCCGGGGCATTCGCGGCGGCCCATGGGGTCACGCTGTTCGGCTCACGGATCGGTTTCGGCGCGGGCGCGTTCGTCGTGCTCGCCCTCGCAGGCACGCTCGGTTATCTCGTAGGAGCCTTGATTGGCTGGGCGATCGGCCTCTACGGGGGGCGCCCGCTGCTCGAGGAGCGGGGCAGATGGTTCCACCTCTCAGCGCAGCGTCTCGACCGCGCCGAGGCGTGGTTCGACCGTTGGGGGAACGTGGGCGTCCTCATCGGCCGCCTGACGCCGGTCGTCCGGTCCTTCGTCTCGATCCCGGCAGGGATCTTCGAGATGCCGCTGGCGCCGTACACCGTGCTGACGCTCGTGGGCTCGGCCGTGTGGGCCTTCGCTTTTGCCGGCATCGGCTACGGCCTCGGCACCGGTTATCACCGCTTCGACCATGCGTTCCGCTACGCCGAGTACGCGGTCGTGGCAGGCATCGTGCTCGGTGCGGCGTATCTGGTCTACCGGAGGATGGCCGCCGCTAGAGTGGCCCAGCGTGCAGACGATTCCACTCGTTGACGTCCGAGCCGAATACGAGCCGCTGATCCCACGGCTCGAGGCCGCGTTCCGCGAGGTACTCGAGAGCAAGCGGTTCATCCGCGGCCCGCATTACTGGGCCTTCCAGGAGGAAGCCGCCGCGTATCTCGGCGTGAAGCGGGCGATCGGCGTCGCGAACGGCACCGACGCGCTCGTGCTCGCTCTCGACGCGCTCGGCGTCGGGCCGGGCGACGAGGTGATCTGCCCGGCCTTCACGTTCTATGCGACCGCGGAGTCGGTCGTGCGGCGCGGCGCCACGCCGGTATTCGCGGACGTCGATCCGGTCACGCTCAACCTCGACCTCGAGGACACGGCGGCGAAGGTGACCGACCGGACGCGGGCGATCATCCCGGTTCACCTCTTTGGCCGGCTGCTCGATGTCCGGCCGTTCGTCGAGCTCGAGGTGCCGGTGCTCGAGGATGCGGCGCAGGCTTTCGGCGCACCGAAAGTCGCGCAGCACGGGACGATCTCGACCTTCAGCTTCTATCCCACGAAGAACCTCTTCTGCCTCGGCGACGGAGGTCTCGTCACGACGAACGACGAGGAGCTCGCCGAGCGCGTCCAGCTCCTGTCCTTCCACGGCTCGCGCGACAAGTCGGCCTTCGACCTCGTCGGCTACAACTCCCGCCTCGACGAGCTGCAGGCCGCGTTCCTGCGCATCTTCCTGCCGGAGCTTGCGGGCTGGAACGAGGGACGCCGCGCAGCGGCAGCCCGCTACGCCGAGCTCGGCCTTGGCGAACTCGTGGAGCTGCCGCAGGACGAGCCGGCCCACGTGTACCACCTCTTCGTCTGCCGCTCACGCGAGCGCGAGACGATCCGCACGGCGCTGGCAGAGGCCGGCATCGCCTCGGCGACCTACTACACGACGCCGCTCCATCTCCAGCCCTCCCTGCGCTACCTCGGCTACGAGCCAGGCTCGCTGCCCGCGACCGAACAGGCGGGTGCGGAGAACTTCTCGCTGCCGCTCTGGCCGGGGATCCCGATCGAGGCGCAGGAGCGCGTGGTGGACGTGGTCCGCTCGGCCGTGCCGAGTACCGGCGTAGGCTCGACGGAGCCGGCCAGTAGCGCAGGTGCCGGCTTTGCGGGCACCGGAGCAAAAAAGGCCTGATGCGCCGGTTTCTCTCGCCGCACCGGCTGGGGCAGGTCCTCGTCGATGCGGGGATCGTGGCGCTCGCCTGGTGGCTCGCGTTCCAGCTTCGCTTCGACCACGGGCTGCCGCTCAAGTACTCGCAGCTCCTGAACCGGACGATCCTGCTCGTCCTCGCGATCAAGCTGATCGTCTTCATCGCCTTCGGCTTCTACAACCGCTGGTGGCGCTACGTCTCGATTCGCGACATGTGGGCGATTGCGCGCGGCGTCGTCGTTGCGTCTCTCGTCTCCGACGTCACCGTGTATCTCGTCTCGCCTGTGCACGGCTTTCGGCTGCCGCGGTCGATCGCCGCCACCGACCTGCTCATCACGCTCGCGCTCGTCGCGGGTTCACGTCTCCTCGCACGCACCGTGATCGAACGGCCCGGCCTGACGATGGTGGCCCACGGCAAGGAGGTGCTCGTCGTCGGGGCGGGTGACGCGGGGCGCCTGATCGTGCAGGAGATGCAGCGGTCGCGGATGCTCGACTACACCCCGATCGGGTTCGTCGACGACGACCCGCGGAAGCGGAACACCCGGCTGATGGGCCTGCGTGTGCTCGGAACGCTCGAGGAGCTGCCGCGCGTGCTCCGCGAGCACCGACCCGACGAGGTGCTGATCGCGATGCCGTCCGTCTCGGGCGATGTGCGCCGACAGATCGTCGAGACGGCGCAACAGCTGCGGATCGTGGTCAAGACGCTGCCGGGGCTCTACGAGCTGATCACGGGCGAGGTCGGATTGGCCGGCCAGATCCGTCCCGTGCAGGTGGAGGACGTGCTCGGACGCGAGCAGGTCGAGGTCACCTTCCACGAGGTCGCCGCCTACCTCGAAGGGCACACCGTCCTCGTCACCGGCGCGGGCGGCTCGATCGGCTCGGAGCTCTGTCGCCAGATCTCGCGCGTACGGCCGTCGCGGCTGATCCTCGTCGACAACGCCGAGGGGCCGCTGTTCGAGATCGAGCGGGAGCTCGAGGAGCGCGGCTTCACCGCCGCGCTGCCGAAGCTCGTCGACGTGAAGGACCGCAAGGCGCTCAGGCGCGAGGTGTTCGAGAAGTACCAGCCCACCGTCGTCTTCCATGCCGCGGCCTACAAGCACGTGAAGATGCTCGAGACGCATCCACTCGAGTCGGTGCGCAACAACGTCGTCGGCACGCGCGTGATCGTCGAGCTCGCTGCCGAGTTCGGCGTCGAGCGGTTCGTCTTCATCTCGACGGACAAGGCCGTCAACCCGAAGACGGTGATGGGACAGTCGAAGGCGCTGTGCGAGTGGATCGTCGAGTCGTTCGGCCACCGGCGCGACGTGGCGACCCGGTTCGTCGCCGTGCGTTTCGGCAATGTCCTCAACTCGTCGGGGAGCGTGATCCCGATCTTCCGCAAGCAGATCGAGCGCGGCGGGCCGGTGACCGTGACCCATCCGGACATGACTCGGTACTTCATGACGATTCCGGAGGCCGTCTCGCTCGTCGTGCAGGCGGGCGCGATCGGCGGCCGCGGCCAGGTGTTCGTGCTCGACATGGGCGAGCCGGTCCGGATCATCGACCTGGCGCAGAACATGATCCGCCTCTCGGGCAAGGAGCCGCGCCTGCCGAACGACACCGCGACGACCGCGCGGGACGTGAAGATCACGTTCATCGGTTCGAAGGCCGGCGAGAAGATCCACGAGGAGCTCTGGAGCGAGGACGAGTCGGTCGGAGCGACGACCCATCCGAAGATCATGCGGCTGAGCCGTCCGCCGGTCGATCCCGACTGGCTGGCAGAGCAACTCAAGGAGCTGGAGCGCCTCGCCGACGAAGGGGACACGCTCGAGGTGGTGGGCAAGCTGCGCAACGTGGTGAGCAAGCCGCGGCGCGTCGAGCTGCCGAACCTCTCGGACACAGGTAGCTACAAGTTCGAGCTCGGGCGGCCCGTCGTATCGCCCGAAGCCGACTGAGCTGCCTCGATTAGCCGAAGGGACACGGGAGTGACGACGTTGCACGGGATGTTCACGCAGCTCTGATCCTTCCGTGACGGAAGTCGGCCGGTGCCGGCGCTAGCCTCCGCGCCCTGGACGCCGAGAGGATCTTCGCCGGGCTGAACCCCGAACAGCGCGCCGCCGTGGAGGCGACGCGCGGGCCGCTGTGCATCCTTGCCGGGGCGGGGACGGGCAAGACGACGACCATCACGCGCCGGATCGCCTGGCAGGTCGCCAGCGGCGCCTTCCCGCCCGAGCACATCCTGGCGGTGACGTTCACCGACAAGGCCGCAGGCGGGCTCCGCACGCGGCTGCGTGCGCTCGGTGTGGACGGCGTGCGCGCCTCGACGTTCCACTCGGCGGCGCTGGCCCTGCTCCGCCACTTCGAGGGCGACCAGGGCCGGATCCTCGCGTCGAAGGCGCTTCTGCTGCGCCGGATCGGCAACACGCTGCCGGGGGCGTTCCGCTTCCGGCCCGCCGGCGACCTCGCGACCGAGATCGAGTGGGCGAAGAACCGGCGGCTCACGCCTGACACCTATCGCGCCGAGCTCGGCGACCACGAGCCCCCGATCCCGCCGGATCTGTCGTGCCGGGTCTTCCGCGAGTACGAGCGGCGAAAGGCGGCCGAGGGGTTGATCGACTTCGAAGACTTGCTCGAACGGGCGGTTCGTCTGCTCGAAGGCGACGGGAAGACGCGTGCGTCGGTACACGAGCGCTGGCGCGCCTTCACCGTCGACGAGTACCAGGACGTGAACCTTCTCCAGCAGTCGCTGCTCGATCTCTGGCTCGGCGAGCGGGACGAGCTCTGCGCGGTCGGCGACGACTACCAGGCGATCTACAGCTTCACGGGCGCGAGCCCGGAGTGGCTGCTCGCGCTGCCGCGACGCTTCGCCGAGACTCGCGTCGTGCGGCTCGAGCGGAACTACCGCTCGACGCCGCAGGTGCTCGAGCTCGCGAACCGTCTCGTGCCCCGGCTCGGCGGCTCGGCGAAGACGCTAGCGCCGATGTGTCCGTACGGGCCCGCTCCCGTCGTGGGGCCCGGGCTCGATGTGGCTGCACACGTCCGAGAGCTGCATGCCGGTGGTGTTCCGCTCGAGGAGATGGCGGTGCTCGTGCGGACGAACGCGCGGACGAGCGAGTTCGAGGAAGCGTTCCACGAGGCCGGGATTCCGTTCCAGGGCGCATCGCTCCTTGCGCGCGACGCGGCGCGGCAGCTGCTGAAGGGCCTGCGCGGCCGGCGCGGGCCGGCTGTCGAGGTCGTGCGGGAGCTCGCCGTCGGGCAGGGGCTCCTGACGGAGATCCCGGACAAGCTCGGCGAGCGCGAGCAGACGCGGCAGGCTGATCTGGCGCGGCTCGTGCGGCTCGCCGGGGAGTTCGGCGGCGAGGTCGACGGCTTCGTCGACTTGCTCCACGAGCGCTTTGGCGAAAGTGCCGGCCGCGGCGTCCATCTACTCACGCTCCATCGGGCGAAGGGGCTCGAGTGGGAGGCCGTCTTCCTGCCCCGGATCGAGGAAGGCGAGCTGCCGCTGCGCCGCGGCGACGTCGAGGAGGAGCGTCGTCTTTTCTACGTCGGGCTCACGCGGGCGAAGCGGTATCTGCTCGTGACGTGGGAGGGGAAGCCGAGCCGCTTCCTCGACGAGCTCGGTGTGCGCGCTGCGGCACCACCGCTGCCGAAGCTGGAGCGGGCGGTGCTCGAGCAGACGCCGGCGGTAAAGGCCCTGAAGGAATGGCGGCTCGCTCGCTCGCGCGCCGACGAGGTGCCGGCCTACGTCGTGTTCAACGACCGGACGCTCGCGGAGCTCGCTTCACGCACACCCCGCACGCTCGCCGAGCTCGCGGCGATCCCGGGCATCGGGCCGGCGAAGCTCGAACGCTATGGCCCCGAGCTGCTGGCTCGCCTGGCGGAACTCGCCGCCTGAGATGATCGAACCGTGTCAGTAGAGGCGATCCATCTCGGGGCTCCAGGCAAGCCCGACCTTTGGACGGTCGAGTCCGTGCAGGCTGTGGCCGGTAAGGGGCTCGAAGGTGACCGGCACTTCCACGCCGGCGGTGCTCCTTCGGGCCAGGCGCTGACGCTCGTTGCAGCCGAGGCCGTCGAGGAGGTCGGACTGCGGCCGGGTGATACTCGACGGCAGTTGACCGTGCGTGATGTCGATGTCAACGCTCTCGTCGGCAAGCGCTTTCGCGTCGGCGAGGTCGAGTGCTTCGGCGTGGAGCTCTGCGAACCGTGCCGGCATCTCGAGGAGATGACGCGACCGGGGATCATCAAGGAGCTCACCCACCGGGCTGGAGTCAACGCCGACATCCTCGTCGGCGGTGTCATCCGCGTCGGTGACCTCGTGGTTGAGCTCTAAGCACTAGACGCTCGGTTCACGGTCATCGTGGTCCGGCCCAGGCATGACTGCGTGATGATCTCGCTCGTGGCCGGGGACATGCGGCCTGGCTAGACGGCGCTCGCCTGGACTTATAGTCCTCTCAGCTGAGGCGGGACTTCTACTTAGCGCCAGGCTCGACGATGACGCAGGGTCGTGGATCAGCGGGAAACGGTGAGTGGCGGTAGCGCCGAGCACGGTAGGCGTCGTCATCGAGCTGGACATCGTCCCCAGGTCGTGGCGGCGGACCGTCCCGCTCGATGATCGTGTATCCCGTAGCCCTCGACAGGAAAAGTGTGTGGGCAGCAACCGCTTTTCCGACGTGAGAGTTCTCCAGCTGGCGTAGACGCTCCTCCGCACGCTCCAACCTCATGATCAGGTCGGCGATAAGGGGCTGCAGCCGCTCCTCGGCTTGGACCTCCTCATGGGGCGGAGTGAAAGGTTGAGTGAGCGACGCCTCTGGTCGCAAAGGACGCGAGCGCTCTCGCAGGCTCGCGATCAACCCGGGGTCTATGCGTGCTTTATCGAGCACCGGTCGATGTCCACGGCTCAACTTCCCCGGCTGCTGCCTGCGGAAACGAGCCGCCGAGATGCCCCGTCCTCACGCTCTGGTACCCGGCGTCCGCAACAGGGCACGCTGAGCTTGAGCACAACTCACCGCTGAAGGATGATCGGCCAGCGCCCAGCCTCATCCCGCGTCGCAAGGAGGCAGTTTCATGCACGTAATCGTTCGCAGCTATTCCGGCGATGGTGCTTCGGAACTCTTCGATCAGCTGGAGCAGAAGAACGACGAGATCAAGGAACTCATCGGAGGGGTACCCCGCTTCGTCAGCTACACGGCGTTCCGGAGCGACGACGGTGGTGGCAGCACCGTCACGGTGTGCCAAGACAAGACCGGCACAGACGAGTCCTCTCGGCGTGCCGCGGAATGGGTCAAGGCCAACATCAGTGCGACGGCCAACCCACCCGTGACTACCGAGGGGGGCACGGTCGCCCACTTCAGCTCCTAGGCATCCGAGGGCAACGCCCTCGCCTGGGCGACCGTCCTCTCGCCTGGCCGGCGTTGGCGGTCGCGCTGACTCAGGCGTCGAGGGCCGACAACAGCAGTCGCAGCATCTCGGCCGGGTCTCGACGTACGCGCGCCGAGGCGTCTTCCCGCTTGCGTAGCTCGAGGGCGCGCGTGTCGGTAAGCGGCTTCAAACGCCCGTCTCGGATCAGCTCCTCGTCCACGCCCCCCAGCCGGCCGCCGTACGTCGTGTAGACCGGCACGCCGAGCGCGGCCGCTTCGCGGTTCATCGTCCCGCCCGCGGAGACCACGAGGTCGGCCAGCGCGATCAGGCTCTGCGCGTCGACGGCGCCCTCCGGGAGGATCACCGACGGCAGCGCCAGCCCTCGGACGTACTCGCGCTGCTCCTCCGTGCGCGGCAGGACGAACGCCTGCACGTCCTCGGATCGGCCGAGGTGCTCGAGCGTCTGCGGGAAGAGTGGGTTCGAGTGACGGTGGTACAGCGACACGTCGGGCGGCGGCCGCAGGACGACGAGCACGCGCGCCGGATCTATGCCGAACCTGCCGAGCAGCGACCGGTCGGGCTCGAAGTCGGCGAGGTAGTACTCCTCCTTCAGGCCCGGGTACTGGACGAGCTTCGGCGGTCGCACCCCATATGGCTGGAGCCGCGCGGGCGGAATCGCCTCCGGCACCACCACCCGAGTCGCCGCACGACAGCCGAGCTGGTGCTGGAGCGTCGCGAACTCGTAGTCGAACGTCGTCGAGCTCGGGATTCCCAGCCGCCGCGCCGAGATCGTCAGCTCGTGCGAGCCGTGTGCGAGCGCGACGTCGAAGTCGCGGCCGCGTGCCCACTTGCGCAGCGCACCGAGCCGGTGCGTCATCTGCCGCGCCTTCTGCAGCCGCGAGCGTCCCGCGTGGCGGCCGATCACCTCGTCCGCCTCGAGGCCGTGGAGCTCGAGCAGCTCCACCGTCTGCGCATAGTCGCGCGCCGTGATCCCGACTTCGTCGCCGCGTCCGCGCATGATGTCGACGAGCGGACGGAAGACGAGGACGTGCGCCGGCGCCGTGATGTCGATCCAGACCTTCAGGCGACGAGCGCTTCCATGCGTGCCGAGACGAGTCGCGGCGGATCCTGTTCGACGTGGCGCTCGTACCAGAGCGTGAACGCGAGCAGCCCCCACAGCTGGCGGCTCCAGTCCTCGTGGCCGGCGACATGCTCGTCGAGCAGCCGCACGACCTGCTCCGGCTGGAAGAAGCCCTGGCGCCGCAGGTTCTCCGGCGCCAGCGTCTCGCGAGCGAACGGCTCGAGCCCGCCGCGCAGCCACGCCGCCGCCGGGATCGAGAAGCCACGTTTGCGGCCGTGCACGATCTCCGCAGGCACTAGCGGCTCGACCGCCTTGCGCAGTAGCACCTTCTTCGCGAGCCCGCGGACCTTGAGGCGCGTCGGCAGGGCGAATGCGAGGCTCGTCACGAGCGGATCGAGGAACGGGACGCGCGCCTCCAGTGAATGCGCCATCGAGGCGCGGTCGGTCTTCACGAGCAGGTCGTCGACGAGGTAGACGCCGAAGTCGACGTCCTGCAGCCGTGCAAGCTGCGGCGCTCCGGCCGTCTCGGTGTACCGAGCACGATAGACGTCGACCGGGTCGAACGCCGTCCGGCGTACGGTCAGCTCAGCGCGCGCTTCGGCGGAGAAGATCTCCTTCCAGCCGTGGTGCCGCTCGAGCGGTGGCAGGTGCGCGGCACGCACGAACCGCTTCGCCTTGTAGTCGAGGCTCGCCTTGCGCGTCGACGCCGGCAGAGCCTCGACGAGCGGGCGCAGCGCCCGCGCGAACGGCGCGAGGCGGTCGGCGAAGAGATCCGCGGCGTAGGTGTAGTAGCCGCCGAAGAGCTCGTCGCCGCCCTCGCCGGAGAGCGCGACCTTGACGTGCTCCGCCGCGAGCTGCGAGACGAGGTAGCTGGGGAGCGCAGACGAGTCGGCGAACGGCTCGTCGAACGCGTCGGCAAGCGCCTGCAACAGCAGTTCCGGGTCCGGCCGGACGAGGAGCTCATGGTGGTTGGTGCCGTACCGCTCGGCGACACGTCGCGCGTCGTCGCGCTCGTCGAAGCTGCGCTCGGCGAAGCCGATCGTGAATGTGTGCACCGGCTCCGGCGTCTCCTGCGCGGCGAGCGCCGCGAGCGCCGCCGAGTCGACGCCGCCGGAGAGCAGGACGCCGACCGGCACGTCCGAAAGCAGATGCGCTCGCACGGAGTCCCGTAGCCGTGCCCGCAGCTCCTCCACGAGCTCCGCCTCGTCACCGTCGCGCAGCTCGTCTGCGGCCACAGGCCCGGGCCGGGCGTACCGCTCGAGCGTGACGGCGCCGTTCTCCCAGACAAGGACGTGGCCCGCCGGCAGCTTCCGCACGTCGCGGAAGATCGAGTACGGCGCCGGGATCGAGTTGAAGGCGAGGAAAGCCTCCAGCGCGTCGAGGTCGATCTCGCCGCGCGGCAGCGCGCGCAGCTCGGAGGCGAAGCGCAGCTCGTCGCCTGTGTCCCGGTAGTAGAGCGGCTTGATCCCGTACCGGTCGCGCGCGAGCACGAGCCGCTGCTGTCGCGCGTCCCAGATCGCGACCGCGAACATCCCGCGCAGCCGCTCGGCGAAGCCGAGTCTGTGCTCCTCGTAGAGGTGGACGATCGCCTCGGTGTCGCAGTGCGTCCGCAGCTCGTGCCCGCCCCGCTCGAGCTCGCGCCGGAGTTCCGGATAGTTGTAGATCTCGCCGTTCTGGACGACGACGCAGCTTCCGTCCTCGTTCGAGATCGGCTGGTCGCCGTGCTCGAGATCGAGGATCGAGAGGCGCCGCGCCGCGAGCGCGACGCCGCCGTCCACATGCTCGCCTGCGCTGTCGGGCCCGCGATGCGCGAGCCGCTCCGCCATCGCGCGCAGCGTCTCGACGTCCGCGGTGCCGTGCGTCGTCGCGATCCCGCAGATCCCGCACACGGCTCTACCTTAGGCGCGGGAGCGAAGCAGTCCTCCGACCGACTGCTTCAGCACGCGCCAGCCCGTCGCCACGACCGTGAGGAGATAGAGCCGCACCGAGCGATCCGCGATCCACTCGAGATCGTGCGCGAGCTTCTCACCCATCGACGTCTCGTAGCCGCGCCGCACCTGGGCGAAGCCGGTCAGGCCCGGCCGTACGACAAGCCGCTGCCAGTACGACGGCAGCTCGTGCGCCAGCTCGCCGAAGAAGACAGGCCGGATCGGCCGTGGCCCGACAAGGCTCATGTCTCCGCGGAGGACGTTCACGAACTGGGGGATCTCGTCGAGCTGCGTCGCCTTGAGCCAGCGGCCGACCCGCGTGAACTCCCCCTGCGTACGGCTGACGAGCTCCTCGCCGAGGTAGGGGCCGAGCCGCGTCTCGGCGCCGCGCTGCAGCGTCCGGAACTTGTACATCGTGAAAACGTGCGCGCCGCGGCCGACGCGTTCGCCGCGATAGAGGACCGGACGCCCGCTGGTGACGAGCACGAGCAGGGCGATGGGAAGCGAGACCGGCAGCGAGAGGAGCAGGAACAGCGACGCGAGGACGACGTCGAGCGCGCGCAGGACGACGTCGCGCGGCCGCGCCGGCGTCTCGAGCGCGAGCTGGCGGTAGCCGCGGACGAGCGTGTCCTCGATCCGCGTCGTGTCCGGCACGCGCCCGATCGTAAAGCCGCGAGCGGCTCTTCGGGGCTTCCGGCAGCTATAAGTTGTTCTTATGGACACGCGCCAGCTCGCAGCTTTCTGCGCGGTCGTCGAGCACAGCAGCTTCTCGCAGGCCGCCGACCAACTCGGCGTGACCCAGCCCGCGGTCAGCCTGCAGATCCGCTCGCTCGAGCAGCGCATCGGCCAGCAGCTCCTCGACCGGTCGGGGCGCCGCGTCGAGCCGACCGAGGCGGGGCTTCGGCTCTACCGCGGCGCGCAACGGCTCCTCGCGCTCGAGCAGCAGGTGCTCGCCGAGCTCGGAGAGGAAGCGGAGGGCGAGCTGAAGGGGAGGCTCGAGATCGGCGCCTCCACCGGCCCAGGCGGCAGCGTCCTGCCGGTCGTGCTCGGCGAGTTCCAGCAGCTCCACCCGCTGGTGCACGTCGCGCTCACCGTCTCGGACACTCATACGGTGGTCGAGCAGGTCGGCCGGCGCGAGCTCGAAATCGGCGTGGTCGGGGTCGCAAGCCGCCAGCGTGGCGTCTCGTATGAGCCGCTCTACCGCGACGAGGTCGTCCTCGCCGTTCCCCCCGACCACAAGCGCGCCGGCAAGAGCATGACCCTCGAGGAGCTGAAAGCGGAGCCGCTCGTCCTCATGCAGGAGGGGGCCGGCATCCGGCAGATGATCGACGACGAGCTGCGCGAGCTCGGCCTCCGCCTTCGGGACCTGAACGTGAAGCTCGAGCTCGGGCTGCAGGAGTCGGCGCGCGCTGCCGTGCTGGCCGGCGTCGGAGCGACGTTCATCTCCCGTATCGCCATCGAGGGCGACCTCGACGCCGGGACGCTCGCGGTCGCGCGCGTACAGGGGCTCGAGCCGGCGCGCGACGTCCAGCTCGTTCGCGCGAGCGGGCGTGCGGAGACGCGGATCGCGCAGGAGTTCGTCGCGCTCGCGCGCGAACGCTTGCCGTGATCGTCGAGTGGGGGCTCGACTCGCTCGCCGAGGCCTGCGTGGCCGCCGGCGTGTCGTCTCCGCTCCTCGTCGCGAGCCCGCGCTGGAACTCGCTCGCACTGGGAGTCGTGCCCGTGGTGCGCTGGCAGGAGGTGCCGTCCGATCGCGTCTTGGACGCCGTTGCGGCTGCAGGTGGCGCTGACGGCGTGCTCGCGATCGGCGGAGGGAGCGCGATCGACCTCGGCAAGGCGATCTCGGCCGCGGCAGAGCTGCCGCTCGTGTCGGTGCCGACGACGTACTCCGGTGCCGAATGGACGAGCTATTTCGGTGTCCGCGATCCGCACCGGCGAATGAGGGGCGGTGGTGGTGGCGCTCACCCCTCGGCAATCGTCTATGAACCCGAGCTCACTCTCGACCTGCCGCCGGAGACGACCGTCGGCACGGCGATGAATGCGCTCGCACATTGCGCCGAAGCGCTCTACGTCCAGGGACACAATCCCGTCGCCGACGAGCACGCCCTCCCAGGTGCGCGCCTGATCTCCGACTGGCTGCCACGCGTCGTCGCCGAGCCTCGAAACCCCGCGGCGCGGACGGAGCTGCTCCGCGGCGCGTCTCATGCCGGCGCTGCGCTCGCCGGCTCGATGCTCGCGCTCGCGCACGCGATGGCCCAGGCGATCGGCGGCCGCTACGGGCTTCCGCACGGGACGCTGAACGGGATCTGCCTGCCGCCCGCGCTCCGCTTCAACACCGCGCATGCGCCGGAAGCGGTGCGGCGTTTCGGCGACGCTGTCGGCGCACCGGACGATCCCGCCGGTCGCGTCGAGGCTCTGGCCTCGCTCGCCGGACCGACCCGGCTCAGCGAGCTCGGCGTGCCGGAAGAGGATCTGCGGGCTGTCGCGGCCGATGCCGCCCAGCGTGGCGGGAACCTTGCCAACCCGAAGCCGGCCACGCCGGAGGAGATCGAACAGCTCCTCCACGAGGTCTTCTAGGGCGCGAGCGCGACGAACGAGAGAATCGTGACGCCGACCTCCTCGAGCGGATAGCTGCGGAAGCCCTTCGCAAGCTGCATCGCCTGCAGCTCCGAGCGTCCCTCCTCGCTCGGCCCCGACGGATTCTCGACGACGAGGTCGAAACCGGCCTCGCGCACGAAACGCAGGTAGTCGGGCGCGCGGAGCCGGTTCTGGTAGTGGAGCGGCGAGTTGACGAGTGCCCACGCCCGATCCGAGAAGCGAAGGAAGTTGTAACGCGACACGCCGCGGTCGAAGTACGAGTAGTGGTCATGCAGGTCGATGCGGCAGCTGAACGCGCCGCCCGGCCGCAGGAGCCGGCGGCACTCCACGAAGACCTCCGCGAGGTCGCCGGCCGGGATGTGCTCGCAGGTGTCGGTGCTCGACACGAAGTCCACGATTCCCGGCTGCAGACCCGTGCCGCGTGCGTCGCACGGGGCGAGGTAGTGGATCCCGAAGCGCGTCTCGAGCTCATCGATCGAGGTGACCGGGTCGCCGACCTCGCGTACCGTCCGTCCCGCGGCGTGCTCGAGCTCGGGGCGGAGCCGGTCGAGTGCCGCCATCGTCTCGTTCACGAGCTCGATCCGGGCGCTCGGCCTGATGTCGATCACGATCTGGCGCCCAACTCCGAGCAGCGCGTACGAGAGGGGGATGGCGAGGTCCCAGCCCGCGCCGAACTCGAAGAACGTCGCTTCGGCCGTAGGCACGCCCGGCCCGTGCTCTTCGTACAACGCGAGATGGTTCACCGCGCGGGTGAACTTCTGGCGATAGGCGGCGTCGCGGACCGGAAACGAATGGAGGACGTGTCGCTGGAAGACGTAGTTCAGCCGCTCACCCTGGGGCAGCGCGCCGAGCGTCCGCTGGAGAGCCGCTTTGGCGAGCCACCGCATGGCGGGAGGATAGTGGTGAAGCGAAATAAGTGATTTCTATTCCATGGATTAGGTACCCTGGGCGCTGCACGGTGGCGATTACCCTTTGGAGAGCGCGATGCCCGGCTTTGAACACGGATTTCTGAGAGTGCCCGCGCCGCCCGAGAGCGGGCTCACCCACGTGATCGACAAGGGCCTCGGGCCCCGCGCCTGGGAGGACGTCCTCGAGACGGCGGGCGACTACATCTCGATCGTCAAGCTCGGTTGGGGAACGGCCGCCGTCACGCAGAACCTCGACCGCAAGCTCGAGATACTGCGCGAAAAGCCCGTGGTCATCGGCGGGACGTTCTTCGAGGTCGTCTACGTGCAGGATCAGCTCGACGCGTACAAGTCATGGCTCAACGGTCTCGGCATCAGACACGTCGAGCTCTCCGACGGCACGATCGACATTCCGCGCGACCGGAAGCTCGAGCTGATCGCGGAGTTCGCGCGCGACTTCACGGTGCTCTCCGAGGTTGGTTCGAAGGATTCGAGCATCGAATACTCCGCGGAGGAATGGACGCGCTGGCTGCGCGAGGAACTCGACGCAGGCGCCTGGAAGGTCATCACCGAAGCGCGCGAAGGCGGCACGGCCGGCATCTTCGATGCCGCGGGCGGCATGCGGACCGAGCTGATCGGCGAGATCGCCGAGGCCGTCGGGACCGAGAACGTCGTCTTCGAGGCCCCCACGAAGGCCGCGCAGGTGTGGTTCATCAAGCAGTTCGGCCCGCACGTCAACCTCGGCAACATCCCGCCCGACGAGGTGATTCCGCTCGAGACGCTGCGCCTAGGCCTGCGCGGCGACACCCTGAAGGAGGTGCTCCTTGGCGGCGAGCCTGCAGCTGCCGGCTGACGTCGAGTCCTGGCCCGCGCAGCGGGTTGTCGAGTTCGCGCTTGCCGAGTTTCCCGGCCGCGTCGCGCTCGCCTGCTCCTTCCAGAAGGAGGAGACGGTCCTGCTCGAGATGCTCTTCGAGCTCGAGCCGAAGGCGCGCGTCTTCGCGATCGACACGCACCACTTGTTTCCCGAGACGTACGAGCACTGGCGCGAGGTCGAGCGCCGCTACGGCACCCGGATCGAGCCCTTCGCGGGGGCGCCGGTCGAGGACGGGCTCTGGGAGACGAATCCCGACCTCTACCTCGCGATCGCGAAGCTCGAGCCGCTCAACCGCGCTTTGCTCGACCTCGACGGCTGGATCACGGGGATCCGCCGCGACCAGTCGCCGACCCGCGCCAATGCGCCGAAGCTCGGCTGGGACGAGCAGCACGAGCTGTGGAAGGCGAACCCGCTCGCCGACTGGACGGACGACGACTGCTGGGCGTACATCCGCGAGCGCGACCTGCCGTGCAACAAGCTGCACGACCAGGGCTACGACTCGATCGGCGACACGCATTCGACCCAGCCGGGCAAGGGTCGCGAAGGCCGGTGGGCGGGAACCGAGCGCACCGAATGCGGGATCCATACGTGAGCGGCGGCTTCGTTCTCTGGTTCACAGGGCTGTCGGGCGCGGGCAAGACGACGATTGCGAACAACGTCGAGCCGGAGCTCGAGCGGCGCGGTTTCGTCGTCGACCACCTCGACGGCGACATCGTCCGCACCCACCTCTCGAGGGGTCTCGGCTTCTCGAAGGAGGACCGCGACACGAACATCGCCCGCATCGGCTGGGTTGCGTCGCGCCTCGCGCGTGCCGGCGCCGTCGTGATCGTCTCGGCGATCTCCCCGTACGAGGAGATGCGGCGGCACGCGCGCTCGCTCGTCGAGCAGCACGCGCCGTTCGTCGAGATCCACGTCGCGACACCGCTTCAAGAATGCGCGCGCCGCGATCCGAAAGGGCTCTACGCGGCCGCCTTCGCCGGCGAGATCGACGAGTTCACGGGCGTCTCTGCACCGTACGAGGAACCGCTCCAGCCGGAGCTTCGGCTCGACACTTCCGGCCGCACGCCGAGCGAGTCGGCTGCCTCGGTTCTCGAGCGCCTCGAGGAGCTCAACCTTCTGCCCGAGAAGGTCGAGGCGGAGTGAGCGTAGGCTTGACGGAGCTCACCCAGGAGCGGAGGCGCCGTCCTGCGCGGCGCCGGAGCGGGAAATGAGCACCGGGACGCGCATGCTCCCGGCCCTCTCGCACCTCGACGAGCTCGAGTCGGAGGCCGTCCACATCTTCCGCGAGGTCGCCGCGGAGCTCGAGCGCCCCGTGCTGCTCTTCTCCGGTGGGAAGGACTCGATCGTCCTGCTGCGGCTCGCCGAGAAGGCGTTCCGGCCGGGCAAGTTCCCGTTCCCGATCATGCACGTCGACACGGGACACAACTTCACGGAGGCGATCGAGTACCGCGATCGTCGCGTCGCGGAGCTCGGCGAGCGGCTCGTCGTCGCGTCCGTGCAGGAGTCGATCGACAAGGGCCGCGTCGTCGAGGAGACAGGACCGCGTGCTTCGCGCAACCGGCTGCAGACGACGACGCTGCTCGACGCGATCGAGGAGCACGGCTTCGACGCGGCGATCGGCGGCGCCCGCCGCGACGAGGAGCGGAGCCGGGCGAAGGAACGGATCTTCTCCTTTCGCGACGACTTCGGCCAGTGGAACCCGCGCGCGCAACGACCCGAGCTGTGGAGCCTCTACAACGCGCGCGTCCGCAAGGGCGAGCACGTCCGCGTCTTCCCGATCTCGAACTGGACCGAGCTCGACGTCTGGCAGTACGTCGCCCGCGAGCAGCTCGAGCTGCCGGGCATCTACTTCGCGCACGAGCGCGAGGTCTTCCGCCGCGACGGGATGTTGTACGCGGTCTCGCCGTACGTCGAGCGCATCGAGGGCGAGGATCCGTTCGTCACCTCGGTCCGCTTTCGGACGGTCGGCGACATGACCTGCACCGGCGGCGTCGAGTCGCGGGCGTCGACGATCGACGCGGTCGTGGAGGAGATCGCGGCGACGCGCGTGACCGAGCGCGGCGAGACGCGCGCCGACGACCGTTTCAGCGAGGCGGCCATGGAGGACCGCAAACGAGTTGGCTACTTCTGAGCAAGCGCAGTCGACCGAGCTTCTCCGCCTCGTCACGTGCGGCTCCGTCGACGACGGCAAGTCGACCCTGATCGGGCGCCTGCTCTACGACACGAAGCAGATCTTCGTCGACCAACTCGAGCACATCGAGGACGTCTCGCGCCGCCGCGGTCACGGGTACGTCGACCTTGCGTTGCTCACCGACGGCCTGCGAGCCGAGCGCGAGCAGGGCATCACGATCGACGTCGCCTACCGCTCCTTCGTCACGCCGAGGCGGCGCTTTCAGCTCGCCGACGCGCCCGGACACGTCCAGTACACGCGCAACATGGTCACGGGCGCCTCGACCGCAGAGCTCGGGATCGTGCTCGTCGACGCACGCCTGGGCGTCGTGGAGCAGACCCGTCGCCACGCGTACATCCTCTCGATCCTCCGCGTGCCGCACGCTGTGGTCGCCATCAACAAGATGGATCTCGTCGACTGGTCACAGAGTCGGTTCGACGAGATCGCCGCGCAGCTCGGCGCGCTCGGGCTGCCCGACCTGGTCGCGATCCCCATCTCCGCATTGCAGGGTGACAACGTCGTCGACCGCTCGGAGAACATGCCCTGGTACGACGGCCCGCCGCTGCTCGAGTACCTCGAGACGGTGGAGATCGCCTCCGACCGCGATCTCGACAGCCGCCGCTTCCCGGTGCAGTGGGTGATTCGGCCACGCTCCGACGAGTACCACGACTATCGCGGCTACGCCGGCCAGGTCGCGGGCGGCGCATGGAGCGCGGGCGACGAGGTCGTCGTCCTGCCTGCCGGCTTGCGGACCCACGTCGAAGCGGTTGAGACGATCGACGGACCGCTCGAGGCTGCGATTCCGCCAATGTCGGTGACGGTCCGGCTGGTAGACGACGTCGACGTCTCTCGGGGCGACCTCCTCGCCGATCCCGCCGATCCGCCGACCGTGGCCCGCGAGCTCGAAGCGCGTGTCTGCTGGATGAGCGACCGGCCACTCGAGCCACGCGCGCGGGTCGCGGTGAAGCAGACCTCGCGCTCGGTGCGCGCCGTCGCCGACGAGCTCGTCTCGCGGATCGACGTGCACACGCTCGAAAACGTGCCATCGCCTGAATCGCTCGGGCTGAACGACATCGGCGTCGTGCGGCTCCGGCTCTCCGAGCCGCTGTGCGTCGATCCCTACGAGGAGAACCGCACCACGGGCGCGTTCGTCCTCATCGACGAGTCGTCGAACGAGACCGTCGGCGCGGGCATGGTGCTCTCGGCGCAGTGACCTGGCAGTTCACGCTGACGGGTTTGGGGCTGGGCCTCATCGTCGGCCTGACGGGCGTCGGCGGCGGCTCGCTGATGACGCCGATCCTGATCATCGTCTTCGGCTTCAAGCCGACGTACGCGGTCGGGACGGACATCTTCCACGGCGCGATCTTCAAGACGTTCGGCGCGTTTCGGCACCGGAGACTCGGGACGGTGCACGGTCATATGACCATGTGGCTGTTCGCCGGCTCGGGGGCCGATGGCGATTGTGGGAGTCGCCGTCTCGTACGTCCTGCGCAATTCGATCTCGAACGCGGAGACGGTTCTCGGCTACGCGATCGGTGTCGCGCTCATCGGCGGCGGTGGCGGCTTCCTCGCGAAGTCGCTTGTGAAGCGAGGAGTCCAGCCGAACGTGCGCCCATTCATCATGACCCGCCGCGACAAGGCGATCGCGCTCGCGACCGGCGCCGTGTTCGGCTTCATCGTCGGTCTGACTTCGGTCGGGAGCGGCACGTACTTCGGGCTCGTGATGGTGCTCGTCTACCCCCTGACGATGCCGCGGATCGTCGGCACGGACATCTTTCACGCCGCGGCACTGCTCTGGGTTGCGGGTGTCGGTCACCTCATCATCGGCGACGTCGACCTGCACGCGACCGCATGGCTCCTCCTCGGCTCGGTGCCTGGGATCCTCATCTCGGCCCGCTACACGCTCAAGGTGCCGGATCTGACGATCCGCGGCGGTCTCGGCGGGATCCTGATCATCAGCGGCCTCAAGCTCCTCCTCACGAACTGGTCGTACGCGAACTGGCTCTTCGGCGGCGAGCTCGCCTTCCTCGCCGTCGTCCTGACGATCTACACCGCACGCGTGATGTTGGGCGACCCGCGGGCCACGCCCGAACGGGCCTAACCCCTTCCTTAACGAAAGGCCCGTAGAATCAGCGAGCTTTGCAGCGGGTTCTCACGACGGTCACCCTCCTGGGCCTGCTGGTGGCGACTGCTGCCGCCTTCGCGATCACCGAGCATCTGAAGCTGATCAAGAGCCCCATCTACGGGACGCTCGTCACAAAGGTTTTCTCCCCGGTCTGCCACTGCTCGACGAGCACGGCGGCGGTCCGCATCAGGCTTCGCCATCCCGACCATGTGACCGTTTGGATCGTGGACTCCGGCCACCACCGCGTCGCGACGATCGTCTCGGGCTTTCACATGGTGGCCCGCCATGCTCACAGCTTCAGCTGGGACGGCCGTACGAGCGCCGGGACGCGGGCACCGGACGGCGTTTACTACCCGTGGATCCATCTCGCGAATGGCCGGCGCACGTTCCGCTTCATCAACCGGATCACTCTCGACACAAAGATCCCGCAGGTGCTGTCCGCGAACGCGGAGAGGGACGTGCTCTTCGCCGGCCCAGGCCGCTCGGTCGCGATTCGCTACTCCCTCAGCGAGTCCGCCCACGCGGTCGTCTATCTCGGGCACCGGCGCATCGTCGTGGGTCGCCCGACCAGGACGAAGGGCAGAGTCAAGTGGGCCGGCACGATCGGCGGCAACTCTGTTCAGGAGGGCAGGTACGTCCTCACGATCGCGGCGCGTGACGATGCCGGCAACGAATCGCGGCCCGCTGCGCGCAAGCGCGTCACGGTGGTGGTTCGCTACATCGACGTCGCGCCCCACCGGATCGCGGTGCGCGCCGGCAAGCGGGTGACCGTGCGCGTCGAGACGGACGCGGCGCGTTACAAATGGCGCCTTGGACAGCAGCACGGCGCGCGCCGCGGCAAGGTGCTGCGGTTGCATGCCCCGACGACGCCGGGTACGTACCGGCTCGTCGTAGCCGAGCACGGCCACTCCTCGACGGCGCTGGTGCGGGTGCGAGCGAGGTGATCGGGCTCTCGGAGATCGCGGGGCCTATCGCGTGCATCGGTCTCGCTGTCCTGCTCGTCTCGCGAACCCGTCGGAACCGGATCGCAGGGCTTTGCTATGCGGGCGTGGGCACCGTCCTGCTCGTCGCGTCGTTCTCGCCGGCGAGCGTGCCCGAGCTCGTGGCGGCGATCGCCGGGGCGATCGTGCTCGGCCCGCTCCTCGCGTGGCTCTTCCGGCGCGAGCCGTGGCTCATCGCCTACGCGACTCTCGCCTTCATCCCGTTCCGCGTCCACTTCGCGCACCATCAGCTGCTCGTCCCGCTCTACGCCGTCGCGCTCGGCGCCGCCCTGCTCATGCTGTGGGAGCTGGTCGATGGGGACGAGAGAGGGCGCGAGCTCGGCCTTGCGTCGTGGCCTCTTGCGCTGTACCTCGTCTGGATCGGGCTTTCGCTCGGCTGGAGCGTCGACGTGCACACCGCGGCTCTCGACCTCCTGGCCTTCTACGTGCCGTTCACGATCCTCGCGCTCTCGATCGCACGCCTGCCGTGGCAGAAGTCGCGAATCCGGCTTCTCTACTTCGAGGTGGTCGCTATGGCTCTCGTCTTCATCGCGGTCGGCTTTTACCAGTACGCGACGCGCGACATCTTCCAGAACGCGAAGCTGCAGACGATCAACGCGTATGCGGCCTTCTTCCGGGTCAACTCCGTCTTCTTCGATCCCTCGATCTACGGCCGCTTCCTCGTGATCGCAATCGTCCCGACCGTCGTCCTGATCGTCCGCGGGCGCTCGGTTCGTGTGGGAGCCGCCGCGCTCGCCTTCGCCGCTGTCGCCTGGGTCGGGCTCCTGATCTCGTTCTCGCAATCGAGCTTCTCGGCGCTTGGCGTTGCCGTCTTCTGTGCCGCCGCAATTGTCTGGCGGTGGAAGTCCCTGCTCGCGCTGGCCGCCGTGCTCGTCGTGGTGGTGGCTCTCGTGGCGGCTCAGCCTAGGCTGATGCATGCGCTGCGCCACCACACCACCAGTGGTCTGAACGGTGCTACGCACGGCCGGGCGAGCCTGGTCGCCAACGGGATCAGGATCGCCAAGGCGCATCCGGCGCTCGGTGTCGGGCTTGGCGGTTTCGAGCACGCGTATTCGAAGCGCACGCACCGCACTGCGAGGAAGAGCGCGTCGCACGACACGCCCGTCACCGTCGCTGCAGAGGAGGGCGCTGTCGGTCTCCTCATCTTCTTCTGCCTCGTGGGCTCGCTGCTCCTCGCGGCGTACCGGCGAATCGACCATCCGGTGTATGGCCAAGTGGCGCTGGCAGCCGGGCTGGCGCTCGTGGCCATCTTCGTCCACTCCCTCAGCTACAACGACTTCTTCGAGGATCCGACGACATGGGGCCTCATCGGCTTGATCGGCCTCGTCGCACCGATCCGCGTTCGCGCCCGCGAGCCGCGACCGGTCGAGAATATGAAAGAGCCCGTGCCTGAGATGATCGCTCGGTGATGCAACAGTGATCGAGCAGTGGCGAAAGGCGCTTGTCCTGGCGCCGCACACCGACGACGGCGAGTTCGGGTGCGGTGGGACGATGGCGCGCCTCGTCGACGCCGGCTGCGACGTCCGCTACGTCGCCTTCTCGATCGCGACGCGCTCGCTCCCGCCCGGGTTTCCGCCCGACACGCTCGCGCGCGAGGTCGCGGAAGCGACCGCCGAGCTCGGGATTCCCACGGAGTCGCTCGCCGTGCACGACTTCGACGTTCGCACCTTCCCCCAGCGACGCCAGGACATCCTCGAGCTGCTCGTCGCGCTCTGGGAGGAGTGGGAGCCGGACGTCGTCTTCCAGCCGAGCCTCCACGACGTGCACCAGGATCACCGCACGGTCGCCGAGGAAGGCCTGCGCGCCTTCAAGCGCACGACGATCCTCGGCTACGAGATCCCGTGGAACAACTTCGACTTCGAGTACCAGTGGTACGCCACGCTCGAGCAGCGGCACATCGAGCGGAAGATCGCGGCGCTGGAGCACTACGCCTCGCAGCAGCACCGCCGCTACGCGAACGCCGAGTACGTCCGCAATCTCGCGCGCATGCACGGCGTGAACGTGAACCGCGAGTACGCCGAGGTCTTCCAGGTGTACCGCGTCATCGCCTAGCTGCTGATGCTGCTGCTGCTGCTGCGGCGCAAGACGAGGAGGTCGAGCCAGTTGCTTCTGATGTCCTCGGCTTGTTGGGCGGCACGGCGGAGACGCTCCTTGCCGCGGCGGAACTCGTCCTCGGTCAGTGCTCGCAGCGAGGTGTCGGCGTGACGGAGCGTGTCCAGCTGAGCCAGGAGGTCCGCGAGGCTGGCGCTGTCGGGGTACGTCTCCCGAACCGGCTCGAGCGCTTCCCGGTGGAATCCCGCCGCCGCGAACGCGTCGCAAATATCCGTGACCGACGGATAGGTGTCGACGGTCCGGGCCGTCTCGGGGAACCAGTGGACGAGCTCGATCCTGTCCACCCTGCCCGGAAAGCCCTGTCGGATCAGGACGGGGGCACCCGGACGGAGCACGCGGCGAATCTCGCCGGTGGCGGCCGCCAGGTCCGCGATGTGGTGAATGACGAGGGAGAGCCACGCCGCATCCGCCGACTCGCCCGGTAGCGGCAGGGAGCTTGCGTCTCCTTCGAGCACCCGAATGGCCTCCGTCTCCGGGATCTGATCCCGCATCGCCGCCGACGGCTCGACTGCGGCGACCCTGAGGCCGAACCATTCGCTGAAGGCAGCTGAGAACTGGCCGGTGCCGGCGCCGATGTCGACCAGCGTCATCCCCGGCCAGGGGTGCAGATGCCGCCGGACCGCCTCGCGCCAGTCCGAGAGGCCGTCCCGTGGGATCTCGCGGACCGCCTTGTATGCGGTAGCGGTCTGCTCGTCGTAGTTGATCCGGGCCACAGGCAACTCATAGCAAATCTGCTATGCCTCTGTCGAGGCGGCGACGCCTTAGCTTCGGCTGACTGCGGCCGATATCGGCGCGGTGAGTCGTGTACTCGGCATCCCGGCCGTTCTCGTCGTCCCCCTCGTCGGCATCTACCTGTACACGCAGGACGCGAAGACGAACGGCCCGACCTCCACGTCGGGGCAACAGGCGATCTCGCAGGCGCAGTCCGCGGTCGCTGCGACGAACTTCGGCCAGGCCGCGGCGGCGATGCAGGCGTCCTACACGCAAAACGGGACGTACGCCGGCGCGACGCTCCCGATCGGCACCGGCGTTGTTCTTGGGCACGCCGACGCGTACTCGTACTGCCTACAGGCCGGGAACGAGCACGAGGACGGGCCCGGCGGGCAGCCGCAGCCCGGCCCCTGCTAGCTGTTCAGCGCTGCCTGAAAAGCGCGATGCAGGTCGCTGGCAACGTTGCGGAGCAAAAACGCTCGCTGCCGTGGGGTGAGGCCGCGTTCGATAGCGGAGGCGAGCTCCTTGCTCTTGCAGCCGTCGGCGTCGAAACGCGCGAAGTCGAAGCGCATTTCGTCGTAGTAGAGGTCGGCCGGGCCTGGTCCCGAGGTGCTGTGTACGTAGTAGCTATGCGCGTCGTCCACAAGTGTTTTTGCGTCGTCCATGCAACCGCGGGTGCTGTAGTTCCCCACGATCGTCGACGGCGGGAAGCTCCCGGCGCCGGCAGAAGCGGCGCCGCGCGCATCGAGCTCAGCCGAGCGGAGGGTGCGAGCGCCGCCAGAGCGGCGAGCGCTGGTAGGTCGCCGCGGTGAGGTTCCAACTGCGGCTCAGCGCGGCGAAGCGGGCGAGCTCGAGCCGCCCGTGCGGTGTCGGATAACGGCAGCCGGGCTCCAGCAGCTCGTAGCTGGAGCTGCGCAACACGTCGCCCGCGACCTGCTCGAACGCGAGGGTGTCGTCGCGGCTCATCTGGCTGCGCCAGTCGCGGAGCCCCGGCGTCGGCGGTTGCGCGAGGTTCCTGTGCTCGGGCATGTTCGCGGCGTCGCTGACGCGGGTGTGGTCGAGCATGCCGTCCTCCCACGGCAGCGACGCGTGATCGCAGACGCGCCGCAGCTCGCGCTCCGGCTCGGCGACGAGATCCTCGTAGCGGAGCTCGAGGTAGCGGCTCCCGGCGTGCCTGCCGAGCCGCCGGGCAGCGAGGATCTCCGTGCGCCACCGCGCCGCAAACTGCGCAACGGTTCGCGGTTGCGCCCACGTCTTGCCCGAAAAGCCCTCGGGCAGCTCGAGGAAGGAGAGCGCGGCGTCGCGCCCGTCGCGAACGAGGTGGACCCAGCGCGCGTCCGGAAAGAGCCGCTCGAGCAGAGGCAGCTGCTGCATGTACAGCGGCGTCTTGTCGCCCCAGCGTGGCTTCCCCTGCCGCTCCGCGTACGTCTCGAAGATCGCGACGATCGCCTCGCTCGTCGTCATCCCCTCGCGTAGCCGGGGCCGGACGTCCTCCGGTCTGATGCCCCAGTCGTACAGCGTCCGCAGGCGCCCGAGGTCGTCGACGAACTCGTCGATGCTCGGACGGCGTCCGTGCCGGTGCGCGAGCTGGGGGACGAAGAACGTCTCGTACGGGATCGCGAGCGTCGTGTTCCGGTCGAGCATCACGCGGAGAAGCGTCGTGCCGGACCGGCCGACGCCGAGGATGATGAGAGGCTGAGCCATCGCGCGAGACTAGAGGACGAGCTCGGCGAGCGTCCGCAGCGCCTCGGGCTGGTTCGTGCCGAGGACGAGCGTGGTGACCGGCGTCGCGCGCCACGCTTCGAGGCGCTCCGCGATCCGCTCCTTGGGGCCGACGAGTGCGACCGCGTCGACGAGCGCGTCGGGCACCGCCGCGATCGCCTCTCGCTGCTTGCCGGCGAGGTAGAGCGCCTGGATCCGTTCGGCCTCGTCCTCCCAGCCGTAGCGGCGGACGAGTGCGTTGTAGAAGTTCCGCCCCTTCGCGCCCATGCCGCCGACGTACAGGGCGACATGCGGCCGGAGCGCATCGCGGAGCGCCTCCACGTCGTCGCCGACGAGGACGCTCGCGGTCGCGGCGATCTCGAAGTCTGGCGGCGCTGCTGCAAGGCTCGCTCCGAAGGCATCGCCGAAGCGCTCCGGGTCGACGAAGATCGGCAGCCAGCCATCCGCGATCTCGGCGGCGAGCGCGACGTTCTTCGGCCCGAGCGCCGCGAGGTAGATCGGAATCTCGGCGCGCAGCGGGCGCAGCATCAGCTTCAGCGGCTTGCCCAGGCCGGTCGCGCCCGGGCCGTCCCAGGGGATCCGGTAGTGGTCGCCGTGGTGCTCGACGACCTGCCGTCTCAGCGCTGCGCGCACGATCTCGACGTACTCGCGCGTCTTCCCCAGCGGCTTACCCCACAGCTGCCCGTGCCAGCCCTCGACCACTTGCGGCCCCGAGGTGCCGAGCCCGAGCAGGAAGCGGCCGCCGGAGAGGAGGTCGAGCGTCGCCGCGGTCATGGCCGTGTTCGCGGGCGTGCGGCCGGGGATCTGCATGATCGCCGAGCCGAGCTTGATCCGTTCCGTGCGCGCCGCCAGCCAGCCGAGGACGCTGACCGCGTCGGTGCCCCAGGCCTCCGCGACCCAGACGGAATCGAAGCCGAGCCGTTCCGCCTCCTGCACGAGCGGGAACAAGTCGGCGGGGTTCGTCCCTGGCGGCGCGTAGCCGAGGCTGAGGCCCAACCTCATGTCCCAGGCCGCCTTTCGCTCCCGCCCGGCGGAGCCGAGCTCCGCGAAAGGCTGACGACGCTGGCGGCAGGATCCAGCGCGCACGCCGCTCGTTCGTACTTCATGTACTGCCCTTCGCGGCGTGCGCTCGGCTCCTTTGCCAGCGACGCCCCTGGAACGCGAGGACTTTCATTGCGCTCGCGATCCTACGTCGGTACCGTCGGGCGGCCATGGCGCACCCCGAGCTCGCAGCCGAGCAGGCCTACGTCGATCGCGCCTACGACCAGCTCGACAGGATGCGGTCGACGGTCGCGCGGACGCAGGAGGCGATGGCGACCGAGTGGGCCGCGCTCAACATGGAGGCATGGGCGAAGCGCCGGATGCGCACCTTCGAGGACGCCGAGCGCGGGCTCGTCTTCGGGCGACTCACGCTTGACGGCACGCCGCGGCCGCTCTACGTCGGCCGCCGCTGGGTGCACGACGACGAGCACGAGTCGCTCGTCGTCAACTGGCAGGCGCCGGCGGCGCGGCCCTTCTACACGGCGACACCCCAGGCGCCGCACGGCGTCCGGCAGCGGCGCCGCTTCCGCGCCGAGGGACGACGGCTCACGGACATCTCCGACGAGTCGCTCGACGGGAGCGCGGTCGAAGGCGCGAGCGTCTCGGACTTCCTGCTCGAGGAGCTCGAACGCCGCCGCGACGTGCGCATGCGCGACATCGTCGCCACGATCCAGTCGGACCAGTACCGGCTGATCACGGCCGACCCCGAAGGAGCGCTCGTCGTGCAGGGAGGCCCGGGCACGGGGAAGACCGCCGTCGGCCTGCATCGCGCATCCTGGCTCCTCTACACCCACCGTGAGCGGCTGCGCCGCGTGCTCGTCGTCGGACCGAACCCGACGTTCATGGACTACGTCTCGCACGTCCTCCCGACGCTCGGCGAGGAGGCGGTCGAGCAACGGGCCGTCACCGAGCTGGTGGACGGGATCGAGGTCGGCCGCGAGGAAGAGCCGGAGGTCGCGCGCCTGAAGGGCGACCCGCGGATGCGCGAGGTCGTGGCGCGCGCGGTGGAGGCGGCGGTCGTGCCTGCCCCGGTGGAGCTCGTGACCCTCGTCGACGGGCTCTACATCCGCGTGCGGGAACGGGACGTCGCCGCGCTCCTCGAGGAGGCGCTCGAGGCGGGTGCTCCGCTCGGGCTCGCGCGCGAGCGCTTCCGGATGGCCGTTCTCCGCCGCTTCTACGAGCGCTACGGCGAGCTGCTCGGCCCGCGCGCATTGCGCAGCTTCGACGAGCTCGAGAGCGCGCTCCGCCGTGGCGGCTTCCTCACGCGCTGGCTCGATCGCGTCCTCCCGCTGCCTCAGCCGGCGAAGCTCGTCGCGCGGCTGCTCACGTCGCCGGCCGCGCTCGGGACGGCATCTGAAGGCGTGCTCGACGCCGCCGACCGGAACCTCCTGCTGCGGGATCGGCCCCGGCGCGTCTCCGACCTCCGCTGGAGCGACCAGGACGTGGCGCTGCTCGACGAGGCGCACACGCTCATCGAGGGAGCGCCGCGGAGCTACGGCCATGTGATCGTGGACGAGGCGCAGGATCTGTCGCCGATGCAGCTGCTCGCGATCTCGCGCCGCGCGATCGACGGCTCGCTCACGATCCTCGGCGACGTCGCGCAGGCGACCGGGCCCGTCGTCTACCGCCGCTGGCAGGAGCTCGAGCCGTATCTGCCGGACCAGGTCGAGCTCTCGATCGAGGAGCTCAGGCACGCCTACCGCGTCCCGGCCGAGATCATGGACTTCGCGCTTCCGCTGCTCGACAGGATCGCGCCGGAGGTCGAGCCACCGCTCGCCTACCGCAAGGGCGGCGACCCGCCGCGGCTCGTGCACGTCGGTGAGGAGGAGGTGCTGGAAACCGCGCTTCGCGAGGCCGTCGCGCTCGAGGACCTCGACGGTCTCCTCGCGGTCATCGTTCCGCGCTCGCTCACCGTCGACGATTCCTTTCCGTTCCCGATCCTCACGCCGCGCCAGGCGAAGGGCCTCGAGTTCGACCACGTCGTCGTCGTCGAGCCGGCCGCGATCGCGGACGACGGTGACCGAGGGCTGCGTGAGCTCTACGTCGCGCTGACCCGGCCGACGAAGACGCTCGTCGTCGTCCATGCGCGTCCGCTGCCCGAGCCGCTCGGCTAGATCTCGCGGCCCGGGAACAGGAGGCTGTAGCCATACCGCCGCATGCGGCGCTCGTACCGGAGCGAGACGAGGTCGAGGTAGGCGCGCATCCGCGGGTCGCGCTTCAGCTCCTGCCACCGCCGGAAGTATTTCTCGTTCGCTCCCGTGTCGACCGGCTCGCTCGGTGCGATCGGCTCGAGCTCGAGGAACTCGAAGATCGTTCGCAGCTCGGCCACCGGGTCGCTGACGAGCTGCTCGTACTGGAGGACGTGCACCCGGCGGAGGTGCTCGCGGTCGGCCTCGAAGAGCGCGTGGCAACGGAGCCAGTGCTCGAACATCCGGTCGAAGCGCCTCGTGCCGCGCCACTTCGCGGTCGGAATCGAGACGGGAATCGGGTGCCGGACGATGACGACGAAGGCGGAGTTGGGGTAGAGCGCCTGCAGGAAACGGGTCTTGAGCAGGTTCGGCGGCGACTTCTCCAGCAAGACCGAGCGGGAGAGGTCCCAGTGCGGCGACCACTCCTCGAACAGCTTCAGCGCGTTCTCCTCGGAGACGAGCGGCGAGGTCTCGGTCAGGTGCATCTCCGCGGCAAAGCCGAATCGCCCGGGCCGGCCATGCTCGTGGTCGCTCGGGTAGACCGACTGCAGGTGCTGTCCCTCGTCGGCGGGTGCGCCGGTGCCCGAGAAGCCGCTGACCTGCGGGTGCGCCGCGAGGAGGCGCGCCAGCAGCGTCGTGCCGCTGCGGTGCAGGCCTGCAAGGAAGACGAAGCGATGCCCCTCCATCGGCGGCGAATCGTATTCGGCGGGTAGCGTCGGGGCGATGCGCACGCGCTTTCTCGGCGACGGCGGGCCTGAGGTCTCGGTCGTCGGTCTCGGCACGAACAACTTCGGCCGCCGCTGCGACTACGAGCAGACGCTCGCTGTGATCGACGCCGCGCTCGAGGCCGGCGTGACGCTGTTCGACACGGCCGACATCTACGGGCAAGGGATGAGCGAGGAGTACATCGGCCGCGCGCTCGAGGGCCGGCGCGACCGCGTCCTCATCGCGACGAAGTTCGGCAGCGAGATGGACGAGCGGCCCGAGGAGCGACGAGGCAACCCGGACTACGTCCGCTGGGCTGTCGAGGGCTCGCTGCGTCGGCTGCGCAGCGACGTGATCGACGTGTACCAGATGCACCAGCCCGACCCGCTGACGCCGATCGAGGAAACGCTCGGCGGGCTCAACGACCTCGTCCACGAGGGCAAGGTGCGCTGGATCGGATCCTCGAACGTCTCCGCGGAGCAGATCGATGCCGCCGAGGAGGTCGCGCGCGGAGCCGGCTTCCACCGCTTCGTCTCGGTGCAGAACGAGTACTCGTTCGTCGAGCGCGAAGCGGAGGACGAGGTGCTCGCGACGTGCGAGACGCTCCGGATAGGTTTTCTCCCGTACTTCCCGCTCGCGAGTGGGCTCCTCACCGGCAAGTACCGGCGTGGTGAGCTTGCGTCCGAAGGCCGCCTCGCGGGGCGCGAGATCCCGGCCGAGCAGTGGGATCGTGTCGAGGCGCTGCAGCGCCTCGCCGACGAGCGCGGCGCCTCGCTGCTCGAGGTCGCAATCGGCGGTCTCCTGGCGATGCCAGCGGTCACCTGCGTGATCGCCGGCGCCACGACACCGGAGCAGGTGCGCGCGAACGCCGCCGCCGGCGCCTGGGAGCCGAGAGCCGACGATGTGGAGGAGCTGCGAGCGCTCCGCTGATCTCGGACGCGCGTGAAGGCGATGTCGTCGAGCTCCGCGCGATGTTCCTCGAGTACGCCGCCTGGATCGGCGACGACTTCTGGCGTGACGGATTCGAGGACGAGCTCGCCGCGCTACCGGGGTACTACGAGGTGCTGCTCGTCGCGCGCGACGATGCCGGCGCACTCATCGGCTCGGTTGCGGTCAGGTCACTCCCGGACGGCACCGGCGAGCTCAGGCGGTTCTACGTGCGACCTCCCGCGCGCGGCACCGGGCTCGGCAGAGCGCTCGCCGCGGCCGCCGTCGCGCGGGCGCGCGAGCTCGGCTACGCGCTCCTCCGGCTCGACACGCTGCCGCGAATGGAGACAGCGCGGAGGATCTACGCCTCGCTCGGCTTCGTACCGTGCGAGCCGTACAGCGACAACCCGATCCCGGGCGTCCTCTTCTTCGAGCTGGTGCTATGAGTCAGGCATGACCCGTGGTGGTCCGGCTTCGTACGACGGCGTCGCGGACGAGTACAGCCGTGCTCTGGATCCGGATGGTGTAGGCCTCGACGACCCTGTCCTGACCGAACTTGTCGGCGACGTGGCCGGGCAGGACGTGCTCTCGCTGGCCTGCGGTCATGGTCAGGACGCCAGGCTGCTCGCACGCCTCGGCGCTCGTGTGACGGCCGTCGACGTGTCGGCGGAGATGCTCCGACACGCGCGCCGGCACGAGGAGGCGGCTCCGCGGGGGATCGCCTACGTGGAAGGCGACGCGCACCAGCTCACCGCTTTCGCGGACGAGAGCTTCGACGGCGTTCTCTGCCACATGGCGCTAATGGACATCCCGGACCTGGACGCGGCGACCCGCTCCGTCGCGCGAGTGCTCGGAGACGGCGGCTGGTTCGTCTTCTCGATCGTCCATCCGTGCTACGGCGGGCATGTCGAGGCCGTCACGGACTACCTGCTCGATCATCGCTACCGGAAGCCCCGGCCGCCCGAGTGGCTCCCGGAGCACGCCTATCACCGTCCTCTGGCGATCTACGTCGAGAAGCTGATGAACGCGGGCTTTCGGATCGAGCGTCTGGACGAGGTGCATTACTCGGCCGCCGACGCCGGCAGCGTTCCGGGGCTCTTCTATGCGCGGGTCGTCAGGCGGCGGCGACGTCGCCGAGCCGGAAGCGGAGATCGTTGAGCCGCTCGTGCCACTCGTCCGAGAGCGCGGCGACGCACTTCATCGAGCGGCACGCGAGCTCGACGAGCTCGGTGGGAGGGACGCCCCGCTGTTCGGCCCACGCCCGGTCGCCCGGCGACAGGTCGTCCGCCGGTTCGCCGGCCGTCGCCGCGACGAGCTCCGCGGCCCGCACGGCCGGCTCGGCCGACTCCTCGTTTGGCTCGTCGCACGCCGCAGCGAGCGTGTCGCTGAGGGAGTTCCAGTCCATCACGGATCGAATTCCACCTGTTCGAAGAAACGAAGCACCCGGTGCCCGGGCCGCACGCGATCCTGCAGCGCCCGCAGCTCGTCGTCGGAGGCCTCGCCGAGCGCCCGCTTGACCGCGAGCCAGGGCAGGTTGAAGTCCTCCTGGATCATCATCGTCGAGATCCGGGGGTTGATCTCGATCACCTTCTCGCCCATGAACTGGATACTGAAGAACCACTCGAGCTCGAACTCCGCGACGACGCGCTCGGACGCCGCGATGAGCTCCGGCGCGTCGAGCGTCTCGAAGTACATCCCGAGCCCACAGCGCACCGCTTCGCGCGTTCGCGTCACGTGGAGGACGATGCGGCTGCCGTCGGCGATCCCGTCGACCGTCCGCTCTGGCTCGGTGAGGAACTCCATCACAAGCAGGTCGAGGCCGTCCTCAGGGAGGAGCTCGACTGCCTCGTCCAGCCGCATGGCGAGCGCACCCGGGCGCTCGTAGAGGAGCTGGTGCGTCCGGTCGACGGTGGGATCGAGCACGCGGAAGCCGCGGGAACCGGAGGAGAACGCCGGCTTGAAGCAGACCGGCCGCTCCGGATAGCCGAGCTCGTGCGCCGCGGCCTCGACTCCGGCTGCGCCGGTCACGCGGCGAAACTCGGGCGCGCCGGCGCCGATCCGGTGCAGCGCCTCGAAGGTCTCCGCCTTGTCGTTCGAGCGGCGCTCCGCATCCGGCCCGCAGACCATGACCGGCACGGAGAACTCGCCGCGGCGGGGCGCGAGGTGGCGCAGGTCGTGCGACGACTCCGGCAGGACGACATCCACGCCTTCTTGCTCGACGAGCGATAGCAGCGCGTCGGGGAAGGTCGGGTCCGCGCCGGGCGGGACGAGGTGGAACGCGTCGCACAGGTGGCGGCCGATCGCTCGCTCGGACATGTCCACGCCGACCAGGCGGATCTCGCGCTCGCCGTTCTCCTTCAGCGCCCGCAGCAGCCGGGCCGCGCCGGGCGCGCCGCAGGCGGTGACGAGAATCGTCGTCACGCCTGCGCGAGTACCCACTGAAAGCGCTCGGTTCCGTCTGAAGCCTCGTAGACGACGACTTCGTCCCGTTCGATGGTGAAGCCGGCCTCACGGACCAGGCTCGAGTTGATCTCCGGTGGGAAGCCGGAAAAGAACGTCGGAGCACCAAGCCAGTCCCCGGTCCAGCCCGGGTTGTCGGATGCGCCGAAGGCCGTGAGCAGCCAGCCTCCCGAAACGAGCCAGCCATGAATGTTCCCGAGCAGCGGCGCGAGCAGCTCACGCGGGACATGGTTGAAGGCGACGAAGGAGACAACCCCATCGAAGGAGTCCGTTGGCAGCTGCAGTTCGGTGATGTCGGCGCAGATGAAATTCGCCTTCGGGATGGCTGCCTTGGCGCGCTCGATCTGGCGCGGAGAGATGTCGACGCCTGTCACGGCAAATTGCTGCGCGAGGCGTTTCGTCTCCGGCGATCCGCCGCCGCACCCAAGGTCGAGCACGCGCGCGCCGTTCTCCAGGCGCGTGGCGAAGTCGTCCTCCCACTCGCGGCGGGGATCGCCGACAAAGTCCTTGCGCCAGGCGGCGAAGGTCTCGCCGATCGCGTCGTAGCCGTCCGAGACAATCTGCGTCCGGGGGTCGGGCACGGGACGATGCTACTTCGGGGCGTCCCACTACACTCGCGGTCGGGTGAAGGTGGACGCTTCGTGAGCCGCTCGCGCGCGCTGCGCGCCACCGGGACGCTCGTCGTCACCGGCCTCGCCACCGCCTACATCCTCTGGCGGATCGACCTCGGCCGGACGGGACACGTTCTCGCTCGCGCAAGCATCGGCTGGTGGCTGGCTTCGTGTGCGATCTGGGTCGCGTCCGTCTGGCCGCTCTCCTGGCGCTGGTTCAAGCTCCTCGCCTCCACCGGCGTGCACGAGCCGCTCGGCTGGCTCGTGCGGACGACGTTCGTCTCCTACGCGGCTGCGCAAGTGCTCCCGACCTCGCTCGGCGGAGACGCGTCGCGGATCTACGAGACGGCGCGCCGCCATCCTGGCTCGCGGGGCCCGGTGGCCGGAACCGTGATCCTCGAGCGCGCGCTGGGAGGTGCCGCCACGCTCGTCCTCGCGGCGGTGGGCTTCGCGCTGGCCGTCGGCCGGTATTCGATCGGCGGCTACCTCTGGGTCGAGCTCGCCTTCATCGTGCTCGCGGGAGCCGGCGCGTTTGTCCTCTTCTCGACCCGTCTGCACCCGCTCCTGCACCGGCTGCGGCCGCTGCTGCACCGCCTGCGCGTCGAGTCGGTCCTGCGGGACGTGTACCTCGCGCTCCACGCCTACCGGACGAAGCTGCGTCTGCTCGGCTGGGCGTTCGCGCTCACCGTCGCGGTACAGGCGGCGCGAGTGCTCGCAATCTGGTGTGCCGGCAAGGCCGTCGGTGTCGACCTCTCGCCGCGGCCGTACTACGTGATGGGGCCGCTGCTCTTCCTCGTCATGCTCGTGCCGTTCACGATCAACGGGCTCGCGGTGCGGGAATCGTTCTTCGTGAGCTTTCTCGGTGCCCTCGGCGTCTCGGCCGACCGCGCCTTCTCCGCCGGGTTTCTCTTCTTCGTCGTCACGGTCGCCGTCGCCCTCCCCGGTGCGGTGATCCTCGCCTGGGAGGGTGTTCGCACTCGGGCCGTGGCGGGAGCCGCGCCATGAACTCGCTCGAGCTCCCGGCCGCCGCCGAGGCGCGCACTACCGCGTTCGTGCCGGCCGGTGCCGCATGGCGGCTCGTGACGCCTGCTGCTGTCGCCGCGCTGCTCGGGATCGCGCGGCTCTTGCCCGAGACCGGCTTCGGCCTCTGGCTCCGCCTTGCCGCGGCGACGCTGGTCGTGCTGCTGCCGGGGACGTTCGTCGCGCGCTGTCTCGGCCAACGTGGTGCCGCGGCCTCGTTCGTCTCGTCGGTCACCTTGGTCGGCATCGGGCTCGCGCTGACGCTCGCCGTCGGCGCGTCGATCGACGTCACGCTTGCCTTCCTGCTCGGAGTCGGTGCGCTCGCCTTCGGGTGGTCGCTGACCGGCCGGCAGGTGGAGGGCGTGAGGCTGCCCGGCGCGGCGCGCTTCATGCGTGGGGCTCTCGTCATTGCGGGCATCGGCCTCGGGATCGGCGTCTGGTTCGTGCAAGGCGCCTTCACCGGCGACGCGTTCTTCCACCTCGGGCGCGTGCGGAAGCTCGACTCGCTCGGGTCGCTCTCGCTTCACAACGTTGGCGAGTTCGCGCACGGCGGGTTGCATCCGGGCTACGCCTTCCCGCTCTGGCACGCGTGGCTCGCGCTCATCGCCAAGCTCGCCGGCGTCGATCCTGCGAGCGTTGCCGCCCACGAGTCGAGCCTCCTCGTGCCGCTCGCGCTCGTGCTCGTGTTCGAGATGGGCTGGGCGATCTTCCGTTCGGCCGGACTCGCGCTCGCCGTCGTCCTCGGGCAGGTCGCGATCAAGGCGTTCGCGCCCGGCCACGGAGGGGTCTACCCGTTCCTCTGGGAGCCGTCGACCGTCGCCACCCAGCTGCTCGTGCCGGCGGCAATCGCCTTCTTCTTCCACTTCGTGCGCAGGCCGACCCGGCCGGTGGCCGTCATGCTCGCAGCGACCTCCGTCTCGATCGCGCTCGTCCACCCGACCTACGCGCTCTTCCTCGCGATTCCGCTCGGCGCCTTCGTCGTTGCGCGGGCGCTGCTCACGCGTGGCACCGACCTCCGGAACGGCATCATCGCGTTCGTCGTCTTCGGGCTGCCGATGACGCTCGCCTTCCTCTGGCTGGAGCCGGTCGTCAAGCAGACGATCCCGGTCTCGCCCGGGCCGAAGCAGCTCGCTGCCAACCTCTACCACTATCGCCACGACCTCGTCGGCTGGCATTCGCTCACGCGCTACAGTCTCGCGCCGGGGCGCATCGACCGGAACGGATCGGTCGCAGTTGCCGCCCTGCTCCTGGTGCCTCTCGCACTCCTCGCGCGGCGGCGGCGCTGGAGCGCGCTCGTGCTCGGCGGCACAGTCGCCGTGCTCGGAATCGAGCTCTGGCCCCTCGTCTTCCCGCATTTCTCCGATGCCGTCTCGCTCTCCCAGTCGCGGCGTGCGTCCGGCTTCATCCCCTTTGCCGTGGCGCTCGCCGGCGGGGCGGCGCTCGTCAGCCGCTTCTCCAGGACGCTCGCGCTCGTGGGCGGGCTGGCGCTGGGGATCTGGCTCCAGGTCGCCTACACCGGCGACTTCGGTCTGCGCGCGCCGCGCACCGAGCCGGCCTGGGTGGTCTGGGTCGCGCTGTACGGCGGGATCGCGGCGCTCGTGATCGGAGCGTTGCTCGCGTGGAGGCGCCGCGCGCCCGCCCGCCCGGTCGCCCGCCAGCGCGGGATCACGACGGCGTTCGCCGTGCTCCTGTTCGTCCTGCCCATCGTCGTGCACGGCTTCTCGTACTGGTCGCCGCAGACGAACCGCGACAACGCCGCGCTGACGCCGGGCCTGATCCGCTTCCTCCAGCACGACGTGGCGGCGCGCTCGGTCGTGCTCGCCGACCTGTCCACGAGCTACCGGGCGACCGCGTTCGCTCCCGTCTATGTCGTCGCAGTGACGCCGACCCACGCGGCGAACACGCGGCCGAACGAGCTGCACAAGCGCAAGCTCGCCGTGCTGCGATTCCTTGCGCATCCGACGCTCGACTTCGCACACCGCTGGCGCGCCGAGTGGATCGTCCTCACGCGGACGGAGCACGTCGGGGCGATCGAACGCCTTGGCTTGGAGCGTGCGTACGAGGACAGCCGGTTCGTCGTCTTCCGGACCGGACTACCGTTGCGTCAGTGAAAGTCCTGCTCGTGACGCGCCACTTCCCGCCCGGTGGCGGGGGCGGCGTGCAGCGGCCGCTCAAGTTCGCGACGCACCTGCCGGCACTGGGGATCGAGACGCACGTTCTCGCGCCGGACGTCCCCGGGTCGCCATCAGCCGACGCGGAGCTCGAGCTGCCCACCCAGGCGTGGATCCACCGCGTGCGCTACGTCGGACCACGCGCCGGCCGGCCGGCCGAACGGCTGCTCGCGAAGCAGGGGCTCGCGCGCGTCGGCACGCAGGCGGCGCTGCTCGGGCGCCGGCTGCTCGTCCCCGACGAGAACGTCCCGTGGAGCACGTTCGCGTTGCCCGTGGCCATTCGGCTCGTCCGCCGGGAGAAGATCGACGTCGTTCTCACCACCTCGCCGCCGCCCTCGCTCCATCTCCTCGGCGCTGCGGTCAAGCGCGCAACTGGCGCGGCTTGGGTCGCCGACCTACGCGACCCGCTCACCTCGCATCCGCATCGGCGCGGCTACGAGTCGCAGCTCGCGCGGCTGAAGGAGAAGTCCGTGGGCGGCGTGGGCCGGCTCGTCGCCTCGCAGGCCGACGCCATCGTCGCCGCTTCCGACGCGATCGCCGAGGAAGCCCGCGGGCTCGAGCCGAAAGGCAAGGTCGTCACGATCGCCAACGGCTGCGACTTCGACGACTTCGCCGGGCTTGCACACCACCCGAGCGACCGGCTCCGCATCACCCACGCGGGCCACTTCCACGGCAAGCGCGACCCGAAGCCCTTCCTCCAGGCACTTGCCGAATCGGGCCTCGAGGACCTCGTAGCTCGCTTCGCGGGCGACTTCCGGGAAGCGGACCGCGAGTACGCCGAGTCGCTCGGCCTCGGCGACCGCCTTGAGCTGCTCGGCGACGTCTCTCGACGGCGCTCGCTCGAGCTGCAGCGGGATTCCGAGGCGCTGCTCCTTCTGGTCCCGGAGTCGGGCGGCCGCGGCCGCGGCGTCCTGACGGGGAAGATCTACGAGTACCTCGCGGCGGAACGGCCGATCCTCGCCGTAGTTCCCTCCGACGGTGCCGCCGCGCAGCTCGTGCGGGAAACCGGCGCAGGCGTCGTCGTCACACCCGATGACGTCGAGGCGATGCGCGAGGCGCTGCTCGACCTCCACCGGCGCTGGCGGGACGGGAGCCTCGACGACACGTCGCTCTCCCGGGAGTGGCGTCAGCGGCTCGCGCGCGGAGCCCGGGTCGAGGAGCTCGCGGACGTGCTGAGGAGTGTTGCGTGACCGCCGCCGCCATCACCGCGGGCCGCGCGATCGCGGTGCCTCGCACGCGAGAGCGCATCGTGACCGGTCTCTTCTTCGGCTCGCTCTTCGTTGCCACTTTCGAGAAGGTGCACTGGAGCTTCGCGGGCCAGATCGGGGTCAACGACATCGCGACGATCCTGTTCCTGCTCGCATACCTCGCGACCGAACGCCGGCCGCTGCCGCGCACGAGCGCGATCGTGCTCGCCTTCTTCGCGGCCTTCGCGCTCGTCTACCTCGCGGGCTTCTGGAACATCGATACGAAGCAGGGGCTGACCCAGTTCACGAAGGGGATGGTGAAGTTCGTCATCCACTGGGCCTTCGTCGTCGCAGCGATCGGCTACCTCGCACAGCGCGGCGAGCGCTTCTTCTGGCGCGCGCTCGGCTGGTTCATGGTCGGCTTCGTCGCGAACGCGGTCTACGGGATCCTCGAGCTCGGCTCGGCGCTCGCCGGCCACAACCTCGACAGCCTGATCCTCGTGCCGCTGACCGGCGGGGCGAGCCGGATCAGCGTTTTCGGGATCATCGGCGGCCAGAACATCTACCGCGTCAACGCGTTGACGGGCGACCCGAACCATTTCGGAGTGATGCTCGCCATACCGCTGCTCGCGCTCACGCCGGTCTATCTGCGCCTGCCGCGCGGGCACCGACTGAAGTGGCCTCTCGCGGCGGCTCTCGTCTTCCTCCTGCTCGTCGACATCGCGACATTCTCCCGCAGCGGAGCGGTCGGGCTCATCGCCGGCGCTCTCGTGCTCGTGGTGCCGTACCGGCGCCTCTTCCGCACGCGTCAGTTCCTCTATCCGCTCGGCGCCCTCGTGATCGTGCTCCTCGGCGCGCTCTACCTGCGCACCCACTTCTTCGAGACGTTCATTCGCCAGCGTCTCTCGACGAGCGGGAGCTCGACGAGCGCGCACTTTGCCGTCTACGACTTCATCGGCCAGATCCTGCACATGCACCCGCTGCTCGGGCTCGGCAACAACAACTTCTCCGTCTACTACGAGTTCGTGACGGGAAAGGCGAACTTCGGAGCGCATTCGTACTGGGTGTCCGTCATCGTCGAGTCCGGCCTGCTCGGGCTCATCCTCTGGATCGTCTTCCTCCGCTACGTCTTCGTGCGGCTCCAGGCAGCGCGGCGGCTCGGGCGCCTGCTCGACCGTCTCGGCGATGCGCAGGGCCCGCACGTCCGGCCGCTCGCCTATGGATTGACGGCCGCCCTGGTGGGGACGATCGCCGCCAATTTCTTCTACCTCACGATGCAGTTCTATTACTTCTACGCCTTCCTCGCCTTCGCGCTCGCGCTGCCTGTCGTGTTCGGCGGCCGCGTGACCCAGCGATCCGGTTAGGTGCCTAGTGCGGGTCGTCGTCCTCACGACGTCGTGGCCGCGGACGGAGCGGGAGTTCGCGGGCCGCTTCGTCGCCGACGCGGTCGAGCGGTTGCGCGAGCGCGGGGTAGAGGTGGAAGTGCTTGCGCCCGGAGCCGGCTACCGCGACTACGGCCTGGCCTATGGCGGCGGAATGGCGGCGAACCTGCGCCGCCGGCCGTGGGCGGCGCCCTTCCTGCTCTTCTCGATGTGGCGGTCGCTGCGGCGCGCGGCGCGTGGCGCGGACCTCGTCCACGCGCACTGGCTACTCACCGCGGCGGTTGCGCGGTTCGGCGGCAAGCCGTTCGTCGTCACGCTGCACGGCTCCGGTTCCGCCGGCCGCTTCTCCGACGTCGAGCTCGCGCGCGGCCGGCCGGGCCTCGTCCGCGCGCTCCTGCGTCCCGCGTCCGCCGTGATCTGTGTGTCCGAGACGGTTGCGGCTCCCGTACGCGCGGCCGGGGTGGACGTCGTCGTGATCCCGAACGGCGTTCGAATCCCGGACGAGGTCGCCGCGCCCTCGGAGCCGCCGGAGGTGCTCTACGTCGGCCGGCTGGCGCCGGAGAAGAACGTCGACACGCTGGTCGAGGCGGTCGGCGATCTGAACCTCGTCGTGGCAGGCGACGGGCCCCTGCGCGAGCGCGTCCCGAACGCGCTCGGGGCCGTCCCGCACGCAGAGGTCGAGCGGCTGCTCGAGCGGGCCTCCGTCGTCGTTGCGCCCTGCGAGCGGGAGGGTTTTGGTCTCGCTGCGGCGGAGGCGATGGCCTTCGAGAGGCCGGTCGTCGCAGCGGCCGGCGGTGCTTTGCTGGAGCTTGTCAGCGACGGAGAGACGGGGTTACTCGTGCCGCCGCGCGACGCAGCGGCGCTGCGCGAGGCGGTGGAGCGGCTGCTGCGCGATCCGGAGCTGCGAGAGCGGCTTGGCCGCGCGGCTCGCGCCCGCGCACGCGAACGATTCGGCTGGGACGCGGTGATCGACCGGACGCTCGAGCTCTACACGCGGGCGCTCGACGCCTGAGGAGCGGCTGTCCGGTACCAGGCGATCGTCCGCTCCAGCCCCTCACGCAGCGGCGTCCGCGCCTCGAATCCGAACAGCTCTCTGGCGTGCGAAGCATCGAGGCTGCGGCGCGGTTGCCCGTTGGGCATGGACGTGTCCCAGACGATCTCGCCCTCGAACCCCGAGAGCTCCGCGACGAGCTCGGCGAGGTTGTGAATCGAGATCTCCTTGCCCGTGCCGAGGTTGACGGGCTCGCTGCCGTCGTAGTGCCTGGCGGCGAGCAGCAGCCCTTCGACGCAATCGTCGACATACAGAAACTCGCGTGTCGGCGTCCCATCACCCCAGAGCACGACCTCGTCGGGCGAGTCGTGCATCTTCCGGATCAGGTCCGCGATCACGTGCGCGTTCGTCTGGTGGAAGTTGTCGCGCGGCCCATAGAGGTTCGCGGGAAGAAGGTAGATCGCACGCGTGCCGTACTGCTCCCGGTAGGCCTGGGCGCCGACGAGCAACGACTTCTTCGCCACCCCGTACGGCGCGTTCGTCTCCTCCGGATAGCCGTCCCAGAGCGTCTCTTCGCGGAACGGAACCGGCGCGAACTTCGGGTAGGCGCACACGGTGCCGGCGAGCACGAGCTTGCCGACGTCTTGGAGCCTCGCCTGCTCGAGCACGTGCGCTCCCATCATGAGGTTCGCGTACCAGTAGCGGCCGGGGTTGGCGCGGTTGGCGCCTATCCCGCCGACCTCGGCAGCGAGGTGGAAGACGAGCTCCGGCTGGGCGTCGGCGAAGAGCCGGGCCGCGTCGTTCTCGTGGGTTAGGTCGTAGTCGGCGCGACGGGCCACGAAGGTGTCGTTGCCCTCCGCCTGCAGCCGTTCCACGAGGTGCGAGCCGAGGAAGCCGCCTCCGCCGGTGACGAGAACACGCATGGTGCAAGAGTAGACGCCCTGGCCGGTACGGTAAGGCGCCGTGGCAAAGCGCAAGGCTTTCATCACCGGGATCACCGGCCAGGACGGCTCATACCTCGCGGAGATCCTGCTCGAGAAGGATTACGAGGTGTACGGGATGATCCGGCGCTCGAGCTCGTTCAACACGGCGCGGATCGACCACATTTTCGGCGAGGTCGAGCTCGTCTTCGGAGATCTGACCGACGGCTCCGTCCTCAACCGGCTCGTGCGAACGATTCAGCCCGACGAGGTCTACAACCTCGGAGCCCAGAGCCACGTCCAGGTCAGCTTCGAGATCCCGGAATTCACCGCCGACACGACCGGCATGGGCACGTTGCGCCTGCTCGACGCAATCCGCGAGGAGGGCGTGCGCTGCCGCTTTTACGAAGCCGGGTCGAGCGAGATGTTCGGCAAGGTGCTCGAGACACCGCAGACGGAGGCCACCCCGTTCTACCCGCGAAGCCCGTACGGCGTCTCGAAGGTCTTCGGCTACTGGATCACGCGCAACTACCGCGAGGCGTACGGGATGTACGCCGTCAACGGGATCCTGTTCAATCACGAGTCGCCGCGACGCGGCCCGACCTTCGTGACCCGGAAGATCACGCGCGCCGTCGGCGCCATCCTGCGCGGTGAGCAGGACGAGCTGCGGCTCGGGAACCTCGAGTCAAAGCGCGACTGGGGGTACGCGCGCGATTACATGGAGGGTGCCTGGCGGATGCTGCAGGCCGACGAGCCGGACGACTACGTCCTCGCAACGGGGGAGACCCATTCCGTCCGCGAGTTCCTCGACGAGGCCTTCGGCTATGCGGGCCTCGACTGGAACGACTACGTGAAGATCGACGAGCGCTACTTCCGGCCGGCCGAGGTCGACCTGCTTCTCGGCGACGCCTCGAAGGCGCGCGAGACGCTCGGCTGGGAGCCGGCCGTCCGCTTCGCCGAGCTCACGCGGATGATGGTCGACCACGACCGCGAGCGCCGCCAGACCGAAGAGCACTACGTATGAAAGGCGTGATCCTGGCGGGCGGCTCGGGCAGCCGGCTCGCCCCGCTCACCCGCATCACGAACAAGCACTTGTTGCCCCTGTACGACCGGCCGATGGTGACCTACGCGGTCGAGGCGCTGGTGGAAGCCGGTGTCCAAGAGCTGATGCTGGTCACCGGCGGAACGCACGCGGGCGAGTTCTTCCGACTGCTCGGCAACGGCCACGACTACGGGATAGACCGCCTCTTCTACGCGTACCAGGAGCGCGAGGGCGGAGTCGCAGAGGCGCTCGGCCTGGCGGAGCGGTTCGTCGCCGGCGACCGCTGCTGCGTCATGCTCGCCGACAACGTCTTCGAGCGCGACCTCCGCCCGGTCGTGCAGCGCTTCGAGGCGCAAGACCGCGGCGCACTGATCGTCCTCTCGGAGATCGAGGAAGAGGAGCACCTGCGCCATCTCGGTGTCGCCGAGCTCGACGGTGATCGCATCGTGCGGATCGTCGAGAAACCGGTCGATCCGCCCAGCCGACTCGGCGCCACGGGGCTCTACTTCTACGACGAGCAGGTGTGGGAAGTCCTGCCGAACCTCGTCCCTTCGAGACGGGGAGAGCTCGAGATCACCGATGTCATCAACTGGTACCTCGATCGCGGACAGGTGGAGTTCGAGGTGATCGACGGTTATTGGGGCGACGCCGGGGAGTCGATCGACGCCTACTACGACGTCAACGACTTCGTGCGCAGCCTCCGCCGCAGCAGAACCTCATGAGCGCACAGCGGATGCTTGTCACAGGCGCTGCCGGCTTCATCGGCTCGAACTTCGTCCGCCACCGGCTGACGCGGCATCCCACGGACCACATCGTCGGGCTCGACCTGCTCACATACGCCGGCGACCCCCGCAACCTGGACGGAGTCGACGTGCGTCTGGTGGAGGGTGACATCGGGAACCTCGAGCTCGTCGAGCAGATCCTCGCGGAGGAGAAGATCGACGTTGTCGTCAACTTCGCCGCCGAATCGCACAACAGCCTCGCCGTCCTCGACCCGGGCCGCTTCTTCCGCACAAATGTCCTCGGCACCCAGGCGCTGCTCGAAGCCGGACGGCGACGCGGCGTCGGGCGGTTCCATCACGTCTCGACGTGTGAGGTCTACGGAGATCTGCCGCTCGACTCGGACGAGTCGTTCACGGAGGAGTCGCCGTATCGCCCGAGGACGCCGTACAACGCCTCCAAGGCTGCCGCCGACCATGCCGTCCGTGCCTACTTCGAGACGTTCGACCTTCCGATCACGATCACGAACTGCTGCAACAACTACGGGCCGTGGCAGTTCCCGGAGAAGGTGATCCCGCTCTTCCTCACGAACGCGCTCGACGATCAGGAGTTGCCGCTGTACGCGTCGACGCAGAACCGGCGTGAGTGGCTGCATGTCGACGATCACTGTCGTGCGATCGACCTCGTTCTCGAGCAGGGCCGCATAGGAGAGACGTACAACGTCGGCTCCGGCGTGGAGCGCTCGATCGAGCAGATCGCCGACCTCGTGCTGGACCTGACGGGGAAGAGCGAGTCGCTCAAGGTGATCGTCCCGGACCGGCCGGGCCACGATCGGAGTTACCTGCTCGACTCCTCCAAGATCCGAGATGAGCTTGGCTGGACTCCGGACGTTCTGTTCGACGACGGCCTCCGCGGCGTCGTCGAGTGGTACGCCGCCAACCGCTCGTGGTGGGAACCCCTCAGGGAGCGGGCGCCTGTCGCGGAGACGAACGCCTGGCGCTGAGTGCGCATCGTCGTCCACGACTACTTCGGTCACGCATTCCCGGCGCAGCTCGCGCGCGCCTTCGCGGGCCGGGGTCACGAGGTGCTCCACGCCCATTGCAGCTCGTTCGTGACCGGCAAGGGACGGCTGGAGAGGACCTTCGGCGATCCGCCCGATCTGGAGTTCGCGTCAGTCGACCTCGGGAGGCCGTTCGCGAAGTACGACGTGGTCCGGCGGGTCGCCCACGAGCGGAAGAGTGCGCGCGAGATCGCAAGGTTGCTGCTCGCGTTCAGGCCGGAGGCCGTCTTCTCCATCGCGCCGCTCGTCGTGCAGTGGGAGCTACGGCGCGCAGCCCGCCGAGCCGGCGCCACGTTCGTTTTCTGGCAACAGGACGTGATGAGCGCCGCGGCTCGTCGGGTGCTCGGCCGACGATCGCGTCTGGTCGCACCTATCGCCGCAAGGGCGGTTGGAGAGCTCGAAAGGCATCTGCTGCGCGGAAGCGACGGCGTCGTCGTAATCTCCGAGGACTTCCTGCCGCTGTTGAGGCGCTGGGATGTCGATGAGTCTCGGGTGTCGGTGATCGAGAACTGGGCGCCGCTTCCCGAGCTTCCCACTCTGCCGCGCGAAAACGAATGGGCCACTGAGCACGGTCTGGAGGGACGCGCGGTTTTTCTCTACTCGGGCACGCTGGGGTTCAAGCACGACCCGACTTTGCTGCTCGAGCTTGCTCGCTGGGCGGGTAGTCGCGATGCGCTCCTCGTGGTCGTCTCGGAGGGACGCGGGGCGGACTGGCTCGCCGAGCAAGGACGCAACGAACCGGCCCTCCGGCTGCTTCCGTACCAGCCCTACGATCGCCTACCCGAAGTGCTTGCGTCCGCCGATGTGCTCATCGCCGTCCTCGAGCCCGAAGCCGGCGCGTTCTCCGTGCCCTCCAAGATCCTCACCTACCTGTGCGCGGCGAGACCGCTGCTTGTCTCCGTGCCGGCGGACAATCTCGCGGCACGGATCGTGGAGCGGAGCGGAGGTGGCGTCGTCGTCCCGCCGGGAGACACGTCCGCCTTCCTCGCCGCCGCGCAAAGGCTGCTGCACGATGCCGAGCTCAGGGCCAGGCTCGGCAACGGTGCCCGCGCTTACGCGGAGGAGTCGTTCGACACCGACTCGGTCGCCCGGCGCTTCGAAGAGGTTCTCGAGCGAGCTAAGCGTTAGGGGGCGGCCGGCGTCGCAGGCGCCAGCCTCGCAGGCTACCGCGCGCGGCCAGACCGAGGGCCGTCGCGAGCAAGATCGAGAGGAGGATCACCGGCCCGGTGCCGAGGTCGAATGCTGCTCCGAGCAAGCTCGGCGAGCCAGCGGAATGCGGGCCGCTCGACAGAGCACCGATGTTGCCATCTGTCAGGAGCGACTTCAGCGGGCCCCTGTCCTTTCCCGCCTGTGCAAGCACCCGCCGCGTGTTCTTCGGTAATTGCGATGGCTTCGTCGTAGCCGGACCCGAGCCCGTCGGCTGTTGCGGCGGGGGCTGCTGCTTCCGTCCGGCATTCGGACCGCTCGGCTCCGAGTACACCTTGCAGGCCGAGCAATTTCCGCCACCGCCCGCGAGCGCGACGGCAGGTGCCGAAAGGCCAACGGCCGAGACAATTGTTGCGGCGAAAAGGACGTGCCTCCGTCCGGCAGGCATGCCGCTACTGTAACGGCCCGTGCAGCTGGACGCCCGGGCGATTACAAGTCTCGAACAAGACCGGGTCGCGCTCGCGCGGAATACTGTTCTCGGATTGGCGGTAGCGGGCTGCGTTTTTGCGCTCTCCTATGCAGACGGCGGCTTCGATACGACGACACGCTCCTACGCGGGCATTTCGGCCTGGTGGCTGCTCGGGATCGGCGCGGCGCTCGGGCTTGCCGCTGCGCGCGAACGGGTCGATCGGCTCGCGCTGGCCGCGCTCGGGCTGCTCGCGGCCTTTGCGCTTTGGACGCTGATCTCCATGAGCTGGGCGTCCGACGGCGGGCGGGCGTTCGCGCAGTTCGACCTGGTCTCCTTCTACGTGGCGGTCCTCGCGCTCGCAATCGTCGTCGCCCGCCTGGTGCCCGCGTCGGTGATCGTCGGCGGCGTCGCACTCGCGGTCTCGGCCATCGCCTGCGCCGCTCTCCTCAGCCGGTTCTTCCCGAGCTCGTTCGGCGTCGAGCCGTCGACGATCCTTCCCGTGATCAACAGCCGCCTGAGCTTCCCTCTCGGGTACTGGAACGGACTGGGAATCGAGGCGGCGCTCGCCTATCCGTTGCTGCTCTCGATCATGGTATCGCGCCGATCGCGGCTGGCGAGCTCGCTCGCGGCGCTGCCACTGCCCATTCTCGGCGGGGTGCTTTATCTGACCTCGTCGCGCGGGGCGTTCGTCGCCGCCATCGTCGCCGTCGCCGTTTACCTCGTGCTCGCCCCCAACCGCTGGCCGGCGCTCGCAGCCGCAGCGGTCGCGGCTGCCGCGGGAGCGGTTTCGGTGGCCACCCTCGTACACAAGACTCAACTTCTCGCCGGGGTGATGACCGATCCGGTCGCGGTTCACCAGGGGCACCGGGCGGCGTTCGCGATCGGGATCGCATGCCTCGTGGCGGCCCTCGTCTGGCTCGGCCTCACGGAACTCGGACGCCGGCTCCCGGCTCCGCCGCGGCCCACCGGCTGGGTCGTCGCTGGCCTGATCGTCCTCGGGGCCGTGCTTGCGATCGCCCTGTCGCACCCGATTGCAAAGTTCGATGCCTTCACCAGCAAGAGCTTCGTCTCGGGCGGGTCGAGCTCGAGCTTCGTCACCAACCACCTGCTCAGCAGCTCGGGAAGTGGCCGTTGGCAGTTCTGGGGAGCCGCGAGCGGAGAGTTCCAGGCACATCCGCTGAACGGCGGCGGCGGGGGCTCGTGGGAGTCGTGGTGGCTTCAGCACAACGCGCTCAACGGCTTCTTCACTCAGTACGCTCACTCGCTCTACCTCGAGTCGCTCGCCGAGCTGGGAATCGTGGGCCTGCTCCTGATCGGAGGAGCGGTCCTGGTTGCCGCCGTCGGCGCCGTGAAATCGGCGCGCACGTTGCGGAGCGGCGATGTCGCCGCGGCGAGCGCCGCCGGCATCGGCTTTTTCGCGGCAGCTGCGTACGACTGGGTCTGGCAGCTGACCGGAATCGGGATCGTGGGCGTCGGGCTGCTTGGCGCTGCCCTCGGCGCGCTTCCGTCGTCCCGAGCCGGCGCGTGGCGAGGCTTCGGTGTGCTGCGTCCGCTGCTCGCGCTCGTCGCCGTGGCGGCGATTGTCCCGCAGGTTGTCCTCCTGGCAGCAGCCATCCACATCCAGAACAGCGGAACGGCCGTCGACGCAGGCAACGGCGCGCGCGCGAAGTCCGAGGCGCTGGCTGCGAAGGCGGTCGAGCCGTGGGACGCCGCTACCTGGTACCAGCTTGCGAAGGTCGAGACGAGGCTGCGGGAATTCGACGGGGCGCGGTCGGCCATCCTCTCTGCCATCCGTCGCTCGCCTCGGGACTACACCCTCTGGGTGGCCGCGGCGCAGATCGACGGCTTGCGGGGCGACATCGCCGGCGTCCATCGGGACTTCGCCGAAGTCAGGAAGCTCAACCCCTATGCTCCCGTCTTGCATAGTGAGTCATGAGTGGCGATCCCCCGTGGCCGCAGCTACCGTATCCCGCAATTCATGGGCCCGGTTCGAGCCGCACCGAACGGGGGTAAGGCGGTGAGTGAGATCCAAACGGTCGCCGGGGAGCCCGGCGAGCGCGCAAAGCGCATCGCCGGCTCACGCCGCCTCGTCACGCGGTACAGCAGCGATGCGCTCCTGCACCGGATGCTGGCGGCCGCCGACACGCTGACCATCGCGGCTTCCGCGGTCATCGTGGGCCTTTGGGGGAGCGGTGCAAGCGGGGCCTTCCTGCTCGTTCTGTCGGCGCCGATCTGGATCGTGATCGGGAAGCTCGTCGGGCTCTATGACCGGGATCACCGCACACTCCGGCATCTGACCGTGGAGGAGCTGCCCTGGATCTTCGTCTGGGCGCTCGGCGGCACGGCTGTTCTGACCTTCCTCCTCGCTCCGTTCCCGAGCCTTGACCTCAGCTCGGACGACCGCCTGCTCGTGTGGGGCTCGGTTCTCGTGCTCGGCTTCGTGTTCCGCGGCACTGCGCGGATCGTCTGGCGTCGGACCACACCCCTCGAGAAGATCCTGATCGTGGGCGAAGGCCCGCTCGCAGAGGCCGTGACGCGAAAGCTCGAGCTCTTCCCGGACATCCACGCCGCGGTCGCCGGCCGGATCCCGAGCTGCAACGGCTTGCACGACCGGCTCGGCGAGATCGAGGATGTGGATCGTGTCGTCGTCGCGTGCACCGAGCTGAACGAAGGGTTGCTCGAGGCGCTCTTGCCGGTGTGCCGTCTCCGCGGCATCAAGCTCACGGTTGTCCCGCCGACCCGCGGGATCTTCGGGACGGCCACGCACCTAGGCCACGTGGCCGACCTGCCGCTTCTGGACTACAACACGTGGTACGTCTCGCCGTCGACGCTTGCGCTGAAGCGGATTTTCGACGTCGTCGTCGCGACGGTCGGACTCGTGCTGATCGCTCCGCTTTTCGTGCTCACCGCGCTCGCCGTCTTCGTGGATGACGGGCGGCCGGTGCTCTTTCGCCAGCTCCGCGCAGGCGAGAACGGCCGTACGTTCCGCATCTTCAAGTTCAGGACGATGGTGCGCGGCGCCGAGGAGATGCTGCCCGAGCTCGTCTCCCTCGACGAGCTCAGCGATCCGATGTTCAAGCTCAAGTCCGACCCGCGCGTGACCCGGATGGGCCGCTTCCTGCGCCGGACCAGTCTCGACGAATTGCCGCAGCTCTTCAACGTTCTGGTCGGCGAGATGTCGATCGTCGGCCCACGACCGGAGCTCCTCGACCTCGTCGAGCGGTATGCGCCGGAGCACGAAGTGCGCCTACGAGTGAAGCCCGGGATCACCGGCCCGTGGCAGGTCTACGGACGCAGCGAGCTCACCTTCGACGAGGTCCTCGCCGTGGAGCGGGAATACGTCGAGAACCTCTCGCTCGGTCGTGACCTTCGCATCGTCCTCATGACGCTTCCGGCCGTCTTCGGCCGGCGCGGCGCCTACTAGCCCTCCGTACCTCAGGTTGCCGAGGTCGATGCGCGTTCTCATCGTGGACACGTGCTACCCGGCCTTTCTCGACAGCCATTACCGGTCGAACCCGGGGCTCGAGCTCCGCACCTACGACGAACAGTGGCAGAGCCTGATGGCCACATTCTTCGGGACCGCGGACGCGTACTCACACCATCTCCGCGAACTCGGGCACGAGGCTCATGAGGTCGTCGTCAACGCCAAGCCGCTGCAGGCTGCCTGGGCGCGTGAGCACGGGACGCGGCGCAGCTTTCTGAGGCGCCTGCGCGGTCGCGCCGACCATGACCTGGTTCTCGCGCAGGCGGAGTGGTTCCAACCCGACGTCGTCTACGTCCAGCACATCGGCTTCCTGTCGCCTGAGACCATGGCCGGCTTGGAAGCCCGCACAAGGTTGCTGGTCGGTCAGATCGCGTCGGAAGCACCGGCTGCAGAGCATTTTCGGCACCTCGACCTCGTCCTGACTTCGTTCCCGCACTTCGTCTCGCGGTTCCGCGGCGAGGGGATCGCCTCCGAGTATTTCCGGATCGGCTTCGACCCCCGCGTCCTCCCGCACCTCGCTGTGGCGGAGCCCCGGCGCGACGTTGTCTTCGTCGGCGCTGTCGGGCGGTTGCAGCATTCGCGCGGCAACGACCTCCTGGAGCGCGCGGCGGAGCGTGTCCCGATCGATTTCTGGGGCTACAACCTCGACGATCGGCCGCCGTCGTCCCCGATCGCACGCCGTTACCACGGCGAGGCGTGGGGAATCGAGATGCTCCGCGTTCTGGGGAGCGCTCGGATCGCAATCAACCGTCATATCGACGTGGCCGAGGACAACGCGAACAACATGCGTCTTTACGAGGCAACGGGCGTCGGCTCGCTCCTGCTGACGGACGCGAAGGAAAACCTGGGAGAGCTCTTCGAGGTGGGCTCCGAGGTGGTCGCGTACGCCGACGCGGACGAGCTCGTGGAAGCGGCCGAGCACTATCTCTCGCACGAGGACGAACGCGCGGCCATCGCCGCTGCTGGACAGCGGCGGACTCTCCGCGACCACACGTATGCGGTGCGCATGGCAGAGCTCACGAAAATCCTCGACGCCTACCTGCGCTGACCGACGAAGGTCGCCAACTATCCTCGTCGCGCATGCAGAACGAGTTCTGCACCCTCTTCGACGTCAACTACCTGCCGCGCGGGCTCGTGCTCTACCGCTCGCTCGAGCGGCACTGTCCCGACTTCCGGTTGCGGGTCTTCTGCATGGACACCGAGACGAAGGAGATCCTCGACCGGCTGGCGCTGCCCCGCCTGACGTCGGTCGGCCTCGACGAGCTCGAGGCGCACGACCGCGAGCTGGCCTCGGTGAAGCCGACCCGGACGCAGGTCGAGTACTGCTGGACCGCGACTCCGGCCGTGTGCGCGTACGCGCTCGAGACGGAGCCCGACCTCGACGCGATCACGTACCTCGACGCCGACCTGATGTTCTTCCGGGATCCGAGGCCGATCTGGCGGGAGCTCGGCGACGACTCCGTGCTGATCGTGCCGCACAGGTATGCGCCGCAATGGCAGGCCCATGAGGAGACGAGCGGCACCTACAACGTCGAGTTCATGACGTTCCGCCGCGACCAGCGGGGCCTCGAGGCTCTCAACTGGTGGCGCGACCGCTGCCTCGAGTGGTGCTACTTCCGCTTCGAGGACGGCAAGATGGGCGATCAGAAGTACCTCGACGACTGGCCGGAGCGCTTTGCCGGCGTCCACGTGCTCGAGCATCCGGGCGGCGGCCTGGCTCCCTGGAACGTCGAGCGGTACGAGCTCGCGCGGCAGAACGGCAGCGTCCTCGTGGACGACCACGAGCTGGTCTTCTACCACTACCACTCGCTCCGCCTCTACCGCGGGATCACGCTGCTTCGCGCGCTCGGCTTTCTCTCCCAGGACTTCCGCTTCACCGGCGGCACCGCGCCGTTCGTCTGGACGACGGCGTATCCGGTCGAGCCGAGCGAGCAGGAGCTGATCTGGGAGCCGTATCTCGGGGAGCTTCGGCACGCCCTCCAAGAGCTGCGCCGCCGCGAAGGAACGTTCGAAGCGGGGTTCGTCGAGGTGGACCGCGTAGCGCTCGTCCGGGAGGCTCTCCACCGGGCACGCCACCGCTGGATCGGCCGCGTACGGAGAGCGCCTGGCCGCTTCCGCCGTCAGCTCGCCAGCCGGAGCTCGTTGCACGACCACAGGGAGAGCTGGAAGGACGCCACCGTGGCGCAGCAGATGCTGCAGCTCGCCCGGACGCAGCTCGAAGACCCCGACTCCGTTCCGCCCTACCGCGCGTTCTTCGCCGCGATGGACTACGCGCTAGCCGAGCTGACGCTGTCGGAGCCGGCGCGCCTGCTCGACCTCGGCTGCGGGATCGGCCACTACAGCGAGCTGCTCGAGCGCCGCTATCCCGGCCGCTTCGACTACACGGGCTCCGACTACTCGGAGGCGATGGTCGAGGCCGCGCGGGCCGAGTGGAGCGGCCGCCGCTTCGTCGTGGACGACCTGTTCGCGCCGGCGCTCGACCTGGCGGCCTTCGACATCGTCCTCGCCGGCGCGCTTGTGGACGTCACCCAGGACTACGAGCGCGCGCTGGACGTGCTGCTCGGGCCTGCCACGCCCTTCGTGCTCCTGCACCGCCAGCAGGTGACCGACGGCCCGTCGCGGGTCGAGGTCGCTTCGGGATACTCGGGGCAGACGACCTACCGCACGTACCTGAACTGCGGTGATCTCGAGCGGATCGCGTCGTGGCACGGGCGGACGATCCTCGCCTCGTTCCACGTGCAGGACGACATCCACAGCTTCCTGCTCGGCAGGGCCGGAGCGTGACGGCCGACGCGTTCCGCGGCCGCCGCGTCCTCGTCACCGGTGGCCTCGGCTTCATCGGCTCGAACCTGGCGCGACGCCTCGTGGAGGCCGGCGCCGAGGTGCTGCTGGTCGACTCGATGATCCCGGAGTACGGCGGCAGCGTCGCGAACATCGCGGGGATCGAGGACGAGGTCACTGTGAACATCGCGGACGTCCGCGACGTGCACAGCCTTCCGTACCTCGTCGGCGACTGCGAGGTCATCTTCAGCCTCGCGGGTCAGACGAGCCACCTCGACTCGATGGCCGACCCGTACACAGACCTCGAGATCAACTGCCGCGCCCAGCTCTCGCTGCTGGAGGCCTGCCGTCTCGTGAACCCGGATGCGCGTATCGTCTTCGCGAGCACCCGGCAGATCTACGGCCGGCCCGAGTACCTGCCGGTCGACGAGCGCCATCCGATCAATCCGGTCGACGTGAACGGGATCAACAAGACCGCCGGCGAGTGGTACCACCTGCTGTACGGCCAGGTGTACGGGATCCCGGTCTGCGTCCTGCGGCTCACGAACACGTACGGGCCGCGGATGCGCGTCAAGGACGCGCGGCAGACCTTCCTCGGTTACTGGCTCCGGCAGATCGTGGCGGGGGAGGAGATCTCGGTCTTCGGCGACGGGCTGCAGAAGCGCGACTTCAACTACGTCGACGACGCCGTGGACGCCTTCCTGCTCGCGGCCACACGTGACGAGGCCATCGGCAAGACCTACAACCTCGGCGATTCGGAGGTCATCAACCTCCTCGACCTAGCGCGGAAGCTCGTCGAGCTGAACGGCGACGGCTTGTTCAAGGTCGTTCCCTTCCCCGAGGACCGGAAGGCGATCGACATCGGCGACTACTACAGCGACTTCACGCGCATCAACGCCGATCTCGGCTGGCAGCCACGGGTTGGGCTCGACGAGGGGCTGCAGCGCTCGATCGACTTCTACCGCGAGCACGGCAGCTCCTACTGGCCGTGACGCGCGTCCCGTTCCTCGATCTCTCCCGGCGCGTCGCCTCCCTGCGGGTGGAGCTCGACGACGGCATCGCGGCGGTGCTCGACGCCGGCCGCTTCGTCGGCGGCGAGCCGGTCGAGCGGTTCGAGCAGGAGTTCGCCGCGTGGGTCGGGGTCGGGCACGCAATCGGCGTGGCCAGCGGCACCGATGCGATCGAGATCGCCCTCCGTGCCATCGGCGTCGGCCCGGGCGCCGAGGTGATCACGGTCGCCAACACGTGCATCCCGACCATCGCTGGGATCGAGGCGACCGGGGCCACGCCCGTTCTCGTCGATGCGGAGCGGGATTCGCTGACCATCGACCCCGAGCGGGTTGCAGCCGCCGTCGGCCCGCGGACGCGCGCGATCGTGCCGGTGCACCTCTACGGGCGGTGTGCGGACATGGACGCGATCCTGTCCGTGGCCGCCGAGCACGGGCTGAAGGTGGTCGAGGACGCGGCACAGGCGCACGGCGCGAGCTGGGCGGGGAGAAGCGCCGGGACGATGGGCGACGCGGCGGCCTTCAGCTTCTATCCCACCAAGAACCTCGGCGCGCTCGGGGACGGAGGCGCGGTCGTGACGAACGACGCTGCGGTCGCCGAGGTCGCCCGCACGCTGCGCACCTACGGCGAGGTCTCCCAGTACGAGACCGTGAGACGCGGCACCAACAGCCGGCTCGACACGCTCCAGGCCGCCATCCTCTCGGTCGCGCTCCGCCACGTCGATGCGGGGACCGGGCGGCGCCGAGAGATCGCTGAGCGGTACTCGGCGGCTGCGGTCGACGGCGCGCTCCCTGCGCCCTCGGATCCGCCCGGCGGCCGCCACGTCTACCACCTCTACGTGGTGCGGGTGGAGGACCGCGACGCGTTCCGGGCCCGGCTCGCGGACACGGGCGTCCAGACCCTCGTCCACTATCCGCGCGCGGTTCACCAGCACGAGCCCTACGCAGACATCGCCAGAGCCGGCGATCTCAGCGTGAGCGAGTGGCTGGCAGGCTCGGTAGTGAGCCTTCCGCTCTACCCCGAGCTCACGGACGACGAGGCGGCGGTCGTCGCGGACGCTCTCACGAACGGGCGAACCGGCCGCCGAACCACCGCGTCCTGAGGTCGAGCAGGCCGAGCCGCCTCCGGAGGCTGACGACGAACGGTGCCCGAAGCGCTCCGACTGCGGTCTCGCCGATCGACCGTCGTCTTCCGTGGGGCGCCGGGGGCTCGGTAGCCGCCGAGAACTGCCTCGGGTGCACGACCGAGAGGCTGGTGAGGTCCTCGACGACCCGCGAACGCAGCGACTCCGGGAGGTGATCTGGCCGGACGTAGAGGATCGTGTTCTGCGCGTACCAGAATGCGACCGCGGGATCCCCCCAGATCCGCGGTCGGATCGCGTCTACTGCGAGGTAGCCGTGTCTTCGAAACTTCTCGGCCCAGTAGTCCGGCCACTGCTCGTTCACATGATCCGTGCCGCCCTGCCGGGGAATTGCCGCGCTGAAGAGGATCGTCGGCGCGTGTCGGACGAGCGAGCCGACGAACGCTTCAGCCGACGCGGGCGCCAGATGCTCGGCAACCTCCATCGAGATGACCAGGTCGAAGCGTCTGCCGAGGTCGAAACTCTCCTCTAGGTTGAGGGGCATGAATCGCTCCGATGGAAACTGGAGCAGCTCGCGTTGGATGTAGTCGCCGTCAATGCCGACCACATCCTTGACGCCGAGATCCTGTAGAGCAGCGAGCCAGGTACCGAGCCCGCATCCCACGTCGAGCGCGGACAGGACCGTAGACGACTCGAGTAGCACGGGCAGGACTCGGTCGGCCGACCGGCGAGACTCGTCGGCGAGGATCCTGTAGTAGTCAGCGCTGTAGCTCGTGTCTTTCTGGCTCACTGAACTGCAGCGTAACTTCCGCTAGCCGGACTCACGAACGGGCGAACCGGCCGCCGAACCACCGCGTCCTGAGGTCGAGCAGGCCGAGCCGCTCGCGGGCGTGATACTGGGCGCGCACCGGCGCCCGAAGCGCGCGGTCCCCGAGGTCGGCGGCCCTCTCCCACGCGTCCAGACGGGCGGTCAGCTCCTTCGCGACCGGGTCGTACTCGGCGAGGAACCGCGCGCCGTCGGCGGACTTTGCGTCGTCGTGCAGGTATCTGACCGCCAGCCGCTGCTCGAGCGTTCGCGGATAAACGCCCGCCAGCGCGAGTCGCAGGCCGAACTCGGCGTCGAAGACGAACTTCAGATCCTCCCGGAGCAGCCCGTGCTCGGCGAACACGTCCCGGCGCCAGAACGACGAGGCCTGCGGGACGTACCAGATGTCGCGGATCCAGCGGCCGCGCAGCCCGCGAGGGCGCTTCGGCAGCCAGACCTCCTCCAACTCTCCGGCGGCGGCCCGGTACTCGGTCGCGCCGGCCACCCAGCGGACATCCGGATCCGCGAACAGCGGCAGCGCCGCCTCGAACGCGCCCCGCAGGTAGTAGTCGTCGCTGTTGATGTAGGCGACGACGTCGCCGGTAGCGCGCTCGAGCGCGCGGTTGATCGCCCACGACTGGCCCTCGTCCTGCCCGCTCGTCCAGAAGGCGAGGTGCTTGTCGTAGCGCTCGAGGATCTCGACGGAGCCGTCGGTCGATCCACCGTCCATCACGATGTACTCGAGGTTCGGATGCCCCTGGTCGAGCACCGAGCGCAGCGTCCGCTCGAGGTACTGCGCCTGGTTGAGCGACGGCGTGATCACCGTCAGGCGGAGCGGCGTCATCGGGGAGTGACCATGTACAAACCGAGCGCGTAGTACGTGGCCGAGCCCTCGTCCGCGAGGGCCTCCTCACGCGGCACGGGCTCGTATTGCTCGATCTCCCGCTTGGCCCAGTAGCTCTCCTCGACGACGTTCCAGTGCTCGAGCAGCTGCGGCAGGCGCCGCTCGCCGTAGACGCGGTGCCAGGGTGCGTAGACGGCGTCACGCCCGATCGGAATCGAGAGCACCATGTCGCCGCCGGGCTTAAGCAGTCCGGCCATCTTCGCCATCGCGTGCAGGTCGCCGTCGGCGTCGTCAGGCGAGCCGTAGCGCCCCGCCAGCCCGACATGCTCGATGGACGAGCAATTGAGGATCTGGTCGAACGAGCCCGGCTCGAAGTCGAGCTCGTTGAAGTCGCCCTGGACGTACTCGATGTCGTGGCCGCGGAAGAGGTACTGCTCATGCTCGAGGTCGACGGCGACGGCGTGGTTTCCGGAAAAGTAGGCGCCGAGCGCCAGCATCCCGTTGCCCGAGCCAAAGTCGAGCACGCGACCGGGGCCACGGTGCACGTGGGCCAGCGTCCACGCCCACTCCACGTCTCGCTCGCCGACGAGGCTCCGTCCCCCTTGCCCGTCGACGCGGCTCGAGAGGTTGACGAGGCGCCAGCCGACCGCAGCCGTCCCGCGGCGCAAGAGCTCCTGGGCGCGCACCCGTCGATCGTAGCCTCGCGTCCACGCGACCGGGGACGGGAGCGGGAGCTCTACGACAGGCTCGTATTGACGGCCAGGGCGTTGTGCGACTGATACGTGGCTAGCAACCGGTACGTGCCGAGCGCCTGGAGCAGTGCCGGCAGACGTCGTTGACCCCTGTAGAGCTCGGACTCGGCGTACTCGAAATAGCAGAAGCGCGTTCGCGCGAACGTGGAAGCGCCGCCAGCGATCACGAGGTGCTCCGCCCCCTGGACATCCATCCACACGAAGTCGACGACGCCCTCTGGTATCGCCTTCTCCGCCCAGTCGTCCAGCCGGACGGCGGCGACATCGCAGGCGCGCTCGAACGTCACCCATGGGTACACCGAAAGATGCCCGGTGGGCTCGAGGAGACTCGACGAGAGATCCCAGTCCCCTCTATGGGCGTTCTCGTGGGTGCCGCCGCTCATGTGCAGTGCCACCCTCCCGGCGCGATCCGCCACGGCGACCTCGTGCAGCCGGGCGCGGTCGTCCGAGACGCGGCTCCGGAACTCACGGATCGGACGGGGATCGCACTCGAAGCAGTGGATCCGGCAGCCGCGAAACTCGGCGAGGAACTCAAGCGTGTCGCCGCCGTCGTTGCATCCGATCTCGAGGATCAGCGGGTCGTCACGGCCCACGAGCTCGTGGATCTCGGACTTCGAGAGGAGGTGCTCACGGTCCGGAACTCGCAACGCCTGCGGCGTTCGGCGAGACAGGAAGGAAATCGGGCTAGGCAGGAGCTCCTCGCTCGATGGAAATCGCGAGACTGCTAACGACGCGTGGCATTCCGAAGATGTCGCAGGCGACTCCCCACCCCCCACAGAGCCAGAAGCAAACGGCTCCGGAGCCGCCGAGGCAGCGCCACGACGACGTCCTCACGGATCGTCACTTCGCGCTGTGCGAGCGCGGCCATCACCTGCTCGAGCGTCGGCCACTGGCTTGGATCGTGTGGCGGAGGCGGCGGCTCGATGAACAGGCGCGCGTCGTCGATCAGGATCGCGTGTTGGGGGCCGATCATCGCGAGCTCGTCCAGCAGCGGGCACTCGTCGCCCTCGCCGGCGGTGTCTCCAGCGCTCCAGTGGCCGTCGAGCCAGAACACCGTCGGCTCGCTCAGATCCAGCTGTGGGAGAACCTCACGGGAGTCCCCAAGCACCCACTCGACGTTCCGTAGATCGGCATGGCGGCTCCGGGCTGCCGCATGCAACGCCGCATCCTTCTCGATGGTCACCACACGCTCGAAAAGAGGGGCCGCCCGTGCGGCACTATTGCCCACGTTCGTCCCGGTCTCGACGAGTGTGCGCGCGCCCACGGCGCGTCGCGCCGCCTTCGCAAGCTCGGGCGGAAGTCCAGGGTGCACGCTCCCCACCGCGGCAGCTTAGCCTGACCCCGGAGATCCCGAGGCTCGACACTGGGCAGACGGCTTCAGTCGGCAGGAGGAGCCGCTAGCCTGACCGCGATGGAGATCGTGATCAAGCGGGTCGAGAAGCCGCGGCTCGATTTACACGAGATCTGGGCATATCGCGAGCTCTTCTACCTGCTCGCCTGGCGAGACTTCAAGGTTCGCTACAAGCAGACGGCGATCGGAGCAACCTGGGTTCTGTTCCAGCCCTTGTTCACGATGGTCGTGTTCACCATTTTCTTCAACAAGCTGCTCGGCGTCACCTCGCCCGGCGGCAACTACCCCGTTTTCGTGATCGTCGGGCTCGTCTATTGGAACCTGTTCGCCAACTCTTTCCAGAACGCCAGCAACAGCCTCGTCGCCAACCAGTCGCTGATCACGAAGGTCTACTTTCCGCGGATCATCGCTCCACTGGCGACCGTGCTCGTCTTTGTCGTCGATTTCGCCTTCGCCGCCGCTGTACTCATCGGAGTGATGGCGTTCTACGAGGTTCGTCCTGGCCTGCTCGGGATTGCCCTCGCCCTTCCGATGCTGCTCGTCACGCTGCTCTGGGCCTGTGGGCTCGGTGCCTTCTTTGCGGCCGTCAACGTCAGGTATCGCGATGTGAAGTTCGCTGTCCCGTTCTTGGTTCAGACGCTGTTATTCGTGACTCCGGTGATCTATGCGGTAAGCCTGATTCCCGAGTCGTTCCGGATATTCACCTACATCAACCCGATGACCGGGGTAATAACGGCGATGCGCGCCGAACTCGTTCACCAAGGCTCGGTTTCCTGGGTCGGAGTCGGGATCTCCTGTGTGGCCGCCGTCGCTGCTGCGTACCTTGGCACCCGGCATTTCATCCGGGGTGAACGGCGTTTCGCCGACATCGCATGAGTTCGAGAATCGAGATCCGTGGTCTCTCGAAGGCCTATGTACTCGGCACGGGCAAGTCGCAGTACGTGACACTGCGTGATGACCTGGCGGCGTTCATCAGTCGGTCAGTCCGCCGACAACCCTCCGATAGAAATGCGCGCGATGAGTTATGGGCGCTTTCGGATGTGTCATTCGATGTCCACGAGGGAGACGTCGTCGGCGTCGTGGGGCGCAATGGCGCGGGCAAGTCCACGTTGTTGAAGATTCTGTCGCGGATCGTCGAGCCGACCGCGGGCGAGGTTCGAATGAGCGGTCGCGTTACCAGCCTGCTGGAGGTCGGAACCGGCTTCCATCCGGAGCTGACCGGTCGCGAGAACGTGCGTCTCAATGGTGCGTTGCTCGGCATGACCCGAGGCGAGATCGCGCGCCGCTTCGACGAGATCGTGGAGTTCTCGGGTGTCGAGCGGTTCCTGGACACTCCCGTGAAGTTTTATTCCTCCGGTATGTACGTTCGGCTCGCATTTGCCGTTGCAGCCCATCTCGACCCGGACATCCTCATCGTGGACGAGGTGCTCGCGGTGGGGGATGTGGGCTTCCAGCGGAAATCCCTCAGCAAGATGCGAGACGTTGCAGGTGAGGGGCGGACGGTTCTGTTCGTGAGCCACAACGCGGACTCGGTGCGCTCGCTCTGCGACCGCGGTGTCCACCTGTCCTCCGGGCGCGTTGCCGCGATCGGCACGGTCGAAGAAGCGCTTTCCTCCTACCACGCGGAGCTCGAGGAAGGAACGAACGCGATCGGCGGCACGACCCGGCGCGAGCCGGACGGCATCGGCGGTGCGCTGATCGACAGCCTGACGATCTGCGACGGGAACACCCGGCCAAGGCCCGAGCTCGAGAGCGGCGAGGAAATCACTCTCGTTGTCAGCATCCGTGTCGAGGACGAACTCATCGGCCAGCCGCTCTATCTTGGCCTCGGGGTGGACACGGGATTCGGCACGAGTGTCTTTACGACGTTCTCTTCCTGGCAAGGCACTCATTTCACGCCGCGCGACAACACGCTGCGCGTCGCCTGTCGCATTCCGTCGCTTCCGCTGGTCGCCGGACGGTATTTCGTCAGCGCGAGCATTCTCAGTGAACTGGAGGTATTGGACCGCGCCGCGCGCGCCACCTCGTTCGTCGTACGCGAGCCGAACGACGAGATTCTGTGGCCCCAGCATGTGGCTACGCACGGGTCGCTGCGCGTGGAGTGCGCGTACGAGGAGCTCCCAGTCGCGGAGGCAGGGGTGGATCCCGAGGTGGCCGCCTGATCTTGTCAGTCGCGGGCGGCTGAGGTGGTCGTCGTTCGTTTGACCGGCGGGCTCGGAAACCAGCTGTTCCAGTACGCAGCCGCCCGGCGGCTTGCGCTCGTGCGCGGGGCCGAGCTCGCACTCGATATCGGCTGGTTCCGCCACGAGGCACCTCGATATCCCGCCGCACGATCTTACGAGCTTCAGCATCTCGACCCACCGGCCCGTGTCGTCTCCTTGCCCCCTGCGGCCATCCTGCGCTGGGAGCGTGGTCTGGCTGCGCGCATCGGGCGATGGCCGGGGCGCCGCATCCGATTGCCGGTCATCCGCCAGAACAGCGACTGGAGCGGCGTCGACGAGCGTGTTCTGGATGGCCCCGCCGACGTGCTGCTCGACGGGTACTGGCAGAACGAGCGCTACTTCCAGGACGCCGCCGAAACGATCCGTGCCGAGCTCACGCTGCCCGCGGCGCCGGCGCCGCGCTTCGGGGAGCTCCTCAAGGCAATCGGATCGTCAGAAGCTATCGCCGTCCATGTTCGTCGCGGGGACTACGTGGCCGTGCCGCAAGTGGCTGAGGTGCATGGGACGGTTGAGCTCTCCTACTACCGTCGAGCGGTCGGCCTGGTAACGGACCGAGCCGGGCTCGACGCGCACGTCTTCGTCTTTTCGGACGACCCGGAGTGGGCGGAGGAGCAGCTTGCCTTCGAGTTACCGACCACGCATGTCGGCCGTATGGCCTGGTCTGCCTCCGCAGAGCTAAGGCTCATGGCTTCTTGTCGGCACCATGTGGTCGCAAACAGCTCGTACAGCTGGTGGGGGGCATGGCTCGCCGAGCGCCCGGGGCAGGTCGTCGTCGCGCCGAAACGATGGACCCGCAGCACCGACAGCAGCGCGATCGTTCCCAGTCGCTGGATGAGGATATGAGCGCTGCCGGATAACGCTACGGTCCGGAGGTCGGTGAACGGCCTGACGGTGAAGAGGCCCGAGGTCTCTGTGGTGATCTGTACGCGCGATCGCCCGGAGCTGTTGCGTCGCGTCCTTGCGAGCCTGGAGGAACAGACGGTTGAACGAAGCCGCTTCGAGGTGATCGTGGTCGACAACGGGGGCGGCATCGAGGAGTTGGCGCGGACGGCTGGCGCCGACATCGTCGTGCGCGAACACGAGCCGGGGCTCAGCCGGGCGCGTAATGCCGGTTGGCGCGCCGCCGCGTCGGAACTCGTCGCGTACCTCGACGACGACGCGATTGCGGAGAAGGACTGGCTCGAGCAGGCGTTGCGGGTCTACGACGAGCGAAACAGGGCGGTGGCGGCGATGGGTGGACCCGCTCTCCCGCTTTGGGATACCCCGCCTCCCGCCTGGTTTCCCGAGGACGTTGAAAATCGGTGGTTCGGCGACACGGAACGCGTTCTCGCTCTCGGCGAAAGTCTCTCCGGCCTGAACGTCTTCTTCGCGCGAGCGCTGCTCCAGAGGCTTGGTGGGTTCGATGTCCGTCTCGGGATGCGGGGCGATAGCATCGGCGTTGGCGAGGAGGCCGACCTGTTCGCGCGCATGTGGGCGGAAGATCCGGACGTGCTAGCCGTCTACTCTCCGGCGATCGCGATCAGGCATCTCGTAGCGCCTTACAAGATTTCCGTTCGCTATCAGCTTCGCAGGGCGGTTGCCTATGGAGAGAGCGTGATTATTCAACAGCAGATCCCCCGGGCATACCGCCGTCATATGGCCTGGGAATACCTTCGGGACGTGTTTTGCCTCACCCGCGGAGCGCTCTGGCGAGCGCGGCCACCGCTCAAGCGTTGGGCGCTGGAGGAGTTAGAGCCTGCCGCCGTGCGATGGGGCATGCTCCGCGCCGTTGTCGCCGGAAAGTAGAGGGAGGTCCACGCCCCCTAGTGTGGCTTGACCGCGTCGACGCAGACGACCAGCGGCTCCAGCTCGCCCGGATCGTGGCTGTCCGTCCCGTGGAGCAGCTTGTGCGGGCTGCGGTTGAACCCCGAGCGCTCGATCTGCTCGAATCCTGCCCGCTCGAGCAACTGGTGCAGCGAGTCGACGTCGAAGACGAAGCTGTGCCCCCACATGCGGAGGTAGTTGTTCGGCAGGTGCGCCCAAGTCGGCGCGTCGTAGCCGTGCTCGCGGTGGACGTCCAGCACGCGCGGGTCGCGGTCGAGGTACGCCCGCGCGATGCCTTCGAGGTCGGGAGTGCAGATGCGGCAGAGCCCGCCTGGCTGGAGCACGCGCGCCATCTCGCCGATGCAGAGCTCCGCCTCTTTCCACGTGAGGTGTTCGATCATGTGCTCCGCGCGGACGGCTCTCGCGCAGCCGTCCGGGAACGGCCATGGCTTCGAGGCGTCGAGCCGGAGGGCCTGCTCGTCGGGATCGATGTCGAGGCTGAGCCATCCGGGCAGGTGCGAGCTGCTCGTGCCGACGTCGAGGAGCAGCCCGGTCGACGCCTGCGCCGCCCGGAGCCGCTCTGTGCGCGCACGCTCGATCCTCCGCCGACCCAGCGCCGACCGGGCCGCGACTACGAGGCGCCTCACGAGCCCTCCGGCTCCTTGACCGCTCCCGGCGCGAAGCTTCGGCCGACGACGGGAAGGAGCGTCGCGGCGAAGCGGGCGGGCGCGACGGACCGGCGCCAGTGGTCGTCGCCCAGGAAGCGCGGCCAGGAGCGACCGCGGCCCGTCAGGGCACCGGCGAGGAACGAGGCGGCGAGCCGCCGCCGCCAGAGCCCTGCCTCGATCCGGGCGAGATAGCCGGCCGTCCTCCCCGGCTTCGGATAGCGCGCGCGGATCTCGCCGAGCTCCTGCTCGAGAAGCTCGCTGTGGACGTACCGCTTCGCGGCCGGATGCTCCCGCTGGAGCGCGAGTACCTCGTTCACCTTCCGGCCGGGGAAGCGCTCCGCGATGCGCATCCAGTACTCGCAGTCGCCCAGCAGCTGCAGTGACTCGTCGAAGGGGCCGAACGCTTCCCAGACGCTGCGTCGGAAGAAGACCGTGGGCTGCGCGAGGAACGCGTGACGCCGGAGATAGGCGAGCCGGAAGGGAGAGTGGAAGTCGAGCTGCAGGCTGCCGTCGGCCCACAGCACGAGCAGGTCGCCGTAGACGAAGCCCGCGTCGGGGTGCGCCTGCAGCGCGCCGACGGCCGTCTCCACCGTCCAGGGGAAGTACGAGTCGTCGGTGTTGAGATAGGCGAGGATCTCGCCGTTCGCCCGCGAGAAGCCCTTGTTGATCGCGGCGTACATCCCGCTGTCCGGCTCGGACGACCAGCGAAGAGCCGAGCCGCTCTCCGCCCGGCGCAGGATCTCGAGCGTGTCGTCGGTGGAGCCGCCGTCGGCGACGATGTGCTCGATGTTCGGATAGCTCTGCTCCCGAACGGACTGCAGCGTCTGGGCGATCGTTCCAGCCTGGTCGAGCGACGGCGTGACGATCGAGACGAGCGGCCGGTCGCTCATTTGAGGCACCTCGGCACCGGCGGATCGTAGTCCCGCGCACCGGAGGCGGAGCTAACGTGGCTGCGTGGCGGAGATCGAAGACGAGGTCCGCGAGTTCTACGAGCAGACGGGCTGGCAGTCCGACGCCGACGCGGTCCATAGCGATGCCCAGCTCTGGGAAGACCTGCGCCCCTGTGCCGCCGAATACGTCTCCGCGTGCCGTCGCAAGGTGCTCGCGTTCCTCCCGCCCGCCGGTGAGCGCATCCTCGACGCCGGCTCGGGGCCGATCCAGTACCCGGAGTACCTCGAGTACTCGGAGGGATTCGCGAAGCGCGTGTGCGTCGATCTCTCGCAGCGCGCGCTGGACGAGGCGCGCGCGAAGCTCGGCGACCGCGGTGACTACGTGCGCGCCAGCCTGCTCGACCTTCCGTTCCCCGACGGCCACTTCGACGCGGCGGTGAGCCTCCACACGATCTACCACATCGAGCAGGATCGGCAGGAGGACGCCGTGCGCGAGCTGGTCCGCGTCCTGCGGCCCGGCGCGAAGGCCGTCGTGGTCTACGCGAATCCCGACCGGCTGGCGGCCCGCATCAAGGGTCTCGTCCGCCGCCGGCCGGCCTCGGATGCCGGGCCGATCTACTTCTTCGCGCATCCGCTCTCGTGGTGGGAGCGATTCGCCGACGAGGCCGAGGTCGAGATCGTGCCCTGGCGGTCGCTCAACGCCAACGAGTCGCGCCGGCTTGTCCCGGACAACGCGCTGGGGGCCGCGATGTTCGGCGCAGCCCTCCGCTTCGAGCGCGCCTTCCCGGGAGCGGCGGTTCGGTTCGGCTGCTATCCGCTGATCGTCCTGACCAAGCGCGATCGCGGGTAGCGGTGGCAGACGACCTGCCGCTCGTCTCGATCCTCACGCCGTCGTTCAACCAGGGGCGCTTCCTGCTCGACTGCCTCGACTCGGTCGCCCGGCAGACCTATCCACGGCTCGAGCACGTGGTGATGGACGGCGGCTCGACGGACGGCTCCACGGAGATCCTCGCTGAGTCGGGCGCGGACGTTCGCTGGACGAGCGAGCCCGACCGCGGGCAGGCCGACGCGGTCAACAAGGCGTTCGAGGCGAGCACCGGCGACATCGTCGGCTGGGTGAACAGCGACGACGGCCTCTTCGCCGTCGACTCGGTCGCGCGGGTGGTCGCCGCGTTCGCGCACGATCCGAGCGCCGGCGTCGTGTACGGCGACGCCGCGCTCGTCGACGAGGGAGGCCGGATCCTCCGCCACAATCGATCGCGCTGGCCGGCGGGCTCGCTGCCGCTCGTCTCGCCGATCGTGCAGCCTGCGGCGTTCTTCCGTCGGTCGGTCGTCCAGCCGGGCGAGCCGTTGCTCCGCACCGAGCTGCACCGGTTCCTCGACTACGAGCTCTGGCTGCGTCTGCGCGACCGCGGCGTCCCCTTCGTCCATCTCCCGGCCGTAGTCGCGGTGGATCGAGACCATCCGCAGCGCAAGGTGCGGACAACGGACGAGATCTTCATCGAGGAGAGCTCGCTGCTCGTCGATGACTACGGGCCGGTCTTCGCCGTGCCGCGACTCCGTCGTGTGGGCGGCTTCGCGCGGCGGATGCAGGGTCTGGGCGAGGTCTGGCGCTGGGAGCGGCACGACCCGGCCTTCCCCTGGCGCACGGACGGTCGGCTGCCGCGGCTGCTCCGGCAGATGGGAAGACTCGATCCGGTTCAGCTCACCGCCGAGCAGCGGCGGTTCGGCCGAGACGTCGCCGGAGTCAAGCGGCGTCCGTCCTGACCGCCTGCAGCGTCAGCTTGTTGCCGAGTCCGCCCGCGACGGCGTTGAACGTCCCCAGCGCCGCCCGCGTCAGCTGGCGCAGGCCCGGCTGCGAGAGGACGAGGGCGGTCCGTCCCGGCTCGTGCCGGTAGACCATCGCGTAGCGCTCCTTCCTGACGACGTCGAAGCCGGCGGCCGCGACCTCTGCGGCAAGCTTCTCGGGATCGACCCGGGCGATGAAGTTCCCGGCTTCCTCGTAGTGCTCGGAGAGCCCCACTCGAGCGGCGAGCATCGTCGCCCCGGCGCGAGCGGGCTCGTTGATCGAGATCGCCAGGCGGCTCGTACGAAGCATCTCCCGGATCCCGGCTCCGGGCGAGTCGAGGTGGTGCAGGCCGTCGTGGACGTAGAGAAGGTCGACCGAGCGGTCGCGAAGGGGCAGCGCCTCGGCGTCGGCGACGACCGGGAGCACGTCGAAGCCGTAGCGTCGCGCCCGCTCGCGCGTCCGTTGGGCCGCGCCGAGCGAGATGTCTGTCGAGATGACGGAGGCGCCGACGCGGGCGAGGAACTCGGCGTCCAGCCCCGACCCGCCGCAGATCGTCACCGCCGTCAGCCCTTCGGCGGGCAGGGGCAGCGCCTCGAGGCTGCGGCGGAACTTCTCCGCCAGCAGCCACCGGTACAGCCACGGCGTTCCGTGCGGCCTGCTCACCTCGAACTCGGGGTCGGCCTCGTCGAAAAAGCTCGCCTGCACGTCCTTCTGCGCGTCCGCATCGTCGGCCTCCCTGCGGAGGACGGGGATGCCGTCGGCGATCTCGTACACCGCGCCGCACCCGGCGCAACGAGCTTCCCCGGCCCGCCGGTCGAGGTCGCTCCGGCAGGCGGGGCAGACGAGCAGGCTCGAGAGGAGGTCGACGCCGCTGCCACGCTCCTCGGCGTCGCCGCAGAGCCAGGCCGCCCGGCGGAGATGAGTGTTCGTGCCTCCCACGTTGCCCGGCCCAGGCTAGCCGCGACTCGCTGTAGCCTCGTGACGCCCGGATGAAGGCTCTCTGCGTCGTCCATTACGCCAACTTCGGCGGCCCCCACAACGAGGCGCTGCGCCTGCTGGAGCCGTTGCGGCGGCGCGGCTGGGAGACGATCGTCGCGATCCCCGACGAGCCCGGAGCGGCGGCCGGGCGGCTCCGAGACGGAGGCGTCCAGGTCGAGACGCTGCCGCTCGGCCGGCTGCGCGCCTCGGCCGATCCCCGGGAGCTGCTCCGCTTCGCTCGCGATTTCCCGGCGACGACGCGCGTGCTGGAGGAAGCTATCGAGCGCACGGGCGCCTCGATCGTCCGGATCGGCGGCCTCGTCAACCCGCACGGCGCCTTCGCCGCGCGCCGCGCCGGCGCAGCCGTCGTCTGGCAGATCGTCGACTCGCGCGCGCCGGCGCCGCTCCGTCGCGCTGCGATGCCGCTCGTACGCCGCTACGCGGACGCCGTGATGTTCGACGGCGAGGCGCTGATCGGCCTCCACGGTGGCCGGGACTCGCTGCTGGTGCCGGCTTTCGTCTACATCCCGCCGGTGGACACCCGGCGCTTCGTGCCTTCGCCGGACCGCCGTCACGAGGTGCGGGAGCAACTCGGCATCCCTGCGGACGCGCCGGTCGTCGGCACCGTCGCGAGCGTCAACCCGATGAAGGGCCTCGAGCACTTCCTCGACGCGGCGGGCCAGGTCGCCGCGTCGCGGCCGGAGACATGGTTCGTGGTGGTCGGGGGCGCTCCGGAGACGCACCGCGCCTACCTCGAGCGCCTCCGCGGGCGGGCGGACGATCTCACGCTTCCGAACCCGGTCGTCTTCGCCGGCGAGCGCGCCGACGTCGAGCGCTGGTATCCGGCCTTCGACGTCCACGTGATCAGCTCGCTGCCGCGCTCGGAGGGCACGACGACCACGGCCATGGAGGCCCAGTCGTGCGGCGTGCCCGTCGTTGCGACGCGGGTGGCCGCCGTGGCCGAGGTCGTCGCCGACGATGTCGCGGGGCTCCTCGTGCCGCCCGAGCGGCCCGACGCCATCGCCCGCGCTGTCCTGCGCCTGCTCGGCGACGCCGCGCTCCGCGCGCGGATGGGCGCGGCTGGAAGAGAGGCGGCGGTGGCGCGGTTCGACGCCGAGCGGGCCGCCGATGTCTATGTGCAGGCGTACGAGGCCGCTCTCGCGCACGCGGCCACGCGCCGTGGGGTGCCGCTACCTGGGGCGGATGGAGCCGATGAGGCTGGCGATCACGGCTCGCTCTGACCCCGTCGCGTCCTTCCCAACCAAGGCGTAGGCCTGGTAGGTGTGGCCGTTCACCTCGAAGCGCAAGGAACCTTGCGGGAAGTCGAGGTAGGACAGCGGGAAGGTCGCCGTCTGGGCGGCCTGGCCGGTCGCGTCGGGAGGCACCCGGTATAGCTCGAATAGGACGTCGTTCGGCGTGAACGTCTCGCCCTGTCCGCCGACCTCGGGGTCCGGCTTGAGCGGGTAGCTCGCCACCACGACGCCGTGGACGGTGAGCCCGTGGCCGCCGGTCACCGCGGGGCTCGAGCTGGTGAAGGAGCGGCGGTGGTAGTTGTGGAGCGGGTAGTTGAACCGCACCTCGCCGAAGCTCATCGACTTCGGCAGGCGGATGTAGGTGAATTGGCCCGTCCCGCTCGGGATCACAGAGGGGCGCGTGACGAAGATCGCGCCGACCACGAGGCCGATGAGGGCCGCCACGGGCAACGCAATGCGTAGGCGGAAGCGGGAAGATGGTCCCCCACCGAGGCGGGTCACGAGCACGCCCAAGGCGAACGCGTTCAGCGGGTTGTCCTGGAGGTGGCTGGCGGCGGCGAGCGCGGCGGCGATGCCGAGCAGCGGCAGCGCGGCGTAGACGACGAACGTCGGGTCGCGCTCATTGCCCGCTCTCTCGAGGGCGTGGACGCCGAGGATGGCGACCCCCACCACCAAGGCGACGAGCCAACCCAGTCCGAGCAAACCGTACTTGAGCAGGAACTGGAAGGGCAGGAGGTGGACGGCCTGCACGCGGGACAGGTCACGCCCACCGTAGGCGAGGGACTCCGCGAAGAGTCTGGGCGCCCGCGTTTCGTCGATGCTCCCGCCGAGCCCGCGTCCGAACACGAACGACTCGGGCGAGCTCTTGACGGTGGCCCGTACCTGGTGGGCCTCGTACGTTCGTCCGGCCTTCGAGGGATCGGTGCCGTAGTAACGGCCGAGCACGCTCGCACCGTCCGAGGTGACGGCCAGGAACCCGGCCAGCCCGACCACCGCGATCCCGACGACGAGCCACTGCGGCAGGAGGTGCCACGCGCGCACCGCGAGATAGGCGATGAGGCCCAGGGCGGCAGCGAGTTCGATCGCGGTCGTCGAGCCCGTGGTGCCGTTCTTGACGGCGACGGCGTCGGCGCCGAGCAGCACGAGGGCGAGTCCGAGTGGCAGCAGCTGGGCCCTTCTGGGCCGGAGCAGGGCGTAGCCCAAGGCGCCGGCGCAGGCAGCCTCGACATAGGTGAAGATTGGCGTCGTTCCCCAGCCGAGGACGGCCTGAGCCGCCGCCATCAGGAGGAGGACGTCGACGAGCTCGATCGAGCCGGCGCGACCGGCCTCGGCGCTCACCGTGCGCCCGACGACGTACGCCAGCACGAAGAATACGATCACGCCGAGGTCCTGGGCGATGTACGTCTTCGGCGCGTGGTGGGCGATACCGAGCACGAGATCGGGCAGGATCAGCGCGACATATGCGACTGCGAGCCAGTCGAATGGACTGACCTCCCGCCAGACGACCGCACGGTTGCGCCACAAGGCACGTGACCGGAGCCGCACGGGCAGCGCGCGAACGACGAGCGGTGTGAGGAGCACGAACATCAGCGGCAGGGCGATCCGCGTGTCGAGGCCGTAAGTCCGAAAGCTGTTCTTGCCGCCGCTCAGGTGCTGCACGAGCCAGTCGCCGCTGACCGAGACGGCGACCATCGCTCCGACGATCGAGCGGAAGTACCGCCGGTCCGGGTCGTGCGTCAGGCGGCTGATTACGAGGATCGTGGCGATGCCGGCGATCGCTGCTCCGGCCGCGGCGAGCCGACGATCCGAGTTCGGCTGAGCCAGTGCGACTGCCACCGAGCCGAGCAGCCAGAAGGCACCCGTCGCGAGGTCGCTGCGGAGCCGAACGCCGCGAGTCGGGCGCCCGGTCGCGACGGCGGCTGACGCGAGTCCTTCGTCAGCCCTCACGACGGACGAGTGTAGCCCTCGCTTCGCCCTCTCGCGGAGAGCGCCGCGCTGCGGGATGTGAAGCCTTCGTTAGGGACCGGGAGCCGATCCTCCGACGCGTCAGCTAGCGTGTGCCGCCGTGCCGTTGAGGGTCTCGCGGAGGTCGGTGTGGGTCGGTGGCGCAGGTATCTGCCTGGGCCTGCTGGTGCTCGCCGGTTGGGCGGCGAGCCTCGCGAGCGCCGGCCGGTCGAAGACGACCCAGCGTGCGCAGCAGCTCCACACGTACACCACCAAGGGGACGCTGCCCCTGCGCACGTCGCTGCTCGACCCGTTCAGCTTCACCGGGACGGATCAGTCGGTGGCGTTCAAGATGGCGCGTTCCGCCGGCGCGAGCTACGTCCGGCTCGTCGTGCCCTGGTCGGAGATCGCGCCGAAGACGCATCCGGACGATTTCGTCGCGACCGACCCCGATTCGCCCGATTACACCTGGGGCTGGCTGGACAACAGCGTCTCGGCGATCGAGGCGAACGGGCTGATCCCGATGCTCGACGTGACCAGCGCTCCCAGCTGGGCCCTCGCGCGGCAGGGCACGGGCCGGACCGCCGGTGCGCCGAACGCCGCCAAGCTCGCCGACTTCGCGAAGGCTCTCGCTGTCCGTTACGACGGGAGCAACGGCGAGCCGCCGGTGCGCGTGTTCCAGGTCTGGAACGAGCCCAACCTGAGCCTCGACCTCTCGCCGCTGAAGGCCGCCTCCACGTACCGCGGGATGGTGAACGCCTTCGCCGACGCCGTCCACGGAGTCGACTCAGCCAACCTCGTCGTCGCGGGCGGGCTCGATCCGTTCGAGAACCTGGCCAAGACCTTCGTCTCGCAGGCTCCGCTCGCCTTCATGCGCTCCTTCTTGTGTATCTCGAAGGGCGCCCATCCGCGCGCGACGTGCTCGACCAAGGTCCACATCGACGTCTGGTCACACCACCCGTACACGTTCGGCGGCCCGTTCGGGCGCGCCAACCGCACGGACGACGTCTCGCTCGGCGACCTGCCGAAGATGAAGGCACTCCTCAAGAGTGCCGTGAAGCTGCACCGCATCGTCTCCTCTCACTCCGTCCAGTTCTGGGTCACCGAGATTGGCTGGGACACGAACCCGCCGCGGAAGCACGCGGTACCCCTGAGCCTCGAGGCGCGCTGGACGGCCGAGTCGATGTACCAGATGTGGCATTCGGGGGTCAGCCTCGCAACCTGGTTCCTGCTCCAGGACCAGGCGAGCCCGAGCCCCTACCAGTCCGGGCTCTTCTTCCACTCGAAGTCATTGAAGCAGGCTCGGGCGAAGCCGATGCGCACGTCATTCCGCTTCCCGTTCGTCGCCTACCTCGGCAAGGGGACGGTCCAGGTCTGGGGGCGCACCGCCACGAGCAAGAAGGCGCTTGTCACGATTCAGGAACGCCACGGGACGCACGGTGCGTGGCGCGCAGTCGCGAAGGTCCGTGCGAACCGCTACGGGATCTACCTCGCGAAACTGAAGCTGAGCGCAACCAGCACGGACTGGCTGAGAGCGTCGGCGCCGGCATCCGGAAACTCGCTTGCGTTCTCGCTCGCGGTTCCGAAGAACCAGCGCTACGGCCCCTGGGGCAACTAGCTGCGGGCCTCGGCCCGAAGGTGTAAGAACTCCGCAAAGATCCGTTTGGAGGCGGCCGATCGCCGATAGCGTGGTCGTCGGTGGGGGTCACCAGTCGGAACATCCTCGTAGTCGTCGCAATCGCAGCATTCGCTGCGGTAGCGGCGTCGTCCGGAGCCGCAAGCTCGGTTCGCACGTACTCGACGCACGGGACGCTTCCGCTGCGCACGTCGGTGGACGACCCGTTCACGTTCACGGGCGGCGAGCGCGCCGCCGGATTCGTGAAGGCGCGGGCCGCAGGCGCCTCGTACGTCCGGATCGTCGCCTCGTGGAACGCGATCGCGCCGGTTTCGCGCCCGGCAGGGTTCGACGCTGCCGATCCCACGTCTCACGGGTACGACTGGGCTTGGTACGACAGCACGATCTCGGCCGCCGTGAAAGCCGGCCTTACTCCGTTCCTCGACATCGCGCGCGCGCCGGGCTGGGCGCTGGCCAAGAAGCATGGCAAGCGGATCGATACTCCGACGTCCGCCTCGCTCGGCGAGTTCTCCAAGGCGCTCGCGCTCCACTACGACGGCAAGCACGACGTTCCGGCCGTTCACGTTTTCCAGGTCTGGAACGAGCCGAATCTCAGCCAAGATCTGTCTCCGGTGAGCGCGGCTGCCTACCGCTCGTTGGTGAACGCGGTGGCGACCTCGGTTCACGCCGTCAGCAAGGCGAACCTCGTCGTGGCCGGCGGGCTCGACCCGTTCGGGAACAAGACCAAGACTTGGTACTCCGTATCCCCACTCGCTTACATGCGCTCCCTGCTCTGCCTGTCCAAGGGAGCACATCCGCATCGGACGTGCAAGAACCAGGTGCACTTCGACATCTGGTCGCATCACCCGTACACGTTCAACGGGCCGTTCGGCCACGCGACCCGCCCCGACGACGTCTCGCTCGGCGATCTGCCGAAGATGCGGACGCTGCTCCGTGCGGGCGTGAAGTCGCACCGCATCGTCTCGTCGCACCCTGTGCAGTTCTGGGTCACGGAGTTCAGCTGGGATACGAAGCCGCCGCGGCGTCATGCGGCGCCGGTCGCACTTGCGTCGCGCTGGACCGCCGAAGCGCTCTACCAGATGTGGCGCTCCGGCGTCTCGCTCGTGACCTGGTTCGGCCTCCAGGACAAGGGCGGCAAGAGTCCCTACCAGAGCGGCCTCTTCTTCCACTCGAGGTTGCTGGCCAACGCGAAGGCGAAGCCAGTGAGAACCGCCTTCCGGTTCCCGTTCGTGGCCTATCTCGGCCGAGGCAAGGTCAGCGTGTGGGGTCGCGATGCGACGAGCAACAAGCAGCTCGTCCGGATCCAGCGCCGGACGGGCACACATGGACACTGGCGAACCGTGGCCAGGATCCGCACGAACGCCACTGGGATCTTCCGGACCACGCTCAAGCTTTCGGCGACGAAGAAGGATTGGCTGCGCGCGAGCGCGCCAGAGTCGGGTAACTCGCTCGCGTTCTCGCTGACCCAGCCGTCGCCGAAGCTTCGCTACGGCCCCTGGGGCAACTGAGGCGAGTTCGGCGCTAGCGTTGCGGCCGTGATCGTGGCCGTCGTCCTCTGCTGGGGCTCGCTTGCCGCGCTCGCTTGGACGCACGTGCTCTATCCGGCCACGGTGGCCCTCGCTGCGCGCGTCCGCACCCGGCGCATCGCCCGCGACGACGCGTTCCTTCCAACCGTCGCGGTCATCGTGACCGCCTACAACGAGGAAGACGCGATCGAGCGGCGGATCGAGAACCTCCGCGAGCTCGACTATCCGCCGGAGCAGCTCGAGATCGTGGTCACCTCCGACGCTTCGACCGACCGGACGGAGGAGCTTGCCGAGGCGGCCGGTGCGCGGGTGATTCGCAACTCGCGCGGTGGCAAGGTGGCGGCCCAGGACGCCGCCGTGCGTGCGACCGAGGCCGAGGTCGTCGCTTTCTCCGACGCGAACGCGACCTGGGCTCCTGACGCGGTGCGGAAGCTCGTCCGCAACTTCGCGGACCCGCGCGTCGCGTATGTCTGCGGCCGCCTGCGGCTCGAGGCGCCGGACGGCTCGAACAAGGAGGGTTTCTACTGGCGCTACGAGCTCGTGACGCGGGACGGCGAGTCGCGGCTCGGCTCGGTCACAGCGGGCAACGGCGCGATCTACGCGCTCCGCCGGTCGGACTACGTCGAGGTCGACCCGCGCTTCGGGCACGACCTCTCACTCCCGTACCTCATGGTCCAGCACGGCCGCCGGGCCGTGTACGAGCCGCAGGCCCTCGCCTTCGAGCGCCCGACGCCGACGAACGAGAGCGAGTACCGGCGCAAGGTGCGGATGTTCGAGCACTCGTGGCTCATCGTGCTGCGCGGGCGGATGTTGCGCCGGCAGCCGCCCGGCTACCTCCTCGCGCTCGTCTCGCACCGTCACCTGCGCTACGCGAGTGGGCTTTTGCATCTCATCCTGCTCGGAAGCTCGGTCGCGTTGCTCGGCCGCGGCGCCGTCTACGCGGTGCTCCTCGGCCTGCAGCTCGGCCTGTTCGCGGCGGCTCTCGCCGGCGTCGGAATTGCGCGCTACTACGTCCTGATCACCTGGGCGACGGTCGTCGCGCTCTGGAACTACCTGCGGCGCGGCGTGCCGGCGACGTGGGCTCCGCAGCGGGAAGAGCTCGCGTGAACCGCGCCGCCGACGTGGCGATCGCCGGCGGAGCGCTCCTTGTCGCCTCGCCGCTCCTCGCGCTCGCCGCGCTCGCCGTCAAGCTCGAGGACGGCGGGCCCGTTCTCTACCGCCAGACACGGGTGGGCAGGGACGGCGCCGACTTCGAGCTCCTCAAGCTGCGGACGATGGTCGTCGGTGCCGAGACAATGGGCGCCGGGCTCGCCGTCAACCGCGACGACGCCCGCATCACGCGCGCGGGCCGGCTCCTGCGCAAGCTCTCGCTCGACGAGCTGCCACAGCTCTGGAACGTCGTCCGTGGCGAGATGAGCGTGATCGGGCCCCGACCGACGCTGCGCTACCAGGTCGAGCAGTACGACGAACGGCAGCGGCACCGGCTCGACGTGAAGCCCGGCATCACCGGCTGGGCGCAGGTGAACGGCCGCGCCGTGCTGCCCTGGGCGGAGCGGATCGAGCTCGACGTTTGGTACGTCGAACACCGCTCGCCCCTCCTCGACCTGCGGATCCTCGCCCGGACACCAGCAGCCCTCTTCAGCGGCACGTACAAAGGCGATACCGGCGGCTGGCATACAACGCCGTAACCAGCGGGGGCTATCCTCGAAGCTTGTGGCCCCGCTGAACATCCTCGTCACGGGTGCCTGCGGTGTCACGCCGAGGGCCATCGCCCGCTCTCTCCGCGCAAGCTCCCTCTTCGCCGACGCGAGGCTCGTCGGCGCCGATCGCGGCGGCAACTGGTACGGGTTCTACGAAGGGCTCTACGAGCGCGTGTACCGCGACTCCGAGCCCAGCGATCCCGGCTATCCCGAGCTCGTCGCGGAGATCTGCCGGAAAGAGGAGATCGACGTCGCAATCGTGGGGCCCGAGGCCCACGTGCTGTTCTGGAGCAGTCGCGAGTTCCCGGTCCCCGCGCTCCTGCCGCCGCCGGGGTTCGTGGAGGTTGCGATCAGCAAGAGCAAGCTCTACGACTCGCTCCGCGAGACGGGCTTCGTGCCGAAGTACCGCATCGCGACCCGCGACGAGCTGCTCGCGCGTCACGAGCTCGAGCTCGGCAGCGGCCCGGTCTGGCTCCGCGACTACTCCGACGGCTCGTCGAGCGGGATCGGCTCGATCCAGGTGACCGAGCCGGAGGAGGCGTACGCGTGGGCCTACCTCAACCCGGGGATCCCCAGCTTCATGGTGGCCGAGCACCTACCCGGCCGGAACATCGCGTGCTCGCTCCTCTTCTACGAGGACGCGCTGCTCAAGGCGGGCTGCTACGAGCGGCTCGAATACTTCATGGGGCACCTCGCGGTCTCGGGCATCACGGGCAACATCAACCGCGGCCGGCTGATCAACGACGAGCGGGCGCGGACGCTCGCCGAGCAGGCGGTGCGGTTCCTCGGCCGTCTCACCGGCGAGCCCGCGCACGGCCTTCTCACCGTCGACCTGCGCGAGGACCGGACCGGCGCGCTCAAGGTGACGGAGATCAACGTCCGCCACGTCGCGGCGACCTCGGCGTTCGCCGCCGGAGGAGCCAACATGGCGGAGGCGCAGGTTCTGGCCACGCTCGGCCGGCTCGACGAGATCGGCGAGCCCGTCCCACATTTCCCGGACGACAACGTCATCTTGCGCGACATCGACGGCGCGCCGCTGTGGCTCACCGACTACCGCGAGCTCGCGGTCGGGGAGCACGCATGATCGTGCGCCTTCTCCTCGTGGCGGCTCTCGTTGCCCTGCTCGCCGGCTGCGGCAGCAGCGGGCACCAGGCCGCTCCGGCGCCGCCGCAGCCCACGCCGAAACCGAAGCCCGCGCCGTCCTCGAAAGGCCCGCACGGGAAGCTGAAGGTCACGATCCTCGACGGCGACCGCCGCGTCCGCGTACGCGGCGCCCGCGTGCGCCTAGCCGGGAAGAGCGAGCGCACCGACCGGCACGGGGACACGGAATTCAAGGCTCCGCGGCGCCGGCTCGACGTCTCCGTCTCTGCCCGTGGCTACTCGCCGACAAGCGTCCGCCTCAACTTTCGGCATCGCAAGTGGCAGACCATCCGCATCTACCAGCCCGACCTGCAATGGCCGGTCTACGGCGCGACGAAAGCGCGCACCCAAGCGCCGACGGATATCCGGCTCCGGCCGCCGTTCCGGTTGATCTGGAGCCGCGGTCTCGGCCAGCTGATCGAGTTCCCGGCCGTCGTCTGGAACGGATTCGCGTACATCGGCAATCAACACGGGACGATCCACGCGATCTCGATGCGCTCCGGCAAGGTCGCATGGCAGCACGACACCCCGGGCGCGCCCCGCATGGCGTCGTCGCCTGCCGTGGACGGGGAGGAGGTCGTCTACCACACGATGGCCGGCCACGTCTACGTGCTCAATCGCCTGAACGGGCATCTGAAATGGAGCTACAACGCCGGCTCCGCGATCGAGTCGTCACCGGTCGTCGTGCACGGGATCGACTACTTCGGTACTGCCGGCGGCCAGATATACGCGCTCGACCTGCGGAGGCACAAGCTCCGCTGGAGCCGCTCCCTCGGCGCGAAGATCACCTCGAGCGCCGCCATCGAGCACGGCCGCCTCTTCATCGGCGACTACGCGGGACGGCTTTGGGCGCTCTCGCCGGCGACCGGCGCGACCCGCTGGATCGGGACCGTGAACGGAAAGATCTACGGGACGCCGGCCGTGGCGGACGGCCGTGTCTTCGTCCCCTCGTCGACGGGCAACTCGCTGACCGCGTTCACGACGAGCGGCCGCTACCTCTGGCGCGACACCGCCGGCTACTACGTCTACTCCTCGCCCGCGGTGGCTCACGGCGTCGTCTGCTTCGGCTCCTACGACGGCTGGTTCTACGGAGCCTCGGCCGCGAGCGGGCGCATTCTCTGGCGCATCCCCACGGGCGGCCCGATCTCGGGAGCCGCCGTGATCGTCGCGGGCATCGCCTACGTCGGCAGCTTCTCGCACCGCATCATCGGCGTCGGGGTCCGCAGCGGCCGCAGGGTGCTGACTTTCCCGCACGGCGACTACGTCCCGGTCTCGGGCAACGGGATGCGGCTGCTCCTCAACGGCTTCTCGCGCATCTACGCCGTCGAGCCGCGGCGCTCGCATCGCCGGCGGCTGGCTCGCTGAGAGCGCTTCCTAAGAGCACCCTCATGCACGTCGGCTATCGTCGCCCCTCGTGACTGCGCCTGCTCCCCCGTCGCGCGGCTTCGATCCGGAGGCCGAGCAGGAAGTCGACTTCGCGAAGTACGTCCACCTCCTCGCCGTCCGCTGGTGGCTGCTCGCGGCGGGAGTGGTGGCGGGAGCCGTGATCGGCTATCTCGTTTCGCTCGGAGGCTCGCAGATCTACGCGGCCACGGCCACCATCTATCTCGGCCAGCCCTACACGCCGACCGGCGGGGGCCTGGTCCAGAACATTCAGACCAACCCGTCCGCCGTTGCGACTGCCGTCCAGTCGCAGGCCGTGCAGAACACGGTCGCAAACCGATGCAAGACGAAGGCCTCGGCATTCGAGCACGGAATCTCCACGCAGGCGATCGCGACCGGGGCGTCGGCGAAGACGGGGTCGCAGGTCAACCCGCTCGTCAAGATCACCGTTCAGGCGAAGAAGGGAAAGGTTGCGGCCTGCGCCGCGAACGCGCTCGCCGAGGAGGTGGTGAGCGCGAAACATCTCGGAGCCTACGCTGCGCAGAAGATCGCCAACCTCAACGCGCAGATCGCCCTCGACAACGCCCAGATCAAGTCGGTTCAGACGGCGATCAGCAATGTGGGCCTTTCCGACACGATCAAGCTGATCCTTCAGACGACGCTCCGCAGCGACCAGATCGACAAGACCACGAACGCGCAGCTTCTCCTGCTGGCGAAGGGCGTCGAGTCACCGCGGGTCTACACCCACGCCGCCTCGAACAAGATCACCGCGCGCAGCCGCCGCAACACGGTCGTCATCGCTGCGCTGATCGGGCTCATCCTCGGCGCGCTCGCCGCCCTCCTGTGGGACACGGTCGTGCCGCGGCTCGCACCGCGCAACGGCGACTAGTCTCTTCCCGTGTTCGAGGGTAAGCGCGTCGGAGTGGTCGTCCCGGCGTATGACGAGGAGGAACTGATCGGCGCGACGCTCGGCGGCATCCCGCCGCTCGTCGACCGGATCATCGTCGTGAACGACGGGTCCTCCGACCGCACCGCGGAGTTCGCTCAGGCGACCGGGGATACGCGCGTCGAGGTGATCTCGCACGAGCGGCGCAACGGCGTCGGTGCGGCCACGGTCACCGGCTACCGTCGTTCGCTCGCAGACGGGATGGACGTCGTCGTCGTCATGAACGGCGACAACCAGATGGATCCGGAGGACCTGCCGAAGCTCGTCGCCCCGGTCGCACGGGGCGAGCTCGACTACGCGAAGGCGAACCGCCTCGCCACCGGGCAGGCGTGGCAGCTGATCCCGAAGACGCGCTTCTTCGGAAACGCGATCCTCTCGATGCTGACGAAGGTCGCGTCGGGCTACTGGCACGTCGCCGACTCGCAGTCCGGCTACACGGTCGTCTCCCGCGAGATGCTCGAGCTGCTCGACCTCGACCACATCTACACGAACTACGGCTTCCCCAACGACATGCTCGTCCACCTCAACGTGTGGAACGCGCGGGTGCGCGACTTCCCGTCTCGCCCGATCTACGGCGTCGGCGAGCGCTCGAACATGCGCTACCGCCACGTCGTGCCGCGGATCGCGTGGCTGCTGGTGCGCGGGTTCTTTTGGCGGCTTTGGGAGAAGTACGTGAAGCGCGATTTCCACCCGCTCGTGTTCTTCTACGTGATGGGGTTCATCGCGACACTCGCGGGCGTGCTCCTCGGGCTCGTCGTCGTCGGGTACCGGATCGCGGGCTACTCGATTCCCATCGCGACCGTCGTCCTCGTCGCGCTGCTCGTCATCTCGGGCCTGCAGTTCACGCTCTTCGCAATGTGGTTCGACATGGAATCGAACAAAGACCTCAAATAGCTCAGCTAGCATCGCTCCGTGCCAACGGCGCTAGTTACGGGAGGAGCCGGCTTTCTCGGCTCGCACCTTTGCGACTACCTGCTCGAACGCGGCCACGGCGTCATCTGCGTCGACAACCTCGTCACCGGCTCCCTCGCGAACATCGAGCACATCCGCGACGACGCATTCACGTTCATGAACCACGACGTCACGGAGCCGATCCTCGTCGACGAGCCGATCGACTTCGTCTTCCACTTCGCTGCGCTCGCGAGCCCGGAGGACTACCTCCGCATGCCGCTCCACTCGCTCAAGGTCGGCTCCAACGGGACGCACAACGCGCTCGGCCTGGCGAAGTTCAAGCGGGCCCGCTTCCTGCTGGCCTCGACGAGCGAGGTCTACGGCGATCCCCAGATCCACCCGCAGCCTGAGACCTACTGGGGACACGTGAACCCGATCGGGCCGCGCGGCGTGTACGACGAGGCGAAGCGCTACGCCGAGGCGCTGACGATGGCGTACCACGGGCAGCAGGGCGTCGACACGGGGATCGTCCGGATCTTCAACACGTATGGCCCGCGCATGCGGCCGAACGACGGGCGCGCGATCTCGAACTTCATCCGGCAGGCGATCGCGGAGGACCCGATCACCGTGTTCGGCGACGGGTCGCAGACGCGGAGTTTTTGTTACGTCGACGACCTGATCCGCGGCATCGTCCTCCTCGCCGAGAGCGGCGAGCACCTGCCGGTCAACATCGGCAATCCCGACGAGCGGACGCTGCTCGAGCTCGCCGAGATCGTCAAGCGGATCACCGGCGCGTCGAGCGAGATCGTCTTCGAAGCGCTCCGGGTCGACGATCCGATGCAGCGCAAGCCCGACATCACGAAGGCGCAGCAGCTGCTCGGCTGGGAGCCCGAGGTTTCGCTCGAGGAAGGGCTCTCCCGCCTGCTTCGCGAGCACGGTCGCGAGCCGATCAGGGTCTGAGCGAGCAGAGCCTGAGCGCGGAACCGCTCCTCGTCCGCACCCTCCGGTGCGAGTCCGCTGAGCGCGCGCCGGTGTGGTTCATGCGGCAGGCCGGCCGTTCGCTGCCGGAGTATCGCGCGCTGCGCGAACGGCACGGTTTTTTCGAGATCGCCGGGACGCCGGAGCTGTGCGCCGAGGTGACGCTGCAGCCCGTGCGGCGGCACGGCGTCGACGCCGCGGTCCTGTTCGCCGACATCATGTCGCCCGTCCTCGGCATGGGCGTCGAGGTGGAGCTCGTCGAGGGGGTCGGCCCGGTGGTCGAGGAGCCGGTCGACTCAGCTGCTGCGGTCGAGCGGCTGTATGTGGCGGCGCCGGAGGAGTGGGCGGCGCCCATCCTCGAGGCTGTGCGGCTCGTGCGGGCCGAGCTCGAGCCGGAGCGGGCGCTGGTCGGCTTCTGCGGCGGGCCGTTCACCGTTGCCGGCTACCTCGTCGAGGGTAGGCCGAGCCGCGACTTCGTCCGCACGAAGTCGCTCATGTACCGCGAGCCGGCGACGTGGCACGCGCTCATGGAGCGGCTGACCGAGCAGTTCGCGCCCTACGTCGCCGCGACCGCCGCCGCCGGTGCCGACGCAATCCAGCTCTTCGACTCCTGGGTCGGTGTCCTCTCGGTCGCGGACTACAGGGAGTTCGTCGCGCCCTACTCCGCGCGCGTGCTGGAGGCGGCCGGCGTGCCGACGATTCACTTCGGCACCGGCGTGACCCCGCAACTGCTTGCCGCGATGGCGGACGCGGGCGGCAGCGCGGTCGGCGTCGACTGGCGCATTCCGCTCGACGATGCCTGGGCGGTCGTGGGGGAGCGGGCGATCCAAGGAAATCTCGATCCGGCCGCGCTCCTCGGCCCGTGGGAGCGGGCAGAGGCGGCTGCACTCGACGTGCTGCGCCGGGCCTGCGGGCGGCCGGGGCACGTTTTCAATCTCGGCCATGGTGTCCTGCCGCAGACCGCTCCAGATGTCTTGACGCAGCTCACCGAGCTCGTCCGCAGCTACGGTCGAACGGCATGAAGGCAGCTGTTGTATTGATGGCGTACGGCTCGCCGGAGCGGCTGTCGGACGTGCCCGCCTACTACGCGGACATCCGCGGCGCCCGTCCAATCGCGCCGGAGAACCTCGCCGATCTCGTCGAGCGCTACCGGCGGCTGGGCATCGAGGACTCGTCGCCGCTCAACGCGATCACCGAGCAGACGCGAGCCGCGCTCGAGGACGAGCTCGAGGTGCCGGTGTTCACCGGGATGAAGCACTGGGCGCCGCGAATTGCCGACGCCGCCGACGCAGCGCTTGCTTCCGGCGCAGAGGAGATCGTCGGGCTCGTGCTGGCGCCGCACTACTCCGCGCTTTCGATCGCGGGCTACCGCGAACAGCTCGAGCATGCGCTCGCCGGGCGCGCAGAGCTGCGCTTCATCGAGAGCTGGCACGAGGAGCCCGGCTTCGTCGACCTGCTCGCCGACCGTGTTCACGGCACCGACGCCCACGTGGTCTTCACGGCGCATTCGCTGCCCGCGCGGGTCCTCGAGCTGGGGGATCCGTACAAGGATCAGCTCCTCGAGTCCTCTGGCCTCGTTGCCGAGGCAGCCGGACTGAGCGACTGGAGCTTCTCGTTCCAGAGCGAGTCCCCGACCGGCGAGCCGTGGCTCGAGCCGGACATCCTCGACCACCTCACGTGGCTGCGGCAGCGAGGCGTCGAGCACGTCCTCGTCTGCCCGGTGGGCTTCGTCTCGGATCACCTCGAGATCCGTTGGGACCTCGACGTCGAGGCGCAGGCGAAGGCGGCCGAGCTGGGGCTACAGCTCGAGCGAATCGAGATGCCGAACGCAGACCCGGCCTTCGTTCGCACGCTCGCGAGAATTGTCAGACGGGCGCTGTCGGTACCGTCACCCGCGTGAGCTCGAGGACCTGTCCCGACTGGCCGGAGCTGATGGAGATCGCTCCCGAGCTCCAGTTCAAGCACTACACGGTCGCCGAGGCGAAGCTGCCGGCGGACGCACTGATGCAGATCCCCGACATCGCGCTGTCCGAGGTCGCCATCTGTTGCGACCTCGAACGGCACGTCTTCTACGCGGCTCACACCGACGAGAAGGTCGCAGAGGCGTTGCGGGCGAGCCACTGGTTCGAGGTGCGCGACTGGGTTGCCGGCGGCCGCCCCGGCGCTCTCTAGCCTGACGGACCAACGACCGGTAGCAGGCACTGCACGTCTTTGTGACGGCGTGCTCCCGCTTCGTTACGCGCCGCGAGGTGTCTGGCGTTGCGGTTTCGTAACGGTGGCTGCTACCGGTCGACGGGGTTTGGGAGCGGCTCGCCGCTGAGGAAGGCGAGCACGTTCTCCACGAGCACCCGCGTCATCGCTGCGCGGGTCTCGAGCGTCGCACTCGCGATGTGCGGGGTCAGCACGACGTTGGGGAGACCGAGTAGGCGTTCCGGCACGCGTGGCTCGCCGGCGAAGACGTCGAGGCCCGCCGAGATCCGGCCCGATACGAGCTCGTCCACGAGTGCGTTCTCGTCGATGATCGCCCCGCGGGCGGTGTTGATCAGCGTCGCGCCGTTTTGCAGCAGCGCGAGCCGCTCGCGCGAGATCAGGGCGTGGGTCTCAGCCGTCAAGGGGACGTGGAGCGAGACCACATCTGACGTCTGCAGGAGCTCGTCGAGCGGGAGGCCGTCGCTTCGGCGGTGATGGACGACGCTCATGCCGAACGCCTCGGCCCTCAGCGCGACCTCCGTCCCTATTCGCCCCCTGCCGACGAGCCCGAGCGTCGAGCCGGCCAGGTCGCGGCCGAGCAGCTCCGGCTCGGCCCAGCCGCGCTGCCAGCGCCGCTCGCGTACGAAGCGGTCGGAAGCGAGAAGATGGCGGCGGCAGGCGAGGATCAGCGCGAGCGTGAGGTCGGCGACGGCAGCGTCGAGGACGCCCGGCGTGTTCGTTACCGCGATGCCGCGGGCGCGGCATGCCGCGACGTCGACGGTGTCGTAGCCGACTCCGTAGTTCGCGACCAGCCGAAGATCGGGGAGGAGATCGAGCTCTTCCGCACCGATCCGGACGACGGCGGCGACGAGCGCCTCGACGCCCGGGAGCGGCTCCGCCGGCGGCCAGCCTTCGAGCAGCTCGATCTCCGGCAGCTCTTCCCACGCCGGGCCCGGGAGCCGCTGGGTGGCGACCATCCTCACGTCTTGAGTATCTCCGCAAGCGGGCGCGTGTTCAGGATGTCCGCGGCGGTCGCCCAGCCTCGGCGCGCGGTTGTCACCGCGAGTCGCATGTTGGCCAGCCCCTGCACCGAATGCGCGTCGGTCGAGCAGACGACGCGAACGCCGGCCTTGATCGCCACCCGCACCTCGTCGTCGCGCAGGTCGAGCCGGTCCGGTAGGCCGTTCGTCTCGAGCGCAACGCCGGTCTCGAGCGCGACCTCGATCGTGCGCTCGAGGTCGAGAGCGTTCGGCGGCCGGTGGTTGAGGATCCGGCCACGTGGGTGGCTGAGGCAGCGGACGGCCGGATGCCGCATCGCCTCCGTCACGCGCGCCGTCAGCTCCTCGCCCGGCAGGCGTTGCCCGGCGTGGAGGGAGAGCTGCACCCACTCGAGCTCCGCGAGCACGTCGTCCGGCAGGTCGAGGCTGCCGTCGGCGCGGATGTCGCACTCCGTGCCGCGCAGGACTCTGAAGGGCGCCAGCGCCTCGTTCGCGGCAGCGATCTCCTCCGCTTGCCGCCGCAGTGCATCGGCGTCGAGCCCGGGCACCACGCGCACGTTGGGCGTGTGGTCGCAGATCGCGAGGTACTCGTAGCCGCGGTCACGCGCGGCCGACGCCATCTCGAGCACGGACGCCTTGCCGTCCGACCACGTCGTGTGGCAATGGAGATCCCCGCGGATGTCCGATTCCTCGACGAGCGGCGGCGCGTCGCCGCGGAAGGGCAGCTCGCGGAGCTCGGGCGGGAGCCAGGCAAGGCCGAGCCGGCCGTAGACAGCCTCCTCGGTAGGCGCCTGCGGCAGAGGCTCGAGCGCGGCGACGTATGCGTCAGAGCCGGTCGCGCGAACGAGCTCCGTGCCGAAGCCGTCGGGCCGAGCGGCGATGAGCTCGACTGGTATCCCCTCGACCGTGACGCCGAGCGCGCGGCGGTCGTCGCGCTCGAGCATCGCGACGACCGCTGGATGCGCGACGAACCGATCAAGTGCTTCGGGCGTCTGTGAGACGAGCACGAGCCGGTGCACGAGCTCGCAGCCGCGTCGCAGCTCGCCGGCGGCGACCGCCCCGAGTGGAGCCAGGATCGCATCGGCTAACGCGAGCGCGCGATTGCGTGTCAGGCCCCGGCGCGCGGGCTGCGGTTCACGCGAGAGGGCGGCCAGGACCTTCGCTTCGGTGGCCGGCCCGATCCCGGGGGCTTCTCGCAGCCTGCCGGCCTCGGCGGCAACCCGTAGCTCATCCGCCGAGCGGATCCCCAACGCGCGACCCAGCGTGACGAGTCGCTGCGGGCCGAGCCCGAGATAGCGGCCGAGTGCAACGAGCTCCGGTTCGACCTCGCGCTCGAGCTCGTCGAGCTCCTCGAGCCTCCCCGGCTCGACGAGCTCGCGCAGACGCCTCTCGATACCGGGTCCGATGCCTCGCAGGTCGCGCACGCGACCGCCCCGCACGAGCTCCTCCACCGGCGCCGGGGTCGTGCGGATGAGGTCGGCAGCGCGGCGGTACGCGCGAACACTCCATGTGGCCGCTCCGGCGAGGTCGAGCAGCGCGGCGTACGCGTCGAGGGTGCGAGCGATCTCCGCGTTGTCCACGGGGCTAGTGTCTCCCCGTGGCGACCTTCGTGATCCCGTTTGCCGGCGCGGAGGGAAAGACGCGCCTCCATTCCTCGCGCCGAGTTCGCGGAGCACTCGCGCAGGCGATGTTCTGCGACGTCTTGGCTGCGTGCCTCTCAGTCGGCGAGACCCGCGTCGTGACGTCCGACGACGAGAGCGCCGCAGCAGCCGCCGAAGCCGGCGCCGAAGTCGTCGCCGATGCCGGAGGCGGCCAGGGCGCGGCCGTGCAGGCCGCCCTGGAAGACGTCGCTCCTGGCGGGATCCTCGTCGTCAACGCCGACGTTCCGTGCGTCGTGCCACACGACCTGCGCTCGCTGCTCGCGGCGACCCCTGCCGGTTGTCTCGGTCTCGTCGAGGCGCTCGACGGGACGACGAACGCGCTCAGCCTTCCTTCGGCCGAGGCGTTCGCTCCGCTGTACGGCCCGAGCAGCGCCGACCGCTTCAGGGCGCATGCAGCATCGCTCGGGGTGGAGACCGTGTCGATCGCGCTGCCGAACCTCGCGGACGACGTCGACACGATGGATGACCTGACGCGACTCCAGTTGCGCGCCGGCCCGCGCACGCAGGCGTGTCTGGCACAGCTCGAGGGGAGCCTCGTCTGAACGTCGTCGTTCTCTCGGGAGGCGTAGGCGGCGCACGCTTCGTCGTCGGCGTCGAGGACGTCGCAGGAGCCGCTGCGACGACAGTGATCGGCAATGTCGGCGACGACGTCGAGGTGCTCGGACTTCACGTCTCGCCGGACCTCGACTCGATCCTCTACGCGCTGGCGGGGCTCGCGGACGACCGGCGTGGCTGGGGTCGCAGCGACGAGAGCTGGGACGCGCTCGAGACGGCCGGCGCGCTCGGAGGAGAGGACTGGTTCGCGCTCGGCGACAAGGACCTGGGGCTGCATCTCGTCCGGACACAGGCGCTGCGGGCGGGCGAGCCGCTTTCCGCCGTGACCGCGCGACTGGCGGCGAGGCTCGGTGTCGAGACCCGGCTACTTCCGGCGACCGACGACCGGCTGCGGACGTGGCTCGAGACCCCGGCCGGGCACTTCCCGTTCCAGGAGTGGTTCGTGGCGCGCGGTCACCGGGACGAGGTCGACGCAGTGCGCTTCGAGGGCGAGGAGGCTGCGCTGCCCGCGCCGGGTGTGCTCGAGGCGCTCGCCGGCGCCGATCTGATCCTTCTCGCACCGAGCAACCCGTACGTCTCCGTCGAGCCGATCCTCGCCGTGCACGAGGTGCGCGAGGCGCTCGTACGGCGACGTGTGGCTTGCGTCGCGGTCAGCCCGCTCATCGGTGGCCGTGCGATCAAGGGACCGGCCGACCGCATGCTGCGGCGCCTGGCGGGCGGCACGTCGCCACGCCACGTTGCGGGCTGCTACCCGGGCCTGATCGACGCGCTCCTCGTGGACGAGGCTGACTCGGACGATCTCGATGGGCTCGGCGACGTCCGGCCGATCGTGACGCGAACGCTCATGAGCGACGGCGACGCACGCCGCCGGCTCGCGGAGGTGGCGTTGGGAGCAGTTCCGGCATGAAGGTCGGAATCGTCGGCGGCACGGGCGATTTCGGGCTGGCTCTCGCGGTGCGGCTCGTCGAGGCAGGAGACGAGGTCGTGATCGGGTCGCGGGACGCGGAGCGGGCGCTGGAGAAGGCCCGCGAAGTCGGAGCGTCCGGCGGCGCGGCGAACGACGATGCCGTCACGCAAGTCGACCTGGTCGTGCTCGCCACGAAGGCCGACGGCACCCTCGAAACGGCTGCCTCCCTCGCGGCCGCTTTGGGCACGACTCCGCTGCTCAGCGTCGCCAGCGACCTCCGCTCCAAGGAGCCCGTCTCACTCGCCGAACGGACTCAGGAGCTCGTGCACGCACCGGTGGTGGCGGGCCTCCACTCGCTCGCGGCCGGGAAGCTCGCGCACGGCCGCCCCGACGAGGACGCGTTCATCTGCGGCGACGACGCCGAGGCGAAAGCGCTCGCGCTCGAGCTGGCTGGAAAGGTCGTCGCGGGCCGCGCGCTCGACGCCGGGCCGCTCGCGCGCGCGCGCGCGCTCGAGGGGCTGACGGCGGTCATCGTCAGCCTCAACAAGCGCTACAAGGGCCACGCCGGCATCCGCGTCACCGGCCTTCCGTGACGCAGGTCGTCGAGATCACCGACCCGGCGGCGCGGTCGCGCATCGCCGAGGCCGTGCTTCGCGACCTGCCGGATTGGTTCGGGATCGAGGAAGCGACCCAGGGGTACATCGAGGCCGCGGCGGCGCTGCCGGCGTTCGCGGTCGAGCCCGATCTCGCGTTCCTCTGCATCAAGCAACACACGCGGCGGGCCGCCGAGCTCTACGTCATGGGCGTCCGGCGCGAGCACCATCGGCGCGGGATCGGCCGCGCGCTCGTTCGAGCCGCGGAGTCGTGGTGTCGCGTGCACGCCATCCGCTACCTCCACGTGAAGACGCTGGGCCCGTCGGCGCCGAGCCGCGACTACGACGCGACGCGCGCGTTCTACGAAGCCCAGGGCTTCGTCGCGCTCGAGGAGATGCACGGCTTCTGGGACGAGGAGAACCCTGCGCTGATCCTCGTCAAGGACGTCGGGCCAGGCTTCTCCGTCGTGCCGGTCGAGGGACTGCCAGAGCTGCGGGAGGGAGACGACCTCGCTGCTCTGATCGCCGAGCGAAGCGAGCTCGTAAACGGGGACGTCGTCGTCCTCGCGCAGAAGGCGGTCTCGAAGATCGAGGGCCGCGTCGTCGAGCTCGCCGGAGTCGAGCCGTCCGAGCAGGCCCGCGAGCTCGCCGCCGGCGAGGCCGACCCGCGCCGGATCCAGGTCATCCTCGACGAGGCGGCCGAGCTCGTCCGCGTGCGCCCGCCGCTCATCATTGCCCGCACCCGGCACGGCTACGTCTGCGGCTCGGCGGGCGTCGACGCGTCGAACGCGCCCGCACCGGAGACGGTAGTGCTCCTCCCGCTCGACCCCGACTCGTCGGCGGCCCGGTTGCGAGACGAGCTCCGCGATCGGACGGGCGCCGACGTCGGCGTCGTCGTCACCGACTCTTTCGGCCGGCCATGGCGCGCCGCGACGACGGACGTCGCGATCGGGGCCGCCGGCCTGGAAGTCGTGCGCGACCTCATGGGCGAGCGCGATCCGGCCGGCTACGAGCTGCACGCCACGCGGATCGCCGTTGCCGACGAGATCGCGGGCGCGGCGCAACTCGTCTTCGGCAAGCTCGATCGCGTTCCCGTGGCGGTCATCCGCGGTCTCAACGTGAGCGGCGACGGCCGGGCCGCCGACCTCGTCATCCCACCCGAGACCGATCTGTTCCGTTAGAACACGCGCAATGGACGACGCGGTCGAGCAGGCGAACGCACTCCTCCGCGAGCGGGGCTATGCGGAGCGCGATCTCGCCGTTCACACCGGCCCGCGCGGGAAAGCCCTGCTCAAGGGGAACAAGATCCTGAGCCCGCTCAGCGACGACGCAGAGATCGTCTTGCGTGTCGTCCGGGATCTCGTCCCCTCCGACGAGGAGCTCGGAGCCAAGATCCTGCGTCCCGCCGAGCTGCGCGCGAAGCTCTGACCGTGGACGGGGAGGTCGAGCTGCGGCGGGCCGACCTCGCTTCCGAGCCGCTCGAGCAGTTCCGGAACTGGTACGCCGAAGCGAGTGCCGCGCTCGACGTGCCCGAGGCGATGGCGCTCGCGACTGCGACTCCCGAAGGTGCGCCGTCGGTGAGGATGGTGCTCCTCAAAAGGTTCGACGAGCGCGGGCTCGTGTTCTACTCGCACTACACCTCACGGAAGGGGCGTGAGCTAGGGGCGAACCCGCAGGCGGCGCTCCTCTTCCACTGGCGGCCGCTCCGGCGACAGGTTCGAGTCGAAGGGCGGATCGAGCGCGTCTCCGCGGAGGAGTCGGACGCGTACTTCGCGACACGCCCGCGCGACGCCCAGGTCGGCGCGCTCGCCTCGCGCCAGAGCGATCCGCTCGCGTCGCGGACCGAGCTGTACGACCGGCTAGCCGAGCTTGAACACGACCTTGGCGGCGGCAAGGTACCGCGGCCGCCGACCTGGGGAGGTTTCCTCCTCGCGCCGGCGGCCTGGGAGTTCTGGCAGCACCGCGATTCCCGCCTCCACGACCGCTTCCGCTACGAGCGCGAGCCGGGCGACGGCTGGTCGGTCGCGCGACTGTTCCCGTGACGCTTACGTCACGGTGGCAGCCATTGCACGTAACAGTTACGCCTTCCTCGCGAGACTGTCACGGAGCGCGGCGAGCCGCTCATCCCAGGCGGCACCGACGGAGACCATCCACTCAACCGCCTGCTCGAGCGGCGCGGGCGTCACCTCGTAGCGTGTCTCGCGGCCCGCCCGCGTCGCGCGGAGCAGGCCCGCGTCGGCGAGTGAGGTGAGCTGCTTCGCAACGGCTTGCCGCGTGACCGGCAGCTCGGCCGCTAGCTCCGTCGCGGTCGCCGTCCCGCGCGTCGCCACCGCCTCGATGAGCGAGCGGCGCCCGCCGTCACCGAGCGCGGCGAAGACGCGGTCTACGCCGCCGCGAGCGCCGTCCACGCCAGCGCCGCCTCTGGCGGCGCGGTCTTCTCGCCGGGCGTCGGTGGCTTGGCCGCCGGCGCCTCCAGCGCCAGCCCGCGCAGCTCGAGCGCAGGGGCGAACTCGGGTGAGGACTCGACGACGCGCACGAGAGTTCCTTCCACGACGGGCTCGAGCTCGATCGCGACGCTCCCACCGTCGTCCCAGTCGAGCACGAGCCGCTCGGTCTCCTCGAGCTCCCGCACGACCGCATGCCGCTCGTCGCCGTCGCCCCAGCGGAACACGCCCTCCCCTCCGGGCCGCGCATCGAGCTCGACCTCCGTTGCGAACCACTCCTCGAGCCGCGCGGGCTCGATCAGCGCCTCCCACACTTCGTCGGGCGCCTCCGGCACGATGATCTCCCGCTCGACGTCCATTGTTCCTCCGATCGGATCCAACTCGCAACCGATGAGTTGCGTGTAATGTGCAACCGATGAGTAGCGTATCGAACCACCTGGTGCCGATGGTGGTCGAGTCCGACGGCCGCTTCGAGCGGTCGTTCGACATCTTCTCGCGCCTCCTGCGGGAGCGGATCGTCTTCCTCGGCACCGAGGTGGAGGCGTCGGCGGCGAACCTCGTCGTCGCCCAGCTCCTCTTCCTCGAGGCGGAGGATCCCGACACGGACATCCGCTTCTACATCAACTCCCCGGGCGGGGACGTCTACGCCGGGATGGCGATGTATGACGCGATGCAGTTCGTGAAGCCCGACGTGCAGACGTACTGCATCGGGATGGCGATGTCGATGGGCGCCCTGCTGCTCGCGGGCGGCGCGGCCGGCAAGCGCTTCGTCCTGCCGAACTCGAAGGTGATGATCCATCAGGGGTCGGGCGGCTTCCGCGGCACGCCCGCGGACATCCAGATCGCCGCGCGCGAGATCCTCTCCCTCACGCGCCGCTATGCGGAGGTGATCGCGTACCACTCCGGTCGGGATGTCGAGCAGGTCATGCGCGACATCGACCGGGATCGCTTCCTCGCGCCGTCGGAGGCGGTCGAGTACGGGATCGCGGATTCCGTCCTGGCCGCCCGGAACGGCGACTCGCCCACCTAGCGGGCAGAGTCGGGCGGCTCCCAGGCGACGCTGTCGCCGAGGATCTCGTCGATTCGCGACAGTGTCCCGGGATCGAGCTCGACTCCCGACGCGCCGGCGTTGTCCTCCACCTGTTCGGGCCGCGACGCGCCGATGATCGCGGAGGCGACGTTCTCCTCCTGTAGCACCCAGGCAAGCGCGAGCTGCGCCATCGACAGTCCGAGCTCGTCGGCGACAGCGCGCAGCCGCTGCACACGCTCGAGCAGCATTCGGTCGAGAGCTCGCTCCATGAAGCCGCCCATCGCCTCGGACGTAGCCCTCGTCCCCTCGGGAAGTGGTTCGCCGGGCTTGTATTTCCCGGTGAGGATGCCCTGCGCAAGCGGCGACCAGACGATCTGGGAGATGCCGAGCCCGCGCGATGCCGGGATGACGTCGCGCTGGGGGCCGCGCCAGATCATCGAGTACTGCGGCTGGCTCGAGACGAAATGCTCGACACCGGCCATCGCCTGAGCCTCGCGGATCTTCTCCTCCGGCCACTCGCTGAAGCCGAGATAGCGGGCCTTCCCCTGGCGCACGACCTCGGTCAACGCCTCCATCGTCTCTTCGAGCGGGACGTTCCAGTCGTAGCGATGGCACTGGTAGAGGTCGACGTAGTCAGTGCGGAGCCGGCGTAGCGAGGCATCGATCTGCGTGAAAACCTGCTCGCGCGATAGGCCGCTGCCGCCGCTCGGCATCGGCCAGTAGAGCTTCGTGGCCAGGACATACGAGTCTCGCGGCCGGCTCGCGAGCACCTCACCGAGGAATTCCTCGGCTCGTCCGCCCGAGTAGACGTTCGCGGTGTCGATGAAGTCGATCCCGAGCTCGAACGCCTTTGCCACGCACGCCTCGGCGCGTTCGCGGTCCACGCCGCCGCCGTAGGTGAGCCAGGAGCCGAGGGAGATCTCGGACACCATCAGGTCGCTCGATCCGAGCTGTCTCGTCCGCACGGCTTCGACGGTAACGGCTAGCGTCCCGGCTGTGCCGCAGCTGGATGCAATCGGAATCGTCTGCGCCGACATGAAGCGCTCGGTGGCGTTCTACGGGCAGCTCGGGATCGAGTTCCCCGAGGGCAACGGCCACATCGAGGCGACGCTTCCGAACGGTGTACGCCTGATGCTCGACAGCGAGGAGGTCATCCGCAGCTTCCGGCCGGACTGGGCGCGCGTGACGGGCAACCAGCTCTCGCTCGCCTTCAAGTGCGGCAGCCCTGAAGAAGTTGACGAGCTCTACGCGCGGGTCGTCGGTGCCGGATTCGACGGCGAGAAGGAGCCGTGGGACGCGTTCTGGGGCCAGCGCTACGCGCAGCTCGCCGATCCCGACGGCGTCCCGGTCGACCTCTTCGCCGCGCTTCCATCGACGGACTAGTCGAGGAGGAGGTCGAGCTCGGCGTCGGCCTTCGGCTGTCGATTCTGCGGCCGCCGAGCGCAGAGGAGCTGATTGACGAGGCGGCATTCGACGAGGAGGAGTTCATGCCGTACTGGGCTGAGCTCTGGCCGAGCGGCCTCGCTCTCGCGCGGCACGTGGCTGCTCGCGAGCTGGGCGGACTGCGGGTCCTCGAGCTCGGGTGCGGACTGGGGCTGCCGGCGCTCGCGGCGGCGCTGCGCGGCGCAGAGGTGCTCGCCACCGACTGGGCGGAGGACGCGATCGAGCTGCTCCGGCGGAACGCCGAGCGCAACGGGATCTTCGTTCGCGTGGCCCGAGTCCGTTGGAGCGAGCCGGAGCCGTTGCTCCGTGCGGCTCCGTGGGATCTCGTCCTCGGCGCCGATCTCCTCTATGAGGCGCGTAACGCCGAGCAGCTCGCCGAGCTGCTTCCGAAGCTCGGCGGCGAAATGCTGCTGGCGGAGCCGGGCCGTCCGTACGCGAAGGAGCTCCTCGCGCGGTTCGGCGCCGAAGCCCTCGGCGAGCGGATCTACCGGCTAGCCTGCTGAGCCGTGCTGGCCGCGCTCGCCCTCTCGATCTCGCTCGCCCTCGCGCCGAAACCGCACATCGTCTGGAAGCCGATCCCGTACGGGCCGGAGCGGAAGGCCGAGATGGCCGCGTACGCCGGAAAGCATTACGGCATCCATTCCTGGCGCCTTCACCCGAAGGTGATCGTCGAGCACTACACCGGCCGTGACAGCTTCTCCAGCGCGTGGAACGCCTTTGCCGCGAACACGCCTGACGGCGAGCTCGGCGGGCTGCCCGGCGACTGTGCCCATTTCATCGTCGACCGCGACGGCACGATCTACCAACTCGTCCGTCTCAGCGTGATGTGCCGGCACACCGTCGGGCTCAACTACGTCGCGATCGGGATCGAGCACGTCGGCACTTCCGACGCCGAGATCCTCCAGGATCCCGCGCAGCTGCGGTCGTCGCTCGAGCTCTCCGCCTGGCTCGTCGGCCGGTTCCACCTCAAGATCCGCAACGTTATCGGCCACAGCGAGAGCCTCTCGAGTCCGTACCACCGTGAGCTGTACCGGCCGTGGGCGCACCAGACGCACGGCGACTGGAGGCACGCAGACATGCGGATCTACCGGGCGAGGCTTCGTGCCCTTTTCCGAGTGGCCTCGTCGCGATAACATCGGCGCCCATGCCCAGATATCTGATACTCCGCCAGTTCGAGGTCGACGAGACGAGCATGCCTCCGATCGGCCGCCGCTCACGTGAGCTCGTCGAGGGCGAGTTCCCCGAGATCGTGTGGGAGCACAGTCACGTCGTCGTCGACGACGAGGGGCTCGTGAACACGTACTGCGTCTACACGGCGCCGAACGAGGAGATGGTGCGAGAGCACTCGACGAGGCTCGGCCAGCACAAGATCGCCTTTCTCAGCGAGATCGCCGGAGACGTCACCCCTGCCGACTTCCCGCCGGTCTAGCCCTCCTCGCTGCTGACCCCGAGCACGGGCACGTCGCCTAGGTGGAACAACGCCATCTGCGCGACTGCGAGCCTCCGGCGCAGGAAGCGAACCCGCTCGAGGTTCTCCGCGGGAGTCATGTCGAGCGCTTCTTTGTACAGCGTGACGGCGTATTCCTTTGCCCAGCCGCGCTCTGCCTCCTCGGCCGCCGCGACGAAGTGCTGAACCGCGTGCTCGAGCTCTCCGGCGCCGCGCCAGTGGCGGGCGAGCGCCGCGCCGGCCTCGCCGACTTCCGGAGTGGACGCTTCGATGAACTCGGCGACGTGCCGGTGCCCCTCGCGCCGGCGCCCGCGCGGCTGGAGGTCGTACGCCACGTCGCGGATGAGGAGGTGCTGGAACGACCACTGCTCGTCTCCCTCGATCCTCGACACCGAATCCCGCCGGAGGAGGTCTCGCCGCTCGAGAGCGGCGAGAGCGTCGCCGAGACAGTCGGGGTCGCGAGCGATCCGCACGAGCGCGCCTCTCCAGAAGATTCGGCCGCAGATCGAGGCATCGAGGATCACCTCCCGCTCTTCCGCCGGCAGGGCGTCGAGACGGGCCGCGACGAGGCCGCGAATCGTCGTCGGGAGGCTCCCCGTAGCCTCGGAGCCACGCTCGCTCAGAACGGCAGCAAGCTGTTCGATGAAGAGGGGGTTGCCTTCTGCGGACTCCGCCACCTGGGCCGCCTTCGTGTCCGCGCCGAGGAGATGAAGCGCGAGTTGTGCGGCGTCGGAGCCGCCCAGCGGCTCGAGCGGAAGCGCGTTGTAGGCGCTGAGCCCGCCGCCCCACCCAGGGCGCATGTCGAGCAGCTCCGGCCGTGCGAGCGTCAGGAGCAGCACGGGCAGGTCGTGGAGCCTCGCGGCGAGGAGCTCGATCAGGTCGAGGAGGACCGGGTCTGCCCAGTGGATGTCCTCGAAGACGAACGCGGTCGGCTCGTCTCGCGCCCCCGCTTCGATGAAGACGCGCACCGACTGGAAGAGGCTGTCGCGATCGGGAGCGGTCGCTTTCGTCTCCAGGCCGAGCAGAATCGCGATGTGTCCCGCGACCGCCTCGGCTTCCTCCTTGCCGAGGAGCCGCTCCACGAGGGTGCGCAGCTTCCCCGTCGCCACATCGACGTCGTCGCTGTCGAAGATTCCGGCGAGCTCCTTCATCTGCATCGCGAATGCGCCGTAGGCACTGCGCTCGCGATACGGCAGGCAGCGCCCGCGGATTACGCGCCCCCCACGAGCTGCGATGCCTTCAGTGAACTCCGCCGCCAGCCGCGACTTCCCGACTCCCGGCGGGCCGAGAACCGTGATCAAGTGCGGGCGCCGCTCGAGTTCGACGCGCTCCCACGTCGCGTCGAGTGAGCCGACCTCCCGGGCGCGCCCGACGAACGGGGTGCTCGAGAGATCTCGCTCGCCGCCCGCAGTTGTCGTCGCGATCGCGCGCCAGGCCTCGATCGGAGTGGCCTTCCCCTTCGCGGTCACCGCCTCGACCGGCTCATACTCGATCGCGCTCCGACTGGCGCGGTACGTCTCCTCTCCGACGATGATCTCGCCGACGGGCGCGTGCTGCTGGAGGCGGGAGGCGGTGTTCACGACGTCGCCCGCAACCATGGCCTCCCCGAGTGCCGGTCGCGCGGAGAGTGTCACGACCGCCTCGCCCGTGTTCACGGCGCCGCGGATGCGGAGCTCGAGCTCGGGCTGCTCGATGTTGAGCGCCGCGACGGCGTCGCGGACGGCGAGGGCCGCACGCACGGCGCGCTCCGGGTCGTCGCCGTGGGCCGTCGGCGCTCCGAACACCGCCATGACCGCGTCGCCGACGAACTTCTCCACGACACCGCCGAACGACTCGAGCTCGTCGCGCACTGTCCCGTGGTACGGGGTCAGGATCGCGCGGACGTCTTCCGGATCGAGCTGTTCGGAGCGCGACGTGAAGCCGACGAGGTCGACGAAGACCACGCTTACGATCCGCCGCTCTTCGCGGCGGGCCGCCTCCTGCTCGAGCGGAGCTCCGCAGGCGAGACAGAAACGGGCGATGTCGGGGTTTTCCTGGCCGCAGGAACGGCAGGTTGCCATTCCCGCATCCTGGCAGCGATTCGGCTCAACAGCAACGACTTCGGGATTTCGCGCGCTCTTGGATCGAGGCGGACAGGCTGACGGAGCTAGCCGTTGCTGACGACGAGCCCGACCCTGGCGTGCTGTTTCAGCTTCTTGCCGCGTCCGGGCTTCTGCGAGATGACGAGGCCAATTGCGACCGGGGATGGGGCCATCCGGACGGTACCTACGGAGCAGAAACGCCTCTTGATCGCGCGCTTCGCCGCCGGGAGTGGTTTGCCGACCACGTTCGGCACCACGCACGGGCGAAGGGCGAACGTCGCAGCGACCTTCACGTTGTCGGTGACCATGAGCTTGCACTTGCCGGTTCCCTTGCACGCTCCTGACCAGCGCATGAACTGCGAGCCCTTGGCCGGCTTCGCCTTGAGCGTCACGGGCGTTCCGTAGGCGTAGCCGTGCGAGCATCGCTTACCGCAGGAGATGCCGCGGGGCGAGCTCGTGATCTTGCCCGTGCCCTTGCCCGACCTGGCGAGCGCGACCGTGTTCAGGAACGCGGTGCGCGCCGTCCTCGCGGACGAGGCGACGTTGGCGGCCTGGTAGCCCTGAACGTACGCGAAGCGGAACCTCGTCGATCCTCCGGCCGGCACGGTGCCCGTCTGGTGCAGCGTGAACGTGCTGGCGACAACCTGGGCGAAGGTGAATTTCGCGCCGGTCGCCGGTCGGTCGTAGACGATCGCGCCCCGGCCCGTGGAGGTGTCTCCGTCCGCCGCGCCGTGCATCCGGATCAAGACCGTGCCGGGTGCCGTGGGCAGCGAGACGCTGTCGCCGGCGACGTGCGTCGCGAAGCCGGTCTGGCCCGGGAACTCGTACTCGAGCTGCGCCGAGTTGCCGCTCGCGCCCCAGAACCGCTGGCTGTTGTCCCAGAGCAGGTCGATGGAGTGCGACTTGCTGTCCGTGCTCGTGAACGCGTCGGAGATCCAGCTGATGTGGCCGTCGTGATCCTGGATGATCGTGCGGTTGTCGGTCACGCCGGTCGTGACGAAGCTCGAGCAAGACGTCGTCGTCGGCGGGTATGCCGTCTTCGGGCACTTGACGAGCGGAGCCGTCTCGTGAACCACGATGTTCCCGTTGGCGGTGTCCACGGTGTACGTATTGCTCACCGACGGCAGGCCCGCCGCGTTCGAGTTGATGAGGAACGCCTGGGCGGAGGCGTACGCGTCGGCGCCGTCGACCTGAACCTCCGAGCGAGTCGGCGAGGCGCTCGACTCCCGGCCCAGGAGCCCTGCATTGCACGCGTACGTGACACTGGTATTCGCGAACGTCGCGTCGTAGAGAAAGCCGTCGTTGACGCCGCAGCCGCCGAGCGACACGTAGTCGTACGCGGCTGTCAGTTGCTGCACGTCCAGCGCGTAATCGTAGATCTTGCCGTTGTTCGGTCCGCCGCTCACCACGGACCCGGTGTCTTCGCCGACGCCGATCACCGGGCCGTCGTACGGCGTCACGTCGGACGGTGTCGTGTTGGCCGGAACGGCCCGCAACCTGCAGGTCTGCTGAAGGACCGGATTGAGGTTGGCGGCGGAGACCGAGAACGAGCCGTCCGAGGTGAGCGGAACGTTGTGTGCGACCCTGATGGAGGTCTTGCCCGAGTAGCAGCGCACGTCGACCATGTCGCTCGCAGGGTTCCCGCCGGAAGTCGTGCCCGAGATGGCGAGCGTCTGCGTCGACGCGTTCTTCGTGACGACGAAGAACGATGGGTCGGCGGGGCTCCTGATGTGCGACACCGTGATCGCGGCCCGTGCCGCCGGCGCGGCCATGAAGCCGCCGAACACGAGCACGCAGGCGAGAGCGGCTCCCGCCACCAGCCTGGTCCTTGGATGGTGCACGGCCCCTCCTTTGAGGCGCCGTGCACGGATCCTCCTCTGGCCGCTAGGAGCAGCCGGTGTTCGTGCCGCAGTCGCGGCACGTGTAACAGCTGCCGGTGCGGACCATCCTGCCGCCGCAGCGCGCACACTCGACCGCGTCCTCCCAGCTGTTGAAGAGCGCCGTCTGGCCGGGCGGTGGCGCCTCGGTCGGCTCTGCGGGTGCCGATGCCTCGCCGTTTGCGTAGCGCTCTGCCATCCGCTGCTTCACCTCGGGCGAGAGGATTCCCGCCTCTTCCTGCTGCTCCGGCGTCAGGAAGCGCTTGCCGAACCAGCGGAAGATGTAGTCGACGATCGACTTCGCGGTGCGGATGTCCGCGTCGTTCGTCAGGCCGCTCGGCTCGAAGCGCATGTGACTGAGCTTCGAGACGTAGACCTCAGGCGGCACTCCGTACTGAAGACCCATCGAGACGGCGAGGCAGAGCGAGTTCATCAGGCCTGCCATGGTCGTGCCGTCCTTGGCGATGTCGACGAAGATGTCGCCCGGGCTGCCGTCGTCGTAGAGACCGACGTGGATGTAGCCCTCGTGGTCGCCGACCTGGAACTTGCGGCCGACCTCGGTGCGGTCGAGCGGCAGTCGCTTCCGCTCGTGCACCTGCACGGGCGGTGTCGCGACGGCCGCCTGGCCGTCCTTGCCGGAGCTCGAGAGCGGCTGCGCGACCTTGCAGTTGTCGCGATAGATCGCGATCGCCTTGACGCCGAGCTTCCAGGCGTCGACGTAGAGGTCCATCACGTCCTCGATGGTGACCTCCTCGGGCATGTTGACCGTCTTCGAGATCGCGCCGGAGATGAACGGCTGGACGGCGCCCATCATCTTCACGTGGCCGCTGTAGTGGATGGCCCGCTCGCCGACTGCGCAGTCGAAGACCGGGTAGTGGTCGGTCTTCACGTATGGCGCGCCGACGACGCCGTTTCGCTCGTCGATGAAGGCGACGGTCTCCTCGATCTCGCGCGGCGCGTAGCCGAGCCGCTCGAGCGCCATCGGGACGGTATTGTTGACGATCGTGATCTCGCCGCCGCCCACGAGCTTCTTCGACTTGACGAGCGAGAAGTCGGGCTCCACGCCGGTCGTGTCGCAATCCATCATGAAGCTGATCGTCCCGGTCGGCGCGAGGACGGTCGACTGCGCGTTCCGGAAGCCGTGGATCTCACCGAGATCGAGCGCGTCGTCCCAGGCCTTGCGGCAGTGGCCGAGCAGATCGGCGGGGACGGAGTCGGCGTGCTCGATGTTGCCGACGGCTGCGCGGTGCTTCGCGATCACGCCGACCATCGGCGCGCGGTTCACCTGATAGCCGTCGAACGGCCCCATCCGCGCCGCGATCTCCGCCGACTTGCGGTAGGCACGCCCGGTCATCAGCCCGGTGATCGCCGCCGCGTAGGCGCGTCCCTCGTCGGAGTCGTACGGGAACCCGCGCGCCATCAGGAGCGCGCCGAGGTTCGCGTAGCCGAGCCCGAGTTGCCGGAACCGTTTGGCGTTCCGTCCGATCTCGGGGGTCGGATAGGACGAGTAGCCGACGAGGATCTCCTGGGCCAGGAAGACGACGTCGACGGCGTGCTCGAATGCGTCGACATCGAGCTCGCCGTCCTCGCGCCGGAACTTCATGAGGTTGAGCGACGCGAGGTTGCAGGCCGAGTCGTCGATCGACATGTACTCCGAGCACGGATTCGAGGCGTTGATGCGTCCCGTGTTCGGGAGCGTGTGCCACGAGTTGATCGTCGTGTCGTACTGAACGCCCGGATCGGCGCACTCCCACGCCGCCGCGGCGATCTGCCGCAACAGGTCGCGCCCGTCGATCGTCGTGAGGACGGTGCCGTCGGTGCGCGCGGTGAGGTTGAACTCCTCACCCTTCGTCGCCGCCTCCATGAACACGTCGCTGACGCGGACGGAGTTGTTGGCGTTCTGGTACTGGATCGAGGCCCAGTCGGGCGAGTCGAGCGACATGTCGTAGCCGGCCGACTCGAGGACGCGCGCCTTGCGCTCCTCCTTGGCCTTGCACCAGATGAACTCCTCGACGTCCGGATGGTCGACGTCGAGAACGACCATCTTCGCCGCGCGCCGGGTCTTGCCGCCCGACTTGATCGTGCCGGCGGAGGCGTCGGCGCCACGCATGAACGAAACTGGACCGGACGCGTAACCGCCTTTCGACAGCTGCTCCTTCGACGAGCGCAGGTGCGAGAGATTGACGCCCGAACCGGAGCCGCCACGGAAGATGACGCCCTCGCGCCGGATCCAGTCGAGGATCGACTCCATCGAGTCGTCGATCGAGAGGATGAAGCATGCGGAGCACTGCGGAGTCGCCTCGAAGCCCACGTTGAACCAGACGGGGCTGTTGAAGGATGCGTACTGGTTGACGAGGATCGCCTTCAGCTCGGCCTCGAACGTGTCGGCCTCGTCGGTGTCGGCGAAGTAACCGCCCTGCTTGCCCCACGCGACGACCGTGTCGACCACGCGCCCGATCATCTGCTTGACGCTCGACTCGCGCTCCGGCGAGGAGAGACGGCCGCGGAAGTACTTCTGCGCGACGATGTTCGTCGCGGTCTGCGACCAGAACTTCGGGAACTCGACGCCACGCTGCTCGAACACCGGGCTGTCACGGCCGGGGATCATGGCGTCGCGCGTCTCCCACTCGATCTCGTCGAACGGGTCACGGCCGGGAATCGTGAAAAAGCGCTTCACGCCGAGCCGAGCGCCCTCCTCGACGACGGTGTTGACGACCTCTTCGGCCGTCGCTTCGGTGCTCGGAACCTGCTCGACGCTCGCCATCTCTCCTCCAAATTTTAGTCGCCGACCGCTGCTCGACCGCCACTCGTCGGCACGCGATTCCGCCGACGGGGAACGGGACCGTAGACCCCGCGTCGGACGGAAGCGAATCGGGCTTCCGAAGGCTAGTTCGCGCCGAGGATGAGGACGACTTGGTAGCCGCGCTCAGAACCCGGTAGACGCACGTCGAGTGGCGTCACAGCGCGGACTCCCACGTCGCGCGCGAGGCGCTGAGCCTCCCGCTGCCAGCCCGGCCGGAAGAGGGCAACCGACTGCGCGTACGTCGTCCGCGCGTCGCCCGGCACCGCGTGGCGATAGCCACGTGAGAGCAGCTGCGTCGCCTCCGCCCCGGCGGCGCCGGAGACGCCGTTGCCATTGAGCACGAGGACCGAGACGCGAGAGCGCGACCGAAGCGGGTGGACGACCGTCGTGGTGGCGGGGCCTTCGGGTGTCGTCGAGGCCGGCCGCGACGCTACTGCGTGATGCACATGGAAGAGGTGGGCACCCGCGAGCGCAAGCAGTGCGGTGAGCTCTGCGAGCGCGACGGCACCGGCTGCGAAGGCTGCTGCGCGCCACGGAAACGGACGATCGAAAGGCTGGACGTGCTCCACGGACCATCACTGTTCGTCCTGCGTGCTGCCGCTCCTCCCTCGCTCTAGCCGCGTATCGTGGCGGCTCGTGTTCGTGACCTTCGAGGGAGCCGACGGCTCGGGGAAGTCGACGCAGGCTGAGCTGCTGCGAGCGGCGCTGGCCGGCGAGGGTCGCGATGTCGTGCTGACCCGCGAGCCGGGCGGCACGGAGCTCGGCGAAGCCGTACGCACACTCGTCCTCAACGGCCCGGTGATGGGCGCCTGGGCGGAGGCCACGCTCTTCGCGGCGTCGCGCGCCGAGCATGTCGAGGAGGTGATCGGTCCGGCCCTCGAGCGGGGCGCCGACGTTGTCTGCGACCGGTACGTCGACTCCTCGCTCGCGTATCAAGGGATCGCGCGCGGGCTCGGAGTCGACGCCGTGCTGCAACTCAACCTCGCTGTCACCGGCGGGCTGCTTCCCGACCTGACGTTTCTGCTTCTGCTCGATCCCGATGTCGCCACCGGTCGCCAGGTCGACCCCGATCGGCTCGAGCGGGAGGGGACGGAGCTGCAGGCGAAGGTCGACGCCGCCTACCGCGAGCTCGCCACGCGCTTCCCGGAGAGAATCGTCACGATCGACGCGACCGGAGAACCCGAGACGATCGCAAGGGAGGTGCGTGAGCGGCTTCGAGACCGTTCCTGAGCAGCACGAGGCGAAGCGACTGCTCGCCGCTGCGCTGCAGGAGGGACCTGCGCACGCCTACCTCTTCCACGGCCCGGCCGGCGTGGGCAAGCGGGAGCTCGCGCGCCGCTTCGCCGCCGAGCTGCTCGGCGACCACGCGCGCGTCGAGCGCGGCAGCCATCCGGACCTCTACGTCCTCGAACCGCTGGGCGAGCAGATTCGCATCGACGACGTCCGCGAGCTTCGCCGCGACCTGCACATGCGCCCCTTCGAGGCCGAGCGGCGGGTGTACCTCGTCCTCGGCGCGGACTCGTTGAACGAGGACGCCGCCGACGCGCTCCTCAAGGATCTCGAGGAGCCGCCGCCGTACGCCGTCGTCGTCCTCGTCGCCGAGCGCCTAGGACCGCTGCCCGAGACGATTCGGTCTCGCTGCCAGCTCGTGCCCTTCCGGCGCCTGTCGGAGCCTGCCGTCCGGGAGGCGATCCGCGCGCGTGCCCCCGAGCTCGGCGAGCAGGAGGTGACGACGCTCGCGCGCGTGGCCGGTGGGCGACTCGGCCGCGCTCTCCAGCTTCTCGACCCGGCTGCTGCTCGCCGGCGTGACGCGCTGATCGGCGTTGCGCGTGCGGTGTATTCCGATCCAGCCTTCGAGCCGGCCGACGGCGCAGAGGCGCTCCTCGCCGGCATCGCCGAACGGGGAGCGGAGGCGAAAGGCGCGGCCGAGGTGCAGGTCGAAGGTCTTGAGCTGACCGCCCGGGAGGCGGAGCAGCGAGTCCGGCGCACGCAGCGCGGCGCGGAGCGCGAGGAGCTGCTCGCTCTGCTCGAGGAGCTCGAGTCCTGGTACCGCGATCTCGTCGTCGTCGCCGCGGGCGCGGAGACGGCGGCGGTGCACGTCGACCGCCTCGCGGAGCTGCGAACGGATGCGACGGTCGAGCGCATGCACGCCGCCGAAGACGCGTGCGAGCTCGTTCGTGCTGCGTGGCGGGAAGCGGAGGAGCTGCAGGTTTCGACCCCGCTGGCGCTCGAGGCGCTGCTCATCCGGTTGCGCGGTGAGCTGGGAACAGCGGCCACGCTCGTATAAGCATCGGGTCGCGAAGGTAAAGGGGACGGCAAGACCTGCCGATATCCCCACGTCATGGAAGCTGCGGCTCATTTCCGCGCCCATGCGGTTCTTCGGCTCTGGCAGGCGATTCTCGTCGCGGGTCTGGTCTTGCTTGGTCTTCATTACGTCGGCCACTTGTCGGCCGGCGGGTCGCGGCTGTACGAAACGTGGTTCTACGAGGGGCTGGAGCTCCTCGCTGCGTTCGGCTGCCTCGCACGCGCTGGGTTCGTGCGCGCTGAGCGATCGGCGTGGTTCTTCGTCGGCGCTGCGCTCCTGGCCACCACGATCGGCGACATCCTCTACGACTTCTGGTTCGGCGGCAGTCCGCCGTTCCCGTCGGCCGCCGACGTCGGGTACCTCGCGTTCTATCCGCTCATCTACGTCGGGATCGTGCTCCTGCTTCGGCGGCGCGTGTCGACCTTCAGCGCGAGCCTTTGGCTCGATGGGCTCGTCGCTGCCACCGCGGCGGGTGCCCTCGGCGCATCGGTGCTCGTCGAGGTTGTCGTCAATTCCACGCACGGGAGCCGTCTGGTCGTCCTCACGAACATGGCTTATCCGATCGGGGACGTGCTCCTGCTCGCTCTCATCGTCTTCGTGTTCCAGGTGACGCGTTGGCGGCCCGGCGGCGCCTGGGCGCTGATCGCCGCCGGCCTTCTCCTCAATGGGATCGGCGACGGCGTCTTCCTCTACGGGACGGCTGTGGGCACCTACGTCGAAGGCACGTACATCGACCTCTCGTGGCCGGTCTCGCTCGTCGTCGTGGCGCTTGCTGCGTGGCGGCGGCCCGGTCGCGTGGCGCGCGTCCAGCTCCAGGATCGGTCGATGATCGGGACGCCGATGGTGTGCGGCTTGGTGGCGACGGGCGTGCTCGTCGCGGCCGCGATCTGGCCCGTGCATGTCATCGCGATCGTGCTAGCGAGCTCCACGATCGTGCTCGTCCTCGCGCGGACCGCGCTTAGCTTCCGGGAGAACAACCAGCTGCTCGAAGCGAGCCGCTACGAGGCGCTGACTGATGCCCTCACGGGCCTCCCCAACCGGCGCAAGCTCCTCCTCGACCTGCAGGACGAGCTCGATCGTGTACGCACCGGCGAGCGGCGGATGCTGGCCCTCTTCGACCTGAACGGCTTCAAGGCGTACAACGACACCTTCGGACATCCCGCCGGCGATGCCTTGCTCTCCCGCCTCGCGGCAAAGCTTGCGGCCGCCGCGGCTCCGGTGGGGATCGCGTACCGGATGGGTGGCGACGAGTTCTGCGTGCTCCTGGCGGCGTCGGAGCCGGAGCTGCACCGGATTGCCGACGCGCTGAGTGAGGGCGGCGAAGGCTTCATGGTCACGAGCGCCTATGGCGCCTCCGTGATCCCCGATGATGCGTCGACCGTTTCGGCAGCCCTGAGCGTCGCCGACGAGCGGCTGTACGTCCACAAGGAGATGCTGGCCGAGATTCGCCGGGGCACCGCGTACGAGCCGCTCCTGCGCACGCTGGCGGAGCGCGAGCCGGAGCTTCGCGCCCACGTCGCGGATGTCTCGTCCCTCGCGGTGCGGGTCGGCGAGCAGCTCGGCCTGGCCCGCGACGAGCTGGAGGTCCTGCGGCTCGCCGCAGAGCTCCACGACGTCGGCAAGCTCGCGATTCCGGACATCGTGCTGCAGAAGGCGGCTGCGCTCGACGCGACCGAGTGGGGCTTCATCCACTCGCACACGCTGATCGGGCAGCGGATCCTCGGCGCCGCTCCCGCTCTGCGACCGGTCGGCGCGGTCGTCCGGTCGACGCACGAGAACTGGGACGGCACCGGCTATCCGGACGGGTTCGCCGGTGAGGCCATCCCGCTCGCGGCACGGATCATCTCCGCCTGCGACGCGTACTCCGCGATGACGAGCGATCGCCCGTACCGCGCCGCCCGCAGGCCGGAGGACGCGATCTGTGAGCTCCGGCGTTGCGCCGGACATCAGTTCGACGCGAACGTCGTCGATCTGCTCTGCGAGGTGCTCGCCGCCGAAGACGAGCCCGCAGCGAAGCTCGTCGCCCGCGGCTAGCTCAGCTCGACCCTGCAACCAAGACGAAGGGCCGGGATCGCTCCCGGCCCTTCGGGTGTCTCTCTCCTCGCCTCTGCCGCCCTATGCGGCGAAGACGAGCTCGTCGCCGAGCGCGAGCTGGAGCCGCGCAAGGGCGTCGCTCTCGAGCTGGCGGACGCGCTCGCGCGTCAGGCCGAGCTCCTTACCGATCGTCTCCAGCGAGGCCGGCTCGGATTCGAAGCCGAAGCGCAGCTCGATGATCCGCCGCTGCCGCTCGGGCAGGTCCGCGACTGCGCGCTGCACGCGCTGCCGGCGCACCGACTCGACGGCCTCCTCGGCCGGATCGACGGTCGACTCGTCGGCGAACAGGTCGCCGAGCTCCGAGTCGCCGTCCGAGCCGAGCCCCTGGTTCAGGGAGACCGAGTCGACGGCGTCGAGCGCCTCGACGACGTGCTCGAGCTTGAGCCGCGTCGCCTGGGCCAGCTCCTCCGGCGTCGCCTCGCGACCGAGCTTTGCCTGCAGCTCGGCCGAGGCGCGGTTGAGCTTGATCCTGCGCTCCTGGACGTGGACCGGGATGCGAATCGTCTTGGACTGGTTCGCGACCGCGCGCTGGCAGGCCTGACGGATCCACCAGGTCGCGTAGGTGGAGAACTTGTAGCCCTTGCGCCAGTCGAACTTCTCCGCTGCGCGGTTGAGGCCGATCACGCCCTCTTGGATCAGGTCGAGGAGCGGAACGTCGTGGCCCTGGTAGCGCTTCGCGATCGAGACGACGAGGCGGAGGTTGGAGTTGATCATCTTCTCCTTGGCCGCCAGGTCGCCCTTCTCGATGCGCTTCGCGAGCGCGACCTCGTCGGCCGCCGTGAGCAGCTTGTGACGGCCCGCGGCATCCATGAAGAGCTGCAGCGGGTCGAGCGTGCCCGTGATCGGCGCGGTTGCGACCGGGCGGGTCTCCTCGGGCGTCTCGTCGCGCACGACGACGTCGCGCTCTTCGAGCGCTGCGCGCAGGCCGGCGAGATCGTCCTCGGTCAGCTCATGCTCGTCGGCGAGCGACTGAATGTCCTTCTCCTCGACGAAGCCGCGCTCGGCGGCCTCCTCGAGCAGGCGCTCGACAGGCGAGAGGTCGTGCAGATGAATCGTGTCGCTCAGTGTTGTTCCTTTCGTTCGTGGTGGGCTGCCGGTTTGGCGCCCAGTCGGACTAGCGCAGCTTCGCTGCGATTCCGACACCCGACCGAGTTATAGAACGGCATTGCACCGAAGTCCATTCCCAAACCGGGTGTTTTTCTATTTCCGTACAAAGTCTCATTCCCTGCTTACCCACGGAAAATCAGCGCTCGACGCTACGTCCCGAAATCTCGTCGAGCGTGATGCGGAGGACGACGACGTTTTCGCCCGGTTCGCGCGGTTCTGCGGCACGGCCCGCGGCGCGCGCGAAGCGCTCCCGTAAGAGGGACAACGCGGGCTCGATTGCGTCACCGGCCAGCTCCTCATACGTCCCGTAGGCGATCACGCTCCGCCAGCTTCCTTTGCCGTCGACGTCGTAGGAGTCCACCTCGACGCAGACCCGCGGGTTCTCGCGCAGCATCGCGGTCTTCCGGCCTTCGGTCGTGACGGCGACCACCGCATCGTTCTCGTAGGCGTAGATCAATGGAACGATGTACGTCTGGCTGTCTGCATGGCAGCCGAGTCGTGCAATCCGCTGTCCGCGGAGGAACTCCTCGATCTCGGCGCGTGAGAGCTCGTGTGGAGTTCCTCTGCCCGCGCCGGCCATCCGGCTGAGCGTAGGACATACTGAAATCGTCGTGTTGCGGGTGTGGGGCTTCACAACGCTCGGTCTCGTCCTGGTCGCCGCAGCAGCGGTCGTCGCTGCGCTTCTGGCCTGGCCGACGGTCGGGATCGCAGGCTCGACGAGCGGACTGGCGGCCGTCTCCTTGCCCGGCTTCTCCGGACGCGTGGAGACGGTGTCGGTGACGAACGCGGACGGGAAGTCGCTACCGGTTTCCCTGCGCAGTCACGTCGTCTGGCCTCGCGTTCGGCTCGCCGCCGGTGAGCACGTGACGCTGACGGTCGTGGTTCGCCGGCCCAGCTGGATCGGCTGGCTCGTCGGCCACCGTGTCGAGCGGACGGTGACCGTCACGACGCCGGTGGCGCACATCCGCTCGACGTTGCTCCGGCCAAGGAGCGGCAGTGTCGTGACAGTCCGTTTCGCCGAGCCCGTGAGCCGCCTCGCGGTCGGTCACCGGCGGCTCCGCGGGCTCGGGCCCGGCCGGACCGTCATTCCGCTCGGCGTCCGAACCTCACGTAACGCGAGCGCAGGGACGTTGACCGTCTCGGCGGCGGCACGGCGATGGGAAACGCTTTCAGCGCCGGTGCGCGTCTCGTGGTTCGTCGCCGGCGCCCGGACGACGATCGTGTCCGACCCGGCAGCGGGTCGCCGGCTCGAGCCACGGCGAGCACTGACGTTGACCTTCGCGAGGCCGGTCGCGGCCGTACTCGGCTCGCGCCTGCCGCGGCTCGAGCCGGCGACTCGCGGCCGCTGGACACAGGTCGACGCGCATACGCTCACCTTCCAACCGGCCGGCTTCGGTTTCGGCCTCGGCGGCACGGTGCGCCTGCGGTTGCCGGGGCGAACTCTTGCTTGGACGGCGCCGGGGGGATCGACGCTGCGGCTGCAGGAGTTGCTCGCGCGCGCCGGCTATCTCCCGCTGCGCTGGCGTCCTGCGGCCGATGCGCCATCGACACCGGCCGCGGAGATCTCGGCTGCCGTTTCGCCGCCGGACGGGACTTTCTCGTGGCGCTACGCGCAGACGCCCGTTTCGCTCCGCACGCTCTGGAAGCCCGGCAAATGGAACGTCGTCACCCAGGGCGCCGTCATGCGCTTTCAGCAAGAGCACGGTCTCGCCACCGACGGGGTTCCCGGCCCCCTGGTCTGGCGCATGCTCCTCCGAGACGATCTCGCCGGAAGGCGATTGGGCGGCGGCTACAGCTACGTCCTCGTGCACGAGACGGTTCCGCAGTCGCTCAGCCTCTGGCACAACGGCCGCGTGATCCTCACGTCGCCGGGCAACACCGGGATCGCGCAGGCGCCGACGGCGCCGGGGACGTGGCCGGTCTTCGAGCACATCTCGGTCGGAACGATGAGCGGCACGAATCCAGACGGTTCGCACTACCACGATCCGGGCATCAAATGGATCAGCTATTTCCACGGCGGCGACGCGCTTCACGCCTTCCCGCGCGCTTCATTCGGGACTCCGCAGAGCCTCGGTTGTGTGGAGCTGCCGGAGGACGCTGCTGCGCAGGTGTGGCCGTATACGCCGATCGGGACGCTTGTCACGATCGAGTCTTGACGGTCAGGCCCGGGTAAAGCCAAAGGCACGCGAGCCGCTTGTGCGGCACAATTTGCCGCCGTGGTGAGTGTGAGGGGCCTCACCGGGTTGTTGCTCGCCACCGCGGCCCTGTTGGTCGTGACGGGCGCTGCGGCGGCACCTCCACCCGTGCCCGGCGAACGGGCAGCGCTGGCCGCGGTGAAGCATGCGGTGGCGGAAGGCCGGCTGACCCGGGCCGCCGCCAAGGTGGACCGTGCGGAGATCGCGCGAGCCGTACAGCTCGCGCATGTGCTGCCGCCCGCGAGACGAGCGCACGTTGAGGTCGCGCTCGAGCAGGTGGGAGCGCTGGGAAAGGGCCTGACGAGTCCGCGCGCGACGGCGGTTTTCGGGCAGCTGCGGGCGAACGACGACTACTTCGCGCGCCGCCCCGCACCGCGGAACGGCACCGATATCACCGACGCGGACGGGGTCGTCTATCGCTACTTCCCCGGCCGCTGCTTCGAGTTCCACCCGCTGGCGAACGTCGCCGCGCTCAACGCACGCGTCGCAGCGAAAGACGTCGCGGGCACGCAGCGACTGGCCGCGGCGCTGGCCGCTCGCGCGGTCCCGCGCTTCGGCGGGATGGCGTGGGAGTACTACTTCCCGTTCGGTGGCAGCTCGCCGTGGGTGTCCGGTATGGCGCAGGCCGTCGGCGCCCAGGCGTTCGCGCGGGCCGCGTCGCTCGTGACCGACGAGTCGGCCGACCTGCTGCGCGAGGCCGCCGCCTCGTTTCACGCCGTCCCTCGGCTGACGATGGACCTCGCGGCGGGTCCGTGGATCCGGCTCTACTCCTTCAGCAAGAACCCGGTCCTGAACGCCCAGCTGCAGTCCGTGATCTCCCTCCAGACGTACGCGAAGGCGGCCGGTGACACGGCGGCCGCGTCGCTCGCCGCGCGGATGCAGCAGGCGGCCGCGGCGACGGTGGCGCGGTTCGACACCGGGTACTGGACGTACTACTCGCTCGCCGGCAACCCCTCGCCGCTCTCCTACCAGAAGTTCGTCGTGCAGCTCCTGCAAAAGCTCGCCCCGTCCGACGCGCGTTTCGCCCAGGCGGCCGACCGCTTCGCCGCGTACCTGCGGCAGCCCCCCGCTTTCAAGCTCGCGACGGCTCCCGCGGGCAGCCTTCGCTTCTGGCTCTCGAAGCCGGCTTCGGTGAACGCGTGGACGCCTGCAGGTCGCTCGGTCCGGTTGAGCCTCGACGACGGCTGGCACACGTTCCACTGGGGCGAGCCGAAGCATCCCGGCATCTACGCCGTACACCTAACCGCGGTCGACTATGCAGGCAATCACGCGTCATTCGAGGCTCTGCCGATCGTCAGGGTTCCCGGTTCTGCTCACCGATCGACGAGTGCGCGGAAGCCTTCGGGAGCGCCGTCCGCGACCACCGCGGAATCGTTCGCGGTCGGCGCCGGAATCGACGAAGCCGCCCAGGCGACCCTCGCCGGCTCGCTGGGAATGCAGCTCGTCCGACTGACGGTTCCGTGGCAGCAGGGACAGACGGTGCCGGATCCGGCGACCGTCTCTTCTCTCGAGTCGGTCCCTTCGAGCACCGGCCTCGTGCTCGAGCTGAACGCTGCTCAAGTGCCTGACGACGAAGCGGGCCGAGCAGCGCTGTCCCAGTATGCAGCGTCACTCGCTCGGCAGGCGCCGTCGCTTCGCGACCTCGTCCTCACTCCGGCGCCTTCGGCTGCGACTGCGTCCGGCTATGCGGACGCCGTGGCGGCAGTCCGAGCGGGCGTGGTTGCCGTGAGGTCGGATGTCGCAGTCGGGCCGTTCTTCGACGGCTCGACCGCGCAGCCGCAGCGCACGGCGGTCGCCCTCGCACAGGAGCTCGCCCACGACGGTGCCCCTGCAGACCTCGTCGTCTTTCAACCTGCGCCCACGCCAGGGGCCGGAGTTTGGGCCACCGGTGACCTGGCGCGGCTCGAGTCCGCGCTGGCGAAGGGACTGCGGACAGCGCCGCCGGTCCTGCTCGCCACCTCGCCGGCGACGCAGGCTTCCGACTATGCCGCCGCGATCGAGTCCGCGTCGTGCCTGCCGGGCGTGAGCGCGCTGCTGCTCGATCGCCTCGTCGACGGCGCTGCGCCGGAGTCCGCAACCGGTATCTACGACGCGACCGGTGCACCGAAGCCGTCGGCGGCCGCCGTGGAGCAGGCGATCCGAGCCGTCGCTCGCGGAGCGGTCGTCTGTCCCGGACGCGCGGCGCGGGTCACGCCCACCACCCTCGGCTTCGCGGAGCAGCTCACGCGGTCGTCGGCAGCCTCGGTCGTTCTCGGGTGCGATCGCGATTGCCTCTACCTCGTCGCGCTCGAGCGCGCTGACGGCCAGCCTCTCGTCGCCCGTCGCGGCTCGCTCAACGGCCGCGATCCGGCGCAGACGATCACGCTGCCGAAGCGGACGCTGCGCTCAGGCGGCTACCGGCTCGACCTCCGGCTCGTCAGCCGGGTCGGTCCAGGTGTCCTAACGCGCCGGCTGAGCCCGTTGCTGACCGTGGGCTGACGGGGGAGGAAACCCCGGGGGCGACCCGGCTAGAATTCCACTCTCCGCCGACGTAGCTCAGCTGGTAGAGCACATCACTCGTAATGATGGGGTCGGGAGTTCGAGTCTCCCCGTCGGCTTAGTGAGGCGTCGCTGCCTGCGGTGCGGGTTCTGGGAGCAGGCCGCCGCCCGCGTCGTCGACGGCGACGAGCATTCGGGTCTCGGCCGCAAGCGCCGCGTCGAGGTCGGCTGCCGGCAGCTCGACCGGAGAGGCACAGTAGGGGCAGAGCTGCCAGAGAGGCTCGAGCGGCGCGCGGCATGTCGCGCACGGCTCACGGAGCATCGTCGTGCAGACCGGACACGCCAGGTAGTCGGGCTCGACCGCGGAGTTGCAGACCGGGCACGCCGGTTGCGCACGGGCCAGCTGCTGCTCCAGGGCCTGCAGCTCGACGCGTCGTGAGCGGACGTCGTGGAGAGTTTCCGCGGGCCGGAAGAGGAGGTAGACGAGTGAACCGATGTACGGCACGAGCCCGAGCAGCGTGGCGAGGAACCTGAGGAAGGGATCGCGAATCCGCCGGCGCGCGTCCCTGTTCACCCAGTGGGCGAGAGCGAGCCAGAAGACGACGGCGAGGACGATGGCGACGTTCCGGGCGACCGTGACCCCGGTCGAATGGAGGAAGTCGTGGATCCCCGGCACGGATTTTCAGATCCCCGGCGCGTCGTCCCGCAAACGCCGCCGATGCGGGGCTTCCTATCATCGTCGCGTGGCGCCCGACCTTCGCACCGAGCGCCTCCTCCTGAGGCAGTGGCGGGACGAGGACAGCGAGCCGTTCGCGGCTCTGAACGCGGATCCCGAGACGATGCGGTACTTCCCGGCGCCGCCGTCACGCGAGCAGAGCAACGCGCTTGCGGAGCGCGCCCGTCGGCAGATCGAGGAGGAGGGCTGGGGGCTGTGGGCCGTCGAGGTCGTCGGCGGTGCGAGCTTCATCGGCTTCGTCGGGCTCGCCCGGCCGAGCTTCGAGGAGCATTTCACTCCCGCGGTCGAAGTGGGCTGGCGGCTCGCGCGCGAGCACTGGGGGCAGGGCTACGCGACCGAAGCGGGCCGTGCTGCGGTCGCCTTCGGCTTCGAGGAGCTCGGCCTGGAGGAGATCGTGTCGTTCACCTCGGAGCTCAACGAGCCGTCCTGGCGGGTCATGGAGCGGCTCGGGATGAGCCACGACCCGGCCGGCGATTTCGAGCATCCGCGCGTGCCGGTCGGCCATCCGTTGCGGCGGCATGTGCTCTACCGGCTGTCCCGTGCCGACTGGGCCGTTTCTCAACCCGCGCCATGAAGCACAATGCCCGAGGAATGCCAGGCGATCCGGGTCGGAACGGCAACGGGAGCGGACGGGGACCGCACCACCGCGCGCAGCCGCGGTCCGACTTCGAGCTGGAGCGGTTACTCGTCGCCCGGCACGGCCGCATGCGCCGCCGCAACCGCAAGCGCCGCAGCATCGTCCTCTTCCTGGCGATCGTCTTCGCGTCGCTCATCGCGCTCGCGGTCACGACCGCCGCCTTCACGGGCCGCCAGATCCTGCTCTCGACCTGCAGCCTCTCCGACCTTCGCCCGCTCAAGCTCGGCGAGAACTCGTTCCTCTACACGAACCGCATGCGTCTGCTCGGCGTCGTCCCGTCGGCCACGAACCGGCAGCCGCTGCCCCTCGCAAAGATCTCGTCCTGGCTCCCCGAGGCGACGGTGGCGATCGAGGATGCACGGTTCTGGCAGCACGGCGCGCTCGACTACCAGGGCATCGCCCGGGCTTTCTACCAGGACATCTCGAAGGGGCACATCGTCCAGGGCGGCTCGACGATCACGCAGGAGCTCGTCCGCAACCTCTACATCGGGAACAACCAGCGGACGTTGTCACGCAAGGTCAAGGAGGCTTGCCTCGCGGAGAAGGTCTTCCAGAAGCTCTCGCGGAAGGCGATCCTCGCCGACTACCTCAACGAGGTGTTCTATGGACGGCACGCCTACGGCGCCGAAGCGGCCGCGCAGACGTATTTCTCGAAGAGCGCCTCGGAGCTCACGCTCGTGCAGGCCGCGCTGCTCGCCGGACTGCCTCAGGCGCCGACGACCGACGACCCGATCCTCAATCCCCACGCCGCGCTCGCCCGCCGGAACGAGGTGCTGCGGGCGATGTGGAAGAACCGCTACATCACCGCGGCGAAGCTTCGCCACGCGGAGAAGAAGCCGCTTCTGCTGCGGCCCGGTCATCTCTACACGCAGCTCCACCAGCCGAACTTCTTCGGCTGGGCGACGCAGCAGCTGGCGGAAAAGCTGAGCCAGCGGCAGGTGGAGCTCGGCGGCCTCCGGGCGAGGACGACGCTCGACACGCGCCTGCAGGGGCTCGCTCTCCACGCGATCAGCTCCGTGCTCCGCACGTCGACCGATCCCGCGTCGGCGCTCGTCGCGATCGACCCGCGCAACGGCGCCGTGAAGGCCATGGTCGACTACCTCCCAAGCGGCCGCAGGATGCAGTTCAACTTCGCGGCCCAGGGCCACCGTTCGACCGGCAGCTCCTTCAAGCCGATCACGCTGGCCACGGCGCTGAGCGAGGGGGATTCGCTCTACTCGACGTTCTACGGGCCGCCCGAGCTGCACATCATCACCCCGGAGTGCCAGGACAAGAACGGCGCCTGGGACGTCCACAACTACGCCGACGAGGCGGCCGGGACGATGAACCTCCTCGACGCGACCGCCAACTCCGTGAACACGATCTTCGCGCAGCTGATCGCGAAGGTCGGTGTGCGAAACGTGATGGCGACCGCGGCCAGGCTCGGAATCACAACACCGCGAGGCAGCCGGTACTTCGAGCCGGCGTGTGCGATCACGCTCGGCTCGGTCGGGTTCACCCCGCTCGAGATGGCCGACGTGTACGCGACGTTCGCCTCGGGCGGCATCCAGCACGATCCGCAGGCCTTCGAGAGCGTCCGCGGGCCGAACGGGAAGCTGATCGGAGGAATCGCGCAGGGCGTCAAGGGCACACGCGTCCTCGGGCCGAACGTCGCGGCCGAGCTCACGTACGCCCTCCAGGGTGTCGTCCAGCACGGCACCGGCGTCGCAGCTGCGCTCAGCCGGCCCGTGGCCGGCAAGACCGGCACCGCCGAGAACTTCCAGGACGCGTGGTTCTGCGGCTATGTGCCCCAACTCGCAACCTGCGTCTGGGTCGGTTACCCGCACAGTGAGACCCCGCTCCTCAACATCGAGGGCGTCGGCTCGGTGGCGGGCGGGACGCTGCCCGCGGAGATCTGGAAGGCCTTCATGGGCCCGGCGGTCGAGAACCTGCCGGTCGTGCCCTTCCCGACGGCAGACCTCAACGGTACGCAGATCACGGGCGACGGCACGTACAGCTACGGCTACTCGCAGTACCCCTCGTCGACTGGGTGATAGTTCTGTGCTGCGGGGCATGAGCGCCCCGTGGCCCCTTTCCCGCTGAACCGGGTGGACGACCTCGTCGGCGAGACGATCGAGCGCGCGATCCGCGCCCGCCACGTGCTGCGGTTGCGGCGGCGCGGCAGCGGGCAGGCGATCGATCCGCCCGCCGGTGGTTGGGCCGGCGATGCGTCGTTCGAGCCGCGCGCGGGCTGCCGCGTCGAGCCCTTCGTCGACGGAAGCGCGGCGCTGCCGCGAATCGCGGACGCCATTCGCTCGGCGCGCTCGCACGTCCACCTCGCGGGCTGGCATTTCGATCCGTCATTCCGGCTCGAAGAGGAAGGGCCGACCTTGCGGGAGCTGCTCGCCGAGGCGGCCGAGCGAGTCGATGTGCGCGTGCTCGCGTGGGCCGGCGCGCCGCTGCCGCTCTTCCATCCGGATCGGCGCGAGGTGCGACAGGCGCGCGACGAGCTCGTCCACGACACGCGCATCTCGATGAGCCTCGACGCCAAGGAGCGGCCGTTCCACTGTCACCACGAGAAGCTCGTCGTCGTCGACGACAAGACGGCCTTCGTCGGCGGGATCGACCTGACGGCGCTGGGCGGGGACCGGCTCGACTCGGACGATCACCCGTGCCGCGACGGGCTGGGCTGGCACGACAGCGCGGTTCGGCTCGAGGGACCGATCGTCGCTGACGTCGCCCAGCACTTCCTCATGCGCTGGCGCGCGACGGCTGAAAACGGGAACGTGCCCGAACCGGCGGAGCCGGCTCCTCTCGACGACGGAATCGAGGCGCATTTCGTGCGGACGGTGCCCGAGCGGTTGTACGACCCGTGTCGTCACGGGGAGTGGTCGATCCTCGAGAGCTACCTTCGCGCGCTCCGGGCGGCCGAGCGCTTTGTCTACATAGAGAGCCAGTTCCTCTGGTCACCGGAGGTGTGCTTCGTCCTCGCCGAGAAGCTCCGCCGGCCGCCGAGCGACGACTTCCGCGTGATCGCGCTCCTTCCCGCGCATCCGAACAACGGCACCGACGACAGCCGCGGCCAGGTCGGTCTCCAGATCAACGCCGACAAAGAGGAGGGCGAGGACACGACGCGCTTCCTCGCCTGCACGCTCTACCAGCCCGGCCCGGGCGGCAACCCGGTCTATGTCCACTCGAAGGCGGCCGTCATAGACGACACCTGGGTGACGATCGGCTCGGCGAACCTCAACGAGCACTCGCTGTTCAACGACACGGAGGCGAACGTCGTCGTCCGCGACCCGGCATTTGCGCGGGAGGTGCGGCTGAGGCTGTGGGAGGAGCATCTCGAGCGGCCACGAGAGGAGATCGACGGCGACCCCGCGCGCGTGTTCGACGAGCTCTGGTTGCCGCTGGCCAGGGAGCGGCTCGAGCGGCGAAGGCGGGACGGCTGGGCCGACGGGAAGCTGACGCTGCTGCCGCACGTCTCGCGCCGCAGTGAGGCGCTCTGGGGACCCCTGAACGGCCTGTTGGTGGACGGCTAGAGGCTGTCGGCGTCCAGTGCAGCTGCGACGAGCTCGAGGTTCCCGCGCCAGATGTCCTCCGGCGTCGGCGGCAAGACATCGTCCCAGATCGCCGCGAAGCTGCTGCGCAGCTGTTCCATCCGGGCGGTGCGGGCCATGAACCAGATGTGAAGGTGCTCGCTGCCTTCGCCGTAGCGAAGCACGTGCACGAGGCCGACTCCCTCCACCGAGCGGACGGCGCGCTCGATTCGGCCGATGAGGACACCGAGCTCGGCGCCCAGCTGCTCGGGCAGATCGCCGGGCGACGAGAAGTGCCCGCGCGGCTCGAGGAGGACGACGACGGGCAGGCCGCTCGGCTTGTCGAGCGGCCGCAGCCGCCAGCGCTCGTTCGTCCAGACGTACGCGTCGTCCGGTGCTGCGCAGGCATGGCAGTCGACGCCTCCGGCGCCGTGGCGCGGCTTCTCACGCTCGACGGGAGGCGCGAGCCGTCTGGGCTCCACAGGCCCCTCGAACGGCCATGTGTCCCACTCGTGCACCGGCGGCGCCTGCAGACGGTCGTGGGCTCTCTCCCAGAACTTCTCCGGCGTCTCCGGCATCACACCGAGGATAATCCGACGGTGGAATGGCCGGCCGAGTTCTATGCGCTCCGTCGCGGCGAAGGCTGCCCGATGTGCGCCGAGGCGCGGCCGGACGAGACTCGTTTCGGGCTTCGGATCCTGGCAGGGGACGTCACCGACGCTTACCTCCAACGCGCGGGAATCCAACGCGGCTACACGATCGTGATCTGGCGCGGCCGGCACGTCGCCGAGCCGACGGAGTTGACGGACGACGAGGCTGCGGCTTACTGGCGCGAGCTGCTCGCCGTCGGTCGGGCGCTCGAGAGTCATTTCGCTCCGGTGAAGCTCAACTACGAGCTGCTCGGCAACTCGCTTCCTCACCTCCACGCGCACGTTGTGCCGCGCTACGCCGACGACCCGCGTCCGGGCTGGCCGTTCCCGTTCCCTGACGACGAGCCACCGCCACACCCGGAGGACGAGCTCCGAGCAGACGCCGACGCCTTACGGCGAGCGCTCGCGGGCTAGAACCCCGGCTTGCACGGGGACTCCCCCAGTCGGGTCTGGATCGCAGGCTCGATTGCTTCGAGCGCGTCGAAGCAGTCCCGGCAGAGGCCGACCGCGCTCTTCGCCTTGCGGATGAGTAGCGCACGGTCGTCCACGGGCAATACGCCGATGGAAAGGAGGAAGCGGTTCAGCAACAGCTCGAGCTTCAGCGGCCCGTGCTCGTGAACCGTCTTCAGCGGCCGCTCGAGCTCGTGCATCTGGGCGATCATCCGGTTCGCCCGCCGGATCACGCGGCGCTGCTTCGCGGAAAGCGCGCACTTCGCCGGCCCTGCGGCCGAAGCCCTCGTTGTCGTCTTCGGCTGCGAGCCTCCGCCGCACCCCGCCGCCAGCGCGAGGGTGGCGCCGAGCGCCGCGACCCCGGCGGCTCTCAGGATCAGATCTGCCAGGCGCCGTCGCGAATCAACGGGATTCGTCTGCCGCGCGAGGCGACCCCGGTCACTTCGAGCTCCGAGCTTCCGATCATCACATCCAGATGTGTCGACGAGCGATTCACCCCGCGTGCGGGTGTCTCCGACCGCGTGCCCCCGAAACCGCTGCCGAACGCGATGTGGGCGGCCGCGTTCTCGTCGAGGAGCGTGTTGTAGTAGATGCGACCGGCCTGGCCGATGCGCGAGGAGGTGTCGACGAGCGCCACTTCGCCGAGCCGTCGTCCCATCCGGTCGGTGTCGATGAACGCGGCGACGAAGTCGCGATCGTCGTCCGAGTCGGCGTCGAGCCGGATGAGCCGGCCGTTCGAGAACTCGCCGCGCAGCCCGTGGATGAGCCGGCCGCGGAACGAGAGGGGGAACGTGCAACGGAACGTGCCGCTCGTCGCACGGGGGTCGGGGCTCGTGAAGACCTCCTCGGTGGGCACGTTCGGCGCGGTCTTCCGGCCGTCCACGAGCGTCTCCGGGCCGCCGAGCCAGCGCGTGCCGGGGACGAAGCCGAGGTCGAGCTCCGTGCCTGGCCCGCGCAACTCGAGCGCGGCAAGGTTGAGCTTCGTCAGCTTCTCCGAGCGCCGGCCGATCGTGCGCAGGTGCTTGAGCCAGCCGCTCGTTCCCTTCCCGTCCTCGTCGGCCAGTCGGCAGAAGCGCAGGAGATCCTGGGCCAGCCGACGCTTCGCCTTGAGCGGCTCGAGGTCCGGATAGACCTGGCCCGCCCAGTAGTCGGTCGGCCAGCCCGCAATGGTCCAGCGGGCGCGCAGGTTCAGCTGCGCACGGCGGAGGAAGGCGATGTGCTTCGAGAAGCGCGTGAAGTCGGTCGCGATTCGCTCCGGCGGGATGCCGTCGAGATAGCCGGCGTCGCCGTCCCCCGTGATCTGAACGAGAGCGCCGCGCGAGCCGGCGACCTCTCGGAACCGGCGGCGGGACCACGGCGAAAGCGACCCGATCGCGCCGTCGGAGCCGTGGAGCAGACGCGCGCGCATCACGAGGGGGTCGGAGGTGACGATCTCGACGAATTGTGCTCCGGCGCGGTACGCCGACTCGGCGATCGCGACGGACAACTCCCGGTGCTCGGGGTGGGCCTGGACGATGAGGGAGTCACCCTTCTCGATCCCGAGCGAGGCCCGGACGATCGCGTCGGCGTAGCGCGAGAGTGACTCGGCCGGGAGTAGAGGCTCGCGAATCGGCATTGTCAGCCGGCAGAGCCGACGGCGTCCGCGACCGTGTCGTGGACGACGAAGTGGCGGTCGAGCCCCGAGACCTCCAGCGCTCGACGGACCTCGAGACCCGGCGCGGCGAGCCGGAAACCGCCGCGGTCGTTCATGCGCGAGCGTGCCTCTATCAGGACGCCGAGAGCGGTCGAATCGATGAACGTGACCCCCTCGAGGTCGACGACGAGCAACTCGGGAGCGTCGGCCAAGGTGTCGAGGAGTGCCTTCCGCACTTCCTCGGCGTTGTAGAGGTCGAGCTCTCCCGCAAGCGAAACGACAACAGCCCCGTTCCGGCGGTCGGTTCCGGCCACCACGGATTCCCGTCCTCCGGACACTCCGGGACCCGGTCCTCCCGCGTCCGTCAACGTTTCCTCCTCCCGTTTCCTGCCGTGCGGCGAGCTTCGCCGCGCCGGCCATTCAAGCAAGAATGGACGTGTGGAGCTCGCCGACATCGCAGCGCGTGCCGCCGGCGAGAACTTCCCGGTCGGCTCGGTTCTGTTTCCGCGCCAGCTGCGTCCGCACATCCGTTCGCTCTACTGCTACGCGCGGCTCGTGGACGAGCTCGGCGACGCCTACGACGGCGACCGGCTCGCGGCGCTCGACGAGCTCGAGCGCGAGGTCGACGCGGCGTTCGCCGGCGAGGCGACGTGGCCGGTGGTGCGCAACGTCGAGCCGACGATCCGCGAGTTCGACCTGCCGCGCGAGCCGTTTCTACGGCTGATCGAGGCGAACCGCATGGATCAGCGCATCGGCGAGTACGCGACGTGGGCTGATCTGAAGCACTACTGCGTCCACTCCGCCGACCCATGCGGCCGCCTCGTGCTCGGCGTGCTTCGCCGGCTCGACGACCCCGAGCTCGTCGCCGCGAGCGACTCGGTCTGCACCGGGCTCCAGCTCGTGAACTTCCTCCAGGACGTACCCCGCGACCTCGAGCTCGGGCGTGTCTATCTGCCGGCGGAGGATCGGCACTCGTTCGGCGATCCGCCGCTCGACAGGCCGAACGAGGATCTGCGCACGCTGCTGCGATTCGAGGCCGAACGTGCTGCGGGGCTTCTCGCGGCCGGAGGGGTGCTTCGAGTGCGGATCGGCGGGCGGCTCGGGCGTGCGGTCGCGCTCTTTGCCCGCGGCGGCCTGGCCGCTCTCGACGCGCTCGAGTCGGCCGGCTGGGACATTTTCAGCAGTCGCCCGCGGCCCTCGCGCGCGCGCCTCGCGCGCGAAGCTGCGCTCGTCCTCGTCCGATGAGCACCGTCTCCGTCGAGGCGGCGTATTCCGCGGTCGAGCGCATCATGCGCCACGAGGCGAAGAACTTCGCCTACGGAATCATGGTGCTGCCGCGGGCGAAGCGGCAGGCGATCGCCGCGATCTACGCGTTCGCCCGCTCGGTGGACGACGTCGCCGACGGAGGGTTGCCTTCCGCCGAGAAGCGGGCCGAGCTCGAGAAACTCCGCGTTGCGCTCGACGGCGATCCCACGGATCCGGTCTTCATCGCGCTGCGCGACGCGCGCGAGCGCTTCGCCATCCCGCGTGAGCCGCTCACGGCGCTCGTCGACGGCGGGCTGCAGGACACCGTTCAGTCCACCTACGCGGATTTCGCCGAGCTCCGGGGCTACTGCGAGAAGGTCGCCGGCGCTGTCGGGCTCGCCTGCGTCCCGGTCTACGGCTCGAGCGACACCGAGCACGCGCTGACCTATGCCAGTCAATTGGGGATCGCGCTACAGCTGATCAACATCGTCCGCGACGTCGACGAGGACCAGCAGTTCGGACGGGTCTACCTGCCGCAGGACGAGCTTGTTGCGTTCGGGGTGGAGGAGCTTGCGCCGTCTCCGGAGTTTCGAGAGCTGATGGCCTTTCAGGCCGAGCGCGCTCGCACGTGTCTCGTCGAAGGGCTGCGCCTGCTCGAGACGCTCGACCGCCGCAGCGCGCTCTGCGTTCGCACGTTCGCGGGCCTGTACCGCGAGACACTCGACCGGATCGAGGCCGGCGGCTTCGACGTGTTCGGCGAGAAGACGCGGCTCTCCACACCCCGCAAGCTCGCTGTCGTCGCGAAGGGGCTGCTCGGATGAAGGCGGCTGTCGTGGGCGGAGGGCTTGCGGGCCTCGCCGCAGCGCTCGACCTCGCCGACGCCGGTCATGAGGTGACGGTGCTCGAGGCGCGGCCGACGCTCGGCGGCGCCGTTCAGACGCTGCCCGAGCGCGAAGGCGATCCCGAGCCGCCGCCCGACAACGGGCAACACATCGCGCTCGGCTGCTTCACCGAGTACCTGCGCTTCCTCGACCGGATCGGCGAGGGAGGCTCGTTCCGCCGTGAGCGGCTTGCCCTGCCGGTGCTCGACGAGAAGGGCGCTGTTGCCACAATCGAGCCCAGCCTTCCGGCTCTTCTGAGGTACTCGCATCTCTCGGTTCACGAGAGGTTCCGCTTACCAATCACCACGTTGCGACTGCGCTCCGCGCGGTCGCAACCGAAAGAAACCTTCGGACAATTGCTGAGGCGACTCGGAGAGACCACCGAGTCCATCGACCGCTTCTGGGACGTGTTCATCCGGCCGGCGCTCAACCTCCGTTGCGACGAGGCCGACCCGGACGCGGGACTCTTCACTGTTCGCACTGCGCTGCTTGGGCCGCGCGCGCACAGCGACCTGGTCCTCCCGACGAGGCCGCTCGGCCGGATGCACGGCGACGCTGGTGGAGCGGCGCTCGAAAGCGCAGGCGCCACGGTCTTGACGGAGGCGCGCGTGTCGTCGCTCGACGAGCTCGACGCAGACGCCGTCGTCGTCGCGGTGCCGCCGCGCGAGAGCGCGCGCCTGCTCGGCGAGGAGGACCCCGCTCTCGAGGACTCGCCGATCGTGAGCGTCCACCTCTGGTTCGACCGGCCGCTGCTCGACCAGCCGCTCGGCGCACTGCTCGGCTCGGATGTGCACTGGGTATTCGATCGCGGTTCGCTCACGGGAAGTCCGCCCGAGCGCGGGCAGTACCTCACGGTCGTCTCGAGCGGCGTGCCGGAGCTGCTCGAGGTGCGTGGCCGCCAGCTCGTGGAACGAATCGCTTCACAGCTGATCGACCGGCTCGGCGAGGCGGAGCTGCTCTGGTCGCGCGTCAGTCGTGAGCCGTACGCGACGGTCGCGCTCCGGCCGGGCGTGGAGCGGCCGGGAGTCGCGACCTCGCAAGCGAACGTCGCGCGCGCCGGCGCCTGGACCGACACCGGCTGGCCGGCGACCATGGAAAGCGCAGTCCGCAGCGGCCGCGGCGCGGCTCAGCACATCTTGAGCAGCGCTTCCGCGAGAGTTACGACGTGAGCGTTAGACCGGTGGCAGCCACCTTTACGAAACCGTCACGCCTGAGCAGGCCGGCGGCTGAATCAAGCCGCCGCACGCCGTTACACAGACGTGCAGTGCCTGCCACCGGTCGGAGGAGCGCGTGAGCGCCACCGTGGAGCTGACCCGACTCGACGAGGCGATCGAGCGCGGCGCGCGACGCCTGCTCGAGCTACAGCGGCCCGACGGCATCTGGGTCGGCGAGCTCGAGTCGAACGTGACGATGACCTCGCAGCACCTGTTCTGGAACCACTACCTCGGCCTCCGCACGCCCGACCTCGACCGCCGGATCGCGAATGAGCTGCTCGCGCGGATGCGCGACGACGGCACCTGGTCGATCTGGTTCGAGGGGCCGCCGGACCTCTCCACCTCGATCGAGGCCTACGTCGCGTGCCGGCTCGCGGGCGTCGACCCCGGCCCCGGGGCTCTCCGCTACATCCAGCGCGAGGGCGGGATCCCGAAGAGCCGCCTGTTCACGAAGTGCTTCATGGCGCTGCTCGGCCAGTGGCCGTGGCAGCGGATGGTTCCGATCCCTCCCGAGCTCGTCCTCCTGCCGCCGTCGGCGCCGTTCTCGATCTACAACTTCGCGTGCTGGGCGCGGCAGACGTTCGTCGCGCTCGCCGTCGCGCAGTCGCTGCGGCCCGTGCGGCCGGCCGACCTCGACCTGACCGCCATCGGCGCGATCCCCGGGCGGACGAGGCCCGCAGGGCCTCCCAACGCGATTCGCCGGCGGGCGGTCGCCGCCGCCGAGCGCTGGATCCGCGAGCGGCAGGAGGCTGACGGATCGTGGGGCGGGATCCAACCGCCCTGGGTGTGGGGGATCATCGCGCTGGCCGCGCTCGGCCACGGGCTCGACGACCCAATGCTCGGCAAGGCGGTCGAGGGGTGGCGAGGATTCATGGTGGAGGACGGCGAGCGGCTCCGGCCCGAGGCGTGCCAGTCGCCCGTCTGGGACACGGGGCTCGCCCTGCTTGCGCTCCGCGCCTGCGGCGTCCCGGACGACCACCGCCAGCTCGTTCGCGCAGGGGAATACCTGCTCTCGGAGGAGGTCCGCGTCAAGGGCGACTGGGCGATCCGCAGGCCCGACCTGGCTCCCGGCGGCTGGGCGTTCGAGTACGAGAACGACAACTACCCCGACGTGGACGACACGGCCGTCCTGCCGCTCGCGCTGCACGGGATGGGGATCGGCGAGCAGGGCGCCATCACGCGCGGCGTCGACTGGCTCGTAGGCATGCAGTCGAGTGGTGGTGGCTGGGGCGCGTTCGACGTGGACAACAAGGCGATGTGGCTCTACAAGATCCCGTTCTGCGACTTCGGCAAGGTGACCGACGAACCGAGCGCCGACGTCACCGCGCACACGCTCGAGACGCTCGGGACGCTCGGCGTCCATCGCGACGCCGCCGAAAGGGGAGTCGAGTGGCTCCTTTCCGAGCAGGAGGACGACGGCTCGTGGTTCGGCCGTTGGGGCGTCAACCACCTCTACGGCACAGGGGCCGCGCTGCCTGGCCTCGAGGCATGCGGCATTCCGCACGACCATCCCTCGATGCGCCGCGCGGTTGCCTGGCTCGATTCCGTGCAGCAGGAGAGTGGCGGCTTCGGCGAGGACATCCGCTCCTACGGCGATCGCGAGTGGCGCGGCCGGGCGAATTTCACGACTGCATCGCAGACTGCCTGGGCGCTAACCGCCTACGTGGCCGCAGGAAACGCTGAAGCTTTGAGCAGTCGCCGGGCGGCAGACTATCTCTGTGCCGCGCAGCACACGGACGGTGACTGGGAGGAGGAGCACTTCACCGGGACAGGATTCCCACTCGATTTCATGATCCGGTATCACCTCTACCGCATCACGTTCCCCCTGTTGGCGCTCGGACGACTGAGAGAAAGGTTGGTTGGATGAAGTTCCCGCTCGCATCGACGGTCTCGATCGGCAAGTACGTCGCCGTGCAGCAGCGCAAGGGCGAGCGGTACCCGCTCGTGCTGATGCTCGAGCCGACCCTCGCGTGCAATATCGCGTGTATCGGCTGCGGAAAGATCCGCGAGTACGAGTCGAATCGCGCGCGCCTCTCGGTCGAGGAATGCGTCGACGCGGCGATCCAGTGTCCCGCTCCGGTCGTCTCGATCTGCGGCGGCGAGCCGCTCGTCTACAAGGGGATCGACGAGGTCGCCTCGCAGGTGCTCGAGTTCGGCAAGACGATCGAGCTCTGCACGAACGCGTTGCGGCTCGAGCAGTGCCTCGACTGGTTCGAGCCCTCCAACCGCCTGACCTTCGTCATCCACCTCGACGGGATGCGCGAGATCCACGATTACGTCTGCGACTACCCGGGACTCTGGGACATCGCGATCGACGCGATCAAGACCGCGCGCGCCCGCGGGTTCCGCGTCACGACGAACACGACGATCTTCAAGGAGACCGAGGTCGGCGACGTCGTCGAGATGATGCGCTATCTCACGAACGACGTCGGGATCGACGGGATGATGATCGCGCCCGGTTACCAGTACTCCCAGATCGACCCGGCGCTGACGATGACGCGCGACGAGCACGAGGAGAAGTTCCGGGTGATTCGCGCGGCGACGAAGGAGCACGGCTACCGCTGGATCGCCTCGCCGATCTACCAGGACTTCCTCACCGGCGGACGCCAGCTCACCTGCGCGCCCTGGGGCTCGATCACGCGCAACCCGTACGGCTGGAAAGGCCCGTGCTATCTCCTCACCGACGGGATCTTCCCCACTTACGAGGCGCTGCTCGAGGGGATGGAGTGGGAGGCCTACGGGCCGGGCAACGACCCCCGCTGCGAGCACTGCGCCATCCACTGCGGGTTCGAGCCGTCGGCGGCGTATGAGGCATCGAGCAGCCTGAAGGAAACCGTGCGGAGTCTCGCGTGGACGCTGACGGGCTGACGTTCGCCTGCGCGACGAGCGCGGAGGAGCGCGTTGCGCGGCGGGCGGGTTTCGACACCGTGCGCGTCGGCATCGGCGTCTCCAACGGCGTTCCGGACGGGCGACTCGTCTCGTTCGGTGTCGCCGGCTCACTCGGCGAGCTTCAGGTCGGCGAGGTGCTCGACGCCACGCGCGTCGTCGACGAGAGCGGCGCGACGCTCTGGGAAGGCCCGGGCCTCGGCGTGCGCGGCGCGCGAGCCTGTGTCCTGCTCGGCGGCAACGTCCTCGTCCACGACGCGGCCGAGCGCGACCAGCTCCGCGCCGCGAGCGGCGCCGACGCGGTCGACATGGAGAGCGGCACGCTCGCTCGCAGCGGCAGGCTTGCCGGCGTCGTCCGTGCGATCTCCGACGACGCCTCGAGCATGGTCGAGGGCCTCGACACGACCGTGCACGCCGACGGCCGCACGAATGCACTTGGGTTGCTGCGCTGGATCGCGAAGCAGCGCGGCGACGCGATTCGCTCGATCCGCGGCGCGCTCCGCGCGCTGAAGGCGCTCGAACAGGCGGTGGCGACGTGAGGGGCCGAGTCCTCCTCGCCGCCCCGCGCTCCTTCTGCGCCGGCGTCGATCGCGCGATCGAGATCGTCGAACGGCTCCTCGAGCAGTACGGCCCGCCCGTCTACGTCCGCCACCAGATCGTCCACAACGAGCACGTCGTGCGCCGGCTCGAGGGGCTCGGCGCCGTGTTCGTCGAGGACGAGGAGGAGATCCCGGAGGGCGAGATCTGCGTTCTCTCCGCCCACGGCGTCGCGCCGGCGGTGAAGGAGAACGCGGAGCGTCGCGGTCTCCGCGTGGTCGATGCGACCTGCCCGCTCGTGAACAAGGTGCACGCCGAGGCGCGCCGCTACGCCGACAGCGGCCATCTCGTCGCGCTCGTCGGACACAAGAACCACGTCGAGGTGATCGGGACGCTCGGTGAGCGGCCGGGCTCGACGGTCGTGATCGAGTCGCCCGAGCAGGCGCGCGAGCTCGCGACCGACAAGCCCGTCGCCGTGATCACGCAGACGACGCTCTCCCTCGACGACGTCGCGCCGATCGTCGACGCGCTCGAGGATCACCTTGGCAACCTCCGGCGGCCGCATGCGGACGACATCTGTTACGCGACCCAGAACCGCCAGGACGCGGTGAAGGCGACGGTCTCGCAAGGCGCGACGCTCGTGCTCGTGATCGGCTCGGAGACGAGCTCGAACGCGCAGCGGCTCGTCGAGGTCGCGCAGGCGGCGGGCGCCGAGGCGACGCTCGTCGACGGCGAGAGCGTGCTCGACCCGGCGCTGCTCGACGGCCACGAGACGATCGGCCTCACCGCCGGTGCCTCGACGCCCGAGGAGCTCGTGCGGGCGACGGCTGCCCGTCTCGCCGCGGCGGGCTACGCACTGCCCGAGGAGATCGAGGTCGCGAAAGAGGACGTTCATTTCCGGCTCCCGAAGGAGGTCGCACAGGCATGACGAGCGTCGAAGTCCCCTACTCGATCGCCGCGGCCCTTCCGTCGCTGTCGGTGATGGACATCACGAACGACGTCTCGGGCGAGGTCGCCGCCGCGGACGTGACGCACGGCATCGCGTACCTCCACGCCGAGAGCGAGCTCTCGCTCGTGCGGGTCCAGGAGCGCGAGACCGGCTTCTTCGAGGATCTCGAGTCGCTGCTCGAGCGCGTCGTGCCTTCGAGCTTGCCTTCCCGCGAGCGGCTGCTCGGCTTCCTGCTCGGCCCGCGCTCGGAGCAGGTGCCGTTCGCCGAAGGCGCCCTCTGCCTGGGCCAGTGGCAACGGATCCTCCTCTTCTCGCTCGACGCCGAGCATCGGCCGGACTGGTCGCTGACGCTGCTCGGCTGACGCCGGCGCGTCGCACGAGTACCGAGGAGTACCGTCCGCACTGAAATGCTGGTCCTGAGCCGTAGCGACGTGGAGGAGCTGCTCGACCTCGACGCTCTCCTCGAGGCGCTCGCCGCCGCGCATGCGGAGCTCTCCGCGGGGCAGGCGTCGCTCGTGCCGCGCATGGGTGCCTTCGCCGGCGAAACGGGAATCCTCGGGGCGATGCCCGCATACGCCCCGTCGAGTGGTCTGGGCTGCAAGCTCGTCACGCTCTTTCCGGGCAATCCGGACCGCCCGACGCATCAGGCGGTGATCGCGCTCTTCGAGCCCGGGACGGGGACGCCGGTAGCACTGATGGATGGGACCTACATCACGGCGATGCGCACTGCCGCCGCGGCCGCGCTCGCCACGCGCCTTCTTTCCCGGCCCGATGCCCGCGTGCTCGCGATCCTGGGCACCGGCGTCCAATCGCGCTCGGCGCAGGAGATGTTCCCGCGCGCGCGGGAATTCGCGGAGGTGCGGGTCGCCGGGCGGGGCGACTTCGAGGAGGCCGTCCGCGGCGCCGACGTCGTCCACGCAACGACGGCGTCCCCGGATCCCGTCGTCCGCTTCGACTGGCTCAGTCCCGGCGCGCATGTCAGCTCCGTCGGCTACGGGGCCGGTGGTTCCGAGCTCGACCCCGCCATCGTCGAGCGTGCCGACGTGGTCGTCGTCGAGCAGCGCGACTCGGCGTTCGCGCCGCTTCCCGCCGGTGCTCCGGAGCTCGAGCCGCGCGGCCGCGACGGAGTCGTCGAGCTGGGCGAGGTCATCGCCGGGACGGCAGTTGGTCGCACCTCGGATGAGGAGATCACGCTCTACAAGTCGGTCGGTGTCGCCGTCCAGGACCTCGCAGCTGCGGCGCTCGTGCTCGCGGCGGCGCGGGAACGCGGTGTCGGCCAGGAGATCGAGTTGGAGGAGATTCACGCATGAACAGCAACGACTTCAAGCCGGGCCTCGAGGGGATCGTGGCGGTCGAGACCGAGATCATGGAGCCGGATCGCGAAGGCGGCACGCTTCGCTACCGCGGCGTCGACGTCGAGCCGCTGATCGGCGAATACCCCTACGAGAACATCTGGGGACTACTCGTCGACGACGACATCCAGTCGCGGATGCCGCTTCCCGAGCCTTTCGAGCCCGTGGGCATCACCGGGCGTGCGCCGGCCGATCTCCAGACGCAAACGGCGCGACTCTCCGGCTTGTGGGGGCTCGGCAAGCTCAACGAAATCTCGGACGACCAGGCTCGCGAGGACCTCGGTCGCATTTCGGGGCAGATGATGTCGATCGTCGCCCGGTCGGCGCGGCTGGCGGACAGGCACGAGGACGAGGTTCCGGTCGAGACCGTCGAGCAGGGCCAGACCGCGGCGGAGCGGTTCCTGCTTCAGTGGCGTGGCCACGCCGACCCCAAAGCGGTCAAGGCGATCGACACATACTGGATCTGCACGGCCGAGCACGGGGTGAACGCGTCGACGTTCACCGCGCGTGTCGTCGCCTCAACTGGGGCAGACTGCGGTGCGACACTCTCCGCGGCGGTTGGGGCCCTCTCTGGCCCGCTGCACGGTGGCGCTCCCGCGTACGTCAAGCCGATGCTGGACGAGGTCTCCGCGATGGGCGACCCGGAGAAGTGGGTGCGCGAGACGCTGGACGCGGGCAAGCGGATCATGGGCTTCGGCCACCGTGTCTACCGGGCGGAGGACCCCCGCTCGCGGATCCTGAAGCAGACCGCGCGCGAGCTCGGGTCCCCGCAAATCGAGATCGCCGAACGGCTCGAGGAAGCGGCGCTGGCGGAGCTCGAGCGGCGCAAGCCGGACCGGCCGCTGAAGACGAACGTCGAGTACTACTCGGCCCTCGTCCTCGACGTTGCCGAGGTCCCGCCGCCGCTCGCCCCCGCGATGTTCGCCTGCTCCCGCGTCGCAGGCTGGTCGGCCCACATCCTCGAGCAGAAGCGGACGGGCCGCCTCTTCCGGCCCTCTGCGCGCTATGTCGGGCCGGGTGCGCGCTCCCTGCAGAAGGTCTAGCGGTGAGACGGCTCGCACTCGTGCTCGTACTCGCGCTCGTCCTCGCCGCCTGCGGCGGCTCGAGCAAGCCGAAGACCTCGGACGAACAGGCTCAGATCAAGAGCGCGTACGAGAAGTTCTTCTCGGGCAAGACGTCGGTCACCGATCGTGTCGCCCTGCTGCAGAACGGCTCGCGGTTCAAAGGGCTCGTCACGAGCTTCGCGAGCAACCCGCTCGCGAAAGACGTGAGCGCGACGGTCTCGTCAGTGACCCTCCAGGGCTCGAACAAGGCGAAGGTCGTCTACGTGGTCAAGTTCGCGGGCTCCTCGCTTCCGCAGCAAACAGGGTCTGCGATTCGCCAGAGCGGCACGTGGAAGGTCGCCGACGCGAGTTTGTGCAAGCTCGTGGCGCTCCAGGGCAGCACGCCGGCCATTTGCAAGTCGTAACGTCCTCGGCGTGAGCGCTCTCACGCTGTTCCAGCAGCGTCACGCCCGCGAAGCGGCCCTCGCAGCCGTCTGCGCGATCCTCTTCCTCACCTTCCTCGACAACACGATCGTCAGCGTCGCGCTCGCCGACATCCAGTCGTCGCTCAGCGTCAGCGTCACCGGCCTGCAGTGGATCGTGGACGGTTACATGCTCGCGTTTGCCGCGCTCATGCTCACCGGCGGCACGCTCGGCGACCTGCTCGGCCGAAAGAAGGTGATGCTCTCGGGCGTCGCGGTCTTTTGCGCCGGCTCGATCGTGGCCGCGGTGGCGCATGGCTCGAGCACCCTCATCGTCGGCCGGATCGTGATGGGTCTCGGCGCGGCGGCCTCCGAGCCGGGGACACTCTCGCTCATCCGCCACATCTATCCCGAGCGCGAGGAGCGAGCCGTCGCTCTCGGCGTATGGGCGGCGGTGTCGGGGCTCGCGCTCTCGCTCGGGCCGGTGATCGGCGGCGTCCTCATCTCCGGTGCCGGCTGGCGTTGGATCTTCTGGTTCGGCCTCGGCTTCGGCGCCGTAGCGCTCGCGGTGGCGGCCGCGACGCTCACCGAGAGCAGCGACCCGGCGGGCCGGAAACTCGATGTGCCGGGGCTTGCCACGGGCGCGACAGCGATCGTGGCCGCGACCTTCGGCGTGATCGAAGGCGAGAACCGGGGCTACGGAACCTGGTGGATCGACGTCTGCTTCGCTGCCGCGGCGGTGCTGGTCGTCGTCTTCGTCTTGATCGAGCAGCGCGTGCGCGACCCGGTCTTCAAGCTGGAGTTCCTGCGCAATCCGACCTTCACGGCGGCGAACATCGTCGCCTTTGCGACGAACCTCTCGGTGTTCTCGGTCTTCTTCTTCACCGCGCTCTACCTGCGTCTGATCTCGAACTTCTCCGGCTACCAGATCGCGCTCGTCTTCACGTCGCTCGCGGTTGCCATGATCGTCGCCGGCCCGATCGCCGGCCGCTGGACCGCCCGGGTCGGCCCGCGCGTGCCGATGGTGCTCGGCTGCGCTCTCGCGGGACTCGGGCTCCTCCTCGTCGACCGGCAGCTCACGGCGACGACGACCGTCACCGCTCTGGCGTGGCCCCTGGCGATCGCCGGTCTCGGCTTCGGGATCGCCCTGGTGACCATGACGGCGTCTGTGCTCACCCTTGTCCCGCCCGAGGAATCGGGGATGGCCGCCTCAACCGTGAACACGAGCCGCGAGCTCGGCGGCGTGTTCGGCGTGGCCGTCCTCGGCGCAGTGGTCAACGCCCAGCTGACGAGCGGCCTCAGCGAGAAGCTCGTGAAGCTCGGGATCCCGGTGCAGTTCAGGGAGATCGTCGTCAAGTTCGTAACGACCGGCGGCAACATCACCAACGCTGAGAACAGCCCCGCGGCGAGGGGGCACCTGAAGATCGTCGCCAAGGTGCTGGTGGCCGCCGAGGACTCGGCCGGCCATGGCGTCCATCTCGCGCTCAGGATCGCCGGCGCGATCGTCCTCGCAGCAGCCGTCGTCGCGGCCTTCGCTGCGCGGCATAGGGTTGTCCACGTGGAGGAGGTGGAGGGCTGATGCCGCGGGCGGTTCTGATCGGGGGCAACGGCATGATCGGCCGCGCTGCGGCGCGTGCGCTTGCGGGGGACGGCTGGGAGGTCGTCGCCGTCTCGCGCTCGGGATCGCTGCCCGAAGGGCTTGCAGAGCTCGGAGTCGAGGCGGTCGTGGCAGATCGCGAGGACGACGCCCAGTTGCGAGCCGCACTCTCGGGCGGCGCGGAGGTCCTCTTCGACAGCATGGCCTTCGGCCGCGAGCACGGCGAACAACTCAACGGCCTCGAGGGGCTCGTGGGCTCGCTCGTCGTCATCTCGAGCGCCTCCGTCTACGCCGACGACGAGGGGAGGGCGCTCGACGGCGAGGGCGATCCTCCGGTTATGCCCGTCCCTATCCTCGAGACGCAGCGAACGGCGGAGCCCGGCGACGCCACGTATTCGACGCGGAAGGCCGAGCTCGAGCAGACACTCCTCGAGGGGCCGCTTCCGGCGACGCTCCTCCGAGCCTGCGCGATCCACGGCCCCGGTGCCAAGCATCCGCGCGAGGTCTTCTTCGTCAAGCGCGCGGTGGACGGGCGCCGTCGCGTCGCTCTTGCCTGGAAGGGCGAGAGCCAGTTTCACACGACATCGGTCGCCAACCTCGCAGAGCTGATCCGGCTCGCGGCGGCCGAGCCGGGTGACCGCGTCCTCAACGCCGGCGACCCCGGTCCGCCGACGACGCTCGAGATCTGCCGGGCGATCGGCGATGCGCTCGGGCACGAGTTCGAGCCCGTCCTCCTACCCCGCGGCGAGTACGAAAACCCGTGGGCGGCGGAGCAGCCATTCGTCGTGTCCATGGCGGCGGCGGAGCAGGAGCTCGGCTACAGGCCCGTGACGACGTACCCAGAGGCGGTGCGCGAGACATGCGCTTGGCTCGTAGGCGAGCTCGAAGGCGGCCGCAACTGGGACGGCACCTATCTCGAGGAGATGCTCGACTACGCAGCGGAGGACGAGGTTCTGGCAGCGCAGTCGTGATCGACCCGACCGAGTATCGCGGCCGCTTCCCGATCCTCGGCACCTGCACGTATCTCATCAACCACTCGCTCGCCGCGATGCCCGCGGCGGCGGAGGACAACCTCCGCGAGTACGCGCGCACATGGCGCGAGCGCGGTATCCGGGCGTGGGCCGACGGGTGGTGGGACATGCCGGTCACGGTCGGGGACCAGCTCGGGCGGATCCTCGGCGCGCCGCCGGGCTCCATCGTCATGCACCAGAACGTGACCGTCGCCGAGGCGATCGTCCTCTCCTGCTTCGCGCGCCCCAAGCTCTTCGGCCGGGCGCCGGCGGTTTCGCCGCCGGCGCTTCCAGCCTCGGGCGAGCGGAACCGGATCGTCTACGAGGAGGCGAACTTCCCGTCCGTTCGCTATCTCTACCAGGCACAGCCGGATCTCGAGGTCGTCGCTGTCGCGGACGACTCGGCCATCGTCGACGCGATCGACGAGCGGACGCTGCTCGTCCCGATCAGCCACGTCCTGTACAAGAACGGCGAGATCCAGGATGTCGAGCCGATCATCCGCCGCGCGCGCGAAGCCGGCGCGTGCGTGGTGCTCGACTGCTACCAGTCGGCGGGCGTCGTCCCGTTCGACCTGGCCGGGCTCGGCGTCGACTTCGCGGTCGGCGGGAGCGTGAAGTGGCTCTGCGGGGGACCCGGTGCGGGCTGGCTCTACGTGCGGCCAGACGTCGCGGATCGACTCGAGCCGACGCTCGTCGGCTGGCAGGGACATGCGCGGCCGTTCGCCTTCGAGCCGGAGCTCGAGTACGCCTCGGGTGCGCGCCGCTTCCTCACCGGCACCCCGAACGTCCCTGCGCTCTACGCGGCGACGGCGGGCTACGACGTGATCGAGGAGGTGGGAGTGCCGCGGATCCGCGAGCGCTCGCTCGCGCTGACGCAGCTCCTGATCGACCTCTGCGACGAGGCGGGGCTGGAGATCGCCTCGCCGAGAGAGGCGACGCGGCGGGGCGGCACCGTGACGGTCTCGACGCCCGACCACGCCGCTTGCCATCAGGAACTCGGCGAGCGTGGCGTCATCTGCGACTTCCGTCCGGATCCGGAAGGGGGCATTCGTCTCGGCCCGCACTTCTTCAACACGGAGGACGAGGTGCGGCGAGCAGTCTCTGAGCTCACCGAGATCGTCGCGAGCGGCGCGTACGAGAAGCATCTCGGCGCTGCGGCCCCGTTTTGAGGCTTTAGTGGTACCAATGTTCGGTCGATGTGGGGGGTCGTGCGGATCGTCTCTGTCGTTGCCGTGGTCCTCGCGCTCAGCGCGGGGTCGAGCGCTGCGCGCTCGACGGCCGCAACCGTGGGCGTCTACCCGTCCGGGACGACGTTCGCCGCCTCGGGAGCCGCTCCCGGTCGCGCCGGGACCTCCGTGTCGCTGGCCATGCCCATCGGAGGAGTGGACGACTCGACGATTCTCGTCAGCGGGGCGCAGAACGTCGCCATCGGTTCGCCCACGATCGCGTCTCCGCTCCAGCTGAAGCTGTTCTTCGCCCACTACGTCTCGGTCAACGGAACGCCTGTGCCCGACGCGCTCCTGCCCTGGGACGGCTCGCAGCGCCCAACCGAGAAGGCCAACCAGCCGCTGTGGCTACAGGTGACGGTGCCGACCGGCACCGCGTCGGGCACGTACGGCGGCTCGGTCGTGGTCGTCGCCGACGGGATCCGGAGGACGGTCCCGCTCAGCGTGACCGTCTCGCCGGTGTCCCTGCCCGCGACGAACGAGGTCTCCGGCAGCTTGCTCACGGCCTTCAACTTCTCGCCGCAGTCGTACGGCGCGAAGGTGATGGCCCTCTATGGCGTCACCGCCGACCAGTCCCTCCCGGGGCTGTTCAACTTCCTCGCCTCCTACCGGCTCTCGCCGAACAACTGGGGCTACGGCAACCCGAACTCCGGGAAGGGCTACACGAACAGTCGCAAGTGGTGGCTCGACAAATCGGGCCAGATGGTCTCGGCGGCCGGGGAACCGAGCCAGTTCTCCTCGATGTGGATCCCGGTCTCGAACAACCGCTGGAGCCCCAGCACGTACGTCGGCGGCCAGTCCCCGTTCAAGCCGCAGAAATGGTGCGGCTATCTCCGCTCCGTCCGCGGGTTCTGGCAGAAGCACGGCTGGCTCAGCTCGTATCCGTACCTGTGGGGGATGGACGAGCCCGGGGCGACTCGCTTCAAGGTCGTCCAGCAGCAGGCGAAGGCCGTCCACGCGTGCTTCGGCGGCAGCCACGTGGTCGTCACCGGGAGGCCGACGGCGCAAAACCGCTACCTCTGGAACGGCGGCACGGACGACGTCGACGACTGGGTGGTCCTCGCCAGCCGCTACTACGGCGAGTACACGACTCCGTCGCAGCACGTCTCGCGCGCGACGCAGAACCTCAAGCTGATCAACGCCGCGCGGCATCGCGGCAAGCAGATCTGGGCGTACACGTACGACGCGGGCTCGCACTCGACTCCCGGCTTCACTGCCACCGAGCCGCTCTCGGATCCGCGGCTCTTCGTCGACTGGGCGGCCCTCGAGGGGGTCACCGGCCTGCTCTACGGACAGGGGACGACGACGTATTCGAAGGGCAACCCGCTCGAGCAGAACGACAAGGAGAAGGGCTCCTACGTCCTCGTCTATCCGGGCCGCAACGGCCCGATCGCGAGCGCCCGGCTCGAGGTGCTCCGCGAGGGGATCGAGGACTGGGAGATCCTGAACGTCGCGCGCCACAAGCACGGCAACGCGGCGGTGGTGCAGGTGCTCTCCGGCCTCTTTTCGACCACCTCCGGTGCCGCCGAGCTCGGCTGCACGATCGGCTGTCAGCTCAAGACGACGACGAAGTACTCGTGGCCGACCTGGTCGCGCGACGCGAACACGCCCACCGTCGTAGCGCAGATGCGCACGACGGCGTTGGCCGCCGCCTCCTAGAGCTTCGCGAGTAGCTCGAGCAGCCGCGTTGCGTAGGCCGGTGCGGTCGGCTCGTCCTCGTGGCGGAAGTAGACGTACACCGGCTCCTTCGCCGCAGCGACCGCGGCCGCGAATGCCGCGTCCGGCGCTTCGCGGCGGCGGAGGAGGCGGAACGGCGCCGGGTGCTTCAGGTCGCCGACGCGCACGGCGCCCGCTTCCGAGAGCCGTGGCTCGATGCCGTCCCAGGAGGGGTGCTCGAGGTCGAACGCGAGCCGCAGCGACGGGTCGAGCGAGCCGAGCAGGAGCTCGAGTGCGCCTTCGTCGCGGGCCTTCTTGAGGGAGATCCGGATCGGCCCCAGCCGGTCGCCGAGGTGCCTCACGTGCGATTCGAACGTGTCGAGCATGCCGAGGCGGTCGCCGGGCAGCTTCGGCGCGAACTCGAACCCGTCGGGCACTTGCTCGGCCCAGCGGCGGAACTGATCTTCCGCCGGCAGCCGATACCCCGTCGTGTTCAGTTCGACTGTCCCGAACCGCTCGGCGTAGAACGCGAGGAAGCCGGATGAATCGAGCCCCGCGGGATAGAAGCCGGGGCGCCAGCTCGGATACGACCAGCCCGAGGTGCCGGTGTGGACGTCTACGGCGCCGTGCGGTCGTTCGCGACGAAGGCCTTGTACGTGACCGGCATCTTCTCGTCCAGGAACGACTCGACCGCCTCGGCGTATTTGCGGATCTCGCGCTGCGCAGTCTCCGCGGCCCGTAGTGAGACGAAGTTCATGAGGGCGCGCGCGTTCACGGTCCAGAAGAACTCGGTGTACGCGCCGACCGGCAGCACGCAGCGCGCGATCTCGCGCGCGATGCCGGCCTCGACGAGCTCCTCGTATGCCGCGTACGCCGTCCGGTAGACGGACTCGAACGTCTCGCGCGTCGAGGAGGCGAGCTCAGGATCGACGGTCTCGAACGTGTACGCGCCCGGCTTCCCGACCTGGGTGCGCACATCCTCGGGTGCGGGGACGTAGAAGTCGTCCGTCGCCTTGGCGTAGCGCATCGAGAACTCGTTGAACGAGCCGATGCGGTGCCGGAACCACTCGCGCGCGACGAAGATCGGGCAGCGAATGTGGAAGCGGAAACTGTTGTGCTCGAACGGGGTCCCGTGCCGCTCGCGCAGCAGGAAACGGATCAGCCCTTCGTCAGAGGCGTCCATCGCGTCCTTGTGCCGCGCGAACGACACCCGCGCCGCGTTGACGACCGAGAGGTCGTCTGCCATCACCGCGTCCAGCCGGACGAAGCCGTGGTCGAGGACGGTGCGGTAGTCCGGAATCGCCGGTGTCTCGGTCACTGCGGCCACGGGTTGGTGAGGCTACGACTCGAGCCGGATGGTACGTCGGGAGGCTATGCCGCGACCGGGCTGAGCACCGTCTGGCCCGGCTCGCTGCCGCTTGCGGTCGGTCGCGTGACCACCCACGAGTCGCCCTTGTGGAGCGAGTATGGCGCGTTGAGCGTGACCGTCAGCGCCGTCGAGGAGCCCGCGCCGCGGAACGTCCCACACAGGCCCCAGGGGTGGCCGTTGCGGACGAGATACACCTCGTAGTAGTCGTGGTTTGCCAGCTTGGGCAGGCCGACGACGCTCAGCGTCATGGGCCAGTTGCCGTTCCTTGCCTTCCACACCTCAAGCGTCGCCTGTGCCTTGGGCAATGCCGACGTGCCCTTGAGGGAAAGAGCGACCACGGGGTTGGGAGCCTTGGCACTGCTGCCGCCGCCTCGAACGGCGTAGCCGGCGAAGAACACCACGGCCACCGACAGCGCGGCCGCGAGCAGGATCAGCGCCCGCCGCTTCACGACCCGCCGCTGGTGCAGGCTGAACACGCCGAAGTTCGGCGCCTTCTGGAGACTCGGCGGCAGCTCCGGCGGAGGACCTGCCTGGACGAGCAGATCGTGTGCGTGGTGCAGCAGCTCGCGCTCCGCACCGGTCGCCTCGGTGCCGATCAGCTCGTCGAAGTTCGGCTCGTGCGTCAAAGCAACTCTCCTTCCAGCACGTCTGCGAGCTTCGCGAGGCCGCTGCGTGTGCGGGTCTTGACGGTTCCGAGCGGGAGGCCGAGGTACTCGGCAACCTCGCTCTGGGACATGCCGCTCCAGTAGGCGAGCTCGATCACCTCGCGCTCGCGTGGCTGGAGCTCCTCGAGGGCGCGATGCACGCGCCACGAGACCTCGGAGTCCTCGGCCCGCTGCGAAGGGTCTGGCTCGCCGGAGACGAGCTCGGGGAGCTCGGCGTCCGTGGCGGGTCCGTTGCGGCGCAGCCGGTCGACGATCGCGTTCCGGGCGACCGTGTACAGCCAGCCCCCGGCCGCGCCGCGTTCCGGTCGGTACGTCGAGGCAGAGCGCCAAATCGCCGCGAACGCCTCCTGGACGGCGTCCTCGGCGTGGCCGCGGTCGTGGAGCTTCCGCAGTGCGAGGCTGAAGACCGGCCTGACGTAGCGGCCGTAGAGGATCTCGAAGGCTTCGCGGTCGTGCTCGCCCACGCGCGCGAGCAGGTCCGCGTCGGATGGATCGGACGCGTCGAGCGGCGGGCTCGCGGTCTCCGTGGCCGGGACGGCGCGCAGGCGCGGCTGTGGCACTTCGAGGGCAATTTCCATATCGCCACTGTTCTTACGCATCGGAGCCCGTCCTGGATTGGAGCGCTAGTTCTGCGCCTCCGCGAAGCGCCGTTCGACCTCGGGCCACTCGACGACGTTCCACCACGCCTCGAGGTAGGCGGGACGCTTGTTCTGATACTTGAGGTAATACGCGTGCTCCCAGACGTCGATCCCGAGCAGAGGAACGTCGCTCTGCGAGATCGGCGAATCCTGGTTCGCGGTGGAGTAGACGGCGAGACCGGTCCCGTCCCACACGAGCCACGTCCAGCCGCTGCCGAACCGCTTCACGCCGCCGTCGTTCACGGCCGAGCGGAGCTCATCGAACGAGCCGAACGCGTCGTCGATCGCCGAGCGGAGCGAACCGCCGGGCTCGCCGCCGCCGTTCGGGCCCATGATCTGCCAGAACAGCGAGTGGTTCGCGTGACCGCCGACGTTGTTCCGGACGGCCGACTGCTTGTCAGCGGGAATCGCGTCGAGGTTCGTGAGGATGCTCTCGACGGAGTCGTCGGCCCACTGGGTTCCCTCGAGCGCGGCGTTCGCGTTGGTGACGTAGGCCCCGTGGTGAAGGTCGTGGTGGATGCGCATCGTCTCGGCATCGATGTGAGGCTCGAGCGCGTCGTACGCGTATGGCAGATCGGGCACTTCGAAGGCCATCTCGTGGGCTCCTTTCGGCAGCTGCGCTTCTGCGACGGAGGATATGCTCCGCGCTCGTGTCCACGCTCGCCTACCGGTTCGAGGAGATCGCGCCGCGCCCGCTGCGGCCCGAGGTCTACGAGCTCGACGGCATCTCGCGCGCCGCAGTCGAGGCGCACTACAAGCTCTACGAGGGGTATGTCGCGAAGCGCAACGAGATCCTCGGCCGGCTCGCCGACGTCGATCTCTCCGCTGCGAACCAGACCTTCTCCGAGCTCCGCGCGCTGAAGGTCGATCTCACCTTTGCGATCGGCGGGATCAAGAACCACGAGCTCTACTTCGGCCACCTCGGTGGGGCCGGCGGAGCGCCGGAGGGGGCGTTCGCGAGCCTCGTGGCGCGCCACTTCGGCTCGGCCGACTCCTGGCGGGCCGACCTCAAGGCCACGGGGATGGCAGGCCGCGGCTGGGCATGGACGGCGTACGACTGGGACGAGGGGCGCCTCTTCAACTACCTCGGCGACGCACAGAACACATTCCCGGTCTGGAACGCAACGCCCCTCGTCGCGCTCGACGTCTACGAGCACGCGTACTTCCTCGACTACCAGACCGACCGCGCGTCCTACATCGAGGCGTTCTTCGCCAACCTCGACTGGGACGTCGTGAACGGCTGGGTCGAGCAGTACGGCATCCCCACCTAAGGGCTCGGCGTGCTGACCGCCGCGCTCGTCGCCGCCGGCTACCTGTCCGGCTCGCTGACGTGGGGTTACTGGCTCGTCCGGGTCTTCCGCGGCGAGGACGTGCGGACGAAGGGGAGCGGAAACGTCGGCGCCACGAATGTCTTGCGCGTGTACGGGCCGAAGCTCGGGCTGCCGGCTGCGCTCCTCGACACCGCAAAAGGTTTCGCTCCGGCGTTCGCAGCGACCCTCGTCCTCGGCCACGGCAGCGGAGTCCTCGCAGGCGCGGCCGCGATGCTCGGCCACTGGCGGCCGCTCTTCCTCGGCTTCCGCAAGGGCGGGAAGATGGTCGCGACGGCCGGCGGCGCGTTCCTCGGTGTAGCGCCGCTCGTCGGTGTCACGGCTGCCGGCGTCTGGCTCGTCGCCTTCGGCTTCACGCGCTACGCGTCGGTCGCCTCGATGACGGCCGCGGCATCGCTCGGGCTGTGGGCGTGGGTGTTCGGCTATCCGTGGCCCGTGATCGCGTTCGGCGGCGCGGCTGGTGCAGGCGTCGCGTTCCTTCACCGTACGAACATCGCGCGGCTCGCCCGGGGCGAGGAGAATCGCCTCGAACTGAGGCGGCGGAAAGCAGCTAGATCCGGAACTTCCGCTTGACGGGCTTGGAGACGTTACCCGCCTTGTCGATCGCCTTGACGTGAATCACGTGCTTGCCGTGGCTCAGGTGCTTGTAGAGCTTCGGCGACCTGCAGCTCGCGAAGCGCTTGCCGTCGAGCTTGCACTTGAAGCGCAAGCCCTTGGAACCGTGCGGCGGATCGGTGCCACGGAATCTGACCTTCGCCGTACCCGTGCGGTGGTTCGCCTTGACCTTCAAGCGCGTTACCTTCGGCTTCGTCCTGTCGCGGTTGAAGATGGCTTTCACCGCCACGTCGCTGCTGAGCTTCACCCGGCATGTGGTTGCTTTCGAGCAGCCTCCGCCTGACCAGCGGGCGAACGTCGAGGTGAGGGACGCCGTAGCGGTGAGCTTCACCGCACTGCCGGTGGCGAAGGAGCCCACGCAGGTCTTGCCGCAATTGACCCCGGCCGGCGAGCTCTTGACCGAGCCGCCGCCGAAGCCGCTCCTCGTGACCGTGAGCGTGTGCCCGATGTCCACCACCTGCGCCTTGCTGCCGACCGCGTTCTGGAAGTGGACGATGAGGGCGCCCTGGCCGTGGTCGGTCGCATAGGAAGACGCCTTCCGGATCACCTGGACCGCCTTCCCGGACTGGTCGCCGTACAGGAGCGGGCTGCCGACCCCGGTATAGGAGCCGTAGACGGCGAGCCCGGGGTGGAGCACGTCCATACTGAGAGTGCCGTCGAGATTGAAGTTGCTGGTGAAGCCGACGCTGTCCACCGGGTCGGCCGCGAACGACGAGAACGTCAGGACGCCGTACGTGATCCGCGAGCTCGTGGTGGTCACACCCGGCAGGGCGGAGATCGCGACGGGCAGGACCATCGTGTCGCTGCCGAACACCGCGGCATCGGTGTCGCCCAGGCGGTCGTCGATCGGCTCGACGTCCAGCACGTCGTCGGTGGCGGGATCGACGAGCACGGAGACGAAGACGTCCGTGTCCGGCAAGCGCGTGTTGAGCAGGACGGCGTCCGCCGTTCCGTCGCCGTTCGAGTCGATGTAGATCTCGTACTCGTTCGATGACGCCGGGGTCCGCCACGGGCCCTGTGTGGTGATCGCGAAGTACGCCAGCCCGTCCTTGAGCGGGTCGGCGCCGATCGACGCCAGCTGGAGCGCGTCGGACGTCGTGCCGACGTACTTCAGGTCGGCGGCCTGCTCGTCGCTCGCATGGATGCATCCGCTCGTCACCGATCCGCTGCACGCGGGCAGGGCGCCGCTGGTCGCCTGGAGCTCGAACCCGGCCACCAGTGAGGTGATCGCGGTGAGCCCGCTGCCCTGGCCGAGCTGGGTTCCACTCAGCGGGAGCAGAGCCTTCTGAACCGTCCCGTTCGGCATCTTGAGCGAGGAGGCTTGGGTCATCACCGACGTCGGCCGCGGCGCCGCGTAGACCGGCACTCGCAAGGTGGGTAGCCCGGCGCTCGTGAACAGCACCCGTCCGCTCGCGTCGGCCACGTAGTCGCGCGCGAACGTGTCCTGCGTTCGATTCACGGTCGGATCGATCGGCTTCGTGAGCAGGGACGGTGTGACTGTGAGCGTGACCGTCACCGTCTGCGTCTCTCCCGCGCCGACCGTGACCGACGACGGGCTCACCGCGTAGGTCGCTCCCGGGGGCGCGGTGATCGCGTCGTAGGAGACGGTGTACGTCGCCGAGCTGCCGCCCTTGTTGACGACGGCGATCGTCTTCGTGAGCGTCGTGGGCGAGGAGGCCGCCACCGTCCCGAACGACGCACTGACCGCGCCCGGATCGCTGGCGACATAGGCGAGTACCTGGTTGTCGAGCGCCGCCTTGGCGTCGATGCGCCCGGCTCCCACCCGGTTCGGCGCGTAGCGGGTGCCGCTATGGGTCGCGCCGCTGAAGAGATCCTGGTCGGCCGTGTTCATGATGTCGGCCTTGACCTCCTCGGCCGTCCAGCCGCTGTGCTGGGAATGGACGAGCGCGGCGAGCCCCGCAACCTCCGGCGACGACATCGAGGTGCCGGTGAACGAGATGCCCTGGTTTCCGGTGCCCATGGCGGAGGAGAAGATGCTCGTCCCCACGCCCGTCACATCGGGCTTGACGTCGCCGGCGTCTCCGATCCCGCGTGACGAGCTGGAGTTGACCTCGTCGTCGTCTCCCGGGATGAGCTGCTGGTAGTCACCCGCCGACGTTCCGGTGACCGTCACCGCCTGGCTCGCCTGGAGCGCCGCACGGATCGCGTCCGCCGCCGACTTGATCACTTGGACGACCGGGATCGTGGCGCTCCCTGCGATGCCCGCCGCGAAGGTTTCCTCGTCCTCGCCGAGGATCACGCCGATCGCGCCGGCATCGGCGGCGTTCTGAGAGCGGGCGGCCGAGCCGCAGCGGCGCGTGTCGCTGTTGTCGGTCCACTCGAGGAAGACGATCTTTCCGGTGAGGCTCTGCGCGATCGGGTCGCAACCGTCGAGGTTGGATGCAGCGCTGAGCCTGACGACGCTGCCCGAGAGATCCGGCTTGCTTCCCCAGGAGTAGTCCACGGAGCGCTGCGCCCCGTAGGCCTGGGCAGGGCCGTTGACGGTCGTGTGCAGCGTGTCGATCTGCGAGTACGCATCGACGCTGTTCGCGACCGAGATCACCCGCGTCGCGTTGCCGGGAGAGCCGACGGCGTCGTAGAGGTCGCCGGCGTTGCCGGCGGCGGCCACGACGCTGATGCCGAGCTGTGCCGCGGCGTTCGCCGCTACGGAGTCGGCGTCCTGCGGCGACGCGAAGTCGCCGCCGAGCGACATGTTGATCACGTCCACGTGGTCGGCCGGATTTCCGTCGCCGTTCGGATCCGCGGCCTTGTCGATCGCCGCGGTGATGACGTCCGTGCTTCCCGCGCAGCCGAAGACCTTGTAGGCGTAGAGCTTCGCCTTGGGGGCCATGCCCGGCCCGATGCGGAACAGCGCCTGGAACGCGGCGGAGCCGGTCGGCAGCGTCCCGTAGTTGCCCGTGAACTTCGAGCCGTCCGGGTTCTCGCCGTAGCCGGCTGCGATCCCGGCGACGTGCGTGCCGTGGCTGTCGCAGTCGAGCGGGTTGGGGTCGGGCGCCGGTGTGGAGTGGTCGGGGTCGCCCGCGTCGTACGCGTCGCCGACGAAGTCGAAGCCACCGAGGATCTTGTTCGGGTCGGGAGAGGTCGGCGCTGCGGTGTCGCTGGCGAGAGCCGCCTGGTACGCGGCTGTCGTACCGGGGCCGCCTAGGTCGGCGTGGGTGTAGTCGACGCCGGTGTCGATGATCGCGATCGTGCTGTTCGCGCCGACGTTGCTGTAGGTCGACCACACCTGCGGCGCGTGCACGAGCTGCACGGAGTACGAGAGCGACGGCGTCTTCGGAGCGATCGGGTACACGGCCGTCACACCCGCGATGCGCTGCAGAGCGGAAAGGTTCGCAACGTTCGTGTAGACGCCGACACCGGCGAGGAGGGCGTGCGTCCGGTAGAGGACGTTCGAGCCGCTCGGTAACGCCGCAATCACGCGGCTCTCCACCGCATTGACCGTCGAGAGCTGGTTCGCCGCGGCCATACCGGCGGCGCTCCGGCCGCGAGCGAGGTTCGCGGTGTACGCGCGGCCGGTTGCCTCGGTGCCGAGCTCGAGGAGGAAGCCGTAGCCGCCCTTCACAGGTACGCCCAGGCTCCGCAGCTCGGTGCCGGCTGCCTTCGAGAGCGAGATGCGGTGCGGCGCTACAACGGCGCTCTGGACGAGCGGCTTCGCGGATCCGTCCGGCGCCGCGCCGGCGGCGCTGGCCCAGAGCACGGTGCTCGCCGCCAATGCGGTCGCGACCGCGACAAGCCTCGCTGTCCCCCCGGCCGTCTTCATCTGGCCCTATTCATCACGCCCCGTTCCAACCCTAGTCGGGATCGCGGTGAAGGTCTAGGCGCGCAGCCAGTCCTCGAGCCCGGTATGTGCTGCGGGACCGTGGCCCGCGCCGCCGAGCTCGGCTCGGAGCGCTCCGATCGTGCCGTGGCGCTCGGCGACCACCTCGTGCGCGTGGATGGTCTCGAAGTTCACCTGCCTCGACAGGACGAAGTCGTCGTTGCCGAGCTGGGGGAGCTCGTCGAGGACGCTCTTGAGCGCGACGCGCACCGAGTCCTCGACGAAGCGTGGCTGGAGGTGCGCGTGCTCGACGACGAAGAGCTCGTCGGGTCGCTTGAGCAGTTCGTAGATCGGGGAGCTCATCGAGCCCTCGACGATCTCGACGAGCCGTTCCGCGTTGAGGCGCTCGGCCGTGCCCACGAGGAGCGTCCCGCGTCCTCGCTGGTTGTGCGTCGCGAGCGGCACGAGCTCGAGGATCCGCTCGACGTCACCGTCGTCGAAGCCCGCCTCGAACAGCCGGTCGGCCGCCGCGCCGCGGACAAGGCCCTGCGCGCACGGGCAGGCGTTGATCCCTGTCGCCTCGACGCCGACGACCCGTCGCACGCGTTCGCGAGACGCCGCGGCGATCCCGATGAGCGAGACCATCTCTTGCGTTGCGAGCCTCGTGACAGGGGTCCGCCGCTCATATGGGTAGCGCGCCGTGATCCGCACCTCGGCGAGCAGCGCCTCTTGCCGGTCGACGACCCGGCGTGCGACGTGCTCCGCCAGATCCTCGACGAGGAACGCATCGTCGTCGACGACGCCCTCGACCGCTTCCTCGAACAGCTCCGGGAAGCGGGACATGTGGACGCCCTTCCGGCGCGGGTCGAGATCGACCGTGCAGTCGATGGTGGCGGCGATGAGCTTTTCGCCGCGGCCCCGCCCGATCCGGACCGCCTTCTGCACGCCGGTCACGCCGACACTCGAAAGTCCGAGCGCGACCTCTGGCGCTGCTGCCTGGAGGTCGGGAGTCGGAGTGCGGGTCGTGCGCGCCATAGCCGTTAGGTTAGAGCGCGGTGACCGACGACAGCGATTTCGCGCGCCTCGTCTCGCTCGCGTGCCACGACCTGCGCACGCCGCTCGCAACCGTGCACGGTTTCGCGACGACGCTGGTGCGAGGCGGCGGGCTCGAGCCGCCCGCAGATCGCTATGTCGAGATGATCGACGCGGCGTCGGGGCAGCTTGCCGAGCTGATCGACGAGCTCTCGCTCGTGTCGCGGATCGAGGCGGGCCGCTACGACCCGACCATGCGGGAGGCGGACACGCTCGAGCTCGCGCAGGCGGCTGCGGCGCGGCTCGGCGAGGATCGCGTCCACGTTACGGGTACGGGCACCGCGTTCGAGACGGACGCCGCCGCCGTCGAGCGCGGGCTGGGCGCGCTCTTCCAGTCGGCGCTTCGCCACGGCGGGCTCGACAACGTCGAGGTCGAGGTGGACGGCGAGGAGATCCGGCTCTCACCGGTGACTCCGGCGTCCGCCCCGGTCGTCCTCGGTGAAGACCTGCGGGACCTCGGTGCGGCGGTCGCGGTCCGGCTCGTGAGGCAGCTCGGAGGTTCCGTCGCCGTCACCGGCGAGAGGGTCGAGATCCGGCTGGCCTAAGAAGCGAGCTGCGCCGGGGCCGCGAGCTCGTGGCACGAGCGGCAGCGGGCCTCGTACTGCTCGAGCGCTCCGACGACGATCGTCGCGCCGTCGGCGGGAGCGGGCGCGCCATCGACGAGCCGCTGCGTCATCGTCGCCGGGCCGCCGCAGCGGTGGCAGACCGCCTGCAGCTTGTCCACGAGCTCGGCGCGGCAGAGGAGCTCGGGCATCGCTCCGAACGGGAAGCCGCGGAAGTCCTGGTCGAGGCCGCATGCGACGATGCGCATTCCGGACTCGACGAGGCCGTCGAGGATGAGGATGATCTCCGGCGGGAAGAACTGGACCTCGTCGACGCCGACGACGTCGTAGCCGTCGACGAGGCCGGGGATGTCGGCGGGCTCGTCGATCGCGACGGCACGCATCGTCGCGCCGGCGTGGCTGACGACGTGGCTGATGTCGTAGCGGTCGTCGAGCCGCGGCTTCACGATCAGGGCACGCTGCCCGGCGATCTCGGCGCGCCGTAGGCGCCGGATGAGCTCCTCGCTCTTGCCGCTGAACATCGGCCCGCAGACGACCTCGAGCCAGCCACCTGCATTTGGGAAGAGCCGGATCACGGCTCGGGACCCTAGAGAGCGGGCTGGACGGACTCCTTCGGATGCTCGAACTCGTACTGCGAGAGCCGGCGCAGGCTGACGATGCCGAGCAGCCGGCCGTCCTTCGTCACGGGAAGGTGGCGGAAGTTCTTCTCGAACATCATCTTGGCCGCTTCGTCGACCGTCGTCTCCGGGTCGATCGTGATCACGCTCTCGGTCATCCACTGCCGCACACGCGCCTCGGCGGCACGCGCCCGCTGTGCCACCGCGCGGAGGATGTCGCGCTCGGTGACGATGCCGACGAGCCGCACCATGTCCTCCATCACGACGACCGCGCCGACGCCGGCGTCCATCATCTTCTCGGCGGCCTCGCCGATCGAGGCCGTCGGGTCGACGGAGAGGACGTCCCGGGTCATTACCTCGGCCACCGTTGCCATGGCTGGAGCCTAACGCAGCGCGAGCGTAAGGTCGGCCTGGCGTGGAGATCGAGATCGCTTGCGGCTAGCGAAGGAGCCGCGACAGCCGCCGGTCCTTGAGGACACGGCCGCCGGTCTGGCACGTCGGGCAGTAAAAGATCGTGTGCTCCTCGAAGTCGACCTGCGCGAGCGGCGTGCCGCAGACGTGACACGGCTCGCCGAGGCGCCGGTGGACGCGGTAGGTCTGCTCGTCGGAGGCTCCGCGCTCTCGGAGCTCGAGACCGCGCTCGAGCTCGAGGTCGATGGCGGCTGCGAGGCTCGCGATCTCCTCGTCGTCGAGGTCGCTCGACAGCGCGTACGGCGAGAGCCTCGCGGTGTGGAGGATCTCGTTCGCCCACGCGCGGCCGATGCCCGCGATCAGGTGCTGGTTGCGGAGGAGCGCGTGCAAGCGCCGCGACTCGCCGTGCACGATCTCGCCGAGGCGCTCTGGCCCGAGGCCGAGCGCTTCCGGGCCGAGGTGGGCCAGCTCGGCCTCCGCCGCCTCCGGGGTGAGGAGCCAGACGCCAGCGCGCTTCTTCTTCCCGGCCTCGGTGAGGAGCAGTTGTGCGCCGCCCGCGAACTCGAGCCGGAAGGCGGGCGACTTGGGCGCCTTTCCGCCGGCGGGGACGAAGCGCAGCCGGCCTGCGGTCATCAGGTGGACCAGCAGCACGAGCTCCTCGTCCGCGGTCGGGAAGAGAAGTCGCTTCCCGCGCCGCTCGGCGCCGCGGAACCGGCGCCCCTCGAGCGCTGCGACCGGCGGGTCGAAGGTCTTGAGCGTCGCGATGTGCGCGGGACCTGCCTTTGCCACCGGAAAGGCGGCGACCGGTCCGTCCAGCTGGCGTCGCCAGGCCTCCATCTCGGGTAGCTCCGGCATCGGACCGAACGCTAGCGCCCTGTAGGCCGGTGGCAGCCACTGCGCGCCTTCGTCAAGAACTCTCCACAGCTCGACGAAGCGCCGCTCGCGGGTCGAGTTCGCGCGAGAACCGGCCAAGAACGGGGCCGTCGTCGATGAACGAGCTGTCTTCGTACAAACCGAGAGTCCCCCGAAAGCTGCTCCAGGGCCACGCGCTGGCTCGTTCGCAGAGGCCAGCCTCGACAGGATTGTTCATCGCATATGCGTAGGTGTTTACGAGATTCTCTTTTGCATCGATGCGACGCGAGCCGTATCGATTCGACTGGACATGACCACGTAGTCCATGCCGCCGGTTGAAGTGACAGGCGTAGCCGTGGTTTAGGGACTGCATCGCTGTTGGAAGCACGCCATCCGTGACCTCGACAACGAGGTGATAGTGCGTCCGCATGAGACAGAAGCCCATGCAACGCCATTCGTAGCGTGCAGTCACCCGCGCAAGTCCTCGGAGAAACTCGACTCGGTCGACATTGTCTCGGAAGTGGGCCGGCGCTGCCCAAACGCAGTGCGTGTAGATATGAAACATGCCGGCTGAGATGTCTCGTAGCTGGTGCGCCATCTCGTATAGCACCGTTGCATGCAGCCTCTCGCGATGGTGTTGAAGGTCTGTTGCAGTTGCGTCACGGTGGCTGCCACCGGTCGTAGGCTCCGGCCGTGGCGGAACCGATCATCGTCGAAGTGCGCCGGAACGGGGTGGTGGAGGCCGTGCATCGGGTTCATGCCGTCGCGGTTCGCGGCGGCGAGGTCGTCGCGGCAGCCGGGGACCCCGCGCAGGCCTGCTTCATGCGTTCCTCGTCGAAACCGCTCCAGGCGCTTCCGCTCGTCCGCTCGCGAGACGACTTGCCGGACGACGAGCTCGCCGTCGCCTGTGCCTCTCACCGCGACACGCCGGAGCAGGTCGCTGCCGTGCGTGCGCTGCTCGCGCGGGCCGAGGCGACGGAGGACGACCTCGAGCTCGGGCCGCAGGAGGGTCGCCCGCCGGGGCTGATCCACAACAACTGCTCCGGGAACCACGCCGGGATGCTCGCTCTCTGCCGCGCCTGCGGCTGGCCCGCGCAGGGCTACCGCCTCCCCGAACACCCTGTCCAGCAAGTGAGCCTCGACGTGCACGCAGAGGCGGCTGAGCTCGAGCCCGGCGAGATCCCGACCGGCGTCGACGGCTGCGGGATCGTCACCTTCGAGCTGACGCTCGAACGGATGGCGCATGCGTTCTCACGCCTCGAGTCGCTGCCGGGCGGCGCCCGGGTCGGGGCTGCGATGCGTGCCCGCCCGGATCTCGTCGGCGGCCCGGACGGCGCAGACTTTTACCTCATGCGCGAGGCGCCCGGCTGGCTCGCGAAGGGCGGCGCCGAGGGTCTTCTCTGCGCCGCGGGCCCGGACGGAACCGGCGTCGCGATCAAGACGGAGGACGGCTCGGGCCGCGCTCACGCGCCGGCGCTCTCTGCCTTCCTCGCCCGACTCGGCGTCGACCTGCCGGATCTCGCGGCCCGCCCGGTCCTCAACACCCGCAGCGAGCGCGTCGGCGGGATCGCCGCCCGCGATATTTGATCAGGCTGATGCGCTGCTCGGCCACCAGTCCGGCGGGCCGCACCGGGCGCTTTCACCAGCCAGCGCCCGCGCGTTGACAACTTCTTTACGAATCCGCAACGCGTGACTAGTATCCGCCTCGCGCTTGAGGGAGGGACCGGGGCTACCGGCGGGGAGCCGGTTGCGGTCGGTTGTAGCAGTGCCGTCGTGCAACCACTAGGCCGGGAGGTTCGGGACGTGCTCACCGTTGACATCGCGCTTCCTGACGTCGAGGAGCTGCACAAGCTCGTCGCCGAAGGGAAGGAGAAGGGCTTTCTTTCCTACGACGAGATCGTCAACGGGATCGAGGATGTCGAGCTAACGAAAGAGCAGGTCGAGGACTTCTACACCTACCTCGTCGAGCACGGGGTCGACCTCGTCGAGGGCGAGCAGCACAAGGCGCCGCTTCACGAGCAGCAGCTGCCGGAAGACGAGAAGGCCGTCGTGGCGCCGAAGCTCGATCTCACCGTCGAGCCTTCGCTCGACTCGCTTCGCCTCTACCTCCGCGAGATCGGCAAGGTGGCGCTCCTGACCGCCGACCAGGAGGTGACGCTCGCCAAGCGCATCGAGCGCGGTGACATGGGCGCGAAGACGGCGATGATCGAGGCGAACCTCCGCCTCGTCGTCTCGATCGCGAAGGGCTATCTCGGGCGTGGCCTGTCTTTCCTCGACCTCATCCAGGAGGGGTCGCTCGGCCTGATCCGCGCGGTGGAGAAGTTCGACTACCGCAAGGGCTATAAGTTCTCCACCTACGCGACGTGGTGGATCCGGCAGGCCGTCACGCGGGCCATCGCCGACAAGGCGCGCACGATCCGGATCCCGGTCCACATGGTCGAGAAGCTGAACAAGGTCGTGCACATCGAGCGCCAGCTCGTGCAGCGCCTTGGCCGCGAGCCGAGCCCGGAGGAGATCGCCGAGGAGCTCGAGATCACGACAGCGGAGGTGCGCGAGATCCTGCGCATGTCCCAGCTGCCTGTCTCGCTCGAGAAGCCGATCGGCGAGGAGGAGGACTCCTCCCTCGGCGACTTCGTCGAGGACGAAGCTGCCGAGTCACCGTTCGACACGGCCCAGCTCTCGCTTCGCCGCGAGGACGTCGAGCACGCGCTCAACGCTCTCCCGAGGCGCGAGCGGGAGGTGATCGAGCTCCGTTACGGGCTGCTCGGCGGCGAGCCGCGCACGCTCGAGGAGGTCGGACGCGCATTCGGCGTCACACGCGAGCGCATCCGCCAGATCGAGAACAACACGCTGAAGAAGCTCGAGCACCTGCCCGAGGCGCAAGCGCTCCGCAACGCGGTCTCCTAGCTCTCGCCACTCGAACGGCTGGCCCGCTGGAGCGGGACGAAGAGCCTGCAGTGCGGGCACTTGAAGCCGAGATAGCGGGCAGCGCGTCCGCCCTCGATCGGCTCCGCGGCAAAGCTCTTGCGGCAATGCGGACACTCGACCTCGAAGCTCCGCTCCTCCCTGATGCCGCTCACGCGACTCCTGCTACCCGGACCAGCGGCTCCTAACTCCCCGCGCAGCGGCTTCGTTGCTTCCCGATACATTGACTGGGAGCGGGTGTCCCTGACGCCGCCGACGCTGAAGCAGAGGAGAGGAGCGCATGGAAGAGACGCAGACACGCCCGGTCACGAGCGAAAGCGGAAAGGGCAGCGAGTACTGGTGGACGGCCAGGACGAACCGCGACTGGTGGCCGAGCGCGCTCGACCTGAAGCTGCTCCAGCCGCCCAATCCGCTGGGGGATCCGATGGGCGAGGATTTCGACTACGCCGCGGAGTTCGCGACCCTCGACCTCGAGGTGCTGAAAGAGGACATCGTCGGGGTGCTGACGACGTCGCAGGACTGGTGGCCGGCCGACTGGGGCCACTACGGCCCGCTCATCATCCGCATGGCGTGGCACAGCGCCGGGACATACCGGATCAGCGACGGCCGTGGCGGGGCGGGCGCCGGCATGCAGCGCTTCGCGCCCCTCAATAGTTGGCCCGACAACGTCAATCTCGACAAAGCGCGCCGGCTGCTCTGGCCGGTAAAGCAGAAGTACGGACGGAAGATCTCCTGGGCCGACCTCCTCATCTTCGCGGGCAATTGCGCCCTCGAGTCGATGGGCTTCGAGACGTTCGGCTTCGGCGGCGGGCGCGAGGATGTGTGGGAGCCGGACAACGTCGACTGGGGCGCCGAGGACGAATGGCTCGGCGACCAGCGCTACAGCGGCGACCGCGAGCTCGCGAACCCGTTCGCCGCCGTCCAGATGGGCCTGATCTACGTGAACCCGGAGGGCCCGAACGGAGAGCCGGACCCGCTCAGAGCCGCGCACGACATCCGGGAAACGTTCGGCCGCATGGCCATGAACGACGAGGAGACGGTCGCTCTGATCGCCGGCGGGCATACCTTCGGCAAGACCCACGGCGCGGCGCCTCCCGAACACCTCGGGCCCGACCCCGAAGCCGCGCCGCTCCAGGAGATGGGCCTCGGCTGGGCGAACGACTACCGCACGGGCAAGGGCAACGACACGATCACGAGCGGCCTCGACGGCCCGTGGACGCCCACTCCGACGGCATGGGACAACAGCTTCTTCGAGATGCTGTTCCGGCACGAGTGGGAGCTGACGAAGAGTCCCGCGGGCGCCTGGCAGTGGGTGCCGAAGGACGAGACCGCTCACGATCTCGTTCCGGACCCACACGACGCCGACCGGAGACGTCCGCCTGTCATGCTCACGACCGACCTCGCGCTGCGCATGGATCCGGTCTACGAGCCGATCGCGCGGCGCTTCCACGAGAACCCGAAGGAGCTCGCAGACGCGTTCGCGAAGGCGTGGTTCAAGCTGACGCACCGCGACATGGGGCCGCTCTCGCGCTATCTCGGCCCGCTCGTTCCCGCGGAGCCGCAGATCTGGCAGGACCCGGTCCCGCCGGTCGACCACGAGCTCGGCGATGCGGAGGAGATCGCCGAGCTCAAGGGGAAGATTCTCGACTCCGGGCTCTCGATCGCGCAGCTCGTGAAGACCGCGTGGGCGTCGGCGTCGACCTTCCGCGGCAGCGACAAGCGCGGCGGCGCCAACGGCGCGCGCATCCGCCTCGCGCCGCAGAACGGCTGGGAGGTCAACGAGCCGGAGGAGCTGGCGACCGTGCTCGCAACGCTCGAGCGGATCCAGCAAGAGTTTGACGGTGCGCAGAACGGGAGCGGGAAGCGCGTGTCGCTGGCCGACCTGATCGTGCTCGGGGGCTGCGCAGCGGTCGAGAGGGCAGCGACGAACGCCGGCCACGACGTCGCGGTTCCCTTCACGCCCGGCCGCACCGACGCGACCGAGGAGTGGACGGACACCGAGTCGTTCGCTGTGCTCGAGCCGAAGTCGGATGGCTTCCGCAACTACCTCGGCCAGACGAACGGCCGTCCGGCAGAGCACCTGTTCGTCCACCGCGCGAGCCTGCTTTCGCTGACCGCGCCGGAGACGACCGTTCTCGTGGGCGGCCTCCGCGTCCTGGGCGCGAACCACAGCGCTTCGGACCTTGGGGTGCTGACCGCTCGGCCGGGAAACTTGAGCAACGACTTCTTCGTCAACCTGCTCGACAACGACACGACGTGGGAGCCGACCTCCGGCGCCGAGGAGACGTTCGAGGGCCGCGACCGCACGACCGGTGACGTGAAGTGGACGGTCGGACGAGTCGACCTCGTCTTCGGCTCGAACTCGCAGCTGCGGGCACTGGCGGAGGTCTACGCGTGCGCCGACGCCGAGGAGATGTTCGTTCGCGACTTCGTGGCGGCCTGGGACAAGGTCATGAATCTCTAGGAAGCGAGCGGTCGCGAATCCGGGGACCTAGCGGAGAAACTCGACGTAGGTCCCAACGGGATCGCGCTCGCGCGGCGACGGCTCGCGCAGCGCGGTACCGAAGTGGAGGAGCCCCAGAAAGCGCTCTCCCTCCGGGATTCCGACGGCCTCGCGGCCGGGCCTCGTCCGCAGCACCGTCGGGGTGCGCCAGTACGTCGCGAGCCCGCGCTCGGCGGCGGCTAGGAGCACGAGCATGATCGCCGCCGCCGTCGCGCACACGTCCTCCTCGTCCATCACAAGGTCGCCGGTCAAGACCGCCGACACGACGACGAGCGTCGGTGCGCGGTCGAGCTTCTGCGCCTCCTTCTCGCCCGCGACGCGCTTCAGTTCGGCGAGCGTCTCCGGCCCGAGGATCCGGAAGCGCCACGGTTGGTTGAGGTGATGCGTCGGCGCAAGCCGCGCGACCGCGAGCAGCTCGAGCACCGTCTCGCGCGACAGCGGCTCCGGCCCGAAAGCCTTGTGCGTCCGCCGCGCTGCTGCGAGCTCGTCCAGCTTCACACGAGCCGGGCGGCGATGCTCACTTCCACGCCCGCGCGCTCGAGCAGCTGCGAGAACGGGCAACCGGCGTGGGCCCTGGCGACCGCGTCCTGGAACTCGACCTCGTGGACCCCGTCCGCCCGCACGACGATCTCGACCCTCGAGCCCACGATCTGATGGCCCTGTCCCTCGACCTCGTCCATCACGATCGTGCAATCCAGGTCGATCCGACCTGGCGGCGTACCGGTCGAAGTGAGCTCGCCGGCGACCGACATCGTGAGACAGCCGCCGTGCGCCGCTGCGAGTAGCTCCTCGGGGCTCGTCTTGCCTCCGGGGTCGCCGACGCGCGAGGGGAGAGAGAACGGCAGCCGCGCGAAGGCGCCGCTCTCCGCATCCAGCGTGCCCGCGCCGCGAGCGAGGTTGCCGTCCCAGCCCACATGGGCCGTGCGCTCGATGTGCGGCATCAGACGGCGGGCACGACGGCCGGGCTGTCGTCGGGGTAATAGGCCTCGGCGGGCGAGCCGGCCGGCCGGAAGACGCCGAGAACGCGCATCTCACCGGGGCCGGCGTTCTCCAGGCAGTGGATGAGCCGCGCAGGCAGGTGCACGCACGACCCGGACTCGAGCGTCGCACTCTCGCCGTCGACATGGAAGGCCCCCTCGCCGGCGAGCACGTATACGACCTCGTCATAGCGGTGGTAGTGCTCCGGCGCGCGGCCAGGTGGGATGTAGCCGACGAACTGCGTCACCGAAGCACAGCCGTTCTCGGGCTGCGCGAGCAGCGTGAACTCGCGTCCCGCTGTCGCCGCGCCGCGGTCGCCGCCGGCGATCACTGCATGGCTCGCCGTCGCCGGCAGGGGGTCCTCGACGAGCACGGAGAGGAGCAGCAGGCCGTCCACTGATTCGACGTGCCACGGTGTGCCCCGCGCGACGAAGAAGCCCGTCCCCGGCTCGAGAGCCTGAGTCTCCCCACCGATCGACGCGACGGCAGTCCCTTCGAGGACGTAGAGCACCTCGTCGCGATCGTCGTCGCGGCGGTCCTCGCTCTCGCCATGGAAGCGAAGCAGCCGCTGCTGGAACTCGGGAACGCTGAAGAGCGGCGTGACCGGCTCGTCGGTGTCGGCGGCGTGGATGCAATACTGCATGCGGCGAGCCTACCGCGCGGCACCCCTTTCCCTATGCGGCATCGCGGAGTAGAGTCGCGGGCCAGGTTGTGCGCTCGACGCAAACCTCGGCCGGAGGCATGCGTCTTACAGGGTGAGGACGTCCCACAAGGAGGGTTTGAATGTTGAAGAAGGTTGGAGCTATCGCGGCGGTTGCGGCGACGTTTGCCGTGGTCGTAGCCGCGACGCTCGGCGGCACCGCCTCGGCTAAGGCCGACAAGGCCGCGGTGAACCCGCTGTGCAAGAGGGCAAGCCTCGGCTTCGCCGGCCCGCTGACGGGCGGCGCGGCATTCCTCGGCAAGGACCAGAGCAACTGGGTCAAGCTGATGATCAGGAACTGGAATGCCGGCAAGGCGATGCCCGGCGTGCCGAAGAGCCTCCATCGCGTGAAGCTGAGCCTCGCCCTCCTGGGCGACAGCCAGCTCAACCCGCAGGTTTCTGCGACGGTCGCGCGGCAGATGGTCGCGAACAAGAAGATCCTCGGCATGGTCGGCTTCGCCGGCTCGAACGAGAACCTCGGCGGCGGACCGGTGCTCGACGCGGCCCATCTCGCCTACGTCTCCGGCTCGGCGACGAAGGACACCCTCGCAACGGGAGCTAGCGGCCAGAAGCCGCTGAAGGACTTCTTCCGCGTCGTTCCGATCAACTCGACGCAGGCGAAGGCCGGCGTTGCATACATCGTCCCGAAGCTCAAGCTGAACAAGGGCTCGAAGATCATGATCGTGGACGACGGCGAGGCGTACGGGATCGACATCGCCAACGCGGCGACGAAGGCGTTCAAGGCCGCAGGCATCTCGAAGATCACCCGTGAGTCGGTAAAAGAGACCGACGCGAACCCCGGCGGGTCGGCAGGGTTTGCAGCGGACATGGCGCCCGTCGCGCTGAAGGCTGCTACCGGCGGTTACAAGCTCGTGTACGCGCCGTCGCAGGATGCGCCGGACTCGCAGTCGTTCGTCGAGCAGCTGAAGACGGACGGCTACAAGGGTGGCTTCATGGCGACGGACGGAAGCGTCAGCCCGCAGCAGTACAAGTTCCCGGGGGCCTTCGTCTCGTTCTTCGGTCCCGGGATCGAGAAGATCAACAAGACGTACGTCAAGCAGTACAAGGCGACCTACGGTGCTGCGTCGGCGACCGACCCGTTCGGAGCTCCGAGCTTCGTCGCCGCCGAGATGTTCGGTACCGCGATCTCGCAGCAGTGCGCGGCAACGCAGGGCAAGAAGATCAGCCGGGCTCTCGTCGCGAAGAAGCTCAAGAAGGTGAAGCTGTCGACGACGATCCTCGGCTACAGCATGGCCTTCAACAATCCCGCGGACGCCTTCCACGGCCCGAAGTCGGGCGTGACGGTGTTCCAGATCCAGGCCAACGGGTCCTACAAGGAGGTCTACGCGGCCGGCTAAGCGTCGTGCCGTCGTAGGAAATAGCGTGCGGCCCGTCCAGGTGGCGGGCCGCACGTGCGATTGAGGTCAAGATGAGCGCAGTCCTCGCTTTCCAGGTTCAAACGTGGAACTTCTTCTTCCGTGAGCTCGTCAGCGGGCTGGCAGTGGGGAGTCTCTATGCGCTGATCGCACTCGGGTACACGATGGTGTACGGCGTCCTGAAGCTCCTGAACTTTGCGCACGGCGACGTCTACATGATCGGTGCGTACATGGGCTTTTTCGTGCTCAACGCGCTCGGATCGCCGTTGGCGCCGGTCATGCCGATCGTGCCGCTCATCCTCCTCGCCTTCGCAGCCTCGATGATCGGCTGCGGGATCCTCGGCGTGGTGATCGAGCGCTTCGCCTACCGGCCGCTGCGGAAGGCTCCGCGAATCGCGCCCTTGATCAGCGCGATCGGTGTTTCCTTCTTCCTGCAGCAGACTGCCGTCCTCCTCTGGAGCCCGAACCCCCGCTCGTACGACACCTTCAGCCTGCGTCCGGACAGTTCGGGAATCGGCGAGCTCTTCCGCACCGCGTTCACGATCGGCAACTTCTCGATCCAGTACGTACAGCTCGTCGTGATCCTCTCGACGATCGCGCTGATGATCGGGCTCACGCTCTTCGTCTGGCGGACGCGCACCGGCAAGGCGATGCGAGCCGTGTCCTACGACGCCGAGGCGTCATCGATGATGGGCATCGACGTCGACCGCGTGATCACGATCACCTTCCTGCTCGGCTCCGCGCTCGCCGGCGCGGCGGGTGTGATGACCGGGCTGATCTACCAGCAGATCAACCCATACATGGGCTTCGGCGCCGGACTGAAGGCGTTCACGGCCGCGGTCGTCGGCGGGATTGGGAACATCGGCGGCGCCGTGCTGGGCGGCCTCCTCATCGGCCTCACCGAGACGTTCACGGTCGGCTACCTGTCCTCCGCGTTCTCGGACATCATCCTCTACTCGATCCTGGTCATCTTCCTGCTCTTCCGTTCGACCGGGATCCGCGGCGCGCCCGTGCTGCAGAAGGTCTGACGTGAGCACTGAAACCCCGAGCGGGCAGCCCGCGACGTCACCGCAGATCGGCGTCGACGAGTGGGTGCGCCGCTCGGGCGAGCGCACCGCAGGCCCCGGCGGTCTGCTCCGCCTTGCGAACCGGACGCCGAGCATCGTCCTGCTCGCTGCGTTCATAGGAATCGCGTGCGCGATTCCCGAGCTCAGCTCGAGCGGGTATGTGATCGGCGTCGACGCCGACACGCTGCTCTACGTCCTGCTCGCCATGGGCCTGAACGTCGCGGTCGGTTGGGCCGGCATCCTCGACCTCGGCTACGTCGTCTTCTACGGCTTTGCGGCCTATCTCTTCGCCGAGCTGTCGTCTGCCCACTACAACCTCCACTGGGCGACCTGGCAGACCGTGCCGGTCGTCATCGCGGCCACGATCCTGCTCGGCTTCGTCCTCGCTCTCCCGTCTCGGCGGTTGAGCGGCGACTACCTCGCGATCGTCATGCTCTTCTTCCTCCAGATCTTCAACAACTTCACGACCAACGGCTACGCGTGGAACTGGCTCGGTCTCACCGGACCTCACGATGTCACGGGCGGGCCGACGGGCATCAACAACGTCGACCGGTTCCGGGTCTTCGGGCACGAGTTGAGCAACGCGCCAACCGATTACGTCTTCGTCTCGGCCGCCGGCATCACCGTCGTCGCGATCCTGTTCCACTACGTCAACCGGTCCCGCACCGGGCGCGCCTGGCGTGCGCTCCGTGAAGACCCACTTGCGGCGGAGATGATGGGCATCCCGGTCAAGTGGCTCAGTCTCCTCGCCGTCGCGGTGGGAGCCGGCGTCGCCGGGTTCGCCGGTTCCGTGAACGGCGCCTACTACCAGGGTGTATTCCCCGACACGTTCACGTTCCCGCTTCTGATCACGGTCTACGCCATGGTGATCCTCGGGGGCGCGGGCAGCCTCGGCGGCGTTGCCTTCGGCGCTGTCGTCGTGAACGTCCTGCTCGAGGTACTGCGGACGCCCGACCATGCGCGCTGGATCTTCTACGCAGCCATGATCCTCGGGCTGCTTGCCAAGCTCAGGCCGTGGCGGCTGCTCGCCGCGCTGATAGCGGGCCTCGCAATCTTCGGCGTCGTCGTGCACGAGATCGTCGGCGCCGTCTGGGCTCGCGGCGTCGGCGGCCCGCTCGCGGTCGGGCCGACGTCGTTCACGACGCACGGCTTTCTCGCGACGGTCATCCGCAACTGGATGGTGCTGCCGAAGGGCACCTACACAGCCGAGAACTTCCGAATCGGCAATTACGCCTTCGTGATCGTGATCGCGTTGGTGCTCGCGTGCACGGTCATCAAGGGCTGGAAGCGATGGGCGCTCCTCGTGCCGACGATTTGGGGCGCATGCTTCGTGTGGGAGAACCTCCTCGTCGAGCAAGCCCCGACGACGCGCCCGCTCTTCCTCGGCGTGATCCTCATCGTCCTCATGGCGACGCGGCCCGCCGGCCTGTTCGGACAGACGCGAGTGGAGATCGTATGAGCGTAGGCTCGACGGAGCTCATCAAGGAGCGGAGGCGGCGGCTTTGCCGGCGCCGGAGCGGGGCATGAGCGAGAACGGCCCCGAGCGGAAGCACCTGCTCGAGTTGCGGGACCTGAGCCTGTCGTTCGGCGGGCTCAAGGTGATCGACGGGCTCGACCTCCACGTCGACGAGCACGAGATCGTGAGCGTGATCGGCCCGAACGGGGCGGGGAAGACGACGCTCTTCAACCTCGTGACAGGCGCGTATCGGCCCGACGCGGGCGACATCCTGCTCGACGGCGAGAGTCTGGTCGGCCTCCAGTCGCACAAGATCAACCAGCGCGGGGTCGCGCGCACCTTCCAGACGCTGCGGCTCTTCCTGAACATGACGGTGAAGGAGAACGTCATGGCCGCCCAGTACGGGCACACGCGCTCGACGATCGTCGAGCAGATGCTCCAGTTGCCGCGCGCGAGGCGCGAGGAGCGCCAGATCAGCGCGTTCGCGGAGGAGAAGCTCGGTTTCTTCGGAGAGCGCCTGATGGGCTACCGCTGGAACCAGCCGGCGTACTCGCTCTCGTACGCCAACCGGCGCAGGCTCGAGATTGCACGCGCCACAGCGAGTCGGCCGCGGATCCTCCTCCTCGACGAGCCCGCAGCCGGCATGAACCCGGTCGAGACGCACGAGATCACGGAGCTGATCGGGAAGCTCCGCGACGACGGTGGCTTCACGATCCTCCTCATCGAGCACGACATGCATGTCGTCGAGGGCATCTCCGACCGAGTCATCGCGCTCGACCACGGCGTCAAGATCGCGGAGGGGAGCTTCGAAGCCGTGGCCACTGACCCGCGCGTCGTCGAGGCGTACCTCGGCACGAAGGCGGCGGTGACGAAGTGAGCGAGTCGAGCGGGAACGGAGCCGCCCCCGCCCAGCTGTTGCAGCTCGAGGCGGTGGACACGTATTACGGGCCGATCCACATCCTTCAGGGCGTCAACCTCCAGGTGCAGCACGGCGAGCTCGTCTGCCTGCTCGGCGGCAACGCCTCAGGCAAGTCCACGACGCTGAAGACGGTGCTCGGGATCGTGCGGCCACGGAACGGCACCGTTCGCTTCGACGGCGAGGACGTGACCTCGCGTAACACCAGCTATCGGATCGGCAAGGGGATCGCGATCGTGCCCGAGAACCGGCGGCTCTTCGGGCCGATGACGGTGCTCGAGAACCTCCAGATGGGCGCCTACCTGCACGGAGGCGGGACGAAGGAAGCCTTCGAGCGCGTCTACGACCTCTTCCCGCTCCTCTACGAGCGCCGCTCCCAGCTGGCGGGCACGATGTCCGGCGGCGAGCAGCAGATGGTGGCAATGGGCCGCGCGCTGATGGGCAAGCCCAAGCTGCTCCTGATGGACGAGCCGTCGATGGGGCTCGCCCCGATCCTCGTCGAGCGGAGCTTCGAGATCATCAAGCAGGTGCACGAGTCGGGGGTCGCGATGCTCGTCGTCGAGCAGAACGCGAACGTCTCGCTCTCGATCGCAGACCGCGGTTACGTGTTGTCCACGGGACGGCTCGTTTTGGAGGGCCCTGCGGCTGAGCTCCGCGAGCACGAGGACCTGCGCAAGGCCTATCTCGGCCGGTAGCAGCAGGCCGGTAGCAGCCACCGTTACGAGACCGTGACGCGAGAGTTCGTGTGCCGCTCAACGGAGCCGGGCACGACGTTACAAAGGCGTGCAGTGCCTGCTACCGGCTGGATCGCTAGCCGACCGTCAAGGCTCATTTCGGTCGGCAGCCGACCGTAAGCACGACCAGCTGGTGCTTCGTGACAGTGCCGTCGGGCTGTGCGGCGATGCGCGCGTGGATTCGTCGGAACAGCTCCTCACGTTCCGTGCCTGCGAGCGCGAGATTGTCCGAGAACGTGCCGAGCAGGGCGACGTATTCGTCCGCGGTGTAGGTGAGTGTCATCAGGTGGCTGCGCTCTTCGACGTGCTCGAAGAGACCCGAGGCCCACCAGTCGGCTGTCCAGCCTTCGATCTCGTCAGGAGGCGGCGGCGGGCGGTTGTCCGGGTGCGGGACGACTGCGTCATAGTCCTCCTGCACCCCGGCCCAGAACGGATCGTCTTGCGGCAGCAGCACGTGCGGTGCTCCCACTACGCCCAGCGCGCCTCCCGGTCGCAGCAGCCTCGCCGGCTTCGCGTACCGGATCTCCGGCGCGATCCAGTGGAAGGCGTTGAAGACCGTGACGGCATCGAACCCGGGCTCGCGCGGCTCCCAGCTCTCGAAGTCTCCGACCTCGATTTCGGCGAGCGGGACGTTGCGCCGTGCGATCTCCGCGAGGTCGGGCGAAAGCTCGACGCCGGTGACGGCGTACCCGCGCCGCGCGAGCTCGCCCGTCGCCTTCCCGGTGCCGGGGCCGATCTCGAGCACGCGCGAGCCCGGCCGTAGTCCGGCCAGCTCGGCGAGGTCATCGAAGGTCGCTCCGGGATACTCCGGCCGAGCGCGGTCGTACAGCTCCGCCACCGAGCCGAACGTCTCCCGCAACCGCTCTCGGTCGTGATGCTCGCGCACGCCGATACATTGACCGCGATGGACGAGCCGCTGCAGCAGGCCGGGCTCTGGCGCGAGGTGGGGCGAACGGTCGCCGTCGCCACGGTCGTCGCGACGCGCCGCTCGGCACCGCGGCCGGTCGGCTCGAAGCTCGTCGTCAGCGAAAGCGGTGACCTCGCCGGCTCAGTCTCCGGCGGCTGCGTCGAGAGCGACGTCGTCCTCGCGGCGCAGGAGGTGCTCGCGGGTGGGCCGCCGCGCCTGCTCACGTACGGGATCACCGACGAGATGGCGTTCGGGATCGGTCTGCCGTGCGGCGGCGAGATCGACGTCTTCGTCGAGGAGCTGACCGAGGCAGAGCTGCCTGACGTCACGCTCACCGTTGTGGCTGGTGAGGGCATCGGCGAGCGGCTCCACGATCCGGAGCTCGTACAGGCCGCGCGCCGTCGTGGCCGCAGCCACGTGCTCGAGCTCGGCGACCGCACCGTCCTGGCGGACGTGTCCGCGCCGCCGCCCCGACTCTTCGTCTACGGCGCTGTCGACACCGCAGAGGCGCTCTGTCGCGCCGCGAAGCTGCTCGGCTGGCGCACGGTCGTCGCCGATGCGCGCGCGAGCTTTGCGACGCCCGAGCGGATTCCGAACGCGGACGAGCTACTGCTCGCCTGGCCCGACGAAGCGCTTGACCAGGTGCAGCCTGATCTTGGTACCGCGGTCCTCGTCCTCACCCACGACGACAAGTTCGACCTGCCGATGATCCGCGGGGCCCTCGCCACCGACGCGTTCTACGTCGGGTGGATCGGCTCGCGTCGCAACCAGGAGCGCCGGCGCGGGCTCTTGCGAGAGCAGGGCGTCACCGACGACGAGCTCGATCGGATCTCGGGACCGTCGGGGCTCGACATCGGCGCGGGTACGCCCTCCGAGACGGCGGTTTCGATCCTCGCCGAAATTCTCGCCATACGCTCGGGCCGCGCCGGTGGCCGTCTGCGCGACGCGAAGACCCGCATTCACGCCTCTCTATAGGATCGCACCGTGCGTAGGCTCGACGGAGCACGGCCAGGAGCGGAGGCACCGGCTTGGCCGGTGCTGGAGCGGTAATAGTGCTCTTGCGCGAGGTCGAATACGCGAAGCCGGGATCGGTTGCGCACGCTCTGGAGCTGCTCGCCGCGAACGACGGGGCACGCGCGCTCGCCGGCGGCCAGACGCTGATCAACGTCATGAAGGCCCGCGCCGCGTCGCCCGACATGCTCGTCGACCTGAACGGGCTCGAGGAGCTGCGTGGGATCGAGCTCGCCGGCGACGGAACGCTCACGATCGGCGCGATGACGACGTACACCGAGCTGGTGCAGTCGGCCGAGGCGAAGGCGCGACCGATTCTCGGCGAGGTTTGCGCCACGATCGCGGACGTGCAGGTACGGAACCGAGGGACGATCGGCGGCAATGTCTGCTCGAACGACCCGACCAATCATCTGCCGCCGCTGATGGTCGCGGTCGGCGCACGGATGACGATCGCCGCCGCGGATCGAGAGCGCGAGGTTCCCGCGGAGGAGTTCTTCCTCGGCGTCTACCTCACGGCGGTCGGGCAGGGCGAGCTGCTCACGCGGATCTCGATCCCCGCCGGCAAGAAGGACGGCTTCGCCGCGGTCACCCTCGGCGCCGAGGGGACGTGCATCTGCAACGCCGCGGCCAGCGTGAACGGCGCCGTGCGCGTCGCGCTCGGCTGCGTCGACGCTGTGCCGGTGCTTGTCACCGCCGACTCCGCAGGCGGAATCGCCGACGCCGTTCGCGCGGCCAGCCTCACGCCGCCGTCCGACGTCCACGCCTCGAGCGAGTACCGGACTCACCTGGCCGCGGTGCTGGCGAGACGCGCGGCCGAGGAGGCTACGGCCCGCTGATGGACGTCACGGTCACCGTCAACGGCACGACCTACGAGCGCGACGTCGAGTCGCGAAAGCTCCTCATCCATCTGCTTCGCGACGACCTCGACCTCACCGGCAGCCACATCGGCTGCGACACAGGCAACTGCGGCGCGTGCTCGGTAATCGTCGACGGCGTGCTCGTGAAGAGCTGCATGCTCCTCGCCGTCCAGACCGACGGCGCGAGCATCGAGACGGTCGAGGGGCTCAGCGAGGATGGAGAGCTCACGCGGCTCCAGCAGGCCTTCAACGAGCACCACGCCCTCCAATGCGGCTACTGCACGCCCGGGATGCTGATGAGCGCGACGGCGCTCCTGCGCGAGAAGCCGAGCCCGTCCGACGAGGAGATCAAGAAGGCGCTGCAGGGCAACATCTGCCGCTGCACCGGCTACTGGAACATCTTCGAGGCCGTGAAGTCGGTGGCGAAATGAGCAAGATGAGCGAGACCACACTCGCTCCGGCTCCGGTCGAGGTGCAGAAAGGCTGGGGCGGCCAGAGCGTCCGGCGCAAGGAGGACAAGCGGCTCCTGCAGGGTGAGGGCGTCTTCGTCGACGACCTCAAGCGCCACGGGATGGGCTACCTCCACTTCGTCCGCAGCCCGTATGCGCACGCGCACATCACGCGCGTCGACGTGTCTGCGGCCGAGGCGGTCGACGGCGTCTACGGGACGCTGACCGGCGAGGAAGTCGCGGCGCTCACCGATCCGTTCTTCCAGATCTCGAGCGCGCCGGGCGCCAGCATCAAGGACTTCTCGCTGGCGGTCGGCAAGGTGCGCTTCGTCGGGGAGCCGGTCGTCGCCGTCGTCGCGGAGACTCGGGAGCTCGCCCGCGACGCCTCCGAGCTCGTCGAGGTCGACTACGAGCCGCTACCCGCACTCGTCGACGCGCGCCGCGCGCAGGACTCCGATGCGCCCGTCCTCCACGACGACGCCGACGGGAATCTCATGTGGACGGGCCTCTATTCGTGGGGCGACCTCGACGCTGCCTTCGCCGAGGCCGACCGCGTCGTGAAGATTCCCGAGCTCCATTTCCACCGCTTCAACTCGACGCCGCTCGAATGCGACGGCGCGCTCGCCGAGTACAACCGCGGCGTCGGGCAGTGGACGATCCACACGAACAACCAGTTCCCCGGGTTCGCCGCGATCATGATGGGGCCGGCGATGAAGGTGGGGCTGGACAAGCTCCGCTTCGTGACGCAGGACATCGGCGGCGGGTTCGGCAACAAGATCACGTCGCATCCGCAGCTCGTCGTCTGCTGCCTGCTCGCACGGAAGCTCAACCGGCCGGTGCAGTGGACGGAATGGCGCACCGATTTCCATCTCTCGATGTCGCACGGGAACGAGCGCTGGTTCCACGACACCGAGGTCGCGGTCAAGGACGACGGCACGCTGCTCGGCTTTCGGACGAAGGCGCTCGACGACGCCGGGGCGTGGCTCCGCTACGAGCCGCTCGGCGGCGTGATCTGGGCGCAGGTGACGCCCGGGATGTACCGCTGGCGGCACATCGAGCTCGAGTTCACGCAGGTCGCCACGAACAAGGCGCCCGTCTCGCCGAACCGCGGCTATTCGCGCATGCAGCACCTCTGGTTCACCGAGCGCGTGATGGACATCGTCGCGCGGGAGCTCGGACTCGATCCAGTCGAGGTGCGGAAGCGGAACTACATCCGCGCCGAGGACATGCCCTACGAGACGCCGAACGGCTGCGTCTACGACTCCGGCGACTACGCGGCGATGCTCGACCTCGCGCTCGAGCTGATCGACTGGGAGTCGATCCCGGGCAAGCGCGCGGAGGCCGAGGCGCGGGGCAAGCTGCTCGGCGTCGGGATCGGCTCGACGCTCGACTCGGGAACGAACAACTTCGGCCAGTCGCGGCTCATCAACCCCGAGCTCCAGTTCTCCGGGAACAACGAGGTCGCGACCGTCAAGCTCGACATCTTTGGCGAGATCGTCGTCACGCTCGGCACGACGCCGCAGGGGCAGGGACACGAGACGACGGCGGCGCAGGTCGTGGCCGACATTCTCAGCTGCTCGCCCGACGACGTGCACGTGCGCGCGGGCCACGACAGCTACTGGAACTCGCACGCCGGCTTCTCGGGCACGTACGCGAGCCAGTTCGCCGTGACGGGTCTGAGCGCGGTCAAGGGCGCGACGGAGATGCTCGCGGCGGAGATCAAGAAGCTCGCCGGCGCCGTCTTCGGCGGCGTGCCCGCGGAGGCGCTAGAGCTCGCCGACGGCGGCGTCCGGATCAAGGAGAGCCCCGACGCGTTCCTCCCGTTCATGGCCTGCGGCGCGATCATCAACGCGAACAACGCCGGCCTGCCCGAGGATCTCGACGTCACGCTCAACTGCCGTTACGTCTACCGACCTCCGTTCGAGGTGCCGGACGTCGAGCGGAAGTTCGGCAACCTCACCCTCACGTACGCGGCGCAGATCCACGTCGCCGTCGTCGAGGTCGATCCCGAGACCGGCGCGTACGAGATCGTCGACTACGCCGCCGTGGACGACTGCGGCAAGCGGATCAACCCGCAGATCGTCGAGGGGCAGGTGATGGGCGCAACGGCGCAGGCCCTCGGAGCGGCCGTGCACGAGACGTTCGAGTACGACGAGGACGGCAACCTCCTCACGCCCAACTTCTACGACTACCACGTGCCGCACGCGCTCGACATGCCGCCGCTCGCGACCGGCGCGATCGAGAGCCCGTCGCCATTCACGCCGCTCGGCACGAAGGGGATGGGCGAGGGCGGCGGCGCCGGGATCCACGCGATCTGCGCGGCGATCCAGGATGCCACCGGCGCGGTCGTGACCGACAGCCACAACCCGTACCAGCGCGTCTGGCGGCTGCTGCAGGAGGCGAAGGCGTGAACGTGTCCGGCGAGCGCATCTTCGACGCGCCGCGCGCGACCGTCTGGCACGTCCTGAACGACCCCGCGTCGATGGCGAAGACGATGCCCGGCGTCGAGAGCTTCGACATCCACGACGAGAGGCGCTGGACCGCGAACGTCAAGATCCCGCTCGGCCTGGGCGGCCTGAAGATGAAGGTCGATATGGAAAAGCTCGAGGAGCGGGAGCCGGAGTTCGCCAAGCTCGCGGTCAAAGGCAACGGCGTCGGGGCGATCATGAACATGGAGACGTCGTTCAAGCTCTCCGACGCGGCCGACGGCGGGACGGCGATGGCGTGGGCGGCCGAGGTGAAGATCCTCGGCCCCGTGGGCTCGATGGGGCAGCGCGTGCTCCAGCCGATCGTGAACCAGCAGGTGCAACACGTCCTCACGGCGCTCGACGCGCAAGTGCAGGAAGCCGTTCGGCGCTAGTGGCGCCTCCGCTCCGCTTCGGCGTCATGCAGCTCACGATGGAGCCGCTCGACGAGATGCTCGCCTCGGCGCGGGCGATGGACGAGGCCGGCATGGACACCGTCTGGCTCGCCGAGGCGTATCCCTGGTGGCGGAAGCACGGGATGGAGGCGCGCTCCTCGTCCGGCGTCGGCGCGCTGATGGCGCGCGATACGAAGCGACTCACGATCGGTTGGGGGATCATCGCCGCGTCGACACGGCATCCCGTCCAGGCCGCGATGGATGCGCGCGTCGTGCAGGAGGCCGCCGGGCCGGGCCGGTTCATCCTCGGCTTCGGCACCTCGAAGATCTTCCTCAACAACACGAAGACGCAGACGAAGAAGACGCTCGGGCCGATGCGCGACGCGGTCACGATCGCGCGTGGCGTCCTTTCCGGCGAGCGGTTCGACTACGACGGTGACACCTGGAGCGCCGACGTGCCGGCGATGGCGGCCGACGCGCAGGCGCCGCGCGAGGTGCCGCCGCTCTACGTCGCTGCGACCGCGCCGAAGATGCAGCAGCTCGCAGGTGAGATCGCCGACGGCTGCCTCACGCCTTCGATCACGACGCCGCCCTTCGTCCGCTACACGCGCGAGAACGTCGGTGGCGAGATCGACGTCGGCTGCACCGTGGTCGCCTCGGTCCACGAGTCCGACCGCGATGCCGGCCGCGACGGCGCGCGCGAGATCGCCGGCATGTACCTCGCGAACAAGGTGCAGAACATCCAGGGCGCCGCCGACACGCTGCTCGAGCTCGCCGGCATCGAGCAGGACGAGATCCGTCCTGTCGCCGAGGCGATGGAGCAGGGCGGGCGGCTCGCCGCGAAGGCGCAGGTCTCGGACGAGCTGCTCGACAAGTGCAGGCCGATCGCGGGCACGCCGGCCGACTGCATCGATGCGATCGAGGAGTACCGCGACGCGGGCTGCAGCCACGTGATGCTCGAGCTCTGGGGCGCCGACCGCCACGAGCAGATCCGGCTCTTCGGGGAGAAGGTGCTGCCGCAATTTCGTCGCGGGTAGACACCTTGGTCACGGAGGCGCGCTCGCGGATCCGGCGGTACACGCCCGCTGAGGTGCGCGCGGATTCGCAGCTGCTGATCGTCGACATCCGCTCGGCGGACGAGCGGGTCCACCTCGGCGTCGACGCGGGCGACCTGATCGGTGGCTACGAGGCGTGGTGACGGTCGACCGCGATCGCCTCGTGGAGACCGCTACGCGGCTCGTCAACGTGCCGAGCTTCACCGGCGACGAGGAGGCGGCGGCGCGGCTGATGGTCGAGCTCTACGAGGCGCTCGGGCTGCAGGTGCAGTGGCAGCAGGTCGAGGAGGGTCGCGCGAACGCGCTCGGCATCTGGCCCGGCGCGGGCGGCGGATCCTCGCTCATGTTCAACGGCCACCTCGACACGTCGTACTCCGGGCGCGAGCCCTGGCTCCGTGGCGTCCCCGGCTTCCAGCCGCAGGCGTTCGAGCGGGAAGGGAGGCTCTACGGGCTCGGCATCTCGAACATGAAGGGCGCGGTCGCCTGCTACGTCGAGGCGGTCCGCGTGTTGCAGGACGCAGGCGTGCGGCTGCGTGGCGACGTCCTGATCGCGGCCGTCTGCGGCGAGATCGAGAAGACGCAGCACGGCGAGGCGCAGGGGGCGCAGTACCGCGGCTACGCGGCCGGTACCAGGTACCTCGTCTCGCACGGCGGCGTGGCTGACATGTGCCTGCTCGGCGAGCCGACCGAGGGCAAGGTCGTGCTCGGTCACTTCGGCGCGCTGTGGCTGCGAATCCGCGTGCACGGCGACTTCATCCACACCGCCTTCAGCGAGGGACGGCGCGACCGGAACTCGATCCTCCGCGCGCGCGAGGTGCTCGACGCGGTGCTCGAGTGGATTCCGGCGTGGGAGGACGATCCCACGAACGCGTACCGCGGCGCGAAGGCGATCGTCAACGTCGGCGCGGTCGAGGGGGGCTTCGGCTGGCGCGCATCGCGCACACCGCACCACACGGATCTCTTTCTCGACGTCCGCGTGCCGCCGACGAAGTCGATGGCGGCGGCGCGCCGCGAGGTGCTCGACATGATGCGCGGGCTCGCGGAGCGGTTCCCGGACTACGGCGTCGAGGGCGAGGTCTTCGTCACCGCGCCTGGAGCGGAGATCGAAGAGGGGCACGACCTCGTCGCTGCGATCGACGCGGCGCATACCGAGGTCTGGGGCGAGGCTCCGGGGCGCGACGTCACGCGCTGGTTCAGCGATGCGTCGGCGCTCACGCGCTACGGCGTGCCGACGGTCAACTACGGCACTTCGACCGGACTGATGGACGTCGAGCTCGGCGAGAACCTCGAGATCGAGGGCCTCGTCAAGACGGCCGATGTCTACGCGCGCGTGGCGATGCAGGTCTGCGGTCTCGCGTGAACGGGTCCTCTCCAGCCACGTCCGGAACCAGGTTCCGGACGGTGGCTCGAGGAGACATGGCCTTGCCAACATGGTGCGAAGCTGAGCGGTGCCAAAGGCCAATCGGGACATGGCCGGAACCTGGTTCCAGACGTGCTCGGAAGGGACCGGTCAGCGCGTGAGGCTCGTCAGCTACGACGACGGGAAAGTCGGCTACGTCGACGGCGAGGAGATCGTCCGGCTCGACGTGCCGACGATGCGGGAATGGTTCGAGCGCCGCGGCGCGGACGAGACCGGAGAGCGGACGCCGCTTGCCGACACGAAGCTCCGCGCTCCGATCGTCCCGAAGAAGTTCTTCCACACGGCGGGCAACTTCCGCGAGCACGAAGAGGAGTCGAAGAACGTCGACTGGACGCACCGGATCGCGCCCTGGATCAACTTCTTCCAGAACGTCGACGCGATCGTCGGCCCCGACGAGCCGATCGTCTACCCCGAGCATCTGACCGAGGAGCTCGACTACGAGCTCGAGCTCGCCGTCGTCCTCAAGAAGTCCGGCAAGTGGTTCCCGCCTGAGGAGGCCGAGGACTACATCGGCGGCTACGTGATCTTCAACGACATCACCGCCCGCGACATCCAGCGCGGCGAGATGCGCTCGGGCGTGTTCAGCTTCTGCAAGGCGATCGACACCTTCTGTCCGCTAGGGCCGTGGATCGTGACGCCGGACGAGATCCCCGATCCGCACGATCTGGCCATGGAGCTTCGCGTCAACGGCGAGCCGCGCCAGGAGTCGCACTCGAGCCGGATGAGTGTGACGATCCCGCAGATCCTGAGCAACTTCTCCGCCCTCGGCTACAGCGCGGGCGACGTCCTCTCGACCGGCACCGTCGCGGGCGTCGCGGGCTTCAAGTCGGAGGAGGAGCGGCGGCGGCTCTACCTCAAGCCGGGCGACGTGATCGAGGCGGAGATCGAGCGAATCGGCGTGTTGCGGAATCCCGTCATCTCGTGGGAGGAAGGCCACGGCGAGCCGGCGCCGCCGCGCATCCGCCCCTGGGGCGAGGGCGCGTAGCTACTCGAACAGGAACTCTGTGGCGTCGCCGGGGTAGCCACGCTCCGTCCAGGCATACGCGCGTCGGGGTAAGACGCGCCACCACGGGGTCGTGTCGCCATCGTCCGGTGTCCAGTCGTACTTCGGGGCGTACGCCTCGTCGATACGCCGCTCCAGCTCGGCTTCGAGCACCGGTTCTGCGCGTCCCTCGAGGATCACGGTCTCGTCGCCGCTCTCGAGGTGGACGACGATCTCCGGGTTTGCTGCGAGGTTCCGCGACTTCGCCGAGTCGCTACCGCTGCCGAACACGAAAGCGCCCTCGAGCCAGACGCCCCAGACAGGCATCGCGTGGGGTCGGCCGTCAGGTCGCGTTGTGGAAACCCAGTAGTTACGTGCCTCCGCGAGGCGCTCGGCCGCCCAGCTCCACGACAGCATTCCGACCTCGTCCTCGGGCACGCCGTAGCCCCGGAACGGCGGCCGGCGTCTGCGCGGCTCCATGGGCGGGAGCCTATGGGTGACGCCCGAGTCGCGCGCTGGTGCTCGGGGTGGAAGGATGGGTCGAGTAACGACCACCTGAGGAGGGGCTATGGCAGGAACGATTCTCGACGAGTCAACCATCCCGGTCATCCGCGGCCGGTTTACGGGCGAGCTTCTCGAGCCGGGCGACGATGGCTACGACGAGGCTCGCACGGTCTTCAACGCAATGATCGACCGCCGTCCGCGGCTGATCGTCCGCTGCAGCGGTGCCGCAGACGTCGTCGCCGGCGTACTGCTTGCGCGCGAGACAGGTCTACCGCTCGCCATCAGGGGCGGCGGCCATGGCGTCAACGGCCACGCCGTCTGCGACGACGGGATCATGCTCGACCTCTCGCCGCTTAAGCGGATCGACGTCGATCCGGAGGCGCGCGTCGCGCGGGCCCAGGCCGGCGTGACCTGGGGCGAGTTCGACGCCGCAACGCAGGCGCACGGGCTCGCCACGACGGGCGGTCGCATCACGACCACGGGCATTGCGGGCCTGACGCTCGGGGCGGGCAGCGGCTGGCTCGAGCGAATGTTCGGTTTCGCCGCGCACAACTTGCTCGCTGCCGAGATGGTCACCGCCGACGGGCGCGTCGTACACGCGAGCGAGGACGAGAATGCGGACCTGCTCTGGGGCCTGCGGGGCGGCGGCGGGAACTTCGGCGTCGTCACCCAGTTCGAGTACCGCCTCCACGAGGTCGGACCGATGGTCACCGGTGGGATGGTGCTCTGGCCGTTGGAGCAGGCCGGCGAGGTCCTGCGCTTCTACCGCGACTGGATCGAGTCCGCGCCCGATGAGGTCGGCGGTGGAGCGGCGATCATCGTGGCTCCCCCGGAAGGGTTCGTGCCAGTCGAGCTGCAGGGGAAGCCCGCGCTGGCCGTCATCCCGATTTCGCTCGGCGACCCCGACCTGCTCCGTCCTATCCGCGAGTTCGGATCGCCGTTCGCAGACCTCGTTGGCCCGATGCCGTACGTCGAGGTGCAGAAGCTTCTCGATCACCCAAACCCGCCGGGACACCTCAATTACTGGAAGGCGGAGGCGGTCCAGGAGCTCGGCGACGAACTGATCGATCTCATCGTCGGGCACGCAGAGGTAATCGGCTCGCCCTTCACGGCGTGCTTCTTCCAACCATTGGGCGGTGCGCTTGCCCGGGTTCCGGCGGACGCCGCGGCGATCGACCCGGGCGCCGGAAAGTGGATCCTCCATGCGATCGGCGTCTGGGCAACCGAGGCGGACACAGAGTCCGAGATGGCCTGGGTCCGGCATTGGGGCGAGCTCACCGAGCCGTACACGCGCGCCGGTGCGCCGCTCACCTTCAGCGCCGACACAGGCGCCGAACGCGTGCGCGCGACGTTCGGCGACGAGAAATACGCACGCCTCGTCGCGCTGAAGGACAAGTACGACCCCGAGAACGTCTTCCGCCTCAACCAGAACATCCAACCGAGCTAGGTGAGCTGGCCGCGAGACGACCCGAAGCTGGAGCGCGTCCGCGCGCTCATGGCAGAGGAAGAACTCGACGCGCTCGTGGTCCGCGCACCCGACAACGTCCTCTACCTCACGAACTTCTGGGGAATGAAGGGGTACGACGCCTGCGTCTTCCCACGCGAGGGCGAGCCGGTGCTGATCACGATCGAGGCCTCGGAGGAGGATGCCGGGCGGGTCTCGTGGACGGAGGAGGTTCGGCTGATCCGTGGCTACGACCCGGAGGATCCGCGGCCGCCGATCGCCCGAACGCTCGACGCGGCGGTGCCGGCGGCTCGCGACTACGAGCGCGTAGGCCTCGAGCTGTCGCTCGGCACGCAGGCCTCCGACCGGATGGTCGGCGAGCCCACGACGTTCACGGCGGCTTGGTTCGACTCCTTCCCCGAGGCGGCCGACGCGACGTCCCTCCTCGTCCGCGCGCGCTCGCTGAAGACGGAGCAGGAGATCGATCGGCTGCGGCTCGCCAACGAGATCGCGGCGATGGCGATGGAACACGTCCGCGACCGGCTCCGTCCGGGGATGAAGGAGGCCGAGGCCGCGGCACTGTGGCAGGGCTTCGTCCACGGCGAGGGCACCGGCTGGCAGGGCAAGGTCGAGCTCGCCCTTCCGTTCTCGCTCGTCTGGGCCGGTCGCGAGATCAAGACGTTCACGGCCACCGGGGACAAGCCCGTCGTCGAGGGCGAGCCCGTCCTGTTCGAGATCTGGGTCTGCGCCGACGGCTACTGGGCCGACCACACGAAGAACCTCGTGGTCGGCGAGCTGCGCGAGGACTACGCCGAGCTCGAAACGGGGCTGATGCGCATCTACGGCGACGCGCTGGAATCGATCCGGCCGGGCGGCTCGATGGCCGACCTCGACCGCAGCGTCCGGGAGCAGGTCGACGCGATGGGGTACCCGGGCCAGCCGACGCACCCGATCTGCCACGGCGTGGGAGCGCGGGCGCACGAGCCGCCGTACCCCCACCAGGCCGGCGACGGCACGTTCGAGGAGCGGATGGTCCTCGCGGTCGAGCCCGGCGCCTACTGGCCCGGCGGCGGAGGGCTGCGCGTCGAGGACAACTTCCTCGTCACATCGGACGGCGTCGAGAAGCTCTCCTCGTTCCCGGACGGAGTGGTCCAGTGTCCGACTTGATCTGGACCGGGTCGCTCAACGACCGTTTCCGGATCGGTGGGCAGGTCGGCCTCTACGACACGACGCTGCGCGACGGGGAGCAAACCGTCGGCGTCGTCCTCTCGCCCGAGGAAAAGCTCGAGATCGCGCGGCTGCTCGACGGGCTGGGCATCGAACGGATCGAGGCGGGCTTTCCGCGCGTCTCCGAGGAGGACCGGCGGGCAGTCGAGCTGATCGCCGGTGCCGGCCTGACGGCCGAGGTCTGGGGCTTCTCGCGCGCCGTGCCGGCCGACCTCGAGCTCCTCGTCGAGCTCGGTGTCGAGGCGTCGGTGATCGAGTCGCCGATCTCCGACCTGAAGCTCGAGGCGATCGGCGTCTCCAGGGAGAAGATGCTCGAGCGCATCGCGAACGCCATGCGCTTCGCGAGCGAGCATGGGATCAGGGCCGCCTTCTTCGGCGTCGACTCGACCCGCGCCGAGCCCGACTTCTATCGTCGGGTGTACGAGACCGCCGTCGAGGCGGGTGCACAGGAGGTGGCAGTCGTGGACACGCTCGGCATCGCCTCGCCCGAGGCGGTCACCGATCTCGTCGGCGCGACGCTGCAGTACGTCGACGGAGTGCCCGTCCACTTCCACGGCCACAACGACTTCGGAGTCGCCACTGCGTCGGCAGTCGCCGCGGTGCGGGCGGGAGCCAGCTGGATCCACGGCACGATCAACGGGATGGGCGAGCGCGCAGGAAACGCCGACCTGGGCGAGATCGCGCTCGCGCTCCGCGCTCTTTACGGCGTCGAGACCGGCCTGCGCCTCGACCGGGTTCGCGAGGCCGCGGCGCGCGTACAGGAGCTGTCGGGCTACGGGCTCGCGCCGTGGAAGCCGCTCACCGGCGAGACGCTCTTCCGTCGCGAGTCGGGCGCCGTCGCGTCGCAGTTCCACGACCCGCCGTCGATCGAGCCGTACTCCTCCGAGCTCGTCGGCGCCGAGCGCGGCATCGTCCTCGGCAAGAAGAGTGGGCTCGACTCGATCCGGATCAAGCTCGAGGAGCTCGGCCTCGACGTGCCCGAGGAGCGGTGGCCGAATCTGCTCGCGCGCGTCAAGGAGCTCGGGACGCGCAAGGGCGGCCTGGTCTCGGACGACGAGCTCCGGAACCTCGTGAATGCCTGAGTACGACGCGGTCATCGTCGGGAGCGGCGTCAACTCGCTCGCCTGCGCGGCGCTGCTCGCGCGGGCCGAGTGGCGCGTCTGCGTGCTCGAGCGCAACGACTGGTTCGGCGGTGCGATCAAGACCGAGGAGCTGACCGAGCCGGGGTTCCTTCACGACACCTTCAGCGCCTGGCACCCGCTCTGGGTCGGCGGCGCCGCGCACGCCGAGCTCGGCGACGAGCTCGCAGCGCGAGGGCTCGAGTACCTGAACACCGAGCTGCCGACGGCGACAGCGTTCCCCGATGGCGGGTCGGCGTTCCTGCTGCGGACGCCGGAGGGAAACGAGCAGGAGCTCGGACCGGAGTGGCCCGGCGTGCTCGAGCGCTTCCTCCCGAACGCCGACCTCGCCTTCGGCGTTCTCGGCACCGAGCTCTGGTCGCCGGCCGGGCTCGCGCTCGGTGCAAAGGCGGTGCGGCGCCTCGGCCGCGCCGGCGCTGCAGCTTTCCTCGGCGACGTGCTCCAGTCGAGCCGCGACTGGCTCGAGACGACGTTCGCCTCGGAGCGGGCGCACGGCGTGCTCGCGCCGTGGGTGCTGCACACCGGGCTCGGACCGGATCAGGCGACGTCCGGCTTCATGACGCAGGTCATCGCCGTCGCGGTGCAGGAAGGCGGCATGCCGGTCCCGCGCGGCGGCGGCGCGAAGCTCGCCGACGCCCTCGTGCAGCTGATCCGCGACCACGGCGGCGTCTGCGAGACCGACCGCGACGTGGAGCGCGTGCTCGTCCGCTCCGGCCGGGCGGTGGGCGTGCGCCTCACCGACGGCGAGACGATCGAAGCAGAGCGTGCGGTCGTCGCGAGCGTCACGCCGACGCAGCTCCACGAGCGCCTCCTAGCCGACGCCGATGTGCCCGCGCCGGTCGCGGAGGGCGCACGCCGCTTCCGCTACGGCCGCTCGGAGATGCAGATCCACTACGCGCTCTCCGAGCCGCCTCGCTGGAACGGCGATGAGCGGCTCGGGCAGAGCGCGATCGTCCACGTGACGCCGGGGCTCGACGGCGTCTCGCGCGCCGTGAACGAGGCGGAGCGCGGGCTGCTCCCGGCGGAGGCCACCATCGTCGTCGGTCAGCCGCTCACGATCGATCCCTCGCGCGCGCCGGCGAATCGCGGCCTCCTCTGGATTCAGCTGCAGGAGCTGCCGTGGCACATCAAGGGCGACGCCGGAGGTGGGACGTATCTCGGCCGCGGCGAGTGGACGGACTCGTGGCGTGAGCACTACGCCGACCGGATCCAGGCGAGGCTTGCGCAGCACATCCCGAGCCTCGAGTCGTCGATCCTCGAGCGCGTCGCGCTCGGCCCGCACGACCTGCAGCGGGCGAACGTCAACTTCAGGCACGGCGACCCGTACGGCGGCTCGCTCGCGCTCGACCAGAACTTCCTCTGGCGCCCCTTCGGGAGCAGCCCCGGGCACACGACTCCGATCGAGCGGCTCTGGCAGATCGGCGCGAGCACGTGGCCCGGTCCCGGCCTCGGCGCCGGCTCCGGGACGATCGTCGCGCGGAAGCTCCTCGAGCCGCCGTTGAGCCAACGCGCGGTCGCGCGGGCTCGCGCGCTCATGCAGCGTTAGCCCGGCTGGTCGCGCACGAGCTCCAGCGTCGCGCAGTGCAACCCGGCGATCGCGAACTTGTGGCTCTCGGAGAAGTCGACCTGGGTCACCTCCACGCCGTGCTTCTCGAGCGCGCGCCGTACGGTCGGCGAACCGGCGTTCATCACGACGCGTCCGGGTGAGAGCGTCACGCCGTTGAGCGCGAGATCCCAGTACTCCTCGACGGGAACCTCGATGATCTCGTAGCCGCGCTTCTTGAGCTCCCGCACGAAGCCGTAGTTGACGAGATGCGGCGCGAGCAAGACCTTCCCGTGGTCGACGGTCAGCATGACCATGTCCATGTGGGATGTGCCGATGTTGCCGTGGCCGGTCGTGTCGTACCAGCCGGGGCTATGGCACACGATCAGCTCGATGCCGAGGTTCGAGAGCACGAACTCGAGCTGGCGGAGACCCTCCTCGTTCGCGACGACCGACTCGTTGAAGACGAACGTCTTCTCGTTCAGCCAGCGTCCAGCGCCCGGCTCGCCGACGCCGGTGCCGTGGATCGTCAGGTAGACGGGCACCTGTAGCGCGGCCAGGACCTGCTGCCAGATCACCTCGCGGCCCTTCTGCCAGGAACCGAGCCCGTAGCGGTGGACGATCGCCCCGCCGTGCACGACGAGGCCGCCGCCGGCGAGCGTGACGAGGTTCTTGATCCACCCGTAGGCGCCGATCGCGGGCACCGGCGGCTCGATGTAGTTGACGCGGACGCCGTTGTCGGCGAGCACCTCGTAGTACTCGTCGAACTGCGCCTGCAGCCGGCCCAGGTCGGCGTTGCCTGAGGCCGACGAGTAGTAGTACTGCCATTCCTCCGCGTACTCCGGCCGCACCTCGTTCTCGGACGGGCGCGAGACGAGGACCTCGCGCAGCGTCCCGATTCCCTCGGCGCCCCAGCGGCGGCCCCAGACCTGCTCGACCTCGTCGTAGAAGTCGCTCTCGTGGAGCAGGTAGTTGCGGAGCGGCTTGCCCGGCTCGAACCACGGCAGCGTCTCGAGCACCGCATGCTCGTCGTGGCCCTCGGCCGGCCGCGGCGACGAGTACTCGAGCTCGACGTCCCGTCCGTCCGCGGTGCGAACACGGAACGGCACGAGCTCCCGGGTCGAATTCTCTGCGGACGCCTTCGACGTCGTTGCCATGGGGTTTCCTTTCTCTAGAACGCGAAGATGCTGCGGCCGGCGAGCTCGACTCTGTAGATGTCTGTCGCCAGCTCGAGGTGCGCGTGCAACGCGGCCGCGGCCCGATCGGGATCGTGCGCTGCGCAGGCGTCGAGCAGGTCCTGGTCGAGCTCCGCGTGCCGGTCCTGGGGTGAGCCCGCGGCCCCGAGCAGCACCGGCCGGTACCGCTCGCAGCTGTCCCAGGCCGGGCGGATCAGGCGCAGCAGCCAGCCGGAGTGCGCCGCTTCGTAGAGCGTGAAGTGGAAGGCGGTGTGCGCCCGAACCGCGGTGCGGGCGTCGCCGGCGCGGCGGGCGCCGTCGAGCTCGGCCAGGTGTGAACGGGCCGCCTGCTCGTCCTCTGCGTCGAAGAGCTCGGCCGCGCGCCGCACGGCCATCGTCTCGAGGGCGAGCCGAATCGAGAAGAGCTCCCGCAGCTCCTCGATGTCGAGAGCCACGACCTTCGCGCCGTGGTGCGGGACGTGCGCGGCGAGGCCGAGCGCCTCGAGCCGGCGAACCGCCTCGCGGATCGGTGAGATGCTCATCCCGAGTGAGCGGGCGAGATCTTCGAGCCGGAGCGGCGTGCCCGGTGTGAGCTCGCCGAGGATGATCGCCTCGCGCAGTCTCTCGAGCGCCGCCTCGGCCATCGTCGGGTGGCGCGGAGCACCGGCCTGCGTCAGCGTCGACTCCACGAGATCGAGCGTGAACCACACTTGATCAGATGTCAAACGCATGCGACGATCACTGCTCCCGGTGTCGAGTGCCACACAGCAGCGGCCGCGGTTCTCGATCTCGCAGGTGAGCACGCTCGCCGCGAGCTTCACCGACGACCTTCACGCGTATGCGGCTGCCGGCGTCGACGGAATCGGAATCTGGGAGCTCAAGCTCGGGGACAGCTCGCTCGCCGAGTTCCGTGCGAGCGGGCTCGGTTCCGCCACTGCCGTTCCCGCTGTTCCGTCCGTGCATCCGCTACCGCTGCTGCCGGGCCCTGACACCGTCCGCGCGCGCGTCGACGCGCTCCTTCGCTCTCTCGAAGTCCTTGCGCCGTATGAACCGGCGGCGATTCTGTGCCTCACCGGGCCAGGTGAACGTGCGGCCGCAGTCCACGGGGTGCGCGAAATCGCGCGGGAGGCGGAGCGACTCGGCCTCCGGCTCGCCGTCGAGCCGTTCCAGCGGGAAGGGATCGAGAGCTGGTCGATCCTGAACACGCTCGGCGATGCAGCCGCGTTCGTCGACGAGGTCGGCAGCGACGCCGTCGGAATCCAATTCGACGTCTGGCACCTATGGAACTCGGCAGATGTGCTCGACGAGATTCCGCGCTACGCGCACCTCATCGCAGGCGTGCACGTGAACGACTGGCGTGAGCCGACGCGCGGCTGGGTCGATCGCGTGCTCCCAGGCGAGGGCGTCGCAGACCTGCCGGCGATCCTCGGCGTCTTGGAGGACGTGGGCTGGGAAGGCTTCTACGACCTCGAGATCTTTTCCGACAACGGCACGTTCGGCAGTGCGTATCCCGACTCGCTCTGGGACCTCGACGCTGCCGAGCTCGCGCGCCGCGGTCGCGAGGCTTTCTTCAACTGCTGGTCGAAAAGGAGGGTCCCGGCGACCGCCGTGGGCCGGAGAGGAGAGACATGAGGGTAAGCAAGCGGGCGCGGTGGGCGCTCGTGATCGTCGCCGGTGCGGCACTCGTCCTCGCGGCGACCGCCGCGGCTCGTACGCATTCGAGTGCGGCGAAGGCGCCGATCGTCATCGGCTGGGCCTTCGACAACAAGGGGCCGATGCAGCCGTTCGACACGCCGGCGCTCGCGGCGGCCAAGATCGAGGCCGCCAAGTTCAACAAGAAAGGCGTGGACGGGCGCAAGATCGTGATCAAAACCTGCAAGACCCAGGGCGACAATCCGACGACGTCGAAGACCTGCGCCGACAAGCTGATCGGCCAGCACGCGAATGTCATCTTCACGACGTGCGACGTCGATCTGGCCTCGCCCGTCGTGCAGGAGTCGCTCAAGCATCACCTGCTCACGATCGCGCCGTGCATCGGTACCGACCAGATGGGGCCGAAGCGGTTCGGCAAGGCGGGCAAGCTCGCCTACAGCTTCGGCAACGTGGCGCAGGACGAGGGGTCAGCGATGGCGGAGGTCGCGTGGGCACACGGATGGAAGACCGCGGACCTCGCGACAGACACCGTCATCGTCTACTTCAAGGCCGTCGTGACTGCCTTCAAGGCCCGCTTCAAGCAGCTCGGCGGGAAGATCGTCTATGAGACGTCGTACCAGGATCCGGCGCTCCAGCCGGGCTCCTCGAACTTCCACAGCGCTGCGAGCAACATCGCGCAGCATCCCGCCAAGGTGATCGTCACCGTGACGTCGGGCTCGTACGGGGCGCAGCTCCCGTTCATCACCGACCTCCGCACGGCGGGCAACAACACCCCGATCCTCAACTCGTGGGCTGGTGACGGGACGTACTGGCTGCCCAAGAGCGGCCCCAAGGTCACGAACTACTGGTACGTGACGTACGCCAACGCGTTCGGGCACGACCCGAATGCTGCGGTGAACAAGCTGGCGAACACGCTGAGAGCCTCCAATCCCTTCAATGCGGCGACCGGCGGCTTCGTCACCGGCCCGGCCGCGATCGACGGGCTCGTCACCGCGATCAAGCGGGCGCACGGCTCGCTCGTAGGGTCGAAGCTCGCCGCAGTGATGGAGAAGTTCCACAAGGTGCCGACGCTCTCGGGCAACGTGAGCTTCTCGAAGAAGCTGCACACGGTCTTCGGCCGCCAGTACCGCGTGGTCGAGATCAACAACAACAAGACGATCGCGAAGGGCACCGTCACGGCAAAGGTCGTGCCGAACAGTCCGGACTCGTAGGGGCTTGACGGCGGTCTCGCAGACCGAGACACACGGGAGGCCCGGAGGATCGCTCCGGGCCTCCGCCGTCTCGCGCTCGTTCGCGGGAGTCCAGGCACTGCGCGACGTCTCGCTCGAGCTCGGGCAGGGCGAGGTCGTAGGCCTGATCGGGCCGAACGGGGCCGGCAAGTCGACGCTCGTCAACGTCCTCAGCGGCTTCGACCGGCCGACGAGCGGCCGCGTACTGCTCGAGGACCGGGACGTGACCCGGTGGCCCGCCTTCCGGCGTGGACGGCGCGGGCTCGCGCGCACGTTCCAGCACACCCACGCCTTCCGTGGTCTCTCGGTGCGCGAGAACGTCGAGGTATCCGCCTTGGGCGGCGGCGCGTCGCAGCGGGAGGCGGCGCGGCGGACGCGGGAGCTGCTCGTGCTCCTCGGGCTCGACAGGTACGCCGATCGGTCCGCCGGCTCGCTCGCCCACGGCGACGAGCGGCGGCTCGGGGTCGCCAGGGCGCTCGCGACGGAGCCGCGCTTCGTGCTCATGGACGAGCCGGCAGCGGGGCTCCCGGAAGCCGAGATACCGCAGTTCGCAACGGCGGTCAGCATGATCCGTGACCGAGGCGCCGGAGTACTCCTCGTCGACCACAATGTCGCTCTCGTGCTGGAGGTGTGCGAGCGGATCCACGTGCTCGACCAGGGGAAGACGCTTGCCGAAGGGACGCCGCAGGAGATCCGCGCCCACCTCGGCGTGGCGGCCGCGTATCTCGGCGAGAGCGCAGACGCGGAGGAGATCGAGTGACCGCGCTCGCGATCGACAAGCTCACGGTCCGGTACGGCGCTGTCGAGGCCGTACGTGACCTGTCGCTCGAGGTGAAACCCGGCGAGATCGTCGGGCTGATCGGGCCGAACGGCGCCGGTAAGTCGTCGACCTTGCACGCGATCATGGGCGCCGCGCCGGTCACCGGCGGGGACGTTCGGCTCGACGGACGCTCACTCGTCGGCCGCAGGCCCGAGGACGTGGCTCGGCGCGGCATCGCGCTCGTGCCCGAGGGGCGGCGCATCTTCGGCGAGCTGACGGTGGAGGAGAACCTGCGCGTCGGCCTCGCGGGCCGTAAGCGTGGGAGCAACGGCGGCGGCGTGGCTCGAGCCTACGACCTCTTCCCAATCCTGCGCGAGTTTCGTTCGCGGCAGGCAGGAGTCCTTTCCGGCGGGCAGCAGCAGCAGCTCGCGATCGGCCGGGCGCTCGCCGCCCATCCCGACGTTCTGTTGCTCGACGAGCCCTCGCTCGGGCTGGCGCCGAAGATCGTCGACGTGGTCTTCGAGGCGCTGGCGCAGATCCGGGACTCCGGTCTCGGCGTCCTCCTCGTCGAGCAGCGCGCCCAGCGAACGGTCGCGCTCGCCGACAGGTCGCACGTACTCGCGAACGGGGAGCTCCGCCTGACCCTCGGCCCGGACGACGCGGGCGACACCGACCGGCTCGTCGCCGCCTACCTCGCATGATCCTGGCGTTCCTCAACCTCACCTGGCCGACGTTCGCGAACGGGCTCGCGCTCGGCGGCGTCTACGCGCTCATGGCGGTGGGGATCGGCCTCGTCTTCGGCGTGCTGCGACTGGTCAACTTCGCGTACGGGCAGCTGATCATGGCCGGCGCCTTCGCGCTCGCCTACGGCTCGCAGTGGGGGTTCCCGAACTGGGCCTCGATCCTCTTCTGCTTCGGCGTCGTGCTCGGGCTGTCCGTGCTGATGGATTGGCTCGTGTTCCGGCCCCTGCGGACGCATTCCCCCGCAGTGATGCTCGTGGCGACATTCGCAGTCGCGTTTCTGCTCCAGAGCATTGCGCTGCTCGCGTTCGGTCCACTGGGGAAGAGCGCAGGTGCGCTCGCCATCCTCAATGCGCCGTGGGACATCGGCGGCGTCTTTATCAAGAAGATCGCGGTGATCTCGTTCGTGACCGCGGTCGGCTGCCTCGTGATTCTGCAGCTCCTGCTCACGCGCACGCCTCTCGGTCTTCACATGCGCGCGGCGGCGATGGACTTCCGGACGGCCCGGCTGCTCGGTGTCCGCGCCAACTGGGTGATCTCGGGCGCGGTGATCGTCTCGGGACTGTTCGCGGCCGTCTCGGCCGTGATGCTGAGTGTGACGGAGCTCACGGTGGTACCCGCGTTCGGCACCCAGGACACGATCCTCGTGCTCGCCGGGGTCGTCCTCGGCGGCCTCAATCGGCCGATTCCAGCCACGCTCGGGGGCTTCGCGATCGGCTTCGCGAACGGGATCCTCGGCGGGGTGCTCCCCTCGAACCAGAGCCAGTACCTGCCGAGCTTTCTCTTCGCGGCAGTGATCGTCGTCCTGCTCGTCCGGCCGAACGGGCTCTTCGCGCGGGGCGGTGGGGCGGTGGACCGCGTTTGAATGTGATCCGCCGAGTCCCCGAGCTGCTTGCGCCTGCGCTCCTCATCCTCGGGACCGCGCTGCTCGGACTGGAGGTCTCGAGCTACCTCCAGGCGTACTTCCTCGACACGCTCGTCAAGGTCGCGATCGTCGTCGCGCTCTACGTCTTCATCGGCAACTCCGGCGTACTGTCGTTCGGGCACGTCAGCTTCGTCGCAGTGGGCGCCTGGACCGCCGGCGTGCTCACAGTGCCGGAAGACCAAAAGCGGATCACGATGCCGGGCGTGGCCCACTTCCTCCTCACGACGAACGTGGGCAACGTCGCGTCGCTCGCGCTCGCAGCGGTGGTCGGGGGGATCTTCGCGTTCGCAGTCGGTCTGCCGCTGATGCGGCTCTCGGGCCTCGCCGCCGGGATTGCGACGTTTGGAGTGCTCGAGATCACGAACAACGTGCTCACGTACGAGCAGAGGATCGGGCCGGGCCTGAACGCGTTTTCCTCGGTCCCCTCCACGACCGGGATCTGGCAAGCGACGATCGGCGGCATCGTCTGCGTAGCCGTCGCCTACGCCTACCAGCGGACCCGCTTCGCCCGGATGCTGCGCGCCACCCGCGAGGATCCGGCGGCGGCTGCGGCAGCCGGAATCTCGATCTACCGCCAACGGCTGCTCGCCTTCGCGCTGTCGGGCGCCCTCGCCGGCTTCGCCGGCGGTCTCTATGTCCACCTCCAGCCGTTGCAGGCGGGCGGCCTCTCTCTCAATCTGACGTTCGTCACGCTCGCGATGCTCGTCGTGGGTGGATCGGGGAGCCTGCTGGGCGCCGTCGTCGGCGCGCTGGCACTGAACGGAATCTTCTCCTTCTTCTCGGCCGCGACGAACACCGTCGACGTGTTCGGCTGGAGCCTGACAGTCCCGTCAGGAACGGCGGAGCTCGCGCTCGGGGCGCTGATGGCGATCGTGGTCATCCTCCGCCCGAGCGGGCTCACCCGGGGCCGCGAGCTGTCCCTGCCACGGCGGCGCGCCGTGGTCGACCTCGAGAAAGCGAGGGTCACGACATGAGGTTCAGCATCTACTCGGAGCTGCAGAGCTGGCCGGGGAAGTCGTACGACCGGCTCTACAGCGAGGTGCTCGAGCAGATCGAGAACGCCGACCGGCTGGGCTACGACGCCTACGCGGCGATCGAGCACCTGTTCTTTCCGAAGTTCTCCGCCTCGGCGAACGTGTTCGGGCTGTTCGGGATGGCCGCTCAGCGAACTCGTCGCATCAACTTCCGGACGATGCTCCACATCCTCCCGTACCACAACCCGCTCGTCCTGGCGGCGATGATCCACGAGTTCTCGCTCCTCACCGGCGGCCGCTACGAGTTCGGCGTCGGCCGCGGCCACGGCTGGATCCCGCTGCCCGCCGGCGCGCCGCTCGACGAGACCTCGCGGCCGCGCTACGAGGAGGCGCTCGACCTCTTCGTCGAGGCGCTGCACAACGACGTCGTCAGCTTCGAGGGCGAGTACTGGAACGTGAAGGACAGCCAGGTGATCCCGTTCAGCGGCCACACGTTCCGGGTCGTCCTCGGCGGCACCTCGGATGCCACGTACGACCTCGCGGCGAAGCACGGCTGGGCGGTCGCGGTGCCGCCGCTCCTCCCGTACGTCGCGCTGAAGGAGCAGCTCGACCTCTACCGCGCGAAGTGCGCCGAATATGGGACGACGCCGGACATCATCTGGATCCACGCCTGCTACATCGACGACGACCGCGACCTTGCGCTGCGCGAGGCCGAGCGGCACATGCGCGGCTTTCTCGAGGGGAACGCGTCTCCGCTCACGGAGCATGCGGTGGCACCGGTCGACGCGCTCAACGCGGCCGGTTACGGCTTCTACGCCTCCGGGATCATGGAGAAGCTCGCCGCGACGCCGTATGACGAGATGATCGCCGGCGACATCGTCTGGGTCGGGACGCCGGAGGACGTGATCCAGCGGATCCGCGAGACGATCGAGGTCTGCGAGGGGCTGACCGAGATCGCGATCACCACGAACCCGGGCGGCGTCGAGCACTGGAAGGCGATCAAGGCGCAGGAGCTCTTCGCTGAGCACGTCATCCCCGTGATCCAGCGGGAGACCGGGGCGGTCGCGGTCGAGGCGTGACGTCCGTTGTCGTAGCAGGGGCAGGCTCTATCGGTTCGCTTCTCGCCGCGCACCTCTCGAGCGTCGCCGACGTGACGGTGCTGACCCGGCGGGAGGAGCATGCCGCGGTGCTGCGCGAGCACGGCCTCAGGGTCTCGGGCCGCAGCGACTTCACGGCGCAGCTCGGCGCGACGGCGGATCCGGCAGCGCTCCCGGAGGATGCCGAGCTTGTAATCCTCGCCTGCAAAGGCACCGACCTCGAGCCGCTCGCGGCGCGCCTCGAGGGGACGCTGGCGGGAGCGACGGTGATGACGATCCAGAACGGGCTCGGGGCGGAGGAGATCGTCGCCGCGCACGGCGAGTGGCCGCTCCTCTCCGCCGTCACGTTCATGAGCGGCACGCGGCACGGCGACGCGCACGTCGAGTACGTCCTCGACACCGCGACGTGGATCGGCCCCTATCGCGGCACAACGGTGGGGGACGCGCGCCGTGCTGCCGAGCTGATCGAGGCGGGCGGCCTGAAGGCGGAGGCGTTCCCGGACCTGCGCCCGGCGCAGTGGTCGAAGCTGATCTTCAACGCGACGGTGAACGGCGTCGCCGCGCTGACGCACCTCCCGCACGACTTCCACTTCGCCCAGACGGCGGAGTCCTTCGACCTCGGTCACCTCGTCCGTGACCTCGTCGACGAGGGAAAGGCGGTGGCCGCAGCCGCGGGCGTCGAGCTGCACGACGACCCGTGGGAGATGAACGTCCTCGCGACGCAGCGCGGCCACCGGCATTTCCCGTCGATGCTCGAGGACGTTGAGGCCCGCAGGCCGACCGAGCTCGAGCTGATCAACGGCGCCCTCGTCCGTCAGGCCGAGCGGCTCGGGGTGCGTGTCCCGCTCCAGACGGCCGTCTATAGGCTCGTCAAGGCGAGGGAGGCGAGCTACTCGGAGTGAAAATCGCGGTCGTGGGGTGCGGGGCGGTCGGGTCGCTGTTTGCGGCGAACCTGTCCTTGCTCGACGACGTCGAGGTTTGGGCGTTCGACCTGAATGAGTTGCACATGGCCGCGATCAACCGCGACGGCCTGCGGCTCACGGGCGCCGGCGACGTCGTCGGCCGGCCGCGCGCGACGAGCAACGCCGCCGACCTACCGCCGTGCGACTTCGGCATCGTCGCGACGAAGGCGATGCACACCGCGCCGGCGATCGCCGCGACCGCGCACGCCTTCGCGGACGGCTTCGTTGCGACCGTCCAGAACGGCCTCGGCAACGAGGAGACGATCGCGCAGCATGCCGAACGCGTCATCCGCGGCACGACCTTCCCGGCGGGGAAGCTGCTCGAGCCTGGCCACGTGCAGTGGGACGTGAAGGGCGAGACGACGTTCGGCCCGTACGACGGGCGCACGCCGCTCGCCGAGGCCGAGCGCCTCGCCGATGCGTGCACGCGCGCCGGGATGCCGGCGACGGCGGTCGAGGACGCGCGCGGCCCGCAGTGGCGGAAGGTGATCTTCAACGCCTCGACGAACCCGATCGGCGCACTCACCGGGCTCACCCACGGACGGGTTTGTGAGCGCCCCGACCTGCGTGCGCTCGTCACGGGTCTCGTCGACGAGGGCAAAGCCGTCGCGGCGGCGCAGGGCATCGAGCTCGACGCCGACCCCGAGGAGCTGATCGACCACGCCGCGAAGCCGGAGGTTGCGTACGACCACAAAGCCTCGATGCTCCAGGATGTCGAGGCGCGGCGGCAGACCGAGATCGACTACCTCAACGGCGGCATCGTCCGCTTCGGCCGCAAGCACGGCGTCTCGACGCCGCTCAACGCCGCGATCCAGGCCCTCGTGAAAGGAGTCGAAGCATCGTGGACGCAGAGCTGACGGCGCGGCACGCGCGTGTGCGCGAGGCGCTGGAGCGGGACGGCCTCGACGCGGCGCTCGTCTGCGGCTCCGAGTACACGGGATTCGAGGGCGCCGTCACCTACCTCTCGGGCTTCCAGATCGTGCACCGCTATGCGTACGTCCTCGTCCCGCGCGACGGCGATCCGGCGATCGTCTTCCCGGCTGAGGCGCGCTACGTCGGCACGCACGGCGACTCGCAGATCGCCGACCAGGTCTTCGCCGACCGGCCGGGAGAGTGGCTCGCCGATCGGCTGCGCGGCCAGCGGGTCGGCGCCTACGGGCTCGACTACGTCATGACGGTCCGCGACTACGGGCCGCTCGCCGCGGCCGCCGAGCTCGTCGGCTGGGACGTCGAGTTCGATCTCGCCCGCGCGGTCAAGTCCGAGGCCGAGCTCGTCTCCGTCCGCGAGAGCGTCGAGATCAACACCGCAGGCTTCCACGCCTTCCGCGAGGCGTGGGCGCCGGGCCGCAACGCTGCCGAGGTGCTCGCCCCGGCGGAGAAGCTCTTCGTCGACCGTGGCTGCGGACGGCTCACCATGAACATGGTCCTCGTCGGCGCCGAGTTCGCCATCGCGCGCGACGACACCGTCTTCGGCGAGTTCACGATCCCGTCCCTCGAGATCGCCGGGCCGGGTGGCCACTGGGTCGAGGTCTCGCGAGCGCTGGGCACGCCGAGCGACGAGGTGAAGAAGATGCTCGAGGCCTACGAGGAGTACTACGAGGTCGCGCAGACCACTCTTCGCGCTGGCACGACGGCCCACGACGTCCACCGCGCCGTCTCGGCCGGCTTCACCCAACGCGGCTACCACCTCGGCCACGTCACGGGCCACTCGATCGGGATGACGATGATCGAGCATCCGAAGATCGGCGAGGGCATCGAGACCGAGCTCGCTGCGAACATGGTCTTCTCCATGCACCCGCACGCGATCGCCGCCGATGGCCGAGAATGCCTCTATATGCAGGACACCTGGCTCGTGACGGAGGATGGCGGCGTCCCACTCGCTGGACTGGAGATGCGGATCTGGTGAGCGCTCCGAACGCCGACGAATTCACGCCGATCCTGCCGGGCGAGGGCGCGAGCGACTATGAGCGCTACCTCCGCACCGACGAGCTCCTCGCGCTGCAGAAGGGGCCGGATGACTGGGTACATCGCGACGAGCTCCTCTTCCAGACCGTCCACCAGTCGTCGGAGCTCTTCCTCAAGCACGCATGGATGGAGGTGGAGGAGGCGACGCGGCTCATCGCTGCGCGCGACGTCGCCGGCGCGCTGCGGCTGCTCGGCCGCGCGAACCACGCCGTGCGCTACGTCGTCTCGTTCCTCGAGCATCTCGAGCTGATGTCGCCGTGGGAGTACCAGGAGGTGCGGCGTGTGCTCGGCCACGGCTCCGGGTTCGACTCGCCCGGGTTCCGCGGGATCAGAGAGGTCTCGCCCGGCGTCTACGCCGCCTTCGACGCGCTCCGCCGTGAGCGGGGGCTTTCGCTGCTCGAGGTCTACACGCAGGGGCGGCAGCACGAGGATCTGTACCAGCTCGCCGAGGCGCTGATCGACTGGGACGAGCAGGTCGGTGTGTGGCGCTTCCGGCACGTGAAGATGGTCGGCCGCGTGATCGGCGAGGACGTCGTCGGCACGCAGGGCACGCCGGTCGAGCTGCTCGCCGGGCTGATCAAGCACAAGATGTTCCCGGAGCTCTGGACCGTGCGCACCGACCTGACCGAACTGGCCAAGGAATCCGACAACACCAATTCCGTCACGGATACGTGACGAGCCCTCTGCTGGAACCGCTTTGTCTCGTCACACTTTCGTGCAGTGCCTGCCACCGGCCGTGATTTCGCTCGACGAGATCCGTCGGGCGCGGGAGCGGATCGGCGACGACGTCCTTCGCACGCCTCTCATTCCGTTCAGGACGGATGGCCGGATCTGGCTCAAGCTCGAGTGCCTGCAGCCGATCGGCTGCTTCAAGCTGCGCGGCGCGCTGTCGGCGGTTCGGGCGGCCTCGCGGGCGGAGATCGAAGCGGGCATCGTCACTGCGAGTGCCGGGAACATGGGGCAGGGCGTCGCCTGGGCGGCGCGCGAGGTTGGCGTTGCCGCCAGGGTGATCGTGCCGGCGGAAGCTCCGCGCGCGAAGCTCGACCGGATCGAGGCCCTCGGAGCCGAGCTTGTCCCCGTCACCCACGAGGAGTGGTGGCAGGCGATGGTCGACCGCGGGCGCGACGGGGTCAAGGGCTTTTTCGTCCACCCGGTCGCCGACGAGGCCGTGATGGCCGGGAACGGGACGATCGGGCTCGAGCTCGCCGAGGACGCACCGGATTTCGACACGGTCGTCATCCCCTGGGGCGGCGGCGGGCTGACGACGGGCATCGCGAGCGCGGTCAAGGCGCTAAGGCCGGACGTTCGCGTCGTGACGGCCGAGCCCGAGACCGGTGCTCCTCTCGCAGCGGCGTTCGCGGCGGGCGAACCGCGCGAAATCGAGTTCGAGCCCTCATGGGTGGACGGTGCCGGCGGCCGCGCATTGCTCCCGGGCATGTGGAAGCGTGCACAGGAGCTCGTCGACGAAGCGGTCGCGGTGCCGCTCGCGGACGTTGAGGAGGCGGTGCGGCTCCTCGCCTCTCGCGCCCACATCGTCGCGGAAGGGGCCGGAGCGCTCGCCCTCGCAGCCGCGCTGCGGCAGGACGACCGCTGCGTCTGCATCGTCAGCGGCGGAAACATCGACCTTTCCGTGTACGCCGAGATCCTCAGTCCGGTAGCAACGGCATAGACCAACCGGAGTCCCGGCCGAGCAGGACGGCTCGCGTGATCGCTGTGCTGCCGAACCGATCCCGAACCGCGTCGACGGCCGCGTCGAGCGCCTCCTCCGGGCCGAGCAGGAGCTGACGCGTCCGGTCCTCCTCGAGCATCGCCACGGAACACCCGACCAGTGTGATTCCACGTCGCTCGATCAGTGGCGTCGCCGTCGCGAGGAGCGCGCGCGCCGTGACGAGGATCGCCTGCGTGTTCGCGGTCGCGAACGGCAAGGTGTGGGAGCGCGTAGCGCGCTCGAAGTCACCGAAGCGCAGGCGAAGCACGACCATCCGCCCGACGCGCCGGGCAGCCCGCAGGCGGCGGGAGATCCGGTCGACGATGCCCACGAGCGTCGCGTCGATCTTCTCCGCCGAATGCCGACCTCGCCCGAGCGCACGTTGCGAGCCGATCGAGCCGCGCCGCTTCCCGGGCTCGACGCGCCGGAAGTCGCGGTTGTGCGCGAGCGCGTTCAGGTGACGGCCGGCCGCGGGGCCGAGCATCGCGACGAGAGTCGACTCCGACAGTGCGGCGAGCTCGCCCACCGTGCGCACGTTCCACGCCTGCAGCTTCGTCGCCGTTGCCGGGCCGACCCCCCAGACGCACTCGACCGGCAGCGGGTGCAGGAACGCGAGCTCGCCCTCCGCGGGCACTACCAGCAGCCCGTCCGGCTTCGCGACGCCGCTCGCCACCTTGGCGAGGAACTTCGTTCGCGCGACGCCGACCGTGACCGGCAAACCGACGCGCTCGCGCACTGCGGCGCGCAGCCGCACGGCGATCTCGACCGGCGAGCCCGCGATCCGCTCCATCCCGCGCACGTCGAGGAACGCCTCGTCGATCGACAGCCCTTCGACTACGGGCGATGCGTCCTCGAAGACGGCGAACATCGCGCGGCTCGCTTCGGTGTACGCGGAGAAGCGCGGCGGGACGACGACTGCGTTGGGGCAGAGGCGGCGCGCCTGGCGTCCGCCCATTGCCGTGCGGATGCCGTACGCCTTCGCCTCGTAGCTCGCTGCGAGCACGACACCGCCGCCGACGATGACCGGCCGGCCGCGGAGCCGCGGGTCGTCCCGCTGCTCGACCGACGCGAAGAACGCGTCCGCATCCGCGTGCAGCACGAACATATGTTCGTAACGCTACTAGAGGTGCGCGAGCGCTGCGTTGAACCGGTCGATCTCGTCTGCGGTGTTGTAGTGGACGAGCCCGACGCGGATCGCGCTGTCGGGATACGGGAGCTTCTCCCGCAGTCCGAGCGAGTACCAATTGTCGTGCGCCCACACACCGAAACCCTGTGCGGCGAGCCGCTTCGCCGCCTCGGCGGCGTCGACGCTCTCGAGGTTCATGAGGAACGTGGGGACTCGGCCCTCCATCGTCTGCAGCCCGTAGACGGTCGCGCCGTCCGGCAGTCCGTCGAGGAAGCGAGTGCCGAGCTCGTCCTCGTACTCGACGATCGCCTCCATCCCGCCGATCGACTCGAGGTAGCCGATCGTCGCGGAGAAGCCGGCCAGGATCTCGTACGGCGCCGTGCCGACCTCGAACCGGCGACCGACGGGCTCCGACGCAGCGGGCCGCGCCTTGTAGGGCCGCCACGACTCGAGCAGCTCGTGCCGGCCGTAGGCGAGCCCGAGGTGCGGACCACAGAACTTGTACGACGACGTGATGAAGACGTCGCACCCGAGTGCGTGCACGTCGGTCGGGACGTGGGCGGCGTACTGGACGGCGTCGACCCAGCACAGCGCGCCGGCTTCGTGCGCGAGCTCCGACACGCGGGCGACGTCGACGATCGTCCCGACCGCATTCGACGACGCGACGCACGCGACGACGCGCACCCGCTCGTCGAGGCGGTTCGCGAGGTCGTCGTAGTCGAGGCGCAGATCCTCGGTCACGTTCACCCATTCGACTTCGAAGCCGCGGTCGGCGGCGAGCTCGATCCACGGCGCGACGCCGCCGTCGTGGTCGAGGCGGGAGACGAGGATCCGGTCGCCCTCGTTCCAGTCACGCGACGCCGTGCGCGAGAGCGCGAAGTCGAGCCACGTCATGTTCGTCCCGAAGATGATGTCCTCGGAGGAGCAGCCGAGGAAGCGGGCGCCGTCCTCGCGTGCGGTGGCGAGGACTTGCTCGACGCGCTTGCTGGTCTCGTAGTTCGCGCCGATGTTCGCGCTCGCCTCACGCAGCGTCCGCGCGATCGCGTCGCCCACCTCGTCCGGTACCTGCGAGCCGCCCGGCGCGTCGAGGAAGACGAAGCCATCGTCGCGCAGTGAGGAGAAGCGCGAGCGCACGGCTCCGACGTCGAGTAGCGTCGCTGCCATGGAGCGAGCCTACCCGCGCCTGATCCTCGGTTGTGGCAACTTCGGCGGCGTCGGCTCGGCGCCGGCGACCTTCGGGAAAGGCGAGACGCTCGAGCACGCGATCGAGCTCATGGACGCCGCCTGGGAAGCGGGCATCACGTGGTTCGACACTGCCGACGCGTACGGCGGCGGCCGCAGCGAGACGTACATCGGCGAGTGGATCCGCTCGCGGCGTCCCGGGGACCTGCGCATCACGACGAAGACCTTCAACCCGATGGACGAGGGCGAAGATCGCGGCCTCGCGCCGGCGCGCGTGCGGCGGCAGATCGAGACGAGCCTCGAGCGGCTCGGCGTCGAGCGGGTCGACCTGTACCTCGCGCATGAGTGGGACCCCGACGTTCCGGTCGCCGAGGTCGCAGGCGTCTTCGATGAGCTCGTCGCGGCCGGGAAGATCGGCGCGTATGGGCTGAGCAACGTGGAGGGCTCCCAGCTGCGGGAGGCTCTGGCGGTAGGCGGATTCGCGGCGGTCCAGGACTCCTACTCGCTCCTCGATCGCGAGGTGGAGGACGAGGTGCTGCCGCTCTGCGTGGAGCACGGGCTCTGGTTCCAGGTGCACTCCCCGCTCATGGGCGGCTGGCTGACCGGCAAGTACCGCCGCGACGCGCCGGCACCCGAGGGCTCGCGGATGAAGCTGCGCCCAGGGCCGTACGAATTCCTCCGAGACGACCGTGTCTACGACGCGCTCGAGACGCTCGAGCGCCGCGGCGATCCGACGACGCTCGCGCTCGCCTGGCTTCTCGGCGACGAACGCATCTCGGTCGTCATCGGTTCGCGGCGCCCGGCCCAACTCGAGCCAGCGTTCGCCGCCCTGGCCGCGCCGCTGGCCCGGGACGAACGGCAAGCGCTCTCCGATGAGTTCCAGCTCGTTCTCGGGTCTTGAGAACGACAGCAACCGAGGAGTGACCGATGGAGAAGATGCTCGACAAGTACGCCGCGGCCGTGCGCTCGAAGGACGTCGACGCATTTGTGGGTCTCTATGCCGACGACGTGCGCACCTTCGATCTCTGGAGCGTGTGGTCGTACGACGGCAAGGACGCGTTCCGCGGGATGGTGGCCGAGTGGTTCGGATCGCTCGGCGACGACGTGGTCGCGGTCGAGTACGACGAGGTTCGCACGCAGGCCGGCGAGGACGTGGGCGGGCTGAGCGCGTTTCTCACGTATCGAGGGCTGTCGGCGGAGGGCGAGGAGCTGCGCTCGATGAACAACCGGCTCACCTGGGTGCTCCGGAAAGACGCCGACGGCTCGTGGAGGATCGCCCACGAGCACACCTCCGCGCCGGCAGGCGACGAGGGAAAGGTGCAGCTCCGCCGCTAGTCTCTGCTCGACAGGAGGCTTCGATGCGTGCGATCGCTGGACGGCAGAGGCTCCATCTCGCCGGGTGCGCCTGGTTCTGGGGCTGGGCGTTGCTTGGAGCCGCGGCTGCCCTCGGCGCCCTCTCGCTCGGGCCGCTCCTCACGATCCCCACGCTCGTGATCGGGGTCGTCATCTACACGCGCCGCGGCTCACATGGCGCTTTCGGGCTGCTCTCTGGGATCGGAGCGCTGCTTCTCGTGATCGCCTACATCCAGCGCAGCGGCCAGTACTACAACCCCGTCCACTGGCTCGTCCCGGGGCTTGTGCTCTTCACGGTGGGCCTAGTCGGCCACGCCTGGCAAAGCGCCCCAAGCACCTAGGGAGCGGCGCACACCCCTAGCGCTGCGCGAGCGGCACGAACTCACGCTCGTCGTAGCCCGTGTAGATCTGGCGCGGGCGCGCGATCTTCTGCTCGGGGTCGGAGAGCATCTCCTCCCATTGCGCAAGCCAACCAGGCAGCCGCCCGAGCGCGAAGAGCACAGTGAAATAGTCGGTCGGATAGCCCATCGCCTGGTAGATCAGCCCTGAATAGAAGTCGACGTTCGGGTAGAGCTTGCGCGAGACGAAGTAGTCGTCCTCGAGCGCGATCTTCTCGAGCTCCAGCGCGATCTCGAGCTTCGGGTTGAGACCTGTCTCTGCGAACACGTCGTCGGCGACGCGTTTGATCAGCTTCGCACGCGGGTCGTAGCTCTTGTAGACGCGATGGCCGAAGCCCATCAACCGCCCGTGGCCGGCCTTCACGCTCTCGATGAAATCCGGCACCCGTTCGACGGTGCCGATCTCGTCGAGCATTCGCAGCACCGCTTCGTTTGCGCCGCCGTGCAGCGGCCCGTAGAGCGCGGCGATCCCCGCGGAGACGGCAGAGAACGGATCGACCTGCGTGGAGCCGACACCGCGCACCGCGTTCGTCGAGGCGTTCTGCTCGTGGTCGGCATGAAGGACGAAGAGGATCTCGAGCGCACGCTGAAGCACCGGGTTCGCCTCGTGCTGCCCGCCGATCTCGAAGGTCATGTTGACGAAGTTGCCGATGTAGCCGAGGTCGTTGCGTGGGAAGACGTACGGCAAGCCGCGGGTGTGGCGGAACACCCAGGCGGCGATGGTCGGGAACTTCGCGATCAGCCGCAGGCGCTGGAGCCGCCGGCTCTCGACGTCGCCGATCTCCTTGGCGTCGGGATAGAAGGTCGAGAGCGCGGCGACCGCGCCGAGCAGCATTCCCATCGGGTGGGCGTCGTGGCGGAAGCCGTCGAGGAACTGCGTCACGTTCGTATGCACGTACGTGTGCACGCGAACCTCTTCCTCCCACGCCTCGAGCTGCTCACGAGTTGGCAGCTCGCCCTCGAACAGGAGCCACGCCGTCTCGAGGAAGCTCGCATGCTCGGCGAGCTGCTTGATCGGGTAGCCGCGGTAGCGGAGGATGCCGGTGTCGCCGTCGATGTATGTGATGCCGCTTCGGGTCGACGCGGTGTTCAGGAAGGCGGGGTCGTACGACATGAGGTCGAGCTGGCGCAGGTCGATGGCGTGGATCGTGCCCTCCGAAATCGGGATCTCGACCTCGGTTCCGGTGCGGTTGTCCCGGATGCTGAGCGTGTCCTCGGCCACGCGAGGACCTTAGCTCCGGTTCCGCGGTTTGCCATTTGACAGGCGCGGAACCCCCAACCGGAAATCCGACTCGAAAAGGAGAAAGCACATGGGGTTCAATTCGCTCAAAGACGTCCTGCAGGAGCAGCTCGAAGATCTGCACAGCGCCGAGACTCAGCTCGTCGGTGCGCTCCCGAAGATGGCCCAGGCGGCCGACCACGAGCCGCTTCGCGAGGCCTTCCAGCACCACCTCGACGAGACGCGGGGACACGTGACGCGCGTCGAGGAAGCCCTTGGCGAGCTCGGCGTCTCGATGCCGACCGAGGTTTGCAAGGGGATGCAGGGTCTCATCGCCGAGGGCGAGGAGATGATCAGCATGGGTGGCGACCCGATGGCTCGCGACGCAGCGCTGATCGCCGCCGCACAGCGCGTCGAGCACTACGAGATCGCCGCCTACGGCACGGCGAGGCAGCTCGCCGACGACTGCGGCTTCGACGGCATCAAGGACCTGATGGATCAGACGCTCGACGAGGAGTCGCAAGCCGACAAGCTCCTCACGAAGATCGCCACGGGAGGCATGTTCAAGTCCGGTGTCAACCAGCAGGCGACGAGCTAGGCCTGTGAAAGCTGTCGCCTGGCACGGCAAGCGCGATGTCCGGGTCGAGAACCTTCCCGACCCGGGCATCCGCGAGCCGGACGACGTGATCGTCCGCATCACCTCCTCCGGGGTCTGCGGCTCCGATCTCCACCTCTACGAGGTGATGACGCCGTACATGAAGCAAGGCGACGTGCTCGGCCACGAGTCGATGGGCGTCGTCGAGGAGGCCGGCCCCGAGGTGACCGCGGTCGGCCCGGGCGATCGCGTCGTCGTGCCGTTCAACATTTCGTGCGGGACGTGCTGGATGTGCTCGCAGGGGCTCCAGTCCCAGTGCGAGACGACCCAGCAGCGCCAGCACGGCACAGGCGCGGCCCTCTTCGGCTACACGGTTCTCTACGGCGAGGTGCCGGGCGGCCAGGCGGAGTACCTGCGCGTTCCGTTCGGCAACACGCTCCCGATCAAGGTGCCCGAGGGGCCGACGGACGACCGCTTCCTCTTTCTCTCCGACGTGCTCCCGACCGCGTGGCAGGCCGTCGAGTACGCGGACGTTCCCGATGGCGGAACCCTGCTCGTCCTCGGCCTCGGGCCGATCGGTGAGATGGCTACGCGGATCGGGCAGCACCGCGGATACCGCGTGCTCGGCGTCGACCTCGTCCCCGATCGCATCGAGCGCGCCCGCTCACACGGCGTCGAGGTCTACGACCTCCGCGACCACGACGACGACCTCGTCGAGGTGGTGCAGGAGGCGACCGACGGCCGGGGCCCGGACTCCGTCCTCGACGCGGTCGGAATGGAGGCGCACGGAGCGCCGGTGGCGAAGGCGATGCAGCAGATGACGGGGCTCCTACCGACCCCGGTCCAGCGGAAGCTGATGGAGACGGCGAGCATCGATCGGCTCCATGCGCTTTACCTCGCGATCGAGCTCGTCCGCCGCGGCGGCACGATCTCGATCTCGGGCGTCTACGGCGGGATGGCCGATCCCATCCCGATGCGTGTTCTCTTCGACAAGCAGGTGCAGATCCGGATGGGTCAGGCGAACGTGCTGCGCTGGGTGCCGCAGATCTGGCCGCTCTTGCTCGACGGCGACCCGCTCGGCACCGACGCGTTCGCCAGCCACCACGTGCCGCTCGACGAGGCTCCTGCCGCCTACCAGCAGTTCCAGAAAAAAGAGGACGGCTGCTTCAAGGTCGTCCTGCAGCCGTGAGGAGGTAAGGCAGTGCCGAAGATGGCGAGTCGAGACCGCGTCAGGCGCTCGGAGCTCCCGAGCACACTGCAGCGTTCGAGCCGCAAGGCTCAGCGGACGTTCGCGAAGGCGCACGACGCCGCCGCCGAGCAGTACGGCGAAGGCGAGCGGGCGCATCGCACGGCGATGGCCGCCCTGAAGCACACGCATGAGAAGCGCGGCGACCGCTGGGTCGCGAAGGACGAAAGCGGCCCGAGCGATCCGCGCTCGAAGAAGACGACGGCCCAGAAGCGGCGCGGCATTGGGGAGACGTTCGGCGGAATCGACGTCGAGCAGAACACGAGGCACGAGCTGTACGAGCGTGCTCGGCGACTCGGGGTGGAAGGTCGCTCGAAGATGTCGAAGCGCGAGCTCGCCCGCGCGATCGCGCGGAGGCAGTAGGCCGAGATGCGCGTCGTCGTGACCGGAGCGAGCGGCAACGTCGGCACGAGCCTCCTGCGCGCGCTTGCCGAGGACGACAAGGTCGACGAGATCCTCGGGCTGGCCCGGAGGCGACCGAGCCGCGAGGTACCCAAGACGGAGTGGCGGAGCGCCGACATCGAGCGCAACGACCTCGAGTCGCTCTTCCGCGGCGCCGACTGCGTCGTCCACCTCGCGTGGGCTATCCAGCCCTCGCACGATCTCGCCGCGCTGCGGCGCACCAACGTCGATGGAAGCGCGCGCGTCTTCCGGGCGGTCGCGGAGGCGGGCGTGCCGGCGCTCGTCTACGCCTCATCGGTGGGCGTCTATTCGCCGGGACCGAAGAACCGGCTGGTCGACGAGAGCTGGCCGACCGAGGGTACGCCGACGAGTTTCTATGCGCGTCACAAGGCCGAGGTCGAGGGTCTGCTCGACCACTTTCAGGTGGAACGGCCGGAGACGCGCGTCGTCCGGCTCAGGCCCGGCCTGATCTTCAAGCGCAGCTCCGGCGAGGAGCAGCGGCGCTACTTCCTCGGCCCGCTTTTCCCGCGTGTCCTCACACGGCACGGCGCGATCGCGGTCGTCCCTGACATCGACGGGCTGCGCTTCCAGGCCGTCCACTCGCTGGACGTCGGCGAGGCGTACCGTCTTGCGATCGTTGACGACGCTCGAGGCGCCTTCAACATCGCGGCGGACCCGATCCTCGACCCGGACACGCTGGCCCAGGCGTTCGGCGCCCGCAAGCTGCCGCTGCCCGCGCGACTCGTTCGGGGAGGCATGGCGGCGACCTGGCAGCTCCGCCTGCAGCCTACGCCGCCCGGCTGGCTCGACATGGGACTCTCCGTTCCGATCATGGACACGACTCGCGCGCGCGAGGTGCTCGGCTGGGAGCCGCGCCACAGTTCCGTCGATGCGATCCGCGACGTCCTCTTCGGCATCGCCGACGCCGCCGGCGAGCCGACTCCACCGCTCGAATCCGCCCGGCGCTGAGCGGACTACGATCGCGGCGTGGCTGCGCCGCCGATCGTCTGGACGCCGAGCGAGGAACGGATCGCGTCCGCGGCGATCACGCGCTACCGCGAGTGGCTCAACGAGAGGCGCAGCCTGAGCCTCGACAGCTACCACGACCTCTGGCAGTGGTCAGTCGACGAGCTCGAGGACTTCTGGGCGTCGATCTGGGACTACTTCGAAGTCGACGCGAGCCGACCATACGAGCGCGTGCTCACCCGCCGCGAGATGCCGGGTGCGGAGTGGTTCCCCGGCGCACGGCTCAGCTACGCGGAGCACATCTTCCGCCACCGCGACGACACGGAGGTCGCGATCCACCACGCCTCCGAGCTGCGGCCGCTGGCGGAGTGGACGTGGGGCGAGCTGCGGGCGCGCGCAGGCGCTGTCTCCGCAGCGCTGCGGGAAGCCGGCGTCGGGGCCGGCGACCGCGTGGCCGCGTACCTCCCGAACATCCCGGAGACGATCGCTGCGTTTCTCGGCTGCGCGAGCATCGGCGCGACCTGGTCGAGCTGCGCGCCGGAGTTCGGTGTCCGCAGCGTCGTCGACCGCTTCGCCCAGATCGAGCCGAAGGTGCTGCTCTCGGTCGACGGCTACCGCTACGGCGGCAAGGACTTCGACCGGAGCGACACGATCGCGGCACTGCAGCGGGAGCTGTCGACTCTCGAGCAGACGTTCGTGCTCCCGTACCTCGCCGGTGGTGACTGGGAGCTGCCGCCCGCCGCGCTCGAGTTCGCCCAGCTCCCCTTCGACCATCCGCTCTGGGTGCTCTACAGCTCGGGCACCACCGGGCTGCCGAAGGCGATCGTCCACGGCCAGGGCGGCATCCTCCTCGAGCACCTGAAGAAGCTCCGCCTGCACCTCGACGCGCGCGCCAGTGATCGCCTCTTCTGGTTCACGACGACCGGCTGGATGATGTGGAACTTCCTCGTCGGCGGCCTGCTCTCCGAGGCCTCGATCGTCCTCTACGACGGGAATCCGGTTCATCCCGACCTCGGCACGCTCTGGGACCTGGCGGACGCCGCGGGCATCACCTCGTTCGGTACGAGCGCGGGCTACATCGCCGCCTGCCAGAAGGCGGGACTGGAGCCCCGGACGGGGCGCGATCTCTCACGCCTCGAGAGCGTCGGCTCAACCGGCTCGCCGCTCGCGCCGGAGGGCTTCGACTGGGTGCGCGAACGGCTCGGCGAGGACGTCTGGCTCTACTCCACCTCGGGCGGGACCGACGTTTGCACGGCCTTCGTCGGCGGCGTCCCGACGCTGCCTGTCTACCGCGGCGAGCTGCAGGCGCGCGCACTCGGTGCGAAGGTCGAGGCGTGGAGCGAGGACGGGCGGCCTCTCACCGGCGAGGTCGGCGAGCTCGTCATCACCGAGCCGATGCCGTCGATGCCTCTCTATCTCTGGGGCGACGAGGACGGATCGCGCTACCGCGAGAGCTACTTCTCCACGTTCCCGGGCATCTGGCGGCACGGCGACTGGATCGAAATCACCGATCGCGGCACGGCGATCATCACCGGCCGCTCAGACGCAACGATCAACCGCGGCGGTGTGCGCATGGGGACGAGCGAGCTGTACCGCAGCGTCCTCGCGCTCGACGACGTCCTCGACGCGCTCGTGGTCGACATCCCCGCCGGCGAGGGGAGCAAGATCACGCTCTTCGTCGTCCTCCGTGACGGATCCGCGCTCGATCACGGCCTCGAGGCGGAAATCCGCCGCCGGATTCGCGAGGACTGCTCGCCACGGCACGTTCCCGACGAGGTGCTCCTCGCTCCCGAGATCCCGCGCACGCTGTCCGGAAAGATCCTCGAGGTGCCTGTGAAGCGCCTCTTGATGGGTGCGCCTGTGAACGAGGTTGCGAGCCGCGACTCGCTGGCAAACCCGCATGCTCTCGACTGGTTCGCACGTTTCGCGGACTAACTTCCAGGGCGAGAAGTCGTCGAACTGGTACGAATGGGTGGCAGTTTGGCGTGCGATGAGATACCGTCCTCGCGTTCGTGAGCGTTCGCGTCGACACACCTGATGCGGTAGGCCTTGCGGTCGATGCTCCGTTCGAGCCCGAGGCCGTCAAGGCGCGCGGCTACTGGGAGCTCGTCTGGATCCGCTTCCGGCGCGACAAGATCGCGCTTCTCAGCTTCGGCGTCGTCATCCTCCTGTTTGCAGGCGCGTTCGGCGGCGCTCCGCTCGCAGCCCACCTGCTCGGACACGGGCCGAACACGATCTTCGACTACGGGACCAACCCCACAACCTTCACGCCGGTCGGGCCGTGGTCGCACATCCCGGCGGCGCAACTCGGCCAGGACCCGGCCCACTTCGGCAAGACGCTCCTGATCCTTGGAGCCGATGGGCAGCTCGGCCGCGACCTCTTCCTTCGCATCCTCTACGGGGCACAGGTTTCGCTCGAAGTCGGCGTCTTCGCCACCTTCGGCTCGGTCGTGCTCGGCGTCTTCATGGGCCTGCTCGCCGGCTACCTCCGCGGCTGGATCGACACGGTCATCTCGCGGCTGATCGAGATCGTGATGGTCTTCCCGTACCTGCTCTTCATCATCGCGCTCAAGATCGTCGCCGGCCCCGCGCTCAACAACGTCACGCTCGGCTTCCTCCCTAAGGGCGTGTTCACGCTTGCCCTGATCTTCACGGTCTTCGGCTGGTTCTACCCGGCCCGGATCATGCGGGGCGTCGTTCTCTCGCTCCGCGAGAAGGAGTTCGTCGAGGCCGCGCGGATGACGGGAGCCAGCGACTGGCGCATCATGCGCTCGCACCTGCTGCCGCATCTCGTGGCGCCGATCATCGTCTACTCGACCTTGATCATCGCCACGAACATCCTCGCGGAGGCGGGTCTCTCATTCCTGGGCCTCGGCATCGATCTGCCTACGCCGAGCTGGGGGAATCTGCTCTCCACGGCGCCCGATTACTACCGCACCCAGGTCTGGATCCTGATCTTCCCGGGCCTCGCCATCCTGATCACGACGATGGCCTTCAACCTGCTCGGCGACGGGTTGCGCGACGCGTTCGATCCGCGCTCGACCATTTAGCTTCTAACTCTGGCGCCGCGGAGGCGTCTCAACTAAACGCTGGTGTCTCTCACTCACCTCAAACGGGCCGCGCGTGAGGGCGTGCGGTGCGATGGAAGGAGTCATATGCGCAGGAAGCATGTGCTCTCCCTGCTCATGTTGAGCATGGGGATCGCGTTGCTCATCGCGGCGACCACGGTTGGCGTCGCTACGTCGGCAACGCAGAAGGCCGGTCACGCGACCGCGCTGCGCGGCGGCGTGTTGAAGGTCGCCCACTCGGGCGGCGGGTTCGACACTCTAGACCCGCAGATCGCGTACGTGGCGAACGACTGGGCCGCGCTCTACGCGACGCAGCGGCTGCTCCTCAACTTCCCGAACAAGATCGGGAAGGCAGGATCGGTCCTGCAGCCGGATGGGGCGGCCGCCATGCCGACCATCTCGAAGGATGGAAAGACCTACACGTTCCACATTCGAAAGGGCATGAGGTTCAGTGACGGCTCGCCGGTGACGGCCGCTGCGTGGCAGCGGGCGTTCGAGCGTGACCTGAGCCCCAAGATGTACGTGCAGAACGGCTGCTTCCTCGCCATCGACCAGATGATCGTCGGTGCCGAGAAGTTCGCCAACTGCCCGGGCACCAAGGGCGTCAAGACGTCGGCCACCATCTCCGGCATCAAGGCGAAGGGTCTCACCCTGACCTTCCACCTGACGAAGCCGAACCCGACGTTCCTGTCGATTCTCGGCATGCAGTGGTTCGGTGCCGTCAAGCCGAACATGAAGTACTCGAGTAACCCGAACGGCGTGCTGACGTATCCGTCGGCCGGGCCGTACTACATCAAGACGAACTCGCCGCAGCGCCTCGCGGTGCTCGTGCGGAACAAGTTCTACAAGGGCTTCCAGGAGTCCAACCCGAACCAGATCGTGATCAACGAGAACAACGGCAGCGGCCAGGCGCAGGTGCTCCAGATCGAGAAGGGGCAGCTCGACCTCGACTTCGGCCAGGTTCCGTCCGATCAAGTCGCTTCGGTCTCCCAGAAGTACGGAGGCCCGAACAAGGGGCAGTTCCACGTCGGTCCGACGACCTGCGTCAGCTGGGCCTCGCTGAACACCCAGAGGGCGCCGACGAACAGCGCGGCCGTCCGGAAGGCGCTCAGCTACGCGTTCAGTCGCGCGTCGGTCATCAAGCTTGGTGGGCCGTACTCCGGCACGCCGGCTGACCAGTTCCTTGTGCCGGGGATCCCCGGGTACAAGAAGCTGCACATCTACGGGAACTATCCCGACTTCGCGAAGGCGAAGGCGGCTGGTGCAGGCCACCTGAGCGGGACGCTCAACCTGTATTACCGGCCGTCGAGCACCTTCCAGTCGAACCTCGTCCAGTTCGAGCAGCGGCAGTTCGGCGCGCTCGGGTTCCAGACCAAGCTCCAAACGTCTGACCCGACCGGCTACTACCACGCGCTGCAGACCAAGAGCGTCGCTCTCGGTCCCGACGGCTACAACGTTGCCGGCGGCGGCTGGTGCGCCGACTACCTCGACGGGTTCGACTACATGAACGTGAACCTCGACGGGAACACGATCGGCGACACCGGGAACGTGAACTACTTCTACTTCAACAGCAGCAAGTTCAACGCGGGTCTCGCCCACGCGGCAGCGCAGTTCGGCGCGAAGCGTGCGGCGGCGTATCAGGCCCTCGACAAGACGCTGATGCAGAAGTACGTTCCCTTCATTCCGTATGAGGTCTCGAACAACCGCTTCCTCACGGGTAAGCGGGTCAAGAACTACATCTACAGCGCGTACTTCAACTACCCGATCCTCCAGGCCCTCTCGGTGGGCTAGGTCGGATCAGGCAAGCATGCTGGAGGGGCGCCCCCGGGCGCCCCTCCAGAATCTCGATCTGAGGTTCGCAAAGGACCCCAAAGAGAAATAGGATTCCTGAGCCGTGGGCTATTTCGTCATCCGTCGCCTCTTCTGGGCCTTTTTCCTCTTCCTCGTCGCGACGATCGTCACCTACATCATCTTTTTCGTCATCCCGACGAATCCGGCGGAGCTCGCGGCGGGTAAGGCGGCAAAGCCGGCGATCGTGGCCCACATCGCCCACAACCTCCATCTCGACCTGCCGATCTATCAGCAGTACTGGCTCTTCCTTTGGAACATGCTGCGGCACGCGTCGCTGGGCTACTCGTTCCGCTTCGGCACATCGGTGCGCTGGGTTGTGGCGCAGGACGCGCCGGTCACCGCGTCGCTCGTCTTCGGAGGAGCCTTCTTCTGGCTCCTCGCCGCGATCCCGACGGGCATCATCTCGGCGCTCCGCCCGCGGTCGATCCTCGACCGGACGACGATGCTCCTGGTCCTGATCGGCGTGTCGGCGCCAGCGGTCTGGATCGGCCTGATTCTCGCCTACATCTTCGGCTTCAAGCTCGGCTGGACGCCGATCGCCGACTACTGCAACTTCTTCCCCAGCCACACGACCGGAGTCTGCTCCGGCCCGGTGCGTTGGGCCTACCACCTGATCCTGCCCTGGATGACGTTCATGTTCCTCTTCGCGGCGATCTACACGCGGTTCGTCCGCGCGAGCGTGATGGAGACGTCGTCCGAGGACTACATCCGCACGGCGCGCGCCAAGGGAGCGTCGCCTACGCGCGTGCTCATCCGGCACGTGCTGCGCAACAGCCTGCTTCCGGTCGTGACGATGCTGGGTATGGACATCAGCCTCAGTCTCGGCGGCGCGGTCTTTACCGAAACCGTGTTCAACCTGCACGGGCTCGGCCAGGATCTCATCGGCTCGGCGCTCAACGACGACCTTCCGGTCGTGGTCGGCATCACCGTCTTCGCCACTCTCGCGGTGATCGTCTTCAACTTCCTCGTCGACATTCTTTACGCGTTCCTCGATCCGCGCATCCGCCTCTCCACCTGACGTGGCGCTGCTCGAAGTCACTGATCTGACCACCCGTTTCCGGACGGATGACGGCATCGTCAAGGCCGTAAGCGGGGTGAACTTCTCGCTCGATCGTGGGCAGACGCTCGGCGTCGTCGGTGAGTCGGGCTCGGGCAAGAGCGTCACGTTCCTGACCCTGATGGGCCTGGTCGACCGGCGTCATGCCCAGGTCAGCGGCTCGGTGCTCTTCGACGGCCAAGAGATCCTCGGCGCCAGCGGATCGCGCCTGCAGAAGATCCGCGGCCAGCGGATCGGGATGATCTTCCAGGATCCGATGACCTCGCTCAATCCGGTCAAGCGGATCGGCTGGCAGCTCGAAGAGGCCGTGATGCTGCACAACGATGTCACGCGCGCGGAGGCGCGGCGCCGCTCTCTCGAAGCGCTGGAGGAGGTCGAGATCCCGCGCGCCGACTCGAGGATCGACGACTACCCGCACCAGTTCTCGGGCGGGATGCGCCAGCGCGTGATGATCGCGATGGCGCTGATCAACAAGCCCGAAGTGATCATCGCCGACGAGCCGACGACCGCACTCGACGTTACGACGCAGGCACAGATCCTGCGACTGATGAACAAGCTGCAGGACGAGCACGGGACCGCGATCGTGATGATCACGCACGACCTCGGCGTCGTCGCGGAGCTCTCGAATGAGGTGCTTGTCATGTACGGCGGTCGCGTGGTCGAGGAGGCCAACGTCGACGACCTGTTCGCGAAGCCCGAGATGCCGTACACGTGGGGCCTGCTCGGCTCGCTGCCGCGCCTCGATGTCGTTTCGGATCGGCTGGAGCAGATTCCGGGCCAGCCCCCGTCGCTGCTCCATCCTCCGCAGGGTTGCGCATTCAACCCCCGCTGTCCGTACGTCTTCGACCGCTGTCGGACAGAGCTCCCCGAGCTACGGCCGTCGCCCGTCGGGGTGGAGCATCGCTTCCGCTGCCACCTTGGCGAGGAGGATCGCACCCGTATCTGGACTGCGAAGAAGGCCAGCTTCGAGGCGGCCAGCGAGGGGAGTGCCGCTTGAGCGAGTTGCTCGTCGTAGAGGACCTGAAGAAGTACTTCCCAGTCACCCGCGGCCTGATCTTCCAGAAGGAGGTCGCTCAGGTCAAAGCGGTGGACGGCGTGAACTTCACGCTCGAGGCCGGCGAGACACTCGGCGTCGTGGGAGAGTCGGGTTGCGGCAAGTCGACCATGGCGCGCTGCATCGCCCGGCTGCTCGAGCCGACCGGCGGCAAGATCATCTTCGACGGGCGTGACATCACGCACCTCGACCGCAGCGAGATGCGGCCGGTCCGCCGCGACATGATGATGGTCTTCCAGGACCCCTACGCGTCGCTGAACGCTCGCATGCGTGTCGGCGCCATCGTCGCCGAGCCGCTCGAGGTGCACGGGATCGGTACGGACTCGGACCGCAAGCGGCGCGTCCAGGAGCTGCTCGAGATCGTCGGCTTGAACCCCGAGCACTACAACCGCTTCCCGCACGAGTTCTCGGGCGGCCAGCGACAGCGGATCGGTATCGCGCGCGCCCTCGCTATCAACCCGAAGCTGATCATCTGCGACGAGCCGGTGTCGGCGCTCGACGTGTCGGTGCAGGCGCAGATCCTGAACCTGCTCAAGGACCTGCAGCAGGACTTCCAGCTGACGTATGTCTTCATCGCGCACGACCTCAACGTCGTCCGCCACGTCTCGGACCGGGTAATGGTCATGTACCTCGGGAAGCCGGTTGAGACCGGCTCCAGGCACGACCTGTACGCAGAGCCGAAGCATCCCTACACGGGCGCGCTGCTGTCCGCAGCGCCGATCGCCGACCCGACGCTCGGGCGCGCACGGAAGCAGATCGTGCTCACCGGCGACGTCCCGAGCCCACTGAACCCGCCGGCGGCTTGCCGCTTCCATCCGCGCTGCCCCCGCTTCGTCGATGGCAAGTGCAATGTCGACGAGCCGCTGCTGACGCCGGTTCCCGGTTCGCACGAGCATGAGTACGCCTGCCACTTCCCGCTCGAGCGTTGGCCGATGGACGAGGACGACTTCCGCCGCCGGCCGTCGCTCGCCGAAACCACCGGTTAACGGCGGACAGACCATGCTGCTGCACCTCCGGGCCGCGCTGCCGCGCATTCTCGGGCTCGTCGCGATCGTGCTCGGGGGCACGACCGCGGTTGCGGCTGTGGCCGGCGCGTTGTCCGGGAGGAGCATCGCCCATGCGCTCGCGACCGGGTACTACGTGGTCGGCGCAGCCATCCTCGTAGGGAGCTTCGTGCTCGGCAGCCGTGGCCCCTGGCGCTCGGAGGTGGAGGACCTGAACACCGATACCTGGGGTGGGCAGTCCGCGACCATGCGCGCCCGGACGAGGCGCCGGCGGCGCAAGGCTACCCCCGAGGAGCGCGCGGAGAGCAAGCGCGGCTCGTTCGGCTTGTTCCTGCTCGGCGTCGCACTCGTGCTGCTCGGTGCGCTGGTCGATCCCGCGAGGCGCGCGTTTTAGGGTCCAATCGGGTGAAAAGTTCTAACTCTCTGCCGTCGATGGTCGTCAAAGCTCACAGTGGGACGAACTGAGTGTCATCGGACTCGCGAGCGAATCTCGCTCGACCTTGACGGCGAACTCTCGCTGCATGAGTCGGCGCTGCTCGAGCGTCACCTGAGCTACTGCTCGGACTGTGCGCTCTTCGCCGATGACGTGCGGCACCAGACAGGGCTGCTGCGAGCAGCGCCTCTGGAGCAGCCGCCGCCGTTCGCGATCCCGCGGTGGGCCACCGCGAGGCGTTTCTCCGTGCGGGTCGGGGCCGCAGTGGCATCGACCGCGGCGGCAGCGCTCGTGGCCGTCTCGGTCATGTCGTACGGCAAGCCGGCCACCGCTAGCCAGCGGGTCGCCGCGACCGATTTCGTCCCCAGCGGCGTCGTCGTGGCGCGGGCCACTGATGGTTTGAACGGCTTGCGGCATCCGACTGCCGTGCAGCCGTCGGAGCGCCCGAACCTCGGTCTCCAGGACGCGTCGCAGCACGGGCTCGTCGACAACTGATCAGACGGACCGCTGCGTAAGGAAGTAGGGAGCTAGGCCGTGGCTGCGGCTCTAGCCGCCGCCACCAGCCATCGGGACCGGCGGATGCCAGCTCGAGATCCAGGTGTTGACCTGCCACGCTCCGTTGGGCTTGTCGCCCTTGCGCTCCAGGCCGAGGAAGTAAGGGAGGTGCGGCCGGATGTTCGAGCCCGAACCCTTCTTCGCCACGAGGTCGACCTCGAGCATGATCTGCGTCTGGTACGACCAATCGACCGTGAACGCCGCCGTCTTTGTGTTCTCCGCGGGATACGGAGCCACTGCGATGGTGCCCTTGTCCCACACCGCCCGGGTCATGTTGCCCCTCAACGCCGGCCCCGTGATGTCGTAGGCCTGGTCGAGGTTCTTGCGGAGCACCGCCGTCTCGATGAACTTCCGCGCCACCTGGAGGGCCTCCTTGGAAGGCGGCGCCTTCACGAGCTTGACATGCGTCTGCGCCGGCAGGGTGGAGAGCGGCGAATGGATCCCGCTCGTGCCGCGCAGGAGGAACGCGGAGAGAAAGGCGATGAACCCGATGACGAGCACGCCGCCGCTGAAAATGATCAGCCGGCGCTGTGCGCGAGGGGAATTGAGGATGCCGCCGACCGTGCGGGGCGAAGAGGAAGAGGACTCCATACGGACTTAGACCAAGGTACCAGAGGAAAGTTAGTGCCGCGGGTCGCGAAATTCAGCGCCATTACCGGTCTGCAGCGGGCGTGGCAGCGGCGGCAGGTCGCGGCTTCGGTGCTCCGTGTACTGCCTCCGACGGCGGCGCGAGCGCACAGTGGAGGCGACGCCGAAGCCCAGCGGGAAGAGAAGTGCGAGCCCGACCAGCCCGGCGACGATGAGCAGCCACTGCTTGCCGAGCGTTCCTCCGCTGGTCTGAGCCGATCCCTGGCCGGACCCGGGCGCGGCGTAGTCCTGGGGCCCGACCTGGTGCGTGCCGGTCTTCGTCGGCTTCTGCATGACCGCGATCGTGTAGAGGCGGTTCACGAGCCAGTGTGAGCCGCTCTTGACGACCTCGCCGGAGAAGATCCATGACGAGGTCTGCGTGCCGCGCCGCGGATGAACGAGGAGGTGGTCGAAGACGACGTAGTTGGGGCCCGCGTCGACGGTCTCCCAGCTGCCGAACGTCTTTTCCCGGGTGGGGAAGTAGGGCACCGGGCTGGTGCCGGCCTTCCACTCGCGAAGGGTTGAACCCGATTTCAGCTCAGGTCCGGCGAGGCGCCACGCGGTAGCCGGCGAGCTGCGGTCGAGAGACGCCCCGAGAAACGTGTCGAGCGTCGCATTGATCTCACGGCGTTCCTTCGACGTGACACGTGTCTCCCGAGCGACGCGCTGCGCCGGAGGGGCGTTCTTGGGCGGCGCCGAGTTTGGCTGCTTCGGGCTGTGGACTGACAGTGCGATGCCGGCGATCGTGCCGGCGACCGTAAGCGCGATTCCTAGCCGAAAGAGGCGCCGCCGAGCCCTCGGCGACGAGGGAATGACCCGCATGCAGCGAGAGTACCAGCAGCTGAAAAGGCTCTTCGGCGGCGGCTAGATGGCCGCCGGCTCTGTTGCTTCGCTGTGTGTTTCGGCTGTCAGAGGGGCATCCTCTGCGCGCTCACCGTCGGCATGGTGTGCCCGCTCGGACTCCTTCAGAGCCCGGACCAGCAGTTCGTGCTCGACGCAATACGTACTCAGCGTGAAGGTCGAGCAGCCCGGAAACGCACAGCCGTGAAGCATCGGCATTAACAGGACATTAACCGGTCCCGGCCGGGATTGGGAGGCTACGTTGGACCCGATGGCGGGTAAATACCGCAACGTGCTGAGAATCCTCCCCGGCGCCGCGCTCGTCGCGCTCCTCCTAGCCGGCTGCGGAGGCTCCTCCCGACCGGATCGATCCGCGACTCGTGGGGTACCGCCTGCGCTGGCAAGCAAGTGGGCGAATCAGGCGTCGGCGGTGGCGGACGCCGCGGCCGCCGGAAACAGCTGCCGGGCAGCGCAACGGGCGGCAGCGCTCCGAACGGACATCATCGAGAAGAAGTCCCAGGTTCCGGCTCGTCTGCGGCCGGCGCTCCTCACCGGCGTGAGCGCGCTCGCCGATCGCATCGTCTGCAAGCCTTCTCCGGCCCCGCCGACGAAGCCGTCAAAGCCTCCGCACAAGCACGATCACCACGATCACCACGATCACCACAAGCCCGGCGACAAACACGGAAACGACGGATGAGCGCTCGGGCACGCATCGACGGGCGCTACGACCTCGTCCGGCCACTGGGTCATGGGGCCATGGCGACCGTCGATCTCATGCACGACGTCGAGCTCGATCGGCCGGTGGCCCTCAAGCGGCTGGCCGAAAACCTCGCGCGGGACGATGACCTGCGGCGGCGCTTCGTTCGTGAGGCCCGCCTGGCCGCGAGGCTCTCTCACCCGAACGTCGTGCGCGTCTTCGACGTGGGCGAGGACGACGGCCGTCCCTTCATCGCGATGGAGTACGTGGAGGGCGAGACGCTCGCCGAGCTTCTCGCGCGGCAAGGTCGGCTGCCGGCGGCCGAGGTGGCGAGGCTCGGCGTGCAAGCCTGCGCCGCGCTCGCCGCGGCCCACGCCGCGGGTCTCGTGCATCGGGACGTCAAGCCTCAGAACCTCATCCTCGGCAGGGACGGTGTCCTCCGACTCGGCGACTTCGGGATCGCCGTGGGCCACGACGGAACGCAGCTCACCCTCGCCGGCACCGTGCTCGGAACCGCCGGCTACCTCGCGCCGGAGCAGGCTCGCGGCGAACAGGTCACCGCCGCCGCGGACATCTATGCCGTCGGTGCCGTGCTCTACGAGCTTCTCACCGGCGATCCCGCGCGGAGCGCCGGATCCCTCTCCGAGCTCGGAGCAGCAGACGGCTTCCACCCTGCGGATGTCGCCGGCCGTCTCGCCGGCGCTCCAGTCGAGTTCGTCGCTGCGGTGACTGCCTGCCTGTCCGTGAGGCCCGAGGACAGGCCGCCCTCGGCGGCGGCGCTTGCTCGGCTGCTCGCTCCGGTCGCCTCGGAGGCGGAGACTTTGTCCCTGCCCACCGAGTCCGATGAGCGCGCGACCGAGATCCTCGCGGCGCCATCCGCCCGGCGCGCACGGCGCTGGACGGCGCTGTGGCTGGCAGCAGGAGCGGCGCTTGTCGCCGCTGCGGTGGTGGTCCTTGCAATCGCAATCGCGCGCCACACCGGTGGCCACGCGTCTCCCCCGACGACGCCGCACTCCGTCACGCCGCCCGCGAGGGGAGCGAGCGCCGTCGATCAGGCGCAGAACCTGGCCGCGTGGCTGCGGCAGCACAGCGGCTGAAGCACCGTTTTAAGAGCTTGTAAGGCCGACTTGCAAGCCATACCGTCGTCTTCTCCCAGCCCGTTGCCTCGACGTTACGAGCAAAGAGCATTACGAGCAAAGAGGTAGGGGGAAAATCGATGAAGACGAATAAACGCTATGCTGGTGTGGTCCTGGCGTCGTTTCTCGGCGCTGCGATCCTCAGTGGCGTTGCCCTGGCAGGGAACCCGCATGGGACTCCTCCCGGGCAGGCGAAGAAGCAGTCGAACGCCTCCGCGTCTGTGCATGCGTCCGTGTCCGTGTCCGCGGGCGTGAAGCCGAGCGCGACCACCAACAGCACGCACAACACGAACGCGATGGCCGCGTCGACACGAACGAAGGTCTACGGGAACGGCAAGACGGCAGGGCAGATCGCCATGCAGAGCGGCGCAGGCGCAACGACCAACCTGTACGGGCCCGGTAACAGCCAGCCCCACAAGCCCGTGTGCCCGGGCGGCAAGCCCACGTTCGATGTGCACGCGCTGAAGGCTCATGGTGGCGTAGCTGCCTGCGCCTCGGGTTCCGTCAGCTCGACCAGCTCCGCTAGCGGGTCCGCCGCGGTGTCGGGGTCGGCGATCGTTTCCGCGAACGGCAAGGGCGTTGGTGTCGGGGCCAAGGCCTCCGGCTCGAAGGGCGCATTCACGCCTCCGAGCACGACCCGGAACGGCGGCGGGATCAGCTCCCAGGGAGCGGTGAGCGGTAGGGCGCACGCCGCGCGCCCGGTGCTCGGCACCGCCAACTTCACCGGTTGACAAGGCGCTTCTCTCAGCAACGAATCGGAGGAGCCGTCCCACGACGGCTCCTCCTCCTCTCCGTGGGCACGCTCCTCGCAAGCGGGTGTGGCGGCGGCTCGCCGACGACGGGCTCTACCGTCTCGCTCGAGCCGCACCGGCACGCGGTTGTGAGGCACATGCGGCGGCACCCGGGGGAAAGCATCGTCGCCACGGCGGTGACGCGCTCGGTCGGCGTCTACCGCGCTCCGTCGGCGCAGCATCCGTTCAAGCGGCTCTCGAATCCGACGAGCATCGGCGCGCCACTCGTCTTCCTCGTCAAGTCACATGGCCACCGCTGGGAGCACGTCTACCTGCCGATCCGGCCCGACGGAGCGACGGGCTGGATCAAAGACCGTGACGTCTCTCTCGCCTGGAATCCGTACAGCCTGCTGGCGCGGCTCGGCAGACACGAGCTGGTCTTGCGCAAGGACGGACGGGTCGCCGCTCGCTTTCCTGCCGCGGTCGGCCGCTCGGTCTTGCCGACCCCGACGGGCCGCTATTTCCTCGTCGAGCTGCTCAAGCAGCCCGACCCGAACGGCCCCTACGGCCCCTACGCCTTCGGAACGTCAGCCTTCTCGAAGGTGCTCTACCACTTCGGTGGCGGTCCCGGTCAGATCGGTATCCACGGGACCGACGAGCACGCGAGCATCGGACAGAGCGTGAGCCACGGCTGCATCCGCCTCCGCAATCGCGACATCATTCGGCTTGCTCACGTGTTGCCGCTCGGGACGCCCATCACGATTTTGAACTAGCGAGCGAGTGCTTCGCGCTCGCTCGCTGGGAATCGAACTGCGCCGACGGGAGACGCGGTCTCCCGTCGGCTCCGTGCAGAAGGCACATTGGGCCTGTGTGGGGTCGGGCGGCTGTTTCGTCGCGGGCGAGCAGGCCTTCGGCGTGCTCGCCCGCTGGTCCGCGGCGTCGTAACGTGCCGTTACGCCGCCGCCTTTGCGCCAACGAAGGTTCGAAACGCTTCAACCAAAGCACCACCAGGGGCCGGAGGCTAAGACAGCCGCGTAGCGGCGACTTAGCCGCAGGCCGGACCGCGCTCGCGCCGGCCTCTGCCGCGCGCAAGCGCACGACGGTGGCCTCCCGCCGCAACGATCCCAGCTGAAAGGCACGGAGCGGGCCGGAAACCGCGCTTTCCGGCCCGCGCAGTTCCTTCTCCTAGCGAAGCGAAGCGCCAGCTTCGCTTCGCTGGCGCCAGCCGCTAGCGAGGATCTCGCGCGTCTCCTCGACGCCTGCCGCCCAGACGTGAGGACGTCTTCGTCCGGCAGCGCGTAGAAGCCGCCGTACTGGCCGTCGCCGGCCAACTCGCGCATCGACGCCGGCGTCGCGGGGAGCGGTTGTGTCAGCGGCTCCTTGCGTTCCGCCGGCAGCTCGACGCCGGACAGGCGGGTCCACGGGAAGTTCTCCATCCACGACGCGTGGCTCGCGCCCGGGTCGAGCTCCTGCACGAGTTGCCAGACGCGAGGGCCGGCCCACCAGTTGTGGAACAGCACCTCGGTGTCGGCATGGGAGCTCCCCATTCGCGGCGGGCGGCGTCGGCAGGTGCGTTTCCTCCGTGCCCGTTCACGACCAGGATTCGCCGAAATCCCTGGTCGCGCAGCGAGTCGAGCAGATCCTGGACGACCGCGACGAGAGTCGCGACGCGCAGCGTCGGCGAACCGGGGTAGGCGCCGAAGCTCGGCGTCAGGCCGTAGGCGAGAACGGGGAGGACGGGGACGCCGAGCGGCTCGGCGGCCTCCGCAGCAACGCGTTCCGCGAGGATGTTGTCCGTCTCGAGGGAGAGGTAGGCGTGCTGCTCGGTCGAACCGATCGGGAGCACGATCCGGTCGTCGTGGCGAAGATACTTCTCGAGCTGGAACCAGTTCAGATCGCGTACGCGCACTGCTGCACAATTTCAGACCGATGGGCCAAACGCTGATCGCATACCTCGCCGCGGCCGTGGCGGCCGCGTCTCATGCGGCCGCGCCGCCGAACGGCGCGACGGCGGCGCTCGTCGCGAGGCCGTTGCACGGCTCCGTCGTCCTCCGCGCGGAGCCGGGCGGGAGGCCGCTGCTGCGCGTCGGACCGCGCGGCCCGCTCGGCGGCCCGCTTGTCCTCGGCGTCGTGGCCGTCCGCGGCCGCTGGGTGAAGGTGACGGCGGAGGCGCTCCCGAACGGGCATGACGCCTGGGCGAAGTTCGGACGCGACGTCGCCGTCCACCCGATCCAGTGGGCGCTTCGTGCCTCGCTCTCGCGGCGGATGCTCTACGTCCTGCGAGACGGCCGGATCCTTCGGACGATGCGCGTCGGGATCGGCGCTCCCAGCTCGCCGACGCCGGTCGGCCACTTCGCAGTCGCCGAGAAGCTCACCGGCCCGTTCGGCCCTGCCTTCGGCCCGCGCATCATCGTGCTCACGGCGCAGCAGCCAAACCTGCCGGCCGGCTGGAACCGCAGCATCACGTACTACGTCGGCATCCACGCCGGCTCGGGCCGCGGCTCGGCGATCTCGGCCGGCTGCCTGCATGCGACCGAGGCTGCCATGCGGTACCTCATGCGCACGGTTCCCCTCGGGACCGCGGTTCAGATTTCGTCCTGAGCATGCGATGATCGGCGCGCGATGAGCGCGATCGAGCTGCACGAGTACGAGGAAGAGGAGGAGCTCCCGGCCTGGAGCCTGCCGGCGGAGGCGGTCGACCGGATTCGCGTGCCGGTGACGCTGCCGGATCAGGTGACGCGGGAGTGGGCGCTGGGCGGCTCGACCGGCGCGGGCGTCCGCGTGTGCGTGCTCGACAGCGGCATCGAGCGCGATCACCCGCTGGTCGGCCGCGTCGACCGCTCGGTCGCGGTCGTCAAGGGCGAGGACGGCGAGCCAGAGGTGATCGAGGACGACGAGGGCGATCTCTGCGGCCACGGCACCGCCTGTGCGGGCATCATCCGCGCCGTGGCGCCGGACGTGGAGCTGACGAGCGTGCGCGTGCTCGGCGCCGGCTATACCGGTGGTGGCGAGATCATGCTGCGCGGGCTCGCCTGGGCGATCGAAGAGGGCTTCCCGATCGTGAACATGAGCCTCTCGACGACTCGCACGAAGTACGTGGAGCGGTTGCATGAGCTCGCCGACCGCGCCTATTTCCGGCGTGTGCTCCTCGTCGCGTCGGCGCACAACATGCCCGTCGAGAGCTTCCCGTGGCGCTTCGCGAGCGTGATCTCCGTCGGGAGCCACGAGGAGTCGGATCCGCTGACTTTCTACTACAACCCGAACCCGCCGGTGGAGTTCTTCGGACGCGGTCTCGATCTCGACGTCGCGTGGCTCGGCGGTGGCACGCTCCGCTGCACCGGCAACAGCTTCGCGACGCCTCACATCGCGGCGATCTGCGCCCTCGTGATGGCCAAGCACCCCGAGCTGACGCCGTTCCAGCTCAAGAGCGTCCTGTCCCAAACGGCGTCGAACGCCGAAGGTGCCGCGTGAGCGACCTCGAAGCGGCCGTCGCCGCAGGCGTGATCGGAGCCGACGAGGCGCATCGTTCGCTCCTGCAGGCCACGGTCGAGGTGGCGCGGGCGATCTTCCGTGCCAAGGCCTCGTCCGTCTTCCTCCTCGACGAGGAGGCCGAGGAGCTCGTCTTCGAGGCAGTCGCCGGCGAGGGAGCGGGCGACCTGATCGGCATGCGCTTCCCGGCCGGCAACGGGATCGCGGGCTGGGTACTCACGACGCGCCAGCCGCTCGTCGTCGACGACCTGAGCGCCGACACCCGCTGGTCGCGCACCCAGGCGGAGTCGACCGGCTACGTCCCGACGAACATGATGTCCGTGCCTCTGCTCGTTGAGGAGCGTGCGCTGGGGGTGCTCCAGGTGCTCGACCGTCCCGCGGAGTCGAAGCTGAGGCTCGCCGAGGTCGATCTGCTGGGCCTGTTCGCGAACCAGGCTGCAATCGCGCTCGACCTGCTTCAGCGGGCTCGGCGGGCGCGCGACGCACTCGCGGGCGAGGGCCGGCTCGCGCCGCTCGCGCGCGTGGCCGCGCAGCTCGAGGAAGGCGAGCGCGACGCGGCATTCGACCTACTTCGCGCGCTCGAGCGGGTTCTCGCGGAGAGTTCCGATTAGCCCAGCGCGCCCAACGGAAGGCGCGAGGTGACCACGCCCTCTGCGGCTGCGAGCGTCGCGGCGTGGCCCGTTACCGCGACGAGGAACTCGTCTCGTCCCACTGCGTAGAGCTGGAGCGGCCCGAGCGCGCGCACCGTGGCCGTCCGCGGGACGTCCCGCAACAGCGCGATCTCGCCGAAGAAGTCCCCGGGCCCAAGCTCGCGGGTCTGGCCGTCGTCGAGCTCGACGACGGCTCGTCCTGTTGCGATCACGTAGAAGTGGCGCCCCGCCTCGCCGCGTGATACGACGACCTGGTCCGCACCGACGGAGACTGCGGTCGCGCTCGCCGCGAGTCGCTCGAGCACCGGCTCCTGCAGCTGGGCGAAGATCTCGATGCGCCGCAGCAGCTCTAGCGGCCTTTCGGCGATCCGTGCATCCGCGTCGATGCGCCGCAGGCTCGGCCAGAGCGGTACGAGCAGGACGGGGAGGAACGCGCCCGTCGCGATGAGCGCTCCTCGGGGGCCGAGCCAGCTCACGAGACCCGGCGCGGCCACCGCGCCAACGGCCGTGCCTGCAAGCGCCAGGCTCTCGAAAACTGCGAAGACGCGCCCGAGAACCTCGTTCTCCGTCGCACGCTGCAGAAGCGTGACGCTGGTGACCTCGACCAGGATCGTCGCCGTGCCGACGAGACCGAGGAAGAAAAGTGCCGGCGCAAGCGTCGACAGAGCGGCAGCGATGCAGAGTGCGACGCCCGAGAGAAGGATCCCGAATCCGAAACCGCCTGCCAGCCGCCGACGCGCCGCGATCGCCGCAACGACGAACGCGCCGACGACGCTTCCAACACCCATTGCCGTGTTGAGCCAGCCATAGCCCGCATTGCCGGAGTGAAGAAGTCGAAGCGCAAACACGACGAGAAGCACCTCGAGCGCCCCGTAGACGATCGCGTCCGCCGTGGTCAGGCCGATCACGACGCGTAGCGCGGGCGTGCGCCACAGGGTCGTCCAGCCCGCCGTGAGCTCCGGCAGGAACTTCGGCCGCTCGGTGCGCTCCGGCGGCTTGTCGCGTGGCACCTGGACGACGAAGAATGCAGCCCACAGGAAGAGCACCCCGTTGAGTGCGAATACGGCGGATGGAGTGCTGACGGCGAGAAGTATCCCGCCGATGGCCGGGCCCGCGAACATTCCTACGCTTGAGATTGTGTTGCCGACGAGGTTCGCGGCGGTCAGCTGGTCCGGCGTCTCGACAAGCGAGGGAAGGAGCGCCGCCTGCGCGGGCGAGTACGAGCCGGAGACGACCGTCGACGTGACGGCGAGGACGTAGACGATGTACGGGCTTCCGCCGGCGCTTGCGCTCACGGTCATTCCCACGAAGATCGCGAAGCGGACGAGATCGCCGCCGAGCATGAGCTGTCGTCGCGACCAGCGGTCGGCGAGCAGGCCGAGCCACGGCGCGGCGAGGGCTGCGAACACGAATCGTGCGAAGAACAGAAGCCCGACGGTGCGTGCGCCACCGGAGTGATACGCGTAAACGGGCAGGGCAACCGCGTACGCATACGTGCCGAGCGTCGACCCTGCACCCGCGAGCTGGAGGCTACGCACGCGCGGATTCGCAAAGACCTTCCCAAAAGCGCGCAGTGAAGCGGCATAGCTGCCCACGCGGCGGAGGATCGCAGGCCTGGTTGCGAATTTGAAGGGTCGGTGGGAAGATTTGTGTTCGTACGCACGTCTAGTGAGTTGACAGCGCCGAACGGGCGTAGAGATTCCGAAGGAGGAGCAATGTCGGACGAGCAGCGCACCGAGGACGAGGCCGAAGTCGAGGCCCATAAGCACAAGAAGGACGCGAATAGCGAGCCGCAGGACGAGGCTTCGAGCGAGGACGATTTCGAGGCTCACCGCCACAAGAAGGACTGACCTACGCGGCAAGGCATTAGAGAAGGGGCCCGGTTCCGCCGGGCCCCTTCTCTATGGTCCGCCGAGCTTCGGCCGGCGCAAGGGAAGATCTACGCGCGGAAACACGTCTGGATAGGTGACAGAGGACTTTCCGAAGGAGGAGCAATGTCGGACGAGCAACGCACCGAGGACGAGGCCGAAGTCGAGGCCCATCGGCGCAAGAAGGACGCGAATAGCGAGCCGCAGGACGAGGACGAGAACGAAGTCGAGGCGCACGTCCGGTACAGCAACGTACGGATGGATTAACCCCAGCCGCGAAGGGAGAGGGTCGCCGTCTCGGCGCCTCTCTGCCTAGGCCAGACGCACGCCGGCCGCCGCTTCGGCGGCCGCCAGCGCGAGGCGCTCAGCCTCCTCCACCCGCGCGTCTCCCGGCAGCGCGGTGAGGTTCGCCGCGACGAGCTCTCGCGCCCCCCGCGCAACGGCCGCGGCGAGCGCTGCCGCCGCTGCGACGTCGGCGTGAACACGCGGCTCGACGCGCGTGCCCGCAGCCGCGCAGAGGTCGGCCAGATCGGCGGCAAGGCGGGCAAGCGCGAGCGGCGGCTCGGCCGCTGCCGCCGTGACGCGGCCGAGCGACCAATCGCGTTGCTCCGGCTTCTGCTTCTCATCTGCCGCGGCTCGCGCCTCGAGTGCCCGGCGGTACGCGTCCGCGTCCTCGTCGACGAGCGTGGCAGCCCGCTCCCTCAGCGACTCCGCTTGAGCCGCTACCCCCTGGGCGTCAGCCCAGCTGTCCGGCGAGAGCCGCGCGGCCATCTGCACGACGGCTGCCGCCGTCGCGAGGGCGACCGCCAAGGCCGAGCCGGCGCCGGGAACTTCGCGCGGCGCCGCCAGCTCCTCGAGGAGCGCGGGGAGGGAGAGGCCGGTGAGCACCGCGGCAGTGTCTCAACCGGCGCACGTACCGCGCGTATCAGACCGTCCTGAGGAGCCGGCGCAGCCGCGAGATGACGAACGGCGAGGGCTCGTAACCGGCGGCAGCAACCGCACGCTCGAGGTCGGCCTGGAGCTGAAGCCGGAACGCTGCGTCCTGCTCGGCACGCGCAACGAGCTCATCGAGCATCGCCCGCGCAGCCGGCAGCTCCTGTGCAGCACGCACCCACCCTTCGGGCGCAGACGGCAGGAGGCGAAGTAACCGGCCGATCCGTTCCTCGTCGAATTCGTTCATCTCACTACTCATGACGGCCGAGAGCCCCGACTCCTTCCATCGAGTTCGACACGAACTTTTTCGAGGCAACGCGAGATACGGCTGGCGATCGTCCCGGCGGGCATGTCGAGGCTGTCGCCAATCGTCCGATAGCTCTCGTCGCGGCAGAAGAAGCGGTCGAGGATCTCGCGGCATGGGTCGCCTACGCTGTCGAGCGCGGCGCGAACGGCCATTGCATCGTCGAGCTGGGCAAGCACGTCGCCGACCTCCTCCTCGTCCGGATCTGCCTCCGATGTCGTGTCACGCGCGAGCAGGCGCAACTTGTCGATGCAGAGCCGGCGCGTCAGCATGGCGAGCCACGGCCGCACCGCATCGTCGCTTCGCAGCTCCGGCAGCTTCTCGAACGCACGCGCGAAGACCTCCTGGAACACGTCCTCGGCGTCGTGCTGTGCGAGGCGGAAGCCGCGGCCGCAGATTGCGTACACATAGCGAGAGAACCGCTCCACGAACTCGTTCCAGGCGTCAGCGTCGCCCTCCCGGCACCGGGAGACGAGCTGCGCGTCGCTTTGCTCGACTGTCATGGACGGACGATACGACTAGGAGAGGATCCGGTCTAGCGCAGCGACGAGTACGTCGGCGTGCTCGTCGGCGAAGACGAGCGGCGGCCGGACCTTGAGCACGTCTTCGCGCTTGCCGGTGAGCCCTACCAGGATTCCGTGCTCTCGCAGCTCGTCGGCGACGCGTCCGGCCAGCTCGCCGCTCGAAAGTTGGACGCCTGCGAGGAGCCCCGCGCCGCGCACCTCGACGACTTCCTGCTTGCCGAGACCTGCGATCGATGCGCGCAGCCGCTCGCCGACTCGAGCCGCACGTTCGGGGAGCCGCTGGTCCTCGAGGACGTCGAGCACGGCGAGGGCAGCGCTCGCGGCGACGGGATTGCCGCCGAAGGTGGAGAACGTCCTGCCGGCGTACGGGAACCGCTCTGCAAGCTCCCGTCTCGTGACGACCGCGGCGACGGGGTACCCATTACCCATCGGCTTGCCGAGCGTCACGACATCCGGCGCGATTCCGTGGGCAGCGAAGGACCAGAGGCCCGCGCCGAGCCGGCCGTGTCCTGCTTGCACCTCGTCGGCGACATAGAGGCCACCGGCGGCGTGCGTCCGCTCGAGAAGCAGTCGCAGCTCGGAGCTCGCCGGCGTGTAGATCCCGTCGCTCATGAGCGACCCGTCGAGGAACGTCGCGGCGAGCCCTCGGTCGAGCTGCGCGAGCGCGGAGTCCAGGGCTGCGGCAAGGTCGGCGCCGCTACCTGGGGCGGGGATCCGAGCGGTCGTCGCCGGACGTCCTTCGGGCGGCCAGTCCTCCGGTGAGAGCAACGCTGCTCGGGCGGTGACGCCGTGGTAGGCGTGCTCCGTCACGACCGCGCCGCCGTTGCCGGTCACGCCGGCGGCGAGGCGCCAGGCGAGGTCGTTCGCCTCGCTGCCGGAGTTCACGAGCAGCACGGTGTCCAAGCCCGCGTCGGGCGGGAATGTCGCCAGCAGCCGTTCGGCGAGCTCGACGAGCGGCGTTGCGAGGTACCGCGCGTTCGTTGCGCCGAGCCGTGTCTGGCGGACGACCGCCTCGGTCACGCGTGGGTGGCAGTGGCCCACGACGGGCACGTTGTTGTAGGCGTCGAGGAGCCGGCGGCCGTCCGGCTCGTCAATCCAGACACCCTCCGCGCGAACCGCGTGGACGGGGCGGCCGTACGTGAGCGGGGTCAGGAGACCGCCGAGCGCCTCGTCCCGACGCCGGGCCAGCTCGCTGCTCGCGGCCGTCGGTCGCGTGCCGCCGAGCTTACGCGCGATGTCCTCTGGCGCGAGGCTGTCGAACAGCTCGAGCAGTCGCCACGAGTCGTCGTCCCAGGCTTCGATGTACTCGGCATTCTCGGGGAAGCGGCGGGTACGCCAGGTGCTGATCGAGACGATTGCGGCGAGCCGGGCGACGACCAGGTCGCCGAGCAGCTCGAGCTCGAGCGGCTCGAGTGGGAGGTGCGAGCCGAAGCCGTCGAGCGCGATGCGCGCAACCCGAAAGACGTCTCCGGGCGACCGCCCGCGCAGATAGGACGCGAGTGCAACCGCGACGTCGGCCGCGAGCGCGGTGTGGCAGCAGTCGCCGAAATCGAGGATGCCCGAGAGCCGACCCTGCTCGTCCAGCATCAAGTTGTCGAGGTTGAAGTCGCCGTGCACGACCTGGGCACGCAGCCGGGGCCATTCGGGTAGCACGCGCTCCTCGAAACGGTCGAGCGCCCGCGCGACGAGCGCGCGGCGCTCGGGGCTCTCGATCTCCTCGAGCAGTGGGCGCAACCGCGGGGTCGCGCGGACGTTCCAGAGGAGCTCTCGGCCGGCTGCCGGATGGAAGAAGGCCCGGAGCGCGAGGCAAAGGCGGGCATGGGTAGCCGCGACGGCGTACACCGCGGCGTCGTCGAGCTCCGGACCGCCCTTGTAGCCCCGGCGGCGCTCGAACAGGCGCACGTGGTGCCCGTCGAACGTCGCCCGCGGCGCGAGCTGTCGGGCGACCGGCAGAGCCGGGTCGACCGCCGCTACGTGCGCGACCGCGGCCTCCTCGAGGTCGAGCGCCGCCTCGTCCTCGCCGCTGTTCGAGATCTTGAGGACGCCACCGGCCCCGGCGTCCTCGAGCAGGAACGCCTGGTCTCGCTCGCTGCCGAGGTCGGAGGCGCTGCCCTGGACGCCGAACAGCGCCGCTGCGATCCCGGTGGCTTCGTCAGCTGTGAACTGTGGTGGCGACGAGTCGAGGACGGAACTCACAACTGGCTGATCGTATTCGGTGGCGACGATAATCCCTCGTCCGGGGTAACCGGCTCCCCCTTTAGCGGGAGGAGACTTCGGAGGCGCCGACCTACGTTCCGCACACTGTTTTGGCGGCTACTGCGGCCCGTTCTGCGGCAATCGGGGCGGTCGCGATCAAGGAGGTAAACGTGGGGCCAACCCTCACTCGCGACGGCATGCGCTTCAGGTCCTGGCAGGTCGGGATTCTCACCCTCGTGGTCGTGCTGACCTTCGGTCTAGCCCGATCGGGCGCCTCGTGGGGCGCGACGAGCTACGACCCGACGTCCGATCCGTACTCGATGCAGAACGTCACAGCGGCCGACGGCGTGCAGGCTTGGTGGAACGCGGGTTACACCGGCAAGGGCGTCGACGTGGCAGTCATCGACACAGGCGTGGCCCCCGTATTGGGGCTGAACGGGCCCGGCAAGGTCATCAACGGGCCGGACCTTTCGCTCGAATCGCAGAATCCGAGCTTGCAGTACCTCGACACGAACGGGCACGGGACGTTCATGGCCGGGCTGATCGCCGGTAACGACGGCCAGCCGGGCGGCTACCGCGGCGTTGCGCCCGACGCGCGCATCGTCTCGCTCAAGGTCGGCGTCGCAGACGGCGGGGTCGATGTGAGCCAGGTGATTGCGGCGATCGACTGGGTCGTGCAGCACCGCAACGACAACGGGCTGAACATCCGCGTCATCAACCTGTCGTACGGCACCAACGGGACCCAGGCGTACCAGCTCGACCCGCTCGCCTACGCGGTCGAGCAAGCGTGGAAGGCAGGCATCGTCGTGATCGCGGCTGCCGGAAACTCGGGTTACGAAAAAGGTGCGAGCGCGCAGGGTCTCGCCGATCCAGCCTACGACCCCCAGATCCTCGCGGTCGGTGCTGCGGACAGCTCCGGGACCCCCTCGCCGTGGGACGACAATGTCGCCTCGTACTCGGCGACGGCCGCGAGTTGCAGCTCGGCCTGCCGAGCGCCCGACCTGATCGCTCCGGGCAGTCACATACAGGGTCTGCGCGTCCCGGGCTCGTACATCGACCAGAACAATCCCGGAGGCGTCCTGAGCGAGCGCTACTTCCGCGGCAGTGGCACCTCCGAGGCGACAGCGCTCGTTTCCGGTGCCGTCGCAGACCTGCTCCAGCGCTACCCGCAGCTGACGCCGGACGAAGTGAAGCAGATGATCAACTGCGACAAGCTGTCCTCCTTCAACTGGAAGCAGGAGGGATGCGGCGAGCTCGACATGAACAAGGTTCTCGGCGCGGCAGTGCCGTCTGTGGCGGCGTCGCAGCAGTACAACCCGCCCTCGACCGGCACGGGTTCCCTCGAGGCGTCGCGCGGCACTGACCACATCTCGATCGGCCCGGTCGCGCTCCAGGGCGAGCAGGACATCTTCGGCAAGCCGTTCATCTCAGCCGCGATGGTGGCGCTCGAAGCGACCGGCTCTAGCTGGTCGGGCGGGATCTGGAACGGCTCCGTCTGGACGGGCAGCTCGTGGAGCGGGTCGTCCTGGTCGGGTAGTTCGTGGAGCGGCTCTTCTTGGAGCGGCTCGAGCTGGAGCGGCTCGTCTTGGTCGGGTAGCTCGTGGAGCGGGTCGTCCTGGTCGGGTAGTTCGTGGAGCGGCTCTTCTTGGAGCGGCTCGAGCTGGAGCGGCAGCAGCTGGTCGAGTGGGTCATGGCTCGGAGCGAGCTGGGGCTGATCGCCAGGGGAGGAGGCCGGTGATCGGCGGCCGGCCTCTCACCCCTTCGCGCCGCGCGCCGAGCGAGGCCATGCGCCCGCTCGGCGCAGCCGTGCGCGAGGCCGTCCACGGACCGCGGCGCGTCTGGGTGTTCAACGGCGCTCTCGCCCTTACGTGCTCGCTCTTGTGGACGTTCGACATCGGCACCTTCGGCAACCCGAGGTTCGTCCACGGCCCGCATCTCCAGTGGTGGGCGCTCGCCGCTGCGTTCTATATCGCCGAGGTCTTCGTCGTGCACCTCCAGTTCCGCAAGGAGGCGCATAGCCTGTCGCTGACGGAGATCGGACTGACCTTCGGCTTGCTGCTCGCGGCTCCCGCCGCGCTCTTGATCGGACAGCTCGCGGGCACGCTGGTCGCCCTCGTAGTCAACCGCCGCCGGAGCCAGCGCCAGCTCGTCAAGCTCGCATTCAACGTCGCGGAGCTACCCCTGTGCAGCGGGATCGCGCTGCTCATCTTCCGGTCGCTCGCGGCACCAGGAGACTCTCCGCCGCATATCTGGGCGCTCGTTCTGTTCGCCTGCGCCGTCGCCCACGTCGTCGGCATCATGCTCGTTTCGGCCGTGATCGCCATCGCCGAGGAGCGTTTCCACGCGCCCCAGCTCCTGCGCACGCTCGTCACCTCGACCGTCGGAGCGCTGGCCACCGCGTCGCTCGGGCTTGCGGTCGTCGAGCTCCTCGAGATCCGGCCCGCCGCAGTGATCCTCCTTGTCGTTCCGGTCGCGGCCTGTGCGTTCTTCTTCCGCGGCTACATGGAGCAGCGCGAGCAGCGCGAACACGTCGAGTTCCTCTACGAATCGATGCGCGCGACGCAAGGCGTGCCGGAGTTCGGCCTCGCTGTTGGACAGCTCCTCGTCGCCGCGCGCCGGCTGCTCCGTGCCGAATACGCCGAGATCCTGCTCCTCCCGGCCTCAGACGATGAAGGGCCGCTGCGGAGTGTCAGCGGAGCGGAAGGCGAGTTGCTCATGCACCCGGAGGAGCGATTCGCCCCGGAGGAAGTCGCTGCCTTCACGGAGTTCGTTTCCAGCGGCGCCGCGACGCTGCTCACGCGGCGTCGCTCGACTCATGCGCTCGACGCCTTCCTTCGCTCGCGCGGTCTCGAGGACGCGATCATCGGGCAGCTGCGGGGCGAGGACCGGACCTTCGGGCTGCTCGTGGTAGGTGAGCGGGCCGGCGACGTCAGCACGTTCGGCGACGCCGACCTCGATCTCTTCGAGACCTTCGCGGGCCACGCGAGCATCCTGCTCGAGAACGGCCGCCTCGAGCATTCTCTCGCCCAGGTGACGCAGCTGAAGGAGCAGCTCCGCCACCAGGCGTATCACGACACGCTTACGGGACTCGCGAACCGCCTCCATCTCCTCGAGGCGATCGAGCGGGAGCTCGAGCGGGACAAGGGCTTGACGGCGGTCCTCTACCTCGACCTCGATCGCTTCAAGTCGGTGAACGACACGTGGGGTCACAGTGCCGGTGACGAGTTGCTGTCCGAGTTCGCCCGCCGGCTCGGTGGAGCGATTCGCGAGCAGGACCTGGCGGCTCGCCTCGGGGGCGACGAGTTCGCCGTGCTCGTGCGCGAAGCGGGCACCGAGGCTGCAGCCGCCGCCGCCGAGCGGCTGCTGGAGGCGGTCGACGGGACGTATTCGCTCGGGTGTGGCGAGATCGCCTGCCACGTGAGTGTCGGCATCGCTGTCGGTGCCGCCGGCCTCGTAACCGGCGAGGACCTCATCCGCAATGCCGACATCGCGATGTACAGCGTCAAGCGCTCCGAACGCTCCTACACGCTCTACGAGGCGACACTCCACGAGCAGCTCCGCGCTCAGCGACAGCTCGGGCTCGACCTCGAGGTTGCGCTGGAGCGAGGCGAGCTCGCCGCCCATTATCAGCCCGTTGTGCGGCTCGCGGACGGGGAGATCGAAGGTTTCGAGGTGCTCGCCCGGTGGCCGCATCCGACTCGCGGCATGCTCACAGCCGGCGACTTCCTGCCGGCGGCGGAGGAGGCGGGGCTGTCGGTCGAGCTCGGGCGGTTCGTCCTCGAGCAGGCTCTCGACGCCGCCCGCAGCTGGCCTGAACGGATCAGCATCTGGCTCAACGTCGCACCGGCGGAGTTCGCGAACGAGCGGCTCGTCGACACGCTCGCCGAGTCGCTCGAGCGGTTCGGCGTCGAACCGAGCCGTCTCGTCATCGAGGTCACCGAGTCGGGTGTCATCCAGGGCGCCGACGCGGGGCTCGTTGCGATGCAGCGGCTGCGCGAGCTCGGCGTCAGCTTGACGATCGACGACTTCGGTACCGGCTACTCGTCGCTGAGCCGGCTCGCCGAGTTCCCGATCCAGTCGCTGAAGATCCCGAAGCCGTTCGTCGACAAGCTCCTCGGCGAGGACGCCGACGAAGCGTTCGTCAGCGCGATTCTGCGCCTGTCCGACTCGCTCGGCCTTGCCGCCGTGGCCGAGGGAATCGAGCACGCCGCGCAGGCGGCGCGTCTGCGCGAGCTCGGGTGCCGTTTCGGGCAGGGCTATCTCTTCGGGCGGCCCGCGCCGGCACGGGAAGCCGAACGGCTCCTGCAAGAACGGGAGTCAGCGCGGAAGACAACGCTCTCGCACGACCCAGCCGGACTCCTCTAGGCAGAGACTCGTCGAGAAACGGCGAAGCGGCGGGAAGGCCCGCCGCTTCAAACTCCGCCGCAGAGTTGTTGCCGTCAGCCCCGAGCGGGAGTCACACAGATATTCGCGCGGCCGGATACCGCTGGGCCTCCCCCTTTTGGGGGATCTGCCACGGCCTGTAGAGAACCCTGTGGAATCAGCCGCCTTTTCCGACCGTGAGAATCGGCGCGTTGAGGACGACGTGTGCGTCCTTCTCCGTGAGCTTGCCCTTCTTCTCGAGCGCGTCGATCTGGTCGTCCTGGCCGATGAGGACGGGCTTGACTCCCTTCTTCCAGGTCAGCCAGACCTCTTTCCACAGCGGGTTGTAGTCGGCCTCGCCGGGCTGCGAGCCGAAGATGGTCAGCTGGCCCTTGGCGGCGCGGCCGCGCACGAAGTACTGCTCCGGCAGGCCCTTCACCGCTTTCAGCTCCGCGGAGTAATTGACGTGCATCGCCGCGGCCTGCGACTTCGACGAGACGTCGGTGATCAGTATGTGTCGATGTGGTGGTCGTAGTACCCCTTGTAGACGGGCTCGGCCTTCATGCTGGCCTTGCCGATGTTCGGCAACCCGCCGGTGGAGGCGACCGCGACGGCCGCAGCTACTGCGACGAGGCCCAAGCCGAAGAAGACGATAAGAATCCGGCGCACCTGCTTCCTCCTTGTCTAGAGTGATGGCAGTGGCTACGCGCAGGGCATCGCTCCGGATTGGCGTCATCGCTGCCGTCGCGGCAGCCCTCGCTGTCTCAGCGGCGGTCTGGAGCGGCACCGGCGCCGCGAGCTCGCGCCATCTGACGAAGGCCCCAACCGTCACGACGCGCAAGGTCGGCAAGCTCGGCGTGATCCTCGTCAACGGCGCCGGCCGCACGCTCTACATGTTCGTCCCGGACAAGCAGAAGAAGGTGACCTGCAAGGGATCGTGCGCCGTCATCTGGCCGCCGCTGAAGATCAAGGCCGGGCACAAGCCGACGGCCGGCGGCGCTGCGAAGAAGTCGCTGCTGGGGACGGACCCGAACCCGAGCGGTGGGCGCGTGGTCACGTACAACCACTGGCCGCTCTACACGTACATCACGGACCACAAGCCGGGTCAGGCGACGGGACAGGGCGTCAACAACAGCGGCGGCCTCTGGTACGTCCTCTCGCCTTCCGGCAAAGTCATCAAGAAGTAGCCGGCGGCGCAAACAGCGCGACTCGCATCCTGGTCGCGTGGCGGACGGCCGTGAGGCCCGAGGAGCACGCACTCGAGCAGGCCGTCGACTAGGCGCGAACTGCGACCTGCACCACGAGGAAGACGGCGTAGAGAACGATGAGGAGGATGCCCTCGAGGCGGCCCGCGCCGCCCCGTCTCCCGAACAGCACGAGTGCCACGGCGGTCATTCCGAGCAGCCACGCCAGGTCGAAGACGTCGAGGCTGGAGAAGGAGGCGAGACTGCCGAGCGCCGCCGGCACTGCCAGCCCTGCGACGACGTTGATCGAGTTCGAGTTCAGCGTCTCGCTCATCAGCGCCGAGCCGCGCTGCTGCATCCCGAAGCGGACGCCGGTCCAGGCATTCGGAAGGCTCGTGAGGATGGCAAGAACGATCACGCCGACGAGCGTGTCGGGGACCGACCATGCGTGTGCGAGATCCGTCGCGGCTCGCACCGCTCCGACACTGCCGGCGACGATCAGAGCGAGCGCGATGACGAGAACAGCAAGCACACGGGCGACCTCGTGGCCGGAGTCGAGTGATTGCGCTCGCCGATGGCTCTCGCCGAAGCTGCGCTCGAAGAAGCGCGACCTGCGCACCAGGCGATGTCCGGCGGCGAGCAGCGCCACGTACGGAATGACGACGACAGCGATGAAAACGCTGCCGATCGTCGCGCCCAGGCCGCCTGCGACCACCGCGAGCGTCACGGCGAGCAGCCAAAGTCCGACGAACCCCTCGAGTTCGAGCGTCTCGTGCCGCGCTCGAACACGTGCCGTGACGAGGGCGCTGAGACCCAGCATGGCTGCGATGTTGAAGGCATTCGAACCGACGACGACCCCGACCGCGACCGCGTGCTCGTGCTGGACGAGCGCCGCGATCGCCGACGAGACCTCGGGCGCGTCGGCTGCGAGCGCCGTGAGCAGGCCGAGCAGGGCCTCAGGCAAGCCCAGCTCGAGGCCGATGTGGTCGAGCCGCCGCGCGAAGATCGCCGATGCGACGAGCATCACGCCGATCGAGACGAGGAAGAGAGGTATGGCGGCTGCAGGCGTCATCGGCTGACGCCGACCAGCCTTCCCGGCACACCGCTCCGAACGCTAGCGCAGGAGGCTCAGGTGCCCGGGTCGGGCGGAGCTTCTTCGGATTCGATCTCCGACTCGGCGATCTCGGCGCTGTCCCTGCCCGCAAGACCCGGCACCGGTCCGCCGCCGGCGTAACCGTGCTCCAGCCGCTCGATGTCCTCCCGTCCCGGGTCGGGAGCGCCGAATTCCTGCTTCAGATCGGCAGCCTCTTCTGCATCTCCCGTCTTGACGTGGGGCGGCCCAGCGAGCCAGTTGCGAATCCGGTCGAAGAAGCTCATCGTCCGGGAGCATAAGCGATCATCCGGTCGGTGATCGTCTCGCTTCACGTTGCGATCGGTGGCGTTGCCGGTGCGCTTCTCGGCTCGCGTCCGATCGCCCTCCTGCTCGGGCCTCCCCTCCACGTCGCCGGCGACCGGGTGCCTCACGAGGACATTCCGGATCGCGGCTTCGAGATCGGCAGCGGCCTCGTCGCGTTGGGTCTGCTCGCCGCCCGGCGAGGGCCGCTGGACGCCGCTGTGCTCGGCGGCGCCGCGGCGTCTATGCCCGATCTCGAGCACGTCGTGCCGTGGCTCCGTCCCCGCGGGGAGATGCTGTTCCACCGTGGCCGCGGCAGGCACGGTGCCGGCATCACGGCCGAGGCACAGCTACTCCTCGCCGGCGCCACGGTCGGCTGGCTGCTCGCGCGACGCCGGTAGCCTCGCCCCGATGAAGGTCGGGATAGTCGTCCCGTATTCGTGGTCGTTCGGCGGCGGCGTCGTCGACCACGCCGACGCCCAGGCTCGTGCGCTCGAGGCGCTCGGGATCGAGACACGTTTGCTGATCGGCAACGACCCGCCCGGCTCGTTCAGCCGGATCCTCCACCCGCGGCAGGGCAGGCCCGGCCCGCCGCCGCCGAACGTGATCCCGCTCGGACGATCGGTGATCGTGCCGGGAAACGGAGCACTGTCGAACCTCGTCCTGAGCCCACGCGCGGTGCCGCAGTTCCGCCGTGCGCTGGCGCGGGAGCAGTTCGATCTGCTGCACGTGCACGAGCCGCTCGCGCCAATGCTCAGCGCCGCCGCGCTCGCCCTTTGGGCCGGCCCGACGGTCGGGACGTTCCACGCCGCGGGCGACTCGTCCTGGCGACCGATCGCGGATGCGCTGTGGGGGTTCCTGCTCGAGCGGATCGACCTCCGCATCGCCGTCTCGGAGCAGGCGCGCCTCACGGCCGAGACCTCGGCCGGGGGCGATTACGAGGTGATTCCGAACGGCGTCGAGATCCCCGACAGGATCGACCCGGCGGGTCGCGCCGACCGCATCGCCTTCGTCGGCCGCCATGACCCACGCAAGGGTCTCCCCGTCCTGCTGCGCGCGTGGTCGCGCCTCCGGGACACGGGCGTCCGTCTGCGCCTGATCGGCGCAGACCCGCTCGCGGTGCGCCTGCTCCTCACCCGTCTGCGTATCTCCGACGAAGGAATCGACATCCTCGGCTTCGTCTCGGACGAAGACCTCACGGCGGAGCTCGCGGCGGCCAAGCTCCTCGTGGCGCCCTCGCTCGGAAACGAGAGCTTCGGGATGGTCATCACGCGGGCGTTCGCGTGCGCGACTCCGGTCGTCGCGTCCGACATCACCGGTTATCGCGAGATCCTCACGCCGGAGACCGGTGCGCTCGCTCCGCCAGACGATCCCGAGGCGCTCGCCGACGCGATCCTCGCCCTCCTCGCCGACGAGCCCGCGCGGCTCGAGCGGGGTCGTGCTGCGCGCGAACGTGCGGAGCGCGAGTACGCGTGGCCGCTGCTCGCCCGGCGGCTTGCGGAGTGCTACCGGCGCGTTCTAGCCAACTAGGCGAGACGCGCCGGCGATGCGCAGCACGTGCGGCCCGACGAGGCGCATGAACCGGTTGGGCGTCTCGACGATCGGCTCGCCGTCCTCACCGCTCAGCTCCGCTATCGCCGTGTCGACGCGGCGCTTCACCTCGAGCACGCCCTCGCGGAGCCCCAGCTCGTCCAGCCGCACGGCCAAGCGCTTCATGGCCATCACGTAGTAGAAGAGCGAGTCGACGTCCGGGCCATACGACTCCGCCAGATGCGCGTCGATGAGGCCATGCGACGCCTTGGCGCGTCGCACCATCCGGTCGGCGAGATCCATGTGTTCGCCGCACACGGCGAGGAGCCGCTCGGCGGCCCCATCGCACTCCTCGAGGAAGCGGTGCGTCGCGAGGACGGCGATCCGGACGTGCCTGCCCTCGTCGCGGCGAACGTTCGTCTGGCCCTCCTTCATCCCCGGGAGGTCGTAGGCGTCGTAGAGCGCATTGCCCTTGGCTCGACGGATCACGACGTCGCCGTTGGCGACGACGTCTTCGCTGAGCACGCCGTAGATGAAGATCGCCGTGTAGAGGTCCTCGAGGGGACGGTTCGGCCGGAGGAGATGTCGCATCTCGACTTCGAAACGGTCGAACAGGATCTCGGCGACGAAGTTGTTGTACTTCTTCGCCATCTGGTCGACGTCGGCAGCGGGGATCCCGAGAACGTCGGTCGCGACCCGGAGCAGGCTGCCGCGGTGCATCCGCTCGTCGTGCTCCTGCGTCATGAGCGACGCGCGCATCGCCTCGTACTCCGGCTTCTGCGGCACGGCCGCGACGATCCGGCCCATCCAGTCGTCGACGATCGATTCCGCGCAGTAGATCGTCCCGAAGACCCGCTTCACCGCCTCCTGCTGCCGGCTGGCGAGCCGCCGGAAGCTCTCGGCATCGGTCGAGAGGTCGATGCTGTACGCGTCCCAGGTGTGGACATGTGCGGCCGCGAGAATGTCGCCGAACGTCTTCCAGCCGCCGGTGACCTGCCGGTCGGCGGCCTCGTCGTCGGCGATCAGCGCCTCGATCTCGCGCAGCAGCCGGCCGATCTTCTCGCTGCGCGCGGGGAGGTCGGTGGCGACTTCCACGCCACAACTTTACGTCTCGTGGCGGTTAACGACAGGAGTGGTCGGGCGCCGTGCATCAGCCGGCGCCCGACCGAATTGCTCAGTAGGAGAGGACGCAGCCGCCGCTGGGTTCGGCGGGCCGCGCACAAGTCCTCGCGCGACGGCGGGGAGAGAGGTGGAGGATCCGCCGCGGCGCGGGGATCCTCCACCAGCCGTGTCTAGGAGTGCTTCCAGGTGACGGAGAAGGCGCCCGAGCTGATCGAGCCGGGCTGGGCTTTCACCGTCGAGCCCGACTGCATGGTGATCGGGTCGATGCCCGGTGTGGAGCTGGTGAGCGTGGCGCCGTTGGCCTTGGCGCTGGTGAAGCCCACGGTGCCGAAGTTCGCCAGTGGAAGGACGCCGCCGCTGCTAGAGGGAGCCTCGGCGATCACCTCGGCCGACGCGAGAGATGCGCGCTTGAGCCTGGCGTTCGTGGTGTTCGTCCACCGCTGCGTGGTGTCCGAGATCGTCAGCGTGAAGGAGCCGCTGCCGTTGGTCGTCACCGACGCGGTCATATTGTCCCCAGGGCGGACCGTCCCGCTGAGGTTGACGGGGAACTTGGGGTACATCTCGTACCAGGCGTAGTACTGCGGTGTCGAGCCCGAGCAGTCCGCATCCGTCCCCGTTTGCTCGACGGTGCCCGACGTATCGCCGTCGAGCCCGACCCAGAAGCTCGAATACGCCGTTCCTCCCGAGCACGAGACCGTGGGCTCGGTCCACGAGGCCGACACACTGGTGTAGCGGCTACCGGTCACGGCGTAGCCGGACCAGTTCGTGCTCGTCGAATTCGTGATCTTGTGGTTCGGGCCGTGCCTCAAGCTCGAGGCAGCGCCCGCGGTGGCGGAAAGCCCCACGGCTGTGGCGAGAACCCCCACGATGGCGACGCCGAGATAGCGCCTGCTCATCACGCCTCCTTACTGGACGACAAAGTATCGGGAAGCTAATTGTTTGGGCGGTCGAGCACAAGTCCCTCACTCGAGGGAGCTCAGGCAAGGGATCGCAGCGCGGCTTGAGCGGCGTGGTAGCCGCACATCCCGTGCACTCCGCCGCCCGGAGGCGTCGAGGCGGAGCAGAGGAAGACGCCTGGGAGCGGGGTCGAGTACGGCGACCAGCGCGCGACCGGCCGCGTGAGCAGCTGGCGCAGGTCGGCGAGCCCGCCGTTGATGTCTCCGCCGACGTAGTTCGGGTTCTCGCGCTCGAGATCCGACGGCGCCCTCGCCGAGCGCGCGAGGATGCGGTCGCGGAAGCCCGGGGCGAAGCGCTCGATCTGCGCTTCGATCGGCTCCGTCATGTCGGCGGTCGACCCGTTCGGGACGTGGCAGTACGCCCAGGCGGTGTGCCGGCCGGCCGGCGCGCGGGTGGGGTCGAAGAGGCTCTGCTGGGCGAGGAGCACGTAGGGCCGCTCCGCCACCCGGCCGCGGGCGGGCGCCGCCTCGGACGCGGCGATCTCCTCCAGGGTGCCGCACAGATGGACGGTCGCCGCGCGGCTGGACTCCTCGGCGCGCCACGGGACCGGCCCGTCGAGCGCCCAGTCGAGCTTGAACACGCCCGGCCCATAGCGGTATCGCTCGAGCCGGCGGCGGTAGCGCGGCGGCAGCCGGTCGCCGGCGAGCGAGAGCAGGCCGCGCGGCGTCACATCGAGGAGGACGAGACGTGGCTCTCCCAGCTCGGCGAGCGACTCGACAGGCCGGCCGGTCTCGATCTCGCCGCCGAGGGAGCGGAGGTAGGAGGCGAGGCTGTCGGCGATCGCCTGCGATCCACCGCGGGGGAACGGCCAACCGACCGCGTGGCCAAGGAGCCCGAGCATGAGCCCGAACGCCGCGCTGGGCGGCCGTTCGAGCGGCAGCATCGAGTGCGCGGCGAGGCCCGCGAAGAGGCCGCGCGCCCTCGTGCTGCGAAACGAGCGCCTGGCCACTGTCGTCGCCGGCACCATGGCCCGCAGGCCGAACCGGGCCAGCGGGAGCGGATGCGCCGGCACGTGCGGCGGAGCGAGGATCTCCTCGAGCAGCGAGTCGGCGTCGCGAGCGAGCGGCGCGAAGACCCGCCGCCAGCGCGGCTCGTCCTCGCCGAGCGTCTGCACTGCCGCCGCCGGCGACCGCTCCAGGAGAACCGCGGTTCCGTCGTCGAACGGATGCGCGAGCGCCGCGGGCGGCTCGACCCACTCGAGCCCGTGAGCTTCAAGGGGAAGCGACCGAAGGAACGGCGACGCGATCCCGAGCGGATGGATCGCCGAGCAGACGTCGTGCACGAACCCCGGCAGCGTCAGCTCGGCCGAGCGAGTCCCGCCACCCACGGTCTCGGCCGCTTCGACGACGCGCACCGACAGTCCCGCCCGCGCCAGTTCGATCGCTGCTGCGAGCCCGTTCGGCCCGGCGCCGACGACGATCGCGTCCGTCATGGCGGGAGCTCCCACGGGGTCATTGTCACCGGGCGCGGTGCGTAGTAGGCTCGCGCGGTTCCCGACTTGAAGGGGTATTCATGCGCGGTCGCGCGACTGGGGTTCTGAAGTGGTTCTCGGCGCTGTATGTGGTGCTGATCGTGATCCAGGTCTACCTCGCAGGCGAGGGAATCTTCGGCCTGAACGTGATCAAGCATTCGGACGACTGCGACAAGAAGGGCGCCAATCTGATCACGGAGCACTGCATCGGCAACTCCAAGCCGCTCGATGCGCACCGCGCCCTCGGGTTCTTCCTGACGCTGCCCGGCGCGGTTCTCTTCCTGATTGTCGCGCTCGTCGCGTGGCACCCCAACATGCGCATCCGGAGGATCTCGATCCTGGTGCCGATCCTCACGTTCGTGCAGATGATCCTGCCCGGACTTGGACGCTGGGGCGGGGCTCTTCATCCCGTGAACGCGTTCCTGATCCTCGGCATGTACGGCTTCCTCTTCGGCGCGCTCCGCAGGGAAGCCCCCGATGCCGCTGCGGAGCCGGTGACAGCACCCAGCGGCTAGAGCTGGGAGCGCGGGGGCCGGGCTGATGGAGGCGCAGATTCGCGAAGGCCAGGCGCCCGCGGTCGTCGTGTCGCTGCAGGCGGGCGAGCAGCTCACGTCGGAGGCCGGCGCGATGACCTTCGTCTCCGGCGACATCGGCATGGAGGTGGAGATGCCGGGCGGCCTCGGCGGTGGGCTGAAGCGCAAGCTGCTCGCCGGTGAGAGCCTCTTCGTAACTCACTACAAGGCGAACGGCGCGGGTTCCGTCGGGCTCACCGGCCCGTTCCCGGGTTCGATCCGCCAGCACGAGCTCGACGGCGAGATCATCTGCGAGAAGCACGCGTACCTCGGCCATTTCGGCGACGTCGAGATCGAGAGCGCCTTCGCGCAGAAGCTCGGCATGGGCTTCCACGGCGGCGGCGAGGGTTTCTTCCTGCAGCGGCTGAAGGGAAATGGCACCGTCTGGCTTCATGGCGGTGGCGACTTCCTCGATTTCGACCTCGCTCCGGGACAGGGGCTGATGGTGGACACCGGCTGCATGGTCATGATCGAGCCGACCGTGAAATACGAGGTGAAGTTGCAGGGCGGGGTTGCGAAGAGCCTCTTCGGGGGCGAGGGCCTCTTTCTCGTGCACATGACCGGCCCAGGGCACGTGACCCTGCAGACGCTGCCCTTCACCCGCACGGCGCGGCGTGTGCTCGCCGCCGCCGGAGGCGGTCAGGGCGAGTCGGGCGTCGCCGGGCTGCTGGGCAAGATCATCGAATAGGAGGTACCGACGGTGAGTTTCTTCAACAAGGCGAAGCAAGCGGCCGAGCAGGCCGCGGCGAAGGTGCAGGAGGGCGTCGAGGACGTCCAGCAGAAGCGCGAGCTGAGCCAGGCCTACGGCGAGCTCGGCAAGACCGCGTTCGCGCTGATCGAGTCCGGCGAGCTCTCACATGCAGGCCTCGAGGCGGGGGCGGCCAAGATCCGCGAGCTCAACGCCAAGATCGCCGAGCCGCCGTCAGGGGCCGCGAGCTCGGGCGACTCCCCGGCCGCCGATCCGTCGCAGCCGCCGGCAATGCCGAGCTAACAGCTACTGCGAGGCGAACGTCGTCGACGCGAGCAGCGCGTCGACGCTCTTCTCGGCTTGGGCCAGGCCCGGCCCGCGCAGGCACGCCGTGACGTAGGTGAGTGCCGACGGCAAGGTGTGCGTTGCGATCGCGACGTCGATCGTCCGGTCGGCGCCGATCCGGCGGCATTCTCCGTTCGTCGTCTCCTGGCGCGCTGCGGGATGGCCGCCGACCTGGATTTGCGTCCCGGCCCCGAGCCCCATGGCAAGCAGGCCGTTCGTCTCCCATGTGATCAGCACACCCCCGGGCTGGAGGTGGTCGACAGGGAAACCGCAGCTCGTCGTGTTCCCCTGCGTCGAGCAGGGAGCGTGCACCGGCTGCGTGCTCAGGTAGACGAGCGGATTGAAGTGCAGGCTGACGGTCGGCAGGATCGGCGTGTACGCCGTCCACGACGCCGGATGGCTGAAGTTGAGGCCTGAGCCGTTGTACGTCGCGAGCGGCGGATCCTTCGGCGCCGCCCCCGCATCGCTGCCGCCCCCGCACGCGCTCGTCAGCGACGCGAGGGCCACGATCGCCAAGGCGCAAAGGACGAGGCGCCCCTGAGTCAGGCGGGCGTCCATACGTTTTCTATGTACCCCGGGCCGCACAGTCGCCAACGGCTCGAAGGGCCAGTGCCCGCCGCCTGATCGACCGGCCGGGTTTACGGGGTGCGAAGGGCATGTGCCACAAGCGACAGCGTGAGGGTCAGGACGGTCGCGGCGATGAAGATCACCCCGAGAGAGACGAGGCGCGCCGCGACGAGCCTCTTGAGCGATGGACCGAGCGGCTCGTCGAACGGCTCGTCGACAGGCGCGGGGAGGGCAACGACTCGGAGCCGCGGGATCGGCCAGACCGGCGGCCCGAGGGCAGCCAGCGCCTGGGCACGGTCATCCGGTGGAAGGACGAGAACGAGCTCGGGGGAGAGCTGCTCGTCGTGTGCAGGCTGGGAGGTGGTCAAGAGCAAATCCCTACTTCGCCGTGCCCTTCCCGGTTCCGCTTCTCGACCCTCTTCGAGGCGTAGCCGATGCGGGGGTGGGGTCCAGACCAAAGTGTGTTCGTTTGCCCCCCGTTCAGAGTGAAGTTGAGGTGTCGTGCTGCGGCTGCGGAGGCTTGCCGTTGGATGCGCGCTCGGGTCTGCCGGCGCGACCACTGCGATCGCCCTCGTTGCGAGGCTGGACTTCGCTTATCGGGCTCCCGGGCTGCACGTCGCGCTCGAGACGACTGCCGCGATCACGGCTTCCGCGGCGGCGTTCCTGATCCTCGGACGCTTCTGGCGCACCGGCTTCCTGGACGAGCTGATCCTCGCCGCCGGGCTGTCGCTGCTCGCCCTTTCGAACCTCGTGTTCGCCGCGCTGCCGGCGGTCTTCGACCTGCAGACGGATCGCGCTTCGGTCTGGGCCACGCTCTACACCGGCGCCCTGGCGGCGCTCTTCATTTGCGTGGCGGCGCTGTCGCCGCAGCGCCGGCTTGGTGCAGGCCGACGCTGGCCGCTCGTGGTCTTCGGCAGCACGTTTGTGCTCGCCGCCGCAGGAACCGTGCCGATGGTCGTCAGTCCCGGCTTGCTGCCTCACGACATCACGGACTCTCTTCCGGCAGGGGCATCGAACCCGACCGTCGGCGCCTTCCAGCTCACGCTTGCGCTGCTGTACATCCTGGCGGCGTTCGGCTTCGCCCGGCGCAGCCGCCTTACCGCTGACGAGCTCAGCGGGTGGCTCGCGATCGCGTGCATCCTCGCCGGCGCGAGTCGCGTCAACTACTACTTCCACCCGTCGATCCACTCGAACTGGGTCTACACCGGCGATGTTTTCCGCCTCGGCTTCTACCTCGCTCTCCTGATTGGCGCCGCGCGCGAGGTCGCCTCCTACTGGACAAGCGTCGTCGCAGCTGCCTCGCTCGAGGAACGGCGTCGGCTCGCACGGGACGTGCACGACGGGCTCGCCCAGGAGATCGCGTTCATCGCGCGGAACGTCCGGCTCCTGCGAGACCAGGGCGCAGAGCCCCAGCTCATCGAGCGGATCATGCGCGGTGTGGCTCGTGCACAGGAGGAGTCCCGGCGGGTGGTCGGCGCGCTTGCCGCGAAGCCGGACGAGCCCCTCGAGCAGGCCCTCGCCGAGGCGGCGCTGGATGCGGCCCGGCGCTACGGCGCGGCCCTCGACATGGAGCTGGCGAGCGGCATCGCGCTATCGCCACGGCAGCGGGAGGGCGTCGTGCGGATCGCATCCGAGGCAGTGGCGAACGCGGCTCAGCACAGCGGCGCCGAAACGCTGCGCCTGTATCTCGAGCGCGTCGACGCCGGGATGCGGCTCGGGGTCGTCGACGACGGCGAGGGCTTCGACGAAGAGGAGCCGAAGCGCGGCTTCGGGCTGGTCACGATGAAGGACCGCGCGGAGGCGCTGGGAGGCAAGCTCCGCGTCGACTCCCGCCGTGGCGGCGGCACGAAGGTGGAGCTCGAGCTGTGAGTGCCGCCGAGGAGATCCGCGAGCTCCGGGTGCTGCTGGCAGACGATCACGCTCCGACCCGCGAAGACCTCCGTTGGGCTCTGACGCAGGGTGGCCTGTCGGTCTGTGCCGAGGCCTCCGATGCCGCGCATGCGGTGCAGCTGGCGCTCGAGACGATCCCCGACATCTGCCTGCTGGATGTCCGCATGCCCGGCGGTGGGGTCGCGGCGGCGTGGGAGATCGCCGCCCGCCTGCCGACGACGAAGGTCGTGATGCTCTCGGTGTCGGACGAGGACACGGATCTCTTCAGCGCCCTGCGCGCCGGCGCGGTCGGCTACCTGGTCAAGGACCTCGATCTGCGTCTCCTGCCGCGCGCGCTGCGCGATGTCGCCGACGGCAAGGCGGCCATCCCGCGCGCGCTCGTCACTCGCATGGTCAAGCAGTTCCACACGAACGAGCCTCGCTTCCGCACGACAGCGGTGCCCACCGATCTCGGGCCGCGGCTGACGAGCCGGGAGTGGGACGTGCTCGCCGCGCTCTCGGAGGGCCTCTCGACGCGGGAGATTTCGCGGCGGCTGCAGATCAAGCCGAGCGGCGTCCGTGCCCATATTTCGGCTCTGGTCCACAAGCTCGGCGCAGCCGATCGCGACGCGGCCGTGGCGCTCTTCCGCAAGACGACCGCCGGCTGACCCGTACCGGACGCCGAAAGAGGGCGCTGGGAAGCCCAAGCGCCCGCGTGCCTCTCTACCCCTTGTAACCCGCCGCGTTTCGCGCGACCCTCACGCTTGTCCACAGGGTTGTGGACGGCGTTCGAGTCGAGCGATGCGGCGGCTCGCGCCTAACTGCGGGGGACGGGAGAGATCACATATGGCGAGGAAAGTGATAGGACCGACAGGAAGCCGGCGCAGACGCTGGCTGTTCATGTGTACAGCGATGGCGGCGATCGCGATGGCGGTGCTCTTTATCCCGAGCGCCTTCGCCGTGCACGACACCGGCCTGTTCCAGTTGGATGGGAACGCTCTGACTTCGGACGTGGGATCGCCGGCTTCGACAGGTGCGGACGACTGGGACAAGGTCTGCCACCAGGCCAATCCAACCGCTTGTCCGACTGGCTCTAACACGACCGGTGCAACTGCCGTCTCGTGGACGGCCGAGGCGAACCCAAGCGCGAGCATCTTCACAGGTGGCGGGTCGAAGGACCCGATCAACATCAGCTCGTGGGCTTGGAAGGACGCCGGCGGCCTGCCGGACAAGGACAATCTCCAGCACGGCTTCGCGGCTCGGTACTCCGTGCCGTCGAATGCGAATTGTCCGGGAGCCGGCGGCAACACCGACGGCACGAAGAGCTGTGACGTGCTCTACTTCGGTTCAGACCGCTTCGACAACAGCGGTGACGCGCAGCAGGGCTTCTGGTTCTTCCAGAACAAGATCTCGCTCGGCAACACGCCGAACGGGGGTGGCTCCAGCTTCAACGGAGTGCACAAGCTCGGTGACGTCCTGATCATCAGTGACTTCAGCAACGGCGGCACCACGTCGTTCATCTCGGTCTACCGGTGGAACCCCGCCGTCAGTGGCAACCTGGAGCTCCTATCGCAGTCCGGGAACGCGCGGTGCGATTTGCAAGCGGCTAACGACCCCTTCTGCGGACTCGTCAACTCGAGCACCAAGCCGATGCCGTGGACGTTCCTCGACAAGAGCGGAACGCCCAGCAATGGGGCTCTCAACGGCGAGTTCTACGAGGGCGGCATCAACCTGTCGTCCTTCGGCCTCGGTGGCGAGTGCTTCGCGAGCGTCGCCTCGGAGACTCGTTCTTCGACCTCACCGACGGCGACCCTGAAGGACTTCGTCCTCGGCCAGTTCGCTGTCTGTGGCGCGACGATCTCCACGACACCGAGCGCGGGCGTGACCGAGGCCACTTCCGTCTCGCCTGGAACGTCGGTCACCGACACGGCGACCGTTCAAGGCACGGGCACGGCCAGCCCGCCGACCCCGACCGGGGACGTCACGTTCTCGTTGTGCGGGCCGACGGCTACGGACTCGACCGCGCTGTGCACGACCGGCGGGACCGCTGCCGGCGTCAACGCGCTGGCGGACTCGAGTCCGCCAGTGGGCGAGGCACAGGCCACGTCCGATGCAGTCAACACGTCTGTCTCACCGCTCGCGCCGGGGCGCTACTGCTTCCGCGCATCGTGGCCAGGTGACACGAACTACACCGACGGTCCGTATGTCCACTCAGGCACTGGAAACTCTGAGTGCTTCATCGTCCGTCAGATCCCGACAAGCACGGTCACGCATCCGTCCGACAGCAGCGGCACCACGCTGTCAAGCCCGCAACCGCTCGGCACGACGATCTACGACAATGCTGTCGTTACCGGGACATCCGTCGGCGGGACACCGGCCGGCACGGTCGCATTTACCCTGTGCAACCCGTCTCAGGTGACGGGCGCTCCCGGCGCGGAGGTTTGTCCATCCAGTGTCGGCACCGCTGTCGGTACGCCAACGCTGACCGGCATCAGCGGGTCGAACCCGCCCGCCGCGTCGGCGCTGTCCAACGGCACTGCGGCGAACCAGGCCGGCGTGTGGTGCTTCCGTGCGACCTACACCCCGTCGGGCTCGACATATCTCACGTCGGGCGACGGAACGCACGGCGAGTGCATCACGATCAGTCCGGCAGCGACGGGTACGGTCACCACACCCCAGGCCGGCGGATCAGCGATCAGCGGCGCGATCGCCGTTGGCACCTCGGTGACGGACCATGCGGTCGTCACCGGCGTTACCGCCGGCGGTACCCCGACGGGCACGATCCACTTCTTCGTCTGCAACCCGACCGTGGTCGAGGCGAACGGTGGGGACTGCTCGAGCGATGGAGCCAGTGCCGGCGACAAGACCGCACTTGCGGGTCCGAGTGCCATCCAATCGCACGCGGATTCGAATGCGGTCATCGCAAGCACGGTTGGTACCTGGTGCTTCCGGGCGGTATACGAGCCGGACACCGCCAACTACACCGGTTCCCACGACTCGAGCACGGGCGAGTGCTTCGCCGTCAAGGACTCCACCTCGGCAACGTCAGGACAGACGTGGCTGCCGAATGACTCGGCAACCGTGACGTCAGCCGGCGGCACCGCGCTCAGCGGAACGCTGTCGTTTACCCTCTACTCGGGCAACAACTGCGGCGCGACCTCTGGGAGCGAATTGATCCCGGCAGAGTCATTCACGCTGACGAGTGCTGCATCGCCCGCGACGAGAACGACGACGAACAGCACGTTCAAGGTGAGCGCTTCGGCGACTGTCTCGTGGAAAGTGGTGTTCTCGAGCAGCGATTCGAACGTCACCGGCTTCACGAAGTGCACCGAGCAGACGAGCCTGACAATCACGAACTGATCCTGGCTCAGCTCCTCGGAGCAAAGAAATGACCAGAGGCCCCGGCTCGCAAGAGCCGGGGCCTCTCTAGTTGTGATGGACCTTTAGTCGGGATGCGGTCTTCTCCGACTGACCCGTGCGGTCGGCTCTTCCTTCGGGTGACCCCGGCCGATATGAGTTAGTTGGGACGGCGCACGAAGCGCTGGGAAGCCCAAGCGGTCAGTCCCTTGTTATCGATCCTCTTTGGGAGGAGCCTGTGGTTGTCCACAGCGTTGTGGATGGCGTCGGGGTCGAGCGATGCGGCGGCTCGGTCGCCTCCCAAGGAGAGGGAAGGTGCTGATTTAGATGGCCAAGAAGGTCATAGGACCGACAGGAAGTCGACGCAGGCGCTGGCTCTTCCTGTGTACTGCGGCCGCGGCGATCGTGACCGCGGTGCTCTTCATCCCGAGTGCGTTCGCCGTGCACGACACCGGCTTGTTCGAGCTTGACGGCAACGCGACCAACGACCCGGCGATGGCCGGTGACGACTGGGACAACGTCTGTCACCAGGTCACCGGAAGCGACTGCTCGACGACGAACGACACCACCGGCGCCACCTCGGTGAGCTTCTCGACCGAGGCGAACCCGAGCAGCTCGATCTTCACCGGCGGCGGCTCCAAGGACCCGATCGACGTCTCGAGCTGGGCTTGGAAGGACGCCGGCGGCTTGCCCGACAAGGACAACCTCCAGCACGGCTTCGCGGTCCGCTACTCGGTGCCCCCGAGCTCCACGTGTCCCGGTGGGACGGCGGCAACGTGTGACGTCCTCTACTTCGGCTCCGACCGCTTCGACAACAGCGGCGATGCCCAGCAGGGCTTCTGGTTCTTCCAGAACAAAATCACGCTCAGCAGCACGAAGAGCGGTGGCGGCTTCGCGTTCAACGGCGTCCACAGGAACGGAGACCTGCTGGTCATCAGCGACTTCTCGAATGGGGGCGGCACATCGTTCATCTCGGTCTACGCGTGGAACTCGGCTGTGAGCGGGAACCTGCAGTTGCTGTCGCAGTCAGCAAGCGCGAATTGTGCGAACCAAGGACCCGGTGACGCCTTTTGCGGCATCGTCAATGCGGGCACGATCACGATGCCATGGCCGTTCCTCGACAAGAGCGGAACGACGGGCAACGGGGCCCTGAACGGCGAGTTCTACGAAGGCGGCGTCAATCTCTCGACGCTCGGCCTTGCGGGCGAGTGCTTCTCGAGCGTCGCTTCCGAGACCCGCTCGTCGACCTCCCCGACAGCGACCCTGAAGGACTTCGTCCTCGGCCAGTTCCCGAACTGCACTCCGTCCATGGTCACGCAGGCTTCGGAGACCACGGCCAGCCCGGTCGTCCCGGGCCATGCCGTTCACGACACGGCGACGATCACGATCAATGGAGGCACGACCCCGCCCGACCCGACCGGGGACGTCGAGTTCTTCCTCTGCGGGCCGATCGCGACGGGCGACTGCTCGACCGGCGGAACAGACATCGGACACGGCACGCTCGACGGCGGTGCCACTACGAACGACGGCACCGCGAGCGCGCAATCGCCCGACGTCAACACGGCGGCGAGCCAACTCGCCTCAGGCCGGTACTGCTTCCGGGCGGAGTGGCCGGGAGACGCGAACTACGGCGGAACGAGCCACACCAACGACACGACCGAGTGCTTCGCGGTGAAGGACACGTCGGCGACGACCACCGCCCAGAGGTGGCTGCCGAACGACACGGCCGGCGTTACGACCGGGAGCGGTTCTGCCGCGAGCGGCAGCGTGGCCTTCACGTTGTACGACAGCGCGGACTGCACGGGGACGGTGCTCTACACGGAAACCGACAGTGCAGCACCGTTTGCCACGAGCAACGCGACCGTCCAGACGGCGAGCAGGACGGTCTCGTGGCGGGCCGTCTTCACGCCGTCTGACTCGAACGCCGTCCAGGGTTCGACGAGTCGCTGCGAGACGACCACCGTGACGGTCAACAACGACAGCGGCCCCTAAGCGACTCAGGCCGTAACGAATGCAAGAGAGGCCCCGGCTAGCCGGGGCCTCTCTGCTTCATGCCTTGTCGAACGGTCGCTCGGAAGAAGCTACGCGGCGACGGTGAAGTTCAGGGTGCCGAGCGTCGAAACGCTCGTGCCGCTGTAAGCCTGCAGTGTCGCGGTGCACGAGGCCGAGCCTCCGGTCCACATCTGCGACGAGAGAGTCATGTTCTGCGTCCACGGCCACGGGTAGCTGGCGTAGTAGCCGGTGGAGGCGCTGTAGACGACGGTGCCGCCCTGGGTGCAGGTGACGCCGACGTGCGGCTCGGTCGTCGCCGTCGTCGAGACGGTGAACGTGATGGTGTCGCCCCAGTTCGGCGCACCGTTACCGTTCATGTCGTTGTACATCTGCAGCGTGAGGCTTCCTGAGCCACCGCCACTGCCACCGTGGCCGCCTCCGCCACCGCCGTGCGAACCGCCAGTCTTGCCGGCGAACGCGGCCGGGGCGAGGGCGAGGGAGACCCCGAGCACGACGGCTGCAAGTACGGTGCCTGCTGGAGTGAGCTTTCTGATCTTCATTGCGAACCTCCTGAACGGGCGTGACCCCGTGCGGCACCCGTAATCGCTGACAACCAGCGTTTCGGCATCTGATCCGGCGCAGCGTTCACTCAATTAAGGGAACGTGCTTGCTCTGGGCCAGGCGCTTTACGCGCTTTTTACTCGTCGGCTCGGATCGCTCGTCGAGCTCACGAGCTTGGCATCGCCGGCGGCGCTACGGACGCCCGAGGCGCGCGTCGAGCTTCTCGCCTGTCGAGCAGCGTCGTCACGTCGCTAGCGGCCGCGTTCGGACCGCGTGAGCCGGACAGGCTGTAGCTCACCCGAGGAAGCCGGCTCCGCGAACGCCCACAGCTTGTTCGCGGCGAAGCTGAACGGAGTGGCGAGGACGATCGCGACCGCCTGGCCGGCGAGGTGTCCCGCGCCGGCGGCGACGAGCACCACGAGGAAGAGCTGGTTCGCGCCGAGCGAGAGCCCAGAGACGACGAGCGCGCGTGCGCCCTGGCCGAGAACGGGCGCGCCGGAGGTGCGGAACGTCCACGTGCGGTTCCAGAGGTAGTTGCTCGCGGCGGCGACGAGGAACGCGATCGCCGCGGCGGCGAGGTAGTGCAGGCCGGCCGCGAGGAGCGCTGCGTAGACGGCGAGGTTGACCGCGTAACCCGAGGCGCCGACCGCGCAGAAGCGGACAAACTGGATCTCGGGCAGGCGCGCGACGCGGATCATCACGACCTCATCGTCATCGAGGCGGCACCGCTTTGCGTCGCCCGATCGGATGGACGCTCCCGTCCGCCAGTCGAGTCCCACACTAGAAGCGACCGAGGAGGAAACGCTGCAAGCGGCCGGCATTCTTCTCGGCCTTGGCCTCGACTTCGTTCTGATGGCGAGCCCGGATCGCCACGACCGCTTCGGCGCCCGTCTCCCGGTCCTGGGCGTTCTCCCAGAGCCGGGCCATCGCGTCGTTCTTGGAGGTCGACGCGGCGGGTTGTTCCTGGCCATCGACCGCTACCAGACGGGGCGACATGCTCTCACGCATTCAGGTCGATGCGGCGTCGGGTCGCTACTGGACGTGGGTCCCGTTCATCTCACCCATCGGGCTAGAAGCGCTGAGAAGAGCCGGCGCCTCATTTCGGAGGGACGGGGCTCCCCCGACCGAGGGATTGCTCCGGGGGAAGCGCACAGCGATTCTGTGAATGCGGTCGAGTGGCTCGCCGCCGCGACGAGTCGACAGGCTCTGGCCACGAAAAACATGGATTCCTCCCACGCATCCAACGGTGCTGCACGCACCCCGGCTCAGGACGACCCGGGACCACAGTCGCGCGCGGTCGTGCTCGCCGGTGGGCAGGCGCTCGTTCGTGCGACGCGCCGCAGCGTTCTCGCGCGCGCCGGTCTCGACGTCGTCGCCGACGTCGCCGACGCAGCGGCAGCTGCCGCGGCCGCGAAAGCCCATGACGCCGGGCTGGTCCTCCTCGATTCCGACGTGAGCGGAGGCTGCGTCTCCGCCGTCCGCAGCATCACCGAAGGCGCACCCGGCACCGCGGTGCTCGTCGTCGCACCCGAGCTCGAGCGAGAGCGGCTGCTCGCGGCGATCCGGGCCGGAGCGCTGGGGTTCGTCGCCGAGACGCTTGGCGCCGGCGGCCTCGTCCGTGCCGTGGAGGTCGCCCTCGGCGGAGAGTCGGTCATTCCCCGGGCCGGTGTCACCACGCTCATCGAGACACTGCGCGGCGGCACCGACGAGGAGACGCTGGTCGACGGACTTCGCCTGCAGCTCACGCGCCGCGAGGTCGAGGTCGTCAGGCGGCTCCGCGAGGGAATGACGCCGAGGGAGATCGCTCACGAGCTCGATCTGTCCGACGTCACCGTGCGCCGGCACCTGTCCTCGGTCGCCCGCAAAGCTCGGCAGGCACGCCCCCTGACTCTCGCGCTCGAATCGACGTCCTGACCCGCACGGGCCCAAGGAGATCTGACCGTCTGCGCGGGGGCGTGCCTGTTCATTGGATTAAGCCGTATCGCGCATGCCGGCATGACAGCCGGAGGTCTAGCGCGCTTCCGCCGCAGGTCCGGGTCCGGCAAAAAAGCGCTGCCTGATCCCAGCGCCCGGGCCGTCCAGGGCGCGTTTCGCGCTGGCAGATCTCAGCGTCGACCGTAAATGCGCAGCATCTCGATGGCGGCTTCCCGGCTCTCCGCGCCGAGCTTCTGGAGCAGGAGGCCGACGTGCCGGCGCACCGTCACGGGGGAGACCCCCAGGCGGTCCGCGATCTCCGCGGTCGAGTGCCGCTCGCGCAGCAGCTCTCCGACCTCCCATTCGCGCGGCGTGAGTGTCACCGCGCCGTCCGGCAGCAACAGCCTGCGCTCCGAGCCGCGGCGAATCTCCGCGACGAGGTGCGGCACGAGTGATCGCGACAACGGAGGCTCGCCGTCGTATGCACCGCGGAGTGTGGAGGCGAGTCGTTCGCCGCTGATCCCCTTCAGCAGATAGCCGGACGCCCCGCGCGTGAGCGCCGTCACGACGTCATCCGGGCGCTCCGAGCGGCTGAGGACGACGATCAGCGTCTTGGGCGAGGCCTTGGCGATTCTGCCGACCGCGGCCAGGCCGTCGCCGGGAAGCTCGATCTCGAGCAGGAGGATGTCCGGTCGCAGACGGGTGGTCGCATTGATCGCGGCATCCGCGTCGCCGGCCTCGGCGACGACGACGAAGCCGTTTGCCTCGAGCGCCTCACGAACGCCGCGCCGGTGAGTCGGGTCGTCATCGGCAACGAGAACCGACGCGTGCTCGACATTCCCCCCGTTGGATGTACGTGACGCCATTCCGCTGCCTCCGGCGGGAAGTCCGTTCAGGTGAATGTAACCCTGCCGCGAGCCCGATGTGCCCAATTGGGCGCTTGGAGACCCAAGCGGTTCAGGACGGCAAGAACGGGGCTCTACGATAAGCGCCGATGCGGGCGATGGTCACTGGCGGAGCTGGGTTCATCGGGTCGCACCTCGTCGATGCGTTGCTCGCGCGTGGCGACGAGGTTCACGTCGTCGACAACCTCGCCACCGGGTCTCGCGAGAATCTCGCCTCGGCCGCGACGCTGCACGAGCTCGACATCCGGGACGAGGCCCTCGAAGAGCTTGCTGCCAGGATGGGACCGCAGGTCGTCTTCCACCTCGCGGCGCAAGCCGACGTCGGGACGTCGGTCGAGCGGCCCGCCTTCGACGCCGAAGTCAACGTCATCGGGACGGTGCGGGTGCTCGAGGCGGCGCGCGCGGCCGGGGCTCGCGTCGTCTTCACCTCGAGCGGAGGCGCGATCTACGGCGAGTGCGAGCGGCCCGCCCGCGAGGACGACGATCTGCAGCCGCTCTCTCCCTATGGCGCTTCGAAGCTCGCCGGCGAGGAGTATCTCGCCACCTGGAACCGGCTCCACGGCGCGGGTCACGTGGCGTGCCGTCTGGCGAACGTCTACGGGCCGCGCCAGCTCGCGAGCCTGGAAGGCGGCGTCGTCGCGATCTTCCTCGACCGGCTGCGCGACGGGCAGGAGACGGTGATCTTCGGGGACGGCGAGCAGACGCGCGATTTCGTCTACGTCGGCGACGTCGTTGCGGCACTGCTCGCGGCTGCCGCGGCTCCTGTGGGCGGCGTCTACAACTTCGGGAGCGGCGTCGCCACCAGCATCCGCGAGGTGCACCAGCGCTGCGCCGAAGCCGCAGGCGCCGAGCAGGAGCCGCGCTTCGACGCCGCGCGTCCGGGAGACTTGCGGCAGAGCGTGATCGACCCGTCGCGGGCAGCGCGTGAGCTCGGCTGGGACCCCGAGAAGACGCTGGCGGCGGGTCTTGCCGAGACCTGGGACGCGGGTTAGCTAGCCCTCGGACGAGACGGGATGGCCGCCGCGCGGCGTCCCGTTGAGGAGATCCAGAACGCGAGCGATCAGCCAGACCCAGCTGAGCAGGAGGTACGTGAGCGCCGGGATGAGGAGCGCGAGGACGACGTAGGGCGTCTGCGCCGGCGAATGCACGATGGGAAGCAGGAATCCGAGCGCCATCGGCAAGAGCGCGAACGCCACGAAAGAGATCGCCACATGTACCGCCGCCAGCACGAGCGAGCGAGGCCGCAGACGCGGATAGCGGAGGTACACCCAGACGGCCACCGCGCCGAGTCCGATGAGCATCGCAGGTTCGAGCATCTCCTCCACTCCTGCCTCTGAATTCGCCTTCGAAACGCAGGGCTTGAGCGGTCGCTCTAGAACAGGTGCGACGGTGCGCCGTTGTGGGCTCCAAGGTTCGACGGCTGCAGGGTCGACTTCGGCGCACCCACGAGCACCGACGTCCCTCGGCCTGACTGGCATCCTGAACCCGTGAGCGAGCGCCGCTTCCCACATCTGCCCCGCCGTCCGACGCGGATCGCGCTGTACGTCGCGCTCCTCGTCATGGCGCTTGCCCTCAACTACTGGGGCGCGCACAGAGTGACGCAGGTGACGCGGAATCGCGTTCCGTACAGCCCGGTCTTCCTGCAGGAGGTCCGCGCCGGCCATGTCGCCGCCGTCACGTCGTCGGGCTCCGAGCTCCAGGGCGACTTCAAGACGGCGACGAAGCCACCCGGGGCGTCGACCGCTTCCGTCCACTTCGTCACCGAGATCCCATCGTTCGCCGACACGAACCAGCTTTCGCGACTCCTGCAGCAGCGCGGCGTCGTGGTCAACGCAAAGCCTCTCGACAACGGCGGCCCCGTGTGGGAGCGCCTCCTTCTGGGCTTCGCGCCGACGATCATCCTGTTACTGCTCCTCGTCTGGATCTTCCGCAGGATGAGCGGCTCCCGGGCGGCCGGCGCGCTCGGCCGCGCCAAAGCCCTTCGCTACAAACCGGGCACTGAAACCATCACGTTCGACGACGTGGCCGGCATCGACGAGGCGAAGCAGGAGTTGACCGAGATCGTGGATTTCCTGCGAGACCCGGACAAGTACCGCCAGCTCGGCGGCCGGATCCCGCGCGGCGTGCTCCTCAGCGGGCAGCCGGGCACAGGCAAGACGCTCCTCGCTCGCGCCGTCGCGGGTGAGGCCGGCACACCGTTCTTCTCGATGTCGGCATCCGAGTTCGTCGAGGCGATCGTGGGCGTCGGCGCCTCGCGCGTACGTGACCTTTTCCGCCAGGCCAAGCAGGAGTCACCCGCGATCGTCTTCATCGACGAGCTCGACGCGGTCGGCCGCGCGCGCAGCACCGCCGGAGGCTACGGCGGCGGGAGCGACGAGCGCGAGCAGACGTTGAACCAGATCCTCACCGAGATGGACGGCTTCGACTCGTCGACGAACGTCATCGTGATCGGCGCGACGAACCGGATCGATGTGCTCGATCAGGCCCTGCTACGCCCCGGCCGGTTCGATCGCCGCGTCGTGGTGCAGGCGCCAGACCGGGAGGGGAGGCGGCTCATCCTCGAAGTGCACACGCGCGACGTGCCGCTGGCGTCCGACGTCGATCTCGAGCGAATCGCATCGACGACGCCCGGCATGGTCGGCGCGGACCTCGCTAACCTCGTCAACGAGGCGGCGCTTCTCGCAGCGCGGCTCGGCAGGAGCGAGGTCGAAGTCTCCGACTTCACGCAGTCGCTCGAGAAGATCATCCTCGGCGCCGAGCGCAAGATCATGCTCAGGCCGGAGGACCGCCGCCGGACCGCCTGCCACGAGGCCGGCCATGCGCTCGTCGGGATGCTCACCCCCGGCGCCGACCCGGTGCGCAAGGTCTCGATCGTGCCGCGAGGCCAGGCGCTGGGCGTGACGCTGTCCTCACCCGACGTCGACAGGTTCAACTACTCGCGCGCGGAGCTCGAGGCGCGCGTACGGATGTCGCTCGGAGGCCGGGCTGCCGAAGAGGTCGTCTTCGGCGACCAGACGACCGGCGCAGAAGGCGACATCGCCCAGGTGACCGCGCTCGTACGGCACATGGTCGGGCGCTGGGGAATGAGCGACAAGATCGGCATGGTCGCGGTTCTCCCATCCGACGGCGGAAACCCGTGGGGCGAGATAGCGTCGCCACGGACTCTGGAGCTCCTCGACGAAGAGGTCCGTCGCACGGTCGAAACCGCTTATAACGACGTGGTGGCGCTCCTCACGGCCGAGCGCTCTCGGCTCGACACGCTCGTCGAGGCGCTACTCGAACGCGAGACGTTGGATCAGATCGACGCCTACCGCCTCGCTGGTCTCGCCGAGCCGGAACCCCTGCCGGTCGACTGATCAGCCGGGGTGCGGCCGTTCGTCTTGAAGACGCGCTCTTCGTCGCCGTAGCGCACCCGCGCCCACTTCAGGCTCTGTCCCTGGAAGACGCGCGAGACGGCTTCGATCACCGTGCGCGTCTCGTCGTTGCTCCTGGCATCGACGCGGATGACGCCGAGGCCACGCCAGAACTGCGCCTCGGCCGGCAGCGGAAGCTGATCGGCGATGAGCTGCGCCTCCGCCTTTGAGGCGGCCTCGATCGTGACGCGGACGGACATGCCCCTCCCCCTTCGAACGTGCGTTACCGGGCGGACGAACCGCCTTGCCTACCGCTCTGGCTGTAGCCGGACTAGCGGCTCAGCCGCCGGCTGCGAATGCGCATGTACGCGAAAAGCAGCACGACGAAGATGATTGCGAGAATGGCGTAGATCATCGGTCCCTCCAGTTTCTGGCCGGTGGTTGCAGTTCCTTCTCAGTATCTTCGTTTTTTCAGGCGGGACACTAACCGTCCGGTCGGTTCGAGTCCGACGATGGATGGGCTATCCACCGAGCGCAGTCTTCACTGCAGACGCGACGATCTCGGCCGGCGTCGCCTCCTCGGCGCTGACTCGGTGCGTGAGCACGTAGGGCGCGAGCCAGGTCACGTCATCCGCCTCGACGGTCTTCCGGCCCTGAGCCGCGGCGCGCGCTTTCGCGGCTGTCATCAGATGCCGCGAGGCGCGCGGGCTGGCACCGAGCTCGATGCTTTCGGTCTCACGCGTCGCACGGACGATCTGGACGCATAGCCGCGCAATCTCCTCGGGCACCTGAACCTCGTCGACCACCTCTTGTGCGACGAGGAACGCGCGCTCGCCGAGCAGCGGCGAGATGTCACCGAGCATGTCCGGGATGACTCCACGGTGGGGGAGCGAGAGAGTGCTCAGCTCCGCGTTCTCGTCGCCGTACACGAGGTCGACCTTGACGAGGAAGCGGTCGAGCTGCGATTCGGTGATCGGAAAGACGCCCTCGTGCTCGTACGGGTTCTGAGTGGCCATGACGAAGAACGGCGGATCGATGAAGTACGTGCGCCCTCGCAACGTCACGTGGCGCTCCTGCATCGCCTCCAGCAAGCCAGCCTGCACGCGCGGGGGTGTGCGGTTGATCTCGTCGGCGAGCAGAACGTTGGTGAAGATCGCGCCACGATCGAGCACGAGTTCTCCGCCTTTCAGCTCCATCGTCCCGATCAGCTCGTTCGGCGTCGTGTCGGGTGTGAACTGAACGCGCTGGAACATCGCGCCGAGCACACGCGCCATGGCCTGCGCGAGCAGCGTCTTCGCCGTGCCGGGCGGCCCCTCGAGGAGCACGTGCCCGCGGGCGAGTGCCGAGACCAGCATTAGGTCGACGGCCTCGTCGTGACCGATGACCGCCTTCGAGACCTCGACACGCGCGCGAGCGAGCAACTCGCTCAGCCGCTCGGCAGCATCCTCCTCGCGGATGAGATCTCTGGTTTCGTCGAGAACATCTGCCATCGTTAGATTCCACCGCCTAGGAAGAAGGCCACCATCCCGCCGAGGGCGAGGAACGGGCCGAAGGGAAGCGCGTCCTTGCGCGCGGAGATCCCGCGTGTCGCAAGAACGTACAGCGCAGCGACGAGCAGGCCGGCGAATGCGATCAGTGTTGCCCCTAGCGTCTTCGCGCCGAGCGCGACGCCGAGCAGGAAGCCGAGCTTCGCGTCACCCATTCCCATGCTGCCTGGGAAGAAGGCCGCGAAGGCGAAGAAGAAGCCGCCGAGCGCGAGACCCGCCAGCAGATGCGCGAGGAAATGGCCGGGCGTGCTCGCCGCGACGATGAGGCCCACTGCGAGGGTCGCAGGTAAGACGATTGCGTTCGGGAGCAGTCTGTGCTTCAGGTCGATCGCCGCAAGGAGGATGAGTGTGGGGCAGAAGACCGCGCCGACGAGCCCGCGACCGTTGAGCCCGAAGTCGGCGAAGCTCGCGAGGATGGCCGCCAATGCCCCGAGGGCGACGAGTAAGCGCACCGTTCCCGTGGGTAGCAGCTCCGCGAGTGGGCGGCGTTCCACTGCTGGCGATTCGGGCACGGGCTCAGTCTGGGCGGCGGGCTCGGTCACGGGAATCGTCGGACCGCTCATCAGCCTCGGAGCGCGTCGAAGATCGAAATCACAGCCGGACCGAGGATGACGACGAATAGTGACGGGAAGATCATGAAGACGAGGGGGAAGAGCATCTTGATCGGCGCCTTCTGCGCCTGCTGCTCAGCATCGGCTCGCCGACGCTTGCGCATCTCGACGGCGAGGCTGCGCAGGATCTGCCCGATCGAGACGCCGAGCAGCTGCCCCTGAACCATTGCTCGCGTGAACGCCTCGACCGCGGAAGTCGGGCAGCGCTTGACCATGTTCTCGAGGGCCTGGACCGGTGTCAGCCCCATTCGCTGCTCCTGAAGCACGATTCGTAGCTCGTCGCCGAGTGGTCCCTTCATCCGATCGCCGGCGAGCTGCAACGCGGCGCTGAGGCTCAACCCTGCCTCCACTGTGACGACGAGCAGGTCGATCAGTTCGGGCATGCTGCGATCGATCCGCGTGATGCGACCCTCCGCGCGCCGCTGGACGATGAAGCCGGGCGAGAACCAGCCGAGGGCGGCAGCGAAGAGCGCGGCGAGAATCGTCAGCTTGGCCGAGACGCCGGTGGCGACGGCCAGCCAGATCCATACGGTCGGCAGGGCGAGCCCCAACAGCAGCTGATACCCGACGAGCATCCGGGGCGAGGTGTCGTACATGCCCGCGGAGACGAGAGTCTTCCGCAGCCGCTCCTCGTTCATGATGTTCAAACGCTCGGTTAGGAGGAGCCCAATTCCGCTGGCGGCTGAATCGATGAAGCCGCGCAGGCCGCCCGTCGGCCTCAACTCAGGGGCTCCGGCGAATCCGTAATGGCCGATCTGCAGCAGGTTGTCGGACGTGCGGAGGCGGGCGACGATCACTCCTCTCGCGATGAGGGCGACAGCCGCTCCGAGGAGTGCCAGTCCGATGAGGAGAACCAGGATCACGTGAGCACCTCTAGACCTCGATCTCGACGATCTTCTTGATCACGAATGATCCTGCCACCGCCCAGGCTGCCGCAAGGCCCAGGACGATCCTTCCGCCGACATGGGCGACGAGCGGGTGGAAGTAGGTCGGGTGTTCGAGCCGGACGGCCAACACGATGAGGACCGGGAGTGCCGAGACGATCCACCGCGACATCCGCCCTTGCATCGTCAGGGTCTGGATGAGCCGCCTGAGGTCGAACCGATCGCGGACGGTCTCCGCCACTCGGTCGACGACTTCGGCAGCATCGCCGCCGGCCTCACGTTGCAACTGGGCGACGAGCGCCAGCTGTTCCACGTCGCGGCTCGCCATGCGCACGGCGACCACGTTGAGCGAGTTCTGGATCGGCACACCCAGCTGCTCATCGGCGACGACTCGCTGCATCTCGCTCTTCATCGGCTCTGACGAGCTCTCCACGACGACCGCGAGGGCACCTGCGAAGCTGTGTCCTGAGCGGAGGGCGGAGGCGACCACCTGGAGAGCGTCGGGAAGCTGCTCGGCGAAGCGATTCCGTCGTCTCGCCAGAGTCCGGATCACCCATTCCCGGGACACATATGGGATGACGAGCGCGAACAACGCCCACCATGGAGAACTCGTCCCGGCGTAGATGAGAAGGAACGTGAGCCCGGTCGCGGTGATAGTGCCGGCGACAATCCATTCGGGCTCGACCTTGATCTCCGCGATCTCGAGTGTCTCCTCGAACCTCGTCCACAGGGCCTGCCGCGCTGAGCTCTCCTCGGCAGCGGGGGTTGCGCTCTGCCCGCCGTCTCGCTGCAGCCCGCGGATCGAGACGAACTCGGCCATGCGCGCAGGCAGGCCACTGCGCCTCGGCTCGAGGAGCCCGATCACGAGGAACGCGATCACGGCTGCTGCGATGAGCGCGATCACGATCATCGTGATTACCGAGCCCCAGATGCGGCTCCCGGCGGAGGGTTTGTATGTCCCAGGGGGCGCGCTGACCGGCAGCGCCGGCGTCCGATAGCCGGTCGAAGCGGCGCCGAGGCCTTTGACGCTCACCTTGACGCTGACCGGTGTGCCTGGGCCGGCCAGGGACTTGTATTGCAAGAGATACTCGTTCGAGAGCCGTGCGGCGATCTGTGCGAAGAGGGCCCCGAGAGCCTTGGCCTTTGCCTGTGTGTACTCACCGTGGCCGGACGCAGCGAGGGCCTTGAGCGTTCCAGGCTTGTAGCTCGCGTCGTCGAGGCCGACCGTGTAGATCTTGGTCTTCGTCGTAAGAGCGGCTTTCGCGACCTCAGCAAGCGTCTTCGTGCTCCCCGTGTCGGCGCCGTCGGAGAGGAGGACGATCGAGCCTGAACCGATGTTGGCGGCGCTGAGCATCGCCTCAGCCTGCGCCACTGCGTCATAGATATGCGTGCCCGTGGTGATCACGGGCGGTCTCGACAGCACTTGCGCGATCTTTGTGGCCGAGGTGGTGAGCTGCAGCGGAACCGTTGTCTCCCGGTTGAACTCGATCACCCCGAGCTGCTCGTTCGGGTTGCGCTGAGCAGCGAACGCCTGCGCTGCCTTCACCGCGGCCGCGAGCGGCTTCCCCTTCATGCTGTAGCTCGCGTCGAGCACGAGCACCACGCCGAACGTCTGCTCCGACGCCTGGCTCGCCGGAACGAGAGACGGTTCGACGATCGAGTTGCCGTTCTCTTTCACACTGACGTCGCCGACGGTCAGTTTCTGCCTGGAGGGCAGCGAGAGCACGTACGTCCGCACGGGGAATACGGGTCCTTTTGCCTCGACCACGCGGACGCCTGCCGTCGTGCCGGCCGCGGCGGTGGCTGCGAGTGCGCAGGCCGCGGCGGCCAGCGCAACGATGAGCGCGATCCGCCTCACCGGCCGGCCGCCCCGAAGGCTGCGGCGGCTGAGCCGAGCTCCGGCTCGGGTCCCTGGAAGAGTCCGAGCGGGAGCGCAACGCCGCGCTTCTCGAACTTGTGGAGGAACTGAGGGCGGAGACCCGTCGCGCGGAGCCCACCGACGATCGTGCCGTCTCGTGTCACCTCGTCGATCTGGAACTTGAACAGGTCCTGCAACGTGATCACGTCCGACTCCATCCCCTGCACCTCGGTGACGGAGGTGACACGGCGCGAGCCGTCCTCGAGCCGCTCGAGGTGGATGATGCACTCGAGGGCCGACGAGACCTGCTCGCGGATCGCCCGCACCGGCAGGTCATAGCCCGCCATCAGCACCATGGTCTCGACGCGGGCGAGCGCGTCACGCGCGGTGTTGGCGTGGATCGTCGAAAGCGAGCCGTCGTGGCCGGTGTTCATCGCCTGAAGCATGTCGAGCGCCTCGGCGCCGCGAACCTCGCCGACGATGATCCGGTCGGGCCGCATGCGCAGTGAGTTGCGAACCAGAGACCGGATCGGGATCTCGTTCTCTCCAGCAAGGTCCTTGGGCCGCGCCTCGAGCCTGAGTACGTGATCCTGGTTGAGCCGCAACTCGGCCGCGTCCTCGATCGTGACGATCCGTTCCTCATTCGGAATCGCCGTCGAAAGTGCATTGAGGAGCGTCGTCTTTCCCGAGCCGGTACCGCCCGAGATCAACATGTTGAGCTGCGCCTTGATACAGCGCTGAAGCAGCTCGACCGTTTCCTGGCTCAGCGTGCCCATCTTGATCATGTCGTCGAGGGTCAGCCGGCGACGGCTGAACTTGCGGATCGTGATCAGTGGACCGCTGAGCGAGAGCGGTGGGATGACGGCGTTGACGCGGCTGCCGTCGGGCAGGCGCGCGTCGACCATCGGAGACGTGTCGTCGATGCGGCGGCCTACCTGGGCGACCATCTTGTTGATGATCCGGCGCAGATGCCACTCGTCGTTGAACTGGACGTCGCTCTGAGAGAGACGGCCCGCGCGCTCGATCCAGATCTCATGCGGGCCGTTGACCATGATCTCGGTCACGGACTCGTCGGCGAGGAGCCTCTCGAGCGGGCCGTGGCCGAGGATGTCGTCGGCGATCTCGAGCGCGATCCGCTGCCGGTCGTCGCGCGAGATGCCCGTCTCCTGGGCGAGCTGATCGCGGACGTCCGCCAGCACTCGCTCGCGGAGCGCCTCCGGGTCCATGCTGACGTTGTAGAGCTGCGGTCCCAGGTCGCCGATGACGGTGAAGTGGACGCGGCTCTTGACCTCCGCGAACGGGTCATTCGCCCCAGTGATCGGCTTGGACGTGTTGAGACGCTCGTGGAGTTCCATCAGCGCCGCCTACCGATCAGAGCGCGGACACCCGAGGCGCTACTGGGCAGCGGAGCAGGTGCGGACGCCTTCGTCTTCGCGTAGCGATCGGCGAGCGAGCGGAACGCCTTCGCGGCACCAGAACCCTGCCTCGTCGCCACGATCGGGGTCCCCTCGTTGACCGAGCGCGGGATCTCGCGGTCGCTGGGAATGGACACGTCCGGCCCGCGGCCGACGATCGTCGAGACGTCGTCCGGGGTAATGCCGACCCGCGAGTCGGCCCGGTTGAGCACGAGCGAGACGTGATCGGTGTCATAGCCCATGAGGTCGAGCGTCTCGAGGCCGAGCTTCGTGTTCTTGAGTGAGAGCGAGTCGAGCATCCCGACCATGCAGATCTCGGTCGAGACGTCGATCGTGGCGATGACCTCCGGCGTGAAGCCGGGCGGCGTGTCGACGACCACCGCGTCGCACATCGTGCGTAGCGAGGCATAGATGTCCCGCAGGAAGTCGATGGAGACGGCGCTCGCCTGGTCGGGTCGCGTCGGCGCGATCAGCACCTTGACGCCCGAGGAGTGCTTGATCAGGTGCCGGTCGAGCTTCTCGTGGTCGAAGGGCGGGCCGGCCTTCATCAGATCGTACATCGTCCGCTCGGGCGAGAGCCCGAGAGCCAGCCCGATGTCGCCGAACTGGAGGTCGAGGTCGACGAGGACGACGTTCGCGTCCCGCTGGGCGAGCGCGACCGCGAGATTCGTCGCGACGAGCGTCTTCCCGGTGCCGCCCTTCGGCCCGAGGACGGCGACGAGCGGGGCGATCGCCCTGCCCGGCATCGCGAGTCCCTTGCGCCGGGCGATGACCTTCTGGAGCGTGAACGCGACCTGCTCCGACGACTGTGGGAGCGTGATCACGTCGTCGGCGCCCGCCTCGAAGGCCAGCCGCAGGAAGCCATTCGGCGAGGCTTCGCTCATAACGACGACCGGCCGGTCGGGCCGATGCTTCACGGCGTGGTCGACCATGGCGGTCACGCCTTCGTCGTGACCATACGAGCCGACGACCACGACGTCGCCGGATTGCTCGAGGAACGCACGCCAGTCTTCGAGGTGCTCGGCGAAGCCGACTACCTCGAGCGACGAGTCGCCCTGGAGCGCCTGCTCGACGAGCTGCGGGTTCGCGTGCTCGGCGAGGGTGACGAGGATGCGGATCGTGTCAGCCATCTCAGCGACCGCCCAACTTGATTCCGGTGATCACAGGCGGCTTGGGCGTCGAGCCGATAGTCGGCCGGAGCGTGAGCCAGATCTGCGCGTTCGTCGCGGTGTAGATCAACTGCCCCGCCTGCGTCGGCGTCACCCTCAGCGTGACGTTGTCGCCGCCGATCCCCAGCACATACATGTCCTGGTACACCAGCTCGACGGTCGAGCGGGTCACCCCGTTCGTCTGACCGTTGAGCACGGCCCAGACGTCGACATGGCTGCCGGCCCCGATTTGGCCACCGACCTGGTTGGGCCCGCTGAGGGCGACGACGACCGCCCGCTGGTTGGCATTGAGCTGGGTCGCGAGTCCGACGGCCGGCCCGAAGTCCGCGGCGGTGAGCTGCTGTCCGGGCGAGATGTCCACCAGCGCGACTTTGCCGGCGAGTGTCGCCGGATCGACGATGGCGCCGGTCTCGACCTGGCTCTTGGCGTAACCCGTAGCTTTGTAGAACCCGGGGTTGCTCCGGATGACGTCACCCGGTGTATTCGTCTGGATCAGCTTCTGGGCTACCAGAACCTGGAGGGCGGCGCCGCCGGACTTGACGCTGTTGCGGTAGTGGTTCAGGTACACGATCAGCGCGATGGCTGCGATGACGGCTGCGATCACGCCGAGCAAGATGGTGCCCTGCCGCGTCGTGAACAGCTTGCTCGACGTGATGTTTTCCACTGTTCTCCTCCTCTATTACGTACTACTGAGTTAGGGCCGGTGTGCAGGTGAACGGCTGGTTCTGCACGCAGTTCTGCCCGTTGTGTCCCTGTCCCGGGAACACGTATTCGATGAAGTGCCCCCAAACGGCATTGTTCGGCGCGCCGAACGGAGGGGGCTCGTCGTAATTGGTTGCTGTCCCGGCCATCACGTTGCCATCACAGCCGGGAATCGTCTTGGCGCCTGGCGAGCCTTGGATATATGGGTCACCGTCCCAGCCCGTGACGTAGAACGTCGCAAAGCCGAGGACCCGAATCCAGCGAGGATCGTTAGGCGGGAGCGCGAGATCCTGCGGGGAGGTGATCACCATCTCGATCGCCCGCGGATCACCCGGATCGTTCACGGAGTTCGGCTTTGGTCCCGCCCCGTTCTTGTAAGGCTGCCAGTAGTCACAGGCCTTTCCGGGGGGCGTCGAGTTGCAATTCGCATTGCCACAGATCAGGTTCGCGATCGCGGTCGCCACTTGCCCGCGCATGTTTCCGGTCACGGGCTCGCCGCAGGTGATCGGGTTGTTGTTCAGCTCGACGCAGTTCGACCAGTCGCTTAGTGACCCCGAGTAGTCCTGGAGCCCCGACGTTTGCTTGTTGCCCGGGCCGACGTACGTACCGCAACCACCGCCCAGCATGAGATTTTGAAAACCACTCGCGCTCTGTCCCTGGCCGCAGTCGAAGATTCCGGTTCGCTTGGTGTTGTCCTGAATTGAGCTTCTAAGGATCACTGGCCTGTCGTTCGGGCCGGACTCGGCGAGACCCCGCAACTTCAAGGTTACAGTGAGCTTCGGTGACGATCCGCTTCCAGAACCTGGAATCGAGTCAACACCGGCTGCTGCCCCAGACGTCGAGGTCCCGTTAATCGTCGGGCAGGTTGAGGTCGCGTCACATCCCACTTGCGCGCTGATGACAGGCCCTGAGTCATCGGTGCCTGTGCCGTCGTCAAACGCAGAGAATGAGGCCTGAATGGGAGCGCCGCCATCGAACTGGCACCCGCTTTTTGTTCCGTCGGAGGCGGCCTTACAGGTGCCATTCCCACCCTGGAGGTACCAGCTGAGTTGGAACGTCATCTTCCCAGACTGTTGCGCGATGTTGAATTGCTTGGCCCAGACCGTGTTTCCTGCTGCATCGGTGGCGGGAGAGTCGGCTGGCATGTCAACGTAAGTCGCCCCGCCGTCGTTGGAGATTGACACGTGATATGACTGGCCGGCCGGCGGCGCGGGGAAGTCTGCTTCGGCGTGAACCGTGACGGGACAAGTCCCCGCAGTGAAGTAGTAGAAGTAGGGATCATTGCTCGCGCCGCCAGACGTGCAGCTCCCACCAGTGAGCCAGACGCTGCCCCTCTTCTGAGTCGCGACAGGCGGGCTCAGCGGTGTGTACGTGTTGATGAACGTGATGCCGTGGCTGGCGTCATACACGTCGCCTCCTCCGAACGGGAAGCTGCAATCAGCGGGAATCACCGCTTGGAGCGCAAGCTGATCCGGAGCCCCACTCGATGTCGGAATGGTGAGAGTCCCGGGCATCGAGCCGGTCCATGTCGTCGATGTCCCGACCTGACTGAGTGACCACTGCGCGAGCACGCCGTTCGAGCCCGCGCGTGGGTTCGTTTCGTCGAACACCTGCGCGACGACGCACCCAGCTTCGCCGTCGTCGCCGACTCCGATCGGCGACGCGATCCCCGAGCCGCTGACGACCTGGAGTTGGACGCGCGCGTGGGCGGTGATGTTCGGATGGAAGCCCAGCAGGTTGAAGAACATCGGGACGTTGGCCTGCGTCAGGCGGGTATCGACCAGCGCACAAGGCGAGCTGTTGGTACAGGCGTTCGGATCGCCGGGGGCGGCGTTCGGATCGATGGCGGCGCAGTAGGAGCCCATGTCTCCGTAGCCGCTCGCGCCGTTCTGAGCCACGGTCGGCCAGTACGCGCTGGAATTGAGGAGGAGATGGAAGTTGGGGCCTGTGCCGGCCGTGAGGTTCGGCTGGTTGTAATTCGGCGTAAAGCCGTCTGTAGCCATCTGAGCGTTGCTGAACGGCAGATTTGGAAGGCCGTCGGGGGTGCTGGTCAGCGGGCCGCTGTACTGCTGGGCGACCTCGCCGATCCCACGCAGGCTCGCTGCACTTGGCGAGCCGAGACAAACCGCCAACTGATCGCCTCCAGCGAGTGCTGCTGCGTCGGCCCGGTTCTGCAGATTTCGGCTGTAGTCCCACCAGTGCGCGGAGTCGATTGCGAACGACGTGAACAACGCCATCAGAGGAAGCCAAAGCGCGACGATCACCATCACCGTGCCGCGCTGTCCATTCGGCCGACGCTTCACGGCGAGCACCCCACGGAATAGCTGGCGGTCGCTTCCTGGCGTTCGGACTGCGTGGCGGTGAGCGTGATCGTCGGCGAACCGAACACGGCTCCGATGAGCGGGAGGAATTTGAACACATAGGTCGTCTGCACCGTTACGGGCTGTCCGGCGGCGGGCAAACTTGCGTTGGTGATGCACGCCTTCATGCCGTTCTGGAGCCCCCCCGTCGCATACGTGTTCACCAGTTGACCCTGAATCGACTTGGCGCTCGCCGGCCCGGTTCCGTCCGGGTTCTGGTCGACAGCCGCGGCGCGGGCCCCCTGGCCCGCAAGCTGCGTGAGCTGGTTGTAGTAGTTCAGCGCGCGACCGAAGTCAAGGATTCCGAAGACCAGCAGAAAGAGGATTGGCGCGACGAGTGCGAACTCGACGACTGCCGTTCCGCGCTGGTCGCGATGGAGCGCGCCGCAACGCGCGCGTGGCCGAGGAAGTCGCCCCACGAGCGGCCTCTTCACATTGCCCTCGATGGGAGCTTCCCCGACCATGCGTGCGAATTCGAACCTGTCTCTACAGGTCCTTGTTGATCGTGCTGAAGATCGACGACACCGAGGTGCCGAGCGCAGCAAGGATTCCGACCGCAGCGACCGAGACGAGAGCCAGGATGAGCGCGTACTCCACCATGGCCTGACCGGACTCGGCGTCGCGGAGGTCCTTGAGCGAAAGATAGATCCGCATGGGGATCAGCTTCGCCCTCTCCATTTCGTGCCTCCTTTCGGGCTCCCAGTAGGCCGCCTTTGACGCCGGACCGGGGAGTCCCGCACATTGCTTCTCGCCACAGGATTTGTGGCCTATAAGACTGATAAAGCCCTGAACCGGCCTTTGCTTCCACTGGAAGGCTGGGTCCGGTCAGGTCCTTCGTCCCGACTACAGATCCTGGTTGATCGTGCTGAAGATCGACGACACCGAGGTACCGAGCGCTGCAAGGATTCCGACCGCGGCGACCGAGACGAGAGCCAGGATGAGCGCGTACTCCACCATTGCCTGACCGGACTCGGCGTCGCGAAGGTCCCTGAACGCCACGTAGATCCGCATCGGGATCAGCTTTGTCCTCTCCACTTCGCTCCTCCTTTCGGGCTCCCAGGGAGGCGTATCTGATGCCCGTCCGAGGAGTCCCGCCGGTTTCCCGCCACAGAATTTGTGGCTTAGAAGTCTGATAGTTCTCGATGCGTCGCGTTTCTTCAGCCGTAAGGCTCGGTCCGGCCAAGTCCTTGGTCCCGACTAGAAGTCGGCGTTGATGCTGCTGAAGATCGACGACGGGTACGCGCCCACCGCGGCCAGGAGCGTGATCGCGGCGACCGAAACAAGAATCAGGATGAGCGCGTATTCCACAAGTGTCTGCCCCGCTTCATCGAAACGCAAGGGGCCGAAGGTGCGCACAAGCAGTTGAATCGTCGGCATAGATCGTTGATACAGCGGGGCAGGCTGCGCCAAAACGCCGGGACGGCTGGGTCTACCAGTCCGTTCGTCCGTACCCGAAAGAGGGACACTCCGCCTTACCGGGGGTCGGAACCAGTCCTTCGTCGGCGGCTGTCCTCACCTGCGCCCGCTTCAATGCGGCCATGCGCCGGTTCTATGTCTTCGCGGATCGCCTCCGCTCGTTCGCGCAGCCGTGGGAGGTCGTCTGCTTCCTCTGGGTTCCCGCGCTCGGGATCGCGTACGCCTCCTGGTTCGAGTTCACCGCCCGGGAGGCGCTTGCGGACTTTGGCATCTTCCGGACGGCGGCCCACGCGGTCGTGCACGGGCGGTCGCCATACGTTCGCCCGACGGCGCACGCGGTCGCGCATTTCGACAAGTTCGTCTATCCCCCGGTCGCCGCGCTCGTGTTCGCGCCCTTCGCCGCGCTGCCGTCCGGAGTAGGCCGCGTCTTGATGTTCGTCGCCGCGCTCGTCGCGGTGCTGGGCGCGCTCCGCCTGCTGGATGTCGAGGATTGGCGTTGCTACGGCGTGGTGATCCTTTCGGCCCCCGCGATCAACTCGCTCGCTCTTGGAGCCCTCACCTCGTTCCTCTTCCTGGGTGTCGCGCTCGCTTGGCGCTACCGAGACCGGCCGGCCGTGACCGCGGTGGCGACCGCGTTCACAGCGATCTTGAAGCTTTTCCTCTGGCCGCTCGCCGTGTGGCTTGTGGTGACCCGACGCTGGCGTGCGGCGGCAATCTGCGCGGCTGCGGCTCTCGTCCTCCTCATCGGCGGATGGGCGGTGATCGACTTCGCCGGCTTGCGCAGCTACCCGACCCTCGTGCACCTGCTCGAGAAAATCGAAGGTCCGGTCAGCTACTCGATCGTCGCTCTGCTCGGCGTCACCGGTTGGACGGAGACGGCTGTAACGATCGCGTTCTCGCTGGCTGCTGTCGTCGCGATCTGGCTGGCCGCGCGTGGCTCGGGCGGCGATAGGAGGGCGCTCGCTGCGGCTGTTCTCGTGTCCCTGTTCGCGGCGCCGCTCGTGTGGCTCCACTACCTCCTGCTGCTCTACGTGCCGATCGCCCTTTACCGGCCGCGGTTGTCGGGACTTTGGTTCCTGCCGCTGGTGCTCTGGGCTACGCCGCTGACGCACTCCCAGGGGACGACCTGGCGCATCGCGCTTGCCCTCGGCGTCGTAGCGGTCGTAGCTTTGCGGACACTGGGCGCGTCGGCCAGACCGGCGATCAACCGTGCCGGCGCAGCACCACGACCTGCCGCGAGCTGAAGACGACCCGCGCGCCGAGGTCTCGCCGGAGTGCCGCGTAGAGCGTGTCGTCATTCTTCCGGCTGAGCACGAAGATGCGATAGGGGCTGAGGGACTTGCGCCAGGTGCCCGCGGCGTTCTCTATGCGTCCCAGATCCTCGAGCTGCCCACTGGAAAGCAGTTCGAAGCGGGTGTCGAAGGCGACACGACCAGCCAGCTGCGGCTTGTCCCATAGCACCCAGTCGGCATAGGGGCTGGTCACGAAGACTCGTCCGTCCTGACCCGCCGCGTGGGCTGCCGCGCGAGTGACACCCGCAGGAAAGTTGTGTGTGAACCAGCTCGTCGGCTTCGCCGCGACTCCGGCCAGCGAGATGACAGATGACCCGATGATGACCAGGGCGAGGACCCGATTGAGCCGCTTCGGCTCTTCGACCGGAGACCGCATGCGGTCGATCAGCGGCGGAAGGACCGCAAGAGCGATGAGCGCGATCCAGGCGATGTTGCGAATCGCCTGGAACGAGATGACGGCCATCGCGACGAAGGCGATCTGGTCGTAGACGGGAAGGCCGCGCGCGTTACGGCCCAGCAGCCACAGGCCGCCGAGCACGAGGAGGAACATCGGTGCGGTGACCGCCATAAGCGTGGTCGGCGCCCACTCCGTGACGAGGTGCTTGAAGTCGCTCCCGAGCAAAACCTTCTGGTAGTAGCTCGGCAGATGTAAGGCGTACGGCGAAACGAAGAGGCAGAGCCAGGGGGCGAGGAGCAGCGCAAGGCCTCGACCGCCTAGCCGCCGGCGCTGCACCATCGACACGAGCCCGGCGAGGGCGACGAGCCCGCAGCCCAGCAGAACCGAGCCATGCAGGTTCGCCCACAGAGCAAGCAGCGGCAGGGTCAGGAAAACGCGGCGGGACGGCCGTCGCGCGTCATCGAGCGTCAGCCAGAGCGTCGCCGCGAAGAGTGGAAAGGCGAAGGCCTGCGTCCGCATTACGGCGGCGACCGGGTAGTAGGTGATCATCGCCGGAATCGCGATCCAGGTCACCGAGCGCGCCGTGGCGCCGTGCTTCTTCGCGATGAGAGCAGCGCCGGCGAGACCGCCCGTCGCCAAGAGTGCGTGGACGATCATCGCGAGCTTGATCCCCCCGAGGCGCCAGAGTCCGTAGAGGGCGAGCTGACCGAGCCACTGCTGGTCGATCCACCGCCGTCCGTGGGTCATTGTCGTGAGGGTGTCGTGCGAGGGCAGCCCGTGCTCGACGATCCACCGTCCAGAGACGAGCGCCAGCCACCCGTCCCCGCCCAGCCCGCGGCGGACGGAGACGAGAAGCACGATGGCGAACGCGCCCAGGACGACGACCATGAGGCCGTTTTCCTCGAGTGCTGCGGCGAATCTGCTGACTCTCGGCGGCGCTGCCGTAGCTTGCTGTGTGCTCATCCGCCTCATCGAATCCTCATCGGCCATCGGCAACCAGCCTAAAAGGGCTAGGTGACGCCCTGCCCATCGGGCGGGTTCGATCGCTGGGCGAAGGGGTGGGCCGGTCTGGTCGTTCAGGCGCGGACGCCATCGTTCAGACGATCTAATTTCCAGCGAGATGGCTGTAAGCGAGGCGACCCAACCGAGAGATCCCTTACACAAGGCGCTGACGCACGGACTTGCGTTCTGGGCTGTTGCCGAACCGTCGTGGATCCTCGTCGGCTCAGGGTTGAAGGGAACGCTCGCGCTCGACTTCCACGCCGCGTTCATGCCTGCCTCTCGGGCCGTTCTCCACGGCCTATCCCCCTACAGTGCGATCGGCTCGCAGGCGCTCGCCGAGGGCAAGGGGTTCCTGTATCCGCCTCTGACCGCGTACCTGCTGGCCCCGTTCACGGTGCTGCCGCCACTCGCTGCCGAGATTGTCGCGATCGTGCTAGTCGCAGCCGTAGTGCCGCTGATCTTGCTTGCCCTAGGCGTTCGCGACTGGCGTTGTCACGCGATGGCCTTCCTCTGGTGGCCGACGATCGTCGGGATCCAGACCGCGAACCTGACCTTGCCGATGCTGCTCGGGGTCGCTGTCGTCTGGCGGTACCGGGATCGGAGGGTGGTCGCAGCGCTGGTCACAGGTCTTGTTGTTGCACTGAAACTCTTCTTCTGGCCGGTGCTCTTTTGGCTCATCGCGACCCGCCGCTACCGAACTGCCGCGCTGGCTGCGATGTCGTCGATCCTGCTCGTCGTCGTGCCGTGGGCTGGCATCGGCTTCGCGGGGCTCCGCGGCTATCCGCACCTCCTGTCGAGCGTCTCGAACCATGAAGGGCCACACAGCTATTCGGTGGCCGCGCTGCTCAACGCGGCATTGCCGAGCTGGACGGCCGCGACGGCGGTCGAGACACTCATCGGCGCCGCGCTGCTAGTCGTTGTTTTCATCGCTGCCCGTCGCGGGCGCGACCGAGATGCTTTCGCGCTCTCTATCGTCGCCATCCTCGTCTTGTCACCGCTGCTGGAGGTGCACTATCTCGCGGCGCTGCTCGTCGTGGTTGCTCTCTACCGAAGACGCTTCAGCCTCGCATGGGCGGTGCCGCTGCTCTTCTACGGAGCGCACGCGACAGTCGCGAAGTCGCCGTTTCAGGTCGTGCACGTTCTCGCTGTTGTCGCGGCGACTGTCGCCGTTGTGTTGTTGAAGTGGCGGCCACAAGCGTTCGTCCGGGCGCTCAATACAGGGTCTCGCCGTGACCCGCCGCCGTCCTACCCGGTCCACTCGGCCCACTAACCGGAAGGACTCGATGCTCGCGACGATGCTGTTCCTGTTCGGGGTTCGGATCTCAACCTGGACAACCGTGCTCGTCTTCGCGTTGCTCGCCGCGTGGCGGAGCGAGCGGGTTCCTCTGCTGGCAGCAATCGCGTGGCTGGCCTCGTTCGAGACTGCGTACCAGATTGCCGCGATGATCCTCAGAACGCCGTCCCCAGTTCCGCTCGTTGGTCCGGTGTCGATCTCGCTTCTCGTCGGAGCGCCGGCTGTTGCGCTCCTGATGACCGCGATGGGGGCACGAGCCAACCGGTTCGTCCTTGGCCTCGCTCTTCTCGCGTTCGTGGTCTGGATAGCAACGGGCTTTCATGTCAACACGGAGACCGTCATAGTCAGTCCGACAGGTGAAGCGTTGAACGACACGGCGAAGACGCTCTGGGCCCTCGCCTATCTACTTCCGCTGTTGCGCGCCCGTCGGCCGCAGGCAAGCGCTCTGAAGCCACAGCAGGCTCGGAACTGAGGACCGGCGATGCGGCGACTGGGGTATGTGGCGGCGCTCGATGGCATTCGTGGTCTGGCGATTCTCGGCGTGGTTCTCAGCCACGCGGAGAGGGGCGGCGCCTTCGGCAACTACGTTCCATTTCTCTTCCGCGGGACGCTCGGAGTGGATCTCTTCTTTGTCCTTTCGGGCTTCCTGATCACGACGTTGCTCATCGAAGAGCGGGCTGCCTCAGGCCGCTTATCGCTACGCGGCTTCTACGCACGCCGAGCCCGGCGTCTTCTACCGGCCCTCGGAGTGATGCTGGTCGCCTACGTCTTTGTCGACGGGGGCACGACGCACGCGCTGCACCGGGCAGCCACGTATGGCCTCTACTTCGGCAACCTCTACCAGGCCGTCTGGGCCGGGTCCGGGTACACCGGTCTGAACCATCTCTGGTCGCTCGCGGAAGAGGAGCAGTTCTATCTCTTCTGGCCACTCGCGATGATCCTCATCTCGCGGAGCTTGCAACCGCTGCGGTGGACGGTCGGTTTGTTCGTCGCCGCACTGGGCTGGCGGACGCTCGTCGTCACCGGCGCCGTGCATAGTTACTCGAGTCTCGTCAACCTCTGCCCCGACACCAACGCAGGCGGCCTGATGCTCGGCGCCGTCGTTGCCTACTGGCGGCCGCGCGTCGGCAACCTCCTCGCAATCGGGTCGCTGGTCGGCGTGCTCGCTCTCTGGTTCGTGGGGCTGCCGGCCTGGGCCGACTCGCCGCTTTTCGATGTGGCCTCGGCGGGCCTCGTGCTCGCGGCGGTGTCGCCGACCATAGTGGCACGCTGGCTGTCCACCCGGAGCCTGGTCTGGCTCGGGACGATCAGCTACAGCCTGTACCTGTGGCATTTCTGGATTCTCGGGACTTTGGGGTGGCCGCTGAGGCCGCTGACGATCGCGATTAGCGTGCTCGTTGCGTGGTTGTCATACCGCCTCGTCGAAGTTCCGTTCCGACGGCGCCGCGACCATCGACCAGTGCTTGCGCCAGCCACCGCAGGAAGTTAGACGCCCAGACTTCCAGGCGGACGAGGTCAGCCCTGCGGGGGGTGTAGACCTCTTCGCGCGGCAGTTAAGTCTCGATTGTGGCGGTTAGCGTTCTACGGCAGCGGCTTGCGGTTCCGGAGCGCGACGCGGTCAGAGTCTCGATCGTGATCCCGTGCCTGAACGAGGCTGACAGCATCGCTCCGTGCGTTCTTGCGGCGCGGCACGTTCTCGACGAGCACAGAATCGACGGCGAGGTGATCGTCGTCGACAACGGTTCCGACGACGGCAGCGGCGCGCTCGCCCGTCACGCCGGAGCGCGGGTTGTCGACGAGCCACGGCGCGGCTATGGGAGCGCCTACCTCGCAGGGTTCGCGGCGGCGCGCGGCGACTACATCGTGATGATCGACGCCGACCTCACGTACGACTTCGAGGAGATTCCGCGGTTCGTCCGGGAGCTCGACGGCGGCGCGGAGCTCGTGATGGGAAACCGGATGCAGGCCGTCCAGCCGGGGGCGATGTCGATTCTGAGCCGGATCGGCAACCCGCTGCTCTCAGGCTTCCTCAACATGCTCTTCCGGACGCCGGTCCGCGACGCCCACTGCGGAATGCGTGCGCTCCGTCGCGATGCGCTTCCACGGCTAGGCCTCCAAGCGACCGGTATGGAGCTCGCGTCGGAAATGGTGATCCGGGCGGCCAGAGGCGGCCTAGAGATCCGGGAGCTGCCGATCGCGCTCCATCCACGTGAAGGCGAGTCGAAACTTTCTCCCTTCAGGGACGGCTGGCGCCATCTGTGCCTAATGCTCGTCTACCACCCGAACTTTCTGTTCCTGTTCCCCGGGGTGCTTGTCGGAGCTATCGGCTCCTTGCTGATGGCGCTCGTCTTCGGGCACGTGTCGCTCTTCGGACACCTGTTCCTGATCCACACCCTCATCGGAGGCTCGCTGCTCGTGGTCGTCGCTACGCAGCTGGTCGGCTTCGGGCTCTGCGGACGCGCGTACGCCGTCTACCAGCTCGGCGACCGTGACCCTTTGTTCGAGCGGATTGGCGATCGCGTACGGCTCGGGCAGGGGCTACTGCTGGGGCTCGCCGTAATGGTCGCCGGCCTCGGGGTCGGCGCGGTGGTCGTCGGTCACTGGATCGCGAATGGTTTCGGCAAGCTTGCCGAGGAGCAGGTGACGATCCTCGCCGCGACGCTGTTCATCATCGGCATCCAGGTCTTCTTCACCTCGTTTCTGCTCTCGCTGATCGGCCTGCGTCGCCGCCAGCGCGACGCCGCCTGAGCCTCAGCTTCCGCAGCGCATACCCGACGCGAGCAGCATGTCGCCGGCAGGCGCTACGAGGTTCAGCTTGCCGACGGGATCTCGGGCGATCACACGACCGGCTACTCGAAGCGATGTGGGCACGACGGCATAGCGCGTAACAACCGGAGTCGTAAGCGGCTGTTCGCCGAAGTCGGTGCCGAATCCCCTCTTGCACGTGTAGTAGACGCGGGTAACCGACACGTTCCAGAATGCCGTCTCTCTCACTCCGGGCACCTGCGCTGCAGATCCGCCGACCAGGCTGACGTCGCCGCCGCGGCCGACGACACGATCGACCCAATCGTTGTGGCTGGGAAGCCCGAGCTGCTTCTGGGGGATCGGCGTGAGCTGAGTTCCGAGCTCGTACATGGACAGGACGAGAAACGCCAGCCCGGTGACCAGCACCGCCGCCGCCGGTGGGAGCCGCAATGAGGCGGCAAGTAGGTAGACGGCAGCCAGGAGGCCCGCCAACAGAAGGATCGACGTCGTCGCGTGGGTAACCGGGACACCGCGCCCGTGCTTCGTCGTGCCGAACAGCTGTAGGGCGAAGGAATCGATGCCGCGAGTGCCGTTGATGACGGTTCCGAACGGGATCAGTGCCGGAAGCGCGGCAGCCGCGGCAGCGATTGCGAAGTGGCGACTCATCGGAATCTTCCCCCGCAGGAGCGGGAGCGCGGCGACGAGCGCGACGAGGAAGAACGGAACGAGATAGATGAGGTATCGCTCGTGGATTCGCGGCAGGTCGGTGAGGGCTGTTTGGGGATGCGGGTGGGCACTGGTGGCATCGAACGCCGCTGCGTCGAACCCGACCTCGAGGAGGAACCAAACCGTCGTTGCGACTGCCACAGACGCGAAGACGAGGGAGTTCCGTGGAAAGCCGAAGCGGTGCAGCGCATAGCCGGCGAGTAGGGCTGCGGCAAACGGGATCACGCCGACCGCGAAGTCGAGCTCGGCCAGATGCTCGACCGCCAGCTCGAGCACCCGCCACGGGCTCGCATGGGCACTGCCGACGTTCGAATAGCGACCGGCGAGCGGCAGACCACCGCCGTTGATCGCCTTGCGCGCGAGCACCGCGACGAGGGCCATGCCACATGCCCCGAAGAGGAGTCTGTGCCGGGTGACTGCGCGCCAGGCTGCGCGCGCCCGACCCTGTTGAGGCTCCGGCCGCACGACCGCGACGACCAGGATGGCAGTCAACGCCGACGGCACCATCGCGACCAGCTGGATGCGTGTGGCAGTCGCGACGCCGACAGCCGCCAGCAGAACTGCGTCGTTGGCGATGCTCGGCCGCCGGACGGCGCGCAGCATCGTCCAGATCGCGAGGAGGGCAAGGGGATAGGCGAGGCTCTCGCTCATCTCGAAGCCGCTGTAGAGCATCAACGGCGCGATCAAGGACAGGGCAGCGACACCGACAGCGCGTCTGCGCGGGAGAACGAACCGGGCGATCCCATACATCGGAAAGACCGCGAGCGAGATGAGGACGGCATTCTCGACCTTCGCCCACTCGTAGGCCGTGTGCATCGAGGAGGTCAGGGCGTAAATCGGCGAGAGGACGATCGGGTAGAGCGGCGAGTACGCGAGGCCGGCCTCACCGAAGAGTGCGAAGTGGCGCGTGTGGGCGAAGTTCTGCGCCATACGCTCGTAGCCGAGCTCGTCCATGAAGACGAAGGGGCCGTGCACCGAGCCGACAAGCAACGCGCGTAAGAGTGTCGACACGGTGGCGAGGCCGACGAGGGCGGCGATCGTGGTTAGCGTGGGACGAGCACGCGCGGCTCGTTTCAATGCCCAAAACAGTCGGAGCTCACACGACTCAGCCTCGCTCCGGATCTCGCCGACCTCCCCGTCCACGCACGAAGTGTGACCCGAGCGGCGGAGAGCGTACTCCCTCGCACGAGGGTTGAACTCGTGCACACGGCTGGCGAAAGGTTAGCGCGGGCGCGATCTCGCGGCGTGTCACCAGGTCGTGACCCGGCGGCGTAGGCTGTTCGCCACCATGCCGCTGCCAGAAGATCTCGCCGCGACCTTGGGCGCCAAACACGGCATTCGGCGTGCCGTGGAGACCGGGACGTGGCGCGGCGACGGTGCTTTGGCGCTGGCCCGGCACTTCGACAGCGTTGAGACGGTTGAGCTCTCAGCTCGCCTCGCGTTGCGAGCGAAACTGCGATTTGCCTTCGAGCCGCGGATCACGGTCCGGCACGGGGATTCAGCCGAGCTGCTGAGACCAGCAGACGAGGCGACGCTCTACTGGCTCGACGGCCATTGGAGCGGCCGCGGTACCGCGGGCTCGGATGCTGAGTGTCCGCTCCTTGATGAGCTGCGATTGACCTCGCCAGGACATCGTTCCGACTGCTACCTCATCGACGATGCTCACCTCTTCCAACATTCGCCGCCTCCTCCGCACGATCCAGGCCACTGGCCGACTCTCGATGAACTTCGCGGCATCGTTCGCGAACTTCGCCCGAAGCATGGCGTCGACGTTGTCGGTGACGTGATTGTGGTCGAGCCGCAGGGGCGAACTGATTAGCAGCGCTGCCCGAGGGTTAGAAGTTCTCCCGGCTCGCCCTACGAGGCGCCTCTGGCGCGACGGCGTCTCGCTGCTCGTAAGGTCGGAAGACGGCGATAAGGCGGCGCAGGGGCCCCTGCCGACTCCATTTTCGCTGTCATCCTCGGCCGCTAACCTCACACCGTGCTCCGGCAGCAGCTCGTGCGTGTGGTGGCGCGGCTGGGAAGCGGCCGGCTACGGCAGCTAGAGAGCGTTGCTCAGCTTGCTCAGGGCAAAGGTTGGGGGTCTGCGACCGTGGCCGAGGAGGTTTCAGCTGTGCGGAAGCTCTTAGCGGACCTCGCCGAGGGTGAGCTGGTGGTCCTCGATGTCGGCGCGAACATCGGCGCATGGACTCGTCAGGCTCTAACACAACTTCCACAGGCCCAAATTCATGTCTTCGAGCCTGGTGCTGCCGCCTTTGCGGAACTCAGTTTGGCGTTTAGCGGCAATCCGCGGGTCTCCCTGAATCGCCTTGCTCTCGGCCTGACAGACCAAGAAGCCGTGCTCTACGCCAACGCGCCAGGCAGTGGCCTGGCAAGTCTGACTAGACGACGCTTGAACCATCTGGGCATAGCGTTTTCCCACCAGGAGCCTGTTGAAGTTCAGAGCCTGGAGTCTTGGGCAAAGGCCGCCGGGATCGACGCCGTCGACATCCTAAAACTCGATGTCGAAGGTCATGAATTGGACGTGCTGAACGGCGCCGGGCAGCTCCTGATGGGTGTTCGGTTGATCCAGTTCGAGTTCGGTGGCTGCAACATCGACACGAGGACGTTTTTCCAGGACTTCTGGTACCTCCTAAGCGGCAAATTTCGCCTCTATCGCCTTGGCCCAGGTGGCCTCTTTCCAATAGAGAGTTACACCGAGCACGACGAGACATTTACCACCACAAACTACTTCGCTGCTCGACATTTGACCTGATGGGACTTGCATCGCTCAGTTCAAGTGCGGCCTCATGCCGTGTCGCGATCATCGTGACTTGTTTCAACGACGGGGAGACGTTAGGGGAGGCGGTCGCCTCGATTCGGGCGAGTGCCGCACACGCGGAACTCATAATCGTCGACGACGGCTCGACGGACCCACCAACGCTCGATCTACTTTCACAACTCGAGCGAGGAGGAGTCGAAATCCTTCGCCAGACGAACCAGGGTCAGGCGAAGGCGGCGATGGCCGGCGTGGCGGCGACGTCGGCCCCCTACGTCATGCGTTTCGATGCCGACGATCTGCTCGAGCCCGGCGCGACAGACGCACTTGCCGATGCGCTCGACGGCGTGCCAGACCGAGCAGCGGCGTGGGGTGACGTGGCCACCACCGGCCTCACGACCTTCTGCATTCCCGGAGTGCCTGAGCTCGATCCGTGGCTCGTGACCTATACGAACTGCATCACCGGCAGCGGAACGCTGTTCCGGCGTAGCGCTCTCACTGAGGTCGGCGGCTGGCAGCTCCGAGAGGGGTACGAGGACTGGGACCTCTGGATGTCTCTCGCCGAGGCAGGCTTCCGAGGAGTCCACGTACCCCGTGTCGTATTTAGCTATCGCCGCGACGAATGCGGACAGCTCGCCACTTGGTTGGGCGACACGGAGCGGTATTACGGTCAGCTTCGGAAACGTCATGAACGGCTGTTCTCGATGCGTTCGCGGATGAGGCGGGAATCGACAGCCCCGCTCCTGTTGAAGTTACTGGTGCTCATAACGGAGGTCATTCCGGGGTTGTCGCGACTGATGCGCATCAATTTGTGTGAGCTTCTTATGCGCTTGCTTTGGGGGGGAGGGCTGCGTGGCACCGCTCCGATGATCTGGCAAGCAACGGGGCTCCGCCTCCGCCGCAAGTTCTTTCGCCGTCATGTCCCAGCCTGAGGCGCCTCCTCGCGTCAGCATTTTGATGCCCGTCTACAACGGCGGGGCATTCCTCGGTGACGCGATCGAGAGCCTGCTCGCGCAGACGCTGAGCGATTTTGAGTTTGTTGTTGTCGACGACGGCTCAACGGACAACTCAGTTTCGGTACTCGAGGCTTTCCGGGAGAGAGACCCTCGGGTAAAGCTGATTGCTGCAGAGCACCAAGGGATCTCCGCGTCGCTCAATCGCGGCCTCGGAGAAGCTCGTGCCGACTACGTCGCGATCGCACATGCCGACGATCTGTCCGTTCCCCAGCGGCTGGCAAGTCAGGCGGCATATCTCGATGGCCACCGTCGGGTTGCGGTCGTCGGCTCTTTCGTCCAAACGATCGACGGGTCCGGCTGCCGAGGTGTGGTTTTGCGGTTCCCGGCGGACACGGACGAGGTTCGCACCACGCTGCGGAGACGCAACTGCCTCGCCCACCCCTCCGTAATGTTCCGGCGCTCCGCCGTCAAGGCAGTCGGCGGCTATCGGCTCGACCTCCTAGAGGACTACGACCTCTGGCTTCGCCTTTCGGAGCGGTTCGAGCTTGCAAATCTACGCGAGCCGCTAGTCCTTTATCGGATCCATCCAGGACAGCTCTCCCTCACCAGGATCGGAGAGATCGAAGGGCTCCGCCTCGCCGTGCAGGCGGCCGCTCGTGCGCGCGCCCGCGGGCGCGCGGATCCGCTCGACGGATCGAGCGAGATCACAGCCCCCGTTCTAGAACGCCTCGGTATCCGCAAGCGTGCGATCGCGCGTGGCGCCAGGGCAGAGTGGCTTTCTCGGGCGGCGATCCTCGCCGAGCTCGATGCGGCTCAGGCCCGAAGCGTCATTCGCGAAGCGTCGAACGTTGTCGGCCCGCGCGCGGCGCAATCGCTCGAGGCGGCGCGTGAACTTCTGCGCGCTGAGACTTGTCTTGCGGCTCGGCGGCCACTGCGGGCCACAATGCACGTTGCACGAGCGTTTCGCCGCGAGCCTCGGTACGCCTCCGTTCGGCTTACAGGATGGCTTACTGACCGCATTCGTGCAGTCGTCGTTCGATGAGCGGGGCTGGGGACATCCGAGCTCGACTCCGGGCTCGCACACGCGGGTTGCGAAGCGTGTTGGCCACCGCCCGCGCTGCAGCTCGGCCTTCGGACGAAAGGGCCTTCAGGATCCCGGAGGCCGGCTCGCGTCTTCCGATGCGCTGCATTGTCTTTTCGAAAGACAGGCCAATGCAGGTGCACGCCTGCCTTCGTAGCATCGAGCGGTTCGCGCCCTATGGTGAGTCAGTCGCGGTCCTCTACAAGGCATCGAACAGCGAGTTCGCCGACGCTTACCGAATCGTGGCTGAGGAGACATCGGCGGAGTTCATCGCGCAATCGGACGACTTCCGGCGTCATGTTCTCCAGCTCATCGGCGCCGCGAACGACCACATTGTTTTCCATACCGACGACGACGTGTTCTTCCGGGGCACACCGCTAGTCCCGGAGCTGACAGACCAGACAGGATGCTTCAGCTTCCGGCTGGGCTTGAATACGACCTACTCGTACCCGGCGGATCGCCCGCAGGCCGTTCCGAACCATATTTCGGCTGACGATGTGATCGCCTGGGATTGGACACAGGCTCAGCACGACTTCGGATACCCACTCTCCTTGGATGGCCACGTGATGCGTACAAGCTTGCTGCTCCGACTGCTGGGTCATATGCGTTTCGCGAACCCGAACGAACTCGAAGAGGAGCTAGCTCTTAAGCGGTATCTGGTGCCGCGGTGGATGATGTCGTTTAGCGAGAGTTGTCTGGTATCGATCCCAGTGAACATCGTGAGCGGGACGCATACAAATCGGGCCGGAGGAGATCCCGAGATGTCTCCGCAGGCGCTCAATGCGCGCTTCCTCGCAGGCGAGCGAATTGACCTCGACGCAATGGACTTCAGTGGAGTGCGGGCCGCTCATCAGGAGATTCCGCTTGTCTTCGGCCAGAGCAGCGGCTGAATGGCGTTACGAAGACAGCACGGGTTAGGACTGCGCATGGCTCCGCTCGTCGAGCGGCCGCTTAGTCTTGCCGTGCGCACGTTGCGCGTACTCGCTGAGATTCCCGGATACCTGCGTGCGTGGTATCGGTATCGCCGTCTTCCGGCCGCTGAGCCGTTGCAGCTACGCGATGCCGACCCACGTCTCTCGGACAGGCTGCCCGCGACGCCCTTTGATCCGCACTATCTGTACCAAGCCATCTGGGCGGCGGAGCGGATCTTTGCAAATGCACCGTCCGAGCATGTTGACGTTGGGTCACAACTGATGTTCGTCACCGTCCTCGCGGCCAAGCTGTCTGTCGTTTTCGTCGACATCCGGCCAATGCAGTTAGACGTGGCGAACCTGCGTCCGATGGCCGGTGACATTCTCGACCTTCCATTTTCCGACCGTTCAATTGCCTCGTTGTCATGTCTCCACGTCGTGGAGCACATCGGTCTCGGACGATACGGCGACACGCTGAATCCGTCCGGAACGCGGCAGGCGCTGGCGGAGCTCGAGCGCGTTCTCGCGCCGGGAGGAGACCTCTTCCTCTCGCTCCCCGTCGGGCGCCCGCGTGTCTGCTTCAACGCACACCGAATCCACGACCCCCGAGAGATCGTGGAGATGCTGCGTGGTCTTGAGCTCGTGGAGTTCTCGGCGGTCGACGATGCAGGTCGCATCCAAGCAGGGGAGTCCGTCGAGGACGCCGCGAGATTTCGTTACGGCTGCGGGCTCTTTTGGTTCCGCGGACGTCGATAAGACAGCACGGCGTCGCGGACCTCGTTCGGCACGGCCTTGGTCAGCACCAGGACACCGAGATATGCAACCGCTGCGGCCGCCGCTGCAGCGGCTACCGGCAGCCAGGGTGAGAACCCGATGCCGACACCAACCGCGGAGGCGATCGCCGGCTTCCACAAGAAACGGAAGTTAGGGAGCGGCGCGTCTGGTTCGCCTCGCAGAACGACTACCAGACACAATGTGCAAGCCCCCTCGGCGGCGACCGCGGCGATGGCTGCCCCCTTTGCGCCGTATGGCGGGATCAATGCGAATGCCGAGGCCAGGCCAACGACGAGGGCGAGGCCGTTCGACACGACCATCAACGACTGACGTCGGATCGAGACGAGCGTAAGTTGCCAGACATAGGTCACAAAGACCGGAATCACAGCGATCAACTGGATCCGGAGCACTGGTGCCGCTGCTCGGTACTGAGCACCTCCAAGGAGGCCGAGGACAGGCTTGGCAAGAACGGCTACGAGAAGCACTAGGAGGCAGGCGCCGAGCACTGCCCCCTCCGTCATCCGTTGGAAGATGTAGCGGAGCCGACCTTGGTCGGCGGCCGCGACCGTAAGAACGGGGAGCGCCGTGGTGGCAATCAAGCCGACGGCGCCGTACAGGATGTCGACGACCCGAAACGAGGTCGCGTAGAGACCAGTTGCGACCGCCGAAGCAAGCAAGGACATGATCACGATCAGGACACGGAAGTAGAAGACGCCGAATACGACTGATGCGCTAAGTGGAAGCGTCTCTCGGATGAGCGTCCGCCACTCAGCACGGTCGAACGTCGGGCGCCACGTGAACTCGCTGCCGACGAGGCTCGGGGTCACAGCAATTCCGACGAGTGCGACGGCGATAGCAGCTCCGAAGAACGGGAGAAGCCCGGCTCCGACAGCGACGAATATTGCGAACGCGACGAGCATCGCTGCTTGCTTCACCAACTCGGAGATCGTCAGCCTCCCGATGCGGAGATCGATGGAAAGCGGTAACGCCGCGGTCATCTGATACGCGGAGAGGATTGCTCCGATCCCGGCCAGCGCGGTCCCGAGAACGAGAACTCTTCCGTAACTCGCTGCAGCCGCGAATGCGATTGCAGCCGCCACGCCCACGGCCGTTAAGACGAGTCGTAGCCCGAGCAAGTTTTCAAGCAATCGCTGCCGCTTCTCGCCCCGTGGACGGAGAGTGAGGTCGCGTCCGGCAACCGCTGTGAGACCGGCTTCAGTCAAGCCGCCCGTGATTGCTACGAGAGAGGTGACCGTCGCATAGCGGCCAAAGTTCACGACGCCGAGATGCCGCAGAAGAAGGACGGAGGCGACAGCTGTCAGAAGCATGCCCAGGCCATATCCGCCGGCTCGGACACCTGCTCCTCGTATTACTTTCAAACCGACGTCGGGTGCGCCGAGTGCGTCCGCCCCAGCCTGCTCCGCTCTATTCGACTCTGACCGAGCATTGAGCGTCATGGAACGTGTCCGAGTACTTCGTCATAGATGTCGCGTGTCCGTCTGAGCATCTCGTCACTACTGAATCGCTCGGCCACGCGACGCCGAGCCCGTTCGCCCAGCCCCTTACGCTCCGCTTCGTCGAGCGCAAGACGTTCGAATGCTTCGCGGAACCCATCGATGTTGCCTTCCGGTACGACGATTCCCGCGTCTCCGACGGCTTGCGGGTTTCCGGGCGCGTCCGACACCACCGGTGGAAGGCCGGCCGACATCGCTTCGAGAAGCGAGAACGAGAGTCCCTCGCGGCGCGAGGGGAGGACGAAGAAGTCTGAAGCGGCTAGCACGCGGCGCACGTCCGATTGATAACCCGCGACTCGGAGGACGCTGTCGTCGCCGGCGAGTGCCTCGAGATCCCCGCGAAGCGGGCCATCTCCCGCGAAAAACAGCACTAGCGGCGCTCCGCTCGCCGCGGCATCCAGCGCGGCACGAGCCACCACGAGCGGCTCCTTGTGCGGATCGAGCGCCGCGAGATAGAGGCCGACAGTCGCTGCCGTCGGAAGCATGAGCTCGTCGCGGGAAGCGGCCCGCTCCTGAGCGGTGAAGGGAGGTAGCGCCTCGACCCCGTTGCGGACGAGCACGAGTCGCTCGCTCTCGCCGACCAGCGCCTTGACATCTTCGAATTCGGCTTCGCCGACACAGATCGTCATCGACGCTGCTCGAACGATCAGCCGGAGATTTGCCACAGCGGCTGTCCTTCTCCACCCCCCAAGCCGACGTACGAGGTGGAGGCCTTGGATTGACACCACCGAAGGCCGAAGCGCGAGAGTGGGTTGGCAGAGTGCGGCCGCCACCTCGCCTTGGACGTGAAGCAGATCGCAGCGGAGGCTGGACAGCTGCACGCGCGCGCCGCCGACGAGTACCGAGGGACTGGGAGTTGGGCTCGTTGCGATGAACGCTTTCTCGAAGCGGTAGCCCTCCATCCCCGCGAGCTTGTTGACGTACGTTTCTCCTCCCCCGCTCGGATGTGGGAGGATGTGAAGTACGGATCGCTCCTGATCAGGCATCGCGGTAGGTGTCTTCCAGTAGCTCTAGCGATGCCTCGAGAGAGAGTCGTCGCGCATTTCCCAGGAACCAGTTGAGGGTGGTTTGGCGGAGGCCGTCTCCCGCCCGCTCGACGCGGGTGATTGCGTTGCCGATCGCGTCCGCGGCATCCTTGACGACGAAGCCGTTCACGCCGTCTTCAATGAACTCCGCGGCTGCATTGTCGGGTGCGGCGACCACGATCGCCGGCGTTCCACGGGAGAGCGCCTCGAGGACAACAAGTCCATAGCCCTCGCGCCGCGACGGCAGAACGAGGCAGAGTGCGTGGCCGAGCGCGGCGGCGACGATGTGTTCGTCGACGAAACCGGGGGCCTCCACGATTCCCTCCAAGCCCTGGTGAGCGATTGCGACGAGCACCTTCGGGCGCTCGGGTCCGTCTCCATAGATCGCAGCCTGCAGTTCCGGGATCTGATCGCGCGCTCTTGCGACTGCGTGCACCACCGCGACGGGGTTCTTCTCCGGGATGTGCCGTCCTGCGAAGACGACGAGCGGCTTGGCCCGCATGGGTGCGACGGCTGGCGTGCCCTCGAACTCCCCCTCGAGCATTGTGACCTCACCTCGCACACCCTCCGCAAGCAGACGCTCCTCGACGAGGTGCGAGAAGCAGAAGGCACGCTGCGGTACGAGAAGGCAGAGGCGCTGCACGTCCCAGCCGACTCGCCCGCCGAAGGGCCCGAGATATTCACGCCAGTAGTCGCGCGTCCAGAGCTCGTGCCAGTCGACCACGATCCGATAGCGGGCGAGCGGGCGCACGGCCGCGGCGGCCAGAAGGGAGAAATATGGGAACGAGGCGGTGTGAACCACGTCGTAGTCTCGTCCGTGCCGCATCAGGTGCCGGAGTACCCCGAGGCCGAATGCGAGCGGCGGCAGGATTCGTCGGCGTCCACCGGCGAACATGGGCATCCTTGGCGCGACCGCAAGGACGCGGACGGCGCGCAGGTCGGGTTCCGCTCCCGCGTCCCAGTGCCGCATCGTGAGGTACGTGACCTCGTGGCCCTGCTTTGCGAGCCTAAGGGCGAGATTGCGATACCAGCGTTCGGCGCCCCCCACCGTTTGCGGGTAGAGAAGGTCGTAGACCAGGCAAATACGCACGCCCGGCAACCTACTGTCATCGGCGGCGTCGGGGTCAAACTCATCCGGCCGGGCTCAATCCCATCCGAAAGGGGGTCGAAAATGTAGGAGATGTCGCCGAAATTGCGAACGATGAGAAGTCACAAGGGAGCTGATTGATGGACATCGCTGGCGCCAAGGCGCTGAAAGAGAGGCTCGGTGGTAAGGCAGTGGAGGAAGACGCTCCGCCTGCCCGTGCCGACGTCCACGAGGACGCTCCGCCCGTGTACCACTGGACCGGGGTCAGCCAGCCGGAGCCGAAGGCTGACCACGACGACGCACCCGCTGATCGCAGTGTCTCGAAGTTTCTCCGGCTCGGCCTGAGCTTTCGCTAGCCGTGTCGCTCGCCCGGGTGCGCAACGCCGCGGGCGCTGTCGTCTGCGAGCGCTGCGAGATTCCGAAGAGCTCGTTCGCGCGGATGCGAGGCCTGCTCGGGCGCGACGGTCTCGAGCCCGGCTCCGGGATGCTCATCGATGCGGCCCCGTCGGTGATGACGTTCTTCATGCGCTTCCCGATCGACGTCGTCTTCCTCGACCGCGACTGGATGGTCGTCCGCGTCGTCCACGCGCTCAAGCCCTGGCGCGTCGCCGGCGCCAGACGGGCGGTCGCCGCGCTCGAGTTGCCCGCCGGAGCGGCGGCAGAAGCAGGACTCGAGGAGGGCGACGTCCTCGTTCTCGAGGAGCCCGAAGCCGCCGGCGATGACTGAAATTCGTTCAATTACTGAACGGGAGGATTCTGGGGCGGGGGTGTGGAATACCTGTGCAGCGCGCTGATCGGGTGTTCAACCGACCTGGCTCAATCGCGGGTTCAGCGCCCCCTCGACCCCACAAGTGGCTTAGTAGAGCGCTGGGATGAGGCAGCGCTTTTTCCCGCTTGTCAACGCGGAACCGCGCTGATCGGCCGAAAACGGCGTTCAGGAGGCTGATCGACGGTTGGGCCATAGGTCCCATTGTTGGACACGGCGATTGAACGCAGAATGCAACTGTGGAAAGTGTGGACGATGGAGACGTTCCGGTCGCGCCTGCGGCCGCGACTCTCGCTTCTGAGCTGATCGCCCATGCGGCGGCGATCGGCGCCGGAGAGCCTCGAGCCTCGAGCACAGCGCTCCTCCCACACGACCTGCGTGCCGCGCTACGTGCCTCGGAGGTGCGTGCGCGGCGCCTGGCCGACGGTTGGGGCCAGGGCGCCGCTCTCGACTTCCTCGGTGACGCGATCGTCGCCGTCGCCTTGGAGCACACGTTCGAGCCGGGCGAGGCCCGGGCGGCGATCACAGGCGCGGCCGACGAGCTCGGTCTGCCGGCCGAGGCTGCGGCCTTCGCCGTCTTCCGTCGTGCGTTGGGCAGCAAGGAGTTCGCCCAGCTGCCGCCGATCGTTGCCGCCGAGCTCGCGCTCACCCTGGTCGTTGAGCTCGCGCCTGCGGCCGCCAGCTCCCTTTGGATCGTCGACGCCACCGGCGCCACGACCTGTCTCGTCGGTCACGGCAAGGCGCCGTGCAGCCGCCGCCTCCGCGAGGTTGCGCGCGCAGCACTCGACGGCGTGATCGCCGGCTCGCCTCAGGTTCACGCGCGGGTCGTCGAGCGGTGGGATCGGCCCCACGCCGCGCTCGTTGCACGCGGACGCGGCGCCGAGTCGGCGAACCTCGACGAGTACCTCGCCGAAGCCGCCGCCGCGATCGCCCCGCTGCTCGAGCGCGCGTCGTTGTTCGACCGGAGGGTGCAGCGCGAGCACGATCTCGCCGCTGCCGGCGAGCGGCGTCTCATGCGCCTCGGCTTCGACTTGCACGACGGGCCCCTGCAGGAGATCGTCGCGCTGGCGGATGAGCTCCGTCAGGCAGCGACGCAGATTTCGTCCGTCGTCCCCACCGACTACAAGCAGCGCGTGAACGGTCGCTTCAACGACGTCCATGCCCGGCTCGGCGCACTCGACGAAAGCCTGCGCGAGTTCGCGCACTCCATCCGCTCGACGACCGCCGTCGCCCGCCCCGTCGCGGACGCGGTGCAGCGCGAGCTTCGCTCTCTCGAGAACGCGACTGACATCGAGACGCGGCTGGACGTCGACGGAGTGCTGAGCGATCTCAGCGACTCGCAGAAGATCGTGCTCTTCCGTGTCGTCCAGGAGGCGCTCTCGAACGTACGCAAGCACAGCGAGGCGGCGAGCGTCTCGGTCGTGTTACGCAGCAAGCGCACCTTCGTCGAGGTGTCCGTGATGGACAACGGTCGCGGCTTCGATCCGCGCGAGCTCGGCACCGACCGGCTCGGACTCTCGGGCATCTCCGAGCGCGTTCGGCTGCTCGGTGGCGCCGTCGAGATCGAGACGAGCCCCGGCGCCGGGACGACCGTTCGGGCGACGTTGCCACAGTGGCGGCCGTCGTCCCCGGCAAGCGCTACGGTTTACGCCGCAACTTCGTGAGCCGCCGAATCCTCATCATCGCCATGGTCTTCGCCTGCGCCGGTTTCGCGGCTGCGGTGGCTGCGACGCGGGCCAGCGCCGGGTCGTCCGCGCCGATCAAGGTCGAGACGGTCTTCCCGGCGGCGGGGTCGCTGCTCGTCCATTCCGTCGGCGTCCGCACGGCTCCGAATCCGCATTCGAAGGTGATCAAGGTGATGCACGACTTCCGGGCCGACTTCCGGCCGCAGGAGATGTTCGCAGTGGGCGAGCAGACGGGTGCGGACGGCAACGCCTGGTACCACGTCAGCATCCCGATGCGCCCGAACGGCATGTACGGCTGGGTGCCCGCCGGCACCGTGTCGCTCGCGCCGACGAAGGGCCAGATCAAGATCAGTCTCAACCGGCGGACGATCGACCTCTACTGGAAGGGCAAGCACGTCTGGCACGGGAAGGTCGCCATCGGGGCTCCCGGCAGGGAGACACCGCTCGGCAAGTATTTCGTCGCGGCCCGCTTCGTCCCGTACCACGATCCCTTTCTCGGCATCTTCGCCGTCGAGACGAGCGCCTACTCGAAGCTGACCGAGTGGCCGGGAGGCGGCGTCGTCGGGATCCACGGCACGAGCCTGCCTCAGCTTCTCGGCCAGGCCGTCTCGCACGGCTGTGTGCGCGTCGCGAACGTGACGGCGGCCAAGCTCAAGCGCTACGCGCCGCTCGGCACGCCCATCTCGATCACGAAGTAAGCGAGAGGAACTGGAAGGCCGGCTGGCCCTCCGCCGCGAGGAACGCCGAGGCGCCAGGCGAGCGGCGAACCTTGGTCGTCGCGCTCTTGATCGGGAAGGCGTGCGTGAGCCGGTGCCAGCCGCCGCCCGCCTGGTGGGCGATCGAGACGCGGCGGAAGCGATAAAGGAAGGTGTTGCACATGCCGCCGGTGCCGCCGTCCCAGCTCTCGGCGGTCGCGATCGGGCTCCAGCGGTTGTGGCTGTCGGGCAGGTGGATCGCGGGCGACACCGGCCGGTGGTTCAGCCACACGCGCCAGTAGTCGGGCTGGTTGTGCATCTCGAGCACGGTCACCTTGGCCACCGTTCCGACGGGGAGATTGGCGGCGACCTGGTGGTAGGTCGGATAGCGGCCCGGCAGCGCGACCTCGTAGTAGATGTCGCTGCCGTCGATGCCCGGGAATCCGCTCAGACCGATCTGGAGCCACTCGTTCGAGCCGCCCGGGCCCTGGCCGGGGCCGCCGACGCCGACCCAGCCGGCGACGTGGCCGTTGAAGACGTCGAAAGCGTCGAGGGGCGAGATCGTCGCGGAGATCCCGTAGGCGTTGCTGGGCGATGCGAGGCCGGCATACGAGTAGCCGGTGCTGTTGCCGCAAGCCAGTGCGCGTGCCGTGCCGCCGCTAAGGGCTACGGTGGCCACTGTTGCGGTGAGGAGGAGGAGGCGGAGAGTCTTCGTCATCTGGAGGGAAATGGGCCGCGTCGCCTTGCAGCGAAGAAATCGGCCGCGTAGCCGCGAATTCACTCCCTCGTTCGAGTGAGAGCATCGCTCCGCCTAGGCGAAAGTCCCGCTCCGACTAGCCGAACAACCTGCCTGGCGCGATCTGCTCAGTGGCACGACTGTCCCTTACATGGTGAGATCCGGGCTTCGGCCCGCAGTCAGTCACCGCGTCTTCACGCGGCTGGTGATCCGGTGAGCAACACGCCGGAGGGGGTGCGCGCGAGCCACACCCCGCCCGAGGTCACGATGTCCGGATCCGGGGCCTCAGCGGTCGTCGATCGGGCTCTCGACGAGCCCGTTCTGGTACGCGAGGCGGGCGGCCTCGGTGCGATTCGAGACGCCGAGCTTGCGATAGATGTTCGTGAGGTGGAACTTGACCGTCTGTTCCGCCACCCACAACTCCTTGCCGATCGCCTCGTTCGAGAGGCCCCGGGCGAGCGCGGCGAGGATCGCGGTCTCGCGCTCGGTGAGCCCGGCGGCGCGCGCCGCGCTCTCGCCGGGATCCGGCAGGCCGATCGCGCTGTAGACGGTGCCCTCGACCGCCTGGCGGAGGGCCGAGGGCAGGTCGATCGGGTTAATGCTCTTGACGATGAAGGCGCTCGCGCCGCGCTTGAGCACGGTCTGGATCACGTTCTCGTCCGTCGAGACGGAGAGGACGACGACCTTCACCTCCGGGTGCTGCTTCCGGATTCGGCTCAGGCAGGCAAGCCCGTCGGCCCCCGGCATGCGCAGGTCGAGCAGGACGACGTCGGGATTCGTACGCGCGACCAGCGGCAGCACCTGCGAGCCGGAGTTGCACTCGCCGACGACCTCGAAGTCCGGCGCGTCGTCGAGCGCGCGCTTCACTCCTTCGACGATCAGCCGGTGATCGTCCGCAATCAGAACTCGCATGAGAACATCGTAGTCGGAAGACCAGTCGACTCTGGGGTAGCCGGGCCGTGAGCGCGACTGCCCCGGTACGGCGCACGCACGTGCTGATCGCGGCGGAGCGACTGCCGACCCGTGTCGGGCTGAGACTCGCGCTCGAGCCGCAGGCACGCTGCACGGAGGCAGCCGACGCGGAGTCGGCTGTGCACGCGGCGATTCGTGACCGCCCCGATGTCTGCCTCCTCGGCCTCGACGCGTCGGGCCAGGGGCTGCGTGCCGCGAACGAGATCGCCTCGCGGGTTCCGACTGCCGCGGTGATCCTCCTCACCAATCGGCTGGACGAGGAGGAGTTCATGGCCGCGATGCGCGCCGGCGCGAGCGGCTACCTCACGAACGGCGTCGACCCTGCGCGCCTGACGCACGTCGTCGAGGGTGCGTTGCGGGGCGAGCCCGCCGTGCCGCGGAGGTTCGTCTCGCGGCTTCTCGACGAGCTGAGGACGCGCGAGCGCAGGCGCTCGGTCGTCGTGGACGGGAGAGGCCGCGTCGCGCTCACGGCGCGCGAGTGGGACGTCGTCGAGCTGCTGCTCCGCTCGGCGACCACGGCGGAGATCGCGGCCGAGCTCGGCGTCGCACCGGTCACGGTCCGCCGCCACCTCGGCTCCGTCGAGCAGAAGCTCGGAGTTACGACTCGGTCAGAGGTTGTAGAGCTGCTCCGTCCTTTGCTCAGCTCTGCGAGCTGAGCAAAGGAAGCGTGAATGAGATGCAGGCGCCGCCTTGAGGGCGGTTCTCGGCCCAGATCTTGCCGCCGTGGGCCTCGACGAGGCCACGGGCAATCGCCAGTCCGAGGCCGGCGCCGCTGCCGCTGCGCGCGCGGTCGGCCCGCCAGAACCGCTCGAACATCCGCGCGGGCGCTTCCGCCGACAGCCCTTCGCCACTGTCCTCGACGCGCAGGAGGAGATCGGAAGCACGCCGCTCGACCCGGATCGCGACCGAGCCGTCGGAGGGGGTATGGCGGAGCGCGTTCGTCACGAGGTTGAAGAGGACGCGCTCGAACTTGTCCGGCGCGAGCTCGGCCTCCACCTGATCGTCCACGTCGGCGCTCAGCTCGACTCCGCGCGCCTCTGCCTCGGGTCGAAGCATCCGCAGCGCCGAGGCGACGAGCGGTGCGACGGGCATCCGGCGCAGCTCGAGCGTGAGCGCCCCCGCGTCGATCCGCGCCAGCTCGAACAGGTCGTCGACGAGCGCGGAGAGCGTCCGCACCTGGTCGCGCAGCGTCGGGAGGTAGTCCTCGGTCGAGGCGAGGCCGTCCTCGATCGCCTCGAGCATCGCCTGGAGCGACGCGATCGGAGCGCGGAGGTCGTGACTCGCCCACGCGACGAGCTCGCGTCGTGCGTCGAAGAGCTGCTCGAGGCCCGCGGCCATCGCGTTGAACGAATCCGCGAGCTCCGAGATCTCCCGAGCACCACCGGCGGGCGCCCGCGCGGACAGATCGCCCGCGGCGAGCGAATGGGACGCCGCTCCGACACGGCGGAGGGATGCCGTGATCGAACGGGCGAGCACGAACGCTGCGACCACCGCTGCGGTTGCCGAGCCGGCGGCGACGGCGAGGATCTTCACGTCGGCGCCCATGTGGAACATCACCCAGCCCGAAAGCAACACGGCCGCAAGCGGGACGCAGACGGCGATCAACGCGAGCCCGGCGAGCTGGACGCCCACGGTCGGCGCGCGCTTCAGGAGGTACGCGAGGACGAGCCCCGAGACGAGGCTGCCGGCGGCGACGACGAGGGCGAGCTGGATCACGAGTTCGCACTCATGGGTCGAGGCGGTAGCCGACGCCCCAGACCGTGTGCAGATGGACCGGCCGGCTCGGGTCGGCTTCGATCTTCTCCCGCAGCCGCCGCACGTGGACGGTAACGGTGCCCGTGTCGACGGGGGCTTCGTAGCCCCAGACGCGGGCCATCAACTGGTCGCGGGAGAAGACGTGGCGGGGATGCGAGGCGAGGAACCAGAGGAGCTCGAACTCCTTTGCCGTAAGCTGGACGGCGGAGCCGGCACGGCGCGCCTCGTGGCTGCTGCCGTCGAGCTCGATCTCGCCGAAGGCGATCGTCTCGCGTTCCGGCGAGGCTCCGTCGCTGCGACGGAGAACCGAGCGCACTCGCGCAGCAAGCTCGCGCGGGGAGAACGGCTTCGTCACGTAGTCGTCGGCTCCCAGCTCGAGCCCCACGATGCGATCGGCTTCCTCGCCACGCGCCGTGAGCAGGATCACGGGCAGGCTCGAGCGGCCACGGATCCAGCGGCAGAGCGAGAGCCCGTCCGTCCCCGGCAGCATCACGTCGAGCACGACGAGGCTCGGCTCGCGCTCCTCGATGAGAGCGCGGGCCACCTCTCCGTCCGACGCTGTCAGCGTCCGGAAGCCGTCGCGCTCGAGGTAGCGCACGACGACGTCGCGGACGATCGGCTCGTCATCGACGACGAGAACGGTCTGCATCGGCTAATTCTGGCTTCCACGGCGTGTGATGTCGCGTTCGCGGCCAGTCGACCCGAACGTCTTCCGGCTCCCATTTCGGGTGGTGGCGCACGGCCCATTCGACGCGGACGTCGCCGAGCGTCATCCCGCGCAGCGCGTGGCGGGTGGCCGGGTGGATCAGCGCGAGGTAGAGGTGACCGACGAGAAGCACGAGCGAGACGTACATCAGGCCGTCGTGGAGGATCACTGTGCTGGCGAAGCGGAAGCGCGTGTCCTGCTCCCCGAACCAGAGCAGGAGACCGGATACGCCGAACAGGATGGTGAACGCCGCGGTGAGGATCGCGTTGACCTTCTGGCCGGCGTTGAACCTCCCCTGCGGAGTCTTGCGTCCGCGGAGCCACAGCAGGTCGTCCCGGTCGAAGCTGTCGAGCTGGCGCGCCGTGGCGAGCAGGCGGCGCAGGCCGAGAACGATGACGGCGGCGAGGGCGCCGAGCCAGCCGACGCCTCCCCAGAAGTGGATGCCCTGGATCGTCTGGCGGCGCGACACGAGCATCGAGAGGCTCGGCAGGTAGAGGATCAGCCCCGTGACGAGCAGAAAGAAGAAGCCCGCCGCGTTGACCCAGTGCAGCAGCCGCTCGACCCGCGAAAAGCGCTTCACGTAGCCGGCCCTCACGCCGCTGACCGCCTCTCGCTCCCGCCCGGCTCGCTTTCCAGCCTCGCCTCAGCGACGTGAGGAGACTTCACGAGCTGTACCCGTTCGAGCGGCCGACCCAGGCGTCGCGGTCGTAGCCGAGGTTCTCCCAGTAGCCGTCGATCGCCTGCGGGACGACCTGGATCTCCTGCAGCCACTTGACGTTCTTGTAGCCGTACATCTCGGGGATCACGAGCCGCACGGGCGCGCCGTGCTCCTGCTTGAGCGGCTTGCCGTCCATCTCGTAGGCGAGCATCACGTCGTGGAGCGACGCCTGGCCGAGCGTCAGGTAGTCGACGTACGGCACTTCCATCGAGACGAACTGGAGGGCGTGCCCCGCGTTCTGCGGTTTCGCGGCAGCGAGGACGTCGTGGATCCGGACGCCGCCCCAGCGGACGTTCTTCACCGACCAGCCGGTGACGCAGTGGAAGGTCGAGACCTGGTCGACGCGCGGCAGAGCGCGCAGCTCGTCGTAGGTGAGCGACAGCGGCTGGTCGACGAAGCCGCCGACCTTCAGCCGCCAGGTGGCGGGGTCGAAGGTCGGCATGTTCCCGGAGATGGTGTAGATGCGCCAGCCGCTGGAGGGGATGATCGGCGCGATCGCCTCCGCTACGGGAGAGACGACGCCGGCGACGTGATCCCATGCAGCCTTGCCCCAGTAGAGCGAGGAGACGCCACCCACGACGGTGGCGAGGAACAGCCTCCGCCCGTAGCGGCGAGGTTCCTCTTCAGGGGCGACCGGCGCGTCCATCTACATGTGTGCCATGCCGGCGAAGAGCTTTCCGCGCAGCTCGCCCGGATGGCCCTTCGTGGCGACCCAGACCCAGTAGCGGCCGGGCTTCGACTCGATCAGGGCGAGGGATTTCGCTTTCACCATCGCGCAGCCCTTCGCACGGTACATGCGGCCCAGGCGGGCGACAATCATCCCGCCGGAGTCGCGAACGGTCGCGCCGACGGCCTGCACCATGCTCAACTCGAACTTCCAGCAGAGCTCGTGCTGTGTCGCGTGTGCCTGGAGGTTGACGATCCCGTGCTCGCCCATGCCCGAGAGCCGTGCGCCGAGCGTGGGGTGCATCATCCCAGCGGCCGCGACCGGGACCGCAAGGAGCGCCGCTGAGGCGACCATTGCGGCCGCCCATCTCTTCAAGCGCATCAGTACTCCTTTCTACGCGAGGATCCGGATGGTTCGAAGGATCCGCGGCGCGGATTGCCATCGCGTTAGCGAGGCCTTACGGGTTCCTTAAATCGATCCGCGCGAGAAAGGCGCGCACCGTCGCGAGGTAGAGCTCCGTCTCTTCGATCGCGGCCATGTGCGCGCTCTCCTCGAAGACGACGAGCTCGGCTTCGGGCAGGCCCCGCACGATCGTCTCGGCCTGCCGCGGCGTCGCCTCGTCGTACCGCCCGCACAGCACCAGGGCGGGTACCTGGATCTCGCCGAGCCGCGACGTCACGTCCCAGCCGGCGAGGACTCCGGTCGGATGCGCCTCGCTCGGTCCCCACATGGTGTTGTAGACCTCGAGGTTGGTCGAGCGCATCACCTCCTCGACGATCGGCGGCCACGGGTCGAGCCGGCAGAGGTGCCGGTGGAGGAACTCGAAGATCGCGGCTTCGTACTCCGCGTCGTCGGTGGTGCCCGCGGCCTCGTGTGCGTCGAGCGGATCCCGGATCTCGGCAGGCAGCGCTGCGCGCAGGCGAAGCGACTCCTCGCGCCAGAGCGCGGCACTCGACAGCGTCGACGAGAGGACGAGGCTCACGAGCCCGTCGGGCTGAGTGAGGGCGTACTCCTGCGCGAGCATCCCGCCCCAGGAGTGCCCGAGCAGATGCACACGGTCGAGGCCGAGCGCGTCGCGGACGTTCGCGACCTCCGCGAGGAAGAGCTCGACGGTCCAGAGCGACGGATCGGACGGCTGCGACGAGTTGCCCGACCCGAGCTGGTCGTAGAGGACGACGCGTCGTGCGTCTCCGAGCTGCTCGAGCGGGGTGAGGCCGAGGTGCGGCGAGCCAGGGCCGCCGTGCAGGCAGAGAAGCGGCACGCCCGGCCCGTCGCCGGCCGAGCGGAACCACGTCTCGTGGCCGCGGAACGGGATCCGCCCTTCCTCGATCTGCACGGTTACTCGGGTGTCACGTAGGCGGCAGTGAGCCCGCCGTCGACGACGAAGGTCGCCGCGTTCACATAGCTCGACTCCTCGCTCGCGAGAAACAGCGCGGCGTTGACGATCTCGCGCGGTTTCGCCATCCGGCCCATCGGCAGGTGGACGAGCCGCCGCTCGGCAGCGCCGGGCGTCTCGCCCCAGATCCGCAGCAGCAGCGGCGTCTCGACCGGGCCGGGACAGAGCGCGTTCACGCGCACGCCCTGGCGCGCGAACTGGACGCCGAGCTCCTTGCTCAGCGAGAGCACGGCGCCCTTCGACGCCGTGTACGAGATCTGCGAGGTGGCCGCGCCGACGAGGGCGACGAAGGAGGCGACGTTGATCACCGAGCCGCCGCCGCGCTCGAGCAGGTGTGGGATCCCGTGCTTGCAGCAGAGGTAGACGCCGCGCGTGTTCACGGCCTGGACGCGCTCCCAGGCCTCGAGGCCCGTGTCGAGGATCGAGTCGTCGTCGGCGGGGGAGATGCCTGCGTTGTTGTAGAGGACGTCGATGCCGCCGAACCGCTCGGCAGCGGCGGCGTACATCGCCTCGACCGAAGCCTCGTCCGCGACGTCGACCTGCACGGCGAGGCCGTCGACCTCGCCCGCGACCGTTTCCGCTGCCGCGCCGTCGACGTCCGCGACGGTGATCTGTGCTCCCTCCTCGGCGAACCGCACCGCCGCGTCGGCGCCCATCCCGCCGCCGGCGCCCGTGATCACGCAGACCTTGCCCTCGAGCCTTTCCGCCATCAGGCCTCCGTCGCGTAGTAGACGTTCTTGACCTCGCTGTAGCCGGCGAGGCCGTGCATGCCGAGCTCGCGGCCGAAGCCGCTCCGCTTGAAGCCACCGAATGGGGTCGAAGCGCGCACCGACGAGTTCGAGTTGATCGAGAGCACACCGGTCTCGATCGCGCGCGCGACGCGGAGCGCGCGGCCGCCGTTCTCCGTCCAGATCGAGCCCGAGAGGCCGTAGTCGGAGTCGTTCGCGAGCCGGATCGCCTCGTCCTCGCCGGAAAACGGGATCAGGGCGGCGACCGGGCCGAAGACCTCGTCACGCGCGATCCGGTCCTCGGGCCTGGCCTCGACAAGCGTCGCCGGATACCAGAAGCCCTTGCCGTCGGGCGCATCGCCGCGGAAGAGCGGATCGTCGTCGACGAAGCTCGCGACCGTCTCGCGGTGTGCCGCGGAGACGAGCGGCCCCATCTCCGTTGCGTCGTCCTCGGGATCGCCGACCTTCACGCCGCGCGTCGCCTCGACGAGCAGCTCTGCGAACCGGTCGTAGGCGCTCGCCTCGACGAGGATCCGCGAGCGCGCGCAGCAATCCTGGCCAGCGTTGTCGAAGACGGCGTACGGAGCGGCGGCGGCAGCCTTCTCGAGGTCGGCGTCGGCGAAGACGACGTTCGCCGACTTGCCTCCGAGCTCGAGCGTGACTCGCTTGATCGTGCCGGCTGCGCCACGCATCACCTCCTGCCCGACCTCGGTCGAGCCGGTGAAGCCGATCTTCGCCACATCCGGGTGTTCGACGAGCCGCGTCCCCACCACCGAGCCCTTGCCGGGGAGGATGTTGACGACGCCCTCGGGAATGCCCGCCTCGAGTGCGAGCTCTCCGAGCCTGAGCGCCGTGAGCGGTGTCAGCTCCGCCGGCTTGAGGACGACGGTGTTGCCGCACGCGAGGGCCGGCCCGAGCTTCCACGACGCGATGTTGAGCGGGAAGTTCCACGGCACGATCAGCCCGACGACGCCGAGCGGCTCCCGCAATGTCAAGTCGATTCCGCCCGCGACCGGGATCGTCTCGCCGAAGTGCTTGTCGACTGCGCCTGCGTAGTAGTGGAAGACCTGCGCGACCATGCTGACCTCGCCGCGCGCTCCGGCGATCGGCTTGCCCACGTTCCGCGATTCGAGCCGCGAGAGCTCCTCGTGGTGCTCCTCGACCAGCGTGGCGAGATGCCGCAGCAGCCGTGCCCGATCGGCCGGCGCGACGGCGCGCCACGCCGGAAAGGCCTTCTTAGCGCGCGCGACAGCGGCATCGGTCTCGTCGGCACCGGCCGCTTCGATCTCGGCGATCACCTCTTCGGTGGCCGGGTTGAGAACTGCCGTCACTTGCGCGCGGCCTCGACGAGCTGGTCGAAGAGCCGCTGGTCCTCGCCGGCCTCCGGATGCCACAGCACGCCGACCAGGAACGGCTTCTCGGGATCCTCGACGGCCTCGACGATCCCGTCCTCGGCCCACGCGACCTCGCGGAGCCCGTCGCCGATCCGGCCGAGGCCCTGGTGGTGGTGCGACTTGACCGATCCGTGTACCTCTTCGAGCCGCGAGGACGGATCGACACGGACCGGGTGCTCGGACCATTCGCCGACCACCGCACGGTGCTCCTCGTGCCCGAGGACGTCGGGCAGGTGCTGGATGATCTCGCCGCCGCGCACGACGTTCAGCACCTGGACGCCGCGACAGATCGCGAGGACCGGGAGATCGCGCTCGAGCGCGGCGGTGAGGAGTGCGAGCTCGCCGCGGTCGCGCTCCGGGTTCGTCCCCTTTGTCGTAAGGTCGGCCTCGGCGCCGTACGTCTCCGGCGTCAGGTCACCTCCACCCGAGAAGACCAGGCCGTCGACGGCGTCAAGCACCTCCTCGATCCCCTCGTCGTCGGGCGGCACCAGCAGCGCCCGACCACCCGCCCGCTCGACTGCGCGGACGTAGTCGTAGGGAACGAGCGCCGCGTCTTGGTTCCAGTAGCTCCAGGACGCGGACTCGACGTACGTCGTGATGCCGATGAGCGGTTTCTTAGCCACGTTCGAACATGCGCTCGCGCTCGTAGCCGGTCACTGTCTTGTCGTAGAGCTCCTGCTCGGTGCGCGCGTAGTTGAGGTAGTGGTCGATCACCTCGTCGCCGAGCAGCTCGCGGGCGACGGTGCTCGACTCGAGCCGCGCGATCGCCTCACGCAACGCGTGCGGGAAGCGCTCGGCGTCGGAGATGTAGGCGTTGCCCTCGAGGGCGGGCCCGAGCTCCAGCTCGTGCTCGATCCCGTACAGGCCGGCGGCGAGCAGCGCGGCGAAGGCGAGATACGGGTTCGCGTCGGCGCCGGGGATCCGCGTTTCCGGCCGCACCGAAGAGCCGTGGCCGACGAGCCGGAAGCCGCACGTGCGGTTGTCGTGGCCCCAGGCGAGCGTGGTCGGCGCCCAGCTCCCTGCCGCGAAGCGCTTGTACGAGTTGATCGTCGGCGCGACGAAGATCGCGAGGTCCGCCATGCAGGCGATCTGGCCGGCGAGGTAGTTGCGGAAGAGCTCCGACTCGCCCGCGAAGGCGTTCTCGCCTTCGCGCCAGAGCGAGGAGTGGATGTGGCACGAGGAGCCGACCCAGTCGTGGTGCGGCTTCGCCATGAAGGTGACCGAGCAGTCGCGCTGGAACGCGATCTCCTTGATCCCGGTCTTGTAGACGACGTGGTCGTCGGCGGCGCGCAGCGCGTGCTGGAAGCGGAAGTTGATCTCGTGCTGGCCGGCCCAGGCCTCGCCCTTGGAGGACTCGACGATCATCCCGGCCGTCTTCATCGACGTTCGCACCTCGCGCAGGAAGGGCTCGTCGAAGCTCGAGGCGAGGATGTGGTAGTCGAGGATGTACGGCACCGACGGCGTCAGGTCGTGGTAGTGCTTGCCGTGCGCCTCGGCGTAGCTCTCGCGGAAGAGGAAGAACTCGAGCTCCGAGCCGAACATCGGATCGAGGCCGAGCGCGCGGGCCTTCTCGATCTGCGCCTTGAGCACCTGCCGTGGGGAGGGGCCGACCGGTGTTCCGTCGTGCCAGTTCACGTCGCATTGCACCATCACCGTCGCCTCGTGCCACGGGATGCGGCGCAGGGTCGTGAGGTCGGCGGCGAGGGCAAAGTCGCCGTAGCCGCGCTCCCAGCTCGCGATCGCGTACCCGGGCACGGGATCCATCTCCATCTCGAGCGCGAGCAGGTAGTTGCAGCCTTCCCCAGTGTGGCCGGCCGCCTGTTCGGAGAGGAAGAACTCCGCGTCGAGCCGCTTGCCCATGAGGCGGCCCTGCAGGTCGGTGAAGCAGGCGATCACCGTGTCGACGGCGCCCGCGGCGACGTCTTCCCGCAGCTCCTCGAGCGTCAGCATCGCCGCCGACACTACACGGGCCGCCTCGGCCGGTTGCAACGTCCGCCACATCCCGTTAGCTTCGCCTCACACGCTGCAATCGAAGGAGGCGGACACGTGAGCTCAGCGGCACCCGGCGCGGTCCAGCACGACGACGACACCGCGAATCTTCACCGGCTCGGCTACGCCCAGGAGCTGTTCCGGTCGATGGGGGGCTTTCAGAACTTCGCGATCTCGTTCACGATCATCTCGATCCTGGCGGGCTGCCTGACGTCGTATTACATCGGGTACAGCCAGGGCGGGCCGGTGGCGATCACCTGGGGCTGGCTGATCGTCGGCCTCATGTGCACCTTCGTGGCCCTCGCGCTCGGCGAGATCGCCTCGACGTATCCGACGGCGGGTGGCCTCTACTACTGGTCGTCGAAGCTGGGCAGCCCCGGGTGGGGTTGGTTCACCGGCTGGTTCAACCTCATCGGCCAGATTGCGGTCACCGCCGCGATCGGCTTCGGTTGCGCCATCTTCATGACCTCGCTGTTCAACCTGTGGTGGAGCTACCCGAACTCGTTCGGCTGGATCTACTTCCTCTACGGGTTGATCATGCTCGGTGCCGGCCTGATCAACATGTTCAAGGTCTCGATCACGGCCGTGCTCAACGCGTTCTCGGCCTGGTGGCACATGATCGGGGTGGTCGTGCTCGTCGCGATCATGATCATCGTTCCGGACCACCACCAGTCGTTCGGTTACGTCTTCGGGCAGACCATCAACAACACCGGCCTGGGCGGAACGACGACGCACGGTTTCATCTACATCTACGTGTTCCTCACCGGGCTGCTCCTCGCCCAGTACACGATCACCGGCTACGACGCGTCGGCGCACATGAGCGAGGAAACGCGCAACGCCTCGCTCGGGGCGGCGTGGGGGATGGTGATGTCCGTCGTCGTGTCGGTCGTCTTCGGCTTCTTCCTGCTCGTGGCCGTCACGTTCGTGATTCCTGCGGCAGGGCCGTCGGACGTCTCCCCGTTCATCGTCCAGCACATCTGGCAGGACTCGATGGGGAGTAAATGGGCGGAGTTCCTCATCTTCGTCGCCGTCGTCGCGCAATGCTTCTGCACGATCGCGTCGACGACGTCCGCCTCGAGGATGATGTTCGCCTTCTCGCGCGACCGCGCCGTGCCGGGGCACCAGCTCTGGCGGAAGGTGTCGAAGCGCGACCGGATCCCGGTCAACACGGTGTGGGCGATCTGCGCGTTGGCGTTCCTGACTCCCTTGCCGGCGCTCTGGTGGGGCTTCGTCGGCTATTACGCCTCGACGGCGGTGGCCGTGATCGGCCTCTACATCGCTTTCGTGCTGCCGATCATCCTGCGGCTGAGGGCCGGCGACAAGTTCGAGCGCGGAGCCTGGCATCTCGGCAAGTACTACAAGTTGGTGGACTGGATCGCGATCGTCTGGATCATCTTCATCTGCATCGTCTTCATGCTTCCGTCCTTCCAAGGCGGCATCCCGTTCAAGTCGAACTTCGACTGGAACTTGCTCAACTACACGCCGCTGCCGGTCTTCGCCGCGTTTGCGCTCTTCGGCGGCTGGTATCTGCTCTCCGGGCGCAAGTGGTTCAAGGGGCCGATCCGGCAGGGCGACGAGGCGGAGCTCGCGCAGATCGAGGCGGGCTACGAGTCACCAGGGGCTCCGGCGGCCTCGCCGGCGGGCCAGGCCTAGTCCTCACTCAGTAGTCGCGGCGGGCGGGCTTTCGGGCTCGCCCGCCGCTATATCCTCGAAGCATGGCCGTCGTGGAGGTCGAGCAGCTCGCGCGGACCTATCGCACGAGCACGGGGATCCTGCGCCGCAGGACCGTCGAGGTCGAGGCGGTGCGCGGCGTGTCGTTCGAGATCCCGAAGGGCGAGCTCTTCGGGCTGCTCGGGCCGAACGGCGCCGGCAAGACGACGACGATCAAGATGCTCATCACGCTGCTCCTGCCGACCTCGGGCACGGCGCGCGTCCTCGGCCTCGACGTCGCCCGCGACGCGCGTGAGGTCCGGAAGCGGATCGGCTATGTCTTCGGCGGCGACCGTGGCCTGTACGAACGCCTCTCGGGCCTCGACAACCTCCGCTACTTCGCCGAGCTCTACGGGGTCGAGCCGCGTGTGCAGAAGCTCCGCATCCAGGAGCTCCTCCAGCTCGTGGGGTTGGCAGGCCGCGAGCGGGAGAAGGTCGAGGGCTACTCGCGCGGCATGCGCCAGCGCCTCCATATCGCGCGCGGCCTGTTGCACGACCCCGAGGTCGTCTTCCTCGACGAGCCGACGATCGGCGTCGATCCCGTCGGCGCGCGTGAGCTGCGGGCCACGATCGCCGGGCTCACCGATGCCGGGAAGACGGTCCTCCTCACGACCCACTACATGTTCGAGGCGGACGCGCTCTGCGACCGGATCGCGATCATCGCGCAGGGCCGGATCGTCGCCGAGGGGACGCCGCAGGCGCTCAAGGCAGGCGTCGGCGAAGGAACCGTCGTCGAGATCGAGGTGTACGGGATCGAGGACGCCGCCGTCGAGCTGGTGCGCGCGCTCGAGGGCGTCTCCAACGTCGGCGTGGAAGCCCGCGACCAGAAACAGGTGCTCGTGGTGCAGACCCTGCCCGGCCGGGAGCTCGTGCACGCGATTCTCGGCCACCTCGACGGCTCGGCGGTCGGCCGCGTCTCGTCGCGCGAGCCGACGCTCGAGGACGCCTACGTCGCGCTGGTGGACGAATGAGGATCGTGCGCCTCCTCGCGTACGGCTGGCTCTTCCGGATGAAGATGCTGATGCGCTCGTCGTTCAACAGCTGGCTCGGCGTCCTCTATCCGCTGTTCTTCGCCACCGTCGCGTTCTTCATGTTCCGGTCGGGGGCGGACTCGAAGCCGCTGCTGTACGCCTCGCTCGGTGCCGCAGTGATGGGCATCTGGTCGAACACGGCGACGCCGGCGGGGAGCGCGCTGGCGCAGGAGCGCTGGGCCGGGACGCTCGAGCTGGAGGTCGCGGCGCCGGTTCACTTCGCGCTGATCCTCCTGCCTCTCACGATCGCGATGTCGACGATCGGCATCTACAGCATGGCGGCGACCCTGCTGTGGGGCTGGGTCGCGTTCGGCATCCCGCTGCAGATCACCGACCCCGTCGCGTTCGTCCTCGCGGTGCCGGCCACCGTCGCCTCGATCGGCGCGCTCGGCTTCGTCCTCGCCGTTGCGTTCGTCCGCTTCCGCCAGGCGTGGGCGCTCGGGAACATGCTCGAATACCCCGTCTGGCTGATCTCGGGATTTCTCGTCCCGCTTTCGCTCTTTCCGGGCTGGGTGCGGCCGATCTCGTGGCTGCTCGCCCTGACCTGGGGGATCCGGGCCATCCGCGGTGCCGCGCTCGCCGGGCCGTCCTACAGCGACATCGGAATGGCGCTCGGCGTCGGCGCTGCCTACGTCGTGATCGGAATCCTGCTCGTCCATCGGGCGCTGAACGCGGCGCGGGCGAAGGGGACTCTCTCCCTCACGTGAAGTCGGTCCGCGTCTTCTTCGTCGGCGGCCTGATCAGCTACCGCGCGCTCTTCAGCTGGCTCAGCCCCTGGGTCTACATCCCCTCGTTTCTCGTCATGCCGATCTTCCAGATCCTGCTCTTCGTCTACATCGGCCGCTCGGCGAAGCTCCAGTCGGACAGCTTCTACGTGATCGGCAACGCCCTGCAGTTCGCCGCCATCCCGTGCCTGTTCGCGATGGCGAACACGATCGCGGGCGAGCGGAACCAGCAGACTCTCGGCTACATCCTCATCACGCCGGCACGGAGGCTGCCGCTCTTTCTTGGACGTGCGCTCCCGGTGGCGGGGAACGGCTTCGTCGTCGCCCTGTTCGCCCTCGTTGTCGGCACCGCGATCGTCGGAGCCCACATCGACGCGTCCGGGTATGCGCCGATCGTGCTCGTGATCGCGGTGAGCGCCTTCTCCTGCACGGGGCTCGGGCTGATCAACGCGGCGATCGGCCTCGTCGCCCGCGAGACCGCGGTCCTCTCGAACATCCTCTTCGGCGCGCTGCTCGTTCTCTCCGGCGCGAACGTGCCGGTGCACGATCTTCCCGTCGTGCTGCGGCAGCTCTCCGAGGGCGTCCCTCTCACGCACGGCATCGCCGCCGCCCGTCACCTCGCCACCGGAAGCTCGCTCGGCAGCGTGCTCAGTCTCATCGGCGCCGAGGTGCTCATCGGCGTCGCCTATGCCGCTGTCGGCTACGGCCTGATCCGAGGAACCGAGACGCTCAGCCGCAGGCGCGCCACGCTCGAGCGGGCCTGACGTGCACAGCCTGACGAAGAAGCAGGCGCGGCAGATCGCCGTGCGCGCGCAGCTGCTCGACGCGCCGCGCCCGACGGATCTGCTGGCGGTTGTCGAGCGGCTGACGTTCCTCCAGATCGACCCGACCGCCGCGGTGGCGCCGAGCGCCGACCTCGTCGCCTGGAGCCGGCTCGGCTCGTCCTACCGGCGGGAGCACTTGACGCAGGCGCTCGAGCGAGACCGGACGCTGTTCGAGTCCAACGCCCTCATCCGTCCGATGTGCAATGTCGGCCTCTACCTCGCCGGCACGCGGGGAAGGCGGACCCACGAGACCGTGCGAGTCTGGCTGCGCGCCAACGAACGGTTCAGGCGGGACGTCCTTGGGCTGCTGGAGCGTGGCGGGCCGTTGACCTCGCGCGAGATCCCCGACACGTGCGCCGTGCCCTGGCAGTCCACTGGCTGGACGAACAATCGCAACGTCACGCAGATGCTCGAGTTCCTGCAGTCGCGGGGCGAGGTGGCCATCGCGGGCCGGGTCGGGCGGGAGCGCCTGTGGGATCTGCCGCAGCGCGTGTATCCGGCCGACGTCGAGGTTCCATCCTTCGACGAGGCGGAACGCATCAAGAATCAGCGCCGCCTCGCCGCCCTCGGAATCGCGCGGGCGCAGGCGCGGGTGATGCCAATCGAGCCCATTCATGTCGGCGAGGCGGGCGAGCCCGCCGTCGTCGAGGGCGTGAAGGGCGAGTGGCGCGTCGACCCGCGCTATCTCTACGACGGCTTCAAGGGGCGAACGGCGCTCCTGTCGCCCTTCGACCGGCTCGTTCACGATCGCGTCCGGGCGGAGGAGCTCTTCGAGTTCGAGTACACGCTCGAGATGTACAAGCCTGCCGCTAAGCGCCGGTGGGGCTACTTCGCGCTGCCGATCCTCCACGGAGACAGGCTCGTCGGGAAGCTCGACGCCGCCGCCGACCGCAAGGCGTCGGTGCTGCGGGTGAACGCGATCCACGAGGACGTGCCCTTCAGCCGAGCGATCCGTGCGGGCGTCCAGAAGGAGATCGACGACCTCGCCCAATGGCTCGGTCTCGAAGTCGCGCGATGAGTTCGTGCGCCGGGCGCGGTCTGAGCCGAGAACCGACTGAAAGGACGCGCGATGCAGAAGATCACGACCTGGCTCTGGTTCGACACCGAGGCCGAAGCCGCGGAGTTCTACACGTCCATCATCCCCGACTCCCGCATCACCAGCGTCTCGCACTACGGGGAGGCGGGCCCGCGTCCGGCGGGGATGGTCATGACCGTCGGCTTCGAGCTGTTCGGCCGTGAGTTCTTTGCGCTGAACGGCGGCTCGAACCACAAGATCGAAGGGCCGGGCATCTCGCTCATGGTCGACTGCGAATCGCAGGAGGAGGTCGACCGCTACTGGAGCAAGCTCGCAGACGGCGGCCAGGAGATCGCTTGCGGCTGGGTCGCCGATCGCTACGGCCTCTCCTGGCAGATCGTGCCGAGAAGGCTGCGCGAGCTGCTGGCGGATCCCGATCCCGATCGTGCTCAGCGTGCGATGGCAGCGATGCTGAAGATGACGAAGATCGAGGTCGACGAGCTCGAGCGTGCGGCAGCCGCCGCGTGACTAGGATGGCGGTCGTGGCGACTGCTCAGCCAGCCACGGTCGGGGAGCTCGAGCAGTACCGGCGCGATCTGACCGGGTACTGCTACCGCATGCTCGGCTCCGCCTTCGAGGCGGAGGACGCCGTCCAGGAGACGATGCTGCGCGCGTGGCGGTCGCTCGACCGGTTCGAGGGCCGGTCGGCCCTCAAGTCGTGGCTGTACCGGATCGCGACGAACGTCTGCTTCGACCAGCTGAACGGCCGCGAGCGGCGTGCGCGCCCGATGGATCTCGGCCCGGCGCAGGAGCCGCTGTTCGAGAACCTCGCGGAGCTGCCGGAGGTGACCTGGATCACGCCGCTGCCGACGCCGGACGAACTCGCGGAGCAGCGCGAGACGCTGCGGCTCGCGTTCGTCGCCGCCCTCCAGCACCTCCCGCCGAAGCAGCGGGCGGCGCTCATCCTCTGCGAGGTCCTGAAGTGGCAGGCGACCGAGGCCGCCGAGCTCTTCGACACGAGCGTTGCCTCGATCAACAGCGCGCTGCAGCGAGCGCGAGCGACGCTCGCCACTGCGGACACCACGGCTCCCGCCGACCTCGACGACGAGACGCGGGCGCTGCTCGAGCGCTACGTCGACGCGTTCGAGGCGTACGACATCGACCGGCTCACCGACCTCCTGCACGAGGACGCCGTCCAGTCGATGCCGCCGTACAGCCTCTGGCTGCGCGGGCGCGACGACATCTTCACCTGGTGGCTCGGCCCCGGCATCGGCTGCAAGGGCTCGAAGCTCGTCCCGGTCGGCCTCGCCAACGGGATGCCGGCCTGGGGCCAGTACAAACCCGCTCCGGAAGGCGGCTACGAGCCGTGGTCGGTGATCGTCCCCGAGGTGTCAGACGGGCGGATCGTCGAGCTGACGTTCTTCCTCGACACGAAGGCGCTCTTCCCGCTCTTTGGGCTGGCTGACCACCTCGCGTAGGCCGCAGAGCTCGAGCAAGTCCCAGAGCTCGCGAGGCGCGCGAACGAGGCGCGCCCCCGTGCGGAGACGGAGGCGCGCCAGGAAGTCGACCGTCCGCAGGTCGGGCGTGGTGATCAGCTCTGCGGCTCGACGACGATGAGGGAGTTGCCGTCCGGGTCGCGGAGCCAGAACATCGGCGGCACGGGCCCGCCGTAGCGGCTGACCTCGTCATCGACGTTCGCACCGGCCGCCTTCAACGCGGCGTGGGCGGCGTCGACGTCGCTCGTGTCGAGGCAGATCCCGGTCTCGCTGCCTCCGGCCTGCTGACCCTGCGGCGGCGGTGCGATCGCGATCGTCGTCTCTGCCCCCGAGACCGCGACCTCGACCCAGCGCATGTCCGGGCCCATCGGCACGTCCACGACCTTCTCGAACCCGAGCGTGCCGACGTAGAAGTCGATCGCCCGGTCGGTGTCGGCGACGCTCACGCAGACGCGGCCGACCTTGCTGATGTTGAGCTTTGACGTCACGGTGGACATCTCGAGCCTCCTCGTGAGTTGGTGTCCCTTTTACGACGGCCTGGAATCCGGGAATTCATCGGTGCCGGCGTACGCAAAAGGTCCGTAAAGCTCGCAAACTGCGGGCCGCAGGCCGCTTTATGGTGGCGGGCGGCGAGCATCGGACTTTTGCTGCCGTCGAACCCGAGGCAGGCAAAGGGGGAAGTTCAATGGCACGACGTTCTCGTTACCTTCGTTACGGATTCCTCGCCGTGGTCGTAGTGCTCCTCGGCGGAGCGTCGGCGCGCGCCGCAGTCGCCTCCAACTCCGATCACGGCCACGGCCACCACGGCCACGGCCGGAAGGGGGCGCTGTACGTCTCATCGCAAGGCAAGACCGGAGCGGCCGACCGCAACTGCCATTCGGCCGCGTACTCGAGCGTTCAGGCCGCCGTCGACGCGGCGCCGGCGAACGGCACGGTCGTCGTGTGCCGCGGCACCTACACCGAAGACGTGATCGTCTCGCAGGCGGTCGCGCTGAGGGGGCAGCATGGAGCCGTCATCCACGGGTCTGCGACGGCCAACGGCGACTGCGACCAGCTCGGTCCGACCGGGCCCGGCACAGCGCCGTGCCTCGCCGCGATCACGATCAAGTCCTCGCACGTCACCGTGACGGGCTTGACTGTGACCGGCGCGATCGGCGAGGGCATCCTCGCCACGGGGTCGCTCGCCGGTCACTCGATCAGTGACGTTCGCATCCAGGGCAACCGCGTCGTCGGCAACGATACCGGCGGGATCCCGCCGACTGCGACGTCGCCGTATCCGCAGTGCGTCGAGTTCGCCGAGATCCCCGGCGACTGCGGCGAGGGCATCCACCTGATGGGCGTCTTCGACTCGGTCGTGAGCCACAACCTGATCAAGGGGAACTCGGGCGGCGTTCTGCTCACCGACGAGTTCGGCCCGACGCATCACAACGTGATCTCGCACAACATCGTCACGAAGAACCTGTTCGACTGTGGGATCACAGCGCCCGGCCACAACCCGTTCGCGCTCGCCCTGAACGGCAACCGCCAGCCGTCGGCCGGCGGCGTCTACGACAACGTGATCAGCCACAACCGGATCACGAACAATGGCACCAGCGGCGAGGGGGCCGGCGTGCTGTTCGCCAACGCGAGCGCGGGCACCGCGTCGTACGACAACCTCGTCACGCACAACTACATCGCCGGCAACGAACTGGCGGGCGTGACCATGCACGCGCACCCGCTGGATCCGGGGCAGTTCGAGGATCTCTCAGGCAACCGGATCGTCCACAACACGATCGGCAAGAACAACACGGGCGGAGACCCGGACGCGGGCGACACGTCTACGACCGGCGTCCTCGTCTACTCCGGGACCGTGCCGGTCACCGTGACGATCTCGCACAACCGGATCCGCAACGACCAGTTCGGCATCTGGCTGGGAGTGGGCGGCCTCGTCACGGCGACGATGCAGGACAACGTGTTCCAGGGCGTGGCGACCGACGTCTTCGCGAGCCCGTAACGGTTCCCACTTGACAAGACCCGACTGGGTGTGACAGGTTACGCAGCGTCAAAGCCCGGGAACTGCGCAAGCGGTTCGCGGGCTTTGGCATTTCTGGCGACCTCGCGCTCGACGATCGGCACGACCTCGGTTCCGAACAGCTCGATCGCGCGCATCACCTCGCGGTGGGAGACGGCGCCGATGCTGATGTGCGCGAGGTAGCGCTCCGGCCGGAAGAGCTCGTGGAAGGAGACGATCTTCGCGGCTACCTCCTCCGGCGAGCCGAGCGCGAGCGGGCCCGTCGGTCCGGCGAGCGCCTCGTACTCGGCCTTCCCGGACGGTGGCCATCCGCGCTCCCTGCCGATCCGGTTCATCACACCGAGGTAGGACGCGGCGAAAGCCTTGTCGGCGTCCCGCCGCGTTCCGGCGACAAAGGCATGGGTGTTGATCGCGACCCGCGGCTCGCCCGCGTGACCGGCCTCCTCCCAGACCTGCCGGTAGAGGTCCGCAAATTGCTTGAAGCGTGCGTACTGACCGCCGATGATCGCGAGCGCCAGCGGCAGGCCGAGTCGCGCGGCTCGCACGACCGATTCCGGGGTGCCGCCCACCGCGATCCAGACCGGGAGCGGATCCTGCACCGGCCGCGGCCAGACTACGGCCTCCTCGAGCGGCGCTCGGTGCCGCCCCTGCCAGGTGACGCGCTCGTTGTCCCGGACCGCGAGCAGCAGCTCGAGCTTCTCGGTGAAGAGCTCGTCGTAGTCGTTCAGGTCATAGCCGAACAGCGCGAATGACTCGATGAACGAGCCACGGCCGGCCATGATCTCCGCTCGTCCATTGGAGATGAGGTCGACGTGGGCGAACTGCTCGAAGACGCGGACCGGGTCCTCCGATGAGAGGACCGTCACGGCGCTGGAGAGCCGGATGTCCTTCGTCTGTGCCGCGATCGCGGCCAGCGCGGTCGTCGGGGACGACACGAGGTAGTCGGGGCGGTGGTGCTCCCCGACCGCGAAGACCTTCAAGCCCAGCTCGTCGGCGAGCCGCGCCTCTTCCAGAAGGTCGCGCATACGCTCCTCGGCGCTGACGCCGGGATAAAGATCGGCAAAGGTGACGAGCCCGAGATCCATGCGTGTCACAACGAACGTTGCGTCCGCAAGTATTCCGGAATCGAGCCGACGTTGCTGGTGTTCTCTGCGAGACTGCGCGGCATGGAGCTCGACGGCTACGTCTGGATCACGACGCGTAAGCTCAAGCCCGGCTCGCACGACGAGTTCAGCCGCTCGTGGCGGCCGAGCGACTTTCCAGAGGGGATGCTGCGGGCGTACGAGCTGTACTCGCCCGACGCGAACGAGGTCGTCGGCGTCTCCGTCTGGGACTCGGCCGAGTCGCGGGATGCCTACCGCCGTTCGGAGGTGGAGTCGGAGCGGCGGCGGGCGATGGCGCCCTACGTGCTCGAGGAGGTCTCCGGCTTCTACGTCGGGCGCGAGCTCAAGATCCCGCGCGATTGAGCTCCGCCAAGCCGCGGGCCACTTCGGCTGCGGCTCGGGCTAGCTCGACGGAGGCGCGCGCATCGCCGGTCACGGCCCTGCTCAGCTTCTCCCTCGCACGCTCCGCGATCTCGACGGCCTCGTCGGCGAGCCGTGCGATCTCCTCGGGCACGCGCACGATCTCGGCGCGTGCCGCCTCGTTGCGATCCGCCATGAACGCTGCGTAGGCAGCCGCGTCCTCGTCTCCTAGACGGACGAGCTCGGCGGCGAGCGCGTGCGCGCGCTCCGCGTCGGCCTCGTTGCCGGCGTAGCGGGCGGAGAGCTCGGCGAGGGCGGCTGCGAGCGCGGCGGTCAGCGCGGTCGCGGCGCCGCTGGCCGGCGCGGGCGTCCGCTCGCCGATCGCGGCGAGGAGCTCATCTACTCGCAGAGCTCCTAACGGAATGACCACGCGCTGACTGGTCGCGTTGGGCGGATGCGATGCAGGGACGCAGGGAGTGTGAATAGCAGCGCTATTCGCGCGACCGAGGACGCCGCAGCGCGCCGCACAGCGCGACCAGGCGGCCCGTGCTTCATTGCGTTAGGAGCTCCTGGCTGGCTGAGCATGGCGGTGGAAGTCGGCGTGGAGGGGCTCGAGTGGCGTAGCTCCGCGGATCAGGTCGGCGGCCTTCTCGGCGACCATCATCACGGGCGCGTAGATGTTCCCATTGGGGACGAAAGGAAAGACGGAGGCGTCGACGACGCGGATGCCGTCGAGCCCGTAGACCCGCATGGTCGCCGGGTCGACCACCGTCCCCATCGCGCACGTGCACGAGGGATGGAGCGCGGTCTCGGCGTCGCGCGCGACCCAGTCGAGAATCTCCTCGTCGCTCTGCACCGACGACCCCGGTGAGATCTCTCCTCCGTCGTACTGCGCGAAGGCGGGCTGGCCGAGGATCGAGCGGGCGACGTGGATCGCCTCGATCCACTCGCGCCGGTCGTTCGGCGTCGAGAGGTAGTTGAAGCGCAGCGCCGGGTGCGTGCGCGGGTCGGAGCTCGTGATCTTCACGGTGCCGCGCACATCGGAGTACATCGGCCCGACGTGCACCTGATAGCCGTGCTTCGCGGCGGGTTGCGAGCCGTCGTAGCGGATAGCGAGGGGCAGGAAGTGGAACATGAGGTTCGGGTAGGCGACCTCGTCGTTCGAGCGGACGAAGCCGCCTGCCTCGAAGTGGTTCGTCGCGCCGGGGCCGCTGCGCAGGAAGAGCCAGCGGGCACCGATCTCCGGTCGCCGCCACTTCTTCAGTGCCGGCTGCACCGACACGGGCTTCTTGGCGGCGTGCTGGATGTAGACCTCGAGGTGATCCTGCAGGTTCTCGCCGACGGCGGGCAGGTCGTGTACGACCGATATATCGATTGCCTCCAAGTCATACGCATCGCCGACCCCGGAGAGCTGCAGGAGCTGCGGTGAGTTGATCGCGCCACCGCAAAGGACCACCTCGGCGGCGCGCACGACCTCGCCGCCTGCGAGCTCGACCCCGACGGCCCGTGATCCTTCGAACAGGATCCGCGTGACGAGTTGCCGGCAGCGGACGTCGAGGTTCGGACGGCTCATGGCGGGATGCAGGTACGCGCGTGCCGCGCTCAGTCGGCGTCCGCGGTGGATTGTGCGGTCGAATTCGGCGAACCCTTCTTGCTGGTAGCCGTTCACGTCCGTCGTGAGCTCGTAGCCCGCCTGTAGAACGGCCCTGAAGAAGGCGCCGAAGAGGGGAGAGGACGCAGGCCCTCGCTCGAGCACGATCGGCCCGTCGCCGCCGCGCCAATCGTCGGCGCCGGTGAGGCACGTCTCCATCTTCTTGAAGTACGGGAGACAGTGCGCGTAGTCCCACTGCTCGAGGCCGGCCTCGTTCGACCAGCGCTCGTAGTCGAGCGGGTTGCCGCGCTGGAAGATCATCCCATTGATCGAGCTGGAGCCGCCGAGCACCTTGCCGCGCGCGTGGTACACGCGGCGACCGTGCATGAACGGCTCCGGCTCGGAGCGGTACATCCAGTCGTAGCGGGGGCTGCCGATCGGGAAGGAGAGCGCCGCCGGCATGTGGATGAAGGGGTCCCAGATATGGTCGCGCCGTCCGGCTTCGAGCACGAGGACGCGTGTCGAGGCGTCTTCGGTCAGGCGCGCTGCGAGCGCGCTGCCGGCGGAGCCGCCGCCGACGATGACGTAGTCCCAGGCGGTCACGCCAACACGCTCGTCTGCAGCTCTGTGAACGCCGCCATCGGCGCCGAGCCGCCGACCCGGCCGATCCCGCTCGCGCTGCCCGAGCGGCCGCCGAACGGGAGGTGCGTCTCCCAGTAGTTCGACGACTCGTTGACGTTGACCCAGCCGGTGCGCACGGCGTCGGCGTAACGCAGGCCCTTCGCGAGATCGGCGGTGAAGATCGCGGACAGAAGCCCGTACGGCGATGCATTGGCCAGCTCGATCGCGTGCTCGAGCGAGTCGATCGCCACGACTGGAGCGACTGGCCCGAACGTCTCCTCCGTGGCGACGAGCGCATCGGGCGGCACGCCGTCGAGAATGGTCGGCTGCCAGTAGAGGGTTGTCGGAAAGCCGCTCGCGCGCTCGCCGCCGTGCACGGCCTGCGCGCCGCGCTCGAGCGCATCGGAGACGTGCTCGTCCATCTTCGCTGCCACGCCCTCGTTGTTGAGCGGGCCCATCGTGGTGGTCTCCGCGAAGGGGTCGCCGAGGAGAACGCGCTCCGTGACGAGCCGCGCGAGCTTCGCCACGAACTCCTCGCGCACATCGCGGTGCACGAGCAGGCGCTCGCCCGCTGTGCAGCTCTGACCGGCGCAGAGGAAGCACGCGGCGACGGTCGCCTCCGCGGCGAGGTCGAGGTCGGCATCGTCGAGCACGACGACCGGGCCGTTCCCGCCGAGCTCGAGCACCGCGGCCTTGCCTGCGGCCGCCTCGGCGACACGGCGGCCGGTCTCGGTCGAGCCGATGAAGCCGACGCCGTGCGTGCCCGGGTTCCGCGCGAGCTCGTCGCCGACGACCGCGCCGGGTCCCGTGACGAAGTTGAAGACGCCGGCGGGAAGGTCAGCCTCCGCCACGCACTCGGCGAGCGCCGTGCCCGCGACCGCGGTCGTCGACGCGGGCGTCCAGACCACGGTGTTCCCGCACGCGAGAGCGGGCGCGATCAGCTCGGCCGGCATCGTGTACGGCCAGTTCCAGGGCGTGATCACGCCGATGACGCCGCGCGGTCTCCGCAAGAGCAGAATGCGCTTGTCGCCCGACACCGAGTTGGGCACGCGGCCCTCGAGCCGCTTCGCGTCCTCGGCCGCGTTGCGCCAGTACTGAACGAGCTCCGCTACCTCGTCGCGTGACTCCGAGAGCGGCTTTCCCTGGTCGAGAGTCAGCGTGTGGGTGAGGCTGTCGCGGCGCCGCTCGACCTCATCGGCGATGCAGTGCATCGCGGCCGCGCGCTCGAACGCCCCCGCCCGAGCCCAGCCCTCGGCGGCACGGTTAGCCGCATCGATCGCGAGCTGCGCGTCCTCGCGGCCGCCCTCGGGTACCTCCGCGATAGCTTCCCCCGTCGCCGGCGAGGAGGCCGTGAACCTCGCGCCGGAGGCCGCGTCGGCCCACGCACCGTCGACGAACATCCGAGCGGCGTCAGCCACCCTTCGGCGCCTCGTCGTCGATCACGAGTCGCATCAGGTCGCGGATGGAGATGATCCCGACGGGCGTGTCTCCATCGAGCACGGGCAGGTGGCGGTAGCCGCCGTGGATCATGATCGCCGCCGCGTGCCCGGGCCGCTCCTCCGGCGCGACGGTGTCCGGGTCGTGTGTCATCCAGGCGCCGACCTTCGTCCCTTCGACTCCGCCGGTCGCCACCGCGCGGAGCACGTCGCGTTCGGTGAGGATCCCGGAAAGCCGTTCGCCGTTCATGACGAGCGCCGCCCCGACCCCGCGCGAATCCATCTGCGCGGCCGCCTCCGTCAGCGTCGCCGTCGCGTCCACGGTCAGGAGCGTCGTCGACATCACCTCGCCCACGGTCTGCATCTCAATCCCCCAGTTCTGTCCGGCGCCGGTCGACGAACGCCTTCAGCTCCCCCTCGAGGTCGGCGTCGATCGGCGGTTTCTCGTATTCGGAAAGCGTTTTCTGCCAGATCTCCGTGGCTCGTGCGGCGGTGTCGTTGCCGCCGTTGCGGTTCCAGCGCTCGTAGTTCTCGGTGGAGGAGACGAGCGGCCTGTAGAAGCACTCGCGGAAGCGCTCGAGCGTGTGCGCGGCGCCGAGGAAGTGGCCGCCCTGTCCGACCTCCTGATGGGCCGAGTAGGCCAGCGCCTCCTCGTCGACCTTCAGCGGCTGGAAGGCCGCATGGAGCATTCGCAGCTGCTCGACGTCGACGACGAACTTCTCGTAGCAGGAGACGAGCGCCGACTCGAGCCAGCCCGCGGAGTGCATGACGAAGTTCGTGCCCGCGAGGAAGGTCGGCCAGAGCGACATCATCGACTCGTAGCCCGCCTGCGCATCCACGACCTGCGACGACGTGAGCGCGCCGCCGCCGCGGAACGGGAGCCCGTAGTGGCGCGCGATCTGGCCGGTGCAGAGGAGGCCGACGGCCGACTCCGGCGTACCGAAGCTCGGCGAGCCCGACTGCATGTCGGTGTTCGAGAGGAACGAGCCGAAGACGACCGGGCAGCCGGGGCGGATCGTCTGCACGAGCGCGATCCCCGCGAGCGCCTCGCCGACCTGCTGCGCGAGCGTCGCCACGATCGAGACCGGCGACATCGCGCCCATGAGCAGGAACGGCGTGATCACGGTCGCCTGTCCCGCCCTCGCGTACTCGACGAGCGCCGAGAGCATCCGGTCGTCGTAGCGGAGCGGCGAGTTGACGTTGATGAGCGAGATGATCGCCGGGGTCTGCTCGAGGGAGTCCTTGCCGAAGACCATCTCGGCCATTGCGATCGTGTCCAGGGCGTTCGGGCCGGACGTGACCGAGCCCATGAACGGCTTGTCGGAAAGGGTCAGGAGCGCGAAGACCATGTCGAGGTGCCGCGAGTCGAGCGGCCGGTCGTTCGGCTCGCAGATCGTCCCGCCCGGGGAGTCGAGCTGCGGGAACGATTGCGCGAGCTTGACGAGGTTCTGGAAGTCGTCGTAGGTCGCGTCGCGCCGCTCCATTCCTTCGCGCACGAAGGGGCAGCCGTAGACGGCGGAGAAGACCATGTGGTTGCCGCCGATGTGGACGGTGCGCTCGGGGTTGCGCGCCTGGAGGTCGAACTCCGCCGGCGCCTTCGCGACCTGCTCGAGGATCCAGTCGGGATCGAAG
>JBJMKF010000013.1:0-156867 GCA_045805965.1 Gaiellaceae bacterium
CGACCCGGTCGTCGGCCGTCAGACCGAGATCGAGCGCCTGATGCAGATCCTCGCGCGCCGCCAGAAGAACAACCCCGTGCTGATCGGCGAGCCGGGCGTCGGCAAGACGGCCGTCGTCGAGGGCCTCGCCTCGCGCATCGCCTCGAACCAGGTGCCAGAGATCCTCAAGGCCAAGCAGATCTACACGCTCGACCTGGCAGCCCTCGTCGCCGGCTCGAAGTACCGCGGCGAGTTCGAGGAGCGGCTGAAGAAGGTCATGAAGGAGATCCAGCAACGCGGCGACATCGTCCTGTTCATCGACGAGCTCCACAATCTCGTCGGCGCCGGCGCGGCCGAGGGCGCGATCGACGCGGCCTCGATCCTCAAGCCGGCCCTCGCGCGCGGCGAGCTGCAGACGATCGGCGCCACGACGCTCGACGAGTACCGCAAGTACCTCGAGCGCGACGCCGCCCTCGAGCGCCGCTTCCAGCAGGTGCGCGTCGAGGAGCCGACGGTGGACGACTCCGTGCAGATTCTGCGCGGCCTGCGCGACCGCTACGAGGCGCACCACCGCGTGACGATCACCGACGAGGCGCTCAAGGCAGCTGCCGAGCTCTCCGACCGCTACATCCAGGATCGCCACCTTCCCGACAAGGCAATCGACCTGATCGACGAGGCCGCGTCGCGGTTGCGCATCAAGTCGATGTCGGCGCCGCCCCGGTACCGCGAGCTCGAGGACGAGATCGAGCGTGTCCGTAAGGAGAAGGAAGCCTCGATCGAGAACCAGGAGTTCGAGAAGGCCGCCTCGCTGCGCGACAAGGAGCGCAAGCTCACGCAGAAGAAGCGCGAGCTCGAGGAGCAGTGGCGCACCTCGGAGTCGGGCGAGGAGCAGCCGCAGGTCGGCGAGGAAGAGATCGCCGACATCGTCTCGATGTGGACGGGGATCCCTGTCTTCAAGCTCACGGAGGCCGAGTCCGCGCGCCTCGTCAAGATGGAGGAAGAGCTCCACAAGCGCGTCGTCGGCCAGGACGAGGCGATCGTCGCGGTCGCGAAGTCGATTCGCCGCGCGCGCGCAGGGATCAAGGACCCGAAGCGCCCGACCGGTTCGTTCATCTTCCTCGGCCCCTCCGGCGTCGGCAAGACCGAGCTCGCGCGCACGCTCGCCGAGTTCCTGTTCAGCGACGAGGACGCGATGATCCAGGTCGACATGTCGGAGTACATGGAGAAGCACTCCGTGTCCCGGCTCGTCGGCTCGCCTCCGGGCTACATCGGCTACGACGAGGGTGGCCAGCTCACCGAGGCCGTGCGGCGCAAGCCGTACTCCGTGCTCCTCCTCGACGAGATCGAGAAGGCGCATCCGGACGTATTCAACATCCTCCTCCAGATCCTCGAGGAGGGCAAGCTGACCGACGCCCAGGGGCGCCGCGTCGACTTCCGGAACACGATCGTGATCATGACCTCGAACCTCGGTGCGGCCCAGATCTCCAAGAACACGGGCTTCGGCTTCACCGTCGGTGACGAATCGGGCCTTTCGTACGAGGAGATGAAGGGCCGCGTGATGGGCGAGCTGAAGAAGGTCTTCCGGCCGGAGCTGCTCAACCGGATCGACGAGATCATCGTCTTCCACAAGCTCTCGAAGGAAGAGATCACGACCATCGTCGATCTGCAGCTCAGGCGCCTGCGCGAGCAGATGGCGACGCACGAGGTCTCGATCGAGCTCACCGACGACGCGAAGGGGCTGCTCGTCGACAAGGGCTACGACCCGGCGATGGGCGCGAGGCCGCTGCGCCGCGCGATCCAGCGCTACATCGAGGATCCGCTCGCCGACTTCGTGCTCGGGCGCCAGCTCGAGCCGGGCTCGACGATCCTCGTCGGGCGCACCCGCACCGACGACGGCGAGCCGGGCGACGAGGTCGACATCACCTTCATCCCGGGCGAAGTCACGCCCGAGAAGGTGACGGTGCCGGCCGAGGAGCCGACGGCGTCCGCCGACGGCGAAGAGCCGGCAACCGAAGAGGAATAACGCGACGGTCGGAGTACGCTCCGGCCGACGCGTCTCACGCTCGGGCTCGGCTGCGCGGCCGGTTGCCGTCGCAGTGCTGTTCGGCTGCGACGGCAGCGCGTCGCCCGGCGGCACCACGCGGAGAACCGTCCCGATCCGGTAGTGAAGTGGCGCGATGAACCACCTGAAAGGGGACGAATCAACCGGTTCCGCGGGCACATGATGCTCCTGTAAGCACGACCCACGGTGAGCCCCGATGCGGCGGGGGCTCCTGACATATCTCCCTCAACACACCGGAAGCGGCCCAGCGGCGGGCCGCTTCCGGTTTTGTCACGAAGTCGCCGGGAAGCCGCGCGATTCGCGTCCGCCGGCAGCCGTAGGGTGAAGGACGTGGCGAAGACAGCGGCCGTTCAGTTCAGCTGCACCGAATGCGGCTACAGCGCGGGCCGCTGGTTCGGCAAGTGTCCCGGCTGCGCGGCCTTCGGCACGCTCGTCGAGGAAGTCGGCGAGACGGCGAGAGGAGCCGGGACGGCGGTGGCCCGAGTCCCTCTCCGGCTCGTCGAGGTCGAGGTCGAGGAGGCAGCGCGCATCTCCACCGGGATCGCGGAGCTCGATCGCGTGCTCGGCGGCGGATTGGTGCCCGCTTCGCTCGTGCTCCTCGGCGGTGAGCCCGGCGTCGGCAAGTCCACGCTGCTCCTGATGGCGCTGCGCGCAGTCGGCGAGACGCGGTCGGCACTGCTCGTCACGGGCGAGGAGTCGGTGGCCCAGGTCAAGCTGCGCGCCGAGCGGCTCGGCGGCGCCGGAAACGTCCAGATCCTCGCCGAGACCGAGCTCGAGACCGTCTGCGAGACGCTGCGCACCGAGCGGCCGGCGGTGTGCGTCGTCGATTCCGTGCAGACGCTGCACGCGACCGAGCTCGGCTCGGCACCCGGCTCGGTCGGGCAGGTGCGGGAAGCGGCCGCCCGCCTGTTGCGCGTCGCGAAGGAGAACAACGTCGCCACGATCCTCGTCGGGCACGTCACGAAGGATGGGAACGTTGCCGGCCCGCGCGTGCTCGAGCATCTCGTCGACTGCGTCCTCCAGTTCGAAGGCGATCGCTACCACGCCCATCGCATCTTGCGTGCGGTGAAGAACCGCTTCGGCTCGACCAACGAACTCGGTGTGTTCGAGATGACCGGCGCCGGCCTCGCAGGCGTCGCGGATCCGTCGGAGGTCTTCGGCCGCACGGTTCCCGGCGAGCCGGGAGCGGCCGTCGCGTGCGCGCTCGAAGGGACGCGGCCGATCCTGCTCGAGATCCAGGCGCTCGTGGCGCAAAGCGAGCTCGCGATGCCACGCCGCGTCGCAACAGGGATCGACCCGAAACGACTCGCGATGATCGTCGCCGTGCTCTCGAGACATGCGCGCGTCGCGCTCGGCCAGGCGGACGTCTTCGTCAACGTGGCCGGCGGTGTCCGGATCGATGAGCCAGGCGCCGACCTCGCGGTCGCACTGGCCATCGCCTCCGCCGCGCGGCGAGTCCCGGTGAAGACGGGAGTCGCCGCCTTCGGCGAAATCGGGCTAACGGGCCGTTTGCGCACGGCCGCGCAGGCGGAGCGGCGGCTAGAGGAGTGCGCGAAGCTCGGCCTTACTGCTGTTCTCGCACCGACCGGCACGGCAGCGACTGGCAAAATCGACGTCGAGGCCGCAGAGACGCTGCGGCAGGCGATCAAGGCGGGGCTTGATGGCGACAGACCCGAAGGAGACGACCGAGCGTAGGGGGGAGCATCGCCTGGGCGACCTCGGCTTCACGCGCCTCCCCTCGGAGGAAGATCCCCGCCGCAAGAACCCGGAGCTTCTCGCTGCGATCGCCAAGATTGCGCCCGGCACCGGGCTCCGCGAGGCCGTCGACGACGTGATCCGCTCTCATGAGGGGGCGCTCATCGTCGTGGGCGACCCGAACTCGCTCTCGTTTCTCTACTCGGGCGGGATCCAGCTGGACGCGCCGTTCCGGCCACAACTCCTCTACGAGCTCGCGAAGATGGACGGCGCGATCATCGTCGACGAGCCGGTCAAGCGGCTCGCGTGGGCGAACGTCCAGCTCATGCCCGACCCGACGATCCCTTCCAACGAGACCGGCACGCGGCACCGCACCGCTGAGCGCGTGGCGAAACAGACAGGCGCGCTCGTCGTCTCCGTCTCGCAGCAGCGGGAGACGGTCACGATCTTCGTCGGCCCCGCGCGGTACCAGCTCGACCCGGTCGCGGACGTTCTCGCGAAGACGAACCAGGCGCTCGGGACGCTCGACACGTACCGGCAACGGCTGGAGCAGGTGCTGACGCGTCTCACGGCCCTCGAGTTCCAGAACGCCGTCGTGCTCGACGACGTGCTCGTCGTCCTTCAGCGGGCCGAGATGATCACGCGGATGGCGGCGCGCATCATGCGCGACTGCATCGAGCTGGGCACCGAGGGCCGCCTGATCAGGCTCCAGCTCGAGGAGTTCGTGGGTGACGTGCCGGGAGAGCGCGACGCTATCGTCCGCGACTACCACGTGCTCGGCCCCGGCGAGGACGCTACGACCGCACTCGCCGACCTCTCGGGCGTCAGCTACCAGGAGCTGCTCGAGTTCGCGAGGCTGGCGGAGGTGCTCGGCTACGAGCGCGGCGTGAACCCGCTCGACCAGGCCGTCGTGCCGCGGGGCTACCGGATCCTCTCTCATCTCCCGCGCGTGCCGGAGCCGCTCGTTCGCCGTGTCGTGTCCGATCTCGGAAGCCTCGACGCGGTCGTCAGAGCGTCGCAGCGTGAGCTCGAATCGGTGGAGGGAGTGGGGACGGTGCGAGCGCGCGAGATCCGCGAAGGCCTGCGCCGCTTGCAGGAGCACAACCTCGTCGATCGCTACCTCCAGCTTTGACGGAATCGCGCTTCAACAGCCCAGATTTGGCTTAGTTACGCCGTTTCTGCTACAATCGCCTTCCTGTGGCCGGCGCAGAAGGGTGTGCCGGCTTTCTTCACGAAACAGCGGCTTCCAGCCAGGGGAGGTTCGGCTTGTACGACGTCGGCGACAAGGTGGTCTATCCCCACCACGGGGCGGGAACGGTCGTCAAGAAGGAAAAGCGCGAGGTCCTCGGAGAGCAGCGCGAGTACCTGACGATCAAGATCCTGCACAACGACATGACGGTGCAGGTCCCGTCCGAGAATGCCGACAAGGTCGGCCTCCGGCGCGTGATCGGCGAGAAGGAGGTCGGCGTCGTCGTCAAGGCGCTGACGGGGGTCTCGACCGAGATGCCAAAGAACTGGAACCGCCGCTTCAAGCACAACCGCGACAAGATGAAGACCGGCGACATCCTCGAGCTCGCCGAGGTCGTCCGGAACCTTGCTCTTCGCGACCGGGAGAAGGGGCTCTCGACCGGTGAGAAGCAGATGTTCGTGAAGGCGAAGAAGATCCTCGTCTCCGAGCTGATGTACGCGAAGGACATGGACGAGGAGACCTGTGCGGACTGGCTCGAGGATGTTCTCGCCTCCGACAGCCCCCCGAAGAAAAAGCCTGCGGCCAAGAAGAAGGTCGCCGCGGCCGCGGCCTAGCCGGGCCGGCTTCACAGCATGTCCGTCTGGGCCATCCTCGTCGCCGCGGGACGGGGGGAGCGGCTCGGGCTGGACCGGCCCAAGGCGTTCGCGAAGCTCGGGGACGAGCCGCTCCTCGCGGAGCCGCTGCGCCGCCTCGACGCCTCGCCCTGGGTGGACGGGATCGTGCTCGTCGCGCCGCCCGGCTGGGAAGAGCCGGCGATCCTCCTCGCCGAGGAGGAAGGCTGTGACAAGGTGCACGCCTGCGTGACGGGCGGCGAGACGAGAAGCGACTCCGTGCGGGCGGGACTCGCCGAGGTGCCGGCCGACGCGCTCGTCGTCCTCGTGCACGACGCCGCGCGTCCGCTCCTCTCGGATGAGGTCGTCGAACGCGTCCTCGCGCCACTCTCGGAGGGCTGGGACGGTGTCGTACCGGGCCTTCCCGTCGGTGACACGCTGAAGCGGGCCGGCTCCGACGGTGCCGTGCAGGAGACGGTGCCGCGAGACGGGCTCTGGGCGATCCAGACGCCTCAGGCGTTCGCTGCGGAGGTGCTGCGCCGTGCCCAGGCGAGCGGCGCCGAGGCGACGGACTGTGCGGGTCTGGTGGAAGCTGCCGGCGGTCGGGTCAAGGTCGTCGAGGGCGACCCGCGCCTGCTCAAGGTCACGTCCGCGGCCGATCTCGAAACGGTGGCGGGATGGCGTTGACGTTCGCCGTCTTCGACGTGGGGGAGACCCTCGTGGACGAGGCGGCCACCCATCGGCGGTGGGAGGCCGAAGGCGCGACGTCGTACGTGTTCGCCGACCGCGACCTCCACCCCGATGTGCTGCCGTGCTTCGACACGCTGCGTGCGCGCGGCCTGCAGCTCGGCGCCGCCGGGAACATGTACGCGCAGCACGAGGAGTTCCTGCGCCCGCACGTCGACTTCGTCGGATCGTCAGAGCGCTGGGGCGTCGAGAAGCCGGCCGAGGGTTTCTTCACGCACATCGTCGAGGAGGCAGGGGTACCCGCCGCGGACATCCTCTACGTCGGCGACCGCGTCGACAACGACGTCCTCCCGGCGCTCGCGGCGGGCTTTCGAGCCGTTCGCGTTCGTCGGGGGGCGCACGCAGACGTCGAGTCGCCGGAGGGAACGATCACGATCGACTCGCTCGAGGAGCTGCCGGAGGCACTCGTGTATGTCTGAGTACAGGGTTGGCACCGGGTTCGACGCGCACGCATTCGAGGATGGCGTTCCGCTAGTTCTCGGCGGCGTCGAGATCGATCACCCACGCGGGCTCGCGGGCCACTCCGACGGCGACGTCCTCGCTCACGCGCTCACGGACGCGCTCCTCGGGGCTGCGGGGCTCGAGGACATCGGTGCGCTCTTCCCCTCCAGCGACCCCAAGCTCGAGGGCGCCGACTCGCTCGACCTGCTCGCCCAGGCGTGGGATCGAGTGCAGGCCCACGGCTGGAGCCTCGCGAACGCGGACGTCATCCTGGTCGGGGAGGAGCCTCGCCTCGCACCACACCGGGAGGAGATGCGCCAACGACTGGCGAATGCGCTCGAGGTCGATCCGGAGCTCGTCGCCGTTCGCGCCACCACCACGGACGGCCTCGGCTTTGCCGGCCGCGGCGAGGGGCTTGCCGCGCAAGCTGTCGCGCTGCTCGTCCGATGAAGCTTGCTCTCGTCACCCACGCCGAGCACCCGAAGCTCCGGGGAACCCTGCCGGACATCTGGCCGGAGTTCATGGCCCACGACCCGGTCGTCCAGTCTTTCTGGCCGCAGCTGTACGACCAGTATCCGGACTTCCAGCTCTGGGTCGTCGATCGCGAGGACGGCGGCCGGCGCACGGTTGGCTACGCGTGCAGCGTTCCGGTCGTCTGGAACGGGACTCCGTCACCTCGAGGAGTCGACTGGGCGCTCACAGACGGTGTTGAAGGAACGCCGACGACGCTCTGCGCGATCGTCGCGGGGCTCGTCCCGGAGTACCGCGGCTTCGGGATCGCGGAGACGATCCTGCGCCGGCTCGCCGCCGTCGGGTCGGGCCACGGGCTCGATGCGCTCGTGGCGCCGGTGCGCCCGACCTGGAAGGAGCGCTACCCGCTCGTCGCGCTCGACCGGTATGCGAGCTGGCGGCGCGGCGACGGTCTCCCCTACGACCCGTGGCTACGCACGCACGAACGGCTCGGCGGCGAGATCCTGGAGACCGCTCCGCGCTCGATGACGATCTCGGGCACGCGCGCGGAGTGGGAGGAATGGACGGGGATGGTGTTCCCCGAGGACGGCAACTACGTCGTCCCGGGAGCTCTCGTCCCGGTGCACTTCAAGAACGGCCGCGGCGTCTACGTCGAACCCAACATCTGGGTCCAGCATCCGTTCTAGCGGCGCTTCCGCTGCTTCTCGAGGCGGCGCCGCATCTGCCGGTTCGTCACCTCGAGCTCGGGGCCGCCCTGCTGTTCCTGCATCTCGAGCAGCGCGGCACGTTCCTCGCGCGTGAGCCGCGACATCACCTTCTGCGCCTGTTGCGGGTTGGCGAGCTGCTTCGCATGCGGCTCCACCTTCCGCAGGGCGCTCGCCAGCTGGGGATTCGCCCGCTCCAACGAGGCGCGGTGGGCCTTCGTGAACAGCCGCTTCAGCAGCGGCACCCTCATGAGCACCGTGACGATCGGCCGCAGGTAGCGACCGTTCTGGATGCGTCCGAGCACGCCGAGCACCGCCATGAGGAAGACGAGCCCGAGCACGATCCAGAGCGGGATCAGCAGGATCACGATCGATGTGGCGAGCATCGGCAGGATGGTACCCGGCTAGTGCGGCAGGGACACGATCCCGCCGTCAGCCTGGACGAGGCCGTCGCGCACGAGAGAGGCGACAGCCTCGGCGTCCTCGGGCTGCGAACCCGCGACGACCTCGCGAAGTGCCGCTGCACGACGCTGGCGGAACGAGCCCTCGAACGGTCCCTGCCGTCGCAGCGGCTCGAAGCGGCTCCCGCGTGAAGGGCAGGCACCGGCGAGCGGACAAGCGTTGCAGCGCGGGATGCGCGCGAGGCAGACCGTCTTGCCGAGATCCATGAGCGCCTGGGCGGCCGCCGGGGAGAACGCGTGCCCCGTGCGCTCCGAGACCCGCGCGACGTTGACGTCCACGGGGAGAACCGGCCGGCCGAACGCGAAGCACGCGACGGCGTCCGCCGTGTAGCGACCGACTCCCGGCAACTCGGTCAGGTCGTCGGGCCAGCCGGCCGCCGCGACCTGCTGCGCCGCGCAGTGCAAGGCCAGCGCGCGCCGGTTGTAGCCCAAGCCCTGCCATTCGCGGATCACATCGGCCGCGGGTGCGGCCGCGAGCGCCTCGATCGTCGGCCAGCGCTCCAGCCAGCGCTCCCAGCGGGGCAGGACGCGCTCCAGCTGCGTCTGCTGCGACATAACTTCGCTGACGAGGATTGCGTACGGATCGCGCGTCTTGCGCCACGGCAGGTCCCGTCCGTGCTCGGCGAACCAGGCGAGCAGCAACTCCTCCACGGCGCGAACGTAGCGCGTCGGGCAGCCGGTCACCGCAGGCATCATCCGGCGGATGCGCCGCCTCCTCGTCGTTGTCGGCGTCCTGCTCCTCCTCGCCGGCATCGCGACGGCCTACTACGCGTCGAAGCACCGCTTCGGCGGCAGCATCAAAGGAACGTCGACCGAATTCGCACTCACCCAGACTGTCCCGGCGCCGCGCCCGGGCCCGCTCGTCTCGCCGATGTTCGGCGGCGAGCCCCAGCACCTCCACGTCGGCATCGGCCACGTGCGGCCGCCATTCCGGCGCGACTGGGTCTCCGGTGGCACGTCGCTCGTCGAGTTCCCGCCCGCGATCGGATTCCACTACCTCTACTACGCCAGCCTGAACGGAAATCTGGACGCCGTCTCGACGCGGAACGGCCGCCGGCTATGGACCGTGCATGTCGGCCGGTGCGAGGCGTCGTCCCCGGCCGTCGACCGGCTCGGCCGGGGCTCCGTCTACGAGACGTTCCTCAACCGGCACCCGTGCGGCAGGGATGCCGCGGCGAGAGGAGACGGCGAGCTGCTCGTCGTCGCAGCCGGCCCCTCGCACCGGCTCCGCTGGAAGAAGCACCTCGGCGCCAGCGAGACATCGCCGCTGATCGTGGGCAACCGGATCTACGTCGGCGATGCGGAGGGGAACGTCTACTGCCTCCGCACCGTCGACGGGAAGACGGTCTGGACCTTCCACGCCGGTGGCGCCGTGAAGGGTGCGCTCGCCTTCGATCGCGGCCGCGTCTTCTTCGGCGCTTACGACGGCCGTCTCTACGCGCTCCGGGCGAGCGACGGCAAGCAGATCTGGCGCGCGGAGTCCGCGCGCGACTGGTTCGGCCGACACGGCACGTTCTACTCGACTCCGTCGGTCGCCTACTCACGGGTCTACCTCGGCTCGACCGACGGGCACATCTACTCGTTCGGCGAGCAGAGCGGGAAGCGGCGCTGGTCGTACCGCACCGGAGGGTACGTCTACGGCTCGCCTGCGGTCTGGCGCGGCCGGGTCTACGTCGGCTCGTACGACCGCACGTTCTATGCCCTCAATGCCGCGACGGGGGCACTGAGGTGGAAGTTCCACGCCAACGGACCGATCTCAGGCTCGGCGACCGTTGTCGACGGCATCGTCTATTTCGCCACCCTCCATCGCCGCACGTACGGCCTCGACGCGCGCACCGGGAAACAGGTGTGGACGTTCCCGGACGGTGCGTTCACGCCCGTCGTGACCGACGGAGAGCGGCTCTACCTCATCGGCTGGGGGAAGGTGTACGCGTTCAGCCCCCGAACGAGGTTGCACGCCGCAAGTTCAGGGCCATAGACCAGAGATGTCGCCAGAGACGATCGAAATCGACCTTGACGGTAAGGTCATCCCCGTCCCGCGGGAACTCGTAAGCAGGCTCGCCGCTACGGCAGCTGCCCGTGCCGGCGTCTCCGCTCGCCACCGCGACCTCTCGCTCCTGCTCGGCCGCGCGCTCGAGTCGGGTGGTGCGAGCCTGGGCCAGTTCGACGTCCGCACGCTCTGTGCGGTGATCGAGGAGGAGCAGGATGGAGGCTTCGGTCTCGCCGGCGCGGCGCTGCTGAGAGAAACCGCCGCCTAACGCTTGCGCAGGAGCACCGCTCCCGTGGCGGCGCCGATGCCCGCCGCGAGCGAGCCGGCGAGCCGGCGATGCTTCGTGAGGCTCGTCTGGAGACTGCGGGAATGGGCCTTGTCGTCGAATGGGCCATGCGCACCCCTGTCCGCATCGCCGTCGACCGGCTCGTAGAGGTTGTCGTGGCTCAGGCCCCCGTTGAGCGGCTGCTTCGTCATCTGTGAGCCGTAGCCCGTCTTGCCGAGGTACCAGTCGAGGAACCACGGCGCGAGACGCTCGCCGAGGACGTTGAACACGGTCGGCCACCCGACGTAGATCTGCCGCCGACGGTGGTACGCCGCCCAGTGAATCGCGTCGGCGGCGATCTCCGGCTGGTAGATCGGCGGCACCGGCTGCGTCTGCTTCGGCAGCTTCGTCCGTCCCCACGTGAACTGGGTCGTGTTGAACCCGGCGAGGTGAACCATCGAGACGTGGATGTCCCAGCCGTGGTGACGAATTTCGGTGATGACGGACTCCGTGAAGCCCTTGCACGCGTGCTTCGCGCCGCAGTACGGCGCCTGCAGCGGGATCCCGCGGAAGGCGAGCGCCGAGCCGACCTGCACGATCGTGCCGCGGTTGCGCTCGGCCATTCGTCGTAACGCTGCGCGCGTTCCCCACACCATGCCGTGGTACGTGACCTCGGTCGCGCGCCGGTACTCATCGGGCTCGACGTCGAGGAACTCCGCGTAGATCGTCGCCATCGCGTCGTTGATCCAGATGTCGATCGGCCCGAGCTTCTCCTCCGTCGCCTCTGCCGCCGCCTCGACCTGGTCGGCGTCGGCGACATCGGTGGGGAGGACGAGAGCGCGGCTGCCGAGCTCCTCGACCTCGCGCGCCGCCGCTTCCAGCCCGCCGCGGCCGCGTGCGAGCAGGGCGATCTTCGCGCCGTCCTTCGCGAACCGGCGCGCGGTCGCGCGCCCGACTCCGCCGGAAGCGCCCGTGATGACGACGACGTCGCTCACGCCTCTCGATCTTCCGGCGAGCCGGAGACGCCAAACCTCTAGCGGTCGAGAACCTCCACTGTGTCGCCGTCCTGCAGCTCGTGGTGCGGACCGACACGCTGCCCCTCGAAGCGCGCTGACCGGCCCCAGACGCGTGCGCCGGTGCAGCGCTCCCCGAGCGCGTGATGGATCGAGTCGGCTACGTCGAGGACGGTCGCCGGCGGCTGCAGCGCGATCGGGTCGCCCCCGTCGCGAAGGTAGACGCGCATCAGGCCCGTGAGCGCCCAGAGCTCCTCGCGCAGCCGGTCGAGGCTCGCATCGTCGAGCACCGACACCGGCAGGACGGACAGCTCCGGATGGCTCGGCACCGGCGCTTCGTCGCATTTCGTCGCAGCCAAGAGGCCGGGCAGGTCGATCCCGGCCGCCGCGACCTCCCCTCGGATCGTCTCGAGCTCCTCTACGGGACGGTCGCACGCGTGGCACCAGAGGATGGCGTCTGCAGTGCGGAGGACGCCGAGGAGCGAGCGGCCGCCGCCCCGATCCTCCGCGGCGCCCTCGATCAGGCCGGGAATCTCCACGAGCTGGACGAGCACGCCGCCGACGCGCGTCGTCGCCGCGACCGGTCGCGTCGTGGTGAATGCGTAGTCGCCCGTGCGGATCTGGATCGCTGACAGGGCCTGCAGTAGCGACGACTTGCCTGCGTTGGGCGGCCCCACGAGCGCGATCTGCGCGGCTCCCTCGCGGCGCACGGCGATCGAGTCGCGATGCACGACCCGCTTCCGCGTGCGCGTGGCATCGAGCTCCTCCTCGACCCATTTCCGCAGGTCGGCATAGGGGCCGTTGCGGTAGCCGGGGAGCTCGGCAAGGATCGAGCGGAGCTCGCGAACTCGCTCTGCGCCTTCCTTGCCTATGAGGCGGCGCTTGATTACCTGCCGCTGGGTGCGATGTGGCATCGGCATCGCGACGTACACCTCCGTTTTCGGGGCGGGATCGCGTCGCGTCCCGCCGCTTCCCCAAGACGCTGTGGTGGGAAGCGGCAGATCAGCCGTTTTGGCGGAGAACCGTTGCGCGCCAGGACTCCATCGCGGGGCGGAGCTTACTCATACACTCGCCGGATGGCCAGAGTCCGCTTCGCGCCGAGCCCCACAGGCTCGCTTCATCTCGGCAACGCCTTGAGCGCTGCCGCGAATCGGCGGCTGGGCGAGTGGATGCTGCTGCGGATCGACGACACCGATCCGGCGCGGAACGTTCCGGGCGGAGAGGAGGCGATCCTGGAAGACCTCGAGTGGCTCGGCATTCCGTGGGATGAAGGCCCGATCCGGCAGAGCGGGCGCGCGGAGCGTCATCGCGAGGTCGGCGCACCGCTGGGTGCTCGATTCGAAGGCGTCACGCTCGTGCGCGAGAACGGCTCGCCGACATACCAGCTCGCGTCCGTCGTCGACGACATCGACTTCGGCATCACGCACATCGTGCGCGGCAACGACCACCGGCCGAACGAAGCGTTGCAGCGGCGCCTGTTCGAGGCCCTTGGTGCGACGCCGCCGGAGTTCGTCCACCACGGGCTGATCCTCGGCGAGGACGGCCGTAAGCTCGCGAAGCGTGCCCCGGGCGCGACGGTTGCATCGCTCCGAGACGCGGGCATTCCGGCCGAGGCGGCACGTGCATACCTCGACGAGCTGGAGGTGCCACGCCACGACGTTCATCTCGACCTCGCTCGCGTGCGGCGGCTCTCCACGGAGGCGCTCGCGGCGCTCAGCGATGACGAGCTCGCGTCTCGGGTGGGCGTGCCCATCTCCGTAGCGCCGGTGCTACGGGGAGCGCGGGATCTCGTGGAGGCGCGCTCCTACGCCGAGCTCGTGCTCGAGCCGGCAGAGGCGAAGGTCGATTCGCCGGAGACACTTGCGCGCTTCCGGGAGCTCGTGGAGGGCGGATTGGAGCCGAAGGCGATCGTGCGCGAGCTCAAGGCGGTAGGCGGCGACCTCAAGGCGCTCCGCCTCGCGCTCACCGGGCGCGAGCGCGGCCCCGAGCTCGCGGCGGTGATCGCTGCGCTTCCGCGCGACGAGCTGCTCTCTAGGCTGGAGAAGTGAAGCTCTACAACACGCTTTCGCGCCGCCTCGAGGAGCTGCCGACGCCGCCGGGACAGATCCGGATGTACTTCTGCGGCCCGACTGTCTACCAGCGCGCCCACATCGGCAACGCACGCCCGTTCGCGCTTGGAATGTGGCTGCGCGCCTGGCTGCGCCATCGCGGCTACGACCCGACGCTCGTCCACAACATCACGGACATCAACGACAAGATCTACGACGCGGCTCCAGGCGCGAGCGCTGAGCTCGCCGAACGCGCGGCGCAGTGGTACCTGGAGGACACGCGTGACCTCGGCGTCGGAATGCCCGATGCGCTCCCGAAGGCGACCGAGGCGGTCAAATCCATCGTCGCCTTCATCGAGAAGCTCGTCGACGGCGGGAACGCGTACGAAGCGGGCGGAGACGTCTATTTCAGCGTCTCGACCGATCCCGGCTATGGACGGCTCTCGCGGCAGAAAGTCGAGAGCATGGAGCCGGAGGAGGAGAGCACGCTCAAGCGTGCGCCACAGGACTTTGCGCTCTGGAAGGCGACGAAGCCGGGAGAGGACACGTCGTGGGATTCGCCATGGGGGAAGGGGCGGCCGGGCTGGCACATCGAGTGCTCGGTGATGGCCGAGGACGCCTTCGGTCCCGCCTTCGAGATCCATGGCGGGGGCCTCGATCTCGTCTTCCCGCACCACGAGAACGAGCTCGCGCAGTCGCTCGCGCTGGGGCACGACTTCGCACGGATCTGGATGCACAACGGGCTGCTGACGCGGAGCGGCGAGAAGATGTCGAAGTCGCTCGGGAACGACATGACCATTCGCGGGGTGATCGACGAGTGGGGGAGAGAGGTCGCGCTGATGCTGTTGCTCTCGGGCCAGTGGCGCAAGCCGCTCGACTTCAACCAGGCGACACTCGAGCAGGCACGGGCGCAGCTCGAGACCTTCCGCAACGTCTTCCGCTCGCCGAGCGAGCCGGTCGGGGACTGGGTCGATTTCGAGTCCGCGCTCGACGACGACTTCAACACGCCGGAGGCGCTCGCCGTGATGCACCGCTGGCGCGACCACGAGCTTCTGCGCCGCGCGTTCGGGATCTTCGGGCTCGAGTCGATCGCGGAGCTCGAGGAGGCGCCGGCCGAGCTCGCCGAGCTGGCGGGCCGGCGGCGTGACGCTCGGGACGCGGAGGATTTTGCGGAGGCGGACCGCCTGCGGGACGAGATCGCGGCAGCTGGTTGGGAAGTGCGCGATGTGGTCGAGCCTCCCGGCTTCCAGCTCGTCCGCCGTCCGTGACGCGCGATCTCGTCTACGGCCGCCGTCCGGTGCGGGAGGCCCTGCGCGGGCCACGCGAGGTTCTCGAGCTGTGGGCGAGCGAGCGGACGGTTCGAAGCGAGGCGTGGCTGCGTGAGGTCGAGCGGCCGCGGGTGCAGACGAAGCTCGAACGGGACCTGTCGGAGGCCGCCGGCACGCGGGACCACCAGGGAGTCGTCGCGTGGTGCGAGCCCTTCCGCTACGCCGATGCGTTCGAGCTCGCCGCCGCTGAGGCGCCGCTCCTCGCGTGTCTCGACCAGGTGAGCGACCCGCGGAATCTCGGCGCGGTGATCCGGAGCGCCGAGGGAGCGGGCGCGACCGGCGTCGTGCTGCCCGCACACGGCTCCGCGCGGGTCACGCCCGCGGTCTGTCGGGCGTCCGCGGGTGCCGTCGAGCACCTACCGGTAGCCGTCGTCCCGAATCTCGCTCGCTACCTCGCCGAGATCAAGAGCGACGACGTGTGGATCGTGGGAGCGGCGAGTGAGTCCGGCACGCCGATGTGGAGGGCGGATCTTTCGGGCGGCATCGCGTTCGTCTTCGGCGCCGAAGGCAAGGGGCTGCGGCCGCTCGTGCGCCGCACCTGCGACCTCGAGGTCTCGATCCCGCAGCTCGGGCAGGTGGAATCGCTCAACGTCAGCGTCGCCGCCGCGCTCCTCCTCTACGAAGCGCGCAGGCAGCGCGATGGCTGAGCCCACGCTCTACCTCTTCGACGGCTTCAACCTCCTGCATGCAGGAGGGTTCGGCTCGCCCGAGGAGCTGCGCGACCTGCTCGCGAGCTGGGTTGCGGCGCAGGGTGCTCGCGGCGTGCTCGTGTTCGACGGCCAGGGGACGACCGAGCGTCATGGCCCGCTCGAGGTGCGGTGGGCGGAGGACGCGGACGCGCTGCTCGAGCGGCTCGCTGCCGAGCACCGAAGCAGCGGAGAGGTCGCGATCGTCTCCTCGGATGCGGCGGTTCGCAGTACGGCGGGCATCGAAGTGCGGAAGATCGCATCCCAGACGTTCCTCGGCGAGTTCTCCAGGCCGAGCCAGCCGCCCACGCGCCGAGGCGACCTTCGCGATCGCCTCGACCCCGAGACGCTGGCCCGTCTCGAGCGGTTACGTCGCGGCGAACGCTAGAAGTCGCTAGCGTCCTGGGTCCGGACCAAGCTGGGTCCATAGCAACTCGACTTGTAAAACTTTGGACCCCTTGCTATCTTCGCCTCGACCACAGGGTGAGACTTCCCCCTCGAGACGCCGGGAGGCGCCATGGCCGCTCGCGCAGCGACAGCACGCTCGCCGCAAAAAGTTCAACGAGAGCTAGAGGATCTACAGCTCGTTCTCAAGGCCCGGAACGGCAACAGCGTCGCGATGGACGCCCTCATTCGCCGCTACACGGGCTTCGTGCGCCTCAAGGCGAGCTCGTATTTCCTGGCGGGCGGAGACAACGACGACCTCCTGCAGGAAGGGCTGATCGGCCTCTACAAGGCGGTCCGGGATTTCCGCACGGACAAGGAAACGTCGTTCCGCAGCTTCGCGGAGCTCTGCGTCACGCGGCAGATCATCACTGCGATCAAGACGGCGACGAGGTTCAAGCATGCGCCGCTGAACACCTATGTCTCGTTCAGCCACACGCCTGCCGGCCAAGACGGCGAGGGTGAGTGCACGCTCGGCGATGCACTGCCGGGTCCCGCGGTGCACGAGCCGCCGCTCGTCGTGATCTCGACCGAGGAGCTGCAGAGCCTCGTCTTCAGCCTCGGCTCAGGCCTTTCGTCTCTCGAGGCGGATGCACTTCGCCTCTATCTCGAGGGCTCGTCCTACGAGGACATGGCCGAACAGCTCGGCTGCGACACCAAGACGATCGACAACGCGCTGCAGCGGGTCAAGCGGAAGATCCTCGCCCACCAGAAAGGCCGCGAAGTCCTGCAGTAACGGGCGCTACGCTGGTCGCTGCGCCGGAGTAGCTCAGCTGGTAGAGCACCTGATTTGTAATCAGGTGGCCGTCGGTTCGAGTCCGACCTCCGGCTTCTTCGTCGGCGCTCGCCACGATCCAGCGCATGAAGACAGAAACCTATGACGTGATCGTGATCGGCGGCGGAGCAGCCGGTCTCAGCGCAGCGCTTGTGCTCGGCCGCGCGAGGCGCCGAGTGGTAGTGATCGACTCTGGGGAGCCTCGCAACGCGGCTGCGGCCCACATGAAGGGCTACCTATCTCGTGACGGGATGTCTCCCGCCGACCTGCTTCAGCGAGGACGCGAGGAAGCAGGCAGCTACGGCGTCGAGTTCGTCTCGGATCTCGTCGTATCGTGCGAGCCAGGCTTCTCGGTCCGGCTAGGCGGAGGCGCAAGCATGGCGGCGAGACGGCTCCTCCTGGCGACCGGAGCAACCGACGTGCTGCCGCGGATTCCCGGCGCGATGGAGCGCTGGGGCCGCGATTTCCTGCACTGCCCCTATTGCCACGGCTGGGAAGTGCGCGATCGGCCGCTTGGCGTGCTGTCCCACCGGGCCGGGCTCAGTCGAGCATGCCCATCTGCTCCGGCAGTGGTCAGGCGACGTCGTCTTCTTCGCGCACACCCCCCGAGCTCCGGGAAGTCGAGCGCGAACAGCTCGACGCCCGCGGGATCCGCGTCGTCGACGGCGAGGTGCGACTGCTCGTGGTGGAACACGACTCGCTGACAGGCGTTGCGCTGGACGATGGTCGGGTCATCGGTCGCGAGGCCCTCTTCATCCGTCCGAATTTGCGGCCGCGTGGAGGCGACCTTTTTGAGCAGATCGGCTGCGACGTGGATGACCTCGGCTTCGTCCGCGTCGATAGCGGCGGAAGAACCAGCGTCGCCGGTGTGTGGGCTGCGGGCAACGTCGCCAACCCCCGCGCGCAGGTGATCACAGCGGCCGGCGAAGGATCGGCCGCCGCCATCGCGATCAACGCCGACCTCGTGCCTGCCTAGGGGAGCCTCCCTCGCCGCGCTAAGCCGTCGTCCGGCTGAGAAGGGCCGCCAGCACGCGCGGCAGCTCGTCCGGGAGGCGTGATTTGCGCACGTAGTCGTCGGCGCCGGCTTGCCGGATCTCGAGCACGCGCTCCTCGTAGTCGTGCCCGCTCACGGCCACGATCGGGAGCTCGGGCGCCGCTGCCCGCAGGAGCTTCGTCGCCTCGACACCGTCGAGGACGGGCATTTCGATGTCCATCACGACCGCGTCCGGAGCGATTCGCTTCGCGAGCGCGACGGCTGCGCGGCCGTCTCGGGCCCGCCCGGCCACGGTGAACCGGTGATCCTGCTCGAGCACGAGCGCGATCACGTCGAGGAACGACTCGTCGTCTTCGGCGACCAGGATCCCGAACGGACTAGGCATCGGCGCCGGGCTGGTTCCCGTCCGCCTACGCTCTGAACCGCTCCGTCAGGCGAGCGCCTGCTCGAGGTCGGCCCAGAGTGTGTCGGGATCCTCGAGGCCGACGCTGAGCCGCAGCAGGCCCGGCGGGACCCTGTCGCCCTCCCAGCGCCGACGGCTCTCGATGAGGCTCGTCACGCCGCCGAGCGACGTCGCGTTGACGATGACCCGCGTCGACGTCTCGACCTTCCGCGCGGTCTCGGCATCCTCGACGTCGAACGAGAGGAGGCCACCCAGGCCGGGGTAGCGGACGGTCTCGACAGCCGGGTGCCCGCGCAACCGCTCGGCGAGGAGCGCGGCGGTCTCGGCCTGGCGCCTGACCCGCAGCTCGAGTGTCTTCAGACTGCGTAACAGGAGCCACGCCGCGTCGGGCGCGGCCACGATGCCCGTTCGGCTCCGGAACGTCCGTAGCTCCTCTGCGGCTGCGGCGTCGCGGCAGACGACCGCGCCGAGCAGGGCGTCGTCGTGGCCCGCGAGGTATTTCGTCGCGCTGTGGAAGACGAAGTCGGCGCCGTGCTCGAGTGGACGCAGTTGCACGGGTGTCGCGACCGTGGCGTCGACGACGACCGGCGCCGCGTGGGCGGCGGCTGCCTCGAGGTCCGGCATGGTGAGGTAGGGATTTGCCGGTGCCTCGAGCCAGACGAGCTGAACATCGTCGGGCGGCGGGCCGGTCTGGTCGAACTCGACGACACGCACGCCCCAGGGTGCAAGCGTGTCGAAGGTGAGGCCGGTGCCGTAGTAGCAGCCCTCGGCGAGCGCGACGGTATCGCCCGGCTCGAGCAGCGAGAGAACGAGCGCGGTAGTCGCGCCGGCCCCGGAGGGGAAAAGGAGCGCAGTTCCGCCGTCGAGCTCTCCCAGCGCGGCCTCGGCGGCCGCGACAGTGGGGCTGCCGAAGCGCTGGTACGAGAACTCGCGCACCTCGCCATGCTCGTCGTAGGCCCACCGGGTCGACCGGTCCAGCGGCTCGCTCACTCCGGCGAGCCTATACGGGCTCCGGCCGAAGCTCGTCGAGCCGGCCCATCCGGGCGAGAGAGGGGAAGAGCCGCCGCCAGGATCCGGCGACCCCGATCATCACCGCGCCTCCCGCGACGACGGCCGGCACCGTGCCGATCAGCCGGGCCATGGCGCCGGACTCGAAGGCGCCGAGCTCGTTCGACGCGCTGATGAAGACCCACTCCACGGCGCCCACACGACCCTGGAGCTCGGGCGGCGTCACGAGGAGTGCCGCCGTCGAGCGGATGTTCATGCTGATCATGTCGACGAACCCGCTGACGGCGAGTGCGGCGAGCGAGAGCGGCAGCGAGCGGGAGACCCCGAAGACGATCATCATCGCGCCGAAGGCGCCCACGACGGCGAGCAATGTCGGGCCGGCTCGGTAGTGGAGAGGCCGACGCGTGAGGAGCAGGCCGGCGGTCAGCGCGCCGACCGAGGGTGCGGCGCGTAGCGCGCCGAGCCCGACCGGGCCGACGTCGAGGATCGTCCGCGCGAACACCGGTGCGAGCGCCATCGAGTCGCCGAGGAGCACTGCCACGAGATCGAGGGAGATCGCCCCCAGCAGCATCCGCGTGCGCACGATGAAGCCGATGCCGGCAGAGAGGTTCCGCCAGTTCAGCTCCGTCGCCGGCGCGACGGCGACGCGCGCCATGACCCCGAGAATCGTGAGGCAGGCGACGAGGAAGAGCGACGCGGCGGTGATGTAGACCGCCACCGGCTCTACCGCGAAGATCACGCCGCCCAGCGCGGGCCCGACGACGATCCCTGCCTGGTTCGCCACGCTGCGCAGCGCGACTGCGCCCGGCAGGAGCTCCGGCGGCACGATCTCCGGCGTCAGCGCGCGGCCCGCCGGGTTAGTCACCGCGGACGCAATTCCCGCCGCGACTGCGATCGCGAGGAACGGCCAGAGCTTGTGCGCGCCGGAGAGCGTGACCACGACGAGCACCGCCGCGATCGCGACCTGGACTGCGAGCCCGCCGGCAACGACCAGCCGGCGTTCGACCCGGTCGGCGAGGTGGCCGGCCGGCAGCGCGAGAATCGGCAGCGGCACGAACTCCGCCAGCCCGACGAAACCGAGGTCGAGCGGGTTGCGGTGGATCGCGTAGACCTGCCAGCCAATCGCGACGACGAGCATCTGCAGCGCGAGCCCGTTGGCGAGCGAGGAGATCCAGAGCAGAGCGAAGTCACGCAGATGGAGCGCCGGGGGTAAGCGGTGCCTCACGACCGCGAACGTTAGGCTCCGCGGCGGTGAGCGAGACGCACGAAACGACCGCGGGGAAGCTCGAGTGGCTGCAGGAGCTGCGAGGAGAGGCTCTCCACGCGGGCAGCGAGAAGGCCGTCGCGCGCCGGCGCGAAGAGGGGAAGCTCCTCGCCCGCGAGCGTGCCGAGAAGCTGTGCGACCCGGGCTCGTTCGTCGAGCTCGACCGCTACGTCCGCCACCGCGAATCGAACTTCGGGATGATGGATCGTCGCCCGTACGGCGACGCCGTCGTCACGGGATACGGCACCGTTTTCGGCCGCCGGGTCTTTCTCTTCTCGCAGGACTTCACGGTTTTCGGCGGCTCGCTCAGCGAGGTCTTCGCCGAGAAGATCTGCAAGGTGATGGACCTGGCCGTGAAGTACGGCTGTCCGGTGATCGGGATCAACGACTCCGGCGGCGCGCGGATCCAGGAGGGCGTCGTTTCGCTCGCCGGCTATGCGGAGATCTTCTGGCGCAACGTCCAGGCCTCGGGCGTCGTCCCCCAGATCTCGCTCGTCATGGGCCCGTGCGCGGGTGGCGCCGTGTACTCACCCGCGATGACCGACTTCATCTTCATGGTCGAGGGCTCGTCGTACATGTTCATCACCGGCCCCGACGTGGTGAGGACCGTCACGGGGGAGGAGGTGACGTTCGAGGAGCTCGGCGGCGCGACGACCCACGCGACGAAGTCGGGCGTCGCGCAGTTCACGGCGCCGGACGAGGAGACGTGCCTCGAGGACGCGCGGTACCTTCTCTCGTTCCTGCCGCAGTCGAACGCCGAGCGGCCGGGATGGAGCGCGCCGACCGATCCGCCCGACCGCGAGGACGCCGAGCTCGACTCGCTCGTCCCGGACAACCCGAACAAGCCGTACGACATGCACGACGTGGTCCGCCGCATCGTGGACGACGGCGAGTTCCTCGAGGTGAGCGAGCGCTGGGCAGCGAACATCGTCTGCGGCTTCGCTCGGCTCGGCGGCCATCCGGTCGGAGTCGTCGGAAACCAGCCGCAGTCGCTCGCGGGCGTGCTCGACATCGACGCTTCGAACAAGGCGGCTCGCTTCGTCCGTACCTGCGATGCCTTCAACGTCCCGCTCGTCACGTTTGTCGACGTGCCGGGCTTCCTGCCCGGGACGGAGCAGGAGTGGGGCGGGATCATCCGCCACGGCGCGAAGCTCCTCTACGCCTTTTGCGAGGCGACGGTGCCGAAGCTGACGGTGATCACGCGCAAGGCGTACGGCGGCGCGTACGACGTCATGAGCTCGAAGCACATCCGCGCCGACTTCAACTTCGCCTGGCCGACCGCGGAGGTCGCCGTGATGGGGCCGGAAGGCGCGGTGAACATCATCTACCGCGATCGGCCGGAGGACGAGCGTCCGGAGCTGATCGCGGACTACAAGGAGAAGTTCGCGAACCCGTACAGCGCCGCCGAGCGCGGTTACGTCGACGACGTGATCGAGCCGAGACGGACGCGGCCCGTCCTCATCGATGCGCTCGAGACGTCGCTGACGAAGGCCGAGCCACGGCCTCGCCGCAAGCACGGCAACATCCCGCTCTGAGCTACTGAATCGGGCGGTGAGCTGGGCAAGCCCCGAGCTCGCGGGGCGGCGGCTTGGCGCCCCGACCATCTAGTGCTATTGTGAGCAGCACGATGCTGAAGGTCAAGATCGATCGACAGGAGCCGACCGAGCTCTTCGAGCAAGTGGCGGCCGAGATCCGGCGCGCGATCGCGGAGGGCGAGGCGAAGCCGGGCGAGCGGCTCCCTCCGGCCCGCGATCTCGCTGCTGTCCTCGGCGTGAACACGAACACGGTCCTGCGCTCGCTCCGGCTGCTCCGCGACGAGGGGCTGCTCGAATTCAGACGTGGCCGCGGCATCACCGTCGCCGGCACGCCGGAGAAGGGCGCCGTGATCGCGCGGGCCCGCGAGCTCGTTCGCTTCGCACGCCAGCAGGGCTATCGCCGCGACGAGCTGATCCAGCTCATCGAAGAGATCGCCTAAACCGCGACGAGATCGTCGCGCGTGGGCCGCAGTTCGGCGGCCAGCGCCTTGACGACTTCCGGGTCGAACTGCGTCCCCGCGCAGCGTTCGATCTCGGCGAGGGCGTCGCGTTCGGGAATCGCCCTCCGGTAGGCGCGGTCGGACGTCATCGCATCGAAAGCGTCGGCGACGAAGATGATTCGCGCGCCGAGTGGGATCTGGTCGCCCGCAAGCTTGTTCGGGTATCCGGCGCCGTCCCATCGCTCGTGGTGGTAGAGAACCCACTCCGCAACCGGCTGGACGCCGAGGCTCTCGAGCATCCGGAAGCCGATCTGCGGGTGGCGCTCGAGCATCAGCTTCTCTGCCTCGCTCAGCGTGCTTGGCTTGCGGAGGACCTCCTCCGGAATCGCGAGCTTCCCGAGATCGTGGAGGTTGCCGGCGAGCCGCGTCAGCTCGATTGCCGGCTCGTCCGCCCCCATGCGTCGCGCGATCCGCGCCGAGTAGTCGCCCACGCGTTGCGAGTGGCTGCCGGTGTAGGCGTCGCGCTCGTCGACGGCCTTGGCGAGGCTCTCCGCTGCGCGATACTGCGCCGCGCGATCGGGCGTGTCCGCGATCTGCTCGAGGTTGGCGCGCAGGATCGACTCGACCGCGTACGCGCGAACGCGGTTCTTGCCGTCCTTCTTCGCCCAGTAGAGAGCGCTGTCGGCAAGCCGAATGAGCTCGTCCCGGCTCGTCCCGTGTGTCGGGTATGTCGCGACACCGGCGCTGACGGTTACCTCCCCGACGCCTTCGACGTGGAGAGCCGCGACGCGCTCGACGATCGAGCGAGCCACGGCAGTCGCCAGGCGCTCGTCGTGCCCAGGGAGAAGCACCGCGAACTCGTCGCCGCCCAGCCGAAACGACTCGCCGCCCTGACGCAACCGGGACGCGACCTGGCCGAGCACAAGGTCGCCGACCGGATGCCCGAACCGGTCGTTCACGCTCTTCAGGTCGTCGAAGTCGACGAGGCAGAGCGCGAGCGGCGTGCCCACCTCCTCGGCCGCGACGAGCTCACGCTGGAGCCGCTCGTGGAAGCTGCGGTGGTTTCCGAGGCCGGTGAGCGGGTCGGTCAACGCGAGCCGCATCGCGCGGATCGCCTTGTACGTCGAGCGCTGGTAGAGAGCGATCGCGAGCAGAGGGCCGAGGAGAGCGATCGAGAGCGCGGGCTCACGCTGCCAGAGGACGATCAGCGTCAGGGCTGCCGAGGCCATGAACGCGAACGGCGCGGTCGTCTGCGTGATGTTCTCCCAGGCGACGGCGAGGAACGAGCGACCGGAATCGGCCGAGAGAACCGCGCTGATCAGCACGAGGTTGACGATCCAGTAGTAGATGAATCCGCACAGCAAGACCTTCGCAACGAGGATTCCGACCGAGTTGCCGTGGACGTGCTCCACCGTCAGCCCGGCGGCGAGCGCCGAGAGGGCGAACATCGAGCCGTTGTAGGCGACGCGCAACGGCGGGCGGCGCTGGAGCAGATGGGTGAACGTCGGTCCTCCCATCACGACCAGCACGCCGGCCGGCCAGCCGAGCAGGATGATCGAGGAGATGGAGAAGACGAAGCCGAGCGTGACGCCGCCGGCGCCCATTCCCTCCACGGGCACCGGGAAGCGCTCGGCGAGCGCCATGCTCGCCATCAGTCCGAAGAGCTTTGCGAGGTCGGAGGCCGAAGGCGATGCCTCTGCGTAGCGGAACAGGGCCAGGCCGATGGCGCCGGCGCCCGCGACGATTACAGGCACCGCGATTGCCAGCACTCTGGCTCGAACCGCAGTGGGAGGCGTCACCGCCGCGCCCTACCCAGCCTTTACTGCTCTGGCCGAGATAGGGCGTCGGCCGGGGACAGCTGCCAGCTGGTCACCTGCCACCGAATCCTCCCCTACGAGGTTTCGAGCCGGTCTCTACCAGCCGTAGTTGTGATTCGCGATCAAGCTTCCGAGCGACGCCGCAACCGTGCCGGCCAGGGCCAGAAGAATCACCAGGCGAAACTTCCACTCGAGCATTATGTGCCTCCGGGGAATTCGTCGTAGGGACGCCAGACACAGGAATTGTGGGTCTGTCCTCGCGAAGCGGGTATCACCCGATGGAGGTAGCGCGCTCACTCGAAGGGGGTAGAAAGCGGCGCAGATTGGGCTTTCTGCGCCGGTTCGGCGCTAGTCGAGCCCGGCCTCATGCAGTGGGCGGCGGCCCCAGGCGTACTTCTTCACGTACCAGTCGCTGAGCTGGGCGAGCGCGACGCCCTCCCCCGAGGACTGGATGAACCAGCCGTTGCCGACGTAGATCGCCGTGTGGAAGACCTGAGCTCCGGTGGACCGGGAGCCCTTCGTGCCGAAGAAGATCACGTCCGCGGGCTGCAGCTTCTTGTAGGAGATCCGCTTCGCGCCCGAGACCTCGACGCTCATCGCGTAGGTCGTCCGGCCGAGGATGGTCGAGGCGAGATTGCCCTCGTCCGCGTAGCTCTGGAGCTTGTACACGCGCCAGACGAATCCCGAGCAGTCGTACCCGCCACGCGCGGTCACACCGAAGTCGGTCTCGGTGGTGTCGCTCGTCCCGCCCCAGATGTACGGCATCCCGATCTTCGAGAACGCGACGGTGAGGATCTGGCGCTGCCAGTCGTTGAACGTCGGCAGCGTGAATGCGTCGGCCAGGCTCTTCACCTGGGCGACCTGCCAGCTGTCGGTCAGCAGGCCGAAGCCGAGAATCTGCGCCGCGGAGTAGGCGGCTTCCGCGCGGGTGGCCGGGTCCTGAGGCCGGAGCTCGATGAAGTCCTGCGCAGCCGGGTGATTGGTGCGAAGGCCGAGCAAGCGGGCGACCACTTCCGTGCCGAAGCGGCCGGGGACGGAAATTCCGGCGTCGTGTGCCCCCTGCGTGAACTCCTTCGCAGCCTTCTTCAGGCCGAGCGCGACGACGAGGTTGCGGTCGAGCTGCGCCATCGTGATCGGCGTCGACGGGTTCCCGCTCGGCGTGGTCGTCGTCCCGCCAGTGGGCGTCGTGGTGGAGCCGACGGTGCCGGTCGTCGTTCCGGTCGTAGTCGTTCCTGTCGTGCCGGTATCCGAGGCGGGCGGTGGGGCGACCGGGGGGTCACCGAGCTGCTCCTGCAGGCCGGACGTGAGATTCGCGAGCGTCTGCTGGGTCAGGGTTGCGTTGGGCCGAAAGTTGCGCACGCTCCTCGCCATGAGACCGTGAGCCACGACGGTGGAGATCTGCGGAGCCGCCCAGTTTGGCAGGCGGCGGGCTGATCCCGGGGCGGCGGCGGCACAAGAGCCTGCAATTGCGCAGGCGGCAGCGAGCATGGCAAGACGCTGACCCACGTCCCGGTCATCGACCGGGCTGCTCTAGCGCATTACCCTCTTCTGGGTGGTGGAGCCTGTCGACATTACTCCGGAGCCCGGCGAGGACGAGCGCGAAGCGATCCTTGCCGCCCTGGCCGCCGCCGAAGCGGCGAAGCAGCCCGCCGTCTCCGACTGGGCCGAGGCGCTCCTACCGGCGCGCAACGGCGAGGACGGCTCGCCGTATCCGGACTGATGTGGCGGCCGTTTCCAACCCATGTGGGAGGAATGCATCCGCTGCAACGAGGCTCCCGCCGTCGACGATCAGGGCTACTGCGGTCACTGTCACTGGGCCGTCCGGGCGGAGGTCGAGGAGGGGTTCTACGCCCTCCGCGAGTACCTGCGCGCGTGGGCCCGCTTCGACGAGTGGTGCGAGCATCGCGGGATCCCGGTCTGACCGACCGGCAGTGCTAATCGGCTCGAGCGCGGCTGAGTAGGCGTGGCGCGCTGCGGGCGTAGTCGAGCCCCGACAGCCAGGTGAGAATCACGGCCACGAGGAGTGTCCACCAGGCGGCGCGATGCCCCCAGGCGCCTGCGGCTGCGAAGCCGCCGACGGCCGCGGCGACCGCCTGAGCCCACGTCTTCAACTTCCCGAGGTCGCGGGCAGCGAGAACGACGCCTCGCTCGACCGCCGCTTGCCGGAGCCCCGTGATCAGAACTTCCCGCACGACGATCGCCGCGACCATCCAGGCCGGGACGATTCCCTGGCCCAAGAGCATCACGAGCGCCGCGAGCACGAGCACCTTGTCGGCGATCGGATCGAGGAGGGAGCCCACGGAAGAGGAACGGCCCTGCTTTCGGGCCAGTCTCCCGTCGAACCAGTCGGTCGTCATCGCGACGCAGAAGACAGCCGTCGCCCAGTAGTTGTGGTTCGAGAAGTCCCAGGCGTAGAGCACGACCACGATCGGAACCGACGCCGCGCGGGCGGCAGTGAGCTGATCGGCGGCGGTCAGGGGCACAACGTGGAGAGAATACGGCCCCTCATGTTCGAGAAGGTTCTCGTTGCCAACCGTGGGGAGATCGCGATCCGCGTCTTCCGCACCCTCCGCGAGCTCGGCATCGGCGCGGTCGGGGTCTACTCCGCGGGCGACCGCACCGCGCTTCACGTCGCGTATGCGGACGAGGCCTTCCTCCTCGGGCCGACTCCGGCGGCTGAGAGCTACCTCGCCGTCGAGCGCATCCTCGACGCCGCCGAGCGCGCTGGAGCGCAGGCAATCCATCCCGGCTACGGCTTCCTCGCGGAGAACGCCGCGTTCGCGCGCGCCGTGGAGGAGGCCGGCCTTGTGTGGATCGGGCCGCCGCCGGCGTCGATCGAGCTCATGGGGAACAAGACCGCCGCCCGCACGGCGATGCAGCAGGCGGGTGTCCCGATCATTCCGGGCACTACCGACCCGGTCGGGTCAGTCGAGCAGCTCCTCGCGCTCGGCGACGAGCTCGGCTACCCGCTCCTGATCAAGGCTGCGGCCGGCGGCGGCGGCAAGGGAATGGAGATCGTCGAGGCCCCCGGTGACGCGGAGCAGGCGTTCGAGCGCGCGCAGCGGCAGGGGCAGTCCTACTTCGCGAACCCCGACGTCTACGTCGAGACGCTCATCGTCGACCCGCGCCACGTCGAGGTGCAGGTGCTCGCGGATGCGCACGGCAATGTCGTCCACCTCGGCGAGCGCGACTGCACGATCCAACGCCGCCATCAGAAGCTGATCGAGGAGACGCCGTCGCCCGCGGTCAACGAGGAGCTCCGGCAGCGGATCGGCGCAATTGGCGTCGCGGCGGCCCGAGCCTGCGGGTACCGCTCGGCGGGGACGATCGAGGGCCTGCTCACACACGACGGCGACTACTTCTTCATGGAGATGAACACCCGGATCCAGGTCGAGCACACCGTCACCGAGATGGTCACCGAGCTCGATCTCGTTCGTGAGCAGATCCTCGTCGCGCTCGGCGAGCCGCTCTCAGTGCGTCAGGAGGACGTCGAGCTGCGCGGCCACGCGATCGAGTGCCGGATCAACGCGGAGGACGCGGCGCACGGCTTCCTGCCTGCGCCGGCGTGGGTGACCGGCTACCGCGAGCCCGCCGGGCCCGGCGTGCGCGTCGACTCAGGCGTCGCGGCCGGCTACGAGGTGTCCGGCGCCTACGACCCGATGGTCGCGAAGCTCATCGTGCGCGGCGTGGACCGCGAGCACGCGCGGCGGCGGATGTTGCGCGCGCTCGAGGAGTTCTGGATCGAGGGACCGACGACGCTGATCGGCTTCCACAAGGCGCTCCTCTCGCATCCGTGTTTCATCGCGGGCGAGACCTGCCACGGCGTGGTGGAATCGGAGGAGCTGGCCGCCCGCGTCGCCGAGCTCGACGGCGCGCCCGTCGTTGCGGAGCCGCAAGCCGGCCCGACCGCGACCGGAACGCGGACGGTCGACCGCGTCCGCGCGGTCGAGGTGAACGGACGGCGGTTCGAGGTGCGGTTCTCGGAGCCCGAGCCGGGGTGGAAGGCGCTTGCGCGCCGGCGCCGTGAGCGTGTGCGGCAAGGCGGAGCCGGCGCGGGCGGCGACGCTGTCGTCTCGCCGATGCAGGGCACCGTCCTCGCAGTCCCTGTGGCCGACGGCGACGAGGTGGAGCCGGGTCAGGTGATCTGCGTCGTCGAGGCCATGAAGATGGAGAACGAGGTGCACGCCCACCGTGCCGGCACCGTGCAGAGCCTCTCCGTCGAGCCCGGTCAGGCGGTCACGACGGGCCAGGTCATCTGCGAGCTCGTGGCGGAGTAAATCCGCGGCCCGACGCGGCGCGTAGACATCGTCGAACCCAGTAGGAGGAGACGAATGTTGAAGAAGAAGGTCGTCCTGGCCGTTGTCACTGCACTCGCGCTCGGCGTCGCCGGTGTCGTCGCCGCGACTGCTGTTGCGAATCCAGAGAGCTTCCGCTCGCTCGCCGCGAGCAGCTCGACCAGGACGGTCACACTCCACAAGACGTCGGTTGGGAAGGTGCTCGCCACCAGTACGGGCATGTCCCTCTATCTCTTCAAGGCGGACAAGCGTGGGAAGAGCGCCTGCTATGGCCAGTGCGCCACGTATTGGCCGCCGCTCCTGAAGAAGGGGAAGCTCACGGCCGGCACAGGCCTTAAGGCCAAGCTGCTTGGCACCACGAAGCGGAAGAACGGGACGCTCCAGGTCACATACGCCGGGCACCCGCTGTACCGGTTCAAGCTCGACAAGAAGGTCGGGCAGGTCGCGGGTCAGGGCCAGGACTTCTTCGGTGGCAAGTGGTACGTCCTCTCGTCGGCCGGCACCGCGGTTACCAAGGCTCCGGCGACGACGACGACCAACACGACCACCACCGCGCCGACGACTACCTGCGCGTACGGCGGCTGCTGACAGTCGGCTCGCCGAGCTGAACTGCACCGTCCACCGGCGTCGCGTCGTTAGTGTCCGGCGCCGGTGGACCTCTACGAATACCAGGGCAAGGATCTCTTCGCGAGGGTCGGGATCCCTGTCTCCGACGGACGTCTCGCCACCTCGCCGGAGGACGCGCGCAAGGCCGCCGAGGAGCTGGGCGGCCCGGTCGTCGTCAAGGCGCAGGTGCTCACCGGGGGGCGCGGCAAGGCTGGCGGCATCAAGCTCGCCGAGGATCCGGTGGATGCCGAGGCGAAGGCGCGCGACATCCTCGGGCTCGACATCCGTGGGCACGTCGTCCGCACCCTCTGGATCGAGAAGGCGTCGGACATCGCGCGCGAGTACTACCTCTCCCTAACGTTCGACCGCGGCGCGAAGAAGCCGCTCTTCATGTTCACGACGCACGGCGGCGTCGAGATCGAGCAGGTCGCGGAGGAGAACCCGGACGCGCTCGTGCGGCTGCACGTCGACCCGCTCGAGGGCTTCCAGCCGTGGGTCGCGCGGATGCTCGTTTACCGGGGAGGCGTCGAGGATCCCTCCGAGCAGAAGCAGATCGCCGCGATCGTCGAGAAGCTCTACCGCGCCTTCGTCGAGTTCGACGCGATGCTCTGCGAGATCAACCCGCTCATCGTCACGCCCGACGGCGAGGTCAAGGCGCTCGACTCGAAGTTCACCGTCGACGACAGCGGGCTCTTCCGCCATACCGACGTCGCCGAGTGGCGCGACCCGACCGCCGCCGACCCGATCGAGACGTTCGCGCGCGAGAAGGGCGTCACCTACGTGAAGCTCGACGGGGACGTCGGTGTTCTCGCGAACGGAGCCGGTCTCGGGATGTCCACCGTGGACGTCGTCGCGCACGCCGGCGGTCGTCCTGCGAACTTCTGCGACCTCGGCGGAGGCGGCAGCGCTGAAGGCGTCGTCGATGCGCTCGAGGTGATCACGCGCGACGAGCAGGTGCGCTCGATCTTCTTCAACATCTTCGGCGGGATCACGCGTTGCGACGAGGTCGCGCGCGGGATCCTCACGGCGCTCGACCGGCTCGACATGTCCCGCTATCCGATCGTGGTTCGGCTCGACGGCACGAACGCGGAGGAGGGCCGGCAGATCCTCGCCGACGCCGGCCGCGAAAACATCCATCCCGAGGCGACGATGCTCGACGGGGCGCGGCGCGCCGTGGAGCTGGCGGCATGAACGATCTGTGGAGCAATCGGGCGCAGGCGTACCGGGACAGCGCCACGCACGCGACGGGAGACGACCTCGACCTCGTCGTCGAGTGGTGCGACCCGGGGCCGGACGCGACCATTTTGGACGTCGCCACCGGCGGAGGCCATGTCGCGCGGCGGCTGCGAGAGGCCGGGGCGCAGGTGGTCACCGTCGACGCGGCGCCGGGCATGGAGCCCGACGTGATCGCGCCGGCCGACCATCTCCCGTTCGCCGACGCGAGCTTCGACGCTGTCGCCTGCCGCATCGCCGCGCACCATTTCCCGGATGTGCTGGCGGCGGTGCGCGAGATGGCGCGCGTTGCGCGTGACCGCGTCGTGATCTGCGACAACACGTTCACGAGCGAGTCCGCCGAGGAGGCCGACCGGCTGCGCGACCCGAGCCATGTGCGCAACTATGGCGCCGCCGAGTGGCACAGCTTCTTCGAGCTCGCCGGCCTAGAGGTCGCCGAGGAGATGTCACTCCTGCGCGATACGGATTTCGAGGACTGGCTCGACCGGACGGAGACGCCTGTCGGCGACCGCGACCGTGTCCGCGAGTTGCTCGACGGCCGCATTCACGACGGCCGCCTTGACCTGCCCACCGTCGTGCTCAAGGGAGTCAAGGCCGCCTGATGGCCATCATCCTCGACAACGACACGCGCCTCGTCGTCGCCGGCCTGACCGGCTCGGAAGGCCGCTTCCACGGGCTCCGCAACCGTTCCTACGGCACGAACCTCGTCGCAGGCGTCACGCCCGGGAAGGGCGGCCAGGACGTCGAGGGTGTTCCCGTCTTCGACACGGTCGCCGAGGCCGTCGACGAGGCCGGCGCGAACACGTCGCTCATCTTCGTCCCCGCGCGCTTCGCGGTCGACGCGATCTACGAAGCTGTGGATGCGGGCATCGCGACCGTGATCTGCATCACCGAGCACATTCCGGCGCACGACATGCTCCGCGCGTACACATACTTCCGCGGCAAGGGCACGACGATGATCGGCCCGAACTGCCCGGGCGTCCTCTCGCCGGGCAAGGCAAACGCGGGAATCATCCCGGCTGAGATCTTCAGCGACGGGAGCGTCGGGCTCGTCTCGCGCTCGGGCACGCTGACGTACCAGATCGGCCACGAGCTGACGCAGCTCGGTCTCGGCAACTCGACGATCGTCGGCATCGGCGGCGATCCGGTCGTCGGCTCCTCCTTCGTCGACGTGGTCGCGAAGTTCGAGGCCGACGAGCAGACGGAGCTGATCGTGCTCGTGGGAGAGATCGGTGGCGACGAGGAGGAGAAGGCGGCCGCCTTCGTCGCCGAGCACGTGACCAAGCCTGTCCTCGCCTACATCGCGGGCTTCTCCGCTCCGCCCGGCAAGACGATGGGCCACGCGGGCGCGATCATCTCGGGCTCCTCGGGAACGGCGCAGGGCAAGAAAGAGGCGCTCGAGGCCCGCGGGATCGACGTCGGCACGACGCCGACCGAGGTCGCGCAAATGGTGGCCGAGCGGATGAAGTAATAGCCTCGCGGCATGACCGTCTGCGCTTCGTGCGGGCACGAGCTGCCCGAGGGCGCGAAGTTCTGCCTCGAGTGCGGCGCTCCGGTGGCGCCCGCGACGGCGCCGCGCGAGCAGCGCAAGACCGTCACCGTTCTCTTCTGCGACGTGGCGGGCTCGACCGAACTGGGTGAGTCGACCGATCCCGAGGCGCTGCGCGCGCTGCTCGCCCGCTACTTCGAGCGGATGAAGGAGATCGTCGAGCGCCACGGCGGCTCGGTGGAGAAGTTCGTCGGCGACGCCGTCATGGCAGTCTTCGGCGTGCCCGTCGTGCACGAGGACGACGCCCTCCGCGCCTGCCGGGCTGCGGTAGAGATGCGCGACGCGCTTCCGGAGCTCGGCATCCGCGGCCGCATCGGCGTCAACACCGGCGGGGTCGTCACCGGTACCGAGGAGCGCCTGGCGACCGGCGATGCAGTCAACGTGGCGGCGCGGCTGGAGCAGGCGGCCGAGCCGGACGAGGTCCTGATCGGCGTCGAGACGGTCCGACTCGTCCGCGACGCGGTCGAGCTCGGTGAGGAGCGGCGGCTCGAGCTCAAAGGGAAATCGGAGCCGGTCGCCGCCTACCCGTTGGTCGCCGCACTCGGCGAGCTCTCGCGACGCTCCGACGTCCCGATCGTCGGGCGCGAGCGCGAGCGGCGGTCGCTCGACGACGCGTGGGAGCGCGTTCGCTCCGAGCGCGCGTGCCACCTGTTCACGGTCCTCGGCGCCGCAGGCGTAGGCAAGTCGCGACTGACCGCGGAATTCCTCGGTTCGTTCGACGGCGCCGCGGTCGTCCGCGGCCGCTGCCTTTCGTACGGCGAGGGGATCACGTACTGGCCGATCGTCGAGGCGGTGCTGCAGCTCGGCCGTCGTCCCTCCGACGCTCGTGCCGCCGCAGCCATCGCATCGCTGTTGGGGGAGACGGAAGAGCCGGCGACCGCGGACGAGATCGCGTGGGCGTTCCGGAAGCTCCTCGAGGAGTCTGCGCCGGTCGTCTGCGTCTTCGACGACCTCCACTGGGCCGAACCGACCTTCCTCGACCTCGTCGACCACATCGCCGACTGGAGCCGCGACGCGCCGATCCTGCTCGTCTGCATCGCAAGGCCGGAACTGCTCGACCGGCGGCCGACGTGGGCCGGTGGAAAGCTCAACGCGACGACCGTCCTGTTGGAGGCGCTCACGGCGCAGGAGACCGACGAGCTGATCGAGCTGCTGCTCGGCGACGCGGAGCTCGACGAGGTGCTGCTCGTGAGGATCCGCGAGGCGGCAGAGGGAAACCCGCTCTTCGTCGAGCAAATGCTCGCGATGGTCGCCGAGTCCCCGAACGGCGACGTCGTCGTGCCGCCGACGATCCAGGCGTTGCTCGCTGCGCGCCTCGACCTGCTCGACCCCTCCGAGCGCGGAGTGCTCGAGCGCGGCGCGATCGAGGGGAAGATCTTCCACCGCGGCGGCGTCGAGGCGCTCGCGCCCGACGAGCCTGATGTCCCGACCAAACTCATGGCGCTCGTCCGCAAGGAGCTCGTTCGCCCTGACCGGACACAGCTCGCGGGTGACGACGCCTTCCGCTTCCGCCACCTCCTCATCCGCGATGCGGCGTACGACGGTCTGCCGAAGTCGGCGCGTACGGAGCTGCACGAGCGCTTCGCCGCCTGGCTCGAGGCGCACGGTGCGGAACTGATCGAGCTCGACGAGATCCTCGGCTACCACCTGGAGCAGGCCCACCGGTATCGGGTCGAGCTCGGACTCGTCGACCGCGAGACTAAAGCCCTTGCGCGCCGCGCCGCGGAGCGGCTCGCTGCCGCGGCCGAGCGTGCATCCCTGCGCCACGATGCCACTGCCGCTGTGGCTCTTTACGAGCGTGCGGTCGCGCTGGCACCAGACGACGTCTCGACGTTCGAGCGCGAGCTGAGGCTGGTTAGGGAGCGAATGGGAGCCGGCGATCTGATCGGAGCGCTGCGAGGTGCCGACGCGTTGATCGAGCGCGCGCGGCAGGAAAACGATCGACCTCGCGAACTGCGAGCTCGCCTGGCGCGTGCGCAGGTCTCGTACCTCGCCGAACCAGCGGCCATCGATGAGTTTCGGCTGCTCGTGGACGAGGCGCTCGAGGTGTTCGCAGCCTTGGACGACGACGCCGGCCTTGCGGACGCCTGGGGAGTCGCGTCTGCCGTCGACCACGCAGCCCTCCGCTGGCGCCCCGTCAAGCTCGCACTCGAGCAGATGCTCCACCACGCCGAGCGCATCGGCGACCGGCTCCTCGCAGAGGAAGCGCGCAACAGACTGATCGCGGCCTACATGTACGGCCCCTTCCCCGTCGAGGAGGCCGTTGCGTGGAACATGGCGAACCCCTCGGAGCATCCGTTCTACAGCGCCAATCTCGGACAACTCGAGGCTATGCGTGGGAACTTCGTGGCTGCGCGCGAATCATGTGTTGCGGCGCGCCGACAGGCGCGGGAACGCGGGCAGCTCCTGCTCGCTGCGGCCGTGTCGATGGAAGAGACCGAGGTCGAGCTCTCGGCGGGCGATGCCGCGCGCGCTGCGGAGGTCGCCCTCGACGGGGTCGCCGATCTGGAGCAGCTGGGAGAGCACGGATGGCTCTCGACGGTAGCCGGGCTCGGGGCGGAGGCGCTCTACCGGCTCGGTCGCGACGAGGAAGCCTGGGCTCTGACCGAGAAGGCGGAGGCCGCCGGGGCCGCCGACGACGTGATCACACAAATGCTGATCCGGCAGGTGCGGGCCAAGCTGCTCGTGAGACGGCTCGATCTCGAGGAGGCGGAACGGCTGGCGCGCGAGGCGGCCGAGCTCGGTCGGCCAACGGATTCACCCGAGACCAAGGCGAACTCGATGCGTGACCTTGCCATCGTCCTCGGCGCCGCCGGCAAGCGGGACGAGGCACTAGCCGCGCTCGCCGAGGCGCGTGGTCTCTACGAGCAGAAGGGCCACACCGTCGGCGTGGCGCGGGTCGAGGAGCTGCGTTCCGAGCTCGTCGCTAGTCTCGACGCATGATCTCGTTTGCCCGCGGCGCTCCCGCACCGGAGTGCCTCAACGTCGAGGAGCTCGCTGACTGCGCACGCACCGCGCTCGAGCAGGACGGCACCTCGATCCTGAGCTACGGGCCCGGTGGCGGCTACGGCCCGCTGCGCGAGCGCCTCGCCGAGCAGCACGGCGTCGAGCCCGGTCGCGTTGTGATCACGAGCGGGTCGCTCCAAGGCTTCGCCTTCCTCGCCGAACGGCTCGTCCGTCCCGGCACGCGAGTGCTCGTCGAGGCGCCGACGTACGACCGGCCCCTCAAGATCCTTGCTCGGCACGGCGCTGAGGTCGTCGGCGTCCCGATGGACGACGATGGGCTCATCCCCAACGAGCTGCCGGAGGGCGACTTCGCGTTCCTGTACACGATTCCGACCTTCCAGAACCCGAGCGGGCGGACGCTCTCGCTCGAGCGCCGGCGCCGGCTGGCCGAGCTCGCCCGCGAGCGGCATCTGCTCGTGCTCGAGGACGATCCCTACGGGCTCGTCCGCTACGACGGCGACCCGCTCCCGAGCGTGTTCGAGCTCGCGGAGGGCGAGCAGATCGCGTACTGCTCCTCCTTCTCGAAGACGGTCGCGCCGGGTCTGCGCGTCGGCTGGTACGTCCTGCCGGCGCAGCTCGCGGCCGAGGTCGAGGCGCTCGCCGTCTCGACGTACATCTCCCCGCCGTACCTCACGCAGGCGACGGTGAACGAGTTCCTGCGCCGCCAGACCTTCCTGCCGAACCTTGAGCGCATTAATGGGCTCCTGGCCGCGCGCCGTGACGCGATGCTCGAGGCCCTTGCGCGCGAGCTGCCCGACGATGCGACCTGGACGCGGCCGGACGGCGGCTACTTCGTCTGGGTCGATCTCCCTTCGGGCCCTCCGACAGCCGAGCTGCTCGTCGAGGCGGAGGGAGCCGGCGTGACCTTCGTCAAGGGGAGCGACTTCTTCGCGGGCGGGCGTGGCGGGGAGCGCGCGCTCCGGCTTGCGTTCAGCTTCGTCTCGCCGGGCGAGATCGCCGAGGGGGTTGCGCGGCTAGGACGGCTTGTGCGAGCGGCGGCGCCGGCGGCGCTCTAGCTGCGCGAGCAGGATTCCGCCGACCAGCCCGACCCCGAGCGCGAGCAGGATCAGCCAGACGAGCGAGACGCGTGCAGTCACCAGCACGAAGTGGACGCTCACCTGCTTCCGGTTCTCGAGGATGAAGGCGATCGCGTAGGCAACCAGCAGCCCGAGAACGATCAGGCGCGCATAGAGCCGCGGCTGCCAGCGGTCGGCAACCTCGTCCGTGTCGATCCGGGGTCGGCGCGGGAAGCGCACGGCCCAATCCTACGAGCGGCTAGGCCGCGGCGTGAGCGACAGCGCGCGGAACGAGGCGCGGCTGAGGCGGAGGCGTCAGTCGCCGGCCGGCGGACTCGACACGGAAGGTGGGGCAGATCGTCTCGCCCTGAAGGGCGCAAAGGCCAGCCTTCCGGAAGTAGCAGTCCGCGCAGGTTGGAGTGGAACGTTTGCTCATTCTCTGCTTTGCTCTAGGAACACGCCCCGGTCTGAAGGTGGGGATGATAGGTGCAGAGAACGCCGTGGCAAGCGTTGCCGCGGACGAAAACTGACGAATTTCCGCCAGTTTCTACTGGGCCTTCGGCAGCGTTGCCAGCGCCCGCAACGCCTCGGCGAATGTGCGCACGGGGATGACCCGAAGATGCTTCGGCGCATAGCGACGCGCGACCTTCGCATTGTCGCCGGCGGGGACGAGGAGGACGTCGACATCGGCCTTGTGCGCGTCGGCGACCTTCTGTCTCACACCGCCGATCGGCGCGACCGTCCCGTCGAGCTTCATCTCTCCGGTGGCGGCGACGCGGTACCCATGGGTCACGTTGCGCCCGAGCTTCTGCATCACCTCGAGCGCGAATGCGAGGCCGGCCGACGGGCCGCCAACGTTGCCGGCGTCGATCGAGACCCGAATCGGGAGCTTGAAGGTCGCCGCCTGCTCGGGCGCGAATCCGACCAGCGCCTGACCATTCCCGACGGCGATCGTCCGAACGCGCACTGTGAGCGTCTTGCTGCCACGCCGGACGCGTAACGCGACGACGGAGCCGGGATTCACCCGTGCCAGGGCTACGTGCAGGGATACCTCCGTCGCGGTCGGCGTTCCGTTGACCGCGACGATGATGTCCATCGGCTGGAGGTTGCAAGGAGCGTTCGTGCCGGCGATCAGCTGCGAGACGACGACCCCGGTCGGTCGCACCACGACGTGGTAGCCGAGCCGGCGGAGAGCAACGGTGGCTGCGACCCGCTGGGAGAAGGCCATCTCCTGCAGCTGCGCCTGCAGCGCCTGCTGCGTGCTGGAGCACGGCGGCACGACGTCGTTGGCAGGCTCGAACGTGGCATCCGAGTGGATCCAGGGGAAGATCTTCTCTAACTCGCTCGCCTTCTTCTCGATCACGTCGAGGAAATAGATCGATCCCGCGCCGCTCGGCGTGTGCGCGCCTTCGACCTTCACGAGCGGTGCAACAGGATGGGCGATGTCCGGGAGCAGGATGTACTGCCCAGACGGGATCCGGACGAGGATCAGGACGGTCAGGAGCAGGAGGACGACGAGTGCGCCGAGGGCCCGCCAGGGTGTGAGGTGTCGTCTCAAAACAGGAACCGTTTCAGACCGCCGTCGACGACGACGGTCTGGCCGGTGACGTACCGCGCGCGTTCGGAGGCGAGGAAGCACACGACGTCACCGAACTCGCGCGGCGTTCCCCAGCGGCGAAGGGCGATCTCCTCCAGCTGCGCCTCGGTCGGGCCGTCCGGGTACAGCTCATCGAGGCGAGGCGTCGCGATCCGGCCCGGGGCGACGCAGTTGACCGTGATGCCCCTGGGGCCGACCTCTCGGCTCAGCGTCTTGAGCCACCCGTGGAGCCCGGGACGGAACGTATTCGAGAGGGCGAGATGCGCGGTCGGCTCTTGTGCGGCGAGCGACGTAAGGGCGACGATCCGCCCGGCCGGGCTCTGCTGGAGATGGGGCAGACAGAGCTGGACGAGCGTCACGGCCGGCCGTAGCAAGAGGCGGTAGCCGGCCTCGAGCGACTCGTCGTCGATCTCCTCCGCCTTGCCCGGGGGCGGGCCCCCACCGTTCCAGACGAGGATGTCGAGGCCGCCGAACCGGTCGACGGCGGTTGCCACCGCCCGCGCAAGGTCGGTGTCGTCTTTGACGTCTCCGACGACCGCGACACCGCCGAGACGCGCCGCGGTCTCGGCGAGCTGCTCCGCGCGTCGCGCGAAGAGGACGACGTTGGCTCCCTCCTCGGCGAGCGCCTCGGCGCTCGCGAGCCCCAGGCCCGACGAGGCGCCGCAGACGAGCGCCGTGCGGTCGCTTAGCCCGAGATCCACGACTGGGGAAGTTCGCCGCTCGAGGCCACGACCCTCGTCGTCATGCCGCCGCGCGCGGCGAACTCGCCCTCGACCTCGACGAAGCGCGGCGCGCCGTCGGCGACGAGCTGTTCGAGCACCTCGTTCACGACCTCCTCCTGAAAGATCTTCCGCTCGCGGAACGAGGTCAGGTAGTCGCGGAGCGACTTGAGCTCATAGAGCTTCCCGTCCGGGACGTAGCGGATCGTGAGCTCGCCGAAGTCGGGCGCGTCGGTGAGCGGGCAGATCGAGGTGAACTCCGGCGCGCCGAGTTCGACGAGATAGTCGCGCCCCGGGAACCGGTTCTCGATCGTCTCGAGCACTAGGTCGACAAAACGCCGACGACCTCGCGCACCGCCTCGGCGCTGCGCTCGAGCGCCTCCCGCTCGTCGTCCGAGAGGTCGAGCTCGACGACCTCCTCGATCCCGCCTGCCCCGAGCTTCACCGGCACGCCGATGTAGAGGCCGTCGATCCCGTACTCGCCCTCGAGGAGGGCCGTGCACGGAAGGACGCGCTTCTGGTCGAGCAGGATCGCGTCGACCATCTCGGCGACCGACGCGCCCGGCGCGTACCAGGCGGAGGTGCCGAGAAGTTGCACGATCTCACCGCCGCCCTTCGCCGTGCGCTCGACCATCTGCTTGATCTTTTCGTCGGAGAGGAGCTTCCGCAGCGGGACGCCGCCGACGGTCGCCGCCGATACGACGGGCACCATCTGGTCACCGTGGCCGCCGAGGACGAGCGCCTGCACGTCGCGAACGGAGGCGCCGGTCTCCCAGGCGATGAACGTGCGGAAGCGCGCGGTGTCGAGGATCCCTGCCTGGCCGAAGACACGCTCCTTCGGGAAGCCCGACACGCTCTTGGCGACGTGGCACATCGCGTCGAGCGGGTTCGAGAGGATCACGATCGTGCAGTCGGGGCTCTGCGCGACGACCTGCTCGGTCACCGAGCCGACGATCTTCTCGTTCGTCGTCACGAGGTCGTCGCGCGACATGCCGGGCGAGCGCGGCAGCCCGGCGGTGATCACGACGACGTCGGAGCCCGCCGTCTCCTCGTAGTCGTTCGTGCCCGTGATCCGCGGCTCGAAGCCGAGCACCGGGCCCATCTGGTTGAGGTCGAGCGCCTTGCCTTGCGGCAGTCCTTCCTTGATGTCCGTGAGGACGACGTCCGCGTAGTCGCGCGCGGCCAGGATGTGGGCCGCCGTCGCGCCCGTCGCACCGGCCCCGACGATCGTGATTTTCCGCCTCATCATGCTCATGCCGGTACCTCTGCCTCCAGTTTCTCGATGACCGCGTCCGCGACCTCGCTCGTGCCGACTGCCGTCGGGTCGTCGCGGCTCGGTTTCATGTCGTAGGTCACGCTCTCGCCCTCGGCGATCACGGTCGCGATTGCGCGTTCGACCCGATCGGCCGCGCCGCGCTCGTCGAGGTGGCGCAGCATGAGGACGCCCGACAGCATCTGCGCGATCGGGTTGACCCTGTTCTGGCCGGCGTACTTCGGCGCCGAGCCGTGGGTCGGCTCGAAGACAGCCACCGTCTCGCCGTAGTTCCCGCCGGGAGCGACGCCCAGGCCGCCGATCATCCCCGCCGCGAGATCCGAGAGGACGTCGCCGTAGAGGTTCGGCAGCACGAGCACGTCGTACTCCTCCGGCCGCTGCACGAGCTGCATGCACATGTTGTCCACGATCCGGTCGTCGAACTCGACGTCCGTGTTCTCGGCGGCGACCTCGCGCGCGACGCGCAGCCAGAGCCCGTCGGTGAACTTCATGATGTTCGCCTTGTGCACGGCCGTCACCTTGCGGCGGCCGTTGCGGCGCGCGTAGTCGAACGCGAACTCGAAGATGCGGCGCGTGCCGGTGACGGAGATCGGCTTGATCGAGATCCCGGCGTCCGAGTGACGGAGCTTGCCGCCGTGCGCCTCGATCCACTCGATCAGCTCGGCGACCTCCGGCGTGCCCTCCTCGTACTCGATGCCCGCGTACAGGTCCTCGGTGTTCTCGCGGACGATGATCAAGTCGACGTCCTCGAAGCGGCTGCGGACGCCCGGGTAGCTCTTACACGGGCGAACCTGCGCGTACATGTCGAGCTCCTTGCGCAGCGCGACGTTGACCGAGCGGAAGCCGCCGCCGACGGGCGTCGTGATCGGCCCCTTCAGCGCGACGCCGGTCTCGCGGATCGCGTCGAGCACGTCTGGAGGCAGCGGATTGCCGCCGTGACGGTCCATCACGTCTGCGCCGGCCTCGCGCACGTCCCACTCGAGCTCTACGCCGCTCGCCTCGAGAACGCGCCGCGTCGCCTCTGTCAGCTCCGGCCCCGTGCCGTCGCCGGGGATGAGGACGACCCTGTGCGCCATCGGTGGGTGAATCTAGCTGCGCCGACGCTAGAGTCGCGGCAGTGCACGACCGCGAGCTCTTCAGGCAGGCGGCGGATCACGCTGCCGACTTCCTCGAGACGCTGGAGACGCGTCCCATACGCGACCAGGCGAACGTCGAGGAGCTGTACGCCTCGCTGGGTGGGCCGCTCCCGGAGGATGGGCTCGACGACCGGGCCGTCCTCGCTGCGCTCGTAGAGGCATCGGATCCGGGGCTCGTCGCGAGCCAGTCCGGCCGTTACTTCGGTTTCGTCGTTGGCGGCTCGCTTCCCGCCGCAACCGCCGCCGACTGGCTGGCGACGGCTTGGGACGTCAACGCGGGGGGCTGGGCCCTGGGTGGCGCCGCGATGGTGGTGGAAGAGGTGGCGCGCGGCTGGATCGCCGAGCTGCTGGGGCTTCCCTCAGGCGTTTCCGCCGGGTTCGTCACCGGTTGCCAGATGGCTCACGTCACCGCGCTGGCCGCCGCGCGGCATCACGTACTCGCACGCGTCGGCTGGGACCTGGCGGCAGACGGCCTCGCGGGTGCCCCGAGGCTGCGCGTGGTCGTCGGCGAGAAGCGCCACGTGACAGTCGACCGAGCGCTTCGCCTTCTGGGAATCGGCGCGTCGTCTCTTGTCGTCGTCCCCGCAGACGACCAGGGGCGGATGCGTGTCGAAGAGCTGCCGGATCTCGCCGGTGGGCCGACGATCGTGTGTGGCAAGGCAGGGGAGGTCAACACCGGCTCCATCGACGATCTGGGGGCAATCGCGGACGCCGCCGAGGGAACCGGCGCGTGGTTTCACGTCGACGGCGCGTTCGGCCTCTGGGCCGCAGCGTCGCCGCAGTTGCGTCACCTCGTGCTCGGGGTAGAGCGCGCAGACTCGTGGGCCACCGACTGTCACAAATGGCTGAACGTCCCCTACGACTCAGGCATCGCCTTTTGCGCGCATCCCGACGCACACCGGGAGGCGATGCGGGTGACCGCCTCATACCTCGTGCTGCAGGAGGACCCTCTCCGTCGCGACGCCCTCGATTGGGGACCGGAGTTCTCCCGCCGCGCCCGCGGCTTTGCCGTCTACGCCGCGCTTCGCTCGTTGGGCCGCAAGGGCGTCGCCGATCTCGTCGAGCGCAGTTGCGCGCATGCCCGTCTCTTCGCGGAGCTGCTCGAGGCGAGTGGAGCGACGATCCTCAACGACGTCGTGCTCAACCAGGTGCTCGTGCGCTTCGGTGATGGGGAGACCACCCGCGAGGTGATCCGCCGCGTCCAAGCGGACGGCACTTGCTGGCTCGGAGGAACCGACTGGCAGGGCGAGCACGCGATGCGCATCTCGGTCAGCAACTGGCGCACGACGCGCGAGGACGTCGAGCGCTCGGTGGCGGCGATTCTCGCCGCCGCCGCGGTGCCGGCATGACGCTGGCCGAGGCAGCGGCGCAGGCCGACGAGCTCGCAACGAGCGGCGCGGCGCAAGAGCTCGCCGCGCTGCGCGGCGAATGGGACGACGAGCTCGAGGCCGCGGCGCGTAGTGCCGACTTCCGCGAGCGGGCGCTCGCATTCCGCGCAATCGGTCTCTTTCGCTGGCGTGCGAAGGAGGAGCTGCTCCGACGCGGCCTCGACGACTCGAGCCCCGCCGCGCGCGGTTCCACGCTCCTCTCCCTCGAGCTTCTCTCTCGCGACCATCCGAGCACGGTCAACTCGGTACGGCCCCTCCTCCACAAGATGGCCGCGGACGCCGAGGAGAACTCCGCCGTGCGCCGACTCGCGGTGATGGCGCTGAAGAACGGCTCGGCACAGCGTGAGACGATCGTCCTGCTCGAGGGCCTTGCCGTGGACGACGATGCCGACGGCGATCTACGCCGTGCAGCCGGAACCATCGCCCAGGGGCTGAAGCGCAAGGCTCAGGCGAAGCGCTAGGCCGAACAGGCGGTACAGACGCGGGAGCGAATCTCCCTGCCGCAGGAGGGGCAGACGCGCTTGCGCCGGCGGTGCTCGAGGGCGCTCTTCTGCAGGCCCGCGACCATCATGAGCCACCCGGCTCCGAGGGTGGCGAGGGCGGCGATAGCGACGTGCGGATCGAGGTGCATGCCTACTTCCCGGATTGCGTTGCGTGCTCTTTCCGGCGCGCGTGGGGGTGCGCCTGGAAATACAACTCCCGCCGCCGGCGATCGGATACGTGCGTGTACAGCTCCGTGGTCGCGAGATCGGCATGTCCGAGCATCTCCTGAACCGCTCGAAGGTCGGCGCCTCCCTCGAGTAGGTGCGTCGCGAAGGAGTGGCGCAGGAGGTGAGGGTGGATGCGTTCGGGTTCGAGCCCGGCCTTCGTGGCGAGGCGGCGCAGGATGAGGAACACGCCGCCGCGGGTCAACGGGCCGCCGCGGGCGTTGAGGAACAGTTCCTGCCGGTTGCGCCGCTCGAGAAACGGGCGTCCGCGGGCGAGATAAAGGCGAAGCGCTTCCGCGGCTTCCCGTCCGATGGGGACGACGCGTTCCTTGCTCCCTTTGCCGAGGCAGCGAACGAGCCGGTGTTCGAGATCGACGGACTGGCGGTCGAGCCCGACCGACTCGCTGACGCGCAGTCCGGCTCCGTAGAGCAGCTCGCCGAGGGCGCGGTCACGGAAGGCGACCGGCGTCGTGCCGGCCGCCGCGTCGAGGAGGCGCTCTACCTCGGCGGCGGAGAGCGTCCGCGGGAGCTTTCGCCGTCGCTTCGGGAGCTCGACGTTCGCCGCGGGGTTGTCCACGCGCGCGCCGAGCAGTACCTGGTGCCGGAAGAACGAGCGAACCGCGGCCAGCCTGCGTGCGATCGTGGTCGGTGCGAGACCGTCGGCGCGCAGCTGGGCGACATACGCGGCGAGATCGTCGGCGCTCGCGTCGGTGGGTGAGCGGCCGAGCCATGCTGCGACATGCGCGAGATCGTGCCGGTACGCCTCGACGGTGCGGGGCGCAAGTCGGGCCGCCGCGAGGGCGAGAAAGCCCTCGACGGCCTGATCGGGCTTCTGCGTCACGGGCGCTGACTTCGTCCCGGCCCACGCAAGGCCTGCTCGAATGTGGCCATGGAGCGCAGACGCGTCGTCGTCCACGGCTTCGTCCAGGGCGTTGGCTTTCGCTACGCCGTCCAACGGGCCGCTGAGTCACGCGGCGTGGCGGGCTCGGTGAGGAACCGCCCCGACGGAACGGTCGAGGCGGTCTTCGAGGGCGAATCAGACGACGTCGAGGCGCTCGTCGAGGCCTGCCGGCGCGGTCCCCGCGGCGCCGAGGTCGATCGCGTCGACATCGCCGTCGAGCCTCCCGAGGGCCTGGCCGGCTTCCGCGTCACCGGCTGAGGTCAGCCGCTGGAACGACTCGGCGCTCGCCCAGACGATCTCGCCGCGTTCGAGGGCGAGATCCTCGAGCTCGTCTCGCCGCAACCGCGCCGAGAGTCGGTCGCCGCTTCCATCGGCCAGGTCGACGCGGACGTCGGCGCCGAGGACCGCGATGCGCTCGATCTCGACCTCCACTGCGCCGTCGCTCGGCCAGCGCCTGAGCACGATCTCGTGCGGGCGCACGAGGCGCTCTCCGAGGCGAACGGCGTCGCCGACGAAGCGCAGCACGAAATCGGACGCAGGTGAGTCGTAGAGCTCAGCGGGAGGGCCGACCTGCTCGAGCCGCCCATGGTCGAGAACGGCGACCCGGTCGGCAACCTCCATCGCCTCCTCCTGGTCGTGCGTGACGAAGACGGTCGTCACCTGCACTTCCTCGTGGAGGCGGCGAAGCCAGTCGCGCAGCTCCGCTCGCACGCGTGCGTCGAGCGCGCCGAACGGCTCATCGAGGAGAAGGACGCCCGGCTTCGCGGCGAGGGCCCTCGCGAGCGCCATCCGCTGTCGCTGACCCCCGGAGAGCTTTGAGGGGTACCGATCGGCGAAGCCCTGCAGCTGGACGAGCTCGAGCAGCTCGTCGACGCGCGCGCGGATCTCCTGCTTCGGCCGCTTCCGGATCGTGAGCGCGAAGGCGACGTTGGCCCGGACGGTCATGTGCTTGAAGGCCGCGTAGTGCTGGAAGACGAAGCCGACGTTGCGGCGCTGGGGAGCGAGCCGGGTTGCGTCCTCACCCGCGAGCCGGACCTCGCCCGAGTCGGGTCGCTCGAGACCGGCGACGATCCGCAGGAGGGTCGACTTCCCGGAGCCGCTCGGGCCGAGCAGTGCGGTGAGCGAGCCGTCGGGGATCTCGAGTGAGACGTCGTCCAGGGCGGTGAACGCGCCGAAGCGCTTGGTGACATTGCGGATCTCGATCGACATCAGGCGGCTCCTTCTCGCGGCCGGATCACGGTCATGGCGACGAGAACGAGAACGGCAATCGTCGCGAGGACAAGGGACACCGCATACGCACCCGCGGTGTTGAAGTTGAGAGTCAGGTCTTCCACCCGCGTGGTCGCCGTCTCGGTCTGACCTTCGATTCGTCCGGAGACGACCGCCACAGCCCCGTATTCCCCGAGGCAGCGCGCGGTCGTGAGGACGACGCCGTAGATCACCGCCCAGCGGATCGACGGCAGCGTGATCCGCCAGAACCGCTGCCAGCGAGTCGCGCCGAGCGTCGCGGCTGCCTGTTCCTGCTCATGGCCGAGCTCACGCAGGGTCGGGATCACCTCACGGGCGACGAACGGAACGGACACGAACACGGTCGCGAGCACGATCGCCGGCAGCGCGAACAGAATCCGGAATCCGTGTTCGAGGAACCAGCTGCCGAACCAGCCGGTGCGAGGGGCGTAGAGGAGATAGAGGCAGAGGCCGATGACCACCGGCGAGACGGCCAGGGGAAGATCGATGAATGCGTTGAGCAGCCCCTTGCCGGGGAAGCGGCGTCTCACGACCGCTAGCCCGCAGAGCACGCCGAACACGGTGTTGAGCGGCACCGCGATCCCGGTTGCGATCAGCGTGACCTCGAAGGCGTGAAGCGTGTTCGGATCGGAGAGCGTTTGCCACACCGGGTGGAGGCCGCTTTCGAACGTCCGGTAGAAGACCATCGCAAGCGGCGCGAGCAGGACCACGACGAGATAGCCGAGCGCCACCGCGCGCAGTCCAAAGCGACTAGGCACGTTCGTGCCTCGTGGCGAAGAAGCGCAGTGCGCCGACTGCGAGAAGGAGGACGAAGGCGGCGGCAAGGAGGACGACGGCCACGGCTGCCGCGTAGTCCGGATAACCGTTCTGGATCTGGTTGAAGATGAAGACCGACGCGACCTCGGTGTGGTACGGGATGTTTCCCGAGATCACGACGATCGAGCCGATCTCCCCGAGCGCGCGCGCCAGCGCCAGCACGACGCCGGAGAGGATCCCGGGGAGGAGGTTCGGCAGCACGATTCGCCGAAAGACGGCGAGCCTGCTCGCGCCGAGCGAGCGGGCTGCGTCCTCCATCTCTACGTCGAGCTCGAGCAGCACGGGCTGCACCGTCCGAACGACGAACGGAAGCGTGACGAAGCAGAGCGCGAGCACGATCGCCCCGCGGGTGTACGCGACGTGCGCGCCCACCGGCGAGCGGGGGCCGTAGAGCGCGAGCAGTGTTAATCCGGCGACGATCGTCGGCAGCGCGAACGGTAGGTCGATGATCGCGTTGACGAGCGCCTTGCCGCGGAAATCGTCACGAACGAGAACCCACGCCGTGATCGTGCCGAGCACTGCATTGATCAAGGCGACGATGAAGGCTGCGCCGAACGTGAGCTTCAGCGCCGCGACGGTCTCCGGGCTCGACACGATCTGCCAGAAGCCATGTGCACCGCTCTTCTTCGACTCCCAGAGCAGCGCCGCGAGTGGCAGGACGACGACGACGATCAGGAACGTCGTGATGACGCCGAGGGACAGGCCGGTGCTCACCCGTCCCTCGGCGCGTCCCCTCCGCGCCGCTGTAGGCGCAGACGCAGCGATGCTGCTAATGGCTGGGGCCTCCGACGGCGCGCTCGATGCCGACCATCCGGCCCGTGCTTGGATCGAACCAGACGCGGTTCGCCTTGCGCCACCCGCCGAAGAGGCGGTCCCGGATGTTGAACGTCGGCCCGGTGCCGTACTTCTTGGCCCAGCTCGCGAGGTCCGATCGCTTCAGGACTGACTTCACCACCGGTCGGTAACCGTTGGCGGCGAAGATCGCCTGCTGCTTCGGAGCATGCGCGTACGTGATGAACGCTTTCGCAGCGCTAGGCGCGTTCTTGAGCGCGACCATCGGCAGCTCGATCAGCATCGTCGGCGTGGGGACGACCAGGGTGCCCTGCTTACCGGCCGCGAACGCCGCGTAGGCCTCGCTCTCGTACGTGATGAGTACGTCCCCCTTGCCGGAGAAGAAGGTGCTCGCGGCGTTCGAGCCGGACGAGTCCTGGGCAACGACGTTCTTGAAGATCTTGGTCACGGATTGCACTGCCTTGTGATCGTTCATCCCGGACTTGCGAGCCGCGGCGTAGGCGGCGAGCACGTTCCACTTCGCCGAGCCTGAGCTGAAGGGGTTGGGCGTCACGACCTGGATGCCCGACTTCGTCAGATCTGCCCACGTGTGGATGTGCTTGGGATTCCCCTTGCGCACGACGAAGGCCACGACCGAGTCGGCTGCAATCGAGCTGTAGGGCGCGTGATCCCAGCTCTTCGAAACGAGGCCGGCATCCGCCAGCGTGTCGATGTCGAGGCCGGTCGAAAGGAAGGCGATGCTGGCCGGCTGCCCAGCGACGATCGCTCGTGCCTGCGAGCCCGAGGGCCCATACGACTGGCTGAACGCGATTCCATTGCCGGCACCGGTGTGGGCGAACCGGGTGATCAACTTCTGCATGACCGGCTTTGGCGTGGAGTAGGCGACGAGGTTCAGCGTCGTGCCCGACTGGCGAGCCTGAGCGGCGCCCGCGCAGACGAATACGACAGGAAGGATCAGGGCGAAGAGGAGCAATCGACGCATCGCGTAGCGGTCCTTTCTCGAGATTACCTACCGGCTTGCTAGGTATTGGCGATGCTGATTATTGTCATAAGCAATACGCAGACTGCAAGTCCCGAACAGAATCCGAACAGTCAGGTCTTGCGCCGCGCTGAGGCGAGATCCGCGAGCGTCGTCTGCTCGAGCACGTCGCGCATGTGCGTCCGCAGCTCGAGCCACACATCCCGCAGGCCCGCCGCCGCGCCGTCGTACTCCAGCTCGTCCGGCCGTACGCCGCGCACGGTGGCGATCGGGCCTTCGAGCTCGCGGATGACGTCGGCGATCGAGATTTCCTCCGCGGGTCGCGCGAGCTGATACCCACCCATCGCGCCTCGCTGGCTCGCGACGAGGCCGGCGCTGCGGAGCTGCGAGAGGATGCTCTCGAGGAACTTCGGCGGGATGTGCTGGGCCGACGCGAGTTGCTCGGCGGTCGTCAGGCCCGGCGAAGCCGCGGCGAGCTCCGCCATCGCCCGAAGCGCGTAATCGACCTTTGCCGAGACCCGCACGGCCTCATTCTTCCGCGCGAGCTATGAGCGCGGATGCGCTCGGTCGTAGACGCGGCGCAGATGGCGCGGGTCGACGTGGCTGTAGACCTGCGTCGTCGAGAGCGAGGCGTGGCCGAGGAGCTCCTGGATCGTGCGGAGATCGGCGCCGCCCTCGAGCAGATGGGTGGCGAACGCATGCCTCAGGCGATGCGGGTGGGGAACGATGCGACGCAGCGTGCTCGTGTCGAGCCTGCGCCCGCGTGCGGAGAGGAAGAAGGCGTCGTTCGCGCCGGTGGCCAGCGCAGGCCGCGCCTCGCGCAGGTAGCGCGCGAGCCAGAGCGCTGCCTCCTCGCCGAGCGGGATGACCCGCTCCTTGCCGCCCTTGGCGCGGCGGACGTGCACGAGCTCCTGCTCGAAATCGATGTCTCCGAGGTCCAGACCCACTGCCTCGGCGCTGCGCAAGCCGGCCGAGTACACGAGCTCGACGAGTGCCCGGTTCCGCAGCGGGATCGGGCCGTCGCCCTCGAGCGCCTCGAGCGTGCGCTCGATCTCGGCCGCGGCAGGCGCATCGGGGAGCCGGCGCGGACGGCGCGGAGCAAGCCGCGCGTCGGGGACGCGCTCCGGTCCAAGCGCGTGCTTGAGGAAGGCGCGCACCGCGGCCAGCTTGCGGCTGATCGTGGTGGGGGCAAGCTTCCTCCCGCGCCGCCCGCCGAGCCAGGAGACATAGTCGGCGAGGATTCGCACGTCGACGGCATCGAGCTTCGTCCGGTGCTCCTCGAGCCAGGCACAAAACTCCTCGACGTCGCTGCGGTAGGCGCGCCGAGTGGCCTCGCTCAACGCGGGCGAGGCCAGAAAACGATCAGCTGCCTGACGCGTGTTCACGAGGGACGGTTCGGCGGGCGGCGCCGTATTCCCTTCCGTTAGCGTGGCCTGGTGATCGCGAAGCACGACGTGCTCGTCGTCGGTGCCGGCCTCGCAGGCATGCGAGCGGCGGTTGAGGCCTTCGACGCGGGCGCCGACGTGGCGATGATCTCGAAGATCCACCCGACGCGTTCGCATTCCGGAGCGGCAGAAGGCGGCATCAACGCTGCGCTCGGAAACGCGTCGGAGGACAACCCCGAGATCCACGCCTTCGACACGGTCAAGGGCTCCGACTACCTCGGCGATCAGGACGCGATCGAGATCCTCTGCGACGAGGCTCCGGCCGACGTCTACCAGCTCGAGAACTGGGGTGCGGTCTTCTCGCGCACCGAGGACGGCCGCATCGCGCAGCGCCCGTTCGGCGCAGCGGGCGCGCCGCGCACGGCATACGCCGCCGACATCACGGGCCATGTCCTCATCCAGGTGCTCTGGGAGCAGATCTGCAAGCGCGACATCCCGACGTACGAGGAGTACTTCGCGTGGCAGCTCGTCGAGAACGACGGGCGCTGCCAGGGCGTCGTCTGCTGGGACCTCCTCGACGGCGGCCTGAAGACGATCGGGGCGAAGACCGTGATCCTTGCGACCGGCGGCGCGGGGCGGCTCTACACCGGGACGACGAACGCCTACTCCTGCACGGGCGACGGGATGGCGATGGCGCTCCGCGCCGGCCTGCCGCTGAAGGACATGGAGATGATGCAATTCCACCCGACGACGCTGGCGCCGACGGGCGTGCTCATCACCGAGGGCTGCCGCGGCGAGGGCGCGTATCTCTTGAACAAGGACGGCGAGCGCTTCCTCAAGCGGTATGCGCCGAACACCATGGAGCTGGCGTCGCGTGACGTGATCTCGCGCGCCGAGCAGATGGAGATCGACGCGGGGCGTGGCGTCGACGGCAACGTTCTCCTCGACCTTCGGCATCTCGGCGCCGAGCGGATCATCGAGCGCCTGCCGGGGTCACGCGAGCTCGCGATGACGTTCCTCGGCGTCGACCCGATCTACGACCCGATTCCGGTGCGGCCCGGCGCCCACTACCACATGGGCGGTGTCGCCACCGATGTCTGGGGGCAGACCGAGCTGACGGGGCTCTACGCCGCCGGCGAGTGCGCGTGCGTGTCCGTCCACGGGGCCAACCGGCTCGGCGGGAACGCGCTCATGGAGACGATCACCTACGGGAAGCGCTCGGGGGCTCACGCGGCGGAGTGGGCGCTCTCGCACACGACCGTCGAGGTGCCGGACTCGGCCGAGCGCGACGCCGAGCGCGAGCTGACCGCGCTGCTCGAGCGGCAGGACGGCGAGCGCCCGTGGGCGATCCGCGACGAGCTCGCCTCGACGATGCACGAGAACTTCGGCGTCTTCCGGCGCGAGCACCAGATGGAGGAGCAGGGCACGATCGTGGCGGGCCTTCACGACCGCTACGAGCGCGCGCTCGTCGAGGACAAGGGCGAGGTCTTCAACAGCGACTTGACGGGAACGATCGAGCTCGGTTTCCTGCTCGACCTCGCCGAATGCATGGTCGTCGCAGGCATTGAGCGAAAGGAGAGCCGCGGCGCGCACGCACGTCCCGACGATTATCCGGTGCGCGACGACGAGAACTACCTCAAGCACACGATCGTGCACTGGGTCGACGGCGCGCCGAAGCTCTCGTGGGAGCCGGTGCGTATGACCAAGTGGCAACCGCAGGAGCGAAAGTACTGATGAAGGTCGCGCTCAAGATCTGGCGCTACGACTCGGCGACGGGCGATCGGGCGCTGAAGGAGTACGAGATCGAGGCGCCCGAGTGGGCGACGCTCCTCGACTGCCTGGACATCGTCAAGGACCAGCACGACGGGTCGCTCGCCTACCGCAAGAGCTGCCGGATGATGATCTGCGGCTCGTGTGGCATGCGTATGGACGGCGCCGCCGTGCTCGCATGCAAGACGCGGATGTACGACATCGCGCAGTCGGGGCACGTTCCGGTCGTCTCGGCGATGGGGAACCTGCCGATCCGCAAGGACCTCGTCGTCGACATGGAGCCCTTCTGGGCCAAGTTCAACGCGATGAAGCCATGGCTCCAGCCGGGCTACGAGCGGCCCGAGGACGGGCGCGAGTATCGGGTCTCGCAGCAGCGGATGAACGTCATTCACAAGGAGTCGCTCTGCATCAACTGCGGCTGCTGTGTCTCGGAGTGCAACGCGATGGAGTCCGATCCCGAGTTCCTCGGCCCGCAGGCGCTCGCCAAGGGGATGCGGTTCGTCGGCGACCCGCGCGACGGCGCGATGATCGAGCGGCTCGAGCAGTACAACTCCGAGCACGGGATCTGGGACTGCACGCGCTGCTTCTTCTGCAACGAGCGCTGCCCGAAGGGCGTCGACCCGCGTGACGCGATCGCGAAGCTCGGCGCGGAGTCGGTCGCGCAGGGGATCGACCGCGACATGGGCGCAAAGCACGCGAAGTGGTTCGTCAAGTCGGCCGAGACGACGGGCTGGCTGCGCGAGACCGAGCTCGTGCCGAAGACGCAGGGCGTCGTCGAGGCGCTCAAGCAGACGAAGTTCGCGCTGAGCCTCGCAAAGCACGGCAAGGTGCCACCGCCGTTCCCGCCGCACGTGGCGCGCGACGTCAACGAGGCGCGGAACCTCCACAAGCTCGTCCGCGAGCAGGACCGGCAGGGAGCGCTCGGCCACGTGCAGGGAGAGCATGCGCTCGCGAAGCTCGACCACGGCCACGCGGGCGAGTCGCTCGAGGAGATCTACGAACGGCCCGGCGCAGCGCCGAGGCCGTGGCTACCCGAAGTGGAGGAGGAACCGTCCGCGTGAGTGCCACCGAGACCCCGCTGAAGAGAGTCGCGTACTACAAGGGCTGTCTCGCTTCGCTCTCGGCGAAGGAGCTCGATACGTCGACGCAGGCGCTGGCCCCGCAGGTCGGGCTCGAGCTCGTCGAGCTGGAGTCCGTGACGTGCTGCGGCGCCGGCGACATCCACGAGGCGGAGCCCGACTACTACCTCCACCTCAACGCGCGGATCCTCGCGTACGCGGAGGCGACCGGCTGCGACATGCTCATGACGGTCTGCAACGTCTGCACGCTCAACCTCCGGCAGGCGAACTACATGCTGCAGGGCGACTCCGACCTTCTTGCCCGCGTCAACGAGAACCTCGAGACGGTCGGCGTGCCTCCGTACTCGGGCGGGGTCGAGGTGCGCCACATGCTCTGGGAGATCGCGGAGGGCGAGGGCTACGAGCTGCTGAAGAAGGTCGCGCACCGCGGGCTCAAAGGGCTCAAGGTGGCACCGTTCTACGGCTGTCAGATCCTGCGTCCGTCGAAGATCCTCGGCTTCGAGGATCCCGACCGCCCGTGGTCACTCGAGCGGATCATCGAGGCGTGCGGCGGCGAGGCGATCGACTATCCCGCGAAGATCAAGTGCTGCGGCTTCCCGATCATCCAGGCACGCGAAGAGACGGCACTGGGCGAGCTCATCCAGCCCGTCGAGCAAGCACTGGAAGCCGGAGCCGACGTGATGGTCACGCCGTGTCCGCTCTGCCATCTCTCCCTCGACGCCTGGCAGCAGAAGCTCGAGGCCGCGACGGGGCGCACGTTCAACCTGCCGATACTCCACCTCGCGCAGCTCGTCGGGGTCGCGGCCGGGCTCGAGGAGTCGGAGCTGAAGTTCAAGCGCCACATCGTCGATCCACGGCCGGCACTCGAACGGCTCGAGGTCTGAGACAGCTTGGGGCGCTGGCGGGTGCGGGCCTCGGCTGGGGCCTGTTCGAGGCGAGCTGGGTGCGGCTGCGGAAGCTCGAGGTCGAGCTACCCGGGCTGCCGGCGGAGCTGGACGGCCTGCGGATCGTCCACCTCTCGGACTTCCACTTCGGCGTGCACTCACCCGGCGTCGGCGCCGCTTGGCGCGCAGCCGTCTGGGCACGTGAGCGGAGGCCCGATCTCGTCGCGGTCACCGGCGATCTGCTGACACATCCGCGCGGGGAGCCGATGCTCCGGCGGCTCGTGCGGGTGCTGCCCCAGCCGACGGTCGCGGTGCTCGGCAACCACGATCTCGCAATCAGCCGCGATCCCCAGGCACGCAGGTCGGATCTGCGGGAGCTCGAGCCGGCGACGCTGCTGCGCGATGAGGGGCGACTCGTCGCGCTCCGAGGCCGGAACGTCTGGATCGCTGGCGCCGACCCGCGGCTCATCGTCCACGGGCGGGCGCGCCTCGACCCGAACTCGCTCGCGCGCGAGGCCGATTTCTCGATCCTTCTCTGTCACTATCCGCGCGTCCTCGACCAACTCGAGCCCGGCCGCTTCGACCTCGTCCTCGCAGGCCACATGCACGACGGTCAGATCACGCTGCCGTACCCCGGAGGCAGGGTGTTGCTCGCACATCCGAGCGCGCCCTACTCGCGCGGCGTCTACCGAAACCGCGCGGCGACGATGCACGTCTCCGCCGGGCTCGGCACGACTTTCGTTCCCTTCCGCTTCGCCGCGCGACCCGAGGCGACGGAGCTCACGCTGAGACAGGGCTAACCTAGGCACACATGGCCGGTCAGGCGTCGATCTCGACCGAGATCCTCGCCCGCTACGCGAAGGACGCGGCGCGGGAGGTCGAAGGAGTGCGGGAGCTTGCGGACAGCCTGCTGCCGCGCCGGCACGCGGTCCGCGTGTCCGGATCGAACGGCGCGGTGCGGCTCGAGCTGCACATCGTCACGGAGTGGGGGGCATCGATCCCGGCCGTCGGTAGGCGGGTGCAGGAACGCGTGCGCGAGTACCTCCGCAGCATGGCCGACGTCGAGCCGGCGGCGGTCGACGTCGTCGTCGACGCGGTGGGGCCGGAACCGTGAGCACGCGTATCTCCGGCTTGACGGGAGCGACGCTCGAGACGGCGCCGACGGTCTGCCACGAGTGCATCTGGTGGCAGACGCGAGGTGGACGCAGCACCGACAAGCGAAAGTGGATCCGCGACGCGGAGGACGGGTGGGGAGCTTGGGGAACGGTCTACCAGGACGACGGCGGGAGATTGCTGGGGTCGATGCAATACGGGCCGGCCGAGCTCTTCCCTCGCGCACGGGAGCTACCTGCGGGGCCTGCAAGCGACGACGCAGTGCTCGTCACCTGCGCCTACCTCACCGATCCATCCCGGCCGTGGGTCATGCAGTCGCTGTTCCTCACTGCGATCGGCGACGCGCGCGACCGCGGCGCGCGAGCGCTGGAGGCGTTTGCGTATCGCTATCCGGAAGGGGAGACGAACTTCGAGCGCTTCCATGTCCACCGGACGATCTTCCCGTCGGATTTCCTCGCGGACTTCGGGTTTCAGCCGGTGCGCACGAAGGGGCGTGTGGAGCTTGCGCGACTCGAGCTTGGCGGCCTCCAGCCGGTGGAGGAGGGGAAGCGTGAGCAGGTGCTCGCGCGTGTGCGTGAAGCGTTCCTGCCCGCCCCCGAGCCGCAGCGTCCCTAGCCAAGCAGCACACCTTCCTCACTTCCGTTTCGTACGCCTCGGCGAGTCGCTGCACGGTGGTCGGGAGCTACACGAACCGCGGTGGTGTCGGACAAGGCCTGACTGTCAGCCTGCGGTTGCCGTGAGCCCGGCGCCGTCTCGCGCGATCCTGAGGACCCTCACGTCGTGCTGCGGATAGCGCGCGCGCACGTCCTCCGAGACGTCGCGTTCGGCCCACAGGATCACGGTCGGGCCCGAGCCCGAGAGCGTTGCGCCGAGCGCTCCGCCGGGGAGGTCTGCGCGTAGCTCGGCGAGGAGCGGAGCCGTTGCCGTGCGGTACGGCTCGTGCAGGCGGTCGTCGTGGCTGGCGGCGAACAGCCTCGCGTCACCTGACGCGATCGACGCGCCCAGCAGCGCAGCGCGTGCGACCGTGAACACCGCGGCCTCGCGCGGCACGTCGTTCGGCAGCGCCCGACGCGACTCCGCCGTCGAAACCTGTGCCTCGGGAATCACGGCAATCGGCAGCGCAGGCAGGTCATCGGCGACCCGCGCGATGCGGCTGTCCCACGTCAGGCAGACGCCTCCCGCGAGCGCCGGCGCGAGATTGTCCGCGTGCCCTTCGAGTGGGAGCCCCGCTTCGAGCAGCTCCTCGACGCTCGGCTGGACTCCGGCGGCCCACGCGCCGGCGACGAGGCCGAGCGCCACGATCGCGGCGCTCGAGCCGAGGCCGCGTTCGCGCGGGATCCGGCTCGTCCACTCGAAGCTCCACACTGCGGGTGACGCGTAGGCGGAGAAAGCCTGCACGCCGAGATGCGACTCGTCCGCGCCGCCGCCTTCGGTCAGCTCCAATTCGTTCCAGAGGTCGAGCGCGGCGCCGGCGACGTCGAAACCGGGGCCGAGGTTCGCCGTCGTCGCCGGGGCGCGGAAGCGCGTCATGTGCCGACCGCAGCCGGATCCTTCAAGCCGTGGCCCGTGATGATGCAGACGACGCGGCCCTCGTGCTCGGCGTCCGCCAGGCCGGCGATGCCGGCCGCGGACGCAGGCTCCGAGAAGACGCCTTCGAGGGTGCGCAGGTTCCTCCAGGCGTCGAGGATGTCTTCGTCGGACACCGTGATGAGCGAGCCGCCCGAGCGCTCGATCGCCTCGTGCACCCATTTCTCGTGCACCGGCTCGATGATGCGGATCGCGGACGCGACCGTGTCGGGGCGCTGCGCCGCCTCGACCGGGTACAGCGTCGGAAGGGTTCCGACGAGCTCCTCGAATCCGCGCGCGACGGCACGAGTGTTGCCGCCGCCGCCGTACGGGAGGGTCACGACATCCGGAGCCCCTCCGAGCTGCTCGGCGATCTCCGCCGCGACGGTCATCTGGCCCTCGATCCGGTCGTCGCTCCCGCCCGAGTTGACGAACGTCGAGCCGGGCTCCGAGGCGAGCTCCTCGGCGTGCGCGAACGCGTCCGAGAACGAGCCCTCGATCTCGACGATCTGGCCGCCGACCGCGCGCACCTGCACGAGCTTGGAAGCCGCGATCGCGCCGGCCGGGACGACGATCACCGCTTCGATCCCCGCACGCGCGGCATACGCAGCCGAGGAAGCGGCGGTGTTGCCGGTGGACGCGCACACGAGCCGCGTGATCCCGCGCTCGACCGCACGTGTAGTCGCGACGGCCATGCCTCGATCCTTGAACGAGCCCGTCGGGTTCGCGCCTTCCCACTTGAGCCAGAGCTCCTCGACGCGGTAGCGCTCGCCGAGCCGCGGCGCGCGGAGGAGCGGCGTCGAGCCCTCGCCGAGCGTGATCACGCAGCGATCACCGGCGCGACGAACGGCCGAGCCAGCACCTCCGGCGAGGACGAGAGCTCGTCGAGCGCGGCCTCCACGGACCCGATCATCGCCACGTGCAGCACGAGGTCGAGCGCGGCCCTTTCCGGCTCCAGATGCTGGACGAGCTGGGCGATCGAGACGTCGTGCTTGGCGAACGTTGCGGCCGCGTACCCGAGCACGCCCGGCTGGTCCGCGACATCGAGATGGACGTAGAAGGGCGACCGCCAGCCGGCGGGGTCGAGCCTCGGCAGCTCCCGCCAGCACGCGTCGTTCTGCAGGAACCCCGTCCCGGACGTGCCGACGACGCTGACGAGGTCGGCGACGACGGCGGACGCCGTCTCGATCCCTCCGGCGCCGGGGCCGCCGAGCGTGACCTCGCGAATCGCGTCCCCCTGCAGGACGACGACGTTCGAGCTTCCCTCGACGCTCGCAAGCGGGTGCGCGTTCTCGACAAAGGCGGGTTGCACGCGAACGTCGACCGCGCCCTCGGTGAGCGTGGCGATGCCGATCAGCTTCAGCGCCATGCCGAACGCCGCTGCCGCCTCGACGTGCGACGGCTCGATCGCCTCGATTCCGCGGTACTGCACGTCGTCGAGCAGGACGCGCGAGCCGAAGGCGACGGTCGCGAGGATCGCCATCTTCGCCGCCGCATCCGCGCCGGTGACGTCGTCGGTCGGGTCGGGCTCGGCGAAGCCGAGCGACTGAGCCTCGGCGAGCGCCTCGGAGTACGTGCCGCCGCGCGCCATCCTCGAGAGCACGAAGTTCGTCGTTCCGTTGACGATGCCGAGGATGCGGTGCACGTTCTCGGCGACGAGCGACTCGCGCAGCACCTTCACGACAGGCACCGCCGCGCAGACCGACGCCTCGAAGCGAAGCTGGACGCCGGCCTCGGACGCGATCGCGAAGAGATCCGCTCCCTCGCGCGCGACGAGCTGTTTGTTAGCGGAAACCACGGGCTTGCCCGCCCGCAGGAGCTCGCGGACGTAGCCACCCGCGGGATCGAGCCCGCCCATAACTTCGGCGACGACGTCGACGCGCGGGTCGTCGCGCAGGGTTGCGAAGTCGTCGGTGAGCACGCCGCCGCCCGGCGCGAACTGGCGGTGCTTCTCGGGATCCCGTACGAGCGCGCGCACCACCGTCAACCTGTGCCCGGTCGCGCGCTCGATCTCGTCGCCGCTCTCGGCGAGCATCCGAGAGACGGCCGCGCCGACCGTGCCGTACCCGAGGAGGCCTACGCCGACGTCAACGGACGCCATGCGGTGTCGAGCACCCTCTCCGCGATCTGAACGGCGTTCAGCGCGGCACCCTTGTTGAGGTTGTCGCAGGCGAGGAACAGGACGAGTCCGTTCTCGGCTGCAGGATCGCGTCGCACGCGGCCGACGAGCACGTCGTCGGTCGCGGCGGACGCGGCCGGCGTCGGGGTGTCGGCCAGACGCACCGACGGGGCGTCTCCGAGCACTGCTTCCGCTTGCCCTGGGGTGAGCTTCTCGCCAAGCTCGATCCAGACTGCCTCTGCGTGACCGACGAGCACCGGCACGCGGACAGTGGTGGCGCTGATCGGCAGCTCCGGCAGCTCGAGCACCTTCTGCGTCTCGGCGCGGATCTTTGCCTCCTCGTCGGTCTCGTCCCCTTCCCACGTCCAGTCGAAGCCGACGTCGTGCTGCTCCACCGGCTCCTGCCTCAACTGCTCGGCTCGGGCGGCGCCCTTCCCGGAGGCCGCTTGATACGTCGAGACTCGAACGCTCCGCAGCCCTGCCACGTCGTGTAGCGGCTTGAGGATGCAGGTGAGCGGGATCGTGCAGCAGTTCGGGTTGGCGAGGATCCCGTCGTGGTCGGCGACGCGGTCGCCGTTCACCTCCGGCACGACGAGCGGGACGCCCCGCTCGAGCCGGTAGGCCGATGACTTGTCGATCGCGACCGCGCCGCCGCGCACGGCGTGGGGGACGAGCTCGCGCGACGCCTCGGTTCCGACGGAGAACAGCGCGATGTCGATCCCGCCGGCGGCTAGCGCTTCCGGCGTCGCCTCCTCGACCACCGTGCCGTCCGCGAGCGTCGAGCCCGCCGACCGCGCAGAGGCAAAGGCGCGCACGTTCTCGAAGCCGCGCTCGCGCAGAATCCGCATCGTGACGCTGCCCACCGCGCCCGTGGCGCCGATCACCGCGACGCGCGCGTCACGCATCGACGCGCTCCTCGGCGTACATCCGGAACTTGGCGTGCACCGCCCGCACGGCCCGCTCGACCTCGGCCGCGCGCACGACGCAGGAGACGCGGATCGACGACGTGGAGATGATCTCGATGTTGATCCCTGCCTCCGCGAGAGCCTCGAACATGTCGGCGGCGACGCCGGGATGGCTCTTCATTCCGGCTCCCACGAGGGAGACCTTCGCGATCTCGTCGTCGAGCTCGATCGACGATGCGCCGATATCGGAGGCCAGTCGGTCGAGGATAGGCTCGGCAATGGAGAGGTCGCTCTTCGGCAGGGTGAACGAGATGTCCGTCGTGCCATTGGCGGACACGTTCTGCACGATCATGTCGACGTTCACGCCCGCGTCGGCGAGCGCGCGGAAGACGCGTGCCGCGACGCCCGGGGTGTCGGGCACCGCGACGATCGTCGCCTTCGCTTCAGACGCGTCGTGGGTGACGCCTGACACGATCGCCTTCTCGAGCACCAGATCTCCTTCCTCGGCGATCCTCGTGCCTTCGCTGTCCGAGAACGACGCGCGCACGTGGAGCGCCACACCGTATCTTCGTGCGATCTCGATCGACCGCGCCATCATGACGCGGGCGCCTGTCGCCGCCATCTCCAGCATCTCTTCGTAACTGACGGTCTTGAGCTTGAGCGCGTCGGGGACGATCCGCGGGTCGGCGGTGAAGACTCCCTCGACGTCGGTGAAGATCTCGCAGGGGCCGCCGAGCGCGGCGGCGAGCGCGACCGCCGTGGTGTCAGAGCCGCCGCGGCCGAGCGTCGTCACGTCGTGGGAGTCGGCTGAAACGCCCTGGAAACCGGCGACGAGCACGATCTTCCCCGCGTCGAGCGCCTCGTTGATCCGCGTCGCGCGCACCTCTGCGATCTTCGCCTTGCCGTGGACCGTGTCGGTGACGATCCCCGCCTGGGAACCCGTGAGCGAGATCGCCTCGTGACCGAGGTCGTGAACGGCCATCGCGCAGAGTGCGTTCGAGATCCGCTCGCCGACCGAGACGAGCATGTCGTACTCGCGTGGATGCGGCACCGGCGAGATCTCGTGGGCAAGGCGGATCAGCTCGTCGGTCGTGTCGCCCATCGCCGAGAGGACGCCGACCACGCGGCGGCCTTCCTCGCGGGCGCGGACGAGCCGGGATGCGACGTCCTTGATCTTGTCCACGTCGCCGACCGAGGTGCCGCCGAACTTCATCACGACGAGGTCGGGGCGGCGTGTCGGCGTGTCGGCTGCGATCTCCGGGAGCGGTTCGTACTGGGTGGTCGCCATCGGGCTACATTTCCCGGCGGCCGACGAGCGCGCGGCCCAGCGTGACCTCGTCCGCGTACTCGAGGTCGCCGCCGACCGGCAGCCCGCTCGCGAGGCGCGTCACGCGGACGCGGTCGCGGAGCCGGCTCGCGAGGTACGACGCCGTCGCCTCGCCCGTCGCGTTCGGGTTGGTCGCCAGGACGACCTCGACGACGCCGTCGCTCTGGACGCGGTGCATGAGCTCGTCGATCCGCAGATGCTCGGGCTCGACGCCGTCGAGCGGCGACAGCGCGCCGCCGAGGACGTGGTAGAGCCCGCGGTACTCCGCCGTCCGCTCGAGCGAGACGAGGTCGACGGGTTGCTCCACGACGCAGATCGTCGTGCGGTCGCGGCGCGCGTCGATGCAGATGGCGCAGAGCTCGTCCTCGGTCAGGTTGCCGCAGTCGCGGCAGAAGCGGACGCGCTCCTTCACGTCCTCGATCGCTCCCGCAAGCGCGAGCGCCTCTTCCTTCTGCGTTTGGAGGAGGTGGAATGCCAGCCTTTGCGCCGTGCGGCTGCCGATGCCCGGCAGGCGGGTCAGCTGCGCGACGAGGTTCTCGACGGAGGGGCTCAGCATGTGGCCTGAGGGTACTCGTCCGCTTCGGACACGACCGGTGCCTGGCACCGGTCGTGTCCCGTTGGGACACGACCGCTAATGAGGCGAAAAGTCGAACGCCCAGCCCCAGATCACGACGCCGATCAGGGCGAGGACGATGAGCGCCCAGAGCCAGTTCGAGAAGATGTACCGGCCGCGGACGGTCCGCCGCGGCGAGGGAGTGCTCACTCTCCGAGGCCGGGGAGGCCGAGGCCGCCGAGGCCCATATCTCCGAGCATCTGCTGCGCCTTCCCCTCGACTCCCGCCCGCGCCGAGCGCAGCGCCTCGTTCACGCCGGCGAGAACGAGGTCGGCGAGCGCCTCGGGGTCGTCCGGATCGATCGCGTCGCGCGAGATCTCGACCGCGACGACCTCACCGGCGCCGTTCGCGGTGACCTTGACGAGTCCGCCGCCGACCGACGATTGCGCGGTCTCCTGCGCCGCCTCGTCCTGCATTCGCTGCATCTGCTCTTGCATCTGGGCCGCCTGCTGCATGAGCCGCTCCATGTCGAAGGAGGACATGGCTAGCTCTCCCGCTCTTGGGCGTCGAAGGTCTCCTTGAGGAGCTCGAGGATGCGTTCCTCGCCCGCCGGCTCCTCTTCGCTCGCCGCCGGGCTCTCGCGCGCCTCGCCGAGCTCGAAGACGAGCTCGAGCCGGCGGCCGGTGACGTCGTAGAGCGCGTCCGCAAGTAGACCCGCGTTCTTCGGGGCACGCGCAAGATCGAGATGGAACTGCGCCGTCGGCGGGAACTCGAGCGTGAGGGTGTCGCCGCTCAGATCGGCCGGATGCGCCTCGCGTAGGAGGGACGCCGTGGGAATGCCGCCGCGCTCTTCGACCGCCGCCAGAACCGTGCGTCCCCAGGCCTCCTGGAGCTGGGAGAGGTCGAGTGCGGGCGCGCCCACCGGCACCGGAACGCGTTCCGGCTCTGGCGGCGGGGTTGGCGCGGGTTCGTCCGCCGCCGCTTCGGGCTCTCGCGGCGCTGACGGCGCCGGTGCTGTCGTCGGCTCTCCCTGCTCGAGCCGCTCGAGGCGGAAGGCAATCGACTCGCGCGAGAGGTCGCTGGCCGGCCGCGTCACCTTTACGAGCGCGAGCTCGAGCGGCAGGCGCGGGTCGCCGCCCTGGCGCATGTCGTCGACCGCGACCGCGAGCAGGTCGACGAGCCGAAGCACGGTCGCCTCGCCGAGCTGGTTCGCCTGGGCACGCAGCCGCTCGCGAGCCTCCTCGCTCGTCGCAGCTGTCTCGGGCACGTCGCCGAGATGCTGGGCGAGCATCAGCCGGCGCAGGTGCTCGATCACGTCGACGACGAGCCGGCCGAGGTCGTGTCCGCGCTCCGACAGCTCCTCAACGTAGGTCAGCGCGCCTGCCGTGTCGCGGTCGATCACGAGGTCGCAGAGGCGGAAGAGCGCCTCCTCCTCGACCGTCCCGAGCAGCTCGAGCACCGCCTGCACCGTGACCTGGTTCGCGGTCGCGGACGCGACCTGGTCGAGCATCGAGACCGCGTCGCGATAGGCGCCGCGGCCGCTGCGCGCGACGAGCGCGAGCGCCTGGTCGGGCGCGTCGATCTCCTCTGCGTCCGCGATCTGGCGCAGCACCTTGACGAGATGCTGGAGGTTCGGACGCTGGAAGACGAACGTCTGGCAGCGCGAGCGGACGGTCGGCAGGACCTTCGAGAGGTCGGTCGTGCAGAAGACGAAGACGAGGTGCGGTGGCGGTTCCTCGATCAGCTTGAGGAGCGCGTTCCAGGCAGCATCGGTGAGCTGGTGTGCCTCGTCGAGGATGTAGACCTTGTAACCACCCTCGACCGGCTGGAGGACGACGCGGTCGCGGATCTCGCGGATGTCGTCGATCCCGCGCTGCGACGCGGCGTCCATCTCGATCACGTCGAGCGAGGTGCCGGCAGCAATCGCGCGGCATGCGTGGCACGTGCCGTCGGGGGCGGTCGTCGGCCCTTGCGAGCAGTTGAGGCACTTGGCGAGGATGCGCGCCATCGAGGTCTTGCCGGTGCCACGCGGGCCGGCGAAGAGGTACGCCTGGCGCACTGCGTCCGTGCCGATCGCATTGCTCAGCGTCCGCACGACCGCCTCCTGCCCGACGACCTCCGCGAAGCTCTGGGGACGGTACTTCCGGTAGAGAGCGGCCACGGGTCGATTCAAGCAGAGAACGGAGCACCGTATTCGCGTGCGTCGCCGTTCCCGACATGCGCGGGCGCGGCGCACCGCGGAACGCCGTCAGCAGGCGAGGGAAAAGCGAAGGACGAAGGCGGAGCGGGCGAAGCGGGAAAGAGGGCCAGGCACACCGCACACCTAAGAGGAACTACTTAGCGCTGCTTCCTCCCGGATCTGACGCGGTTCGCAGGCTCCCACTGCACGGGGCCTGGCCCGCGGCCAGTGTAGCCTCGGCCCTCGTGCCCGACGATGCGCGCCATGCCCTCTTGAGGAGGTTCTTCGATAACGCCCCGATGTTCCCGCCGGCCAGCCTGCCGCCGGCAGAGGCGCTCGCCGAGGACCGGCAGGCGCGGCAGAGCGAGCACGCATGGATGCTCGGCCGTCTCGTCTGGCCCGCGGCGCAGCTGTCGGAGCTGCCTCAGGACGAGGCGCGAGCGCTGGCGGTCGTGGAAGCAGGGAGCGAGCGGCAGGACGGGGCGGTCTACCTCGAGGGCGTCGAGCTCGACGAGGTTGCCGCGCGCGGACTACGCGCGAAGATCCGCTGCGGGGGCGAGCGCGTGCCGAGCGTCGAGGAGCTTGCCGATTTCATCCGCGGCTGCCGCGCGCGCGGAGTCGTTTTCAAAGCGACCGCCGGCCTCCACCACGCGTACCCGACCGAATCGGGCGAGCATGGCTTCCTCAACGTTCTCGCGGCCGCTGTCTTCGGGAACGAGGACGAGGCGTTGCTGGAACGGGCGCCGGCCTTCGCGCTCGACGCCACTTCGTTCCGCTGGCGCGACCGGGAGGCGTTGCCCACGCAGCTCGTCGACGTCCGCTCCTCGCTCTTCCATTCGATCGGGACCTGCTCGTTCTTCGAGCCGGTGGAAGAGCTCGAGGGGCTGAAGCTCCTGTGAGCTTCGGCGCCGGCCCGAACGGACTGCTCTGGCGGGACGGGAACGAGGCGGTCGACCTGTCCGGTCTGGGCGGTCTGTTCTCGCAAAGGACGCTGAACCCGCTCATGGCGCAAGGCTGTGGCGTCTGGGAAAGCGCGATCACGGCAGCACGGACGTATGACGGGCCGCGCAGCCCGCTCTCGCAGGCCGGGCTCAGGCTCCCCTTCGAGGTCGCGGACTATGTCGACTTCTACTCCTCGCTCGAGCACGCGACGAACCTCGGCCGCATGTTCCGGCCCGACCAGGAGCCGCTGCTGCCGAACTGGCGCTGGCTCCCTGTCGCCTACCACGGCCGCGCCGGCAGCGTCGTCGTCAGCGGGACGGACGTCGTGCGGCCGCGCGGACAGCGGAAGGCGCCGGGCGCGGACGCGCCGACGTTCGGCCCGACCCAGCGCCTCGACTTCGAGCTCGAGCTCGGCTTCGTCGTCGGCGTCCCGACCGAGCTGGGCGAGCCGGCCTCGGTCGAGGCGTTCGAAGATCACGTCTTCGGGGTCGTCCTCGTCAACGACTGGAGCGCGCGCGACATCCAGGCGTGGGAGTACCAGCCGCTCGGCCCTAACCTTGGCAAGTCCTTTCAGACCTCGATCTCGGCCTGGGTGACGCCGCTCGCGGTGCTCGACGGCGCGCGGGTCGAGGCGCCGCCGCAGGAGCCGCCCCCGCTGCCGCACCTCGAGGGCGGGCGCGACTGGGGGCTGGACGTCGCGCTCGATGTGGAGCTGAACGGCGAGACGATCTCGCGCGGCAACGCGAAGACGCTCTACTGGACGCTGCCGCAGCAGCTTGCCCACGCTACGTCGAACGGAGCGCGGCTGCGCACCGGTGACCTGATGGCGTCGGGGACGATCTCCGGCGCGGAACCGGGCTCGGAAGGCTCGATGATCGAGCTCTTCCGAGGCGAGCGCTTTCTCGAGGACGGCGATGAGGTCGTCCTCCACGGCAGCGCTGCGAACGGCGTCGAGCTCGGCGAAGTGCGCGGCCGCGTACGGCCGGCTCTCGCGCCACGTTGAGCGAAGGTCTACGCGGTGGGGCGTCGAATGCCCTGGGCGATGACGCAGACGCAGGTCACGATTGCAGCCTTGATCGTCGGTTTCACGATCGCCGCCCTGATCGTTCTCTCAGCGATCACGATGGGCGCAGTCGCCGGCAGCTAGCACCGCGTTCGGCGGGGCTTCCCGAGCCTGGCCTCGTCTCGGGCCAACTTGGGTGGGGCTTTCACAACGAACTGAATGCCCCGATCGAAACCTGCGAGAATTCGCCCGTGGCGCCCTACAACTGGACCGTCCGCGAGGGATCGTTAGATGGTCCTGTGGTCATGAGGGAGTACGTCTATGACGTTCCCGACAAAGAGCCCGTGGAGGGGCAGGAGCTGTATCTGTCCAACGGATCGGGCCCGTGGCGCGTCAGCTTTCTCGAAAATGTCCCGGAGCAGCCTCGCTCGCCGTACAACGTTCTTGTCGTCGAGCGGGTCTACTAGCCCGGGCGCTCGATTGGCCGCCCCGCTTCCCGTTGTTATCGGCAGCTCCGACAGACTGCGGCGAGCGTAGGATCTCGCCCGCCCTAGCGTGCAGCACGACCTAGCAATAGCCGGATACGAGAAAAACCCACCGTTTCCAGCGAGTTTCCTAGTGGGCGCGGCTGGGATCGAACCAGCGACCCCTCGCGTGTGAAGCGAGTGCTCTCCCGCTGAGCTACGCGCCCTGAGGGCCGGATTGTAGCCCTGTTTCCGATTGCGAAGCTGTGGCCGCGAACGAGTCCGAGGGGCGTATCCGAAGACGCGAATGCGCCGTTGCACCGGCAGCGATGAACACGGCTGCACCTCAAACCACGGTTGCCGGCCGTCCTGCGGACGCTCCCGCAGCGCGAAAACCTGGCCTCCGCCGCGAGATCGGGTTCATCGGCCTGCTCTGGGCCTCCGCCGGCTCGATCATCGGCTCCGGCTGGCTCTTCGGCGCGCAGAAGGCGCTCATCGCTGCCGGCCCCGCGGCCGTCATCTCGTGGTGCATCGGCGCGCTCGCGATCTTCCTGCTCGCACTGACGCACGCCGAGCTTGGCGCGATGTGGCCCGTTGCCGGTGGCACGGCGCGTTTCCCGCACTACGCCTTCGGTGGCGGCGCAGGCGCGTCCTTCGGCTGGTTCTCGTGGCTTCAGGCCGCGACGGTCGCGCCGATCGAGGTGCTGGCGATGATTACGTACGGCCAGCACTACCACTTCGCGAAGCACTGGATGAAGGTGAGCACAGGCGGCACGAGCGTGCTGACCGCGCAGGGGATCGTGGCGGCGGTCGTCCTGATGGCGATCTTCACCTCGATCAACTTCCTCGGCATCCGCAAGCTCGCGCACACGAACAGCGCGGCGACGTGGTGGAAGGTCGGGGTCCCGCTGCTGACGATCTTCGTGTTGGGGATCGTCAACTTCCATGCGAGCAACTTCCACGCCGCGGACGGCTTCAGTCCGTTCGGCGCGAAGGGCGTCTTGAGCGCGATCTCGACGAGCGGGATCATCTTCGCCCTGCTCGGCTTCGAGCAGGCCGATCAGCTCGCCGGCGAGAGCGCGCGACCGAAGCGCGACATCCCGCGTGCGGTCATCTTCTCGGTGATCATCGGGGCGGTCATCTACGTCGCGCTGCAGGTGGTGTTCCTCGGCGCGCTGCCGCACTCGCAGATCGGCAGCACCTGGGCCAAAGGCGCGTACACGACGATGACGGGGCCGTTCGCGCAGGTCGCCACGCTCGCCGCGGTGGGCTGGCTCGCGGCGATCCTCTACGCCGACGCGATCATCTCTCCGGGCGGCACCGGGCTCATCTACACGACGTCGAGCTCACGCGTCTCGTACGGCCTCAGCCGGAACGGCTACTTCCCGACCGTCTACGAGTCGACCGACCGCCGCGGTGTGCCCTGGTTCGGCCTCCTCACGGCGTTCGTGGTCGGCTGTGTCTGCTTCCTGCCGTTCCCGAGCTGGACGTCCCTCGTCGGGCTGATCACGGCGGCGAGCGTGCTGATGTATGCCGGCGCTCCGCTCGCCTTCGGCGTCTTCCGGCGCCGGCTGCCTGACGCCGAGCGGCCCTGGCGGGCTCCGTTCGGGTCGGTGCTCGCGCCGCTCTCGTTCGTCGTCGCGAACCTGCTCATCCTCTGGTCGGGTTGGGACACCGACTGGCGGCTGGGTGTCGCGATCGCGATCGGCTACGTGATCCTCGTCGCCACTCGCGTGTTCCACCTGAATTCGCAGTCGCCGCAGCTCGACCTGAAGGCGGCGAGCTGGCTGCCGTTCTACCTCGTCGGGATGGGCGCGATCGTCTATCTCAGCGACTTCGGACCGACGTCGCACCAGCTCTTCGGAACGCTGGGGCCGACTCCGAATTGGTTCCCGCTCTGGTGGGACATCGTTGCCGTCGCGATCTTCAGTGCGGTCATCTTCTACTGGGCGATGGCGGTCGCCCTGCCGCGCGAGCGGATCGAGGAGATGATCGGCGACGTCGTCCTGCCCGAGGAGGAGAACATCGCCGCCGACGAGCCGCTAGCGCGCGAGGTCTGACTCGGCGATGTGCGTGGCGGTGCGTTGGCGCACCGCCACGAATGCAGCCGCGCAGAGCCCGGCTGCCACGACGAACGGCACGACATCGCCCGATGCGTCGGCGACCGCACCTCCGGCGGCAGGGCCGATCACGGCTCCAGCCGCCCACGCGGCATTCATGAGGCCGAACGCCATCCCCTGCGGAAGGCCGACGCTCTCGGCGCCGTCGGCGATCAGAGCGAAGGCGGGGGTGAAGAGCACGCCGTACGCTCCGCTCGCCGCGATGAGGAGAGGTACGTAAGCGAGCGGCCGGGGACTGAAGGCGAGCCCAATCGAGAGGACAGTGGCGGCTGCGAGCGACGCCTTGACCGGAATCGCCCAGCCGCGCCGGTCTAGAACGCGTCCGGCAATCGGCGAGAGCGCGGTCTCGAAGCCGGCCCCTACGAGCCAGACGGCCCCGATCGCCGCGGCTCCCCAACCCGCATCGGAGAGTCGGAGCGGCGCAAGGGTGGAGAGGACGCCGAACAGGAGCGACGGGAGCGCCATCAGGGCGAGCGCGCCGAGGAATCGGGAATCGCGCAGCGCCTGCGCTATGGCCGATACAGACGCTGCCTCCGGTGCAGTCGATTCGATCCGCAGCGTCCATGCGCCCAACACCACCGCGAGGGCTGCGAGTGCGCTGAACACCGCGCCCCGCCCAAGGAGCGCCGCCGCCGCTCCGACGACCGGGCCGAACAGGGCGCCGAACACCGCGGCACCGAGCGCCGTCCCGATCAGCTCGCCGCGACGGTTGCGCGGCGCCGCCGCGAGAAGCCAGGCAAACGCTCCCGCCCAGGTGAAACCACTGGCGCAGCCCTGCAGGAAGCGAGCGATGGCGAGTGGCCAGAAGCCGTGGGCAAAGGCGAAGCCGAGGCTCGCGAGGCCCATCAGCGTGAGGCCGGCGAGGACAGCCCGCCGGGGGCCGAAGCGAGCCGCGGCGGCCCCGCCGGGCAACCCACCCACCAGAGCGCCGGCGCCATCGGCGGCGACGAGCACGCCTGCCGCCGCCTTCGAGAGGTGGAGCGTGTGTGTGAAGTGGGGGAGGAGCGGCGTGAGCGCCGCGTAGAGCATGGTGTCCACCCAGACGATCGCGCAGACGAGGATCAGGAGACGGCGCATTCCGTTGAGCGTACGCACGCCGTACGGTTCAGGTGTGACGTTCTTGGGTGTCGGCGCCGTATGAGGGGCGTGAACGCGTTGCCGGCAGCCGTTCGACCGCCTGGTCGGGTCGGCGCACCGCCTTTCGCGGACGTCGTCGCGGAGCACCTCGATGCCGTATACCGCTACCTCGTCTACCTCACCGGCGACCGTGCGGCGGCAGAGGATCTCGCGGCCGAGACGTTCGAGCGGGCGTTCAAGAGCTGGCGCCGCTTCGACCCGCGCCGCGGCGCGCCGCGCACCTGGCTTTGCCGCATCGCCCATTCCGCGGCCGTCGACTGGTTCCGAGCCGAGGCCCGGCGCCAGCGGCGCGAGGAGACGTACACCCGCGACGAGTCCCTGCTCGAGGACTCCGTCTTCTCCGAGGGCCTCTCGCCGGAGCTCGAGTACGCCCTGCGGCGGCTCACGCCGGCGGAGCGCGAGGTCGTGGCACTGCGCGTGCTGCTCGAGCTCGACGGCCCGGGCGCCGCGCGGGTGCTCGGGATCAGCGTGACCGCTTGTTCGACCCGGCTGAGCCGGGCTCTGAAGCGACTCGAAGAGGAGATGACTCATGTCCGCAACTGACCGGAGCGAACTGGACGGCTACGAGGCGCTCGTCTCCGAGCTGCGGGCGACCCCGCCCGTCGCGCCCGAGCGGTTGCGGGAGCGCGTGTTGGCGCTCGCGCCCGGCGCTCGGCGCCGGATGTCGAAGCGGCGGAGGCTGACGTTTGTAGTCGTGCCGGTTGCTGTTGTGCTCGCCGTCGGCGCGGCGCTCGTGCATGGCTTCGTCAGCTCGGGTTCGCACACGGTCGCGCAGAACCCAAAGCTCATTACGGCCGGCCAAGCGGCGGTGCCGTCAATCACCGCCAAGATTCCGTCACCCTCTGCCCAGGAGAAGGCCCTTAAGAGGGCGGTCCAGCTCGCTCCGAATCTCCGGGCACATAACGGCGTCTTCCACTCCGCTGCGGGTACGCCGCTGCTCGGGTCATCCACGACTTACTCGTTCGACCGGCTGGCGATTCCGAAGAACCGGCTCGTGCACGCCGACGCGTCGCTCCAGGTCTCGGTCAAGAGCCACGCTGCGCTCTCGAAAGCGACGAACGACGCGACGCAGATCGTTTCCTCGCTCGGCGGCTACGCGCAGTCCGTCAACTACCAGAGCTCCCCCGGCGGCCAGGGCGACGCCGTGCTGCAGCTGCGCGTCCCCGTCCAAAAGGCGGAGGTCGCGATCGGGCGGCTCGCAGGCCTCGGCACGCTCCTGTCCCAGCAGGTCTCGACCCAGGACCTGCAGCAGCAGCTCACACAGCAGAACAACGGGATCGGCTCGCTCAAGCGCGCGATCGCCGTCTACGAGGAGGCGCTCAAGAGCGGGACGCTGTCCGCCTCCGAGCGGGTGCAGATCCAGATCAAGCTCTCGAACGCGCGGCACGCGGTGACGCAACTGCGCCGCAACCGCACCGCCACGCTGCAGTCGGGCGCGACGTCCAACATCTCGCTCCTGCTGACGACCCGCCAGCACGCCTTTGTCGTGCACCACCACCACGGGAGCACTCGCGTCGGCCGGCTTCTCGGCTCGGCCGCGCACTTCCTCGCGCTCGAGGGGATCATCGTCCTCTATGCGCTGATCGTGGTTGCTCCGCTGCTCATCCTCGGCGGCCTCGCCTGGTGGGTCCTGCGCGAGCGGCGCCGGCGGGAGGAACGGCTGCTCGCGTCAGCCTGATCTGCTGAAATAGCGGCGTGCTCGGCTCAGAGGAAATTCCGGTCGGTCACGAGGTCGGCCTCATTGTCGTCGCGGGCGTCTTCATCGCGTTCGCGCTCGCGGCGTCCTTCCTCGTACCGCGCTACAAGCCGGACTTCCCGGGTCCCGCGGGCATCAGCGTGTTCGCGATCGCGTCGATCGTGATGTTCGTGCTGATGGTCGCCGCGATCAATTTCTTCGGCTAGCGACTGCCCTCGGTAACCTGTTCCACTCCGGAGAAGTGGCCGAGTGGCTGAAGGCGGCGCCCTGCTAAGGCGTTATGGGGCTGAATGGCTCCATCGAGGGTTCGAATCCCTCCTTCTCCGCTAGCGCAGCGCCCGCCGCGGTTCTGCGCCCACCCGCGGAGGGGTGGCAGAGCGGTCGAATGCGGCGGTCTCGAAAACCGTTATCCGTCGTTAGGCGGATCGAGGGTTCAAATCCCTCCCCCTCCGCTTCCCGAGCCGAAACCGATGCGGACAATGGGGTCCCGGGCCTACGCGGGACGACGTAAGACACGAGGAGAAGCCTGGTTGGGCTCCTCCTCGTTGGCTCAGCCGCGCGCTCGTCTGCTTACGGGGTGCAGGGGCAGACGGAGCCCCAGGTCATACCGCGGGGTCGGAAGCTCGAGTACGGAGTGAGCTGGGTCAGGTCGCTGCCGTCCGTCTTCATCTTGAAGAGGGCGTTCTGGTCGCCGTTCTCCATGCGGAGAACGATCCACTGTCCGTCCGGCGAGTAGGAGTTGCCGTAGGCGCGGAGGCCGCCAGCTGGGTAATTCGTGACCCACTGGAGGTCACTGCCGTCGGCGGCGATCGTGGCGGTGTTGACCTGTGCGTCCGGGGTGCCTTCGTCATGCGTAGCGATGAACATGATCCGCCGGCTGTCGGGGGACCAGTCCTCGTGAATGCCGACGTTGAAGGAATACGGGGTCAGCCGCCGCAGCGCGCTCCCGTCGATGCGGGAGACGAAGAGCGCTCCGCCGCTGCGCGAGTAGCAGGTGAAGGCCAGCATCTTCCCGTCGGGTGACGGCTCGGGATCGGTGACGCCGCGGCCTTCGCACGCGCTGACCAGGCGACGGTCGGAGCCATCGAGGTTCATGCTCCAGATGTCCTCGCGGTGCTTGCCGTTGTAACCCCCGTAGAAGAGCCGCTTCCCGTCGACGCTGAAGTCCGGCGCGCCTTCGCACTGGTCCCCATTGGCGAGTGGGAGGAACGCGAGACCGCTGCCATCTGCGTTCATCGTCGCCACGTGGCAGAAGTCGTTATTCGTCACGTTCGCCGGGTCGTACTCGAATGTGATCTTGCTGCTGTCGGAATTCCAGTGCGGGGTAGCCTGCACGTCGCCGTCCACATTGGTGAGCTGAACCTGCTGCAGCGTGTTGGGGTTGATCGTGAAGACCTGGATCCCGTTATCGGTGACTGCGCGGAATGCGATCAGCCCGTTCGGGCCCGGATAGGCGGCCGGCGCTGCCGGCACGAGCACAAGAGCGGTGGCGGCGATCCCGGCTGCCGCCGCGACGACCGACGCGGCCCAGCGCGGGTGTCGGGGCTTGCTAATCGTGAAACGGCTGAACTGGAACACGGTTCCTCCTCAGGAGAGTGGGTCGAAGCGGGCGGCGGGTCCAGGGAACCCGCCGCCGCATCGGATCAGCCGCAGGTGTTCTTGCCTGCGACGATGTTGGGGCCGTCCGACGGCTCCGGGCTTCCGACTGCGGGCGAGTTCGCCTCGCAGATCGCGTTGCCGGCGACCTGGTTGTCGGAGACCTCGAGGTAGCCGCCCGGATCAGCGGTGTTGTGCGTGAAGACGAGGTCGTGCCCGACCGTGTTGCCTCCGACTTCGATCGGCGACGGGCCGAAGAAACTACTCACGGCCGAGTCGTTCGTGAAGACGAGGTCGTGGCCGACGGTGTTCGGGAGCTCGCCCCCGCCGCAGTTGTCGCCGAAACCGATCCCGAAGTTCACGGTCCGGTTGACGATCCTGACGTCGTGGCCCACGTTGAGGGAGCACAGCCCGTCGAAGGCGAAGTCCGAGTCGGGGGTTCCGTTGATGGTCAGATCGCCGGCGATCCGGACCGGCCCGCCAGGGCTGTCGGGGCCATTGCGTCCGGTCTGCACGGAGTCCGGTGCCAGCGCGTCGAGCCTGCCGCCGATCGTCGTCCGCTCGAGGTGGATCTCGCCGCCCCGGCCCATGGTGACGTCGTGGCCGACGGTGGTGCCGCCTAGCTCCGCAAAGTCTCCCTGGGCCAGCCTGATGTCGTGGCCGACGTTCAGCCCCTCGGCTGAGAGCCCGGCGTCGTGCTCGACGATCACGTCCTGAGTGACCCTCGCCCCCGAGAGGTCACAGCCGTTGTCGTGCGGGACGATCACGTTGACGGCCGTGCCCGCGAACGCGTCTGTACAGGTGACGTTTCCGTTCCCGGCGGTGGCACCCTGGATGCTGACGAGCGGGACGGTCAGGAATGCGCCGCAACACACGAGCACGACAAGCATTTTCTTCCTCATGTCCTTCTCCCTTCGGATTGGTCCTCGTGCCTCGGTCCGATCCACACCGTCTCGATGACCCGTTCGCAGGGCATGCCTGCTGACTCGCTCTCGCTCTTCACCGACGACGGGGACATCGCCTCGAACAGGCAGAGGACGAGCTCGTCGGCCGGGAGGTAGAGCGCGCCTCGAAAGCCGGCGTGGTGCTGCATGGCGTCGCGTGAGGCGTGCGCGGCGGCGAGCCTGATCTCGCGCTCGCCGGCCCCGGGCCAGAAGCATTTCGCCGTGTACAGCATGGCCGAGAGGCTGCACGGGCCATGTCCCAAACTTGTCCCAGCCCCGTCCCCAGGGGCTAGTAATCACCTGTTCGGAAGTGAAGACTGGGGACGGAGATGCCCGCGAGCCGTCTCGACTTCCGGATCCTCGGCCCTCTTTCCGTCCGTGTGGAAGGATCACCGGTCGCACTCGGAGGCCCGAAGCAGCGTGCGTTGCTTGCGCTGCTGCTGCTCAGCGCAAATCGCGTCGTCTCACGCGACCGGCTGGTCGCCGAGGTCTTTCCGGAGCAGAGTGGGAACTCCGCCGACCACGCGCTCCGTAATCACGTCTCCCGACTGCGCAAGGTGTTTGCCGCCGCGGGCAGCGACGAGCCGAGACTCGCGGCGAGGGCACCGGGTTACCTGCTGCGCGTCGAGCCGGGTGAGCTCGATCTCGAGCGCTTCGAGCAGCTGGCCTCGGAGGGGCGTGAGGCACTCGGTGCGGGGCGTACGGCGGCGGCCGCAACGTTGTTGAGATCGGCGGAGCAACTCTGGCAGGGTCGTCCGTTCGCCGACCTGGAGTTCGAGCCGTTCGGCCGCCTCGAAGTGGAGCGACTCGACGAGCTTCGGCTTGCGGCGGTCGAGGAGCGGATCGACGCGGACCTCGCGCTCGGCCGTCAGCTGGCACTCGTTCCCGAGCTCGAAACTCTCGCTGCCGAGCATCCGTTTCGGGAGCACTTCCGCGCGCAGCTGATGGTGGCGCTCTACCGGTCGGGACGCCAGGCGGAAGGGCTCGCCGTGTACCAGCAAACTCGCACGCTCCTGAGTGACGAGCTGGGGCTCGAGCCCGGCAGCGAGTTGCAGGAGCTGCAACGCGCGATCCTCGTCCAGGATCCCGCGCTGGCCCCGGCTGTCGTCGAAAACGGACGGGAATCGAAGGTCTTCCGCGACATCTGCCCCTTCAAAGGTCTGGCGCCATTCGAGCCTGCAGATGCGGAGTTCTTCTTCGGCCGTGAGCGTTTGGTGTCCGAGCTGCTCGGCCGGCTCGAGGAGGTTCCGTTCCTCGCTCTCGTCGGCGCGTCTGGCAGCGGGAAGTCGTCGCTTCTTCGTGCCGGATTGCTGCCGGCGCTCGATCGCGACCACGTCCTCGCGCGTCCCGGCGAGCCTCAGCCGTTCGGCGGTACCGCCAACGTCTTTGCGGTCGACCAGTTCGAGGAGCTTTTCGCGCCGGAACTGAGCGAGGAACAGCGGGCGTCGTTCGTGACCGGGCTGGTCGAGAGGGCATGGGATCCGGAGCGTCGCTCGCTCGTGATCATCGCGCTGCGCGCGGACTTCTTCGTTCAACTTGCGCGCTACCCCGAGCTCGCGGATCTGGTCGGCCCGAATCACGTTCTGCTCGGGCCGATGAGCACGAGCGAATTGCGCCGGACGATCGAAGGCCCATCCGGGCAGGTAGGGCTCGAAGTAGAGCCGGAGCTCGTCGACATGCTCGTCGACGACGTGGCAGGCGAGCCCGGCGGCCTGCCGCTGCTTTCGACTGCTCTCGTCGATCTTTGGGAAGAGCGCGAGGGGAGGCGGCTGACCCTCGCGGCATACGCGCGCAGCGGCGGGGTCCGCGGGGCGGTTGCGCGGCACGCGGAGGCGGCCTTCCGTTCGCTCGAAGCCGACGACCAATTGGTCGCGCGGCGGGTCTTGCTCCGGCTCGTCGGCGGCGAGGAGGCGCTCACCCGGCGTCGGGGCACTCGCGCCGAACTCGATGCCGACGAGGACGAACGGGTCTCGCACGTGCTTTCCGTGCTCACGGACCGGCGGCTGCTGGTCGCCGACGGCGACAGTGTCGAGTTGATTCACGAGGCTCTTCTGCAGCACTGGCCGAGGCTCCGGACCTGGCTCGACGAGGACAACCAGGGCCGCGTGCTGCAGCTCCGTCTGGCGCAGGCCGCCGCGGAGTGGCAGCAATCTGGCCGCGAGCCCGGGGAGCTTTACCGCGGCGCACGCCTGGCGGCGGCAGTCGAGTGGGCCGAATCCGCGGGCGCCGGAACCCTGAACCGTCTCGAGCGCGATTTCCTGCAGGAGAGCCGACGCTCGTCCGTACGCGCCAATCGCCGGCTCCGGATGCTTCTCGCCGCCGCGCTCGTGCTGCTCATCGCAGCGCTGGCGGCGGGCGGCGTTGCGCTGGCAGCCCGGAGTTCGGCGGATCAGCAGGCGACATCAGCGACCGCAGGGAGGCTCGGCGCGCAGGCGCTTATCCAGCCGCCGCTTGACCTCTCTCTCCTGCTCGCGCGAGAGGCGGTCAACATCGACGACTCGCTTGCGACCCGCGGCTATCTGCTGGCGGCGCTCCTGCGCGCGCCGGCTGCGATCGCAGTCGCGCACGAGGGAGGCGGGAGCGTGTTTGACGAGGCGCTCAGTCCCGACGGCCGGACGCTCGCGGTCCGGGGCGACGATGGCGAGGTCGCCTTCTTCGACGCGCGCACGATGGAGCGCAGCGGCGGCGCGCCGTTGCCGGACGGCCAGATCTCGTTCTTCGGGACGTCAGGTCCGCGCCACGCCCTCGCGTACAGTCCGGACGGGAGGACGCTCGCCGTCGGAAGCACCACGGGGCACCACGCGATCGTCCGCCTCCTCTTCGCCGGCGCTTCGAAACCGCGATTCACGGTTCCCTCGCCGAACGACGCGACGATCCCCGACCTCGCGTTCTCGCCGGACGGACGAACGCTCGCAACCGGTGAGATGAGGTCGGGCTCCGAGGACCCGAAACGCGAGATCATCGTCCTCCGGAACGCACGAACCGGTGCGGCCGAGACTCGGTCGCACGCGATCGTGAGCGGCCGGCTGGTCGGCTACACCTCCAACGGGCACTATCTGCTCGTCACAAAGGGCGGACGTACGTCGGAGCTCCTCGACGCGCGCACGCTCGAGAAGCTCAAGACGTTCCAGCTCGGCGAGCCTGCGGCGCTCTCGCCCCGTGGATCGCTTGCAGCCTTCGGCCACACCGACGGCAGCGTCACCTTCCTCGACCTGGCGACGGGCAAATGGACGACACCCTCCGAACGGACCGGCAGCAACGTCGATTCGCTCAGCTTCAGCGCCCACGGAGGGACCCTGGCCACCGGCGATGACGACGGGACGATCGGCATCTGGAACGTCCGCGCCAGAGCGCTCAGGGACGTCTATAGCGGCCAGTCTGCGGAGGTCAACGCGGCAACGTTCAGCCCCGACGGGCGGACGCTGTACTCCGGCAGCTACGACGGCAGCGTGGTGGCCTGGGACGTCTCGGGCACGCGCCGACTCGGCAGGCCGTTCCCCATCACGCACTACTCCGACTCCAGGTGGGCGTCGGCCGTTAGCTCGCATCGGTCGTTGTTCGCGGTGTCGCCGGGCCCGAACCAGATCGAGGTCTGGAGTGCCGCGACGCTGTCCGTTGTTCGCCGCCTCCGGGGACCGTTCGGGGACACGAGCGAGATTCGCTTCACCCCGGACGGCAGGCTGCTCGCGACTGCGGGCACCACGCACGCCCTCGTCTGGGACGTGCGCACAAGGAAGCTCGCAAGGGCGTTCCCAGCCGGTGGAGGCAGCAGCACGGTGGCGTTCAGCCCCGACGGCCGTGTCCTGGCGGTGGAGGGGCAGCCCACGAACGCGATCAAGCTCTACGACCTGCGAACCGGCGATCAGGTGGTCGAGCTACCGGAGCGCGACGGTACACCGCAGCACATCGAGTTCAGTCCGGACGGAAAGCTGCTCGCGTCGGCGACGCTGGGCGGAGTAGTCGACCTCTGGGATGCAGCGACCGGCAAGTTGCTCGCACGGCTCCTCAACGCGTCCCCCTATGACTCCGCCGTGAGCTTCTCGCCGGACGGCAGGCTGCTCGCCGTCGGCGACACGTCGGGCGACGTCGTCATCTGGGATGTGGCGAAGCGCCGGCCGGTCGGCAGCCCGTTGGCCGGCGAAAACAGCTCCGTGACCTCCGTCGACTTCGACCCGGGCGGTCGGATGCTGGTCACGATGAGCTACGACGGCAACCTCCGGCTCTGGGACGTCGCGACCCAGAAGCTGATCGGCGCGCCGATCCCGGTGTCGGACGGTGGCGGCAGCGCCGAGTTCTTCCCGGACGGCACGCACGTCCTCGCCAACTTCGGTCCGACGGGCGTCGTCTGGAACGTCGATCCCGTGGCGTGGGAAGCCCAAGCCTGTCGAGTCGCGCATCGCGACCTGACGCACAGAGAATGGAACGAGTTCCTGGGCCAGCGGGCGTACCGCCCGGGGTGCGGGTGGAGCCACTGAAGATCAGCGGTGCCGAGGGACCTAGCCTCGCTAAACGATCGGTACGATTTCCGCGACCTCAGCGCATTTCACATCGTTAGGCGGATCGAGGGGTCAAATCCCTCCCCCTCCGCCTCCTGAGTCGAAGCCGGATCGAGCGCCGTCGAGCGCGGCGTCGACGGCGTCTTCCAGGGTCAGGCGCGCCCCTCGCGCCAGCTCTTCCTCGAATCGCTCCACTCCGAGGATGCCCGCCGCCTCCTCGACTGCGGGACGGTACAGCCGCTCGCCGCTCGGTTCGCGGGGCTCGCCCGACTCCGCCCGGAGGCGCTCGGCAAGACCCGCGAACGTGGCTCCCCGCTCCGGCATCCCGAGCCCGATCTCCGTGATCGCGAGTAGGTCGAGGGCATCTCGTGAAACCCATTGGACGCCCGAAGAAGCGGTCGCCCGTAGTACCCCGACGCCCATGTCGCGAGCCTCGAGCGCCCTTCCGGCTCCGGCGAGGATGTACGCCAGCAGAAGGGTTGCGCTCTGAACGTTGCCTGGGTCGCCAGTGGCGCGCGCCGTCTCGACAGCCTCTGTTCCGAGGTCGACCGCGAGCGGATACTCCGCCGCCTGGAAGGCGAGGTTGGCGAGGTTGTGCGCCGCGAAGTATTCGTAGCGCCGGTCGCCGACCCTACGCGCCAGCTTTCGTGCCTGCTCGTAAAGGGTTCGGGCACGAGGACGGTCTCCTCCGAGATCGGCGGTGGCGCCCAGGTCGAGCGTCATTCGAGCGACACCGGCTTCATCACCGATCTCGGAGTAGAACTGAAGTGCATCCTCGGTTAGCTCTGCGGCGGCGCCCATGTCGCCCGAGGTCCGGCAGATGAGCATCGACAGTGCTGCTAGCGCGCGAGCACGCAGCACCCCGTCGGCGCCTCCGGCTGCTGCGAGCGCCTCCTCGATCCGGCGTCGCCCCTCATGCAGGCGGCTCCGCACGTGCCAGAAGCGCTTGAGCAGAGCCGCGAGCTCGAGTTCCTGCAGGTGCTCGCCACGAGCGCGCGCGCGGTCGAGCGCCGCGCGCATGTTGTCGACCTCGTCCTCGAGCCGTCTCCACCAGACCGCCTGGTCGGGTCCGCGTTCCCCGACCTCAGCTTCCCGCGCCAGATTCACGAAGAAGCTCTGATGCAGCTGGTCGAGCTCGGCCTCTCTGCCGGAGGAGCGACGCAGCTCGGCAGCGAGCTCTCGGATCGTCTCGAGCATCCAGAACCGCTCGCCGGAGTGCCGGACGAGGCTCTTGTCGACGAGCGACTGGAGAACGTCGAGGTCGGCGGCGCACACCTCCTCGGCTGCCTCAAGTGTGCAGCCACCCTCGAAGACCGCCAGACAAGCGAACAGCTCCTGTTCCTCCTCGCTGAGCAGGTCGTACGACCACTGGATCGTTGCGCGCAACGTCTGTTGCCGCGGGTCCTTGTCGCGGCCGCCCTTCAGCAGGTCGAGGCGTTGCGACAACCGTTCGAGGATCTGCGCGGGCGAGAGCACGCTCGTCCGGGCGGCCGCCAGCTCGACGGCCAATGGCATGTCGTCGAGCCGGCGGCAGAGCTCGCGGACATCCTCCGAGGGCTCGAGAGCGGCGCGCGCGCAGAAGAGCTCCACGGCCTCGTCCGAGGCGAGCGGCGGCACCGCGTATTCGACCTCGCCGTCGATCCGTAGGAGCTCTCGGCTCGTAACAAGCACGTGCAGATTGAGGCACGCGGAGAGAAGCGCCGACAGCTGAGGCGCCGCGTCGACGACCTGCTCGAAGTTGTCCAACAGCAGCAACAGCTCCCGTTCGCCGATGAGCCCGGCCAGGTCGTCCTTTGCGCCCAGGACCTGCGCGATCGTCTCCACGACCAGGGCCGGATCGCGCAGTGTCGCGAGCCCGATCCAGAACACTCCCGCCTTGAACTCACCCACGAGCTCCGCCGCAGCCTCCACAGAGAGTCGAGTCTTCCCGGCGCCGCCGGGACCGGTCAGGGTCACCAACCGCGAGGGACGGGCAAGCGCCGCGACCTTTGCGATCTCCGCGTCCCGGCCCACGAGCGACGACACCGGTCGCGGCAGATTTGTGTTCGAGATCGTCTTCAACGGCGGGAACCGCTCCGACCCCAGCTGGTAGAGCGGCACGGGCGCGTCGAAATCCTTCAGGCAGTGCTCACCGAGGCCGGTCGACTCGATCTCGACCAGCTCACGGGTAGGGCGCGAGACCAGCACCTGCCCGCCGTGCCCCGCCGACATGATCCGCGCAGCCAGGTGAACGTCCTCGCCGACGTACTTCGGCGGATCGAGCCCCGGCGTGCCGGTATGAAGCCCGACCCTGATTCGGATCGGGCCTCCTTTCAATTCGCGTTGCGCCTGGGTAACTGCGGCGACGGCGGCCGGCGCGGAGGCGAAGGCGTAGAAGAACGCGTCGCCCTCGTAGTCGACCTCGTAGCCCTCGGCGAACGCCTCTCGCACGATCTGCCGGTGCTCCGCCAACGCGTCCCGGTAGCGGTCTTGGCCCAGCTCCCGTAGCAGGCGTGTCGAGCCCTCGATGTCCGTGAACACCAAGGTCACCGTGCCGGAAGGCTGCTCCACCATTCTCCGCCCAACTATCCCGCCCCGAGTGGCGAAAGCCAAACCTGAACAAGCCTTTTGAGCAGCAAGCTGCGCAAGGCTCGAAAACCGTTATCCGTCGTTAGGCGGATCGAGGGTTCAAATCCCTCTCCCTCCGCCGTCTGAGCAGATGCCGGCGCGTGTATGACTCCGGCCGTGGGCTTCGCCGCGGCTGCCGGCCGTTACGAGGAGATGACCTACCGCCGCTGCGGGGCGAGCGGTCTGAAACTGCCTGCAATCAGCCTCGGCCTCTGGCAGAACTTCGGCCACGAGCGTCCGTTCGAGACGTCCCGCGCGATTCTCCGCCGCGCGTTCGATTCTGGGATCACCCACTTCGACCTGGCGAACAACTACGGGCCGCCGTACGGTTCGGCGGAGCAGGTATTCGGCGAGGTGGTTCGTCTTGATCTCGCGCCGTACCGCGACGAGCTCGTCATCTCGACGAAGGCGGGCTACGACATGTGGCCGGGCCCGTACGGCGAGTGGGGCTCGCGCAAGTACCTGCTGGCAAGCCTCGACCAGAGCCTCAGCCGCATGGGGCTCGAGTACGTCGACATCTTCTACTCGCACCGCTTCGATCCCGAGACTCCGCTCGACGAGACGATGGGCGCGCTTGCCGCTGCGATCAGCCAGGGGAAGGCGCTGTACGTGGGCATCTCGTCGTACTCGGCTGAGAAAACGCGCGAGGCGGAGGCGATCCTCCGCGATCTCGGCGTGCCTCTCCTCATTCACCAGCCCTCGTACTCGCTGCTCAACCGCTGGATCGAGGCCGAGCTTCTGGACACGCTCGGCGACCTCGGCGTTGGCTGCATCTGCTTCTCGCCGCTCGCCCAGGGTGTGCTCACTGATCGCTACGTCGCCGGAATCCCCGACGGGTCGCGCGCAAGTCGGCCCGGCTCGATGTCGCCGGACCAGCTCAGCGAGGAGACGATGGCCAAGGTACGCGCCTTGAACGAGATCGCCCAGCGCCGCGGCCAGACACTTGCTCAGCTCGCGCTCGGCTGGACGCTCCGCGACCCGCGAATGACCTCGACCCTGGTCGGGGCGAGCAGCATCGAGCAGCTCGAGCAGAACCTAGGCACGCTCCAGAAGTCGGACTTCACGGCGGTCGAATTGGAAGAGATCGACCGGTACGCGACCGACAGCGGCATCAACCTCTGGGCGGCCTCGAGCGAGAACTGACGCGGGTGCCGCCCCAGTGCCCTCGGAGACGGCCGGCCCGCTGAAGCTGAACCTGCTCATCGGCCGGTCCGTCCGACGCGCGAGGCCTGCGCGGTGTCCCACCCTCTCCGTTGCGGATCCCAGGATCGCCCGTAGAGAGGCCTCCGGAGCGCGCCGGACCGGCGCGCAGACTGGCGCGCGCGGCCGCCGTTCGATGCCTTGCCCCTGCTAAGAGACCGCTCCGCGCCAAGTCTCGAAAACCGGTATCCGTCGTTAGTCGGATCGAGAGTTCAAATCTCTCTCCCTCCGCTCCCTGAGCCGGATCCGATGCGCACCCGGCGCGGAAGCAAGACGCACCCGCTTGACAGCTATTGACCATCGTCGATACATTGATCCATGTCGATGTGAGACGGAGCTGACGGTCGAGGTCGCTGCAGTTGATTGTTGTGCGCCGCTCGCGGCGCCGGTGCTTTCGGACGAGGAGGCCAAGGCGACGGCGGCTGTCTTCCGCGCGCTGTCGGATCCGGCCCGCGTGAAGATCGTCAATCTCCTGGCGACGAGCGGCGAGCCGGTCTGCGTATGCAACCTGATCGAGCCGCTTGGCCTGTCACAGCCCACCGTGTCTCACCACTGCAAGAAGCTGCTCGATGTCGGCCTTGTCGAGCGGGCGCAGCGGGGCAAGTGGGCCTACTTCTCGCTGAGACCAGACGCGCTCCAGACGCTGGCGGCCGTTGCTGATCTGAAAGGGGTGTGTTGCTGATGGCTTCGACGACCAACGAGCTGCGGGAGGAGGTGCGGCGCCGCTACGCGGAGTCGGCGAAGGCGGTGACCGGTGAGAGCGAGGGCTGTGGCTGCGGCTCAGGGTCGTGCTGCGCCGACGACTCGGGAGCGAGCGCCGTCGGGAGTGCCAAGTTCGGTGAGGTGCTCTACGAAGCCGAACAGCGGGGCGAGCTACCGGACGCGGCGGTGCTGGCATCGCTGGGCTGCGGCAACCCGACCGCTGTCGCCGACCTGCGCGAGGGGGAAACCGTTCTCGACCTCGGCTCGGGCGGCGGCATCGATGTGATCCTGTCGGCCAAGCGTGTCGGGCCGACCGGTCTCGTCTACGGACTCGACATGACCGACGAGATGCTCGCGCTCGCCCGGCGAAACGCGGACGAGGCAGGCATCACGAACACCATCTTCCTCAAGGGCTACATCGAGGAGATCCCGCTTCCGGCCGACTCGGTCGATGTCGTCATCTCGAACTGCGTCATCAACCTCTCGACCGACAAGGCGGCCGTCCTTCTGGAGATCGCCAGGGTACTCCGGCCCGGCGGGCGCGTCGGGGTCAGCGATGTCGTCGCCGAGGATCACCTGACCGAGGAAGACCAGGCAGAACGCGGCTCCTACGTCGGCTGCATTGCCGGAGCGCTCTCGAAGAGGGAGTACATCGCAGGGCTCGAAGAGGCCGGTTTCGAACAGGTCGAGGTCACCTTCACTCACCAGGTCGCCGACGGCATGCACGCCGCGATCGTCAAGGCCGTCAAGGCCGAGGCGTCGCAGAAGAAGGGTCTCCCGATTATCCAGCCGGCGTCGAAGGTCGACTGTTGCTAGGCGGACTTGGCGAGAAGGATCCGCCGAACCCCGCGGGTGAGGTATACAGCGGCGCCGGTGACGCCCGCGACTGCGAGGGTCACGACGTTTGTGGTGACGCACGTTCGGCAGACGCCGCAGCACGCTTGGACGGGGGCGAGTTCCGCGCTCTTGTTGATCAGTGGGAGTGCGCGGGTCTGGGCGCGTTCGAGCACGGCTCGGATTGTAGGCGGGCACGGCTCAGCCCCACGTCCTTGCAGCGGGTTGATTCCTCACACATCAAAGGAGGCTGATCGTGTCCGAGCGTCACCTTCGCCTTCGTCCTCAGCCGCCACTTTCCCTGGACGCGAGCCGTCGGCTATTGGGGAGCGCAGCTCATCGGCGCGATCGCGGCTGCCGCAGTCCTGCGAGGTTCGCTTGGCAACATCGCCAATGTCGGCGCGACGCTGCCGTCCGGCTCGCAAGGCCAGTCCTTCCTCTGGGAACTGGTGCTCACCTTCTTCCTGATGTTCGTGATCATGGCCGTCGCTACCGACGCCCGCGCCGTCGGCGAGGCGGCAGCGATCGCGGTCGGCGGCACCGTCGGGCTCGACGCGATGTTTGGCGGGCCGATCAGTGGCGCCTCGATGAACCCTGCTCGCTCAATCGGCCCGGCCCTCGTGTCGGGAAACCTGCATGCCCTCTGGCTCTACATCGTCGCGCCGATCTGCGGGGCATCGCTCGCGGCGCTCGCCTACCAGTTCGTGCGCGGTGAGCCGACTCGCAGGGCGCCCATCGTCGAGGAGCCGGCGCCTGCGCGCGCGGGCGGCCGACCAGCGTCACCTCGCGGTAGGCGCTCACATCCTCGCCATCGGGATTGAGCGCCTGACCAACCGCACGACAGTCGCGACGGACACCATCGTCCCGACGGGTCGTGCCCCATCTACCGAGCCTCAGCTCGTCTGCTTCGTGGCGTTCCAGGTGCCGCCACCCTCCGGGCTCGTCCAGGTGCCGGACATCGACGCCCTATGGACACTGCCCGTGTACTTGGCTCCGACGCTGACCGCGCCGAACTTGATCTTCCCCTTGCGCACGCTGCCGCCGATGCCGTACTTCCCGCTCGGATTCGAGAGCGTGATGGTTCCGTGCAGCCGCGTGCCGGTCTGTTGCCAGCGAATCGTGAAGTGACCCGAAACGGCGCCGCTGTAGTGGCCCTTCCACTTGCCGGCGAGACTCGAGCTGTTCGCCGCGCTGTAGCTCGATGCGCTCGCCGCGGCCAGCGCCGTGCCGCAGCAGGCGAGAGCAAGAACGGCAGCGACCCACAGACCGGGAAGCCGCCGCGTGATCCTGCGATGTAGAGGCTGAATGTCCATCATTTCGAACTCCTTCCTTGGAGGGGGGTGTAGTCCGTGCGTACCGAGACCGTGGTTGCGAGCAAGCGCTCATACGGAACGCGCGCCAACTCCGCGACCAGGCGGACGGCATCTGCGGTTCCCTCGAAGTGGCAGAGGACGACCTCGTCCTCGCGAATCAGCACCGATCCGAGGTAGCGAACGTCGTCGGTGAGGGAGGCAGCGATCCGTAGATCGAGCGTGCGCACTTCCTCCTCGCGCACATCCGGCCAGTAGCACTCGGCGACGAAGCTCGCGACTTGTTCCGCCATGGCTGCAACATGACCCGCCGGACGGATCGGAGAAAGACCTGAAGACCCTACGAAATCGCCTGCGATTCCGGTTTGCTACCGAAAGCCCCCGCCGGAGCGGGGGCTTTCTACTACCGGCGTATGTGGGCCAGGACGTCAGTTGCCGGTCGAGTTGCCGAGCACCGCGAGGCTGAAGTCGCAGCTGGTGAGGCCGTTGTTGCAGCTCGCGTCGATCTCGTCGACGTGGAGTGGATGGGTCAGGTCGAGCTGATACGAGTCCGCGCCGTTGACACCGCTCCCCAGCAGTTCGAGGACGTTGTTTCCCTTGTACAGGAAATCGATGGCGAGGTTGTCGTCCATCCCTGAGGCGGTGATGTCGGTCGCGTAGAAGTCCTGGCCGCTGCAAAGCGGGAGGTTCTCGGAGCCATGGAAGATGATCCACCCGCTCGAGCCGCCGTCTGTGCACTGCGCCGTCACCGCACTGGGCGAGGCCGTCTGCGGGGTTGTCTCGAGATTCCCGCTGCTGTCGAACTTGAGGTTGCCGAGGTCGCTCTCGATGTTCGCCAGATGCCCGCTGTCGGTTAAGTCGAGGTTGACGGTGTTCCCGTTGGGGTCGAGCTTGACCGTGTTCTTGTTCGCGTCGATGCCGACGGTTCCGGTCACGCTCGTCGTCGAGGTGCCGACCTGCGTGACGGGCACCGGGTTGGTGCTCGTGTTCTGGACGACCACCTGCTGGAAGGGCGTCGTCGCGGCGTGGGCGATTTGCTCGCGGAACACGGTCGAACCGAGCACGATCGCGGCTACCACGAGCAGGATCGCCGGTATCAGGGCCTTGCGCATGCTTCCTCCTTCTTCGAGTTCACGGCGACGAAGCTCGCTTCACGTTCCGCCATGGCCGCAACATCACCCCACCTGCGGCTAGGAGAAAGACCTGAAGACCCTACGAAATCGGTTGCGCGTCGCCGCGGTCGAGTGCGCGGGCGAGCTGCGCTCGGGAGGAGATGCCGAGCTTGCGGTAGGCGCGCTTCAGATTCGACTCGACCGTCTTGACGCTCACGAACACCTGCTCGGCGATCGCCTGGTTGGTCAGACCGTCGGCGGCGAGCCGTGCGATGCGAAGCTCGGTGGCGCTCAGCTCGTCCGGCGCGCGCCGGACGGCAACTCGACCCAGCTCGTCGTCGACACGAGCGAGCCAGGTCTCGGCGCCCTGGCGGGCGAAGAGCTCACGCGCCTCTTCCAGAGCGAGTCGCGCCTGGCGCTTCCGCTTCAGCCGCCGCTGCAGCCGACCCTGGACGAGAAGTGTGCGTGCGCGCTCAAACGGCATCGGACAGCGCTCGTGCTCGGCGAGCGCGCGCTCGAGAGCCTCCGTCGCCGCGTCGAGCTCGCCCCGCGCCGCGAGCACCAGACCGCGACACCGCGCCGAGACCGCGAGACTCCACGGGATACGCGAACGCGCCGGACGCTCTTCGAAGCGCGCGAGCAGTCCCTGCGCTCGGTCGACATCACCGACCGCCAGCGCCGCTTCGATCGCGTCGCCGTCGACCCGCCAGATCGCCGACTCGCGGAAGGCAACGCGTTCGAACACCTCGAGCGCCTCCGTCAGGTGCCGATCGGCGGCGACTGTCTCGCCGGCCGCGAGCTCGGCTAGTCCCACGCAACGGTTCCAGAGCGCCGCCACCATCGGCTCCGCAGGGTCTGCCTTCGCCGCGGCTTCGCGGACGGGCTGGAGCCGCCCGGCATAGGCGTCCACGTACGCGCGCCAGATGTCTCCGGCCTCGGGACCGAGGCCGTGCTGGCCGAAGGCGTCGAGCATGCGTTCCGCCAGCTCTGCCGCGCCGGCCAGGTCGCCGGCCCAGGTCGCGACGATGACGCGATTGAGCAGGATGTTGGCGAGCGACGACTCGTCGCCCTCCTCGCGCGCCTGCTCCTCCGCGTCCTCGAGCGCTGCACGCGCGCCGTCGAGATCGTCGATGTAGCGAAGCCACTGGCCCAGCTTGAAAACGACGCGCGTGTCGACCGTCGCCGGTGGGCGCCTCTCCTCGAGCGCGAGCGCCCGCATCGCAGTCTCCCGGTCGAAGCCGACGCCGAGGAAGAGGTCGGCACGCACGCGCGCGCTCAGCGCCGCCGCGACGAGGCCGGGGTCGGGGTCAGGAACGAGCTCGAGCAGCGCCACCGCCTCCCGTGCAGAGGCCGCAGCTTTCGGGAGGTCGACAGTGCCGGCGAACAAGGCGACGGCGGCGTGGCACCGGGCCTTGAGAACGGGATCGCGGGCGTCAGCGAGCGCCTCCTCTGCGAGCGCCATCGCCGCAGACTCGCCGCTGCGCCAGTAGTCGATCTCGACGAGCGTCAGCAGCGCTCGCGCGCGCAGGTCACCCGGCTGGAGCGTCGTGCGCAACCAGCAGCGCCCGCGCCGCCGGGAAGTCGCTTGCGAGATGGAGTTGCTCGGCTAGCTCGAGCCGAAGCTCCAGTCGGGCCGGAGCGTTTGCCGGGAGCAGCCGCAGCGCGAGCCCGATCAACTCCGCGGCGGAGTCCGGAGAGCCCCGCATGCGCGCGTGGCGGGCGGCTGCCTGGAGCTCCCTCACGACCGCGGCGTCCGGCCCGGAGGCCGCAAGTGCCAGATGCCGCGCTCGGTCCTCTGGGTCGCGCGCGAGGTCGGCGACCGCGCGATGCGCCTCGCGGAGCCGGGCCGCCGGAGCGGCGGAGTACACCGCCGACGCGAAGAGCGGGTGGACGAACTCGATCCGCCCGTCCACCTCGACGCGCACGAGCCTCGCCTCCTCCGCAGGGGCGAGCTCGACCGGGTCGATCGCCTGCGTGTCGGGCCGCGCCAGGACCGCGGCGCGCAGCAGCGCGTCGCGCGCCTCGGGCGGAAGGGCCTGGACGCGTGCCCGGACGAGCGCGTCGAGGCTCTGTGGGACGGGAACGCGGTCCGAGATGTCGTGCTCGCCGCGGCGGTCGAGCTCGCGCGCGATCTCGATCGCGTAGAGCGGGTTCCCTCCGGCCCCCTGCGCGATCCGCACGAGCGTCGGTCGCGGAAACGTGCGCCCGAGCTCCTGCGTCAGCACGCGATGGAGGGCGGCGACCGTAAGCGGGCCTAGCTCGAGGTTCTCGACCTGGAGGTCGCGCTCGAGCGCGGGGATCGGCGCTCGCGCAAGCTCCGTCGCGCGCACCGAGACAAGGCACTGCACGCGCTCCTCGCCGAGCCGGCGCAGCGCGAACTCGACCACCGCCGCCGACGACGCATCGAGCCAGTGAAGGTCGTCGATCGCGCACACGACCTCCGATTCGGCGGCAAGCGTGCGCAGGAGCGTGAGGAATCCGGCCCCGACGACCCGACGCTCGGGCGGCCGCGCGGAGGCGGCGCGCAAGAGCGCAGCGTCGAGGCCGACCCGCTGCGGCTCGGGCAATCGCGCGAAGAGCTCGTCCGGCACCTCGGCGAGCAGATCCGCGAGCCCTGCGAAGGCGAGCCGGGCTTCCGACTCGGTCGGCCGCGCGATCAGCACTCGCGCACCCCCGGCGCGGGCGAGCTCGACCGCCGCCTGCCACAACGTCGTCTTGCCGATGCCCGGCTCGCCGACGATCGCGACCGCGCGTGGTCGCCCGGAGCGCAGGAAGGTCTCGACGGCCACCAGCTCCGATTCGCGCCCGACCAGGCTCGACACCGTCAGGGCGAGTTCGCGGAGGTCGTGACGACCGCGGCAGCCTGCACGCCGCTCAGCTGACGCGGATCAGCTTCTTATTGACGAACTCGTCGGCGCCGTAGCGGCCGAGCTCACGTCCGAAGCCGGAGCGTTTCGTCCCGCCGAACGGCAGCTCGGCGCTGTCTGCGCCGACGATGTTGACGTAGACCATGCCGGCGTCGATCCGGTCCGCGACGCGAGCCCCCTGTTCCGGGTCGGTCGTCATCACGTAGGAGCCGAGCCCGAACGGCGTGTCGTTCGCGAGCGCGACCGCCTCATCCTCCGACTGCACGCGATAGACCGACGCGACGGGGCCGAACAGCTCTTCACGGTAGATGTCGTTGTCCGGCGTGATGTCCGTCAGCACGGTCGGCTCGAAGTAGTTGCCGTTTCGCTTGCCGCCGGCGACGACTGTTGCACCCTGCGCCACCGCGCGCTGGACCTGATCCTCGAGGCGGTCGGCCGCGACCTGAGAGGACAGCGGCCCGCACTCGGTCTCGCGCTCGCGCGGATCGCCTTGCTTCACGGCGGTGAGCGCGGCCGTGAACTTCTCGAGGAAAGGCTGGTAGAGCTCGTCGATCACGATCATCCGTTTCGCGGCGTTGCACGACTGACCGGCGTTGTCGATCCGCGCTTCGACGGCGGCCTCGACCGTTTCATCGAGGTTGTCGGTACCGAGGACGATGAACGGGTCGGAACCGCCGAGCTCGAGCACGACCTTCTTCAGATTCCGGCCGGCGATCTCTGCGACGGCGGCCCCGGCGCGCTCGGAGCCTGTGACGGAGACGCCGCGGACCCGCGGATCGGCGATCACCCACTCGATCTGCTCGTTCGTGGCGTAGATGTTCACATATGCGCCGTCGGGGAAGCCGGCGTCCGCGAACATCTGCGCCATCGCCTCGGCCGACTGCGGGCACTGCGGCGCGTGCTTCAACAGGATCGTGTTGCCGATGATCAGGTTCGGCCCTGCGAAGCGGGCGACCTGGTAGTAGGGAAAATTCCACGGCATGATCCCCAGCAAGACGCCGAGCGAGCTGCGGCGAACGACGGCCGACCCCTCACCGCCGAGGAGCTCGATCGGCTCGTCCGCCATCAGCGCTTCCGCATTGTCGGCGTAGAACTCGTAGATCGACGCGCAGAAGGCGATCTCGCCCCGCGCCTGCCGGATCGGCTTGCCCATCTCTGCCGCGATGATCTCGGCGAGCTCCTTCCGCCGTTCCGTGTGCAGCTCGCCGACGCGACGCACGAGCGTGGCCCGATCGGCGACGGTCGAAGCTTTCGACCATTCCCGGTGCGCCCCGTCGGCGCGGGCGATTGCGTCCTGTAGCTCGTCGTCTGTGATCGTCGGGTACTCCTTGACCGTTTCGCCGGTCGCGGGATCGACAACTGCGTACATGCCCATCGCTCTCCTCCATCGGTCGGACTGAGGCCGACTCTACGCGCTCGCGGTCGACACGAGCTTTAACCGATCGTTCATCGGTCCGTAACCCTGGCGAGAGAGCCTCCTGCGACCGTCGTGGAGTGCGCGGGGAATGGGCCCCGTGTGGAATCTCCAGGAGGTCGAGGATGAGATTGCCTCGTTCGCTTTCCTGTTCGTGCTCGCGGTCGCCGCCGCCGTCGTTGTGACCGGGGGCGCATCCGCGTCGAACGCGACTCGGGTCGTCGGCCACGTATACATCAACGACAACACGGCGCCGGTCAACACAGTCGCCGGGTTCGACCGCCTCGCCGACGGGACGCTGACCCCGATGCCTGGCTCCCCGTTCGCGGTCGGTGGCTCGGGCACGGGCCATCCGGACGCCTCGCAGGGCTCTCTGCAGCTGAGCGACGACGGACGCTACCTGCTTGCCGTCGATGCCGGCAGCAACGAGATCTCGGTCCTGCGGATCAAGCCCGACGGGTCGCTCCAGACCGCAAGTGCGCCGGTCGCCTCGGGCGGCATCGACCCGGTCAGCATCGGCGTCCACGGCAGTCTCGTCTACGTCGCGAACGCCGGGCCCGGCAGCAGTCCGGGCGACACGAACTACACGGGGTTCAGGCTCAATCCGGGCGGACAGCTGAGGCCGATCCCCGACTCGACCTACGTGCTCCCCAACGACTCGAAGCCTGGTCAGGTGCTGTTCAACGGCGATGGTACGAGGGTCGCCGGGACTCGCATCGCCACTTCGCTGATCGACAGCTTCACCGTCGGTCGCGACGGACGTCTCAGCCCGGCGCCCGGCTCGCCGTACGACGCCCAGGCGTTCTCGCCGGCGCAGGGCTACGGGCAGCTCGGAAGCGAGTTCAGCCCGACCGATCCGAACGAGCTGTTCGTCTCCGATGCGCATGTCGCAAGCGGAGGTGCCGCTTTCCCCGGTCTCGTGTCCGGCTTCACCGATGCCGCAGATGGGACGCTCACCCCGGTGGGAGCCCCGGTCGCCAATGACGGCGGCGCTGCGTGCTGGATCGAGATCAGTCAAAACGGCAAGTTCCTCTTCGTCGTGAACACCGCCTCGGCCTCGATCTCGAGCTACTCGATCGGCGCCGGTGGTGCGCTCACCTTCCTCCAGAGCACCGGCATGGGCCAGATTGGCGGCGGCGCCGAGGACGCGCGCCTTTCGCCCGACGGGTCGACTCTTTGGGTCGTCGAGTCCGGCGAAGATGCGGTCACCGGCTTCACCGTCGACGGTGGCACTCTCACGCCGCTGACGGAGGCGGCCGGCCCGGCCGGCGCGACTCCCTCCGGGATCGTCGTCGACTGACCCGCGACGAAACGGTGAGGCGGGGCCTGCGGCTGCCCCGCCTCACCGCACTTGGATCTAGGCGTTTGTTGCGGTACGCGCGGCAAGTGCCTGCTTGAGAAGCTCGAGCGCCTTCTGTGTGTCACCGCGCTCTTCGTAGATCTCGGCCATGGCCGACAGCGCCTCGGCGACGTGCTTGTGTGCGGTCGGTGCCTGCTCGACCGCAAGCTCATAGAGCTCGAGGGCACGGGCGATATCTCCCTGCCCTTTGAAGATTTCCGCGACCTTCGAGTAGGCACGCGCGGCGTCTCGCGGTGCAGCGGTGGTGAGGCGCGGCGTGATCCCCAGGAGGAGCTCTGCCGCTTCCTCCCCGGCACCGAGCGCGGCCAGGGCACGGGCGCGCTCGATGGTGAACATCGCAGCGTCGGTCGTCTCGCGGGCGGCGGAGGAGATCACGACAGGCTCTCCCTCGTCGATGAGCTCGAGCGCGGCGTGAGGGTTCCCACGTTCGTTCTCGATATAGGCCAGCAGCAGCAGAGCCCGAGCCGCTTCAAGCGTCTGCTCGCTCGCCTTCAGGGTGGCAAGCGCGAGGCGGGCGTACTCGGCGGCGCGGTCGTGGTCTCCCTGCGAGAAGTGCACACGGGACTGCGACCAGTACAGGCTCGCGCGCAACTTCGGGTCGATCGTCTCACGAGCGATCTGCAGAACCTCGCCGAGGGTCGCATGGGCGCGGCCGTAGTCGCCGTGATCCACGTAGCTGTTTGCAAGCAGTAGCGCGAACCGCACTTCGTCGTACCGGTCTTCGCGCTCTCGCGCTGCTGCAAGGAACCGCTCGAAGGTCGCAAATGCGTCGTCGAAGCGGCCGAGGCTTGCATAGCTGCGGCCGAGGTCGTTTGCGGCGGCAGAAGCGTCGCCGGGTGCGAGCGTGCCGGATCCGGCGGCGAGTTCCAGGAGTGAGACACCCTCTTCGATCTCGCCGCGGTGCAGAGCCAGCCGTCCAAGCCCGAGCAGAGCCTGGGCAAGGGCTGCAGGCGAATCTGCCGTCTCTCGCGCCGCTGCATAGAGCTCTGCTGCGCGGTTCTCGTCCCCGAGCTGGAACGCAACCTCGGCCTCGAGCAGCTCTGAGCTGAGGTCACCGGCGTCGCGTCGACCCGTTGCCAGGAACTCGGGGGTGACGTCGAGCCGCTTCGCGAACTCGTGGATGATCTGCAGCGACGGGACGCGCGCTCCTGCCTCGATCCGTGACACGTACGCGGCCGTGCAGCCCTCGAACGCGAGCTCGCGCTGGGTCAGGCCGGCGCCGATGCGCGCCTGCCGCAAGCGTTCGCCGACGGCAACGGCGTCGTCGACGTGGTTGGAAGGCCGGCGCGGCACGACAGTGGCAAGACTACAGACACATTTTGCGTGTGACCAGCCGGCGGAGGGCGGTGCAGCGCCGCCCTCCGCTCACGAACTCCACCCGGAATTACTTGCCGGGCCAGGGGAGATCGGCCAGAACAAGCGCGCACAACACTGAGCCGACAACGACTGCCAGCAAGATGATCCTCGACTTCACGGACTGCCCTTTCGTCGATTGACCGAACAGCCCGGCCGGGTGACACGTGTTCTATCCCACGCGTCAGACGTTGCTATCTATTGTTGTGTCACGACTCGAAGGCGATAAACTCGAGATACCTTGACTGCGGATTGAACGAGGGCCAGCGATCGCCGACTACCGCATCATCTGCGTCTTCCACGGTGCCAACGGCCACGTTCAGGCAGTGGGCTATTCGGAGGCCGGCCACGGAGTCATGTACGACGACGTATGGACGATCGAGCAAGCGAGGCACGCCATCGCACGGGGTCACCGCCTCTACATCGTCAGCCCGTCAACGGGCGACGAGGCTGAGCTCGAGCTCTATGGCGAGGGCATCCGGACGAAGCCGGAGCAGAGCACGGACAACACGCTCGACGATCTGCCGCGGCGCGGCTAGCCAGGGGCGCTTGCCCTTGCTGACGACGAGGTTGCGAGACACGAGGGAGTGAAGAACCGCCGGTCGACGTAGGCCGATACGCTGGGCGCCCTCGGAGAGGTGTCCGAGCGGTCTAAGGAGCGCGACTGGAAATCGCGTACGTGCTGAAAGGTGCGTCGCGGGTTCAAATCCCGCCCTCTCCGTTTCGGACACGTCCGGTACCAGGTACCGGACGTGTCCGTTTCAGTCGAGGATGCGGGCGATGAGCGTCTCGCGCTTCAGGACCCTCTGCGCGGTGCCGGCGAGACGGACGTCGTAGCCGGCGTCCTTCGGGAAGAGCACCTTGTCGCCGGGCGAGACTCCCTCGGCCTCGGGACCGATCGCGATGACGATGCCGCTGCGGCAGTGCACCTCGAGGCTCGCGGGCAGGATCAGGCCCGCGCGCGTCTCGGCCTCCTCCTCGGCGTACTCGACGACGACGAAGTCGTCGAGCGGCTCCAGCGCGAGTCTCGTGGGGCGCGTGTCCTCCAACACGATGTCCACAATACTCCCGGAAATGGCCGATTCGCCCTTCGTCGAGCTCGAGATCGGGTCGCGCACCGTCAAGGTGACGAACCCGGAGAAGGTCTTCTTCAGCGTGCGTGGCGAGACGAAGCTCGACCTCGTCCGGTATTACCTCTCGGTCGGCGAGGGAATCGTGCGCGTTCTCTACGAGCGGCCGACGCAGCTGAAGCGGCACCCGGACGGGGCCGAAGGCGAGGCGATCTACCAGAAGCGCGTGCCGAAGCACCGGCCAGAGTGGATCGAGACTGCGACGGTCACGTTCCCCTCCGGGCGCACCGCAGACGAACTCTGCGTGACCGAGCTCGCGCACGTCGCGTGGGCTGCGAATCTCGCCACGATCGACTTTCACCCGTGGCCGTCCCGGCGCCGCGACGTCGAGCATCCCGACGAGCTCCGCATCGACGTCGACCCGCAGCCCGGTACCGGTCTTGCCGAGGCGAAGCAGGTCGCGGCGATCGTCAAGGAAACGCTCGACGAGCTCGGCTTCGTCGGCTGGCCCAAGACGTCGGGTAACCGCGGAATCCACGTCGCGTGCCGGATCGAGCCGAAATGGGGCTTCCGCGAGGTGCGGCGCTGCGCGCTCGCGTTCGCGCGCGAGGTCGAGCGGCGCGCGCCGAAGCTCGTCACGACCGCGTGGTGGAAGGAGGAGCGCGGCGAGCGGGTCTTCATCGACTACAACCAGAACGCCCGCGACCGGACGATCGCCTCGGCCTACTCCGTCCGCGCCCGGCCCGACGCGACCGTCTCGGCACCGTTCCGCTGGGACGAGCTCGACTCGCTCGAGACCGAGGACTTCACGCTGGCGACGATGCCGGCGCGCTTCGCCGAGCTCGGCGACGTCCAGGCGGGCATCGACGACGAGGTCTGCGACCTGCGCAAGCTGTTCGAGTGGGTCGAGCGGGAGGAGTCCGAGGGAGCCGGCGAGGCTCCGTATCCGCCCAACTTCCCGAAGATGCCCGGCGAGCCGAAGCGCGTCCAGCCCTCGCGCGCGAAGAAGGGAGACGCATGAGCAAGATCGATCTCGCGCTCGTCGGGGCGCGCGTCCGCACACTCGATCCCGAGCGGCCTGCGGCAGAAGCGATCGCGGTCGCCGGCGGCGAGATCCTCGCGGTCGGAAGCGATGCCGAGATCCGCGAGCTCGGAGCGGCGACGGAGACCATCGACCTGCACGGCGCCGCCGTCGTCCCCGGGCTTATGGACAGCCACATCCATCCGCTGCAAGGCGCCCTGGACACGCGTGGCGCCGACCTCCGCGACCTGTCGTCACTCGACGACGTTCGCGATGTGGTCGCAGTCGAGCGGAGGAGCTGCGCGCCGGGCCAGTGGGTGCTCGGCTTCGGTCTCGAATATGACGTTTTCCGTGACAGCGGCATCCGCGGTGACCTGTTCGAGGACGTCGTCGAGGGATCGCCGGCGCTCCTGATGTTCATGGACCTGCACACCGCGGTCGCGACGCCGCGCGCGCTGGAGCTGGCGGGCGTGACCGGCCCGCTGAGCTTTTCCGAGAACGCGGAGATCGTCTGCCGCGAAGGCGCGCCGACCGGGGAGCTACGCGAGTGGGCGGCGGTCGCGACCGTCGAGCGTGCGATGCCACAGCCCACTGATGCCGAGCGCTATGCACTGCACGCGGCGGCGCTCCGCGAGCATGCGGCGACGGGATTGACCGGCGGCCATGCGATGGACGGGACGCTTGCGACGCACGACCTCCTACGCGAGCTCGAGGCGAACGGCGACCTCGTCCAGCGCTTCGTCGTCCCGTTCACGATCGCGCCCGAGTCGCAGCCGGACAGCTGGGAAGCGCTGTTCTCCTACCGCGGTGCCGGAGGCCGCCGTTGGCGGGCCGGCGTCGCCAAGTTCTTCATCGATGGCGTGATCGACGCGGGAACCGGTTGGCTGTACGAGCCCGACTCGGAGGGCGAAGGGACGTTGCCGTTCTGGCCCGATCCGTCGCATTATCGCCGCGCGGTCGCCACGTTCGCGCGCGCCGGCTTCCAGTGCGCGACGCACGCTACGGGGGATCGCGGCGTCCGCGAGGCGCTGGACGCCTACCGGGAGGCAGGCGCGGCGCCGTTGCGCGGCCGGCACCGTATCGAGCACATCGAGACCCTGCAACCTCACGACCTGCCGCGCTTTGCAGCGGAGGGCGTCGTCGCTTCGATGCAGGCGCAGCACATGCTCTGGTGCGAGCCCGACCGCTCCGACAACTGGTCGCGGCGGCTCGGCCCGGAGCGCTCCGCGCCGGGCCGAGCCTTTCCGATCCGCTCACTGCGAGAGTCGGGCGCGGTCGTCGCGCTTGGCTCCGACTGGCCGGTGGCGCGCTTCGACCCTCGGCTCGGCCTCTCTGCAGCCAGGCTTCGCCGGCCACCGGGAGAGCAGGATCGGCGCCCGTACGACGACGAGGCGATCGACTCCCTCGCGGCACTTGCCGGCTACACGACGGGAGCCGCCGCGACCATCGGTGAGGAGGCGCGATTCGGCCGGATTCGCGCGGGCTTCGCGGCCGACCTCACCGTCTTTGCCGACGACCCGGTCGAGTGTGACGCGGACGAGCTACCGGAACTGCCTGTGGTGCTCACGGTGGTGGACGGCGAGATCGTCCACCGCGCCGACTCGGCGTGACCGCGCCGACCCTCACCGCAGTAGATCCTCGACTGCGAGGTCGTCGGGGCTCCGCGGCGGGCGCACCTCGCGCCACGTGCAGTCGCGCGGGTCCTTGTCCGGACGGAAGCGCAGCAGTCGCGTGCCGTGGCGGAAGCGGCGCTTCTCGAGCTTGTCGAAGCGAACCTCGACGACGAGCTTCGGCTTGAGCGGCGTCTCCTCGAGCTCGCCGGTGCCCCAGCGGTTGGGCTCGCTGAAGCGACGGTCGCTCTTGGAGTCCACGAGCGGCAGCACCTTCGCCGCGATCTCGGCCTGGTTCTTCGCGCCGACCGCCGCGGAGCCGACGTAGTTGAGGTCACCCTCGTCGCCGTAGAGGCCGAGGAGGAGGGTGGCGATCGTCGTCCGGCCGCCCTTTTTCCAGCGGATCCCGGCCACGACGCAGTCCGCGGTGCGATGTGGTTTGACCTTGACGACGCCGTCGCGGGAGCCTGGGAGGTACGGGAGTCCGAGCCGCTTCGCAATGACGCCATCGAACCCCGACGCGCGTAGCGTCTGAAGCCAGTCGCGCGCTTGCTCGACGTCCTCCGAGACCGGAGAAAGCTGGAACCCGGAGCCGACCTTCTCGAGCTCGCCGCGCCGCTTCTCGATCGGGCGCTCGTGCACAGGCTTCCCCTTCCAGAGCAGGAGATCGAACACGACGAACGTGGCCGGGAACTCGCCGGAGAGCTTCCGGACGCGGCTCTCAGCGGGGTGGAGCCGCATCTGCATGGCGTCGAAGTCGAGCGCGCCGCCGCGCGCGATCACGATCTCGCCGTCGAGTGCAGAGCGCGGCGGCATCAGCTCGCCCAGCGGCCGCAGCTCCGGGAAGTAGCGCAGAAGCGGCCTGCCGTTCCGCGACCAGAGGGCGAGCTCGCCGCCGTCGTTCTCGAGCACGCCGCGGAAGCCGTCCCACTTCGGCTCGTACCGCCACCCGTCGCCCGACGGCAGCTCGGAGACGAGCTCGGCCTCCATCGGTGGAAAGGGGACGTTCAGGCCGGGTGCGTCAGCCATCTCGACCCGGAACCTAGACGAGTCGTTCGTTCCGCGCGATACTCGATGGCGTGGCCGGCGTGGGGGCAGAGCAGGCGCGCGCCGCCAAGGTGCAGGACGCCCTGTTCCGCATCGCCGAGCTGGCGAGCGCGGCGCAGGACATGCAGGAGTTCTACCGCGCGATCCACGAGGTCGTCGGCGAGCTCATGCCTGCGAAGAACTTCTTCATCGCGCTCTACGACGAGCAGCGACAGCTGATCAACTGGCCCTACTACATCGACGAGAACGAGACCGACATCCCGGACCCGAACCGGTGGGACGAGTTCGGCAGTGGGGACGCGCGGGGCGTAACCGCGTACGTGCTGCGGACCGGGCAACCGCAGCATCTTTCGGCCGTGCAGGCCAATGAACTCATCGAGAGCGGAGAGATGGACCTGCTCGGCCGCCTGCCCGAGGACGCGGTCCTCGTCCCGCTGAAAGACGACGGGCGAACCGTCGGCGTCCTCCTCGTCCAGTCGTACACGAAAGACGTTCGCTACACCGAGCAGGACAAGGATTTGCTGGCCTTCGTCGGCCAGCACGTCGGCGCCGCCCTCTCGCGAGCGCGCGCGATCGAGGAGACGCGGCAGCGGAACGCCGAGCTCGCGCTGATCAACAGCGTGCAGGAGGCGATCGCCGGAGAGCTCGACCAGCAAGCGATTTACGACGTCGTCGGCGACAGGATCCAGGAGATCTTCGACGCGCAGGGCACGTCCATCTCGATTCTCGACGAGGCCACCGGCGTCGTCAGCTTCCCGTACCTGGTCGAGCGCGGCGAACGGCTGTGGCCCGAGCCGAGGGTCCTGAGCGGCGGCTTCACGAAGCATGTCCTCGAGACGGGTGAGCCGCTGCTGATCGAGGAGAACCTTGCCGCCGAGGCCGAGCGCTTTGGCAGCGTCGTGCTGGCCGGCGAAATGGGAAAGTCCCTTCTTTGGGTCCCGCTCATCACCGGCGGGCGTGCGAGCGGCGTCATCTCACTCGACAACTTCGACCGCGAGCACGCGTTCGACGAGGGCGACGTGCGTCTGCTGACGACGCTCGCCGGCAGCCTGAGCGTGGCGCTCGAGAACGCGCGGCTGGTGCACGAGACAAGGCAGCGGAACGCCGAGCTGGCGCTGATCAACAGCGTCCAGGAGGCGCTGGCCGGAGAGCTCGAGATGCAGGCGATCTACGATGTCGTCGGCGACAAGATCCAGGAGATCTTCGATGCCCAAGTCGTCGATATCGGCATCTTCGATTTCGCCGCGGGTCTGATCAGCTACCCGTACACCATCGAGCGAGGCGTTCGCTTCCCTGAGGAATCAGGGCCGATCACCTCGCACCCGACGACCCGACAGCTCCTCGAGACAAAGGCTGCAGTGCTCGTCGGGGACGTGCCAGCTCGAGACCGGGAGCTGGGTACGGTCAGTCCGGTCGCCGAGGGCACTGAGCGCCCGCTGTCGATGCTCTTCGTGCCGCTGGTCTCCGGCGACGAGGTTCGCGGGCGGATCTCACTGCAGAACCTCGACCGGACGAACGCGTTCACCGAAAGCGACGTCCGCCTGCTCACCACCCTGGCCGGCGGTCTGAGCGTTGCGCTCGAGAACGCGCGGCTCGTGCATGAGACGCGGCAGCGGAATGCCGAGCTGGCATTGATCAACAGCGTGCAGGAGGCGCTCGCGGGTGAGCTCGAGATGCAGGCGATCTACGATGTCGTCGGCGACAAGATCCAGGAGATCTTCGACGCCCAGGTCGTCGACATCGGAATGTTCGACTTCGCCGCGGGGCTAATCCGCTACCCGTACGCGATCGAGCGGGGTGCTCGCTTCCCGGATAAGCCCACACCTATCGAGCGCTCACCGTCAGCTCAAGAGCTCATCGAGACGAAGGCTCCGGTTGTCATCAACGACGTCCCCGCCCGCGAGCGCGAGCGAGGCGTACTGCTCCCGGTGATGCAAGGCGAGCCCGCGTTGTCGGTGCTCTTCGCGCCGCTGATCTTCGGTAACGAGGCCCGCGGGCACATCTCGCTCCAGAACCTCGATCGCACGAACGCCTTCTCCGACAACGACGTCCGCCTGCTGACGACGCTCGCGGGCAGCCTCAGCGTGGCGCTCGAGAACGCGCGGCTGGTGCACGAGACGCGACAGCGGAACGCCGAGCTGGCGCTGATCAACAGCGTGCAGGAGGCGATCGCCGGCGAGCTCGATTCGCAGGCGATCTACGACGCCGTCGGCGACAGGATCCGCGACGTCTTCGATGCGCAGGCCGTCGAGATCGACGTCTTCGACGAGACGTCCGGTCTCGTGTACGCGCCGTACAACATCGAGCGCGGCGTCCGCTTCTTTCCCGAGCCGTTCGAGCCGGCCGGCTTCTCCGGTCATGTACTTGCGACGCGCGAGACGCTGCTCATCAATGAGGGCGTCGCGGAAGCGGCGGAGCGGTACGGGGCTTGGGTCGCAACAGGCGAGGCGCCGAAATCCGTCCTCTACGTGCCACTCGTCGCGGGCGGCACGGCCACCGGCGCCATCACGCTGCAGAACATCGACCGCGAGCATGCCTTCAGCGAGTCCGACCGACAGCTTCTGGAGACGCTCGCCGGCAGCCTGAGCGTGGCGCTTGAGAACGCGCGGCTGGTGCATGAGACGCGGCAGCGGAACGCCGAGCTTGCGCTGATCAACAGCGTGCAGGACGCGCTTGCGGGTGAGCTCGAGCTGCAGGCGATCTACGACGCCGTCGGCGAGAGGATCCGGGACGTATTCGACGCTCAAGTCGTCGGGATCTCGCTGCTCGACGAGGCCACGGGGCTCCTGCACGACGGATACCTCTTCGAGCTCGGCGAGCGACTGGACGAGGAGTCGTGGGCTCCGAGCGGCTTCTCGAAGCACGTGCTAGAAGCGCGCGAGTCGCTGCTGATTGCCGAGGACGCTGCCGGCGCGGTTGAGCGGTACGGGAGCGAGACCGTCGGCGACAGCGAGATGTCCAAGTCCGTGCTTTTCGTTCCGCTCGTCGTCGCCGGCAAGGCGACGGGCGTGATCTCGCTACAGAACGTCGACCGCGAGCACGCGTTCGGTCCGTCGGATCAGCAACTGCTCGAGACGCTGGCGGGCAGCCTGAGCGTGGCGTTGGAGAACGCGCGGCTGGTGCACGAGACGCGGCAGCGGAACGCGGAGCTGGCGCTGATCAACAGCGTGCAGGACGCGATCGCGGGTGAGCTCGAGCCGCAGGCGATCTACGACGCCGTCGGCGACAGGATCCGGGAGATCTTCGACGCGCAGGTCGTCTCGATCCGAACCCAGGACGAGGCGACGGGCCTCCTGCATTTCCCGTACATCATCGAGCGGGGTGAGCGGCTGCAGGGGGAACCGATGGAGCTCGGCACTGCCGGCTTCTCGAACCACGTGCTCGCGACCAGCGAGTCGCTGCTGATCGCCGAGAATATGGACGCCGAGGCTGAGCGTTACGGGAGTCCGACAATTGCCGGCAGCGCGGACACGAAGTCCCTGCTCTTCGTTCCCCTCGTCACCGGGGGCAAGGCGACGGGCCTGATCGCGCTGGAGAACATCGATCGCGAGCACGCCTTCGGCGAGTCGGACGAGCAGCTGCTCGAGACGCTTGCCGGCAGCCTGAGCGTCGCGTTGCAGAACGCGCGGCTGGTGCACGAGACGCGGCAGCGGAACGCGGAGCTGGCCCTGATCAACAGCGTCCAGGACTCCCTCGCAGGCGAGCTCGAGTTGCAGGCGATCTACGACGCGGTCGGCGACCGGATCCGAGACGTCTTCGACGCAGAGGTCGTCGACATCGCCATGTACGACGAGACGTCAGGGCTCATCCACTTCCCGTATGCGATCGAGCGCGGCGAGCGGTCCCCGGACGAGGCAATCGAGCTCATGGGCTTCCGCAAGCATGCAATCGAGGCCCGTCAATCGCTTCGGATCGATGAGAACCTCGCTGAGGTGGCCGAGCGGTACGGCAACCCGTTGCTGTCGGGCGAGATGCCGAAGTCGGTGCTCTACGTGCCGCTGGTCATCAGCGGGAAGGCGACCGGCGTGATCTCGTTGCAGAGCATCGCTCGGGAGCACGCTTACACCGACTCCGACCAGCAGCTCCTGGAGACGCTCGCCGGCAGCCTTAGCGTCGCGCTCGAGAACGCCCGGCTCGTGCACGAGACGCGGCAGCGGAACGCCGAGCTGGCGCTGATCAACAGCGTGCAGGAGGCGATCGCCGGGGAGCTCGACCAGCAGGCGATCTACGACGTGGTCGGCGACAGGATCCGCGAGCTCTTCGACGCGCAGGTCGTCGCGATCCGAACTCTCGACCCCGCGACCGGATTGGTGCATGCCCCGTACATCATCGAGCGCGGCGAGCGGCTGCAGGAGGAGCCGATGGCGCCAGTCGGGTTCTCGAAGCACGTGCTCGAGACGCGCGAATCCGTGCTCGTCTGCGAGAACCTCCCGGAGGTGTCCGAGCTGTTCGGGAGCCCGGTTCTCTCAGGCGTGGCGCCGAAGTCGGTCCTCTTCGTCCCGCTCATCGCCGGGGGCACGGCGATCGGCACGATCTCGCTCCAGAACATCGATCGCGAGCATGCCTTCACCGAGTCCGACCAACAGCTGCTGGAGACGCTGGCCGGGAGCTTGAGCGTGGCGCTGGAGAACGCGCGGCTGGTGCACGAGACGCGGCAGCGGAACGCGGAGCTCGCCTTGATCAACGGTGTGCAGGACGCGATCGCGGGTGAGCTCGAGCCGCAGGCGATCTACGACGCGGTCGGCGACAGGATCCGGGACGTGTTCGATGCCCAGGCGGTCTTCATCATGACCTTGGACTCGACGACCGGGCTCTTCCTCTACCCATACGGGATCGAGCGCGGGGAGCGGTTCCACGTCGAGCCGCAGACGCCCGCCGGCTTCGCGATGCACGTGCTGGACACGCAGGAGTCGCTGCTGGTCAACGAGGACGTCGCGGCTGTGGGCGAGCGGTATGGCAGCATCACCATGGCGGGAGAGGCGCCGAAGTCGGTCCTGTTCGTCCCGCTTATCACGGGTGGCAAGGCGACGGGCGTGATCTCGCTCCAGAACGTCGATCGTGAGCACGCGTTCAGCGCGTCCGACCAGCAGTTGCTGGACACCCTCGCAGGCAGCCTGAGCGTTGCGCTCGAGAACGCGCGGCTCGTGCACGAGACGCGGCAGCGGAACGCCGAGCTGGCGCTGATCACCAGCGTGCAGGACGCGATCGCGGGCGAGCTCGACGCGCGGGCGATCTACGACGCCGTCGGGGACCGGATCCGCGACGTCTTCGACGCCCAGGTCGTCTCGATCGCGACGTTGGACGAAGCGACCGGGCTCGCGCATTACCCGTACCTGATCGAGCGTGACGAGCGGCTCCAGGCGGAGCCGCGACCGCTGGCCGGGTTCGCGAAGCATGTGCTCGAGACCCGCGAACCGCTGCTGCTCACGGAGAACCTCGAAGTCGAATCCGAGCGATATGGCAGCCGGATCGTGGCCGGCGAGATGCCGAAGTCCGTCCTGTTCGTCCCGCTCGTGGCGGGCGGCAAGGCGACCGCCGTGATCTCGCTCCAGAACATCGATCGCGAGCACGCCTTCGATCTCGCCGACCAGCAGCTCCTGACGACGGTGGCCGGAAGCGTCAGCGTCGCACTCGAGAACGCACGGCTCGTCAACGAGACCCGCCAGCGAGTCTCGGAGCTCGCGACGGTGAACAGCGTCGGCCAGGCGCTCTCGTCGGAGCTCGAGCTCGACGGCCTGATCGAGCTCGTCGGCGAGCGCGTGCGCGAGACGTTCGACGCCGACATCGCGTATGTCGCGCTCCACGACGAGGCCGTCGGGAAGATCGAGTTCGCCTACTACTGGGAGAGCGGGGAGCGCCGGCCGGAGACGCCGCTGCCGTACGGCGAGGGCCTCACGTCACAGATCCTCGAATCGCGAGCGCCGATACTGCTCAACCGGAAGCACCAGCTCGAGAACCAGGCGACCGTCGGAACGCCATCGCTCTCCTACCTCGGAGTGCCGATTCTCGTCGGTAGCAAGGCGATCGGCGCGATCAGCGTCCAGAGCATCGAGGAGGAGGGGCGCTTCGGCGAGGCTGACGCTCGCCTGCTCGCGACGATCGCCGCCAACGTCGGTATTGCGATGCAGAACGCGCGTCTGTTCACGGAGGTCGAGCACCAGCGCGGCTATCTCGAGTCGCTCGTCTCCATCACTCCAGCCGCGGTTGTCGTGATCGATACCGACGAGGTGGTGACGGAGTGGAACCCGGCTGCGGCCGAGCTCTTCGGCTACTCGGCCGAAGAGGCAGTCGGCAGGTCGGTCGACGAGCTCGTCTTCGGCTCGAGCAGGTTCGACACCGACGAGGGGCGCGAGATCACGCAGGAGGCCAGGACGACGGGTCGCGCACAGCGGATCACCCGGCGCCGGCGCAGGGACGGAACTCTGGTCGACGTCGAGCTGATGCTCGTCCCCCTTAGTGTCGACGGTTCGCACGTCGGTTTCCTCTGCGTCTACCACGACGTGACCGAGCTGCAGCGCGCGCGCCAGGAGGCCGAGGCCGCGACGCAGGCGAAGAGCGCCTTCCTCGCGACGATGAGCCACGAGATCCGGACGCCGATGAACGCCGTGATCGGCATGACCGACTTGCTGCTCGGCACCGAGCTCACCCCCGAGCAGCGGGAGTTTGCCGAGGTCGTCCACTCGAGCGGCGACCTCCTGCTGCACGTGATCGACGACATCCTCGACTACTCGAAGATCGAAGCCGGCAAGCTCGACCTCGAGCAGGCGCCTTTCAACCTGCGTGACGCTGTCGAGGGCGCGCTCGACATCGTCGCGCCCCGCGCCTGGGAGAAAGAGCTCGAGCTCGGCTGCCTGATCGACGACGAAGCCCCCGCCGGGGTCGTCGGCGACGAGGCGCGTCTGCGCCAGGTGCTGCTGAACCTCCTCTCGAACGCCGTCAAGTTCACAGAGCGCGGTGAGGTGATGGTTCTCGTGAACGCCGAGAAGACCGGGGAAGGCTCACACCGGATCGAGCTCGCTGTCCGCGACACCGGCATCGGCATCCCCGCCGACCGGATGAATCAACTCTTCACCTCCTTCAGCCAGGTAGACGCCTCCACGACGCGGCGCTTCGGGGGCACGGGCCTCGGGCTCGCGATCTCGAAGCGCCTCGTGGAGCTGATGGGCGGCACGATCGCGGTCGACAGCGAGCAAGGGAGTGGATCGACCTTCCGCATCTCGTTGCCAGTCACCGCGGCCGACGTGCCGGCCAAGATCCCGTTCGACGACGGTCTCCCGCACCTCGCAGGCAAGCGGATCCTGATCGTCGACGACAACGCGACGAACCGCGAGATCGTCACCCGGCATGCACGCTCGTGGGGCATGGAGCCGGTCGCCCTGGAGTTCCCGGCGGCCGCGCTCGAGCTGATCGGGAAGGGCGAGCCATTCGCCGTGGCCGTCCTCGACATGATGATGCCGGACATGGACGGGCTCGCCCTGGCGGGCGAGATCCGGCAGCACCGGAGCGAGTCGGAGCTTCCGCTCCTGCTTCTCACCTCGCTCGGGCGGCTGCCGCAGCTGCAGTCGAAGGGCGTGTTCTCGGCCCAGCTCTCGAAGCCGCTCAAGGCCTCGCAGCTCTACAACATGCTTGTCCAGTTGCTCACCGCAGGGAAGGCTGGAGAGGAGGCTGCCGAGCCGGCGGCCGACGGGAAGCGTGCGCGGTCGGCCTTGCGGATCCTGCTCGCAGAGGACAACGCCATGAACCAGAAGGTCGCTCTCCGTCTTCTCGAGCGCCTCGGCTACGGCGCCGACGTCGCGACGAACGGGCTCGAGGCGATCGATGCGCTCGAGCGGAAGCCGTACGACGTCGTGCTCATGGACGTCCAGATGCCGGAGCTCGACGGCCTCGACGCTACACGGACGATCTGCGAGCGCTGGCCGGTGGAGACCCGCCCGCACATCATCGCGATGACGGCGAACGCGCTCCCCGAGGATCGCGAAGCGTGCTTCGCCGCGGGCATGAACGACTACGTCGCGAAGCCGATCCGCGCCGAAGAGCTCGCCGCAGCGTTGAAGCGCGCAAAGCCGCTCAGCCTGAACGGCGAGAGCGGTTCGGATACGTTCGAGTCCATCACCCTCGACGACGGCGCGCTCCAGAATCTCCGGCAACTCGGCGGCGACGATTTCCTCGGCGAGGTGATCGATGCGTTCCTCGCTGACGCGCCCGGGCTGCTTACAACGCTGCGCCGCTCTCTCGACGACGGGAGCACAGAGGAGCTGCGGCGGGCTGCGCACACGCTGAAGTCGAACGGCGCGACCCTCGGCGCCGAGGGATTCGCCGAGCTGTGCCGGACGCTCGAGCAGCGGGCGAAGGCCGGCGAGCTCGACGATGCCGCGGAGCTCGTCGACCGGATCGAGACCGAGTACCAGCCGCTCGAGGAGGCTTTAGCCGCGCTTCGCGCCGGGGCGACCTCGTGAGCGTCATCGCTGCCGGCGCCGGCACGATCCTGATCGCGGACGACAACCGGGTCAACCGGCTCCTGCTCGCCCGCGGTCTCGAGCACGAAGGCCACAGGGTCGTCTTCGCCGAGCACGGCGGCGAGGCGCTCGAGCTGTTGCGCCAGCAGCCCTTCGACCTGATCCTGCTCGACGTCCTGATGCCCGAGCTCGACGGCTACGAGGTCCTGGCGAATCTGAAGGACGACCCCCATCTCCGCGACATCCCGGTGGTCGTGACGTCGGCGCTCGACGAGATCGACAGCGTTGTGCGCTGCCTCGAGATGGGTGCCGAGGACTACCTGACGAAGCCGGTCAACCCGGTCCTCCTCAACGCCCGGATCAACGCGAGCCTCGAGAAGAAACGCCTCCGCGACCAGCAGCGCGAGCTGATCAGCAAGTTCGCCACGAAGGAGGTGGCGGACGACCTGCTCACGTCCGGCTTTGCGCTCGGCGGCAAGCACGTCGATGCGTCGGCGATGTTCTGCGATATCCGCTCGTTCACCACGATCTCGGAGTCGCGGGAGCCCGCCGAGACGATCGAGCTGCTCAACGACTACTACCTGCTGATGATGGACGCGATCACCGGCGAGGGCGGGATCGTCAACCAGATGGTCGGCGACGGCCTGATGTCGATTTTCGGCGCCCCCGTGCCACGCGAAGACCATCGGCAGGCGTCCGTGCTCGCAGCGCGCCAGATGGTCGAGCTGATCCGGCTGTTCAACGAGGAGCAGGCCGCGCGTGGCAAGCAGCAGATCCAGATCGGCGTTGGGATCGCGTCCGGGCGCGTGGTTGCGGGCTACACGGGGACGCAGAGCCGCGCGACCTACACCTGCGTCGGCGACACGGTGAACGTCGCGGCACGTCTCGAGGCGCACACGAAGGACCTGAACCGGCCGATCCTGATCGACGAGAACACACTCGAAGGCATCGACGACGGGATCGCCGTCGAGCCACAGGGCGAGCTGCTCATGAAGGGAAAGACCCAGCCGACGAAGGTCTATGCCGTCCTCGTCGACGCGGCGGTCGCCGAAACGGCGTAGCGGGCAGCTTGGCCGAGCTCGAGGGAGACTGGGAGCTGCAGCGTGTCTCCGGCGTCCTGCCGCCGCTGGCCGGGATGCGCAAGCAGATCCGCGGTGACCGCGGCGCGACCGTCCTTCCCGGTGGCCTGCGCGTGCCGTTCGTCGTCGTGGCCCACGAACTGCGCTACCGGCCGCCGTTCTCGCCGGTCGTGGACGTCCTCGAGCCCGACGGCGAGGGCTGGCACGGACGCGCGACCGTCTTTGGCCGCACCGTGGGCGAGTTCCGGATGTCCCGCCGCGCAACCTGAGCGAACTGCCCGCGTCTAACCTCGAGGGATGAGGAGGGTGGTGGTGACCGGGCTCGGCTCCGTCACGCCGATCGGCGCCGATGCGCCGTCGACGTGGCGCGCGGCCGTCGCCGGTGAGAGCGGTATCGACTTCATCCGCTCCTTCGACGCGAGCGAGTTCCCGGTGCGGGTCGCGGCGGAGGTGAAGGATTTCGACCCGACCCAGGTCGCGTCGCCGAAGGCTGCGCGGAGGCTCGACCGCAACGTCCTGCTCTCGCTCGGCGCCGCGCAGGAGGCGGTCGCGGACGCCGGGCTCGACGGTGCGTACTCCGCCGATCGGGTGGGGATCCTCTTCGGCACGGCGATCGGCGGGATCATGGGGATCGTCGAGCAGGTGGACGTCTTGCGCGAGCGGGGCCCGGATCGCGTGGCGCCGACCTTCATCCCGAACGTGCTCGTCGACACTGCGAGCGGGCAGATCGCGATCGCGCTCGGCTTCCGTGGGCCGAACTACGCGCCCGTCTCCGCGTGCGCGACCGGATCCACGGCGGTCGGGGAGGCGGCGGAGCTGATCAAGCGTGGCGACGCGGACGCCGTTCTCGCCGGCGGTGCCGAGGCCTGTCTCACGCCGTTGATGCTCGCGGGGTTCTGCGCCATGCGCGGCCTCGCGGCCGAGGACGAGCATCCACCTCGCGCATCGCGGCCGTTCGATGCGACGCGTGCAGGCTTCGTGATGGGGGAGGGGGCCTGCGTCCTCGTGCTCGAGGAGCTCGAGGCAGCCGAGCGCCGCGGCGCGACGATCTACGCCGAGATTCTCGGCTACGCGATGTCGAACGACGCCCACCACCTCGCACAGCCGGACCCGGACTCCGTCGGCGTTGCGGAGATGATGCGGCACGCGCTCGAGCGGGCCGGCGTCGAACCGGAGCGCGTTGGCTACGTCAACGCCCACGGCACATCGACGCCGCTCGGAGACGCGGCCGAGACGAGGGCGATCAAGGACGTCTTCGGCGACCACGCCTACCGTCTCGCCGTGTCCTCGACGAAGTCCGTCACCGGGCACTGCTTCGGCGCCGCGGGCGCCATCGAGGCGATGATGTGCGTCCTCGCCGTGCGTAACGGAGTTCTGCCGCCGACCATGAACTACGTCCATCCCGATCCCGAGTGCGATCTCGACTACGTGCCCAACGAGGCGCGGGAGACGCAGGTCGACGTCGCGCTCTCGAACGCGATGGGCCTCGGCGGTCATAACGGCTGCGTCCTCGTCGGGCGCGTCGCGTGAGCTGGGAGGGCGCGCCTCCTCCGTACCGGATCGAGACAGAGCGGCTCGTGATCCGCTGCTACGAGCCGGCCGATGCGCCGCTGTTGACCGAGGCGCTGAACTCGAGCATCAAGCACCTGAGACCTTTTATGCCGTGGGCGGACGATCTGCCGCAGTCGGTCGAGGACAGCTACGCGCTATGTCGCCGTTTCCGTGCAGCGTTCGACTCCGACGAGCAGTACGTCTGCGGTTTCTTCGAAAGCGCTGACCGGCGGCTGCTTGGGGGCGGAGGCTTGCATCCGCGGACAGGCCCGGGCGGTATGGACATCGGCTACTGGGTCCGTGCGAGTTCCGCGCGGCAAGGGATCGCCGCGGAGGCGGCCGCGGCGCTGACGCGTGTCGGAATCGAGGTCTGCAACGCCGACCGGATCGAGATCCATGTCGATCCCGGGAACGAGGCAAGCCTCGGCGTCCCCCGCAAGCTCGGCTTCACGGAGGAGGCGACGCTCCGGCGGCGGCTGCCAGGCCGCGCGGGTGGTCCATTGCGAGACGTCACGATCTTTACCATGTTCCGCGAGGACTTCGACCCGGCGATCGCGCCGGACCTACGCGCGTTCGATGCGCTCGGGCGTCAGCTCGTCTAACGAGTGGAGGGTCACGTCGGCGAGCTCGAGCGCCTCGTCGTCGGGCGGGTAGCTCGCGTTCGGGATCGCGATGACCCGCATCTCTGCTGACTTGGCCGAGCGGATGCCGGCGTGGGAGTCCTCGACCGCGGCGCACGATTCTGGCGAGACGCCCAGTCGACGGGCGGCCTCGAGGTAGACGTCCGGTGCGGGCTTGCCGCGCTCGACCTCCTCGGAGGAGACGGTGGCGCGGAAGCAGTCCGTAACCCCGGCGAGTTCGAGCACGGCTTCGAAGATCTCGCGGTTCGAGGACGACGCGAGCGCGAGCGGGAACGTTGCGGCCACCCGCCGCACGGCCGCGACCGCGCCGGGTACGAGCGGCAGCTCGCGCCGGTACGCCTCGAGCATCAGCTCGACGACGTCGCGATTGATCACCGCCGGCACGTCCGGCACTCCCGCGTCCTCGTGGAGGAACCGCGACCACTCCGGCGCGCTCATTCCCATCATCGCCCGCTGCACATCTGCGTCGTACCGGCCGCCGCGCTCACGCACGTAGCGCTCGCGAACCGCGTCCCAGACCTCCTCCGAGGCGATGAGTACGCCGTCGAGGTCGAAGACGACAGCCTCGATCATTTTCCGCTCCGGCGCCGGCCAAGCCGCCGCCTCCGCTCCTTGGTGAGCTCCGTCGAGCCTACGCTCACACGCTGTGGTACGTGCTCTCGCGGTAGACGAGTGCGTGGTGCGACGGCCCGTGCTCGATCGAGAGCACGTCGGCGATGAAGAACGTGTGGTCGCCTGCGTCGGCCTCCGTTCGCGTCTCGGCCTCGACCCAGCCGAGCGCGCCGTCGATCAGCGGCGCCATCTGCCCCTCGCGGGTCGGCACGCCCTGCCAGTGGACGATCGGCGGGTAGCCGGCGGCGAACCTGCGCGCGAGCTCCTCCTGCTCCGAGCCGAGAAGGCTGACGGCGAAGCGTCCGGCGCTACGCAGAAGCTCGTAGCACGAGGCGTCCTTGCCGATCGAGACGCCGATCAGCGGCGGTTCGAGCGAGAGCGAGACGAGGGACGAGACCGTGACGCCCATCCGGTCGCCGTCGACATCGACGCTGAGGATCGAGACGCCGTGCGGCCACAGCCGCATCAGCGCGCGTAGCTCGTCTCCCGTCGCCATCGCGGAGGAACGCTACAGCGGAGCGGCGGGGGTGAGATTTGAACTCACGGAGCCCGTGAAGGCTCAGCGGTTTTCAAGACCGCCCCGTTAGACCGCTCCGGCACCCCGCCGCGCGCGAGCTAGTGTCGCAGCCGTGGCGACCATGAAGGATCTCGACGCGCTCGCGCTCGCCATGCCCGATGCCACGAAGGAGGTCGAGGACGGCCGGCCGACCTACAAGGTGCACGAGAAGATGTTCTGCTTCCACCGTCGGCGGCGGAAGGACGCCGTCGATTCGGAGACCGGCGAGCAACTCGACGACGTACTCGTCTTCCGCGTCGCCGACCTCGGCGTGAAGGAGATGCTCGTCGCTGACGCGCGCGGCATCTACTTCACGACGCCGCACTGGAACGGCTACTCGGCGGTGCTCATGCGGATCCGCGACCTCGGGCAGCTCGACCTCGACGAGCTGCGCGACCTCGTCGAGGAGGCGTGGCTGACTCGCGCCCAGAAGAGGCTTGCGAGGGAGTGGCTCGCTAGGGAGTAACGCGGTCGCCGCCGAGCGTCCGCGGCGCACCGAACTCCCACAGCGGCTCGGGCACGGAGACGGAGCCGCCGTCGTCCTGGAAGTTCTCCATCAGGGCGATCATCGTCCGTGCGGTAATCGCCGTCCCATTTAGCGTCGAGACGTGCTCGGGCCGGCCGTCACGGCGCGTGCGAATACCGAGCCGTCGCGCCTGGTAGTCGGTCGTGTTCGACGTCGAGGTCAGCTCGCGGTAGCGCTCCTGGCCCGGGAACCAGCCCTCGATGTCGTATTTCTTCACCGCCGACGCGCCCAGGTCGCCGGCCGCGACGTTGACGACGCGGTAGGGGATGCCGAGCTCCTGGATCAGCTCCTCCTCGATCTCGAGCAGGTGCTCGTGCTCGTCGCCCGCGGTCTCGGCGAACGTGAACACGTACATCTCCACCTTGTCGAATTGATGGACGCGGAACATCCCGCGAGTGTCCTTGCCGGCCGCGCCCGCTTCGCGGCGGAAGTTCGTCGAGTAGCCGGCGTAGCGGAGCGGCAGCGCGTCGGACTCGAGGATCTCGTCCGCGTGGTAGGCGGCGAGTGCTACCTCGGCCGTCCCGGTCAGGTAGAGCTCGTCCCGTTCGACGCGGTAGATGTTGACCTCGTCGGTGGGGAGGAACCCCGTTCCGTACATCGCCGCTTCGCGCACGAGCACGGGTGGCAGCACCGGAACGAAGCCCTTCGCGACGAGCCGTGCGAGCGCCCAGCGATAAAGGGAGAGCTCGAGCAGTGCGACGTCACCGACGCGATAGGCGAAGCGCGAGCCCGAGACTTTCGCGGCGCGCTCCATGTCGATCCAGCCGAGCGCCTGCGCGAGATCCAGGTGGTCTCGCACCGGAAAGTCGAAGCTCGGCGGATCACCCCAGCGCCGTATCTCGACGGCGTCCTCGTCGGTGAAACCGTGGGGCGCCGATACGTCGGGTGGGTTGGGGACTCGGTCGAGGATCTCTTGCCGCCGTGCTTCCGCCTCGCCGAGCTGCTGCTCGAGGCCCTGCAGCTCGGCCTTGAGACGCTCGAGCTCGGTGAGCTGCTCAGGCGTCGGCTTCCCCTTGATCTTTCGTGCCGCTCGCAGCTCCTCGACGCGAGGCTGCACCTCCAAAACGGCCTGGTCCGCAGCGAGGAGCTCGTCGAAGATCTCGCCGGCGCCCTTGCGCGCGAGCGCCGCGCGCATCTCCTCGGGGGCGGCGCGGGCTGCCTTGAGGTCGATCACGCCGCTGAGTCTAAGTACGCCTCGAGCAGAGCAGCGACTCCTTCCTCCTGCACGGACGGAACGACGAGGTCGGCCCGCTCGAGCACGTCCTCGTGCGCGTTCGCGACAGCTACGCCGAAGCCGGCCCAGTCGAGCAGCTCGCGGTCGTTCTCCCCGTCGCCGCAGGCAACGGTCTCCTCCGGCCCGAACCCGAGCCGGTCGGCGACGAACGCGAGCCCGCTTCCCTTGCTCACGTCCGGATGTGCGAACTCGAGGAAGTACGGGAGCGACTTGGAGATGAACAGCCGTCCCTCGAACCGCGGCTTCAGCTCGTTCTCGAGCTCGTCGAGCGCCTGGGGGTCGCCGACCGCGACGAGTTTGGTCGGGTCGCGTTCGAGCCACGTGCGGAGGTCGCCGACGGCGTGGATCTCGAGGTGCTGGAAGTCGGCGTATCGCCGCGCCTCCGGAGTCACCTCGGCGACGTAGAGCAGGTCGTCGAGGTAGCAGTTCAGGTGGAAGCCCGCCGCGACCACGGCGTCCATCGCCTCGCGTGCCTCCGCCAGCGGGATCGGGACGTGGAGAAGGAACTCGCCCGTCGTCGGGTCGGCGACGACCGCGCCCTGGTAGCAGACGACGAGGTCGTCGAGCCGGGCCTGCCCGAGGTACGGCCGCACGGCACGGAACATGCGGCCGGTGACGATGACGACGTGCGTGCCCGTGGCGCGTGTGCGCGCGAGTGCGTCCCGCGTGCGAGGCCGCAGAACGCCGTCCTCGGCGATCAGCGTCCGGTCGAGATCGAGCGCGAAGGCGGCGACGCGCCCCGGGAACCCCGCCGGGAGGTCGAGCGCTACGGCGGGGTGCCGCCGGTCGACTTCACGACGTAGGCGGCCACGTCTGCGATCTGCTGCGTCTTGAGCTGCGACTTGAACGAGGGCATCTGGGCGCCGCCGTTCGTGACCTGCGCCGTGACGGCGCGGTAGTCGGGCTTGAGCGAGTCGAGGTCCGGCCCGATCGTGCCGGTGGAGTGCGCGGCGGCGAGCGTGTGGCAGTTTCCGCACCCAGCGCTCGCGAACACCGCGTTGCCCTTCGTCGCGTCTCCCTTGAGCTTGAACGCCGCGACGGCCGGGAACGATTGGGTGGTGGTCGCGAGGGTGCCGATGACGGTGTTCGGCGTTGGACTCGCAGTGCCCTGAGCGCCGCAGCCGGGGAGCGCGGCGGCGCCGAGCAGCACGACGAGGATGAGTCCAGGGCGGCGCACGCGCAGGACTCTAATGAAGCGCTAAGACCGCGGGCGCGAGGAACCGGCGGGACGCTCCTGCTCAGTACCATTCAAGACATGCAACGCAGATCGTTCGGACGCGACCGGGGACTATCGCTGCGGATGCTCTTCACGAGTGGGCTCCTCGGCCTGCTCTACGTCATCTTCGCGCTCGTCCTCTTCTATGCCCTTCACGCCGGCCTCGTCCTGATGCTCGTGATCGTGATCGGCATCGCCTTCTTCCAGTACTACACCTCGGACAAGCTGGCGCTCGCCGCCTCCGGCGCGAAGATCGTCTCCGCCGAGGAGGCGCCTGAGCTGCACGCCATGGTGGAGCGGCTCTGCGCGATGGCCGACCTCCCGAAGCCGCGCGTCGCGGTCGTGAACACCGACGTTCCGAACGCCTTCGCCACGGGCCGGAATCCCAAGCACGCTGCGATCGCCGTTACCCAGGGGCTCTGGCAGCGGCTCGACCCGCAGGAGGTCGAGAGCGTCCTCGCTCACGAGCTCTCCCACGTGGCGAACCGCGACGTGCTCGTGATGACGGTGGCCAGCTTCTTCGCGATGCTGGCCGCGATGTTGACCCGCTTCGGGCTGTACGCCGGGATGTTCGGCGGCTTCGGCGGCGGCAACCGCGACAACAACAACAACCAGGTGCCGGTCTGGCTGATCGTCTTCCTCGTCTCGATCGTCGTCTACGCGATCAGCTTCGTCCTGATCCGGACGATCTCGCGCTACCGCGAGTACGCCGCCGACCGCGGCTCGGCGATCATCACCGGCGCACCCGAGAACCTGATGAGCGCCCTCCAGAAGATCTCGAGCGGCATCACGCAGATCCCGCAGCGCGACCTGCGCGAGGTCCAGGGCATGAACGCCTTCTTCATCATCCCGACCAACTGGAAGACGAACATGGCCGAGTGGATGATGGATCACCCGCCGCTCGAAAAACGCCTCGCCGCCCTCGCCGAGATCGCCCGCGAAATGGGCAAGCCGGTCAGCTAGCTCGCGCAAGGGACGTCTCGGCCACTGGCGCAGAGCGAGGCGTTCAAGGCCGGTGGCAGGCACTGCACGTCTTCGTAACGGACCGCGCGGCTTGATCATGCGGTGTCCACCGCGACGATTGACGCTTTCGTGACGGTGGCTGCTACCGGTCGTCCGCCTAGATGGGCGCGTCGAACAGGGCGAGCCACTTGCTGAGGTCGGGCTCCACCGGGAGCTCCTTTTCGAGCTTCGCCTTCAGCTCGAGCTCCTGCGCGTTGTCCCGCTCATGCTTCTCGCCGGTCGGGACGAACGGCCACCACGTCCCCGTCTTGAAGCCGTAGATCCAGTAGACGGGATGGCCGGAGCCGAACGCGCTTCCTTCGAATTTGAACGCCGCGGCGAGTAGTTGCCCGCCGAAGCCGTGGTCCTCCAATTCCGATGCGAGCGCATGGACGCCCGCGACCTGGTCGTCGAGCTGGGGATCGCGGACGATCACCCACTCGAAGCCGAACGTGTCGGTCTTGCGGTCGATCGCCGAGCCGGAGCCTCGGGCAACGCTTCGCAGAAGCTCCTCTGCGTCAGTCTCGGTCGACGCGAACTCGCCGGCAGACATCGGTTTGAAGATCAGTGCGGAGTCTCCCGTCGGCTTGAGGGAGCACTCGATGTCGAGCGTGACGGCCGCGGTCGAGAGCGCGAAGAGCCGCTCGGCTGCAGGCTCCTGGAGCTTCTTGCGGCCGAAGAGGATGTCGCCGAACTTGGTCAGGACTCGGTTGTTTCCTCGGCCGGCTGCGCCTCGGGCTCCCCCGCGGCACCGGGCTGCGCGCCGGCGGCGCCGGGTGCAGGCTCCGCGTCGCCTGCCGCGATCTCCTTCTGCGGCGTGCCGGAGCCGACCTCGGCCTTCAGCTTCGCGAGCTCGCTGTCGACCTGCGAGGAGGAAGAGATCTGCGCGAGCTCTCGGTCGAGCTGTGTCTGGTCGCCCGTCGTGAAGTCCTCGAGCGCCCCGCTCGACGTGAGCTCGTCGATCGCCGACGCGCGCGCCTGCATCTCCTCGGTCTTGTCCTTCGCACGCTGGATGGCCATCCCGGTGTCGTTCATGTGCTGGCCGATCCCGGTCGCCGCCTCGCCGACCTTCACCTGGGCCTCGGCCGCCGAGTACTGCGCCTTGAGAACTTCCTTCTGCGATCGGAAGGACTCGATGCGCGACTCGAGCTGCTGCTGGGAACCGACCAGCTTCTCCTGCTGGCCCTCGAGCTGCGTCACCTGCGTATCCATGTCCTGCAGTTGCTGCTGCGCGATCGCCTTGCGCTCGAGCGCCTGCCGGGCCAGGTCCTCCCGGTTGGCGGCGACCGCCTGGCGCGCCTGCGTCTCGAGCTTGACGACGTTCTGCTCGAGCTTCTGCTGCTGCAGCTCGAGCCGCTTCTTCGAGGTGACGACATCCGCGACGCCGCGCTTCACGTTCTGGAGCTGCTCGAGCATCTGCTCGTACGAATAGTCGAGCGTCTCGGTCGGGTTCTCGGCGCGATTCAGAAGCTTCGAGTACTTCGCCTTAATGACCAGCGCCGTGCGTGACATCAAGCCCGCCATCAATCCTCCTCGTGGGATAGCCGACGGTTAGCCTAGCGCCATGCAGGTGGAGAGAAGCATGCATCCCGACTGGCTCAGCAACGCCTATCTGCTGGCCGTCGAGGGCGGGCCGGCGGTCTTCGTGGACTCCGGTGCCGACGTCGCTCGGCTCGTCGAGGCGGCCGAGCGCTGGCGGGCCACACCCGTCGCGCTCCTGCGGACTCACGCGCATGGTGACCATGTCGAGCACGAGGACGTGCTCGTGCAGCGCTACTCGATTCCCGTCGTGGCGGAGCCGGGGGAGTGGGAATGGGACGGCCTCCGAGTGCGCGGGCTTGCGACGCCTGGACACTCGGACGACGGCCTTTCCTTTGTCGTCGACGACGAGGTGGTCGCGACCGGCGACACGCTCTTCCGCGACGCAGTCGGCGGCGGCGACGTGGCGACGGTGCGCAGCTCGGTGATGGACGTCCTCCTCGCGCTGCCCGACGAGATGCGCGTGCTGCCCGGGCATACGGACGAGACGACGATCGGACGCGAGCGCGAGGCGAACCCCTTCATCCGCGTCTGGAGCGGCGCCGAGCCGGAGGGAACCGAGCGCGTGCGGGTCGGAGGACGTGACGCGACCCTCGTCGTGTGGTCGCCCGACTACGACGGCAAGGGCAAGGCCTGGGTGCGCTACGACGACGGCAGCGAAGCGACCGTCGGCGGCTCGCGCGTCGAGCGCGGCTAGAACGGACACGACCGGTGCCAGGCACCGGCCATGTCCGAAACGGACAGTAGGTTCCGGCGGTGCGCCTCATCGTCGCCCGTTGCGAAGTTACGTACTCCGGCCGCGTCTCGGCGGTGCTGCCGGAGGCGGTGCGGCTGCTCATCCTCAAGGGCGACGGCTCGGTGCTCGTCCACGACGACGCGGGCGGGTACAAGCCGCTCAACTGGATGACGGCGCCTACCTTCCTCGCCGACGAGGGCGACCGGCTCGTCGTGACGAAGCCGAAGAGCGACGACACTCTCGAGATCCGCCTCCTCGAGGTGCTGAGCGACGTCGAGCACGACATGGGCGAGTCGGCCGCGCTGCAAAAGGACGGCGTCGAGCGCGACTTGCAGGAGGCGCTCGCAGCTGCACCCGATGCTCTCGGGGAGCCGCTGACTCTCGTGCGCCGCGAGTGGCAGACCGAGATCGGGCCGGTCGACCTGATGTGCCACGACGAGGCGGGGGAGTGGGTCGCCGTCGAGGTGAAGCGGATCGGGACGATCGAAGCCGTCGAGCAGCTGACGCGCTACCTGGACTTCATCCGCCGCGATCCGGCGAAGGAGGGCTGCCGCGGCATCCTCGTGGCCGAGCGGCTGAAGCCGCAGGCCGTCGCGCTCGCCGAGTCGCGGGCAATCCATTGCGCCACGGTCGAGCTAGATGTATTACGCGGGGAACGCGAACCGGAACTGACCCTGTTCGCCGCCTGAGAGGAGAGGCCGATGACCGTGAAGTTGCACCGCTGCAGCGGAATGTGGGCGAAGTTTGGAGCGCATCCGTGCTGGCGTGTCCAGAAGGCGCTCGACGAACAGGGAGTGGAATACGAGGTCGTGCAGGAGGGCTCGGCATTCAAATCGTCGAGTCGCCCACGCACCATCGAGAAGACCGGGCAGAAGAAGTTCCCGTGGATCGAGTTCGAAGACGGCTCCGTCTACCGCGCGGAATCGGCGGACATGGCGAAGACGATTCGCGAAGGTCGGCTCATGGAAAAGCACGGCTAGACTTCTACGCCGCGGGGCTATAGCTCAGTTGGGAGAGCGCCTGGATCGCACCCAGGAGGTCGCCGGTTCGAGCCCGGCTAGCTCCATCCCCAAAGAATTGGCCACGCGCGTCTACGCCAGGGAGTGGCTGCAGGGCGCGAGGAGTCGGTAGTGCTTAGCATCCGAGAGTGCTCCCCGAGGGCGTATACCACTGGACCGCGACGCATCCCGACTGGGAAGGGCCGGTGTCGGCGTACGCACTCGATGACGGCGAGCGTCTGATCCTTATCGACCCGATCGCCGTTCCGGACGACGTTCGCGCGCTGTTCGGATCGCGCGTGGTGGTCACGGTGCTCACCTCCACGTGGCATGAGCGCGACGCTGCTTCGCTTGGCTTTCCTGTGTGGGCCCCCGCGCCTGATCGCCCCGAGGACCAGCTCGTCCCGGCGACGCGCTACGCGATAGGTGACTCGCTATTCGGGCTGGAGGCGTATCCCGGCCGCGAGGGGCAGCTCGACCTTGTTCTGTGGAGCGAGCGGATTCGCGCGGTCATCGCCGGCGATACGCTGATCAACCTGAGCAATGGGCTCGAGATCCCCGCGGGCTGGCTACCGGAAGGCGTCACGGTCGAGCAGGTTGCGACAGGGCTGAGGCCGCTGCTCGACAAGCCTGTGGAGTTCGTGCTGCCGACGCACGGCGAGCCTGCCGACCGCGCGGCTCTCGAACGGGCCCTCGCCTGATCCACGCGAGTACGATCGCTTCGGATGCCGCGGGCCTCTTCGCCGTCTTCTGAACTCCGCAGAGGGCGATGAGTCATTTTGCGATGACTGGGCACAGACCCCCCGTGAGCGATCTTCCGAGAGAAGCGGCATTGCAGCGGCTCGAAGACGCGGAGATCGCCGTAAGGCGGGCCCTGCAGACGATCGAACGACAGGTTCACCTTGCGAAGAGTGGCAGCGAGGACGACCCGCGCGAGATGATGAGCACGGCCCAGCGTGAATTGGAGCTCGCTCTGGCGGGGCTCAGCGGCACGCGGCAGGACCCCGGAGAATCGGCGAAGCCTCCCGGCCCCGCTAGCTGACGTCCGTTTCGGCACGCCCTTCGGCCGGTACAAAGCCGACGTGCCTTGGATAACCATCAAGTCGTCCTTCCACGCAGCCGAACGGCTCCGGGAGGAAGAGCCGCAGCGTTTCGATGCGATCGTCTCGGAGGCGATCGCGGCCGAGCCGGAGCTGGAGGGAAAGGACCCGCTGAGCCTCGTCACGCTCTACCTCTACGACCAACGAATCAGGACGTAACACTCCGCTTCAGGAGCTGGCTAGACCGGCGGCCTCCGCCCCGGACACGACGCTATACCGGCTTATGTCCGGCTGACCACGCGCCGCCCCGGTCGAGTTCTGACGGCAGACGAGGGGCCTGGGAAACCGGGCCAGGGAGGATCACGCCGCAGGTCAGCCGCTGGGGCCGCGGACGGTGACGAAGATCGTCCCGCCCACCGTCTCGTAGATCGACGCGCAACGGAGCGAGTTGTCGGTGACCGTGTTCAGCCGATACGTTCTGGCCGTCTCCGACAGACCGAGGTCGCTCGCAGCAGCGCGCACTGACGAGACCGCATTCGGCAGCGACTCGCACTCCTGCGCGAGCGGCCGGAGCCGGTCGGCGAGCTTCTGGTAGGTCGTCTCAGGCGTCGCCGGAGTCTCGACCGGGATCAGTGTGACGGTCTGCGTTCCCGGCTCGATGATCTCCGACGACGTGCAGAGTCGCGACCCCGAGGCGTCGCGGAGGGCCACCGTCCAGCCCGCGAAGCCGAACTGCCTGAGCTTCGCCTCGGTGAGAGCCGTGGCCGCCTTGGTCGTGAGGCAGCTCGAGGTGAGCCCCCCGATGTAGTCGTCCAGCGAGTCCTGCAGCTGGATCAACGCGACGTCCTGGCCCGCCTGGAGCCGCTTGAAGCCCGACGGCGGAGTCGTGCTGCGCGGCAGTACCGTGACGCCCCCGGTTCCATTGTCGTAGGCGGCGAGAGGCGGCGGATCCGTTCCCGTGTCGTCCTTCAGGATGCGGGCGCAGTCATACGCTGGATCGCCGGAGACGGCCGGAATGATCGTGTCGGTTCCGTCGACCGAGCACTCGATGCTCGTCGTCTCGTGGGCCGGCGAGCCGAACAGGGCCCACGCGCCTCCGGCCAGCGCGGCTGCCGCGATGACGGCAAGCGCGACTACCAGCGGGCGACGGGTCGCCGGCTTGGCCGGCCGGCGGCGGCCGACCGGCGCGCGCATCACGCCGTCGAGCAGTTCCTCGCGCCCGGCGGCGCGGAAGGCGGCTGCTGCGTCCACATCGGCGACGACGGCGAGCCGCCGCAGCGGGTCGAGCGAGCTATGTCCACTCATGTTCTGCTCCTCCGGAGAATCGACGTTGCGTGGGTGCGAGGGCGTCACGCAATCGCTTGCGCGCGCGATACAGGCGTAGCCGCACGGCGGCGCGACTCGTACCGAGCGCGACTGCAATCTCGTCTCTCGACAGGCCCTCCCAGGCCACGAGCGAGAGAAGCTCCCGGTCGGACTCGCTCAGGCCGGCGAACGCCTGCGCGAGCGCGGTCGGATCCTCAGGCCCGACGGTCGCTTCGAAGGCGGCCGGGTCGAAGTTCTCGACGAGCCGCTCGCCGAGCGCGGTGCGCCTGCGCTCGCCCCGGCGCTGATTCGCGATCACACGCCGCGCAACGCCATAGAGCCAGGGCCGAAGCTGCTCGCCCTGCGGGCAGCGGTCGAAACGACGCCACAACGTGACGAAGGTCTCAGCGATTGCTTCCGCTGCATCCTCGGGGTCGCGAACGCGCCGCAGCGTGTAGCCGCAGATCGGCTCGTACAGCTCCCGATAGGCCGCCTCGAACCGTTCGCGGCGAACCAAGTCGCTCATCGCACCATCCTGCACAACCGGAACATGTCCGGCTCAGGGCCGAGCGTTTCACCATCCGCAGCGGAAGAACGCTGGTATCTCTCGGCGAGGACGTCCACCTGCGGCGCCAGGTGGCAGTCAAACTGCTGGCGTCGGAGCTCGCGACGGACGAGCGCCTCCGCAAGCGGTTCCTCGTCGAGTCGCAGCTCGCCGCGAGCCTCGACCATCCGAACATCGTCCCGATCTACGGCGCCGGGGCGCTCTGCGTCCGCGGGTAGGACGCGGCCCGGCCGACTCCGGGCCTGCGTCTCCCGTCGAGGTCAGTTGAAGGTTCCGGAGGGCTGAGCCGGCGGTGGTCCGCCGAAGCGCCCGCCGGGCGGTCCCATGACGTTGAAGGAGCTGTCGAGGTGGATCTCGACCTTGCTGCCGTCGGATTTCGTCACGGTGACCTCGTAGCCTGAGCCGAAGTAGTCGGTCGTGACGTCGCCGGCGGTGCCTCCGCCGGCAGCCTTGACTGCGGCGGCCTGCGCCTTCGTCGCCGCTTCACCGGTGACCGCCTTCTCGTGGTCCTCATGCGCGGCGGTCCCAGGCGGTGGTCCGCCGAAGCGCCCGACGGGCCGTGCCGCGGCGTTGAAGGAGCTGTCGAGGTGGATCTCGACCTTGCTGCCGTCGGATTTCGTCACGGTGACCTCGTAGCCTGAGCCGAAGTAGTCGGTCGTGACGTCGCCGGCAGTGCCTCCGCCGGCAGCCTTGACTGCCGCGGCCTGCGCCTCCGTCGCCGCTTCACCGGTGACCGCCGTCTCGTTGTCCTCGTGGCTTGCGGTGCCCCGCGCCGGCATGTTCCTTGCCGGCGGCTGTCCGGTCGCCGTCGGCGTGGTGCCGGAGTGCGAGGTCGCTGCGCCGGCGACTGCCGCGCCGCCGACTGCGGCTCCGCCGACGGCAGCGACGCCGAGCCCCACTTTCTTGAGCTTGTTGAGCATGGTTCTCTCCCTTTCGTTCGACCGGGATCACCCGGGTTCGGAGAACCACGATGCAGCCGCCGGGTTCGAGGCTCCTGCGGCGCGGCTGGGAAGGTGCTGAGGGTCGGATTCCCGGCGCTTTCCCAGGCGATTCACAGGAAGTCCTGCCAAGGTGAAGACATGGACAGCGGTCGCATTCTCGTCGTCGACGACGAGCCCTCGATCGTCGACGCGGTGGCAACCGCGCTGCGCTACGAAGGCTTCGAGGTGCGCGAGGAGGGGACTGGACGTGGCGCGATGACGGCGGTGGCCGACTTCGAGCCCGACCTCGTCGTGCTCGACTGGATGCTCCCGGATCTCGACGGGGTGGAGGTCGGCCGGCGCCTGCGTGAGCGTGGCTTCAAGACGGCGATCCTCTTCCTCACCGCGAAGGACGCGATCGAGAACAAGGTCGAGGCCCTGCGCGCGGGTGGCGACGACTACGTCACGAAGCCGTTCAGCCTCGCCGAGGTCGTCGCGCGCGTGCAGGCGATCCTGCGACGCACCGCCGGCGACCTGCCCGGTGACGTGATCCGTTTCGCGGACCTGATGCTCGACGAGGCGCGGCACGAGGTCCACCGCGGCGAGACACGCGTCGACCTGACCGCAACCGAGTTCTCCCTGCTCCGCTACTTCCTCCTCAACCCGCGCCGCGTGCTCTCGAAGGGGCAGATCCTGCAGAACGTCTGGCGCTACGACTTCGGCGGGAACTCGAACGTCGTCGAGACGTACGTCAGCTACCTGCGCAAGAAGCTCGACGCGCTCGGGCCGCCGCTGATCCGCACGGTTCGGCAGGCGGGCTACATGCTCGACGAGGAGGAGTAGGTGAACCGCCTCTCGCTGCGGGCGCGACTGTTGGTCGGGGTCGTCGTCCTTGCGGCGCTCGGGCTCGGAGCGGCGGACATCGCCACGTACACGTCACTGGGCTCGTTTCTCGTCTCGCGGACGGATGAGCAGCTCGAGGCCGCGCACCCCGCGATCGAGGGCGCGATCTGGGGCGGCCCGGGCGGCCCGGGTCGAGCGATTCCGCAAGAGGGTGTCGACTACTACCAGCTGCGCACCTTCAGCGGCCGGATCCTGGGCGGCCGGAACACGTTCGAGGGCTCGGAGCTGCCGCCTCCGAAGCTGCCCCAGACGATTCACGTCGGGTCTGGGCGCGAGTCCGACGGCGACCGTGCCTCGTATTTCACGGTCCCCGCCGCCGGCGGTGGCAGCAGCTATCGCGTGCGCGCCTCTGTCGAACACCAGCACCCTGGTTATGTGCTCGTTCTCGCGAGCTCGCTTGCCGGCGTGGGCGGCACGCTTCACCGGCTGTTCCTCATCGAGCTGATAGTCACCGCCGCAGTCCTCGCGGCGCTGGCAGCGCTCGCACTGTGGATCATCCGCATCGGCCTTCGGCCGCTGAGCGCGATCGAGGCGACCGCGGCTGTGATCACGGGCGGCGACCTCTCCCAGCGAGTCGAGCATGCGGATCCGCAGACCGAGGTCGGCCGGGTCGGCACCGCACTCAACACGATGCTCGACCGGATCGAGGACTCGGACCGTCGCCTTCGTCGCTTCATCGCCGACGCGTCTCACGAGCTGCGGACACCTCTCGCGGCCGTACGTGCGTACGCCGAGCTGTTCGGCCGTGGCGCCGCCGAGCGTCCCGAGGATCTCGAGCGGTCGATGACCGGAATCACGCGGGAGGCGGAGCGGATGAGCGTGCTCGTCGACGACCTGCTCCTGCTGGCGCGCCTCGACGAAGGCCGGCCGCTCGAGCGGGAGCCGGTGGATCTCGCGGCAGTCGTGCAGGAGGCGGTCGACGCTGCGCGCGTCGTCGAGCCCGGCCGGCCGATCGAACTCTCTGTCGAGCCGACGACCCTGACGGGCGACGAGGCGAGGCTCCGCCAGGTGCTCGACAACCTGCTCGCAAACGCGCGGGCCCACACTCCGCCGGGAACGCCCGTGTCGGTCGAGCTCCGCGACGACGACGGCAGGGCAACGCTGACGGTCGCCGACCACGGGCCGGGGCTGACGGAGGAGCAGGCCGCGCGCGTTTTCGAGCGCTTCTACCGCGTCGACAGCTCGCGCACCCGCGCGAGCGGCGGCGCCGGACTCGGCCTCTCGATCGTGAGCGCCGTGATCGAGGCGCACGGCGGGACCGTCGAGGCACGGCCGACGCCGGGCGGCGGCGCGACGCTCGTGGTCACGCTGCCGCTCGGCGCCGATTGATTCAGGCTGCGATGTCCTCGGGGAGAGGCGCTGCGAACGCGTAGATCGTGGCCTCGTCCTTGCGCCGGTCGAGCCTGAACGGGACGAGCATGACCGCGGCGACGGCAAGCACGACACCGAGGTCGAGGGTGCCGTTGATGAGGATCGCGGTGGTAACTGACATGGTCGCTCCTTGCAGCTCGTTGTCTGGTGCTCTCAGACTCGCCTCCCGGTCTGTGCCGGCTCTGAGCAGAGCCTGTGAAGACGCTGCGAATCCCTACTCCATGCGGAAGTCGAAGCGTTGAATGACCCCCGGGTCGGCGGGATCGGCGGGCAGATCGGGATCCCGCGTCGCGACCCAGGCATAGCCATGCTCGGGATAGGCGACGACGTCGGGGAAGGCGCCCCAACTGACCCCGAGCACCCGGGCGGGCTCGTCGTGCGGGTTGCTGTAGGCGTGCAGGCCGGCCCGCCCCTCGGGACAGAAGACGAAGTCACCGGCAGCGAGCTCTTCCTCGGCCTCTGGAGTCCGGAACACCGGGCGGCCGCTGACGACGAAGAACATCTCCTCGGCGCCGTAGTGCATGTGCCATCGCATGCCGGCCGCACCCGGGAGCATGTCCCAGAGACTCGCGCCCATCCGAGCGTTGTCCGGGCGCCAGAAGGTGCGGTGCCTCAACCCGGTTTCGGGGCCGTGTTCCTCCGACTCCCAGGGGGAGTCGGCGAACAGGTTCTGGCGATTCATTAGTCGTACCTCCGTTGCGTTAGCAGTTGCGGCAAGGCGACTTACCGCCGGTGTCGGCGGCCCTTCGCCTCGCCCGAATCGAGACCGCTAGTTCGCTGCCGGAGTCACAACGGCGATCCTAGCGCTCAACATCGGCGAGTAGCGCGGTCCTCGGCCGACGGCCACTACGATGCCCTTCTGCTCGGCCGCCGACCAGGAGGAGCGTGTTGACGATCACCGACCGGCCCGAAGACAGCCTCGCCGTCCATGGGCTGCGCGTCGGTGGACGCGTGCTCCGCAACCCGACGACGTCACAGCTCTACACCGCGGCGATCGACCGCGGCGAGGGCGTCCTCGCCGAGGGCGGGCCGCTCGTCGTCGACACCGGCCGCTTCACCGGCCGCTCGCCGAAGGACAAGTTCATCGTGCGCGAGCCCGGCTCGGCAGACCGGATCTGGTGGAGCGACGTGAACGCCGAGATCTCCGAGGAGCACTTCGACGGGTTGCGCGGGAAGGTCACCGCCCACCTCGAGAAGCGGGACGTCTACGTGATGGACGCGTACTGCGGCGCCGACCCGAAGCACCGCCTTTCGGTGCGCATCCTCACCGCGCACCCGTACCACGCGCTCTTCGCGAAGACGATGTTCGAGCCCGCCGACGCGGACGACTTCGAGCCGGACGTGCTCGTCCTCCACGAGCCCGAGGTCGAGGCCGTTCCGGAACAGGACGGAACGCGCACCGAGGTCTTCGTCTGTCTCCATCCCTCGCGGGGCGAGATCCTGATCGGCGGCACGTTCTACGGCGGTGAGATCAAGAAGTCCGTTTTCACCCTGATGAACGACCGGCTGCCGCTCGAGGGCGTGATGCCGATGCACTGCTCGGCGAACGTCTCGTCGGACGAGAAGGACGTCGCGATCTTCTTCGGGCTCTCGGGCACGGGAAAGACGACGCTCTCGGCCGATCCGGAGCGCCTGCTGATCGGAGACGACGAGCACGGCTGGGGCGACCAGGGCGTCTTCAACTTCGAGGATGGCTGCTACGCGAAGACGGTCCGCCTCTCGGAGGAGGCCGAGCCCGAGATCTGGAACGCGGTGCACAGCTTCGGCACGGTGCTCGAGAACGTCACCGTCGACGAGCGCGGCGTGCTCGACCTCGACGACGCCTCGAAGACCGAGAACACACGCGCGGCCTACAAGCTCGAACGGATCGCGAACGCGCTGCCGTCGAGGCGCGCGGGTCACCCGCAGTCGGTGATTTTCCTCGCGGCCGACGCCTTCGGAATCCTGCCGCCGATCGCCCGGCTCAGCCGCGAGCAGGCGCTCTTCTTCTTCCTCGCCGGCTACACGTCGAAGCTCGCCGGCACCGAGCTGGGCGTCACCGAGCCGCAGCCGACGTTCTCCACGTGCTTCGGCGCGCCGTTCCTGCCGCAGCCGCCGACGGTCTACGCGAAGCTGCTCGGCGAGAAGCTCGAGCGCCACGACGCGACGGTGTGGCTGATCAACACCGGGTGGACGGGCGGCCAGGTCGGTGAGGGACACAGGATGCCGATTCAGGCCACGCGCGCTCTGCTGGCCGCAGTGCTTTCGGGTGAGTTGCACGCGTCCGACCTTCGCGAGGATCCCGTCTTCGGCTTCCAGGTTCCGGTGACGGCGCGAGGCGTCGACGAGTCGCTGCTCGATCCACGCTCCACGTGGGCGGATCCGGAGGCGTACGACCTAAAAGCGCGCGAGCTGGCGCAGATGTTCGTCGACGACTTCCGGGCCAAGCACGCAGACGCGCCGCCCGAGGTCGCGGCGGCCGCGCCGAAGCCGTAGTGGCGTAGCAGCGTCCGGGTCGTCATACTCGTGGCGTGAGCCTCAAGCGGAAGCTCCTCGCGAGCACCGCCGCGCTGCTGGTGGCAGGAGGTGGAGCCGGAGCGGGACTCGCGGCAAGTGGTCACGGCAGCAGTGTCCAAGCGCCCCTGCATGCGTCGCCGCTCCGCCTTACGCACGCGGGATTCGTCCGCGCCTCGGCTTTCTATCTCGGGATCGATGTCGCCACCCTCCGGCAGGACATGAAGGGTGGACGCACGATCGCCGAGGTGGCCGACGCGACGTCCGGCCGGTCGGCGGCGAAGCTCACGGCGTATCTCGTACGCGCCGCTACCGTCAGGCTCACGCTGCTCGCCCACCGTCCGCTGTCGCCGGCCGAGCGGCGTTCGATGCAGGGCTGGCTCACGCACCGGGTTACCGGTTTCATCACCGACACCTGCCCTCTGAGCGTCGCCGGTATGGCGAAGCATCTGGGCGGCTGTCACGGCATGAAGATGTAGGGACGCCCTAGCGCAGCCTCGTCCTCGTGTGCGCCTCGCGCGCCCGTAGCTTCCACTTGCGCACCTCCTGCTTCCGGAGCAGTGCGTCGTGCCGCATCGCGATCGCATGGAGCTCGCGCTGGAGCTTCCGCCAGCTGTGAAGTCTTTCGCGCGGCAGCTCCCCGGTTTCGACCGCTGCGAGGACGGCGCAACCGGGCTCGTGCTCGTGCGTGCAGTCGCCGAAGCGGCAGTCGGCGGCGAGCTCCTCCACGTCCGTGAACGTCGCGTCGAGACCCGCGGCGCCGACGTCCCAGAGCTGAAGCTCCCGAAGGCCGGGCGTGTCGATCACGAGCCCTCCGTCCGGCAGCGTCAGGAGTTGGCGGTGCGTCGTCGTGTGGCGGCCCTCGTCGTCGTCCTCGCGCGTCTCGTGGGTGGCCATCACGTCCTCGCCGAGCCACCGGTTCACGAGCGTCGACTTGCCGACGCCGGAGGAGCCGAGCAGGACGGCCGTCGTGGCGGAGGGGATGCGGGCCCGAAGCGCATCGCAGCCGTCGCCGGTCAACGCCGACACGACGTGCACCGGGACGCCGATCGCGACCGACTCCACCTCCGCGACGAGCGGCCCTGGGTCTTCGAGCCGGTCCGCCTTCGTCAGGACGATCTCCGGGTTGGCGCCGCTCTCCCAGATCGTGACGAGGTAGCGCTCGATTCGGCGCGGCTCGAGGTCCGGGCCGAGCGAGGACACGACGAACGCAACGTCAACGTTGGCAGCCAGGGTCTGGGCGGTGGTGGTGAAGCCGGCCGCGTTGCGGACGATCGCGCTGCGGCGCGGCAGGACCGCGCGAATCAGCCCGTCCCCGAGGCCGACCCAGTCGCCGACCCCGATGTCGAGGCCTTCGTGCAGGGCCCGCCCGGGTAGGCGGGAGCGAACGGCGCCGTTCGCCGTCCAGACGTCGAACGCGCCACGGTGAGCGGCGGCGACGCGGCCCGGCACATGGCCGGGCTCCAGGTTTTCGGCGAGCTCGTCGTTCCAGCCGAGCTCGGCCAAGTTGTTTACGCCGGACGTCGGCGGCTTCGCCGACGACGTTTCCAGCGACTGCTCGAATCCAGGCAACGCAAAGCTCCTTCGAGTGAGTTTGGGACGCCGCGCGCGCATCCCAGAAGGAGCGCCGGCGCTAGGTCAGGGAGACCGAGGAGGCAACGGGCACAGTCATTTGTTCGAGCCTCCTCTCGCCGGGAACGGAACAGAAGCAGCGTAGGCGGAGCGTCGGCCGGCGTCAACCCCCGCGCGAAGCGCCGTTTGTGCGCGTTCCGGGTAGCGAAATGCGCGGCAGAGTGGTAGGAATCCTGCGCGATGCGCAGCGAGGACCTCCAGCCGCTCAAATTCCCGACGAGCGGTTCGGAGCGAGGCCCGGTCGCTCCTGCGCGCAGGACCGACGAGCTCGACCGCGGCATCATCGAGGCGCTGCAGGCGAACGGACGCGAGTCGTTCCGCGCCATCGCCGCCCGTGTGGGCGTCTCGGAGGCGACCGTCCGTGCCCGCTATGCACGGCTGACGGCCGAGGGGATCCTCCAGGTCGTCGCCGTCACGAACCCGCTCGGGCTCGGCTACGAGCAGGCGCTCGTCGGCGTGAAGACCTCGGGCTCGCCTGAGCAGGCAGCCGATGCGATCGCGCGCTGGCCCGAGGCGGACTACGTCATCGCCACTGCAGGGCAGTTCGACCTCGTCGTCGAACTCGTGGCCACCGACCGGCGCCACCTGCTCGACCTGACGAGCCGACTCCGGTCTCTGCCCGACGTAGCCTCGACGGAGACTTTCGTGTACCTGGAGATGTGGAAGCAGCTCTACGACTGGGGGAGTGGAATGCCAAAGGAGGAACCGACGAAATGAGCATCACGCAGAACGCGACGTCCGCCGAGGATCTCCGGCGCCTGGCGAGCGAGCACCTCTGGCTCCACTTCACGAACATGTCCGCGCAGAAGCCTCCGATCATCGTGCGCGGCGACGGCTGCTACCTCGAGGACATCGACGGCAAGCGCTATCTCGACGCGCTCGCGGGGCTCTTCTCGGTCAACCTCGGCTACGGCTACGGCGAGGAGATCGGCCAGGCGGCGCTCGAGCAGATGCGCGAGCTGCCCTTCTATACGAACTGGACCTACGCGCATCCGCGTGCGATCGAGCTCGCCTCGGAGGTCGCGTCTCTCGCCCCCGGCGACCTCAACCGCGTTTTCTTCGTCTCGGGCGGCTCGGAAGCGGTCGAGTCGGCGTGGAAGCTCGCGCGCCAGTACTTCCAGGTACGCGCCGGAGCTTCCCAGGTGCCAGGTGTCGAGCCCGGAGAGATGATCGGCCGGCAGGTCGGCGGCCCACCGCAGGGCCAGAAGTACAAGGCGATCGCGCGCGACGTCGCGTACCACGGCACGACCTTCGGGGCCCTGTCCATCAACGGCGTCGAGGCATTGCGCACCCCGTTCGAGCCGCTCGTCCCCGAGGTGCGGCACGTGAGCAACACGAACCGCTATCACCGCCCGCTCGAGGAGACGGAGGAGGAGTTCACGGCCTTCCTGCTCGAGGAGCTCGAGCGGACGATTCTCGAGATGGATCCCGACACGGTGTGTCTCGTCCACATGGAGCCGATCCAGAACGCCGGCGGCTCGTTCGTCGCGCCCGCCGGCTACTGGCGCGGCGTGCGCGAGCTCTGCGACAAGTACGACATCCTCCTCTCGGCCGACGAGGTCATCACCGGTTTCGGGCGGGTCGGTCACTGGTTCGCCTCGGAGCGCTACGACATCCGGCCCGACATCGTCACGTGCGCGAAGGGTCTCTCCTCCTCGTACGCGGCGATCGGCGCCGTCGTCGCGACCGACCGCGTGATGGAGCCGTTCCTCTCGGCGTCGGCGATGTACACCCACGGGATCACGTTCGGCGGCCACCCGGTGATGAGCGCGATCGCGCTGAAGAACATCGAGATCATGAAGCGGGAGCGGATCATGGAGCACGTGCTCGGCAACGAGGCCGCGTTCCGCTCGACGCTCGAGCAGCTGCTCGACCTGCCGATCGTGGGCGACGTGCGCGGGACGGGCTACTTCTACGCGATCGAGCTCGTCAAGAACAAGGAGACGCGCGAGACGTTCACCGACGAAGAGTGCGAGTCGCTCCTGCGCGGATTCCTCTCGCCGAATCTCTTCGAGCGAGGGCTCATCTGCCGAGCGGACGACCGCGGCGACCCGGTGATTCAGATTTCACCCCCGCTCGTCGCAACTCAGGCAGAGTTCGACGAGATGACCGGGATCCTGGGCGACGCGCTCGCCGAAGCGTGGGAGCAGGTCAAGTGACCGTCGAGGCTGCACCCCCGCCTGCCGCTCCGACGGCGACGGAGTACGACGTCCGGCTGATCGGCCTCACGAAGCGGTTCGACGACGTGGTCGCGGTCGACGCCCTCTCGCTCGACATCGACCGCGGCCACTTCTTCGCGCTCCTCGGCCCGTCGGGCTGCGGCAAGACGACGACGCTGCGGATGATCGGCGGCTTCGAGGAGCCGACCGAAGGTCGGATCGAGCTCGGCGGGGTCGACGTCGCGCCGCTGCCGCCGTACAAGCGCGACGTGAACACGGTCTTCCAGTCGTACGCGCTCTTCCCGCACCTCTCGATCTTCGAGAACGTCGCCTTCGGGCTCCGCCGCCGCGGCGTGAAGGGCGGCGACCTCAGACAGCGGGTCGGCGAGTCCCTCGAGCTCGTCGGTCTCGCAGGGCTCGAGCGGCGAAAGCCGCGACAGCTCTCCGGCGGGCAGCAGCAGCGGATCGCGCTCGCCCGCGCGCTCGTGAATCGCCCGCGCGTGCTCCTGCTCGACGAGCCGCTCGGCGCGCTCGATCTCAAGCTGCGCAAGGAGATGCAGCTCGAGTTGAAGCGGATCCAGCACGAGGTCGGGATCACGTTCGTCCACGTCACGCACGACCAGGAAGAGGCCATGACCATGGCCGACCGGATCGTGATCATGAACGGCGGGCGCATCGAGCAGCTCGGCACGCCGACCGAGCTCTACGAGCGGCCGAGGACGGCGTTCGTCGCCGGCTTCCTCGGCGTCTCCAACCTGCTCGAAGGGACGGTCGCCGGCGACGGCAGCGTCAAGCTGACCGACGGCACGGTCGTCCAGGTCCCGCGTGACCTGCTCGGAAGACGGACCGGAACGGTACGGATCGGCGTCCGGCCCGAGAAGCTCCGGATCGGAGGCGGCGAGGCGAACTCGCTCGCAGGCGCCGTGACTGAGAGCGCCTACATCGGAGTCTCGACGCAGTACATCCTCGAGACGCCCGCCGGACCCATCACCGTGTACGTCCAGAACGACCGGACCGGAGGCCAGGTCGCGACAGGGGAGCGCCTGACGCTCGGTTGGAGCCCGGACAGCACGTTCGTCGTCGACCCCGAGGAGGGCACCCAATGACCGATCGCATCTCACGCAGGGTCTTTCTCCGCCGCGCGGCGGCGAGTGGCTCGATCCTCACCGTTCCCGGACTCCTGGCCGCGTGCGGCGGCGGAGGTGGCGGCGGCGGAGGCGGTGGCGGCACGACCTCGAATCAGCTAGCGAAGACGCTGCACTTCTCGAACTGGCCGGCCTACATGGACCTCATCAAGAAGTCCGGGACGTTCCCGTCCCTGGTCGAGTTCCAGAAGAAGTACGGCGTCCACGTCGACTACATCCAGGACATCAACGACAACGCGGGCTTCTTCGGGAAGATCCAGGGCCAGCTGAGCCGCGGCGAGTCGATCGGCCGCGACATCATCGTGCTCACTGACAACGACCGCTATCTCGGGCTGACGCTGAGGAAGGGATGGGCGGAGAAGCTCGACAAGAGCGCGATCCCGAACATCAAGAACCTCGTCGACGTGCAGCAGCATCCGAGCTTCGATCCCCACCGTGACTACACACTGCCGTGGCAGTCGGGCATGACCGGCATCGCCTACAACGACAAGCTGACCGACCCAGTCCTGTCCGTCGACGATTTGCTCGAGAACCCGAAGCTGAAGGGAAAGGTCACCTGCCTCAACTCGATGGGAGACGCGCTCACTTGCGTGATGCTGGCGAACGGGGACGATCCCACCAAGGTCACGGACAAGGGCTTCACCGCAGCGTTCAACCGGATCAAGAAGGCTGCACAGAACCACCAGATCCGTGCCTTCACCGGTAACGACTACCTACCGCCGCTCGTGAAGGGCGACCTCGCTGCCGCCATGTCGTGGTCGGGCGACATCGCGCAGATCGGGAACGATCACCTCCACTGGAATGTCCCGAAGGGCGGCGGAGCTCTCTGGACCGACAACATGCTGATCCCGAAGGGCGGCAACGTCTACACCGCCTCCGTCTACATGAATTACGTCTACGACCCCAAGGTCCAGGGCGAGATGGAAGCCGGCGATCCGAAGAAGAACATCACCGGCATCTACTACATCCCGCCGGTCAAGGGCGCGGGAGCCTGGGCTGCGAAGGTCAATCCCGCCGTTGCGAAGAACACGCTGATCTTCCCGACGGATCAGATGCTCTCGAGCGTCAAGATCTTCGACAGCGCAGCACTGAACAACGAGAAGTACCTGACCGAGTGGAACAACCTCATCTCGGGGTAGCGAACTGGGAATCCTGCACCGCCATCGGGGGCTGACGCCCTACCTGCTGCTCGCGCCGGGAATCCTGTGGCTGGCGCTGTTCTTCGTGGTGCCGCTCGGCTTTCTCGCGTACCAGTCGCTCGAGACCGGGAACGTCGACCTCGTCTACTCCTTCACGTGGGCGTGGGGGAACTACTCGAGTGCAATCCGCGACTACAGCCCGCAATTCGTCCGGTCGCTCGAGTATGCGGGGCTGGCGACGTCGATCGGGCTCGTCGTGAGCTACCCGGTGGCCTACTGGATCGCCTTTCGCGGCGGCCGCTGGAAGAACCTGCTCCTCCTTTTCATCGTGGCGCCGTTCTTCGTCACGTACCTGATCCGGACGCTCGCCTGGCAGACGATCCTGTCCGACCACGGGTTCGTCGTGCAGACGCTGCAGCACCTCCACGTGCTCGGTGGCAGCGGCAGGCTGCTCGCCACCGGGACGGCGGTCGTCGCAGGAATCACATACAACTTCCTGCCCTTCATGGCGTTGCCGCTGTACGTCTCGCTCGAGCAGGTCGACCCGCGGTTGATCGAGGCGGCCGAGGACCTCTACGCCAGCAAGCTCCACGCATTCCTGCGCGTGACGCTGCCGCTCTCGTTGCCGGGGGTGGTCGCGGGGACGCTGTTGACGTTCATCCCGGCTGCGGGCGACTTCATCAACGCGCAGCTCCTAGGCGGACCCGACAACCACATGATCGGCAACGTGATCGAGTCGAAGTTCCTCGAGCTCACCGACTATCCAGCGGCGGCCTCGATGTCGTTCATCCTGATGGCCGCGATCCTCGTCTTCGTCGTGGTCTACTCGCGCGTCGTCGGTAGCGAGCAGCTGACAGGGACAGCCGCTTGAGCGCCGTCGCTGTCGACCGCAGCCACTCCCGCCGAAGCACGCCCGCTGCGGCATGGGCGTTCGTGAAGCGGCACGTCCTGACGCTCTATTCGGCGCTCTTCTTCGCCTACTTGATGCTGCCGATCGTGGTGGTCGCGGTCTTCTCGTTCAACAACCCGCCGGGGAAGTTCAACTACACCTGGTACGGCTTCACCTGGGACAACTGGCGTTACTGGAACGGGGTCCCCGGGATCCAGAGCGCGATCGTCCTCTCGCTGGAGATCGCCCTCCTCGCGAGTCTCATAGCGACCGCGTTAGGCACGATGATCGCGCTTGCGCTCGTCCGCTACACCTTCCGCACACGGGCGGCGACGAACGTCCTGATCTTTCTGCCGCTCTCGACTCCGGAGATCGTCCTCGGAGCCTCCCTCCTGACGCTCTTCTTGCACTTCACCTTCGTTACGTTCGGCTTCTGGACGATCCTGATCGCGCACGTGATGTTCTGCATCAGCTTCGCAGTTGTCACCGTGAAAGCGCGGCTGATCGGCTTCGACCGTCACCTGGAGGAGGCGGCGATGGATCTCGGCGCGAACGAGTGGACGACGTTCCAGAAGGTGACGTTCCCGATGGTCATGCCGGCGATCTTGGCTGCATATCTCCTGTGCTTCGCCATATCGGTCGACGACTTCGTCGTGACGTACTTCAATGCGGGCTCGTCGGTGACGTTCCCGATCTACGTCTGGGGCGCGGCGCGCATCGGCGCGCCGCCGCAGGTCAACGTGATCGGCACGGCCATCTTCATGATCGCCATCTCGGCTGCGCTCGCCAACGTGCTCGTCCAGACTCGTCGCGCAAAGGCCACTTGAGCTTCCCCACCGCCGAGCCACGGCTGCCGTCGTGGTGGCTCGAGGACGCGCTGGCGCAGGAGGCCGATCCGGAGCCGGCGCCCGTGCTCGCGGGCGACTCGACGGCGGACGTCGCGATCGTCGGCGGCGGCTACACGGGCTTGTGGACTGCGCTCGCACTGCGGGAGCGCGCACCGGAGCTGCGCGTGACGCTGCTCGAGGCGGAGATCTGCGGGCACGGGCCGAGTGGCCGCAACGGAGGCTTCGTCCACGGCTACTGGGCGTCGCTTCCGGGGCTCCTGCCGGTGCTCGGCGAGGAGCGTGCGCTCGAGCTCGCCGTCGCGGGGGAGCGGATCATCCCCGGGATCCGCGCGTGGGCCGAGAGTCGCGGCGAGGACGTCTGGCTGCGCGTGGCGGGGATGCTCGAGGTCTCGGCCGCACCGGCGCAGGACGGCGCGATCGCGAAAGCCGCAGCGGCGGCTGAGGGCGTCGGTCGACCCGACCAGACCGTCCCGCTCACGCCGGCGGAGGTCGCCGAGCGCATCTCCTCGCCCGTCTTCCGCTCCGGCGTCTTCTATCCCGAGTGCGCGACCGTCCATCCGGGCCTGCTCGTACGCGCGCTGCGGCGGGCGGCGCTCGAGGCCGGGGTCGTCTTGCACGAGAAGACGCCGGTGACGGCCGTGCGCGAGGGCGAGCTCGAGACGCCCGGCGGGATCATGCGTGCGCCGGAGGTCGTGCTCGCGACGAACGCTGCGTTGACCGGCTGGAAGCCGGCGTCGCACAATCTCACGAACTTCGGGTCGTACGTCGTTCTCACCGAGCCGGCGCCGGAGCTCCTCGCGGAGATCGGCTGGACCGGGGGCGAGGCCGTCGTCGACGGGCGGATGTTCCTCCACTACTTCCGCACGACGAACGACGGACGCGTGCTCATGGGCAGCGGGAGCGGGCCGATCGGGTTCGGCGGCCGCATCGACGATAGGTTCTCGCGTGACGCCCCGACGGCCGCCCGGGCGGAGGCGGGGTTACGGCGGCTGCTGCCGGGGCTTGCCGGCGTTCGCGTCGAACGAGCGTGGGGCGGCCCGATCGACGTCTCCGCGGACCACCTGCCCTTCTTCCGGACGATGCCGGGCACGCGGATCCACTACGGCGCCGGCTATTCGGGGCACGGGGTCGGGCCCGCCTGGCTTGGCGGCCAGACCCTTGCCTCGCTCGCGCTCGGCGCGGACGACGAGTGGACGCGACTGTCGCTCGCGACCCGGTCCGTGCCGCGCCTCCCCGGGGAGCCGTTCCGCCGGATCGGAGGCGGCCTCGTCCGCTGGGCGATCATGAGCTGCGAGACGGCCGAGGAGGAGGGCCGGCGCCCGCCGGTGGTGGCGCGGGCGGCGGCGACGCTGCCGCGCCTGCTCGGGATGGAGCTCGGCACCCGCTAGAAGGGCCCCGCGGCTTTCGGACCTGTCGAACCTAGTAACAGACTGTGGGAAGTGTGTAGTCAAAGCACGTAGCGAGTGCAGATCTGCACTCTTACGCGGGCTTAGAAGATGTCGTGACCGCCGATGGCGAGCCAGATGATGTGCGGCTCGCCGGAGCGTTGCTCTGGGCCATACGTCCAGAGGGCGCGGCCGTCGTCGGCCCATGTCATCTCATTGACGCCCTTCTTGCTTTTGTATCCCTTGACCCTCAGGCCCTTCCGGAACTGACCGGAGGGGAGGTCTTCGCGGAACTCCCGAACGGCGTTCAGGAACTGTTGCTTCTCCTTGTCGGAGAGTTTCGCCCAGTTCCGTTTGAACTCGTCGGTCTTCGCCCAGGTCGGCACCGCCCGGACTGTAGTACGTGCGGATCGCTGGGCGATCTACTTACGTGAGCGAGTTAAAGAACGACTCGTCGTCTTCGTAGATCGTCACGTTGCCAGCGTCTACATCGGCCAGGGCGCGCTCTAGCCGTGCCTGAAGCTCTTCGGAGAAGGCAGGGGAGGTTGCGCCGTTTACGCCGGTTGCCGCTTCCACTAGGCGCAGGACGATCTCATCGTGGCCGTTGACGGCCACGTCTAGCTCTGCGCCTTCGTCTAGCTGAACCGCCTCGCGGACCTCAGCAGGAATCGTGATCTGCCCTTTCTGGCGAACCCGTACCGTCATGGGCCTCCTCCTTCATATGACGGCTTACCACCGAAGTGGTGATGTCCCACTATCGGCACAGATGCACCTCAACCGCTAGTCACAATTAGTAAGAAAACACGTATAACTTCACTAACTCACTTTGACACCCTGGACGTCTTACTGCTATTGTCCTCACTCTTATGAGTGAGAAGGATGAGGACCTGATCCCCAAGGAAACCGCAGAAGCGCTTGTTTCGTGGCTTGAAGCGTTTCCGGCGATGCCACTGCAAGAACGGCTTGGTGAGCTAATCGACCAACGCCGCAAGCTTGATAGTGAGATTCGCTTCTTGCAGAACCAACTCATCAGGTATCGCCAATACCTCCAAGACCTTGCTGAGCCAGGAAACGAAGTGACTGCCCCCCAAACGGGGCCAAGCCAGTTAGCGATTGCTGCGTCCGGTAACACCGCGGTCCACGTCGGCGCTACTGGAGCCGCTCAGCCGGAGTATCCCCCTAAGCGTGTCGCGGTCCACCGGCTCCTTGCGGAGAACGCTTTCAAGGAATGGAAGCTCGGGGAACTGCGCGAAGAACTGATCAGGCGCGGCTGGCTCGCGGATGACGAGCGCGCTCGTCACGCGTTGCAGATGCTTATGCTGAACATGGCGAAGCGCGGCGAGATCGACAAGCCGCGCACGGGCGTTTATCGTGCGATGGTTACCGTGCCTCGGCCTGATCCCACGGATCCCGCTGAGGGCTTACCACCCGAAGACGACGAAGACGGGTGATGAAGAAACGGCCACGCCCCCGGCTGCAACCCTGAAAGGTTCACTGGTCGAGGGGCAAAGGGAAGGGCCGGAGTGTGCCCCCGGCCCCACAAAGCGGTAGGTGCTGCCGATGTGGTGTATCGGCGTCGGAGTTAGATCCGATTAGCTCCTGCTCGGGCTAGGGGTTCGATTCCCCCGCCTACCGTTCCTTCATTCTAACAGCAGGTGTACTTGACACACGTACGTGTAAAGAGTACACTCCCCTTATGGCAGCGAGGAAGCGCGACTCACACGAACGAACCCCGTCAAGTGACGCGACGTTCAGCTACAGCGAGTTCCTAACCCGCTTCCCCGACAACGCCGCTTGCCTCGACTATCTCCGCGACAAGTTCTTCCCCGAGGGCACCGAGTGCCCGAAGTGCGGGCGGCCGTCAAAGTTCCACCGAATCAAGGGACGCTCCGCGTACTCCTGCCAGCACTGCGGCCATCACGTCTATCCCACAGCCGGAACGATCTTCAACAAGACGACTGTGAGTTTGCAGCTCTGGTTCTACGCGATCTACCTAATGGCCTCGACCCGCTGTGGGATCAGCGCCAAGCAGTTAGAGCGCGAGATCGGCGTGAGCAACAAGACGGCCCTCCGCATGTTCCGCCAGATTCGGACGCTGCTCGCTGACAACGACGGCGACCCACTCGGCGGAGAGGGCGTCACGGTCGAAGCCGACGAGACATTCATCGGCGGCAAGATCCGCGAAGCAGAGCGCCGCAAGCTCGCCGCTCAGGGGCTAGGCAATCGTGGCCCAGCCACCAAGCCTCGCCCGGTGGTCTATGGGGCGTTGGAGCGCGGCGGAAAGGTGCGCGCGCGAGTCGCGGGGACATCACGCACCGCAGACGCCGCACAAGCCCACGTCCGCTCGTTCGTCCTACCCGGCTCGATGATCTACACAGACGATTGGGGCGGCTACAAGCGGCTGGGCAAGAACGGCTACATACACCGCCGCGTGAACCACTCAGCCCGCGTCTACGTGGACGGCGACGTTCACACCAACAGCATCGAAGGCTTCTTCGGATTGCTGAAAAACGGGATTCGCGGCGTCTACCACTCCGTCAGCACGAAGCACTTGCAGAGCTACCTGGATGAGTACGCGTTCCGGTACAACCGGCGCGACGAAGCTACTCCGATGTTCTGGGCGATCCTTGATCGCGTCCAGAAGGCTCCGGCTCAACCTGCCGCGTAGCCCGCTTTAGCGCCCGGTCGAAGTCGTCAGCCGAGAAGTCCTTGTCCTGCTTGGCGGCTACGTCTTCGGACGGCGGGCGTAGCTCATGTTTCTTCTTGCGTGGCATGGGCCTCCATTGAAGCAACCGGCCCAGCGATCCGGTACGTGCTTTGGATACCTACTTCCCACAGACTGTTACTAGGTGATCGGGAAGCGGCTAGAACCCGCGCTCGAACGGCCGATTCGGCCCAGTCCTTCACCTTGTAAGAGACTGTTACTTGGAATCGCGCGGCAGTTACGCTCGGCCGATGCGCGTGACCCTCTGCGATGTCGGGCCGCGGGATGGCCTTCAGAACGAGCCCGACGTACTGCCGGTGGGAACGCGCGCTGAGCTCATCGACCGCCTCGCCGCGGCCGGTCTGCCGCGCATCGAGGCCGTGAGCTTCGTTCGTGCCGACCGCGTGCCGCAGATGGGCGACGCGGAAGACGTCGTCGCGCGCGTGCAGCGGCGCGAGGGCGTCGACCTCTCCGGCCTCGTCCTCAACGAGCGTGGGTGGGAGCGGTTCGCCGCTGCCGGACTCGATCGCGTGAACGTGACCTTCGCGGCGACCGAAACCTTCAATCTGCGGAACGGGAACGCGACGCTTGCCGAGGCTGTCGAACGGGCCGAGGCGATCGTCGCCGCCGCGGAGGAGACGCCCGCGACGGTGACGATCTCCTGCTCGTTCGGCTGCCCGTTCGAGGGGCGGGTCGACCCCGGCGTCGTCGCCGAGCTCGCCGGGCGGTTCGCAGGTGGTTCCGAAGTCGTCCTCGCCGACACGATCGGCGTCGCGACGCCGTCGGTCGTTCGCGCACTCGTCGAGCAGGCGCGCGCAGACGGCTTCCACGGCCACAACACCCGCAACACCGGCTACGCGAGCTGCCTCGCTGCGCTCGAGGCGGGCGCCCGCGTCCTTGACGCGTCGGTCGGCGGCCTCGGCGGCTGCCCGTTCTCTCCACGCGCGACGGGCAACGTCGCGACGGAGGATCTCGTCTACCTGCTCGAGGGGGAAGGCGTCGAGACCGGCATCGACCTCGATGGGCTGGTCGGCGTGTCGCAGTGGCTCGAGGGCGTGCTCGGCCGCACGCTCGAGGGCTACGTCTACCGCGCGGGGAGCTGGCCGCCCCAGTGAGATGAGTTCATGAGACGAGCGCCCTGGGAGGTGAGCGCGGTGCTTGCACTCCTGGTGCTCGACGGCGCAGCCGTCATCGCGACGTATTCGCGGTTTCCGGCGCACGAGCTCTACCACGTCCACCACAGCGGGATCGCTGCGGGCTTCGGACGGGAGCTCGTCGCGCTCAACTTTCCGTTCGCGCTGGTCGGGATCGCGCTCGTCGGGCTCGCCTGGCCGCGGCTGCACGGCGTCCTGCGGCTCCTGGGAGTCGCGGCGATCGCGCTCTGTGCCGTCGTCTACTTCGCCGTCCACCAGTCGAAACTGGACGCCAAGCCACTGAACGCGGTGCCCGCGCTCGGGCTCGCGCTGGCGGTCGCGCTCGTGCTTGCGGTGGGGGTTCCGCTCGCGCAACGGACGGTGCGCGGCGACCGGGTGCGGATCGCGCTCGCGGCAGCGGCCGTCTTCTTCGCTGCCCCGCTCATCGCGGCGGAGCTCGGCTTCTTCCTCGACGGCGTCCCCTTCCTCGGCTGGTTCTTCGAGACGAAGAGACTCACGCGCCAGCCCGGCGATGCCGTGCTTCGTCACGCCGTTCATCACGGCCAGCACCACGGATGGCAAGGGACCATGCTGATCCTGAGCGCGCTCGCCTTCTCGCGCCTGCCGCGGCCACGTCTGCTCGACGGCTACCTCGCGCTCATGCTCGCCTACGGCGTCGGCAATCTCGTCAACGACGACTGGCTGGAGCAGGTGGTCAAGCGCGGCTGGACGAACAACGAGATGCCGAGCGTCCTCACGCCCGCGGCGAACTGGGGCTGGGCGGCCGTGCTCGTCGGCGCCATCGCTGTCTGGGCGCTGTGGTTCCGTCAGCCGAGGCGGACGACACCGGCTCCGGCGAGCTCGGCGATCTCGTCCTCGGTGTAGCCCAGCTCGCAGAGGATCTCCCCGGTGTGCGCCCCGAGCGCCGGTGGGGGAGCGTGATGGCGCACCCGCTCGCCGTCGGCCGAGAGCGGCGCGGCGACCGTGACGAAGTCGCCGAGCGCCTGCAGGATTCCGAGTGCTTCCGTTTGCGGGTGGCGAGCTGCCTCGCCGACGTCGTGCACCGGTGACGCGGGTACGCCTGCGGCGACGAGCGCCTCGAGCAGCTCTGCCGAGCTCCGGTCCCTCGTCCGCTCTTTGAGCAGCGCGACGAGCTCCGCGCGGTTCGCGACCCGGTCGGGATTCGTCAGAAAGCGCGGGTCCGCGACGAGCTGCGGCACGCCGAGGACGTCGCAGAACGCCGCGAAGAGCTTGTCGTTTCCCGCCACGATCATGAGGTCTCCGTCCCGTGCCGGAAAGACCTCGTACGGCACGATCTGCGGGAATGCCGTTCCCGCGCGGCGCGGCACGTTGCCGGTGCCGAGATAGCCGACGAGCTGCGTCGAGAGCAGAGACAGCGCAGTCTCGTAGAGCGAGAGCTCGAGCGTCCGGCCGACGCCGGTCCGCTCGCGATCGTAGAGCGCTGAGACCACGCCGAGCGCCGCCCAAACGCCCGTTCCGAGGTCGATCAGCGACAGGCCGACGCGGACCGGCGGCCCGTCGCTTTCGCCGGTCACGCTCATGATCCCCGAGGCGGCCTGCAGCAGCGGGTCGTAGCCGGGCTGGTCGCTGAGCGGGCCGCGCGCGCCGAACGCGCCGATCGAGCAGTGGATGAGCCGCGGGTTGCGCGCCCGGAGCGCCGCAGCGTGGAGGCCGTGCCGATCGGCAGCCCCGGGCCGGAGGCTCTGGAGGAACACGTCGGCCTCGGCGGCGAGCCGCAGGACGATCTCGCGACCGCGTTCGTCCCCGAGCTCGACGGCGAGCGAGCGCTTGCCCGCGTTCGCGGCGAGGAACATCGCGCTCTCTCCGTGCAGGAACGGCGGGCCCCAGGCTCGCGCGTGATCGCCAGCGAGCGGCTCCACCTTGACGACGTCGGCGCCGAGCGCAGCGAGCAGCTGCGTCGCGGTCGGCCCGGCGAGGGAAGACGTGAGATCGACGACCCGCGCAGCGGCGAGAGGGCGGAGCTCCGTCATCACGGATGCTCCCAGACGACGGCCGGCCCGGTGTCCCAGAGGTCGACCGTCTCGCCTCGCGTGCAGCCGAGTCTCTCGGCGAGTCGCTCGGAGCGGACGTTGGCGGGCGCGATCAGCGAGACGAGCCGCCCGACGCCGCGCTCGTAGTACGCCCACTCGCGCACCGCACTCGCGGCCTCCGTCGCGTAGCCCTGCCCCCAGTGCTCCCGCGCGAGCGCCCAGCCGAGCTCGGGCTGCGCATGTTCGGCGGCGTCCGCGAAGGTCGTGTGCTTCCACGTCCGCGCGTCCCACACGAGGATGCCCGTGCGGCCGAGCCAGCGCCCGTCCATGCGCCGCACGATCGAGAACGGACCGCAGTCGTTCGCATCCCAGCGCTCGAGCCAGCGACGGACGACGAAGCCCGGATCAGCAGCGGCCCTGGGATGGACGCCGCCGAGGAACTCCATCGCGACCGGATCGCCGATGAGATCGAGCGCGGCCAGCCCGTCCTCGTACACCGGCTTCCGCAGCAGGAGGCGCGGTGTCTCGATCACAGCTGGAGCATGATCGAGCGCTCGAACTCGATCACGGCCTCGTCGCGCTGATTGAGGCCGCGCGTACGGACCGTGACGATGCCGAAGCCCGGTCGCGACTGCGACTCGCGCTTGGAGAGCACCTCCGTCTCGGCGCGGATCGTGTCCCCCGCGAAGACCGGCGCCGGCAGCCGCACCTCGCGCCAGCCGAGGTTGACGCCGCGCTCTGACACGTCCTCCACCGACAGGCCCGTGACGAGCGCGAGCGTGAAGGTCGAGTCGACGAGCGGCCGTCCCCACTCGGTCGTGGCGGCGTACTCCGCGTCGAAGTGGATCGGATTCGTGTTGTGCGTGAGCAGCGTGAACCAGACGTTGTCCGCCTCGAGCACGGTGCGCCCGTGGCGGCTCCGGTAGACGGCCCCGACTTCCAGCTCCTCGTACGTGCGGCTCACGCAGGCCCTCGGCTCAGAAGAAGGCGACCTTGACGAGCAGCACGATCGCCACGACGACGACAGCGAGCATCAGGAGCACGCCGAAGCCGATCGCCGCGCCACCGAACGCGAGCTTCGTCGGCACCTTCGGCACGCCTCCCTCCGGGTCGAACGCCGACTCGAGCTGCTTCTCGACGTAGGCGGTGATGCGCTCCTCGAACCGTGATGCCATGTCTTCCTGGCGCGACTTAGGGCTCTGCGTCTTCAGCGGCTTCGGCGAGGCGGCGCGGCCGTCGATCGTGAGCTCGTAGATGTGTTCGTGCTGGACGTCCTTCAGGTGCTGCTGCCCGAGGTCGTGCACCACGACGCCATCAGGAAGCTGGTTGCCGAGCAGCGCGCGCGTCGTCTCCGAGATGAGGATCTGGCCGCCGTGGCCGGCCGCGGAGATGCGCGCCGCGCGCACCACGTCGAGCCCGAGGTATCCCTCCTCGCCCACGTGCGGCTCGCCGGTGTGGAGCCCCATGCGAACGGAGACGTCGCGCCCGGCCGGCCACTCGTGCTCGCGGAGCGCACGCTGGGCGTCGACCGCCGCCGACACAGCATCGCGCGCCCGCGGAAAGGAGAAAAAGAACGCGTCGCCCTGCGTGTCGATCTCGGTGCCGCCGTGCGCGGCGAACGCCTCGCGCACGAGTCGCCGGTGGTCGCCCGAAACGTGCCCGTACGCCTCGTCCCCGAGCTCCTGCAGTAGGCGCGTCGAGCCCTCGATGTCGGTGAAGGCGAATGTGACGGTGCCGCCGGGCAGGGTGCTCATGGGCGCCTACGCTACCCCGATGAACCGGCTCGCGCAGGAGACGAGCCCCTACCTCCTCCAGCATGCCGACAACCCGGTCGACTGGCAGCCGTGGGGCGAGGAGGCGCTCGGTCGCGCCCGGACGGAGGGCAAGCCGCTGCTCGTCTCGATCGGCTACTCGGCCTGCCATTGGTGCCATGTGATGGAGCGCGAGTCCTTCGACGACGAAGGGACCGCAGCGGTCATGAACGAGCTCTTCGTCAACGTCAAGGTCGACCGCGAGGAGCGTCCCGACGTCGATGCCGTCTACATGGACGCCGTCGTCGCGCTCACCGGACAGGGCGGCTGGCCGCTCACCGTTTTCCTCACCCCGGACGGCGAGCCGTTCTACGGCGGCACGTACTTCCCGCCCGAGCCGCGGCACGGCCTCCCCTCGTTCCGGCAGGTGCTACTCGCCGTCGCCGACGCGTACCGGGAGCGGCCGGAGGACGTCGCCGCGCAGGCCGAAGCGCTCGTCGGCGCGCTGCGGCGGTCGGCGGAAACCGAGCCGTCGCGCGAGCCGCTCACCGACGCGCTGCTCGCCGAGGCGGAGCGCGGGCTGCTCTCCCAGCTCGATCCGCGGTGGGGCGGCTTCGGGCATGCGCCGAAGTTCCCGCCGGCGTCGGCGCTCGAGCTCCTGCTCCGGCGTGGCCGGCTCGACGCGGTGCGCCTCACGCTCGACGGGATGGCCGCAGGCGGGATGTACGACCTCGTGGGCGGCGGCTTCCACCGCTACTCCGTGGACGCCGAGTGGCTCGTGCCGCACTTCGAGAAGATGCTGTACGACAACGCGCTCCTCGTCCCGGTGTATCTCCACGCCTGGCTGCTCGTCGGGGCGCAGCGATACCGCGACGTAGCGGAGGAGACTCTCGACTACATGCTGCGCGAGCTGCGCCTGTCGAGTGGCGGCTTCGCGTCCGCGCAGGACGCCGACACGGACGGCGTCGAGGGACTCACGTACACCTGGACCGCGGAGGAGGGAGCGCCGGCGGAGCTGCTTGAGCCGTACGAGCACGGGCGCTCGATCCTGCGGGGCGAGCTCGACGACGACACGCGTGCGCGACTCCTGGCGATCCGGGAGCAGCGCCCTCAGCCTGCGCTGGACGACAAGGTGATCGCGTCGTGGAACGGGCTCGCCCTTGCTGCGCTCGCGGAGGGGGCGCGGCGTCTCGAGCGCAGCGACCTGCTCGCCGCGGCCGTCGAGCTCGGAGAGCTGCTCGCGGTCGATCCGCTGTGGCGCACGATGCGGAACGGTCGCGCGAAGCACCCCGCATACCTCGACGACTACGCGAACGTCGCGCACGGCCTGTACGAGCTGCACGTCGCGACCGGCGACCTCCGTTGGCTGCGGGAAGCGCGCCGCATCGCGCGCGCCGCGGTCGAGCTCTTCGGCGACCCTGAGCGCGGAGGCTTCTTCCTCACGCCGGCCGACGGGGAACAGCTCGTCGCCCGGCAGAAGACGTTCGACGACAACCCGACTCCGGCGGGAAGCTCGATGCTCGCGTTCGTCCTTCTGCGGCTCGCGAGGATCTGGGGTGACGACGAGCTCGAGCGGCAGGCCGTGGATGCGCTGCGGCTCGTCCGCGACCTCCTGCCGCGAGCGCCCAGCGCCTTCGGCTGGGCCCTCTGCGCGCTCGACCTCTACCTTTCGCCGCCGCGCGAGCTCGCGATCGTCGGCGGCCCCGACTCCGACGTCGCCCGCGCAGCGCTGAGCGGCTTCGACCCGAACGCCGTCGTCGCCTTCGGGCCGGCGGAAGATGTCCCGCTGCTCGAGGGCAAGTCGCTCGTCGACGGCAACCCGGCCGTCTACGTCTGCGAGCGCTTCGCCTGCCGCGCTCCGGTCACCGATCCCACGGAGCTCGGCTGAGACGAGGAGGGGGAGCCGGAGCTCCCCCTCCGAATGGTGCGCGAGCTTGCTAGTGCCCGACGTTGACGACCTTGCCGAAGGGGTGCCAGTCGCCGGACGCGCCTCCGCTCCACTTCGTCATCACGAGCTGCTCCATGGGGAAGGTGCGTTTCGCGGACGTCTTGATCGAGATCCCGGGGTAGACGAACGGGTTCTTGGGCTCGTTCATGTTGCGCAGCGCCTTCATCAGGCCTGCACGCGTCAGGTTCTTGCCGGCGTGCTTCAGCGCGTCGACGAACGTCCACGCCGACGCGAGGCCGTAGACGAGGTTCAGGTCGCCTGCCGCGAAGTCCTGGTCGAGCGCTGGTTGGTACGTGTGGATGATCTGCTTCGCGAGCTTCATGCCGGGCAGGTTCGGCTGCAGCGTCTGGCTCGCGACGTACGTCGTAGAGATGATGCCGTCGAGGTTCGCTCCGCTCTTCTCGGCAGCGAGCTCGAAGACCCGGTTCGCGGAGACGTTGTTCACGAAGGTCTGCGGGCTCCAGCCGATCAGCGTTCGGGCCACGAGTGACTGGATGGTTGCCGTCGGCGTCGCGAAGATCGCGAACGTGTCGGCGCCGGCCGCCCGCAGCTTGACGACATGAGCCGCGATCACCTGCGCGGAATCGCCGAAGTTGTAGGACTCGGCGTCGACGATTTGGCCCGCGTGCGAGCCGAGCCCGGTCTTCAGCCCGGCGAGGTAGTTCTTACCGTACGCGTCGTTCTGGTAGAGGACGCCGATCTTCGCGCTCGCCTTGTGCGCGAGGATGTAGTGGGCGTAGAGCTTGGCCTCGGACGGATAGTCGGGCTGCCAGCCGAGCGTCCATGGCTTCGTCGAGCCCTGGCACCCATGGTGGACGCAGTTCCCCCAGTAGGCGTCGCCGGTGGCGACAAGCACCTGCGGCACCTTGTTCTTGTTGAGGTAGTTCCACGTCGAGAGGATCGGCGCGGTGCCGAGGCTGCCGACGACGGCGAAGACGTGATTCTGCTCGACGAGCTTCGTGGTCTGCGGCACCGTCTGGGATGGGTCGTACTGGTCGTCGAGGATGATGTCTGTGATCTTGCGGTGGAAGACTCCGCCGTGTGCGTTGACGTACGCGTAGTACGCCGCCTCCGCAGCCGGGATCGTCTTGTAGGCCGAAGCAAAGCCGGTGAGCGGGAACGTCCCGCCGATCACGATCTGCTTCTTCGTCACGCCCGGCGTGCTCGAGTGCGAGGCAGCCGCTGCGCTAGCCGCTGCGGCTGTGGCGAGGAGTGCGCAGAGCAGCGCTCCTACCTTCCTCCGGTTGACAGCCATGCGTCCTCCTGCGTTCGATAGATGTGCCTAGAGACGACGTGCCAGAGAGTTTGATGGAGTTTGACTCGCCGTTCAAGCGCCCGCAAATCGTCGTAGGCGCGCAAGCAATCCGGCGAAGCCGCCGGGGAGCAGGAGCATGACAAGGACGACTGCCGCCCCGAAGACAACGTCGCGCCCGTGGTTCGAGCCGATGACGGGAACGCTGCTCGAGACGGTCGGCAGGAGTCCGACGAACACGGCGCCCGCAAGGACTCCCCAGAGCGAGCCGAGCCCTGCGACGGCGGCGCCGATCAGCAGCTGGAGCGAGAGGACGACGCCGAACTCGTCAGGTGCCGCGAAGCCGTTCGTCGCGAGGACGAACAGCGAGCCTGCAACACCGGCATAGGCCGCGGAGATCCCGAAGGCGAGCGTCTTGTACACGGGCAGCTCGATCCCCGAGGCAACGGCCGCGATCTCGCTGTCGCGGACCGCGCGAAACGCGCGGCCGACGCGGCCACGCAAGATGAGCCAGGCGAGGACGAAAAGGATCGCGGACGCCGTCCAGGCAGCGCCGTAGAGCCAGGTGTGGCTGACCGTCCGCGAGGTCTGGACGCCGTCCCTCCCACCGAGGAACTTCGACCACCTGAGCGGCAGTTGCGGTACCGAGACGGCGAGGGCGAACGTCGCAAGCGCGAGGTAGACCCCCGAGAGCCGCAGCGCGGGTAGCCCGACGAGTAGACCGAGAGCGAAGCAGATCGCTAAGGCCAGCAGCATCGTCAGGATGAGGCTCGTGTGGTGGTCGCGCGACATGACGGCCGTCGTGTAGCCGCCGACCGCCATGAATGCCCCGTGGCCGATCGAGATCTGGCCCGTGTAGCCGGTGAGCACGTTGAGGCCGAGCACCGCGATGAAGTAGATCCCGACCCGCGCGGCGAGCGACACGTTGTAGTCGCTCAGCAGGAAGGGAAGCGCCGCGAGCACGCCGCTGACCGCGAGGAGCGAGACGAGCGCTGGCAACCGGCGCCTCATACGCGCCGCACCTCGCGGTGCCCGAAAAGCCCGGAGGGCTTGAGCACGAGGACGACCAGAAGGACGGCGAAGGCGAACGGCGTCTGCAGCTCCGAAGTGATCGGGTGCACGTACTGGACGACGAGGTTGAGGGAGACGCCGATCGCGAGCCCGCCGACGACCGCTCCCGCTGGGCTCTCGAGGCCGCCGAGCACGGCGGCTGCGAAGGCGTAGACGAGGATCGGCTGCATCAGCGTCGGATCGAGGAAGAACTGGGACGGCTCGGCCATGAGGCCCGCGACGGCTCCGAGCACGGCCGCAAGCCCCCAGCCGATTGCGAGCATCCAGTCGACACGTACGCCGACGAGCGCCGACTCGGCCGGCCGCAGCGCCGCAGCGCGCATCCCGAGGCCGAGCTTCGTGAAGCGGAAGAGCGCCCAGACGAGCACCACCGAGACGAGGACGACCGCGAGCATGCCGGGATAGAGCCGCGCGATCGAGACGCCGCCGAGGTGGTAGGTCTTCGTCCCGAACGGCGTCGCCATGTACTTGAAGTCGCCGCCCCAGATCCAGTTGACGACGCCGTCGATGAGGATGAACAGGCCGACGGTCACGATGACCGCGGCGATCACCGAGCGATGCTGCACCGGCCGCACGAGCGCGAGCTCGAGCACGGTGCCGAGGACGAACGCGATCGCGAGGGTCGCGAAGAACGCCTCCCAGTAGGAGAGGCCCCACTTGATGAGCTGGTACGCCACGTACGTCGTCGCCATGGCGAGCTCGCCCTGTGCGAAATTGACGACGCGGGTCGCGCGGTAGACGAGGACGAGCGCGAGAGCGAGGCTCGCGTAGACGGCTCCAAGTGCGAGCCCCTGCACGGTGAGCTGGGCGAACACCTCGCTGCGCAACGAGCCGACGAGGAGCCCCGCCGCGCCGGCGACGAGCAGCAGGCTCGCGGGAGGGGGCAGGCGCTCGAGCGCCCCCATGGCCCTAGTAGCCGAGGTAGCTGTGGCGGACCGAGTCATCGGCTCTGAGGTCGGCGGTCGTACCCGACAGAGCGACGCGGCCGGCCTCGAGCACGTAGCCGGCGTCGGCGGCCTGCAGGGCGAGGTGCGCGTTCTGCTCGACGACGAGGACGGTCAATCCGTCCGTCTCGTTCAGGTCGCGGACGATGCGAAAGAGCTCGGCGACGAGCACGGGGGCGAGCCCGAGCGACGGCTCGTCGAGGAGGAGGAGGCGAGGCCGGTGCACGAACGCGCGCGCGAGCGCGAGCATCTGCTGCTCGCCGCCGCTCAGCGTCCCGGCTTGCTGTCTGCGCCGCTCGGACAGCCAGGGGAAGTAGGTGAAGACGCGCTCGAGCTCCGGTTGGACCGAGCCGCGGCGCGTGTAGCCACCGAGTCGGAGGTTCTCCCAGACGGTCAGCTCCGAGAACGTGCCGCGCCCTTCCGGCACGTGCGCGATCCCGAGGCGCGCGACGCCGTCGGGGCCGAGGCGGGTGAGCGGGCGGCCGGCGAACAGGATGCGGCCGGAGCGGCGGACGGTGCCCGAGATTGCGCGGAGCGTCGTCGTCTTGCCCGCGCCGTTCGGGCCGAGCACTGCGACGACCGACCCCTCCTCGACCGCGAGCGAGATTCCATGCAGCGCGTGAACCGGGCCGTAACGCGCCTCGACGTCCTCGAGCTCCAGGAGGCGGGTCACGCGGCGAGCTCTCCGCCGAGGTACGCCTCGATCACCGCGGGGTCTCGCTGCACGTCGGCGGGAGCGCCGGTGGCGATCGTGCGGCCGAAGTCGAGGACGTGCACGTGCTCGCAGACCTGCATGACGAGACGCATGTGGTGCTCGACGAGCAGGATCGTCAGCGCGCGCTCGTCGCGCAGGCGGCGGATCAGGCCGACAAGCTGGTCGACCTCCTCATGGTTGAGCCCTCCGGCCGGCTCGTCGAGAAGGAGCAGCCGCGGCCCGCTTGCGAGGGCGCGCGCGAGCTCGACGCGCTTCAGCGTCCCGTAGGGCAGACCGGCCGCCGGCCGGTTCGCGTGCTCGGCGATCCCGACGTCGGCGAGCGTCTCGAGCGCGACGCGGCGCTGCTCCCGCTCGCGCTGCAGGCGGGTGGAAACGTGCGCGCCGACGAGGACGTTCTCGAGCACGGTGAGCGTGCGGAAGAGCTCCAGGTTCTGGAAGGTGCGGGCGATCCCGAGCCGGATCACGCGGCTCGGTCGCACGCGTTTGAGCGAGCGGCCGTCGAACACAACATCTCCGGAGTCGAGCCGGTAGAGGCGCGTGATCGCGTTGAAGGCGGTCGTCTTCCCTGCGCCGTTCGGGCCGATGAGGCCGACGATAGAGCCCTCCGCGACCTCGAGCGAGACGTCGTCGAGCGCGACGATCCCGCCGAACCGGAGCCGAGCGTGGTCGAGCGCGAGCAGCGGCACCCCGTCAGCCCGCCTGCAGAGATCGCCCGCCGGCGGACTGCATGCCGGCGAGCATCCCGGGCGGCGACGCGCCGTCCGGGAAGCGGGCGAGCAGCTCGGTGAGCAGCGCGTCAGGCTCCCAGCCCTCGTCCGCGGCGAGCAGCTCCCCGGCGCTCCAGCCGCGCAGGACGTTGACGGCGCCGCCCCAGACGTGGATGACCTGTCCGGTGATCGCCTGCGCCTCGTCGGCGCAGAGCGCGACCACGACGGCCGAAACGTTCGCGGGGTCGAGCGGGTCGAAGCCCTCCGGAGGCGCGCTCATCTGGAACGTCTCCTCCGTCATCCGCGTGCGCGCGTTCGGCGCGAGGCAGTTCACCGTGACGCCGTAGCGCTGCAGCTCCTGCGCAGCGATGATCGTGAGGCTGGCAATGCCGGCCTTCGCGGCCCCGTAGTTCGCCTGGCCGACATTGCCGAACACGCCGGACGGGCTCGATGTGTTGACGACACGGGCGCGCACCTCCTCGCCGGCCTTCGACCGCTCGCGCCAGTGGGCCGCGGCGTGCTGCGTCGGTGCGAAGTGGCCCTTGAGGTGGACGGCGACGACAGAGTCCCACTCCTCTTCGGTCATGTTCACGAGCATCCGGTCGCGGAGGATCCCGGCGTTGTTGACGAGGATGTCAAGCCGGCCGAACTCGTCGACCGCCTGCTGGACGAGCCGTCCCGCGCCGGCGAAGTTGGAGACGTTCTCGCCGTTCGTCGACGCCTCGCCGCCGCCCGCGCGGATCTCCTCGACCACCTGCTCCGCCGGGCCAGGATCGGAGCCTTCGCCGGCGAGCCCGGCGCCGAGGTCGTTGACCACAATCTTCGCTCCCGCTCGTGCGAGCGCGAGCGCGTGCGAGCGGCCGATCCCGCGTCCTGCCCCCGTGACGATCGCGACCTTCCCGCTCAGATCGGGCACTGCGAGAGACTACGGCTTCGTGCCGACCCACGCGACGTCCCACACGCCGAGCTTGCCGCGGTGCGAGACGTAGACGTAGATCGTGTGGCGTCCGGCGCCGTCGCGCCCGTCCGAGCGGGTGAGGTAGAAGACGACGCGGTAGAGGCGCGTCCTGCCGGGACGGAGGCCGTCGGGCAGGCGACGCGGCAGCGGCTGCGCGGTGGCTGAGACCGCGCGCGTCCGGAGGCCGAGACTCTGCGGGGCGAGCAGCGCCGTGCCCCGCGGGTCGCCGACGGCGATCGGCGTCCCGCGGGTCGTCGACGAGTGGCCGGTCGTCACCCCGACGGTGGCGAGGTCAACGAAGAACCGTTGCTCGGCGGCCGTCGTCTTTCTTCCGAGCAAGTGCTCGAGCTCGAGCCCGAAGTCGGACTGATCCGGGGGCGGAGCCTGAACGCGCTGCCAGTCGCGGCTCGGCTGCAGGAAGTAGAGGGGCGTCCCGGTCGCCACACCTCTCCGGCCCGCGAGCGGCCGGCAGCGGAAAGTGGCGAGCGTCACCTCGCGGCAGGCCACCCAGGCAGGCACGCCGGGCGGCGGCACGCGCTCGGTTCCCGACGGCCCGCCGGACTGGCCAACGCCGCCGACCGTCTGGATCTCGGTCAGGACGGCGAGCGCGCGGATGAAGTCGTCGCCTACGTTCGCGAGGTCGGCCTTGAGGCGTGCGATCTGGGCCGGGTTGGCCCCCGCGGCCTGCGCCTTGTCGAGCGAGTCGAGCATGCCCTGCCGCGTCAGGGGCGGTTGCTTGTCGACGTTCTCGCCGAGCTCGTAGTTCCGGTTCCCAGGCGCCATGACGCCCGATACCTGGCAGGTGAAAGCGCCGGTCTTCGCGCCCGGGCAGGTGAGCGCCTGCGGCGCCGCTCCGTGGTACGTCCGTGTCCGGCTGATCGAGAAGCGCGCGGTGTTGCGGTCGGATGTGTGCAGGAACGGGAGGAGGCCGGCTTTGTCCGCTGCGATCGCGGCACCCGCGAAGAGCAGCAGAGCTGCGAACGCGAGCGCGGCCACCGTCTGCCGACGCCGCCGTGTCGCGCGAACCTGCGCCGCACCGTTGTGCGCCGCGAGCAGCAGCTCGTCAGGGGTGACGTCGAGCTCCGGCACGAGCAGATCGAGCGCCCGTCCGACCATGGGATCCTTGCCTGCGATCACGCGAGCACCTCCTCGCCGAGCGCGGCCCGCAGCGCCTCGTGCGCATGGTTCAGCGTCGCCGAGACGGTGCCGCGGCGGACGCCTAGCGCGGCGGCGATCGCCGCGTAGTCGAGGTCGGCGTAGTAGCGGAGAAAGAGAGCGAGCCGCTGGCGCTCGGGGAGGGCTGCCACCGCGGCTCGAACGGCGTCGCGCTGTTCATCGGCGACGTCGTGAGCGGCCGCGTCGATTTGAGGGTCTCCAGCGACGAGCGGGGAACGAGCCCTCACGTTGCGGGCGGAGTTCACGACCGCCTTCCAGAGCCAGGCCTCGACGGTGCCCGAGCCGTGGAACGTCCCGCGGCGGGCGAAGGCGCGGGTCAGTGCCTCCTGGACGGCGTCGCGGCCGCCTTCGCGGCTGCCGGCGATCGCGGTCGCGACGCGCAGGAACTCGCCCGCACGGGCCCGGTACGCCGTTTCGATCGTGGAAGCCAGCTCCGTCATCTACCAGTACGACACGAGCGGCGCCCGCCGTGTTTAGCCGCGCTCCAGATAACCGGGCGAGTCGGTCTGCAGCCGGGCCTCGATGTCCGCTTTCACATGCACGAGGGTGCCTGCCGGCACATCGTCGGCGCGGATCCGTGTCGCGAGCTCTCGCTGCTCAGCGTCGTCCTCCAGCGGCAGCTTCGCGACCTCACGCTCGACGATCCCGAGCGCATTCAGCGCGACAAGCGTGCGGAAGCGGAGCCGCGGGTCCGAGAGCGTGGGGAGGATCTCGCCCGCGAGAAACTCCTCGATCGCCTTGGCCAGCTCCTCTGGTGTCGGCCGCCCGCTCACGTGACGCCCTGGAGCTCGAGGAGGTGGCAGATCTCGTGCTCGACCTCGGCGCCGAGCCGGCCGAGGATTGCGAGCTCGACGCTTCGCTCCTGTCCCGTGAGGTGCCGACGCGCCTGAGTGAGGCAGCCGATCGCCCACGCGACGTTGCCGGCGAGCTCCCAGTAGTCGAGCTCGTCGGGCCGGACGTCGAAGCCGGTCAGCTCGTTGTACCGCTCGAGGTATGGCTCGACGTCGCCGATCCCGCCGAGCCGGCGCTCGGGGACGCCGAAGCGCCAGGCGCGGACGAGCGCGAAGGAGAGGTCGCGCGCGGGGTCGTCGAGGTGCGCAAACTCCCAGTCGAGGACGCCGACGAGACCGTTCTCGTCGACGACGAGGTTGCCGATCCGGAAGTCGCCGTGGACGACGAGCGGCGGGCGCGGTGGCGGCCGGTTCTCGCGCAGCCACCAGAGCCCGAGCTCGATCGCCGGGTGCGGCTCGCCGATCTCGTCGAGCTCGTCCACGAGCCGGTCGACCGACGCGTCCTCGAGGAACGGCAGCCGCAGCGGCGGCAGCGCGTGGATCTTGGCCAGCTCCTCCGCCATCTGCTCCGGCAGCCGATGGGGCACGGCCATGCGCACGATGCGGCGCCCGATCGTCTCGCCCTCGAGCCGCTCCATGACAAAGGCTTCGCGACCCTCGAGATCCTCGACGTAGGCGACGGGCCGAGGAACGTTTACGCCCGCCGCGTGCGCGACCCGCAGCACCTCGAACTCGTGCCGCAACGAGAGCGTGTGCCGGTGGATGACGCCGCCGCCTGCGCGACGGACGAGGAGCGGCTCGCCGTCCGCGTCGACCGCCCACGCCTCCTTCGACGCGCCGCCGGGCAGAAGCACCGGCTCGGAGATGGGCCCGAGCACCGCCTCGAGTGCCTCGCGCATGTCTGCGATCATCGCCGCTGTGACCGACCGGCGCGAGCGCGTGCGCGCGTTCATGGAGGAGCACGTCTATCCGAACGAGCCCGCGCTCATGCGCGAGGATGACGCGGCCGACGCGCTCGTGCGCGAGCTGCAGCAGAAGGCGAAGGAGGCCGGCCTCTGGGCGCCGCACCTGCCACCCGAGGCGGGAGGCTCGGGCAGCGGCTTCCTCGAGTACGCGCACCTGAACGAGGAGATCGGCCGCAGCGTGATCGCGCAGCTGATCTTCGGCTGCCAGGCGCCGGACGCGGGCAACGCCGAGATCCTCCACCTCTACGGCACCGCTGACCAGAAGGAGCGCTTCCTCCGACCGCTCGTCGCCGGCGAGGTTCGATCCTTCTTCGCCATGACGGAACCGGAGGTGGCCGGATCCGACCCCACACTCCTGCGCGGGCGCGCCGAGCGGGACGGCGGCGAATGGGTGATCGACGCGCACAAGTGGTTCTCGTCCGGAGCGGACGGGGCCGCGTTCGCGATCGTCATGGTCGTGACCGAACCCGAGGCCGAACCGCACCGGCGCGCCTCGATGATCCTCGTCCCGACCGATGTGTCCGACTACGAGCTCGTGCGCCGCATCCCGGTGATGGGGCACGAGGGCCGCGGCTGGGGGACGCACTGCGAGACGCGCTTCACCAGCGTCCGCGTGCCGCTTGCGAACACGCTGGGCGAGCCCGGAGACGGCTTCCGGATCGCGCAGAAACGGCTCGGACCGGGCCGCATCCACCACGTGATGCGCTGGCTCGGGCAGATGGAGCGCGCGTTCGAGCTCATGTGCGTGCGGGCGCTCGAGCGCGAGGCATTCGGCGGCCCGCTGGCCGAGAAGCAGACGATCCAGAACTGGATCGCCGAGTCGGCGGCCGACATCCAGGCCTGCCGGCTGATGACGCTGCAGGCGGCCCAGCGGCTCGACGAGGGCGAGGAGGCGCGGGTCGAGATCTCGGTCGTCAAGTTCTTCGCGGCGCGCGTGCTCGGCGAGGTGCTCGACCGCGCGATCCAGGTGCACGGCGGCCTCGGCCTCACCGAGGACACGCCGCTCGCGCTGATGTGGCGGCAAGCGCGGGCGGGGCGGATCTACGACGGGCCGGACGAGGTGCACAAAGCCGTCGTCGCCCGCCGCATCCTGCGTACGTTCGAAGGTGGGGACCGATGGCGCTTCACGTAGTCCTCGAGGGACGGCGCGTCCGGCTCGAGCCGCTCGACCCGCGGCACGAGGAGGAGCTCTGGACGGTCGCGCAGGACCCGCGAACGTGGCGCTGGATGCGCTTCAACGGCTACGAGCGCGACGAGTTCCGCCGTTTCTGGGACTCGGTGGACATGGGCTTCGCGCACTACCTCGACGACGAGCTAGTCGGCCATACGAGCTTCCTCAACGACCGGCCCGAGGATCGCGTGGTCGAGATCGGGAACACATGGCTCAACCCGCGCGCGTGGGGGACGGACGCGAACACCGAAGCCAAGTACCTCCTCCTGCGGCACGCGTTCGAGGACGAGGGCTACCTCCGTGTCGAGTTCAAGACGGACGCGTCGAACGAGCGCTCGCGGCCGGCGCTCGAGAAGGTGGGCGCGACCTTCGAGGGGGTCGCCCGCAAACACCAGCTCGTCCGCGGCGGCGAGCGGCGCGACTCGGCGTGGTACGCGATTATCGACGACGACTGGCCGGAGGCGAAGGTGAGTCTGGAGCGGCGGCTCGGCTGGCGCGATTGAGCGGACCAGGGAAAGGAGTCAAGCGATGGCGCGGTATCTGATCTCGTTCGATGACGGTGCGATGAACCACATTCCCGATGAGGAGGGGCCTGCCGTGGGAGAGGCTGCTCATGCGGTTGTCCGGGAGGCCATGGATGCCGGCGTGTTCGTGTTCGCCGGCGGATGTCGTGAGGAGCTGAGCGTGGTGGACACCGACGGGACGGTCACCGACTCACCCGAGAGCAAGCCGTACGTCGGGGGCTTGACGATCGTCGACGTGCCTTCACGCGAGGAGGCACTGGAGTGGGCTGCCAAGATCGCCGTCGCCTGCCGCTGCCCGCAAAAGTTCCGCGAGATCATGCCCGACCCGGCGGTGGGCAACTGAGCGAAGCCGCATGGCCAATCCTTACCCGGCGCAGGGCCCGTTGGGTGCTGGTGGTCGCGCTCGCCTTGATGGTCGTTGCCGCCGTGCTGATCATCCTGATCAGCGGCAACTCAGCGCCGACCACCGGTTACGACGTCTCCTATCCGCAGTGCTCGGGTTCGTACCCGTCGAATCCGCTGTTCGGGATCGTCGGTGTCAACGGCGGGCTGGCGAACAACGCGAACCGGTGTCTCAGCGGCGAACTGCAGTGGGCGACCGACACGCCGGGGCAGAAGCGCCCTGATCAGCCGCCCCTGTCGCTGTACATCGACACCGGTAACCCGGGTGGGCATCACGTCGCGGACTGGCCCAGCGGCGGAACGACGCCGGCCTACGGCTCCTGTAACGGCCTGTTGACCAACGCCTGCTCGTACCTTTACGGCGAGCAGCGCGCCGCCCACTCCTACGATCTGGTCGCCGCGCTCGACTCGGTTGCGGCCAAGACCGCGCCGTGGTGGCTCGACGTCGAGCTGACGGCGAGCTGGGCCGGGACCTACCAGCTCAATATTGCCGCGCTGCACGGCTTCATCGCCGGCCTGCGCAGCGCCGGCGCGACCGGTCCGGTCGGGATCTACTCCACCAGCGCGCAATGGAAGGACATCACCGGTCTGACGGCGCAGACGACACCGACGGCCTTCAACGGCCAGCTGCCCGACTGGGTAGCGGGAACCAAGGCGACGCTCACGCAGGCGCGGCAGAACTGCGCCAGCGGTGGCTTCACCGGCGTCGCGCCGACGCTCGCGCAGTACCGCATCGGCCCGCTCGACGCCGATCTGCGCTGTATTGCCACGCCCTGACCCGCCCCTGACGCGAGGTAGATCAGGTCATGCGGCTCGCCCAGCGCGGAAGCTGTCGAGGATCGCGAGCATCTGCGCCCGGATGAGGGGTTTGGCCGCCGGTCCGAGGTAGACCTCGACCTGGAAGTCACGGCCATGATCCCTGAAGCTGAAGCTGTCACTTGGCCCGTAGCAGGTGAACCGCTGAGGCTCAGCCGCCCGCAGTCGAAATAGAGGCGGCCGCGGCCGGAGCGCCGCGAGCATCCTTCCGGAAGGGTGCAGGTACTCCCAGACGAACACGAACGCGCCGTCGCGCGGAAAGTGGATCACGTTCGGGAGCCCGCACGCACACGTCCGCCGTGACAGTTGCGCCGGAAAGGAGGCTACGGCAAGCCGCGGCGCCGGATCGGTCACGTCGCTCAGCCAACCCTGGAGCAGATGCCAGCTGGCAGGCACACGGATGGTGATGCGATCTGGAACCGATCTGGTAGTGCGCTCTCCGCTTGCGGCTGAAGCGGCCAGCAGGCCGACCGCGACGAGAAGCACCGCTAAGGCCAATTTCCGCATACACACCCGATACGCGCGATGCGCGGAGATCGGTCCCGAGGACGACGAGCAGTAGTCGTCCGCTTCCGCGCGTTGTCAACGCCGGGTAGCCGGGCCGTTGCCTGGGCCTGTGTCCCTGAATGACCCCTGACCAGGAAACCGAGCCGGCAGCTCAGTTACACCGAAGTACGATTGAAATTGATGCCCTGGGGAACCACGGATGCATGAGCAAACACACCAGCCAAGGCAAGCCTCTCGGAGAGAGACGCCAGATCATGAAAGGTAAGCACGGTCGCGGCCAGAACACGACAGGTGACCGCGAGGTCATGAAAGGCAAGCGCGGTCGCGGCCAGAACACGGCGGACGAGATCATGGAGCCCGGGAGCAAGAGAACGAAAAAGTAGGCGACCATCGCCTGGGCCAGTGTTCCGGAATGACGTCCGACAGGTCATCGCCTTCGGAGCCGGGCGCTACGCTTTCATGTCGGCGCGCAGTATGGTGAAGCTAGATACAAACGCGGGTAAGCCTTCGCTCACGCCGCTGCACTGAGGTCGACCTTGCTGAGCCTCAGTGACGCCAGCGTTCTCTTTCTCGTGTCGTGCCCGGAATGCAGGGGGCCAAATTTGGGTGCCTGTCAACTGGTGGGAGGAAGAGATGAGAGTGTGCATCGTCGGGGCTTCGGGGAAGCTTGGGCAGTACATGGTCCAGCAGTCGCTGGATCACGGTGACGAGGTGGTTGGAGTGTGCCGCGAGCAAAGCGTGGGGAAGCTCGACGCATTCAAGGGGCGCATCACTGTCATCCCGGGAGCGACCGACGACCGCGAGGTCATCAAGCGCGCTGTCGCGGGATGCGACGGGATTCTCGTCGTGATGACCCCGCGAGGCGTCCACGGGTACTCGACGGGAACAACCCAGGCGGTGCTCGACTATGCGCCTCCAGGCGCGCGCCTCATCTTCTCGTGCGGATGGCACATCACCCTCGACG
>JBJMKF010000014.1:0-365239 GCA_045805965.1 Gaiellaceae bacterium
AGGGTTTGGCACCTCGATGTCGGCTCGTCGCATCCTGGGGCTGGAGTAGGTCCCAAGGGTTGGGCTGTTCGCCCATTAAAGCGGTACGCGAGCTGGGTTCAGAACGTCGTGAGACAGTTCGGTCCCTATCCACCATGGGCGCTGGAGCTTTGAGAGGAGTCGTCTCTAGTACGAGAGGACCGAGACGAACAGACCTCTGGTGTATCAGTCGTCGTGCCAACGGCGCTGCTGATTAGCCACGTCTGGATGGGATAACCGCTGAAAGCATCTAAGCGGGAAGCCCACCTCGAGATGAGAGCTCCCATCCCCTCGAGGGAGTAAGGGCGGTCGGAGACTACGACGTTGATAGGCGGGACGTGTAATCGCAGCAATGCGTTCAGCGGACCCGTACTAATTGCCCGAGGTCTTGATTTGAACGCCGGTCGAGTCGCTATGGAGTTTTGAAGGTGCTGCGCGGGCGCGCACCCTTTGACAGTTCGGCGGTCATACCGGTAGGGAGACACCTCTTCCCATTCCGAACAGAGAAGTTAAGCCTGCCAGGGCCGATGGTACTCGGAGGGCAACCTCCCGGGAGAGTAGGTAGCCGCCGATTATTTTTCGAAAAGAGCCGCGTTTTGCGGCTCTTTTTTTTGGAGGTCAGGCGACAGCTTCGCTGTGAACGCGATCGCGCCAGGTGGGGTCGAGCTCGCGTAGCCGGCGCACCCGCTCCGCGATCGGAGGGTGCGTGTCGAATAGCCGCGCCGGCCACTCGTCGGCGAACGGGTTGATCGTGAACAGCGGCTCAGTCGCCGGACTGCCCTCGAACTCGACGAGCTCCGCAGCCTGCTCGAGGCGCGTCAAGGCGTCGGCGAGACCGTGCGGCGAGTCGCAGAGCTTCGCGGCGAACCGATCCGCCGCAAACTCACGCTGTGGAGACACAAGCAGGTGGACACACGCGGCCGCTACCGGTCCGAGGACGAAGAGAAGCGCGCGCTGGAACCAGCCGCCGATCCGGCTTGCCTCCAACGTCACGGCGGCAGCGATCGCGGCTGCCGTCTGCAGCTGCACTTCGTGGAGCCGCACATGTGCGACCTCGTGCGCGAGCACTCCCTCGAGCTCGGCCGGCGTGCACGCGGCGATGCAGCCCGTGCTCACCGCGAGTGCGGAGCTCCGAACGCCGCGCCCGGTCGAAGCCGCGATGGGCAGCCCGTTCGGGACGAGATACAGCCGCGGCTTGGTAATTCCGGCCCGGGCGGCGAGCCGTTCGACCGAGGAGTGCAGGAGCGGTGCCTCGCCGACCGGCAGCTCACGGGCTCCTAGCATCCCGAGCACCACACGGTCGAAAGACCAGTACGCGCCGGCCGCGACCAGCAGCGCGCAGAAGACGAAGATCGAGAGTCCCTGCACGTCGCCCAGTCCCCACCCGATCAGGGCGAACACACCGACGAGAGCCAGCACGAGCAGCCAGGACTTGAGGATGTTGCGGGCCGCGAGAAGCACGTTCCCGGCCCCTAGCGGTCGTCGCCGCTGTCTTCCTGCCCGTCGTCCTCGAGCAGGCCGCGCGGCGGCCAATCCTCGTTTTGCGGCGCGTCGCAGCGGCTCGAGCAGTGGAGTGACGCGATGTTCTGCAGAGGGACGAGGATGTGCCCGTTGAGCTCGATGTGGGCCACCTCGTCGACGTAGCAGTACGCGGTGAGGACGCCTTCCTGGTACTCGCCGCCGAAGAGCGCGACCTCGACCTGCTCGCCCTTGTACTTGCTCGTGTAGTCCTCCACCGAGGTTCAGTCTAGTGCCCGGAAGGCGCCGTTCTCGTACGCGCAGAGCCAGCGACCGCAGTTCTCGACGACCGGCAGCGCCATTCCCAGGGCCGCCGTCTGGACGCGGCACATCGAGCCCCCGTGGGTGACCACGAGGACGCTGCCGCCGTCGGGATGACCCTCGGAGATCCGGCGCAGCGCGCGCAGGATCCGCTCCTGGTGCGCCTCGGTGGACTCGCCGACAAACTCCACACGGTCGCGCTCGACGGCGGTCAGCCCTTCCCAGGTTCCCCAATCCTTCTCCCGCAGGTCTGGGTCGAGCAAGACCGGCAGGCCGACGCGCTCGGCGACGATCTCGGCGGTCTCGAGCGCACGGGCGAGATCGCTGGAGTAGATCGCCTCGAGCTCCTCCTCCGCGAGCTCGCCGGCGAGCCTGAGGGCCTGCGTCCGGCCGAAGTCGCTGAGCGGCCGGTCGGTCTGCCCCTGGAGGCGTCCGTCGGCGTTCCAGTCAGTTTCGCCGTGGCGAACGAGCAAGAGCCTCGTCACGACTGACTACGCTAGCCAGCCATGGACCTCGGGCTCGCCGACAGCGTTTGTCTCGTCACCGGCTCCACGGGCGGGATCGGACTCGAGACCGCGAAGCTCCTACGCGCCGAGGGGGCGACCGTCGTGACGACCGGTCGCAGCGGGGGCGACGTGCAAGCAGACCTCTCTGAAGCTGGCGAGCCGGAGCGCGTCGTGCGAGAGACGATCGAACGCCACGGACGGCTCGACGTGCTCGTGAACAACGTCGGCTACAGCGAGATCCGGAAGCTCGAAGACGTGGCCGACGAGGTCTGGCAGGCGTCGTTCGAGATCAACCTGATGAGCGCCGTCCGGGCCACACGGGCTGCGCTCCCGGGGATGCGCGAGCGGGGAGCCGGCACGATCGTGAACGTGTCTTCCACCGCGGCGAAGCGCCCGTCGACCGGCATGCCCGACTACTCGGTCATGAAGGCCGCGCTGCTGTCCTTCTCCCGGCTCGTCGCCGACCTGTACGCGAAGGACGGGATTCGCTGCAATGCCGTCACGCCCGGGCCGACGGCGACGGAGGCGTGGCTCGGCGAGGGCGGCCTCGCCGATCAGCAGGGTGACCGCGAGGAGGTGCTCGCAAAGGTCGGCGCCGGCCGGCCGCTCGGGCGGCTCGCACACCCGGAGGAGATCGCCGCGGTGATCGCGTTCCTCTGCTCGCCGCGCGCGAGCTACGTCACGGGCGCCGCATGGAGCGCCGACGGCGGCACCGTCCCGATCATCGTCTGAGCGATGAGCGAGGCCGATTCCGTCGCTCGCACCGAGAGCCCGCGCACCGTCTCGACGCTCACAGACGACCTACGCTCCCTCGGGTTGGCGGAGGGGGCCGTTCTCATCGTCCACTCGTCGCTGTCGTCGCTCGGCTGGGTGGCCGGCGGCGCGGTCGCGGTGATCCAGGCGCTCATGGACGTCGTCCGTCCTGAGGGGACGATCGTCATGCCCGCTCACAGCGGCGATTGGTCGGATCCTGCGAACTGGAGTAACCCGCCCGTTCCCGAGGCGTGGTTCGAGACGATCCGTGCCGAGATGCCTGCGTTCGATCCCCGTCGGACTCCCACGCGCGGCCTCGGCGTCGTCGCGGATCTCTTCCGGACCTGGCCGGACGTCGTCCGCAGCGACCATCCGCAAGTCTCGTTCGCTGCCTGGGGCCGCGAGGCCGGTGCGATCACGACCGGACATCGACTGGAGCAGTCGCTGGGCGAGACATCGCCGCTGGCGCGGCTCTACGAGCGCGACGCGCAGGTGCTGCTTCTCGGCGCCGGCTACGGGAGCTGCACATCGTTCCACCTCGCGGAGTACAGGACCGGAGGTGCGCGCCCCGCGCAAAGCGGCGCGCCGGTCACGGAGGACGGCCGGCGCACGTGGGCGTGGTTCGACGACATCGAGTGCCGGGACGACCTGTTCGAGGAGCTCGGAGGCGACTTCGAGCGGGAGCGCCCGGTCAGCCGCGGGCGTGTCGGCTCGGCGGACGCGCGGCTCTTCTCGCAGCGGGCAGCAGTCGACTTCGCGGTCGGCTGGCTCCGAGGCCGCGGCCGCTGAAGAGGATGCGACGTCCCCAGGCTGTAGTCGAAATCGCCACTGTGCCCCGGCCGCTGTCCGGGCTAGGCTGGCCTGACGATGCCGGAGATCGCAGGACAGGTCGCGGACGGCTTCGCGGACGCGGTTCGCGAGCACGAGGAGCGGTGGCTCTCGCCGCTCGCGGTGTGCTCGTACGAGACGCGCGGGCGCGAGGCTCCGGAGGAGGAGTGTCGCCTCAGGACGCCGTTCCAGCGCGATCGCGACCGGATCGTCCATTCGAAGGCGTTCCGCCGTCTTCGCCACAAGACGCAGGTCTTCGTCGATCCCGAAGGCGACCATTTCCGCACCCGGCTCACGCACACCTTGGAGGCTGCGGGGATCGCGCGCGGAGTCGCGCGGGCGTTGCGTCTGAACGAGGACTTGACCGAGGCGATCGCGCTCGGCCACGACGTCGGCCACCCGCCTTTCGGCCACGCAGGTGAGCAGGCGCTCGACGAGCTGCTACGCGAGCGCGGCGGCTCGGGCTTCCGGCACAACGAGCACTCGCTCCGGGTCGTCGAACGGCTCGAGCGCGGTGGGCGAGGCCTCAACCTCACGTGGGAGGTGCGCGACGGCATTCTCAAGCACACCGGTCACGAGGAGCCGGAGACGCTCGAGGGCCGCATCGTCCGGCTTGTCGATCGCTTCGCGTACATCAACCACGACATCGACGACGCCGTGCGCGCGGGCCACCTCGATCCCGCCAACCTCCCGCGCGAGCCGATCGAGCTCCTCGGCGACAATGGCTCTCGCCGTGTCGACACACTCGTCCACGACGTGGTCGAGAACTCGGCGCGCGCCGGCGACATCATCCAGAGCGACGAGGTCGGCGAGGCGATGCTTGCGCTCCGCTCCTTCATGTTCGAGCGCGTGTACCTCATCCAGGATCACGGCCCGGCGGACGTCGCCGTGCGGCGGATCTTCGAGGAGCTCGTCGACAAGCGTGGGATGGCGGTCCAGGACGCGACCGACTACCTCGCCGGGATGACCGATCGCTTTGCGCTCACCTACGCGGGCGAGCTGAACTAGGGCATGGCGCGGATCAAGGACGAGTCGGTCGAACGCGTCAAGGGGGCGATGGAGATCCTCCCGCTCGTCGAGGAGGTCGTCCGACTCCGCAAGGCGGGCGGCACGTACAAGGGGCTCTGCCCCTTCCACCAGGAGCGAACCCCGAGCTTCACCGTCTCGCCGGCGCGCGGGACGTTCAAGTGCTTCGGCTGCGGCGAGGGCGGGGACGCGATCACGTTCGTCGAGAAGACCGAGAACGTCGACTTCGTCGGCGCGATCGAGGTTCTGGCGCGCCGGTTCGGGGTCGAGCTCGAGTACGAGGAGGCGTCGCCCGAGCAGGAGGAGAAGCGGCGGCGGGACGACCGACTCCGGGCATTGCTGGAGCGAGCAGCCGAGTTCTACGCGCGGACGCTCTGGGAGTCCGAGGCCGGCGCCGGGGCGCGCGAGTATCTCGCCTCGCGTGGTCTCGGCGAGGAGGTGTGCCGCGAGTTCCGACTCGGCTACGCGCCGGGCGGCGCGCGGCTCGCTTCGCGCGCCCTGCAGGAGGGCTACACCCAGGAGGAGCTGCTCGCGGTCGGGCTCGCGAACCGTCGCGGCAACGACTATTTCCAACGGCGGATTCTGTTTCCGCTGGCCGACAGAAACGGACGTGTCCGCGGCTTCCAGGCGCGGAAGCTTCACGACGACGACCCGCTGCAGGCGAAGTACGTCAACTCGCCGGAGGGCGCGCTGTTCCGAAAGGGGGATCTCCTGTACGGGCTCGACAGCGCGAAGAACGCGATCGCTCGCGAGGACCGAGCGGTCATCGTCGAGGGCAACACAGACGTCATCGCGTTGCGGCAGGCCGAGTTCGCGCCCGTCGTGGCATCGATGGGGACGGCGCTCACCGAGGGACACCTACGCGAGCTCAACCGGCTGACAAAGCGCCTCTTCCTCTGCTTCGACGCGGACGCTGCCGGGCAGGACGCGACGCTGCGCGGGATGGAGCTCGCCGTGCGCGAGCGTTTCACCGTCTGGATCGTGCCACTGCCGCCTGGAACGGATCCCGCCGACGATCCGACGGCCTTCCAGGACAGGCTGGCCTCGCCGGTCAGCTATCCGGTGCACCGTGTCCGGCTCGAGCATGCCCGCGCACGAGACAAGGAGAGCGCATGGGCGGCAATCCTCGCGTTCCTGAACGGTCTACCGGATTCTCCGGAACACATGGAGGCTCGCCGAGCTGCCACGGATTTGCTCGACCTGCCCCCAGAGACGCAGGGATTGCTCGCTCCGCTGCGCAGGAGCGCGGCGACGACAGGCATCAACTCTCCTCGGATTCTCGATGCCGGTGCGCGCCTCGAGCGGAGGGCCCTCGCAGGCGTTGCGGGCCACGAATCTCTACTGCCCGACCTCGAGCTGCTCGGCCCGGAGCATCTCGACGAGGAGCTGCACCGCCGCGCGCGTGCGTACCTCCTCGGGCAGGAGGCGGCCGACAGCGCGCTGACCGCGCTCCTGGCCGAGCTCTACGCGCTCGGAGAGGAGGAGGAGATCACGCTCGAAACGGCGAGCCAGCTCCTTCTCCGACTACGCGAGCGGAAGCTCGATCGGGAGCTCGCTGCCGCCGACGGCGAGCGCCTCGTCGAGCTGCAGCAGGCGCTCGCGAAGCTTCGCGACGAGATCAGGGCCTTCGCCTGAGGCGGCTGGAGGCGCGGCTACAATGGCCGCCGCCGATCCCCGGTAGCTCAATTGGCAGAGCATCCGGCTGTTAACCGGAGGGTTGTTGGTTCGAGTCCAACCCGGGGAGCTGAAGACGCCCTGCGTAGAGGCTGAATTGGCCCGGTCGAAGCGAGGCTGTGAACGTACGTGCTCGCCGTCAGCCTTGGTCCGTCGTGCGCACGGCCTCAGCGGGGTCGGCGGTCGCTGCCCAGCTGCCGAGGAGCTTGAGCGCCTCTTCAGAGCGCGAACCAGGCTCGGCGGCGTAGGTGAAGATCGTCAGCCCGTTGTCCGCAGGGAGGTCCATCCGGTTGTAGGTCAGGCTGAGCTCGCCGACCACCGGATGGTGGAAGTGCTTGACGCCGGTGTTGTGGAAGCGCACGTCATGCGCCGCCCAGCGGGTGCGGAACGCCTCGCTTTGTGTCGCGAGCTCGCCGACGAGGTCTGAGAGATCGCGGTCGTGCGGGTCGCGGCCCGCGGCCCAGCGCAGAATCGCAACGCACTCGCCCGCAACGCGCTCCCAGTCGGCGTAGAACGTCTCGGCTCGCGGATCGAGGAACACGAACCGAGCGTTGTTGACCGGCCGCCCGGGCCCGGCGTACAGCTCGGAGAACAGCGCTCGCCCGAGCTCGTTGGCCGCCAGGAGGTCGAGACGCTGGTTGCCGACGAAGGCGGCTGCGCCAGTGATCGCGTCCAACGTCCACTGCACCTCGGGTCGAACGCGCTGCCTCGTTCGACGCCGAAGAGGCGGAGCTACCGTCGGTTGCGCGGCCCGCGCGAGGTCGAAGAGGTGGGCGCGTTCCGCATCGTCGAGCTCGAGTGCACGGGCTAGCGCTTCCAGCACGCTCTGCGAGACGCCGCTCATGTCCCCGCGTTCCAGGCGGGTGTAGTACGGAACGCTCACGCCGGCCAAGACGGCGACCTCCTCGCGGCGGAGCCCGGGGACGCGGCGACTGCCGTAGGAGCGCAGCCCCGCCTGCTCGGGCGTGATGCGGGCGCGGCGGGAGGTGAGGAACTCCCGGATCTCCTTCTTCGTGTCCATAAACAGCAGCGTAAACCCGACTGTCTGCCGCTGGGGAACCTTGCCAGTACCCCTAACAACAGGGACTCTCACGTCCCCATGAGCCCGTGCTTTCTTGGAGGAACCAAGAGGCGTGACCACACCGCCTCTCCATCCGGCAGGAGGTCGTCATGAAACACATTTCGCTTGGTGAACTTGATGTCTCGCGCATCGGCCTCGGCACGATGGCGATGACCGGCTACTACCTCGACCCGACGAGCAGCGACGCCGAGTCGATCGGCACTATCCAGCGAGCAGTCGAGCTGGGCGTCACCCTCATCGACACCGCCGAGATCTACGGCCCATACGCGAACGAGGAGCTCGTCGGCCGCGCCCTCACGGGACGCCGCGACCTCGTCGTGCTGGCGACGAAGTTCGGCTACGTCTCGCACACAGGCGGCGGCCCCGGAGTACTCGACAGCAGCCCGGCGAACATTCGCACCGCGGTCGAAGGCTCCCTGAAGCGGCTGGGGACCGACCGCATCGATCTCTACTACCAACACCGGGTCGACCCGAACACGCCGATCGAGGACACCGTCGGTGCGCTGGCCGAGTTGGTGGACGAAGGCAAAGTCCTACACATCGGCCTTTCGGAGGCCGCCCCCGCCACGATCCGCCGCGCTCACGCCGTACACCCGATCGCCGCACTGCAAACCGAGTACTCGCTCTGGACGCGTGACCCCGAGGCCGAACTGCTGCCGCTACTGCGCGAGCTTGGCATCGGTTTCGTGCCCTACTCGCCGCTCGGGCACGGCTTCCTCACCGGGACGATCCGATCTCCCGAGGACCTCACCGACGACGACTGGCGCAAGAACAACCCGCGCTTCACCGAGGGCAACTTCGAAAAGAACCTCCGCATCGTCGACGAGGTCAGGGCCGTCGCCTCGGAGCTCGATGCGACACCGGCGCAGATCGCCTTGGCCTGGCTACTCGCACAAGGCGACGACCTCGCCCCGATCCCCGGCACCAAGCGCGTCTCCCGCGTCGAAGAAAACACCGGAGCCGACGGCATCGACTTGAGCGCGGAGCAGATCGAGCGCCTCGACAACCTCACCCCGGCTGTAGGTGAACGCCACGAGGAGTCAAGCATGGCCGTCATCGACCGGTGACCAAGGACCCCGGCGCGACCCCGGGAGGCCCGCTTCCGTTCGCTAGGGCACCTCGAATCGCTCTCCTGTTAACCGGAGGGTTGTTGGTTCGAGTCCAACCCGAAGAGCTCTATCGCGGTGTGGTTAGGCTGCCAGTCGCGTGCCCAACCTGGATTCCCGCTTCGACGAGCTGCTGCGGCGACTCGGCGAAATCTCCGATCTCAGCCGCGTCTCGTCTCTGTTGGTCTGGGACCACGAGACGAAGATGCCGCCGCTCGGCGCGAGCGCGAGGGCCGAGCAGAGCGCGACACTCGCCGGTCGCACACACGAGCTGCGCACGGCACCCGAGCTCGGGGCGCTCTTCGAGGAGCTGCGCGAGCTCGAGGAGCGCCGCGCCCCGGACTCGTTCGAAGCGAGCGTTGTTCGCGTAGCGCGCCGCGACTACGAGAAGGAGCGCCGCATCCCCGGCGAGCTACGTGCCGAGATGACGCGGGCAGCGTCGCTCGGCTACCGAGCGTGGCTGGAGGCGCGCGCTGCCGCCGACTTCGAGCTTCTGCTGCCGCATCTCGAGCGGCGACTCGCCCTCACGCGCGAGTACGTCGCGTGCCACGAGCCGTTCGACGACCCGTACGACGTGCTCCTCGACGACCACGAGCGGGGCATGCGGACGGGCGACGTCGCCGCGGTCTTCGGCCGGCTGAGGGAGGAGCTCGTGCCGTTGATCGCCGGGATCGGGGAGCCGGTCGACGACTCGTGCCTGCACGGAGATTTTCCGCCTGATGCGCAGCGGGCGTTCGCTCTCGAGGTGCTCGCCTGTTGGGGGATGGACGATCGGGCGTGGCGCCTCGACGACACGGTCCATCCGTTCGCGGTTGCGATTGCGGAGTCGGATATCCGCCTGACCGCACGCTTCGACCGCGAGAACCTCATCGGGATCCTCTCCTGCCTGCACGAGTTCGGGCACGGCCTGTATGACCGTCAGATCGACAAGCGGTACTCGCGCACGCCGCTGCACGAAGGCACCTCTTCGGGTTTCCACGAGTCGCAGAGCCGGCTCTGGGAGAACGTCGTCGGGCGCCGGCTCGCGACGTGGCGCTTCTTCTACCCGCGACTACAGGAGGCGTTCCCGACGCAGCTCGGGGACGTTCCGCTCGAGGCCTTTCACCGCGCGCTCAACCGGGTCAAGCCGGGCGTGAGCCGCATGGACGCAGACGAGGTGACGTATCCGCTCCATATCGTCCTGCGCTTCGAGCTCGAGCGGGAGATGCTCGCGGGAGACGTCGTCCCGGCGGACCTGCCGGAGGCGTTCGACGCGAAGCTCCGTGAATACCTCGGAGTCGAGCCGGAGGGTGTCGTCGACGGAGTCCTGCAGGACGTGCACTGGTCCGACTCGAGCTTCGGCTACTTCCCGACCTACGCGCTCGGGAACGTGATCTCCGTGCAGCTTTGGGAACGCGCGGTGGAAGACCTGCCCGATCTCGATCGGGAGTTCGAGCGTGGGGAGTTCGGGTCTCTCAGCGAATGGCTGGGTGAGCACGTCCACCGTTGGGGCCGGGCGCTCGAGCCGCCGGAACTGCTCGAGCGCGTCGTGGGCGGCCCACTCGACCCGGAGCCGTACCTCGCGTACCTGCACTCCAACGTCGAGGCGCTCACCGCGCGTTGATCCGTCGCGGTGCGGCTTCGCGCTAGACTCGCGACGTGGGCTGGCTGTACATCGCCTTGCTCGCGGTCGCTGTCGTACTGGTCGCGGGCGCCGAGTGGCCGCGTCTGGCACAGCGGTTGGGCCCCGACTCGCGCCGCCGCCGGCAGCGTTCGCGCCGTAAGGCGAGCCTGCGCGTCGTCCGTGACAACGAGGCGGACGAGTTCGCGGCAAGCGTCGAGCGGGATCTCGCGAATCTCCCGACCATCGACGACCGCGAACGCCACAACAGCTGACCGCCGCCGGGCGTCGTCGGCTACGGCTTCTGGTCGAACGGCGAGCGCGACTCGGCGTGATGCTTGAGCCACGCGGTTCGTAACTCCCGGGTCCGCCGCTCGAGGCCCTCGATCAGCTCATGGATCTCTCCGAGCTCGCGGGACAGCCTGTCGACCCGGCGCACCTCGGCGGCGATCTCCGAGAGTGGGCTGGCCGGATCCGCGTTCAACGCTGTGAGTCGGCCCTCCGCCGCCTGAAGGCGGCCGCGCGTCGTCCGCGCCCAGCCGCCTGCCTGGTCGGCGAGTGCTCGCAACTCGGGCTCGGTCGCCATCTGCCCGGCGACGACCTGGCGTAGGCGATCGACCAGTCCGATGTCGAGCTGCTCGGGAACTTGGCTCACGCGCAGTTGAGACTGCCAGATCCGGCCGTCTAACGGCGCAGCGTCACGGTCGCGCGGAGAACGCGGGTGTTCGGAAGAACAGGCCCGACGTCCTCCATGTTCTTCGTCTCCTGGTGGTCCGACGCCGTGACCGTCACGGAATGCTTGCCCAGCGGCAGTCCCTTCGTTCGGATGGAGAGCACGGCGCCCGAGTAGGTGAAGAAGGGGAACGGTTTCCCTCCGAGCTTCACGCGGAGCGAGCGCCGGTCGACGCCCGAGCCGGCGTCGCGGACTGCGAAGCGAAGCAGCCGGCCGGCGATGGTCGACCGGTCGAGAAGTCGGATCGACGGTGGGGTCGTGTCGTTCACCCAGAAGCGGAACGTGAAAGCGCCCCCTCTCGCCCCGGTCGGCGTGTCGAAGACGAGGTCGTAGGTGCCCGAGTCGGGCAGGACGGCCGCCACGACCGGTTCCGCGCGGGCGAACTGCTGGTAGGGATTCAGGCTGGTTGGCAAGCCCGTGTAGCCGACGAGGCGGTTCTCATCGCCCCCGGCGACGAGTCGCGGCGAAACCCGGACGCCTCGGGCGCTGGCGACGACGACGGCGCCGAAATTCGCCACGCGCCTCCGAAGCGTGAACCGGAACACCTGCTCGGGACCTCCGAGTCGGGTAGGAACTCCCACCGCGAAACCGCGCTCGGGGTAGCGATAGGACGAGACGCGCGACGGCTTTCCTGCCGTGTTCCCGCGATACAGGCCGGGCCGGCTCAGCGTCCGATGCGGGTCGAGCCCGAGCTTCGGTACCTCCACGTGGAACCAGAACGCGACCTTACGAACCGTGCTGCCGCGCGTGAGAACGACGTAGCCGGACCCGTCGCCGGCGCGGGCATTGCGGGACACCGCGAGGCGGAGGGACAGCGACGTCCCCGCCGCGAGCGTCTTTGCGAGCGGCGTCAGTGTCGCGCCGTGCGGCATCGAGTATGCGGCGATCGAGACGTTCCACGGCGCGGTGCCACCGCCGGCGTCCGTCGTCGAGAGATGCTTCGTGTTCGAGAACCCGCGGCGGACGAGGCCCCAGCCGAGCGAGGTTGCGTCGGTGAAGAAGAGGGGCTGGTCGGCGCGTGCGAGATCGATCCTGCCGCCCCCCTCGCGCAGTACAGAGACCTCGCGGGAGCCACGCGACGAATGCACGGGATCCCCCGTGGACGTGAGTGCCGACTTCACCTGCTGGACCGTCCAGGTCGGATGACGCTGCAGGAGGAGCGCAGCGGCACCCGCCACCTGCGGCGACGCCATGCTCGTCCCGTCCAGGGCTCCGAACGTGTGCGTGGGAAGCGAGGACACGACGTCGACACCGGGAGCGGTCACGTCCGGCTTCGGGAGAAGCGAAACAGGCGTGGGGCCGGCGGACGAGAACGACGCGACGACGTCGGGTCGCGTGCCGTCGCCGCCGAGCGTCGAGGCTGCAACCGTGATCGCAGACGGCGCATTTCCGGGTGAGCCCACCGAGCCCAGCCCGGTGGTGTCGAAATCGTTGCCGGCCGCGACGACCGGCACGACGCCGGCCGCGGCGGCATTGTCGAGAGCTTGCACGACGATGTCTCGGCGCGGCTCCACCTCGGGCTCCCCGATCGAGAGGTTGATGACGTTCATCCCGTCGGCCACAGCCTGGTCGATCGCCTTCGCGATCTCCGGTGAGTTGCCGTCGAGGCCGAACCCCTTGGTGGGAACCGTGAGCGCCTTGTAGTTGCCGAGGTAGGCCTCCGGGGCGACACCGGAGATGAGCGATGCGCCGGCGGCGTTGGCCCGAGTGTCGTAGTCGCCCGCGGCGATCCCGGCGACGTGGGTGGCGTGGAAGGAGTACTTCGGGTCGAACGGCCGGTCGGCGTATTTCCAACGGGCGGACGGAGCGGGGAACGCTCGCGCGACGATGACCTTCGGCGTGGTGAAGCCGGTGTCTCCCTTCGGGAACCCGGCCGGATACGAGAAGCCGGACGGGTCGAAGTAAGGGTGAGCCTGGTCGATCCCGTCGTCGACAAGCCCGATCTTGAGGCCCTGTCCGGCCGTGGCGAGACTCGGGCCCCAGAGCGTCGTCGCGCCGATCAGCGTGGGACCTGGGTTCGCCTGCGCGGTTGCCATTGCGCTCCGGGCTGCGGTCGTGTTTCGCAGGTCGTGGTACCTGACCGTTGGCCAGACCGTCGTACCGCGAACGGACCGCAACCGCGCAATCTCGCTGGACGGAAGAACCACCGAGACGCCGTCGAGGGCGACGCCGTAATGCCAGTGGACTCGGGCGGATGGAACCTCGACGGCGAGCCGCGCGACGAGCGTGCGCTGAGCTGCCGCAAGTGTGCGTAGGTACGAGCCGGCGGTAGGTGTGCTGACGCTGATGGAGCGCCCCCGCCGGGCCGCCGCTGCGAGCGTCCGGTTCCGTCCGACCTGCACCGCGAGCGGAGGACGTGGCAGGGTTACGACGACCTCAACGAGCTTTCCGGACGCCCGCGACGGCGCTGCGGCTCCGCCGCCTGCAAGGAGCGCGAGAGTGGCGGCGGGAGCAAGCGCGAGAGGGAGGAGAGAGCGCCGCAAGAGGCGGCATGGTACGCGCGCCGTGGCGGTTGGTGACACGTATGCGCGGCAACTTAGGATCGGCAAGGGGTCCGAGCACCGATTCAAGGAGACGACGATGGCCCGCAAGACAATCTTTGTGTCTGACCTTTCCGGCAAGGAAATCGACAACGAGCGCGATGCGGTAACGATCACGGTGAAGTACGGCGACGCACGCAAGGGCGTGATCGTTGTCGATGCTCATCCCAATGACAGCGAGGTCGAGCGGCTGGTGCAGGTCGGAAGGCAGCAGGCTCGCAGGGGCCGCAGGCCCAAGTCGCAGAACGGGGGAGAGTTGAGACGTTAGCTTGCGCTCCCCATGCGACCGCGGGTTTCACTCCTGACTGGCTGGTCAATCATCACCGAGTAGGAATGCGAGGCAGGCGAAACGGAGATGACGGAGACGTAGCGTCATGCCGAACGAGAGAGTCTTCTTCGCTGTCGTAGCCGGCTACTTCGCAATCGTCCTGTGGTTCTTAGCTTGCGGGGATTCTCTGCAAGCACTCGCCGGTCGACTAGAGCGGCACGTGCGACGGTGGGCGCAGCGCCGGGGAAGGTTTGCCCTCCGCTGGGATCGCTCGCGCACGGCGGCACGGGCTCTTGTGTCGGGGCGGTTCGGTAGTCGCCGCTACTTCGTTGGTGCGCTCGCCGGGGCCGCCGTTGCCGGCCTGACCGCTGTTGGGGTTCTCGGCACGCGTGACGTGGGTCCGAGGAGCACGGCCGAATCGGAGGTAGCCCTCCCGCCGCGGTCAGCTGACCAGGCGACGGTGCATCCGCCACGTGCCGTCGCCGCGCCGGCCGTTGCCGCCCAGGCTCATTCGCGCGGGCCAGCACGCATAACCCGACAGCGCGCGAAACCGCCGGCCGCGGTGCACGGAGCTTCCGAGAGGCCAACGAGGTTTGTCTCGAACGTCGTCAGGGTGTCGGCGCCGACGACGCCGGCCACAAGCGTGTCGGTCTCCACGCGGCGGGACGGTCCTGCGCCGCTTCCGGCACCGGCGGAGAGTCCACTTCCGACCCCTCTGCCTGCGCCGTCGCGGTGACCCGCTCCATTGCAACCGCCGCACTTGGACTTGCGCTCTTTCTCATGCTCACGCCAACCGCAGCCGCGTCGACGCCGACGATCAGTTACTCGATCGACGGGATTCCGGGCACCAACGGCTGGTACCGCGGGAGCAGCCACGGCGACAACGTCCTCGTCCACTGGTCGGTGTCCGCAGATGCCACCTCCAGCAACTGCCTGACGGTTGTTGCGGTCCCGGGCCCTACGGCCGGCACGACGCAGACCTGTTGGGCGCAGAACGAAGCCGGTACTGCGACGGCGGTAACAGAACTGATCAAGATCGACGCCACGCCGCCAACCGGTGTGACCGCGCGTCTGGCCCGCAAACCCGACTTCAAAGGCTGGTACAACCACCCGGTCAGGATCCGCTGGAGCGGATCCGACTCCACCTCCGGCATCGCCCACTGCACATCCGCGAAATACCGAGGGCCGGACAGCGGAGCCGCGACGGTCAACGGGGGCTGCGTCGACCAGGCGGGCAACACCGCCTACGACCCAGTGGAGCTGGCCTACGACGTGACTCCACCGGTGTTACGCCAAGTCAAGGAGGACAGCACCTCCGCCGGCGACGCCTTGAGCTGGAGCTCGTCGAGCACCGCCGACCGCATCGTCGTCCGGCGCCGGGTCCGTGGCCGCAAGGTCGCTACGACCATCTTCGACGGGCGCGCCACCAAACTCAACGACGAGAAGACCCGTCCCGGCGTGGAGTATCTCTACTCGCTTCAGTCGTTCGACCAAGCGGGGAATCCTTCGAAAGTCGTCTCCGTCGATGGTCCGCCGAAACTCCTGATACTCGAGGAGAAGACGCGCTATGCGCCGCACGCGGCACCAAACCCGATCCTCCGCTGGCACAGGGTTCGCGGGGCCGCCTACTACAACGTGCAGCTCTTCCGCGGCTCAAAGCGCATCTTCGCCGCATGGCCGAGGATGAGACAGGTCGGCTTGCCGACAACCTGGAAGTGGTCCGGTCACCGCGTCCAGCTGTCGCCGGGGCGTTACCGTTGGTACGTCTGGGCGGGCTTTGGACCCCGGAAACTGGCGCAGTACCGCAGCGTCGGCAGCGCGAAGTTCGTGGTCGCGCGTTCCTAGAGTCCCTATCGCTTTCTCGTCCGAACCGTGCCACCGAGAGCCAGTGGTCCCGATTCATGACGGGTGGCCTTTCGCCGGAGCCGCGATGAGGAGCGCCCTGGGTGCTTGCTGGCCGCTCCGGCCTCTACCGTCCCACAAGCGGCGTACCCTCAGTACGGGGCGGATCTGCGGTGATCCCCCTTCCCGAGGTCCGCCCCGTTCGGCTCATTGCCTTGGAACGGGTCGCTCATCCGATGTGCGGCTCAGTTTTGGCAGGGACGTTACAAAGCCCCGCGCAGGTAGGTGCGGACCTGCCCGTCAGTCAGACCGAGGTAGTCGGCAATCGCCGCCGGAACCTGCTTCTCTCGACGCAGCCCGAGGACGGCCTCGAGCTAGTCCTAATCTCGCTGGCCCTTTACAGCGGTGCTCGCCTTCATGTGGATCTGACAAAGCCTGACATAGGAGAGATTCAGGGGAGTCCGCCCAGGAGACGGAGCCGGCGCCGGCGCCGGCGCAAGACCTCTCCGCAAGCGGGCTAGCTACAATCCCGCTCCGCGCGGATGTGGCGGAATTGGTAGACGCGCACGGTTCAGGTCCGTGTGGGAGCAATCCCGTGGAGGTTCAAGTCCTCTCATCCGCATAGGTAGCGCCGGGTCTGACGGGAGGGCAGGATCCCGGTTGCGTCTTTACCCCACAGACAACCGGGATCCCGGCCCGATGGGTCACACGCCCAGAAGTGGCAGGGCGTGCACAAGGAGCGTTGACCGATCGCCGGCGCGTAAACCCGCCGGGCAGGGACGCACCGGATGCAAGTCCTCTCCTCCGCATAGGCAGATCACCCCTTTCGGCGAGTACAGCCGAGCCGGCCTGGGTGATACTCCGTCGACAACGTGAACTGGCGACGCGAAGCGAGGGGTGGACTCCAGAGCCTGCCGCACGAGCGGAAGGTCCTCGCGGAGCGCTACACGATCGACGCCGAGGAGGCCGAAAGGCGCGCGCAGCTCGGCGAGGAGCAGGCTGCGCGGCAGGCAGAAGCGGAGGAGGCAGCGCGGATCGAGGCCGAGGAGGCCGCGCGCCGAGCTGCTGCGGAGGAGGCCGCGCGTCGGGCTGCCGCGGAGGAGGCTGCGCGTCAGGCCGCTGCCGAACAGGCAGCAAAGCGGTCCGCCGAGGCCGCTGCGATGCGCGCTGCGGCGGAATCCGCACGACGGGCGGCCGAGGAGGAGGATCAGAGGCGTGCAGTTGAGCAGGAAGCCGCACGGCGGGCTGGCGAGGAGGAAGCTGCTCGGCGGGCGGCCGAGGAATCTGCCGCGCAGGTCGCGCATGCCGAGATGGACGGCCGGGCCGATCTCGAGCCGGCCGAGCCGGTTGTCGAACCGCTACGACCGCTCCTGCTCGCAGCTTTCACGGCCCCGCTAACGCCCGCCGAGCCGGTGGCCGGTGACGCGACCGAGCCGGAGATTGCTCCCGTCGAGCCGCAGGCGGCGCGAGCGGAGGAGCCGGGGGCACAGACCGCAGACCTCCCGATCTACCGCTGGTTCGGCAACAGCTAGCCGCTGGAGTTCAGTGCGCGGTTCTGCCGCGGGCGTCGAGCTTCGACTCGAACGCACGGCGCAGGAGCTCGCCGCTCATGTCGCCCGTCCGGCGCGGGATTCGCTGCGGCTCCATCCGAGCGACGCTGACGATCTCGCCGCTGCGCTCTCCGTAGCTGCGCGCGTACGCGTCGGCCTCGCGGATCGGCGATGCCTCGCGTTGCGGCCGTCGGCCGAAGAGCGAGAGGAACCACCTGAGCACGCGACTAGCGTCGCAGAAACGCGCGCCGGCGCCTAGCCCGCTGCCAGCTCGACGTCTGCGTCCGGGTGAATCACGGCCCACACGCGCAGGTACATCTCGACCTCGAGACGCTGCAGGTCGTCGTCGTGCTCGTCGATGTCGACGCGGTCCGGTGCCGTGACAACGGCATGTCGGCCGACGCTTGTCAGAAAGGCGGCGAGCCGGTCCGTGTAGCTGGGATCGCGTAAGGAGAGCTGCATGTCGCAGCTGGATCCTCTCTTTGGCGATGGGCATAGGGAAGCCCTCGGCCGGGGGATTTCTCTTGCTGAGTCTGCGGCGGGCGCCGAGCACGTCGTCTGCGTGCGTGTCGTGCTTGACGGGGAATCACCTTCGCCACCGCGCCGTCAGGCGAGATCACGTAGATGTGAGCGCCGCAAATCCGCCGGCCGCCCCGGGGGAGGCGGCCGGCGTCCGTCGGGAGACGACCGTTGTGCGGGACCCCAGATGAGGTGTCCCCCGAGCCCTGTGGGAGGCTTTCTCGCTTTCAAGGCGTAAACCCACCCGCAGCCCGAGCGGTTACGGGTCAGCGTCAGGAAAGGTTCAGCAGGCGCACGTCGGGGAGTTCGCGGTACCGCTCCTCGAGGTCGAAGCCATAGCCGACATAGTGCTCGTCCGGCACGACGAAGCCGACGTAGCGCACAGGAAGGTCGTCGACGAGCCGTCGATACGGCCGGTCGAGCAAGGTCACCGCAGCGACCGAAGCCGGACCGCGCAGCTCGAGCGTCCGGACGAGATAGTTGAGCGTCAAGCCCGTGTCGACGACGTCCTCCACGACGAGTACGTCGCGGCCGCGGATATCGAGATCGAGATCCTTGAGCACGCGGATCTGCTGGTGTCCGCCCATCACAGCGCTGCCGTAGCCGGCGAGCTCGACGAAGTCGAGACCGTGAAAGATCGGGATGGCGCGAGAGAGATCGGCGACGAAGACGAGGCTCGCCTTCAGCGATCCCACGAGGACGGGCTCGCGGCCGGCGTAGTCCCGTGCGATCTCGGCGCCGAGCTCCCGCACGCGCGTCGCGATCTCGGCCGCGGAGAGGTAGATCTCTCCGATCCGGTCGTCCGGCGGCCGGTGGCCGGGCTCAGCTTGCGAGGTCGAGGTGGAAATGCTGGGCGAGGCGCTCGAGGTCGCGCCGGTAGAAGAGCTTGATCTTGACATTGGGGTACCGCTCGCGCAGCTTCCGCAGCTTTCGGTTCTTGCGGGTGACGAGCGATTGCTTCATGGCCGTGATCTCGACGTACAGATCCTGCTCGGAGAGGTAGAAGTCGGGCGTGAACGCCTCGATCACGCGGCCGTTTTCGTCCTCTTCGAGCACGAACGTCCGGGGCTCGTATTCCCACGCGACGTCGTAGTAGTCGAGCACCTTCGCGCACTCGAGCTCTGCGGGGCTCGCGAACCGCGGCGGCTCTGCGCCGCGGTACGCTCGAAATGCCGGGAGCTCAAGCTCCATCGAGAGCCACGGTAGCTGCGCGGTCGGATGCCGAGACAATTCGCACAAGGTCCTGGCGTTTCTGCGTGCTGCGGCGTGAAACAATCGCCTGCCTTGGCGCGTCTCTCGCTCGTACCCCAGAAACGCGAGTTCTTCGGCCTGTACAACCGGGCCGCGGCGAACATCGTCGCAGTCTCCGAGCTGCTCGAGCAGCTGCTCGAGCGCTTTCCGGAGGGCGCGGACGACCTCGTCCGCAAGGTGAAGGAGTTGGAGCACGAAGGCGACCGGCTCACCCACGAGCTCGTCGACCTCCTCAACCGCACGTTCGTCACGCCGTTCGACCGCGACGACATGTACCGGCTTGCGGGCGCGCTGGACGACATCTGTGACCACATCGACGAAGCGGCGGGGAGGGTCGTCTCCTACGGCGTCAGCGAGATCCGCCTGCAAGCACGCGAGCAGGCGCACGTCGTTCGGCGCTCGGCAGGGAAGCTCACCGATGCCGTTGCGCTGCTCGAAGGTTTCCAGGACTCGCGAGGACATCTGGACGAGCTACGGGAGCTCGAGGACGTGGGCGACCGCATCCTTCACGACAGCGTCTCGAGCCTCTTCATGGCGCGTGCCGACCCGCTCGAGCTGATCCGATGGAAGGACATCCACGAGAGCCTCGAAGAGGCCGTGGACGCCTGTGGGTATGCGGCGAACGTGCTCGAAGCCATTGTCGTGAAGAACCGGTAGCCCCTCGTGACGCTCCTGATCGTCGTGATCGCGATCGGGCTCGCGTTCGATTTCACGAACGGCTTCCACGACACGGCGAACTACGTCGCGACGTGGGTCGGAACGCGTGCGATGTCGCCGCGCGCCGCGGTCCTCGTCTCCGCCGTCGCGAACCTGGCGGGCGCCTTCGTCACGACCGCGGTTGCGAAGACGGTGGGGAAGGGGCTGATCGACACCAACCTCGTCACGAACGAGGTTCTTCTCGCGGCGCTCCTCGGCGCGATCGCGTGGAACCTCATGACGTGGTGGCTCGGCCTGCCTTCGAGCTCGACGCACGCTCTCGTTGGCGGCCTGTGCGGCGCCGCGCTCGTGCAGGCCGGTACGAAAGGCGTGCTGTGGCACGGCCTGTGGGAGAAGGTGATCATCCCCGCCGCGGCCTCGCCGCTCATCGGCTTCGCCGGCGCTTTCGTCCTGGTCGTTCTCATCTACCGCCTCTTCTTCCGCGCCTCGCCCGGAATGGCGAATCGGGGCTTCCGCTACGGCCAGCTCGTGTCAGGGACGTGGGTCGCGTTCACCCACGGGGCGAACGACGCGCAGAAGACGATGGGCGTGATCGCGCTCGCCCTCTACACCCACGGCTCGATCTCGACCTTCTACATCCCGACCTGGGTCAAGATCGTGGCCGCCCTGACGATCGGAGCGGGAACCTACGTCGGCGGCTGGCGGATCATCCGCACGCTCGGGCAGCGGATCTACAAGATGGCGCCCGAACACGGCTTCGCGGCACAGATCGCGGCCGGCTCGACCCTCTACCTCGGCACGCACTATGGCTTCCCGATCTCGACCACGCACGTGGTGACCGGCTCGGTGATGGGAGCGGGGGCGACCCGCCGCCTGTCGGCCGTGCGCTGGGGCGTGGCCGGGAACATCGTCTTCGCATGGCTTCTCACGATCCCCGCCGCGGGTCTTGTTGCGGCCGGCCTGTACTACCCGGTGCACTGGATCTTCTAGTTGCCGGGCGAAGAGCTGCGCTCCTCGCCCGGAGGCAACAGTGGCGCGAGCGCGAAGCGTTTTCGAGCTCCCAGCGAGCGAGGCGGAGCTTCGCGAGCTATTAGCCTTCCGGCGGTGTTCAAAATCGTCCAGCTTTCGGACCTGCATTGCGGGCAGCAGTTCTTTCTTCCACAGCACCTCGAGCGCGCGATCGCCGAGGTGAACGAGATGGAACCGGACGTCGTCGTAATCTCGGGCGACCTCACCTCGCACGGGTTCAAGGAGGAGTACGTGCTCGCGCGCGAGTACTTGAACCGCGTCGACTGCAAGGCGATGGTCGTGATCCCCGGCAACCACGACTCGCGCAACGTCGGCTATGTCCACTTCGAGGAGTTGTTCGGCGACCGCAACTCGGTGTTTCGCGTGGGGGAGACGTCGATCGTCGCGGTCGACTCGAGCGAGCCCGACCTCGACAATGGTCAGATCGGCCGCGGCCGGTACCGCTGGATCGAGGAGCAGTTCGCAGTCCCGGCAGTGCTTCGCGTGTTCGTCCTTCACCACCACCTGCTGCCGGTGCCGGGCACCGGGCGCGAGCGGAACATCGTCAACGACGCAGGCGACACGCTCGAGTGCCTGCAGCGCGCCGAGGTCGACCTCGTCCTCTCAGGCCACAAGCACGTCCCGTACGCGTGGCGGCTCGAGAACCTCTTTGTCGTCAACGCGGGGACCGTCTCGTCGTCGCGTCTGCGCGGCAACGGACGGCCCTGTTACAACGTCGTCGAGGTCGAGGGGACGCACGTGGACGTCTGGCGGCGCTACCCGTTCCACGGGCAGGAGCGCATCATCCAGTTCTCGACCGACACGAAGACGTACGAGAAGTACACCGCGCGGATCGAAGACGAGGTGCGGTCGACGTGAGAGCTCTTGTCCTGATCGACGGAGAGCACTACGCACCGGTCGTGCGGGACGCGCTCGCGGAGCTCCCGTACGAGGTCGTCGGGGCGCTCCTCGTCGGCGGCACGGAGAAGATCCGCGGTGGCGAGGATTACGGCGTCCCGCTCGTCGACGAGCTCGACACGGTCGGCGCCGATCTCGTGGTCGATCTCTCCGACGAGCCGGTGCTCGGGCCGCGGGAGCGGATGCTGTGGGCGTCGCGTGCGCTCGCGCTCGGGCTGCCGTACGTCGGCGCCGACTTTCGCTTCGAGCCGCCGCCGCTCGAGCCGGTCGCGACACCGTCGCTCGCCGTGATCGGCCTGGGGAAGCGGGTCGGGAAGACAGCCGTGGCCGGGCACGTGGCGCGCGTTCTCGCCCGCGACCGTAGGGTCGTCGTCGTCGCGATGGGCAGAGGCGGCCCCGCGGAGCCGGAGCTCGTCGAGACGCCGCCGACGCTGGACGACCTGCTCGCGCTCTCCCGTTCGGGCCGCCATGCCTCCTCCGACCACTTCGAAGCGGCCGTGCTCGCGGGCGTTCCGGCGATCGGCTGCCGGCGGGCCGGGGGAGGGCTCGCGGGCGCTCCGTTCGAGTCCAACGTGCTCGAGGGCTCCCAGCTCGCGGCGCAGCTCGAGCCCGAGCTTCTCGTCTTCGACGGGAGCGGCGCGGCGTTGCCGCCGGTCGATGTGGACGCGCGCATCCTCGTCACGAACAGCCGTCACGACGCGCGCGCCGGGCTCAACGCCTACCGCGTTCTCGTCTCCGACCTCGTCGTCGACACCGGCGGAGCCGACCGGGAGACGATCCGCTCGATCTCGGACGTCCCGGTCGTCGCTGCCGAGCTTCGCCTGCGGCCGACGGAGCCGCTCGCCGGCCGCCGCACGGCCGTCTTCACGACGGGTCCGGCGCCGACGGACGATCTCGACGCCGAGGTCGTGCACGTCTCCCGCAACCTCGCGAGGCGCGACGCGCTGCGCGAGGAGTTGGAGCGAATCGAGGCGGAGGTGTACCTCGTGGAGCTCAAAGCGGCTGCAGTCGATGTGGTCGCGGAAGAGGCGCTAGCACGCGGGGCGGAGGTCGTGCTCGCGGTGAACGACGTCGTCTCGCCGGAGCTCGACGAGCGGCTCGCCGCGCTCGTGCCCGGCCGGGGCCGCGCATGAACGAGCCGCGCCGGATCATGCCGCTCCCGCTGGGTGGCGGAGAGCTCGGGTTGCCGTACTCGCGCGGGCTGATGGCGCGCTCGCTGATGGCGTCGGGCGTGGCCGGCTACCGCGCGTACGCGCTCGCGAGCCGCGTCGGCGACGAGCTGATCGAGCGCGGCCTCCACCGGATCGAGATCGAGCGGCTCGAAGCGCTCGCAGTCGAGGTGCTAGGGGAGAAGGAGGGACGCGCCTCGATCCAGCGCCTGCGCCGCTTCCAGGAACTGCGCGAGCTCGACCTCCCAATGATGGTCTTCATCGGCGGCGCGACCGGCACCGGGAAGTCGACGGTCGCGACCGAGCTCGCCTACCGCTTCGGCATCACGCGTGTCACCTCGACCGATTTCGTGCGGCAGACGATGCGCGCCTTCTTCTCACGCGACTTCATGCCGTCGATCCACCAGTCGAGCTTCGAGGCCGGCGACGTCTATCCAGACGCCGACGACCCGCTCGTGTCCGGCTTCATGCAGCAGGCGAGGAACGTCCTCGTCGGCGCTCGCGCCTCGTCGGAGCGCGCCCTCGAGGAGGGTTGGTCGCTGGTGCTCGAAGGAGTCCACCTCGTCCCCGGCATGGTCGAACTGCCGCGTCCCGACCAGGCCGTCTCAGTCTTCGTCGTGCTCTCGATCGGCGACGAGGACGAGCACGTTGCCCATTTCCACTTCCGCGACGAAGGCTCAGAACGGCCCGAGTCGCGCTACCTCGAGCACTTCGACGACATCCGCCGCCTGCAGGAGTTCATCGTCGCACGCGCGGCCCGCGCCGGCGTGCCGGTGATCGAGAACGAGAACGCCGACAAGGCGGCGCGGACGGTCGCCGACCTCGTCCTCGAAGCCGCCGAGCGAAGTCGTACAGTCGCGCGGTGAGCGAAACCGCCGCATACGCGGCCGAGGAGGAGCGCCCGTGCCAATGCCAGGCGTACCTGCGGGCAACCGAACGGGCTGCGCTCGTCTCCGCCCGCTGGCTCGGCCGGGCCGACGAAGGTGCTGCGGAAGAGGCGGCTGCGACCGGCATGCGCGCGACCCTCGACATCTTGTCCATCAGCGGGCGCGTCGTTTTCGGCTCACTCGACGACTCCGGCGGTCTGACACCAGGTGCCATCGTCGGCTCCGGCGGCAAGGAGGTCGACCTCGCGCTCGACCCGCTCGAGGGCCGCGGCGTCGTGGCGCGCGGCGGCAACGGCGCGATGTCGATGATTGCTGTGGGCGATCCCGGCCGCTTCACCCAGCTCCCCGACATCTACATGCGGAAGATGGCCGTCGGGCCGCGCGCCCGCGGCTCGATCGATCTCCTCCGGCCGGTCGGCCAGAACATCGAGGCGATCGCCGAGGCGTTCGGGCGGCGCGTGAACGACGTCACGACGATCGTCCTCGACCGCCCGCGCCACCACGATCTGATTGAGGAGATCCGGAACTCGGGTGCGCGGATCAAGCTCATCCAGGACGGCGACGTCACCGCTGCGATCTCCGCCGCGATCCGCGGCACGAACGACCACCTCGCGATCGGGATCGGCGGTACGCGTCAGGCGGTTCTCTCCGCGGCCGCGCTCCGCTGCCTCGGCGGTGAGCTGCAGGCGCAGTTCTGGCCCACCTCGCGCAGCGAGATCGACGAGCTGCGAGAAGCGGGGATCGAGGATTACGAGCGCGTCTTCCGCACGGAAGACCTCGCGCCCGGCGAGGTCATCGTCGCCGCCACGGGCGTCTCGAATGGGGATCTGTTGCGCGGCGTGCGGTTTCTCGCCGACAGCGCCCGCACGCATTCGCTCGTGATGTGCACGCGCTGCAACTGGGTGCGGTTCGTCGACGGCATCCACTTCTTCGCGCGCGAGCGACGCGAGGAAGTCCGCTTACTCGGCTACTAGATCGCAGGGCGAATCGTCGTTCACTTTCGCACGAGCTCGGCGTAGCATCGGCCCAACCGACCGCCCAACGAACTGAGGAGAAGGAAATGGCTGTTTCCGTCGAAGGGCTCGCTTCGACCGTGAAGGGCCGCGTCGTCGAGGCCGGCGCGCCCGGTTACGACGAGTCGCGCGCGCTCTACAACGCGATGATCGACAAGCGGCCTGCCGCAATTGCCTACTGCGTGGACGAGGGCGACGTGGCTGCGGCCTTGCACTACGGCGTCGAGCACGGGTTGCGCATCGCCATTCGGGGCGGCGGCCACAACGGCGGCGGCCTCGGCTCGGTCGACGACGGGCTCGTGATCGACCTCTCGCAGATGAACGCGATCGAGGTCGACGAAGGAGCAAAGGTCGTGCGCGTGCAGGGCGGCGCGCTGCTGAAGGACATGCTCGAGGCGACGCACCAGCACGGGCTCACCGTTCCCGTCGGGATCATCGGGACGACGGGCGTCGGCGGTCTCACGCTCGGCGGCGGCATGGGTCACCTCACGCGGGCGCTGGGTCTCACGATCGACAACCTCATCGCCGCAACGGTCGTCCTCGCCGACGGCTCCGTCGTCCAGACCGACGAGGAGCGCGAGCCGGATCTCTTCTGGGCGTTGCGGGGCGGTGGCGGCAACTTCGGAGTCGTCACCTCCTTCTCGTTCCGCTGCCATCCGGTCACGACCGTGCTCGCAGGACCGGTGCTCTACGACCTCGAGGACACGGCCGACCTGCTGTCGTGGTACCGCGACTTTCTTCCCGCAGCGCCGGACGAGCTCGGCGGCTTTTTCGCGTTACTGACGGTCCCACCTGGGCCCCCGTTCCCGGAGGAGCTCCACCTGCGCAAGATGTGCGGCGTCGCGTGGACGCAGGCCGGCGAGGTGGAGTCAGACGCGCTGCGCGAGGCGCGTGCGTTCGGGAAGCCACTCCTCGACGGGGTCGCGCCGATGCCCCTGCCCGTTTGGAACACCGCCTTCGACGCGCTGTACCCGCCGGGCGATCAGTGGTACTGGCGCGGCGAGTTCATCCGGGAGATCCCGGACGAGGCGGTCGCCGTCCACGCCGAATACGGCGCCGCGCTGCCGACATGGAAGTCGACGATGCACCTCTATCCGATCGACGGTGCGGCGTCTCGGGTCACGAACGACGCCACCGCGTGGTCCTACCGGGATGCGATCTGGGGCGGCGTCTTCGCGGGTGTCGACCCCGATCCTGCCAACGCCGGCGCCCTTAAGGAGTGGTGTGTCGAGTACTCCGACGCGATCAAGCCGCATGCAATGGGCGGCGGCTACGTCAACTTCCACATGGACGAGCCCGATCGCGTGCGTGGGATGTACGGCGCGAACTACGACCGGCTCGCGCGCATCAAGGCGCAGTACGACCCGGACAACGTCTTCCGCGTCAACCAGAACATCGCGCCCGCCGCTTAGCGGACACGGCTCGACCAGACACGGCCGGTACCGGGTACCGGCCGTGTCTGTCGCGGACCTCTCTTACGGCGGAGGGCGGCGCCGCTCGCGCTCGTCGTAGCGCTTGCCTGCGCGGAGGAACCACCAGGCGAACCAGATCAATCCGATCATAGGCACGGTCGATGAGAGGAAGATCACGACCTCGACGAACCCGTTGCCGCCGGCCAGGAGCACGGCTGGATGGTACGGCGGCTCTACACTGGTGGTGTGGCGACGAAGGAACAGGTGCTCGAGATTCTCCGCACGGTCGAGGATCCCGAGCTCGGCATGGATATCGTCGATCTCGGTCTCCTCTACGAGGTCGAGGTCGAAGACTCGACGGCGAAGATCACCTACAGCCTGACCTCGATGGGCTGCCCGGCCGGGCCGCTGATCGCGGGGGACATCGACAGTGCCGCGCGCCAGGTCGAGGGCATCGAGAACGTCGAGCTCGAGCTCACGTTCGACCCGCCCTGGACGCCGGACAAGATGTCCGAGGATGCCAAGTTCATCCTGGGTTTCGGTTAGGCAACTTCGAGGTTACGCGGCGGCGTCGCCGACGCGGAAAGCCAGGACGTCGAGCTCGAGATGGTCAGCGGATGCGCCGTGCGATTGCGAGCGCCTGCTCGCGCCCGACGGATGCTTCGAGGCGAAGGGTCAATGGGCCGTGTTGCCAGATCAACACGTGGCCGGCTGCGCGCGGGGGACCGCCCGGTAGGTACACGGCGTGGCGGGAGCCGATCCAGATGGCCGGCTCTCCTCTGACGTCGACGTACTCGACGTCCGTCCTGCCCAGAGCGGCCTTCTTGATGAGCGTCGCGCCGTCGACGCTCTCGAACTCGAAGAGCAACAGGCCGCGGTAGCGGAGCCAGTAGCCGCCGTCGCCGGCATAGACCTGCTCAGGGCGACGGCCGTTCGGCAGGAGTAGGCGGAAGGGCGGAGCGTCCATCCTAACCGGCGTGCCGAGCGGTGCCCTCGGCGTGAGTCGCGGGAGCTTGTCGACGATGGTCAATGCGGCGCCGCGCACGTGGAAGAAGCGCAGCAGCGACGCGCGGGAGCTCGGAACGGCGAACGCCACGGCGAGCGCGAAAATCCCGATCGCCAGCGCGATGGCGAGGACGCGGCCGTGGCGCCGGGGGCGGGCGATGCGCGCGCGCACTGCGCCTGCGAGGAGCGGTGCGGGCGGGACGTCGAGGTGTACCGCGAGGTCGCGGAGCTCGAGCTCGAGTTCGGTCATGCCAACTCCTCCTGCAGCCGCCCAAGCGCGCGGTGCGTTCTCGACTTGACGGTGCCGCGGGCGATCCCGAGCGCGGCGGCGGTCTCTTCCTCCGAAAGATCGAGGAAGTAGCGGCAGGCGAGCACGTCGCGGTCGTCGTCGCGTAGCCGCTCCACGGCGGTCAGGAGTCGCTCGCGCCGCTCGCTCGCCAGCGCGGCCGCCTCAGGATCTTCGCCCGGCGCACCGGGATCCGCTGCTCGCAGCGCCAGCGCAGCACGTCGCCCTCGGGAGCGGCGCCGATTTCGGGCCTCATTGGCGACGATCGTCAGCAGCCAGGGCCGAAAGGGCTCACCACTTCGGAAGCGACCGAGTGCTCGGTGTGCCTTCACGAACGCGTCCTGTGCGGCCTCCTCGGCGTCGGCGGCGTCGCCTGCGATCACGAACGCCGTGCGGAAGGCCAGCGACTGGTAGGAGACCACCAGTGCCTCGAACGCGTCCGGGTCGCCTCGTCGCGCCCGCTCGACGAGCGTCTCCTCGTCCGGGGACTGCATACACGGATTGTCATGGTTCAGGCGGTACTGCTTCTCAGCGCCCGGAGTCGCGTAAGTCCGCCTCGGCGCAGTGCGAGAGCCAGCAGGAGCACTACGGCGGCGGCGGTGCCGCCGGCCGTCCACGCCCAGGGGAACGAGCTGCCGCCGGACGCGGGCGGCGACTTGGGCAGCCCTGCCTTCACGAGGGCGGCCTTCAGCCCGGCCTCCGACACGACCCAGCCGCCCTTCGTACGCATGTCGCCCCAGAAGCGCTGGCCGGCCCGCATGTGTGTCACCGGACTGGGCTTCGCGTACGGGTAGATGTCCTGGACGAGGGTGCTTGCCTTCGTCGGACCGGGGACGCGATACACGACGCGGTAGCGCAGGCCAAGGTCGCCCGGCGGTCGAGTCCGAGTGGTGGGATCAGGGGACTGGCCGAAAACCTGGGGGAAAAAGCCACCCAACTGGACAAGAGCACCGAGCGGCGTGCCGAAACCGCCCTCGCCGTAGCCTGCGATTCGCAGCGCATGGCCAAGACCAGGACCGGTCAGGGAGGCGGTCGAGGGTCCTTTCGCCGAGGCCGGCGCGGTCGCGGCAAGCGCCGCGAGCGTCCCGAGGGTCGCGAGCACGAGAAGTCTGCGCATGGGGGTTCCTTTCGTCGACGCCGTTCAACCTCGGTACACCGGCCGAGGCGTCGTGGTTCCCGCGGGTGACGGTACGAGCAGATTCGCTGAGATTTACCCCGGAGCGGGCGAGGGAAACAGCAAGATTCACCCACTTCGGGCGAGGGTCTACCTGCCACAATTCGGGGATGGGGCGCGTCGTATGGAGCGTGAGGGAAGGCCGGCGAGGCGACTTCGAGGCACCGGAGATCCTCGGCGGCTATCGATCACCGAGTGCCATTCGCGAACCGCGGCTGGGAGAAGTCCTTCGTCTGCCTGACGGGTCAGGCCCTTGGCGCGTCGTCGACTGGGCGGTTGCCGATCGGGTCGACTCCCCCGGAAACGTGCTGCTCGTTCAGTTCGCTGCCGGGCACGCGGCCTGAGGATGGACAAGCGGCACGCTGCCGCTCCAGCCTGAGGCCAGGACCTGCACGCTCGTCGGCGGCGTGACGACGTCGACACGGCCGCTGAAGCGCGTCCGTCGTTCGGCGTAGCCGCCCGGAGTCCAAACCAAGAGCTCCGAACCGAGAACGAGCCACGGCTCGCCGTCGAGTACGACGAACGCGCCGTCGGGGAGCTCCTTCAACTCGCGCTCGTGCAACCGCCCGCGCTCTGCATGCAGGCGGCGGTCGAGTTCGTCGGCGCCGGCGGCGCCTGTGAGAGCGAGGAACGTTCGATAGTCCGCGTTACGGCACTCCGCGCACGGACGGTGCCCGGCCGCAAGCGCCGTCGCGTCGTCGAGGAAGAAGAGGCCCGTGTAGCGGCCCGGCGGCATCGGCCCACCTGCCCGGTGGCGACCGCGAAACTCCAAACGGCATGAGATCCACCGCTTCACCTGCCACTGCCGGCGGATAACTCCATCCTGGTCGTGCAGGCACCCGCGGTTGCCGTAGACGAGGCCGCGCTCGGGTGTCTCGATCAGCTCGCCGAGCGGTGTGACCCTGTTCTGAAGCGGCATGGTAGGAGAGCTTGACGGAACGATGGCTGTGTCGCAGGGCCGCGCTGGACGCCCCGACTCCTCGCTTCGCTCGTCGGCCGGCTCCGCCGGCTGCGGCGTCCTCAGTCGAGTCGACAGCACACAGCTATCGACTCTCCCTGCGTCCTTGCCTCGGAACGTCCAACGCGCCCCTACAACGAGCAACGTCCCGTCAAGTTCTCCTAGATCGTGAGAACGATCTTGCCCAGCTGCTCGCCGGCCTCGAGCCGCTCGTGCGCGGTGCGGATCTCCTCGAGCGGGAGCACCGTGTCGACCACGGGGCGTGCGCGGCCACTCGCAACGAGCTCGTAGGCGCCTGCGAAATCCTCGCGCGTTCCCATCGTGGAGCCGAGGATCGAGAGCTGTTTCCACCAGACGCGGTGCAGTGCTGCAGGCGGGTTCGGGCCGCTCGTCGCGCCGCACACGGTGATTCGACCGCCGGGAGCCGCGACCTGGAGCGACGTCGCCCACGTCGCCTCGCCGACGCTCTCGACCACGACGTCGGCGCCGCGACCGCCGGTCGCCTCCTGGACGGCGGCTTTCACGTCGCCGGTCGTGTGGTTCACGGTCGCGTCCGCACCAAGTTCGCGCGCGTGCTCCAGCTTCGCCTCGCTCGACGAGGTGACGATGACCTTCCCGCCGAGTGCCTTCCCGATCGCGAGCGTCGCGGTCGAGACACCCCCGCCGATGCCCCAGGTGAGCACCCATTCGCCCGCGCGTAATCCGGCGCGCGTCACGAGCATCCGGTAGGCCGTCTCGAAGACGAGTGGGAACGCCGCCGCCTCCTCGAAGCTCAGTCCGTCGGGAATGGGGTGGACGTTCGTCGCGGGCACGGCGATCAGCTCGGCGTTCGTTCCGTCGCCGTGCTCTCCGATCACGTGGATCCGGCCGCCGCCCGCCTCGATGCCTGGGTTGAGGACGACGCGCTCACCCGGCTCGAACCCGTCGACACCCTCGCCGACCGCATCCACGACGCCGGCGCCGTCCGCGCCGAGGATCCGCGGTTTCGGAACGGAGGGCAGGCCCTTGCGGATCCAGATATCAAGGTGGTTGAGCGCCGAAGCGCGGAGGCGGACGAGGACCTCGCCGGGGCCAGCGACCGGATCGGGGGCCTCCTCGAGCACGAGGACCTCCGGGCCGCCATCTTCGTGGATCCGAACCGCGCGCACCGCGGCACACTATCCGTGTGACCGAAGCCGAACTCCACGCACTGGCGCGTGAGCTCGGGCTCGACGCGATCGGCGCGGCGCCGGCGGAGCCCTATGCCGACACGGAGCGCCACATCCGCGAGCGACGCGCGCGCGGGCTCTTCGCCGACATGCGCTTCACGATGGCGCGGCCCGAGGAGTCGTGCCATCCCGAGACGCTGTTGCCGGGGGCTCGGACCGTCGTCTCGGCCGCGTTCTGCTACTGGCATCCGGAGCCGGAGCGGCCGCCGGGTCACGGGAGGCTGCCTCGATACACCTGGTTCGACGCCTACGAGACACTGCGGGAGAAGCTCGACGAGCTCGGCCGGAGGCTCGGCGGAGCGTATCGCGTCCTCGTCGACGCGAACCAGCACGTCGACCGGGAGGCGGCGGCGCGTAGCGGGGTCGGCTTCTACGGCAAGAACACACTCCTCATTACGCGCCGGCACGGCTCCTGGGTCGTGCTCGGGACGTTGGTCACCGACGTGGAGCTCGAGCCGACCCCGCCACTCGACCTCGACTGCGGCGACTGCCGGCTCTGCATCGAGGCCTGTCCCACCGGCGCCCTCGATGAGCCGGGCACTCTCGACTCCACCCGGTGCCTCTCCTACTGGACGCAGGCGCCGGCGCCGCCACCCGACGAGTACCGGGCCGACCTCGTCGCGCAGGTATACGGCTGCGACATCTGTCAAGACGTCTGTCCGTGGAACCGTGGAGTCGAGAAGCGGCGTGCGGAGGAGAAGCTCCCGGAGGGCGCGACGCCCCACGTCTCGCTCGTGGACTGGCTGCGTAGCGATCCCGACGAGCTGAGACACCGCTTCGCCAGGCTCTACGTCCCGCGCAACGACGGCCGCCGGCTTCAGCTCAATGCGCTCGTCGCGGCAGGCAACATGGGTGGCGACGGCGAACGGGACGCGGTGGCCGCCTGTCTTGACGACCCGGACGAGGTGACGCGCGAGGTCGCGGCGTGGGCGCTCGCGCGAATGGAGGAGCGAAATGCCTAGACGTCCCGGTCAGTGGCTCGTCCTGTTGCGAGCGGGACTCGTGGTCGTGGCCGCGATCGTCGTCGGCGTCACGGACTTCCCGCCGTCGTACGGCCCCTGGGCGTGGGCACTCGTCGGCTACTTCACCGCCGTCACCGTTCTCTCCGGGGCGCTCTCGGCGATCGAGCTCGGGTCCGCGGCCCGCGTCCGTGCCCGAGTGCTGCTGCTCGTCCTCGACGCGGTCGTCGCCGTCTGGTTCATCGCCGTCTTCTCGTACCAGACCGGCGAGCCGTGGCGTGCGCTTTACCTGATCCCGGTCGCGGCGGCAGCGCTGCGCTTCGGGCTCGTGGGCGGCCTCATCGGCGGGGTCGTGATGACGGCGTCGACGATCGTGATCGACGAACTCGGCCCGGGCTTGCAATGGCGGACGGCGTTCGCCCGCGTCCTCGTTGGGGTCCTCTCGGGCCTCGTGATCGGGCGCCTGCGCGACACCCTCGGGGCTGAGCGGCTGCGGGCCGAGTCGCGCGCGGCCGAGGCCGAGCGTCTGCGCGACGAGCTCGGTCATCGTGTCGACGTCCTCGAGACGGCGAACCGGTGTGCGCGAGCCCTCGGCTCGTCGCTCGAGCTCGACGAGGCGTTCGGGGCCTTCATCCGCGAGCTGCGTGGGCTTGTCCCGTTCGAGCGCACGGCGATTGTCCTCGTGGAGGGGGAGACCGCGACCACCATGGCCACCGCCGGCGTCGGCGCGAGGGAGATCTTTCCGCCCGGGAACGCCGGGCCGATCAAAGGCTCCGTGCTCGAGCGCGTCCTCGACGGTCACATCGTCGTGCGGCACGACCTCACCGAGCAGGAGTACCCGGAGGACGAGCTGCTCCTCGCGCTCGGCCTGCGCAGCGAACTCGTCACGCCGCTTCTGCTCGGCGCGCGCCCAATCGGGATGCTGACCCTCTCCCGCGATCGCCCCGACGCCTTCAGCCAGGACGAGATCGAGCTGGTTTCTCTCCTGGGCCGCCTCGTTGCGACCGCGGTCCAGAACATCCGCGCCTACGAGGCGGAACGGCGCCGCGTCGAGGAGCTGGCTCGGCTGTCGCAGCTGCGTGCCGATTTCGTCTCTTTGGTTTCGCACGAGCTCCGAAGCCCCATGGCCGCCGTGATCGGCGCGGCGCGAACGCTCCAGGGCCGGTGGCGCATGCTCTCGGCCGATCAGCGCGAATCGTTCCTCGCGCTCATCGGCGACGAGACATCACGGCTCGCGGAGCTCGTCGGCGACGTGCTCGACACGTCCCGCATCGAGGCCGGCACCTTCAGCTACCGCTTCGAGGAGGTCGAGCTCGCCCGTCTCGTCGACGAGGCGGTCGAGGCGGCCGAAATGGCTCAGCAGGAGGTGTCCGTCGTCGCGTCGGTTCGCGGACGGTTGCCGGCGATCCGCGGCGACCGCGCGAGACTCCGGCAGGTGCTCGGCAACCTCATCGAGAACGCCGTGAAGTACTCGCCGGAAGGTGGCGAGGTTCGCGTCTCGGCGGCAGCCGGGAACGGCGCGGTTCAGATCGACGTCCGCGACTCCGGCCCGGGGATTCCGCGCGACCAGCAAGCGCGCATCTTCGAGAAATTCGGCCGCGTGGACGTGCCGGGCGCGGCAAAGCCGGGGACAGGACTCGGCCTCTTCATCGCCCGCTCGATCGCCGAGGCCCACGGCGGCTCGCTCCAGGTCGTGTCCGGCCTCGAGCCCGGCGCGGTCTTCACGCTCACGCTGCCCGTCGATCACTAGCCACCGAGGCCACTCCCAGCCGTAGACGAGATTCGAGACGTAGTGCGCGGCGGCAACGGAGGGGCAGCTTGTTTAGCTCTGGTCGCCGCGGTTGACAACACCGGGGTGGCTCAGATACCCGACAGCATCGTCCTGCGACGTGACCGTGACCTGGGGCCACGCCGAAACGACATCTGGGTCAGGCGTGGTCTCTTCGCGCTTGTCTGCGTCGTGCCGGTGCTCGCACTGCTGAATGTGTTTGGGCAGCGACCCGACACCTCGACCGGCACTGCCGCCGGCGCGGGACTGTCGGTCTCTGCACCGTCACGCGTGCGCGGGGGGCTTCTCTACCAGGCTCGTTTCCGCATCACCGCGAGGAAGAGTCTCGCCCAGGCCGCGCTCGTCCTCGATTCTGGCTGGCTCGACGGCCTGACGATCAACACGATCGAGCCGTCGCCCGCCAGCGAGACGAGCCGAAACGGCAAGCTCGCGTTCGATCTCGGCCCGATCTCGGCGGGCACGTCGTACCTGTTCGCCGTCGACTTCCAGGTCAACCCGACGACCGTCGGCCGCCAGAACCAGAGCCTCACGCTGTACGACGGCAGCAGGGCGCTGATCACGATCCACCGGACCCTCACGATCTTCCCATAGATGGACATCGCGCTCCGAGCAGTCTTCCTCTACGCGTTCCTCGTCTTCCTGATGCGTGTGATCGGCCGCCGGGAGCTGTCCTCGCTGAGTGCCGTCGACCTCGTGCTGCTCATCGTGCTGGGTGACGCCATCCAGCAGGGGCTGACGCAAGACGACTACTCGGTCACTGGCGCGGTCATCGCTGTCTCGACGATCGCGGCGCTGCAGGTTGGCAGCTCGTACCTCAGTTACAAATCACGTCGCGCGCGCAGGGTGCTCGAGGGCGAGCCGATCGTCATCGTCCAGGACGGGAAACTGATCGAGCGCAACTTGAAGCGCGACCGGTTGACGGAGAGCGATGTGGCGGAGGAAATGCGTGCTCAGCAGATCGCGTCCGTCGAGGATGTGGAGTGGGGCATCCTCGAGAGCAACGGCGCGATGAGCTTCATCCCGAAATAGCTCAGACGCGCGCGCGCATCCGCTCGACGCCGAGCTCCTTCGCGAGTGCTTTGGCACGCGCTGCGATCGTCTGCCGCAGCTCGTCCGGCTCAAGCAGGATTGCCTCGCCGCGCAGGGAGAGCACCTCGCTCTCGAGCCACTCGTCGCTGCCGACGGGCACGTCGCGCACGGCGCGCCCGTCCGCGAGCAGCCTTCCGCCGCGCTCGATCGCCCAACGCGCGATGTCCGCGTCGTAGAGGAGCTTCGCCGTGCGCGCGTCGCGGAGCCGCGTCGGCTCGAACCCCTCGCGTGCCTCGAAGCGCTCTCGCGTCAGCTTCGCGCTCCGCATCCGGTCGAGGCGGAACGAGCGAGCGCCGTCACTCGTCCGGTCCCACGTGTGGACGTACCAGTTGGGCAGCTGGCGCTCGAGGGAGTACGGCTCGACGAGCCGGGTCGAGGGCTTCGAATCGACCTCCTTCTGGTACTCGATCTCGACGAGTCGACGCTCGCGCATGCCGCGCGCCAGCCTCGAGACGAGGTCGGCCTCCTCGGTGGCGACGTGCGGCTCGGGCGTTTGCGCGAGCTCGAACTGGCCGAAGGTCTCCTCGAGCTTCTTGCGCACGCGTGAGAGAGGCGTATGCGCGTCGGCGGCGATCATCGGCCCGACGTACTCGAGCGCGAGCCGAATCGCGCGGGCCTCGAGCGGCGTCAGCCGCGGCGCCGCACGGAACGTGTCGCCCCAGAGTTCCTTGTCGACGTGGACGGAGCCATTTCGGAGCTCGGCGTACACGGTGTAGCAACCGCCTCCGAAGTTGACGAGGTTGAGCAGAGACAGGTGCTCCTCGACCTCGTCCGCCGGGATGGAGGGGAACCGCTCGAGCAGCTCCGACGCGGGGATCTCAGCTTCGCGGTCCTCACCGCAGGCCGCGAGGAGATAGGCGAGCAGCGCTTGGAGGACGCCGAACCGCTCGGGCGCTACGGGCCCGGCGGGGCGCTCGACGATGCCGTCGGGGCTCGCTGCCGGGACCTCGCGCGCCGTGTCCGGAGCCTCGCCCTCGTGGCGTTCCCGCACCCGGCGCAGCGCGGCCGCGACGTCGCGCCTCAGCTCCGGGGGCTCGAGCGGGACCGCGCGGCCGTTCTGGCGCAGCACCCAGGACGAGAGCTGGGGGATGGACGAGAAGTCGGTGGCGAAGACGCCGTCCTGGAGCTTTCCCGTCGATCCGTACGCGCGCTTCACCCACCAGGCGGTGTCGCCCCGTACCTCGATGCGCGCGGTGCCGGCGACGTCGCCGATTTGCCATGGCGGCCGGCCCCGGTACTGCTCGACGTCGAAGTCCGTCGGCGCGCGGAAGTCGCGCTCGCGCCGCGTCGCGAACTTGATGTCACCGCGGATCCGGGAGACCCGGAAGGTGCGGATCTCCTCGCGGTCGAGGTCGTGCCCGACGACGTACCAGAGCCCGTTGTCGTTGAGCAGGGCATAGGGGTTGAGCGTCCGCTCGCGCTCCTCGTCGCGCGCGATCGACCAGTACTGGAACCGCACTGTCCGCTGCTTCGAGATCGCGTTCTCGAGCTTCGCCAGCCGGCCGGGTGTCTCCGGTGAGTAGTCGGGGTCGAGCACCTCGACGCGGCTCGCCGTCTCGGTCCGAGCCTCGCTGAAGCCGGGTCGCCCCAGCGCAAGATTCTGGAGTGCGAGCCGCAGCGGCTCGGCGTACGCGAACTTCCCCTCGAGGAGGTAGAAGGCGGTCTGGAGGGCAGCGAGCTCCTCGTCCTCGAGCTCGAGCTGGGGAAGGAAGTACTGCTCCGAGCGGAGCGTGTACAGCTCCTCGCCGGTGAACTCGTCACGCTGCGATTGCAGCGGCACGCCGAGCGAGAGCAACTCGGCCCGATCGGAGTAGAAGCGGCGCGCGAAGGCCTCGTCCGACATCTCGGAGTAGCCCTCGACGTTCGACTTCACGTCGCGCGCCGTGATCGCCCGCCGCTCCGCCATGAGGAAGGCGACGAGCGAGAGCTGCCGGATCAGCTTGTCCGTGTCATGGGACACCCGCGCAGGACACTACCGCGGAGCGCCTGTGGAACGCAGCTGTGGAAACCTGTGGAGAGCCGCTACGCCGCGGCCTTGGTTTCCAGATGCTGATGCGACGGGCAGTAGTCGCGTTCCGGGAGCGGTGTGCGCTGGCACGGCTTGCCCTTGCGCGTCGTGGCCCGGCAGCGCGCGACGCCGCCGTCGAGCAGCCCCGACTCGATCTGCTCCTCGATGAAATCGACCGCGGCCTTCACGCCTTCTTTCACCGCCCACGCGACCTGCGCCTGCGCGGTGATCGGGAAGAAGCGCCGGATGTCCTGGAACAGGGCGCGCTCCGGCTTGGCGAAGTAGAGCGGATCGCTGGCCAGACGCCCCATCGTCTGCTCACACGCGATGAGGACCCCGCGACGCGATTCGAGCTGCGTATCCCGATCCGCGTACGGATCGATCATGTCCTTCACGGACCGGTAAATGGCCCGTGAGTATTGATACATGCACTGCTGTAGCTGGGCGGTTCTCTCTTCAATCACGTGCCTATACATCTCCTCGTATGAGGCCCTGGAGGCCTTGTCCGAAGCCGATTTCCGCCAAGCTCCCCTGTGCCGGCGGAGTCGATCCTACATCGTACCGGGCGCTGTTACAAAGTCGTCGGATTTGTTGCCCGCCTCGCAAACAGCGAGCTCTCAGACGCGGTTCCGCTCGGGCGGCACGTCACGACCGGCTGCACGGCGTCCGAACCCCGCGACCCAGATGATCGCCAGCATGAGACCGACGAGCCCGGCGACGATCCCGACCCACGGAACGAGGAAGAGAAACACGATCCCGACCACGATGAATGCGATTCCTACGCCGATCACGAGTCTCGCGTCCCCGCGCAGCTGAAAGCGGAAACGTCGGGAGGCTAGGCCTGAAGAACCACGAGCCGCTCCTCGGTCATCTCGCGGATCGTGAAGGCGGGACCTTCCTTCGTGTTGCCCGATCCCTTGACGCCGCCGTAGGGCATCTGGTCGGCACGGAACGTCGGCGCCTCGTTGACCGTGACGCCTCCGAAGTCGAGCGCCTCGGCGGCCGCGAGCGCGCTCGTGATCGAGCCGGTGAAGATGCCGGCCTGGAGCCCGTAGTCGGTGCCGTTCGCCCGGTCGTACGCGTCCGCGAGCGAGTCGACCGGGTTGACGACGCAGACCGGGCCGAAGACCTCGTCGCAGACGACGCGCGCGGTCTCAGGCGCATCGCCGAGCACGATCGGCCCCAGCGGGTCGGAGTCGGCACTGCCCGCGAGGAGCTTCGCGCCCGCGCCCTGCGCTTCCTCGACCCACGCCCCGATCCGGATGCGCGCGTTCTCGTCGATGACGGGGCCCACGTCTGTCGCCTCGTCCGCCGGGTCGCCGACGACGAGCGCCTCGACCTTCGGCAGGAAGCGCTCGAGGAAGCCGTCGAGCGCGGGCCGCTCGACGTAGATCCGTTGCACCGAGATGCAGCTCTGGCCGGCGAAGGAGAACGCGTTCGCGGCGAGCTTCGTGGCCGCGAGCTCGAGGTCGGCGTCGGCGGCCACGATGACGGGAGTCGAGTTGCCGAGCTCGAGCCGGACGCGCTTCTTCGCCGCGCGCTCGGCGATCCCCCAGCCGACGCCGCTCGAGCCGGTGAAGGTGATCATCCGCACGCGCTCGTCCCCGACCAGCACGTCTCCGATCTCCGCAGAGGGCCCGACGACCACCGTGAGCCAGCCGGCCGGGAGGCCCGCTTCCTGCTCGAGCTCTGCGAGCAGCAGCGCCGACATAGGCGTCTGGCTCGCCGGCTTGAGGACGACGGGGCAGCCGGCTGCGAGCGCCGGGGCCAGCTTGTGGGCGACGAGGTTGCACGGGAAGTTGAACGGCGAGATGGCACCGATCACGCCGATGGGACGGCGCAGGGTGAACGCGATCTTTCCCTCGCCGGCCTCGGACGCTCCCATCGGGATGACGTCCCCGGCCAGCTTCCGGGCCTCGACAGCCGCGAACGTGTAGGTCGAGACGGCCCGCGAGGCCTCGACGCGTGCCGTGCGGATCGGCTTCCCGGCTTCCGCGCAGATCGTCCGGGCCATGTCCTCGTGCCGCTCGCGCAGGAGACCGGCGACGCGGTCGAGGATCGCCGCGCGCTCGTGCGCCGGCAGCGGTGACTCGAGTGCATGCGCTGCCGCACCGACGGCGTGCCGCGCATCGTCGGCGCCGGACTTCGGCACGCGGCCGACGACCTCGCCGTTGTACGGCGAGCGGACTTCGATCTCTTCGGTCGTCGTAGCCATATGCTCGCGTCGTGCTGAGCCGTGACGATATCGGGATCCACCTGGGTAGCGAGGTCGTGGTGGACGGCGTGACCTGGCCGGGTCTCGTGCACACGGTCGACCATCCGGACGGGCTCATCCTCGTCGATACCGGAATGATCGACTCGACGCCCGAGCTCGACAACTGGCAGCCGACGCCGCATCGTCTGCCGGGCGAGCTCGTGAGCCGCGTCGCGATGGTCGTCAACACGCACCTCCACTTCGACCACTGCGGCGGCAACCGGCTCTTCCCAGGCGTTCCGATCCACGTGCAACGGCGCGAGCTCGCCCATGCTCGCACGCAGCACGACTACACGATCCGCGAGTGGGTCGATTTCGACGGTGCGACATACGTCGAGCACGACGGAGACGCGGAGATCCTGCCGGGTGTGCGCCTGCTGCCGGCGCCCGGCCACACGGCCGGCCACCAGATCGTCGTCGTCGAGACGGACGAGGGGCCGGTCGTCCTTGGCGGCGACGTCGGCTACTCGTTCGCGGAGATCGGACGCGGCGACACGGCCGGGCGGCAGCTCGTCCTCGAGCTCGGCGCGCCGACGTATCTCGCGCACGTCGAGGACGTACGCGTCCCGCGGCGGCCGGCCTAGGTCTCAGTCGTACTCGGGTGGGATCCGCAGGGCGACCGCGGTCAAGATCTTCGACTGGATCGACGGGACGTCCCGCATCAGCGTTCGGAAGGCGGACGCACCGACAACGAGAATCCGCGCCGGGCCGCGTGTCTTGACGGTCGCCGTGCGCGGCGCGCCCGTGACGAGCGCGATCTCGCCGACGAAGTCGCCCGGGCCGAGGCTCGCGACGAGCCGGCCCTTGCGCAGCACGTCCGCCTCGCCCTGGACGAGGACGAGGAACTCGCGGCCGCTCGCTCCCTCGCGCGTGAGGTCGCGTGCGGCAGGAAGGTCGACCTCGTCCGCGAGCGAGGCGATCTCCGCGAGCTCCCGCTTCGAGCAACCGGCGAACAGCGGAACCCGCTTCAGCAGCTCGATCTTGGCGTTCTTGCGCAGCATCTACAGCGGTACAGTCTCTTGCATGACGCGGTCGGACGCAATGATCGTCGACGCCGTTCGCAGTCCGATCGGGAAGAAGAACGGCACCCTCTCGCACATCCGCGGCGACGAGCTCTCTGCGCAGGTGGTGAACGGGCTCGTGACGCGGAACGGTGTCGATCCAGCCGAGATCGAGGACGTGCAGTGGGGCTGTGTGACCCAGGTCGACGAGCAGGGTTGGAACATCGGCCGCAACATCGCGCTCACGGCGGGCTGGCCCGTCTCCGTCGCCGGGACGACGGTCGACCGCCAGTGCGGCTCCTCGATGCAGACGAACTTCAACGCCGCGGCTGCGGTCTGGTCGGGGCAGCTCGACCTCGTCGTCGCCGGCGGCGTCGAGATGATGTCGCGCGTCCCGATGGGGTCGAACAACGGCTCGATGTCCCCGCTCGTCTGGGAGCGCCACGACATCGTGATACAGGGCATCTCGGCCGAGGAGATCGCGAAGCAGTGGGGGCTCGCGCGCGAGGAGCTCGACCGGATCGGCTACGAGTCGCACCAGCGCGCTGCGCGCTCGATCGACGAGGGACGCTTCGAGAAGGAGATCGTCCCGATCGAGCTCGACGTGCCGGAGCAGGATGACTCCGGCGGAGCCGCGACCATGACGCGTGTCCGCTTCGCGGTCGACGAGGCCGTCCGGCGCGAGACGACGCTAGAGAAGATGGCGGCGCTACAGCCGGCGTTCATCCCCGACGGCGTCGTGACGGCCGGGAACTCGTCCCAGATCGTCGACGGCTCGGCGGCGGTGCTGGTCACCTCGGAGGAGAAGGTGTCGCAGCTTGGGCTCGAGCCGCGTGCGCGATTCGTCTCCTTCGGCGTGGTCGGCGTCGACCCGCACCTGATGCTGCACGGGAACCCGGAGGCGTCGGCGAAAGCGCTCGCGAAAGCGGGGCTGACCTGGGACGAGATCGACGTGATCGAGGTGAACGAGGCGTTCGCCTCGGTGGTGTCGCAGTTCCTCGCCGACACGGGCCTGCAGGAGCGCTACGAGGCGGGTGACGTGAACCCGAACGGCGGCGGCATCTCGCTCGGCCACCCGCTCGGCGCGACGGGGGCCCGGATCACGGCGACGCTGGTCTCTGAGCTCGAGCGTCGCAACGGGCGCTACGGGCTGGCAACGATGTGCATCGGCTTCGGCCAGGCCATCGCCGCGGTAATCGAACGGGTCTGATTCCTGGCGGCTACCAGCCGCCTGCATGGTATGAGATTCGGCCCGGCGGCCAGTAGGTGAAGATCACCGGACCGATCAGGTTGCTTCGCGGGACGGCTCCCCACGAGCGCGAGTCGCACGAATTCGGCCGGTTGTCGCCGAGCATGAAGTAGTCGCCCTTTGGCACGGGCCAGCTACGACCGAAGTGAGCAGTGTCGTCCCGTCGCGTCGTCGAGGACAAGTAGGGCTCGGCGAGCTTCGTCCATGTCGACCCGCCGGGCCGACGGATCCAGATAAAGCCGCTGTCGTCCTCGCGCACCGTTTCGCCGGGTAGTCCGACTAGGCGCTTGACGAAGGTCGTTCCGGCGTCGCCGGCTCCGCAGCCGTTCGCCTTGCCCGGTGCCTTGAAGACGACGATCTGTCCGCGCTGCGGACTGCCGAATATGTACGCGAGCCGGTTGACGAGCACGCGGTCGCTCGTCGAGCTCAGGCAGCCGGAAGCGGGGCGAGTGCAATGAAGCGTCGGCTCCATCGACGAGGATGGGATCCGGTACGGCTTCGCAACCTCGGCCTCGAAGGCGAGGACGAACCCGACCGCCGCGGCGAGCGTGACGAGCCAGTCGACGATCTTCCGCCACGGATCGGGAAGATTGCGCAACCGCACTGGAACGAAGGATAGACCGGTCTCTGCGTCAGTCGTGCTGTGCGAGCCAGTCGCCGACGACCTGCATGTAGGGCTCGCGCTCCTCGACGTGCGGCATGTGCGACGAGTCCTCGAAGCAGACCCATTCCGAGCCGGCGATGCCGTCGAGCAGAACGTGCTGCAGGTCCGGCGTCGCCTCGTCGTGGCGGCCCGACACGAGCAGTGTCGGCACCCGGATCTCGTTGAGCCGGTCCTTCGCCTGCCAGTCGCGGATCGAGCCGATCACGTGGAACTCGCTCGGGCCGTTCATCGTGTGGTAGACGGTCGGGTCGCGCTCGATCCAGGCGAACGCCTCCGCGACCTCGGGCGGCCACTCGACGCGGCAGACGTGCCGCCCGTAGAAGACGAGGCACGCCTCCATGTACTCGGGGTCGTCCGTCGTGCCCGCCTCCTCGTGCCGGCGGAGCGTCGCCTCGACCTCCGGCGGCAGCTCGGCGCGCAACCGGTTCGCCTCCGCGACGAAGTCCGGAAACGATGCAGCCGTGTCCGCGAGCACGAGCGCGCGCATCCCGGGCGGCTGCGTGAGCGCGTACTCCTGCGCGAGGAACCCGCCCCACGACTGGCCGAGGACGTGGTGTCGGGCGGCGATCCCCAGCGCGTCGACGAGGTTGTGCAGCTCCAGGACGAAGAGCTCGGGAGTCCAGAATTCCGCGCCGCGGTCCGGGTAGTGCGTGCTGCGCCCGTTCCCGATCTGGTCGTAATGGATGACCGCGCGGGAGCCGCCGAGATCGGCGAGCGAGAGGAGGTAGTCGTGTGTCGCGCCGGGGCCGCCGTGGAGAACGACGAGCGGCGCGGGGGCGGTCGGGTCGCCCGCCCGCAGCTCGCCGGTCACCCGGTACCACGTCTGGGCTTCTTCGCCGTCGACCGGGAAGGCGACCGTGCCCTCACGTACCTGCACGGCGCGACTCTACGCTCCTCGGGGTGAGGGAAGAAGCGCGGCTGCGCCGGGCATACATCGCGCTCGCGGCGATCTTCGTCGTGTTCGGTGCGCTGGGTGGAAACTGGGACTCGCGGCTTCCCGCGGTCCGGAGCCGTCTCGGCCTCGACAGCGGCGAGCTCGGCCTGGTCATCTTTGCCGTGGCGTTGGCCTCGACGGCAGTCCTGCCGCTGGCCGGCTGGGTCTCTGCGCGACTCGGCAGCCGGGGACCGAGCGTCCTGGGGCTGCTCTGCGCGGCGGGCGGCATCAGCGCGGCCGCATTCATGCCCTCGTACGGCACGCTCCTACCGGTCGCCTGCCTCATCGGCGTGGGCTGGGGAGTGACCGACGTGGCCGCGAACGCGCACGGCGTCGCGGTAGAGCAGGCGCTGGGACGCCGCGTGCTGTCCGGCCTTCACAGCGCGTGGAGCTTCGGTCTGCTCGCGGGCTCGGGGATCGCCGTCGGCGCTGCAGCGGCGGGAGTGGGCATCCGTGTGCAGTTTCCGGTCGTCGCAGCAGCAGCTGCATGCGTACTCGCCATCGCAACGCCCTCGCTGCTGCCGGCGACGGGCGCCGCGCTCGACTCCGCACACTTCGCCCTCCCGCGTGGGCCGCTCGCGCTGCCGGCGCTGCTCATGTTCTGCGGCTTCTTCGTCGAGGCGTCGACGATCAGCTGGGCTGCCGTCTTCCTCAGGGGACCAGTCGGAACGAGCGCCGCACTCGCTGCGGGAGGGGTCGTGGCCTTCTCGCTCGCGATGGGTCTCGCCCGGCTCGTGGGCGACTCGCTACTCGGGCGCTGGGGGTTCGGCGGCTTGGCGCTTCGGAGCGGCATCCTGACCTGTTTCGGCATCCTGCTGGCGCTCGGTACACGCTCGGCGGCTCCCGCGCTCATCGGCTTCGCCTGCGTCGGCGCCGGCTCTGCGCCGGTCATCCCGGCTCTGTTCAGAATCGGCGGAACGACCCCAGGCGTGGCGTCGGGAGCAGGTATCGCCGCGGTCGCGACCGCGGGTTACGCCGGAGGCGTCGTGAACGGGCCGGCGATCGGTTTCCTCGCGCGGGGCGTCGGGCTCACCGGCGCACTCGGTCTCGTCGGGGTGGCGGGTCTCGTGATCGCGCTCCTCGGCCCACGCCTCAGGCTGGAAGCGGCGCCGGAAAAGTCGGTGCCCCCCGGCCGGTAGACCCCGGGGCCGCCTGCGGCGGCCCCAGTTAGGCTCCTTCTGATGAAGGTCGGAGTCGTCGGGCTGGGGACGATGGGTGCGGGAATCGCGCAGCTCGCCGTCGAGGCAGGGCTCGAGACCGTCGGGCGCGAGGTGACCAACGAATTGGGAGAGACCGCGCGCGGGCGGATCGAGCATTTCCTCACGCGCAAGGTCGAGAAGGGGCAGATCGACTCCTTCGAGATTCGCCTGCTGGCCTTGACCACAGACCTTGCCGCGTTCGCCGACTGCGACGTCGTGATCGAGGCGATCGTCGAGGAGCTCGCGTCGAAGCGGGAGCTGTTCGCGGAGCTCGACCGGATCTGCCGTCCCGACGCCCTGCTCGCAACGAACACGTCGGCGCTCTCCGTGACGGAGATCGCGGGCGCGACCTCGACGCCGGAGCGGGTGGTCGGCATGCACTTCTTCAACCCGGCACCGCTGATGCCGCTGGTCGAGATCGTCCGCGCCGAGCGGACGTCCTCCGAGGCATTCGACGCCGCCTTCGCGCTCGGGGAACGGCTTGGAAAGCACCCGATTCGCTGCAACGACACGCCTGGGTTCGTCGTCAACCGGGTCCTCATCCCGCTCCTCAACGATTGCATCCGCGTCCTCGACGAGGCGCAGGTCACGCCCGCCGACCTCGACGCGGGTATGAGGCACGGCGCCGGCTGGCCGCTCGGCCCGTGCGAGCTCGTCGACATGGTCGGGATCGACATCCACGTGCACGCGAGCGAGGCGCTGTGGGAGAAGCTGCGCGAGCCGAGGATGGCGCCGCCGCCGCGTCTCGTCGCGATGGCGAACGCCGGTCTCCTCGGTCGCAAGACCGGCCGCGGCTTCTACGAGTACGAGAGCTAGAAGGGCTTCTAGGCGGCGAGCTCGCCGTTCTCGACGAGTAGCTCGAGGCTGAGCGCCTGCAGGACGGCTGCCGAAACGCTCGAGAGAAGCTCTACGGAGGCTTCCTCCGGGACGCCGCTCTCCTGCAGCGCCCGCGCAAAAGCCTCGACGCGTGCTGCGAGGTCGGCAGCGCGACGCTGCAGGGCAACGTCTCCCATGGCAACGAAGCTTCGGCGGAGAATGGGACGTTCCTTTCTCGCCGGAGTACCCTGGGAGCGCAATGCGCCGGATCCTGCTCAGTTGTGCCACCGTCGCGGCTCTCGTGCTCCCGGCCGCTGCGTCGGCGGGGGCGCGCGGAGCTCCGACGGCCGGCTTCGTGGTCGTCCAGAGGGCAGCCGGTGACGGGGGTGTTCACGGCCGTCCGATCGTCACTCTTGTCGTCCAGGGCTTCGTGCTCGGCCGCGTCTCACCGCGGGGCCAGGGGCGAGTCGACATCTACCAGCTGCCCTCTGCCACCGACAAGGGAACACCGCAGGCGGTGGGCGACGTTCTCAGGAGCCCGGTACGGTGGCGCGGGCACAAGGGGATCGAGTACGGCGGCAGCGGCTTCCGGTTCCGCGCGATCGACGGGGCGTACCGGATCGTCGTGCGCGGAGCCGGTGTCTATCTTTTCGCCGGCGGCAACGGCAGTGTCCTGCTCCGCGGCTCGTCGGTCTACAAACAGTCCGACGGGAAGTACTCGGTCGACGGCGAAAGGCCCAATTCGATGCCCACGATTCCGCTGACCCGCGCGATCGGCAGAGGCTGATGGCCGGGTCCACACAGACGATTCTCGTCGTCGAGGACGAGCAGGCGATCGCGTCGTTCGTCGCCGCGTACCTCCGCAAGGACGGCTTCGCCGTTCAGATGACGGCAAGCGGGCGTGAGGCGCTGAGCCTCGTCGGCTCCGATCCGCCGTCGCTCGTGATCCTCGACCTCATGCTGCCCGATCTCGACGGGATGGAGGTCTGCAGGCGGATCCGGGAGGCGAGCACGCTGCCGGTGCTGATGCTCACGGCGCGCGACGACGACCTGGACAAGATCGCGGGTCTCGAGCTCGGGGCAGACGACTACCTCACGAAGCCGTTCAACCCACGCGAGCTCGTGGCGCGCGTGCGGGCGATCCTGCGTCGTGGTGGCGGCAAGTCCCGGCCCGAAGCCGGCGTTCTCCGTCACGGCGACCTCGAGCTCGACGCCGGTCGGCGCGAATGCCGCGTCGGAGACGAGGAGATCCGGCTGGCGCCGAAGGAGTTCGACCTGCTCTGGGAGCTGCTCGACCACCGAGGCTTCGTCCTCACGCGCGACCAGCTGCTCGAGCGCGTCTGGGGTTACACGTTCGCGGGCGACACCCGGACCGTCGACGTCCATGTCCGCCAGCTGAGGCGGAAGCTCGGCGACGCTGCGCCGATCGTCACCGTGTGGGGCATCGGCTACAAGGCCGCGCCGGCACCTGCGCCTGCCGACTGAGGCGGCTGTGCTCAGATCACTGCGCTTCCGCCTTCCCGCGCTGTTCCTGCTCGGGATCGTGCTCGCCGGCGTCGTCGCGACGCTGATCGCCGTCCGCTTCTTCCAGAGCTACACGCGCACACATGCCGCCTCGGAGCTGCGGGCGGAGTCGGTCGGGATCGTGCAGCTCTACGAGCGGCAAGCCGGCGGCGGGCACATCTCGCAGCTCGCGCTCGGGCGGGACAGAGTGTTCTGGGTCCCCGTTGTGCCGGGAGCATCGCTGCTCGCCGGCTCGCTGCCGGAGCTCCCGAGCAGCGCGGTCTCGGTGGCGAAGGTGGGCAGGGACAAGCCGCCCGCGTTCGATTTCCAGTACCGCGGCGTTGACTATCTCGGCGTCGCACAGATCGTGCGGCTCGCGCAACTCCGGGTGGGCGCGCTCGTGGTCGCGGAGCCCGAGTCGGCGCTGCGCAGTCGGTGGGTTCAGCTCGCCTGGGAGCTTGCGCTCGCCTTCGGGATCGGTGTTCCGGTCGCCGGCGCGCTCGTCGTCTACTTCTCACGGCGGATCGTCCGGCCGCTCGAGGCGCTGACCGCGGCTGCGGACGAAGTGGCCGCGGGCCACTACAACGTCGCGGTGCCCGAGCACATGGGCGGCAGCGAGGTCGAGCGCCTGGCGGCGCGCTTCAGCGAGATGACGGCGAAGATCGCGGAGTCGGAGGCGCTGACGCGCAACTTCCTCATGTCGGTCTCTCACGAGTTGCGCACGCCGCTGACGGCGATCCGCGGCCACGTTGCGGCTTTGCGAGAGGGAGTCCTCGAGGACGAGCAATCGAGAGGGCGGTCGCTCGAGGTGATCGCGGAGGAAGCGCTGCGACTCGAGCGGCTCGTGGGTGACGTCCTCGACCTCGCGAAGCTCGACGCGCGCCGTTTCGCGCTACTGCGCGAGGAGGTCGACATGCGGGCGCTGTGCGAGCGCGCCTACGCGGCGTTCGCGGAGGAGGCGCGGGCGCGCGGGATCGAGTACGACCTCGAGCTCGGGGAGGGAGCGGTCCTCGTGACCGACGGAGACCGCGTGCTGCAGATCGTCTCCAACCTGCTGGCGAACGCATTCCGCTGGACGCCGGAGGGCGGCCGCGTCGACCTCGGGCTGAATGCGCGGAACGGCGAGGTGTTGGTGGCGGTCACGGACACCGGTCCCGGAATCGAGCCGGACGGAGTGGAGCGGATCTTCCGGCCGTTCTGGTCCGGCGACGGCGGCGGCACCGGGCTCGGCCTCACGATCGCACGGGAACTCGCGCTCGCTCTCGGCGGGCGGCTCGAGCTCGACACGAAACTCGGCCGGGGCAGCCGCTTCGTGCTCGCCCTACCGGTGGAAGCTGCGGCTCAGCCTGCTTGACGGCCTTCGAGGCTGTAGACGACCGCGCCGCCGTCACGCTTGAGACCCTCTTCGAGCCGGCCCAGCCGCTCCTCGATATTGCGAATGCAGCTATCAACACCGCGCCAGCCCGAAGTGATGAGCTCGACGAGCAGGGCGAGATCGTCGACCCTCGCGTTCCGCTCGGTCAGGATGTCTCCCTCGATCCGCTCGAGCCGGCGGATGACCTGGTTCGTCAGCCCCCGCACCTCGGCGAGGTGGCGCGCGCTGGGGCGGAAGTGCTCCCGCATGCCGTCCTGAATCGCGACGGGGAGCCCCGCCTCGAACCGGGCGGTCGTGGTCGCGAGCGCCTCGACGGCTGTCCTCGCACGCTGGAGCGCTGCGTCGAACGCGGCGGGGTCGGTGCGGCCCGCAGCGGCATCCTCGATGCGCTGCTGTGCGCGGGCGATCGCCTCCATGTCCACGGAAGCGACGGTACAACTGGCGTCGGATGGATCTCTCGGAGCTCGACTACGAGCTGCCGCCGGAGCTGATCGCTCAGCATCCGGCCGACCGGCGCGACGCGTCACGGCTTCTCGTCTACGACCGCAAGACGGGTGCTGTCCGCCACCGCACGTTCGCGGAGCTGCCGGACGAGATCGACCACCTCGCGGTCGTGAACGACACGCGCGTCGTTCCGGCCCGGATCCCGATCGAGCACCCTAAAGGTGAGGTTCTTCTCCTGGAGCGCGTGGGCGATGAGCTCTGGGAGGCGCTCGCGCGCCCGACACGCCGGCTGAAAGAAGGCCGCCGCTACGGACCGGTCGAGCTCCTCGAGCACCTCGGCGAGGGGCGGTGGCGCGTCCGTCTCGACGGCGAGCCGGCCGGCGAGACTCCGCTGCCGCCGTACATCACCGAGCCGCTCGGCGATCCCTCCCGCTACCAGACCGTGTACGCGCGCGAGCCCGGCTCCGCCGCGGCTCCGACGGCCGGCCTGCACTTCACGCAGGAGCTGCTCGAGCGGCTCGATCCCGTGCGCGTGACGCTCCACGTCGGGCTCGACACGTTCCGTCCGGTGACCGAGGAGCAGCTCGAGGAGCATCGGATCCACGGAGAGCGGTACGAGGTCGAGCCGCCGGCGTGGGAGCGAATCCGCACGGCGGAGCGCGTCCTCGCCGTCGGCACGACGACGGTGCGGGTGCTCGAGACGCTCGCCCGCGGTGGCCCGCTCTCCGGACGCACCGAGCTGTTCATCACGCCGGGCTTCGAGTTCCGCCGCGTCGACGCGCTGCTCACCAACTTCCACCTGCCGCGCTCGACGCTGCTCGCGCTCGTGATGGCGTTCGCCGGGATCGAGGAGACCCGCCGCCTCTACCGGCTCGCGGTCGAGGAGCGCTACCGCTTTTACTCCTTCGGCGATGCAATGCTCGTCCTCTAGGCATGTTCGACCACGTCACCATCCGAGTCTCCGATCTCGAGGCCTCGCGCCGCTTCTACGCGACCGTGCTCAACCGTGAGCCCGTAGGTGACGAATTCTTCGAGTGGGACGACTTCTCGATCGCGCCTGTGGAGGAGGAGCGACCACTCACGCGTCACCTGCACGTGGCCTTCGCCGTCCCGACGCGGGAGGACGTCGACGCCTTCTGGCAGCGTGGGGTGGAGGCCGGCTACCGCGACGACGGCGAGCCGGGCCTGCGGCCGCAGTACGACCCCAACTACTACGGCGGCTTTCTCCTCGACCCGGACGGGAACAGCGTCGAAGCCTGCACCGGCTTTCAGAAAGGCGGCGACTCGCCGATCGACCATGTTTGGATCGGCGTCCACGACCTCGCCGCGAGCCGGCGCTTCTGGGAGACAGTCGCTCCGGTGCTGGGGTTCGGGGTCAGCGATCCGGGCGATGAGCGGTTCCACGTGTACGCGCGCGGGAGGTCGTTCGCGCTCGTCGCGGACGGGCGCCCCCCGGCAAAGCACGTCCACCTCGCTTTTCCGGTAGCGGACGACGACGCCGTCGCGCAGTTCCATCGCCTCGCGCTCGCCGCCGGCTTCCGCGACAACGGAGGCCCGAGAGAGCGGCCCGAATATCACCCGGGCTACGTGGGGGCGTTCGTGCTCGATCCCGACGGCAACAACGTCGAGGCTGTGAACCACAACCGGTGAGACCGCGGAGCGCGAACGAATGGCGGGACTTCTGGCGCGACGGCGGCGAGCGTGAGCTGCATGCGCAGCTCGAGGAGTTCGCGCCGTACTCCGTCCGGATCGCAACCGTGCTCGGCAGCAACGCGCCGCTGCGCGCCCTCGTCGCGGAGCTCGGCCGCATCCGCGAGTACGAGCTACGCGCTCCGGCGGATCCGGCACGCGACGCAGCCGTCGCCGAACGCGCCTACGCCTGGTTCGAGGCTTCCGCGCTCTCGCGCTGAATCGCCTGGCGCACGTCCTCGTCGAGCAGCTCGATCAGCGAGGTGTCGCGCAGCGTCTCCCAGACGAAGCCACGCGAGCCGCAGCGCTGAACGTACGGGTCGTCGAGGATCTCGGTGAGGTGTCGGCCCCGCTGGTGCTCGCGGTGGATGTAGGAGAGGAGCCGCTCCTCCCGGTACCGGCGGCGAGCGGAGAAGAAGTACGGACCCCACCGTGCCATCGTTCTCGAGGTTACCCATCTAGGCTCGTCCTGTGAGCGGCTGCTTCACCGTCACGGCGAGGGACGGCGCGGCGCGCGCGGGGATCCTCCACACGGCGCACGGCGAGGTGCGGACGCCGGCTTTCATGCCGGTCGGGACGAAGGCGACCGTCAAGACCGTCGATCCCGTCGAGTTGCAGCAGCTCGGCGCCGAGATCGTGCTCGGCAACGCGTATCACCTGCATTTCCGGCCCGGGGAGGAGCTCATCGCGGAGCTGGGCGGCCTGCACACGTTCATGGGCTGGGACGGCGCGATCCTCACCGACTCCGGCGGCTTTCAGGTCTTCTCCCTCCGCGACACGCTGCTCGAGGTGGACGACGACGGCGTCACGTTCCGTTCCGTCTACGACGGCGCGCCGGAGCGCTTCACCCCCGAGCTCGCGGCCCGCGTGCAAGAGCTCCTCGGCTCGGACATCGCGATGTGCCTGGACATCTGCTCGCCGGCCGACGCGTCACGCGCCGAGCTCGAGGAGGCGGTGCGCCGGACGACGCTGTGGGCCGAGCTGCAGCGCGACCTCCCGCATGCGCCCGGGCAGCTCCGATTCGGGATCACGCAGGGCGGCCTCGACCCCGAGCTGCGAACCCGCTCGTCGGAGGAGCTCGTCGCGCTCGACTTCGACGGGTACGCGATCGGCGGGTTGAGCGTCGGGGAGCACCGGGAGCCGATGTTCGACGCCACGACGGCGGCGGCGGCCCTGCTACCGGAGGACAAACCGCGCTACTTCATGGGAATCGGCGACCCCGAGGGCGTGCTCGAGGTGATCGCGCGCGGCGTCGACATGTTCGACTGCGTCCTCCCGACCCGCACAGCGCGCACTGGCAGCGCGCTCACGCACGAAGGACGGCTCAACCTCCGCAACGCCCGGTTCGCCCGCGACGAGCGCCCGCTCGACGACGGCTGCGCCTGCCCGGCCTGCTCCCGCTTCAGCCGCGCCTACATCCGGCACCTCGTGAACCAGCAGGAGATCCTCGGATTGCGGCTGCTCAGCCTGCATAATCTGCGCTTCTTGCTCGATCTCGTCGCCGCGGCGCGAGGGGCAATCGAGCGCGGCGAGTTCCTCACGTGGAATGCCGAGGCGCTCGAACGAGCGAAGGGAGCGAGCGTGTGATCGTCGCAGCGAGCAGCGGTGGAGGGTTCTTCTTCATCATCATCATTGCGTTCCTCCTGCTCTGGCTGATCGTCGTCCGGCCTCAGCGGAAGCGCCAGAACCAGCAGCGGGCGCTGGTCAACGAGCTGCAGGTCGGCGACGAGGTGCTCACTGCAGGCGGGATCTACGGCACCGTCTCACGGCTCGACGAGGACGAGGTCACCGTCGAGATCGCGCCGAGGACCGAGGTTCGCGTCGCGAGGCGAGCGATCGCCGGCGTGATTCACGAGCCCGAGGACGAGGAGGCCGCGGAGCACGAAGATTCGGCGGCGGAGGACGACCAAGAGCGCTGGCAATCTGCGTTCGACGAGGACGACGCAGGCAAGGCCCAGGACGCATCGAATGAGGAGAACCGCGGCTAACCTGTTCGCGGTCTGAAGGATCCTTCGTGAGAGAACGTCGCAACTATCTCCTGCTCATGGGCGCAATCGCGGCGGCGCTGGTCGGCGCCGTGATGCTGGCCGTCCCCGGCTCACCCGCGTACAAGAAGCCGACGCTCGGCCTCGACCTCCGCGGTGGGATCGAGGTCGTCCTTCGCGCCGTCCCGACCAAGGGACAGCAGGTCAACGCGGCGGGTATGCAGACGGCGCAGCAGGTGATGGTCAACCGCGTCGACAAGCTCGGCGTGGCCTCGCCGAACGTCGCCATCCAGGGCGGCAACGAGATTGTGGTGCAGCTCGCGGGCATCCACAACACGGCGAAGGCCGCGAAGGTCATCGGCTCAACCGGGCAGCTGCAGTTCTTCGACTTCGAGAAGGACCTCGCGCCGCCCAGCCTTAACGCGTCGGGCCAGCCGCAGGTGATCGCGTCGCTGTACAGCCTCCTCAAGCAGCTTCAGGACCAGGCGAAGAAGGGCACGCCCGAGCAGTACTACCTCTTTGGCCCGAAGACGGTCACAAAGAACGTCACGACGACGGTCAAGGGCAAGCAGGTCACGAAGAAGCAGACCCAGCACTTCAAGCACGCGAGGCTGGCGGGGCCGGATCCGCAGCTTCACGATCTGCTCCTGCCCTACAAGGGCAAGCAGCCGGCGGGAACCGAGATCCTCAAAGTGCCCGCGCACCGCGAGATCGTCGGCTCGACTAGCGGCAAGGCCTGGTACGTCTTCAAGTACTTCCCGACATCCACGGCGCACCCGAACGGGCCGCCGGAGATCACCGGACAAGATCTCAACGAGTCGGGCATCAGCGCCGACATCGCCTCCGACTCGGGACAGGCGGAGGTGCTCCTCTCCTTCAAGAAGCACGGCGCGCAGGAGTTCCAGAGGATCACGAAGCTGGAGTACGACCGCGGCAGGATTGCGGCCGGCGAGGCCGGCCAGCTCGGCAACAACGACCCGAACACGGTCGTCCAGTACGCCGGGCACAACGCGATCGTGCTCGACGGCGTCCTCCAGTCGACGCCGTACATCGACTACACGGACCCGAGCCTCTCGCTCGGGATCGCGGGTGGCAGTGCGCGGATCAGCATGGGCACGGGCGGGCTCAAGGCCGCGAAGGATCTCGCCCTCGTCCTCCAGAGCGGCTCGCTGCCGTACAAGCTCGTGCAGATCGAGCAGACACAGGTGTCGGCGACGCTGGGTAGGAGCTCGCTCCACCAGGCACTGCTCGCCGCCCTGATCGGATTCGCTGTCGTCGCGGCGTTCCTACTCGTCCTTTACCGCTTCCTCGGCCTCGTCGCGGTCTTCGGCCTCGTTATCTACGGGGCCCTCTACTACGCGGCCATTCTCCTCTTCAACGTCACCTTGACGCTGCCGGGCTTCGCCGGCCTGATCCTCACGATCGGCGTCGCGGCCGACGCGAACGTCGTCGTGTTCGAACGGATCAAGGAAGAGGTGCGAGCCGGTCGATCGGTGCGTGCGGCCGTCGCGGCCGGCTATGGCAAGGGCTTCCACACGATTCTCGACGCGAACGTCGTGACCGTGATCACGGCGATGGTCATCTTCCTCATCGCGGTCGCGGACGTGAAGGGGTTCGCCCTGATGCTGCTGATCGGCACCGTGATCTCGCTCATCACCGCGGTCGCGGCGACGCGCGCGATGCTCGGCCTCCTGAGCGGCTTCCGGTGGTTCGACAACCCACACTTCATGGGCGCGCATGGGCAGCAGACGGCGAAGTGGCTCCAGATCGACTTCATGCGGCGGCGCTACCTGTGGTTCGGGCTCTCGGGCGCCGTGATCCTCGCCGGGGTGATCGCTCTCGGCACGCGTGGCTTGAATCTCGGGATCGACTTCAAGGGCGGCACACAGGTCACGTTCAACACGCACAAGGCGTACTCGCAGGGGTCGATCACGAAATTCGTGCAGCAGCAGGGCCAGCGCGAGCCGGTGGTGCAGGGCCGCGGCAAGAGCGTGAACGGCAACTTCAGGCAGTGGCAGGTCCGGACGGAGTCGCTTACGCCCGCGAAGCAAGCCAGCCTGAACCAGGGGCTCAAGACCAACTTCGGCGCGTTCAAGGAGGGCGCGAAGAACGTCTCCGGGACGTTCGGCCACCAGATCGCAATCGACGCGATCTACGGGATCATCGTCTCGCTGCTCCTGATCACGATCTACATCGCGGTCAGGTTCGAGCTCAAGTTCGCGATGCCCGTGATCCTCGCGATGCTGCACGACATAGCCGTCACCATCGGCGTCTACGCGCTGGTGGGGAAGGAGGTCTCCGTCGCGACGGTCGCCGCGGTGCTGACCGTCCTCGGTTACTCGATCTACGACACGATCATCATCTTCGACCGCGTGCGCGAGAACATCCCGCTCATGCGGCGCTCGTCGTTCGCGACCATCACCAACGTCTCGCTGTGGGAGACGATCAGGCGCTCACTGGCCACGACGTTCATCACGCTGCTGCCGATCATCTGCCTCGAGATCCTCGGCGGCGCGACCCTCAAGGACTTCGCGTTCGCGCTCATCGTCGGAGTCACCTCGGGTGCGTACTCCTCGATCTTCTTCGCCGCGCCGCTCCTCACGATCTGGAAGGAGCGCGAGCCGGAGTACGCCCGGCGGAAGCACCTCGGCGACGAGGAGGGCGGGGAGGCCGACGGCGGGACGCCTGCGCGCCGCAAGCCGTGGCGGCCGAAGGGCGGACCGGCACTCGACTCCGGGACGCTCGCCCTGCAGGAGTCGGAGGCCGCGCTCGCCGCAGAGCAGACGCCGGGTCTCATCGACGCGATATCGCCTGAGCCCGCCACCGCGAGTGCCCGGCGCGAGAAGCGGCGCCAGCGGCGACGCTCGAGGCCACATGGCAGAGCGCGGTAGCGGCGGCGGCCGGCTGCTCCTCGACACGGTCGAGGAGCTGATCGCCGAGCTGCCCGGCCGCATGCGCGGTGGCAAGGAGCGCCTGTCCGGGAGCGCCATTGCCGCGCTGCACGGGATCTCGGACGAGCTGAACCTCGTCACGCGCGACGAGCTCGACGAGCTCGAGCTTCGGGTCGCGCAGCTCGAGCATCGCTTGCGGCTGCTCGAGAAGGATCCGCCCGACCTGCCGCCTGCCGCTTAGCTCGCCTCCGTCCGGCGAAAGCGGTTGGCGGTCGCCGCGAGGAACGACTCGGCGTCGTAGACGATGAAGACGCACACGGCCGCGAGCGGGAGCTCGGCGAGCGCGGCCTCGGCGATTGCCTCCCACGTCTCGCCGCCGCCCTGTGAGGTGACGACGTCGAACCACGCGTCGCAGCAGAGCATCGTCCCGGTCACCGCGGCCAGCGGCACGAGCCATTGCGAGCCGCGGAACGCCGCCCATGCCGTGGCGGCAAACGAGGCGGTGAGCGCGATGTCGAAGCCGACCCAGGCGACGTCGTAGTGGAGCGTGACGTGCCGTGACGGGAGCGTGAAGGTCAGGTACAGGATCCACGGAACGAGCCCGACGGCGACGACCGCGAGCAGAACGGTCATCCAGCGCGGAAGGGGTATCCGGGCGGCGTCGTCGGCACGCAGCTCCTGCATGTGCACGTTGTACCCTGGCCGCGTGACGCTGCGCCCAGTCAGCGCGGAAAGGCTCCTCGCCTGGGGCGCCGCACTCGTCGGTGTGGTCGGCCTGGTGTCGGCGCTGACACCGGAGATGGCGGACCGCGTCGACATGATCGGGGGGATCCTGCCGCCCGGATGGCCCGAGGCCGCGCGGGTCCTCACGGTCGCTTTCGGCCTCGGCCTTATCTGGCTCTCGCGCTCGCTCGCGAAGCGCCGCCGACGTGCCTGGCAGCTCGCGGTCGCCGTGGTCGTCGCCTCCGCCGCCGCCCACCTCGCGAAAGGCCTCGACTTCGAGGAGGCGGCGGTCTCGCTGCTCCTGCTGATGGCGCTCGTTCGCTGGCGGCGCCGGTTCGACGTGCCCGGCGATCCGGCAAGCGTCCGGCCGCTGGTCGGCCTCGCTGTCGCGCTTGCGGGAGTCGCAGCGCTCGCCGGCGGAGCCGAGCTGCGCGGCGTCGATCTCTCGCCCCGCAGCGGCGACGCGCTCCTCGGTCTCGGCATCGTCCTCGGCTCTCTCGCGCTCTACTTCTGGCTGCGACCGTACGGACACGCCGTCGCGCAGACGATGGGGGAGCGGCGGCTCGTGCGCACGCTGGTGGACGCCTACGGCAGCGACAGCCTCGCCTTCTTCGCACTGCGCCACGACAAGAGCTACCTCTTCTCGCCGTCCCGCCGCGCCTTCCTCGCCTATCGCGTCGTGGCCGGAACGGCGCTCGTCAGCGGCGATCCCGTCGGTGACGAGGCGGAGATCGAGGAGCTTCTCGCCGAGCTGCGACGCCTCGTCCGTGCGCGCGGCTGGCGGTTTGCGGTCGTCGGCGCATCGGAAGACCACCTCGACCGCTACCGAGCGTTCGGGCTCAAGCCCATCCCGATTGGAGAAGAGGCAGTGCTGCGGCCGCAGGAGTTCTCACTCGAGGGACGCGCGATCCGCAAGGTGCGCCAGTCGGTTTCGCGGCTCCGCAAGGCCGGCTACTCGTTCCGCGTCGTGGCCGCCGACGAGGTCGAGCCTGCACTCGAGGCCGAGCTCGCCCTCGTGTCCAAGGCGTGGCGGTGCGGCCAGCCGGAGCGCGGGTTCTCGATGACGATCGACGACCTTCACATCCCGGGCACGGTTCTCGCGCTGGCCGAGGACGGCGACGGCCGGATCGGAGGCTTCCTCCACCTCGCTCCCTCACCGGCGGGAGGCGGCTGGTCGCTGAGCGCGATGCGCCGCCGCCCGGACACGCCGAACGGGCTCACGGAGTTCCTCGTGGTCGAGGCGCTTGCCTGGGCCCGCGCCGCCGGCGCAAACGAGCTGTCGCTCAACTTCTGCGCGCTGACGGACTTCCTCGCTCCGGAGCGGATGACGACGCCGCTGCGCCGCGTCGTGCGCCGCGGGCTTCTCCTCGCCGACAGCGCGTTTCAGCTCGAACGGCTCTACTCGTTCAACCGGAAGTTCTTCCCCGATTGGCGCCGTCGCTACATCTGCGTCGAGCGCCTGACCGACCTGCCCGCGGTCGGGCTTGCGTACCTGCACGCCGAATCTCTGCTGGTCCCGCCTCGCCCGTGGGCGCGTAGGCGCGAAGCTGCGTAGCCTGTTCGCATGAGTGCCACGCGCAGCATCAGCCGCCTGTCGGAGATCGCACAGGTCATGGTGCGGCACGGCTTCGGGTACTTCCTCGAAGCGCACAAGCTCAGCGACCTCCTCCCGGGACGCTCGGCGGAGGATCGCCTCGCGAATGTCGCGTCCGAGCACGGCGCCGCCTCGGCCCGCGGCCAGCACCTGCGCGAGGTTCTCGACGAGCTTGGGCCGACCTTCGTGAAGTTCGGGCAACTCCTCTCGACGCGGCCCGACGTCGTGCCGCCCGACATCGTCGTCGAGCTACGTGCGCTCCAGGACGACGTGCGGCCGTTCCCCTTCGAGCAGGCAGAGCGGGTGATCGAGGAGGAGCTCGGGAACACGCTCGAGCGCCTGTTCCTCGAGTTCGAGCCGCAGCCGGTCGCGGCTGCGTCGATCGGCCAGGTGCACCGTGCGACCCTGCCGAACGGGCGCCACGTCGCGGTCAAGGTGCAGCGGCCAGGAGCGCCCCGGCAGATCGAAGCGGATCTCGGGCTCCTCTACCAGGCGGCGAAGCTCGCGCGCGAGCGGATCCGGTCGCTCGACTTCGTCGACACACGCCAGGTCGTGGACGAGTTCGCCCGGTCGATCCGGAAGGAGCTCGACTACCGGCAGGAGGGACGCAACGCGCAGAACTTCCACCGCCACTTCGCCGGCGACCCGCACGTCCGGGTGCCGAAGGTCTACTGGCAGTACACGCGCTCGCGTGTCCTGACGCTCGAGTGGATCGACGGGATCCAGCTCGCCGACCTCGACCTCGTCGCTACGCGGCTCGAAGAGCGTCGGGAGCTCGCCACCCGGATCACCGAGGCGTGGATGGCGATGATCTTCCGGCACGGCTTCTTCCACGGCGACCCGCACCCGGCGAACATCCTCATCCCGCACGAGGCGGGAACGATCGGCCTCGTCGACTTCGGCGCCGTGGGGACGCTCACCGACGACGACATGTCGAAGCTGACCGGCCTCTTCATCGATGCGACGAACGAGAACATCGAGCTCATCCCACGGCGGCTCTCCGACCTTGGCGTGCGGTACCCGAAGGACCGGGAGGGGGAGTTTCTCGCCGAGATTCGCGAGCTCTACTACCGCTACTACGGCTCGACCCTCAGCGAGGTCGACCCGATCCAGGTCATCCGCGAGAGCTTCCAGCTCATCTACTCGATGAACCTCCACCTGCCGGCGCGGTTCCTCCTGCTCGACCGCGCGATCGCGACGCTCGGCTCGGTGACGACCGATCTCTACCCGGACTTCAACGTCTTCGAGGTTGCGCGACCGTATGCGCGGGACCTGATGATCGACCGGTTCAGGCCGGAGCGCGTCGCGCGACGCGCGCGGCGCGAGGCCTTCCGCTACGCGCAGGTGCTCGCCGAGGCGCCGCACCAGTTCCACGACTTCATGGAGGAGATCCGGGACGGCCAGATCGAGGTCGGCTTCGTGCACAAGGGTCTCGACGAGTTCATGCAGAAGCTCGACGCGGCGCTCAACCGGCTCGTGATCGCGCTCATCATCGTCGGGGGGATGATCGGCTCGAGCCTGATCGGGATCTTCGCGAAGGGCGGCCCGCACGTGCTCGGCGTGAATGTCATCTCGATCATCGGTTTCTGTCTCTCCACGGTGCTCGGGCTCTGGCTCCTCTGGGGCGTGGTCCGCTCCGGACGGCTATAGAGCGTTCGTCACGCTTTAGCGCGAAAGGACATCTGGCGGCGCCGGCTCGCCGCACCTAGCCTCGAGGTCATGACAGCGCTTCTCCTCGCCGAGCCGGAACCGGCTGTTCGAGGGTTTCTCGAGCGCCAGCTGCGCAACGACGGATTCGACGTCGTCGCCTACGAACGTGCCGAGCAGCTGCCTCGCGCCGCGGATCCCGACGTGCTCGTGCTCGGGGATGCCGACGCCTTCGACCGCGGCGTCGTGCCCGACTGTCCCGTGATCGTGCTCGGAGGCGCCGACCCGGCGTCACGCGTCCGCGCTCTCGCCCGCGCAGACGACTGCCTGGCGCGTCCGTTCGTCTACGAAGAGCTGCTGGCCCGGATCCACGCCCTCCTGCGGCGCTGCCCGCCGCGAGTCGAGCTGCTGGAGATCGAGTCGCTCGCGATCGACCGCGCTGCACGGCGGGTCACGGTGCTCGGGCAGGAGGTGGAGCTGTCGGCGAAGGAATTCACACTGCTCGTCAAGCTCGCCTCCGACCCCGACCGCGTCTTCACGCGCGAGCAGCTCCTGCGCGATGTCTGGGGCTTCCGCACGTATGTTCCGACCCGGACTTTGGAGTCGCACGCCTCCCGCGTCCGGCGGAAGCTCGACGCGGCCGGCCTGCCCGGCTGGGTGGTGAACGTGTGGGGCGTGGGCTACAAGCTGCGCCATATCCCGTGCGGCTCGATCCGCTAGAGCAGCGCCCCTCGAGCCGCAGCGGCCACTCCTTGCGGTCGAGCCCGTGGTTGGATGGCCAGAAAGCCGGAAACAGCGGCTTCTGTGGTTTGACCAGGCTCGAGGACCGTTCGCAGGCTTTGATCGCCAAAGGGGGTCGAAAGGAGTGGCTTCTTCCGTTTGACAGGCTGTCGTGCCGTTGGCACCCTGGACCTGTACCTGTTCCCAGACACCCATAAGGGGGGTTGCTGATATGGCAGGAACGGTGCAGCATGGCTCCTTGGTCCAGCAGTTTGCTTCGATGAAGCCGACTGAATTTGGACCAGCAATCGAGCCCAAGTGGCAGCTTGCCGAGCGCCTGATCAAGGAGGTACGGAGCTCGGTCGAGAAGCAGCATCTCACGCCGCTCGACGGAGCGCGTGTGATCTCCTCGATCACGGCGACGCTGTTCGGCTACGACGAGTTCATCCTGCGCGAGATGTCGGCAGAGTCGCTGCTCGCGACACCGGCCCCGCGCCGCTGAGAAAACGCTGGATGAACGAGGGGAGGAGTTCGAAATCGCTCCTCCCCCTCCTATCAGTCGCAATCCGCGAGACACCCGCAGCAAAGCACCAAAGCCTTCCCGTGACGCCAAGGGATGTAGAAGTGGCGGGGAAGCGCCTCGCACCGCTGCGGCGCGGACGGGCAGTTTCCCCGCCGGAGGCACCCAAATGGAGCATGGGCGAGCCGGGCATGGTGCCAGAGATTCATCACGTCAGGATGTAGCGCTACGGGGGTGACCCATTTTTTCAAGTCATAAAACGGGAGCGCTGTCCGCTGTGCCATTGATCATTGCGCCATGGTCACACTCGCAATCACGATCAAGAGCCACACCGGCATCCGGCTCGCGGAGGTTGGGGAAGCTGTCGGAGCCATCGGAGGCCTCGCACTGCTGGTGGGCGGATTGACGCCGTTCGGTCGCCGCGCCGGAGAGATTGTCGGCGGGCTCGCGATCGCCATCGGCTTCGTCTGTCTGGTTCTCGCGACCCGCTGGGGCCACTTCCACTAGCTAGAGCAATGCGCCTTCCAGCCGGAGGAGCCATTCCTTCCGGTCGAGGCCGCCGCCGTAGCCGGTGAGGCTGCCGTTTGCGCCCACGACGCGGTGGCAGGGGAGGACGATCGGGAGCGGGTTCCGGTTCATCACCGTCCCGACGGCGCGCGCCGCGCGGGGAGCGCCGACCCGGGCCGCGAGGGCACCGTAGGTCGTCGTGTGGCCGTACTCGACCCGGTTCAGCTCCTCGAGGACGCGCCGGTGGAACTCCGGCGTCGCGCGGAGGTCGAGCTCGAGGTCGAACGCATGCCGGCGGCCGGCGAAGTACTCGTCGAGCTCACTCCGTACGCCGTCGAGCGCCTTCGGAGTGCGCAGGACCCGCGGTCCGAACTGGCGCGCGAGCCGCTCGAGCTCCGCCTCCGGCTCGGGGTCGAAGCCGACGCGGCAGAGGCCGCGCTCGGAGACGCCGACGAGCAGCGGTCCCACCGGCGTGTCGTCGAGAACGTCGTAGGCCACGTCGAGGTCGCCGGACGCGGCCGCCGCCGCGCGGAAGCGTTCGTCGAGAACGGTCGGGATTCCGGTCATCGCTGCTCCTTCTCCTTCCGCAGCCGCCGCACGCCGGCGGAGGCCGCTTGCCGTGCCGCCTGCTCGTTCGAGCCGAGTGCGGCGCCGATCGTGTCGTAGTCGAGGTCGTACCCGTAGCGGAGGACGACCGCCGCGCGCTCCTTCGGCGGCAGGCCGTCTGTCAGCTGCGCGAGCTCTTCGACGGGCGGGAGCTCGTCCTCATTCGCGGGCTCGATCGCCAGCTCGGCCGTTGGTCGCTCCCGGCGCGCGGCATCGACGACCGCATTCGCCGCGATCGTCAAGACCCAGGCTCGCAGGTGCTCGCCGTGCTCGAGCCGCCCGTAGGCGCGGAGCGCGCGCAGGAACGTCTCCTGGAAGAGGTCGTCGGCCCTATCGCGGCCCGCACGGCGTCGCAGGAACGCGAGCACGACGCCCGAGTGGGACTCGTAGAACCGCTCGAACGGGGGGATTCCGGCGCAGGACATCGAGCACTGAAACGTACTCTCGCTTCAAGATGTGAGGTCATGAAGGTCGCCGTCGTCGGACACGTCGAGTGGGTGGAGTTTGCGCGGGTCGACCACACGCCCGAGCCGGGGGAGATCGTGCCCGCGCTCGAGACCTGGGAGGAGGCCGCGGGCGGAGGTGCCGTCGCGGCCGTTCAGCTTGCCAACCTCGCCGGCTCGTGCCTCTTCTTCACGGCGCTCGCCGACGACGAGCTGGGCCACCGGTCGCGCGAAGAGCTCGAGGCTCGAGGCGTCACCGTGCACGCCGGCCACGCCCGAGGGACGCAGCGCCGGACCTTCACGCACGTGGACGAAGGCGGCGAGCGAACGATCACCGTGCTCGGCGAGAAGCATCGCGCCTCCGGCGAGGACGGCTCGCTCCCGTGGGAAGAGCTCGGCCGCTGCGACGCCGTCTACTTCGTGTGCGGGGACGTCGCGGCTCTACGCGCGGCCCGCCATTGCCCCGTCCTCGTCGCCGCGGCGCGCGAGCTCCCGAATCTGCGGCGAGGCGGAGTCCAGCTCGACGTGCTCGTCGGCAGCGGCGAGGACGCGGCGGAGCGATTCGAGGCCGGTGAGCTCGAGCCTGAGCCGCAGATCGTCGTCACGACCGCGGCCGGGCTCGGTGGCTGGATCCGCCCCGGCGGACCCTTTCGAGCGGCGACTCCGCCGGGCCCGGTGTCCGACGCGTACGGCTGCGGCGACTGCTTCGCAGCCGGGCTCACGTACGGGCTCGCGCTCGGCAAGCCCGTCGACGAGGCGGTGGCGCTGGGCGCGCAGTGCGGCGCAGCCGTCCTCACGGGACGCGGCGCATATGGACATCAGCTGACGGCTGACGATGTACAGGCCGAGTTCTGAGCGGTAGGGTCCGCCAATGAGCCAGCTCGGTGCCGGCCCCGCCGCCCGTGCGGCAATCGCCCTCCCGCGTGAGACGGGACGGAGTGGGGTGGAGTTTGTTCCGGTGCTGGCCGAGCTGCCGCTCTTCCGGAACCTGTCGCGACGCCATCTCAAGCGGGTCGCCTCGCTCGCCCGCATGCGCCGCTTCGCCGCCGGGACGCCGATCGTGCGAGCCGGAGACGCCGGCTCGGCCTTCTACGTGCTCATCGACGGCGGCGCCCGGGTCGTCACGCCGAAGGGACGCGCGCGAAAGCTTGGCTCCGGCGACTGCTTCGGCGAGATGGCACTGCTCGACGACTCGCCCCGCTCGGCCAGCGTCGTCGCCGAGGGCGACGTGCTGACGATGACGATCAGCCGCAGCGCGTTCGGCAAGCTCCTCCGGAGCGAGCCCGCGCTCTCGCAGGAGCTCTTGCGGACGCTGGCAGCGCGTCTTCGCTCGGCCGAGAAGACCGTCTGATCCCTCAAATCTCGGTCGTAGTCGGCTTCGCTATGGTCCGAAAAGGGTGGACTTGTGGAGGGTTGTGGTTTATAGTGGGGCACAGTGGTGGGATAGGGAAGAGGCCCCATGCTCCTAGGCGAGTACGAGCACACGATCGACGACAAGAACCGTCTCACGCTTCCGGCGAAGTTCCGGCGGGCGTTCGAGGGCGGCATCGTCGTCACCCGCGGCCTCGACGGCTGTCTTTGGGCGTGGACGCCGGACGGCTGGGAGAACTACCGCGACTCGACGCTCTCCACCCTGCATCCCCTGAGCCAGCAGGGCCGGCGGATGCATCGCCATTTCTTCTCCGGCGCCAGCGAGACGACGCCGGACAAACAGGGGCGCGTGAGCATCCCGTCCGCACTGCTCGCGCACGCGAAGCTCGGCCGCGACGTCGTCGTCGCAGGCGTCAACGACCGCCTCGAGATCTGGGACCGCGCCGCCTGGCAGCGCGAGCTCGCCGAGGTCGAAGGGAGTGCTGAGGATGTTGCCGAACGTCTTGCAGCCCAGAGAAGCTGACCACGTCCCCGTCCTCGCCGAGGAGGTGCGGGCGTGCCTCGCCGTGCAGTCCGGCGAGACGGTCATCGACGCGACCTTCGGCGCCGGCGGGCACGCCGCGATCCTCGCGGCCGACCTGCGCGGCACGGGGAAGCTGATCGCGATCGACCGCGACCCGACGGCTCGCACGTACTTCGAGCAGCTCGCGAAGCGCACGACGGTGAACGCGCGGCTCCTGCGGGGCGACTTCGGCGTCGTCCTTCCGCAGCTCGCAGAGAACGGGGTTCAGGCCGACGCGATCCTCCTCGACCTCGGGGTGTCCTCGATGCAGCTCGACCGGCCCGAGCGTGGCTTCTCCTACGCCGCCGACGCACCGCTCGACATGCGCATGGATCCCACGCAAGACGTGAGCGCGCGCGAGGTCGTCAACACGTGGAGCGAACGCGACCTGGTCACGATCTTCCGGCGCTATGGCGAGGAGCGGTACGCGAAGCAGATCGCGCGGGCGATCGCGCGCCGCCGGCGCGAGCAGCCGTTCGAGCGCACCGGTGAGCTCGTCGACGTGATCAAGGCCGCGATCCCGGCGCCGGCTCGCTTCGGCGACGGCCATCCGGCGAGGCGCGTCTTCCAGGCACTGCGAATCGAGGTAAACGCGGAGCTCGACTCGCTCGCGAGCGCACTCCCCGCCGCGCTCGGGATGTTGCGTCCGGGCGGTCGGCTCGCCGTGATCTCCTTCCACTCGCTCGAGGACCGGATCGTGAAGCGCTTCCTGCGCGAGCGGGAGCGCGGCTGCACCTGCCCGCCGGATTTCCCCGTCTGTGTCTGCGGCCACGAGCCCGAGCTTCGCGCCCTGCAACGGCGGCCGATTCGGCCCAGCCAGACGGAGGTCGCGGCGAATCCGCGCTCCACGTCGGCACGGCTGCGCGCCGCGGTGAAGACCGGGGCGGAGGAGGACTAGATGGCGTCGGTGGACTGGTTCGCGCAGGCGGAAGTCGCAGAGCCGGTTCCGGTTCCGGTTCCGGTTCCGGCTCCGCGCCGGCGCCGGGCGGCGCCCCAGCGTCCGGCGGCGCCCGTACGCTCGCGGCGCAAACCGGTTCCACGCCGTGTTCGCGCTCACATCGTCTGGATGATCCTCTTCGCGCTCCTCCTCGCCGGAGTCGTTGCCGTCAACGTCGCCGTGCTGCGGGCGCACGTCGCGGTCACGCATCTCGACGAGCAGCGTGCGCAGCTCCAGGCGCAGAACCAGGCGCTCGCTTCTCACCTCTCGGCGGTCAACTCGGCGCCGCGGATCGAGGCGGCAGCGAGGCGGCTCGGCATGGTGCCGGCTCCCGCGGCAAACACGTCCTACTTCGTCCTTCCTTCCGGACGCCGTTGAAGCCGCGCGTCGTCAACTCGCGGCTCCGTCTCCTCCTTCTCATCATCCTGCTCACGTTCGCGGCCCTCGGGGCGCGGGCGGCGTGGATCCAGACCGTGCGCGCTTCGTCGCTGACCTCGCTCGCGCAACGGCAGGCGAAGGTGGCCCTCGTGCTTCCCGCCGGACGGGGGACGATCTACGACAGGCTTGGCACGCCGCTCGCGATCGGTGAGCAGGCGACCGACGTCGTCGCCGACCCGCTTCAGATCTCGGATCCGTTACACGAGGCGCGGATCGCCGCGAAGGTGCTCGATCTCCCCGTGAAATCCGTCTACCGGAAGCTCTCCGACCGCAGCCGCGGCTTTGTCTACGTCCTGCGGAAGGCGCCGACGGAGCCTGCGGCGGCGCTTGCCAAACGTAAGCTGCCCGGCTTCACGTTCGAAGCCGACGAGCGTCGGGTCTATCCGCAGGACACCGTCGCGGCGCCGGTGCTCGGCTACGCGGGCATCGACAACACCGGCCTCGCAGGGCTCGAGCTCGAGTTGAACAAGGAGCTGTCAGGGACGCCTGGGAGCGCGACGGTCGTTCGGGACGCGCTCGGCCAGGCCGTGAACACGATCCAGAACCGCCCGGCCCGCGCCGGACGCGACGTCTTCCTCACGCTCGACAGTCACATGCAGGCAAACGCCGAGCAGGTGCTCGAGCAGACGGTGGGCCAGTGGCATGCGAAGAGCGCGACCGCGATCGTCCTCAATCCCCACACCGGCGCGATTCTCGCCATGGCCCAGGAGCCGGGCTACAACGCGAACGGCTTCCCGCAGGCCACTCAGCACGGCTTGACGGTCGACCACGCGGTGAACGACGTCTTCGAGCCCGGCTCGGTGTTCAAGGTCGTGACCATCGGTGGCGCCCTGTCGGAGCACAAGGTGACCCCGCAGACTGCGTTCACGCTGCCGTACTCGATTCACGTCGCCGACCGCGTGATCCACGACGCCGAGATCCGGCCGACGGAACGGCTGACGGTGGCGCAGATCCTCCAGCGTTCCTCGAATGTCGGGGCGATCACGATCGCCGAGCGGTATCTCGGTGAGACCGGCCTGAAGAAGTGGATGACGCGTTTCGGGTTCGGCCGGCGCACGGGCGTCGACTTCCCGCGCGAAAGCCAGGGCCTGCTGCCGTCCTACTGGTCGGGCTCGACGATCGGCAACGTCCCCATCGGACAGGGGGTCTCCGTCACGTCGATCCAGCTCGCGTCCGCCTATGCGGCGATCGCGAACGGCGGCGTATGGATCGAGCCGCACCTCGTCGACCACGTGCTCGGGGGCCGGCCGTCCGCCCTGCACCGGCACAGGGTCCTCACGCCGGACGTCGACTACGAGTTGCGGAGGATGCTGCAGGGTGTCGTCTCCGATCAGGGGACTGCGCAGCTCGCGGCCATCCCCGGCTACACCGTCGCGGGCAAGACCGGGACGGCGCAGAAGCCTGGCCGGTACGGCTACATCCCCGGCGCGTACGTCGCGACCTTCGTCGGGATGGTGCCCGCGCTGCATCCGCGCCTGGTCGTGCTCGTGAGCGTCGATCAGCCGAGCGGAGGGATCTACGGCGGCATCGTGGCTGCGCCCGCGTTCGAGCAGATCGCGTCCTTCGACCTCCAGTACCTCGAGGTCCCGCCGGATCTGACGATCAGGTAGGCGCGCGCGAGCCGAGCAGGCTTACGAGCACGGCGAGGGCGAGCGTTCCGGCACCGGCGCAGAACCCGATCCCGGCCGCGCGCAGCGACGTGAAGTGGATCGCGACACCCGCGGCGATCACGGGGATCGAGAGACCGAAGTAAAGGACGACGAAAAAGCTTGAGGCGGTCTCGCCGCGGCGCTCGGCGGGTGCGCGTTCGGCGATTGCTGCGAGGCCGGCGCTGACGACGACGCCCTGGCCGAGGCCGCCGACGGCAGCACTCGCGAACAACGCGGTCAGCGAGTCTGCCGCCAAGGAGACGGCCAGCAGCGCGACCCCGGCGACGAGCAGGCCGCAGCCGGCTGCGAGTGCGTTCGAGAGGCGGAGGACGAGCGCCTGACCGGCAACGGACATGACGAAGAGGAAGAAGACGAGCAGACCGGCGAGCGCAGGGCTGTGGTGGTGCAGCGCGACGCCGAGGAATTCCGGCGCGACCGAGCTGAAGACGCCGGAGACCGCGAATGCGGCAACGCCCGCAAGCGCGGCGCGGACGAAGACGGGCACCACCTCCGCGGGCACGCCCAACCGCTGCAGCCGGAAGCTGAGCGCTTGGCGAGGCACCGTCTCCGGCACGAGCAGCAGGCCCGCGGTCGCGACGACGACGAGGCCGAGGTCGACCGCGAACGGCGTCCGCAGTGCGTGCGGCGCCCACTGGCCGAGCAGTCCGGACAGGAGCGTCCCGGTGCCGAGCCCTCCGAGGTTCGCAAAGACGGCGACGAAGCTCGCAAGGCGTCGGCGCCCGGCAGGCGCGAGGTCGATCACGTACGCGGTGGCCGTCCCGGTGAAGATCCCCGCCGACAGGCCCGAGACCACGCGCCCCACGTAGATCGGCGCCAGCGAGTCGGCGAACAGGAAGAGAAGGGCGCTCGCCGCGGACAGCACCAGCCCGAGCAACAGGACCGGCTTCCGGCCGATGCGGTCGGAGAGATTCCCGAAGAGGATGAGCCCGCCGATGACGCCGAAGGCGTAGATCGCAAAGATCACGGTGACGAGCAGCGACCCGAACGAGTAGCGCTGCTCGAACAGCGGGTACAGCGGCGTCGGCAGGGTCGTTCCGACCATCGCGACGAAGAACGCCGACACCGCCAGGAGGAAGCCGGTGACCGAGTCGGCATGCCCGTCACCGCGCACGAGTAGATTCTGCCGGATGGACCTGGAGCGCCTCGTCACTGCGCTCGAGCCGTCGCAGGTGCTCGGAGGCCCTGCGGTCGAGGTACGGGATCTCGCGTACGACGCTCGCGCTGTCACCCCAGGAGCCCTCTTCTTCGCCGTTCCGGGCGAGCACGCCGACGGGCACGACTTCGCCGGCGCTGCGGTCGAGGCGGGGGCGGTGGCGCTCGTCGTACAGCGTGAGCTCGCGCTGCCGGTGCCGCAGGTCGTGGTTGCGGACTCCCGCGCTGCGATGGCGCCCGCAGCGGACGTGTTCTTCGGCGAGCCGACCCGCGAGCTCGAGGTCGTCGGCGTCACCGGCACGAGCGGCAAGACGACGACGAGCTTCCTCCTCTTCGCGATTCTCGCCGCTGCCAGCCGACGCCCTGGGCTGCTCGGGACGGTCGAGGCACGCGTCGGCGGCGAGCGACGAGGTGTCGTGCGGACGACGCCGGAGGCGATCGACCTGCAGCGGCTGTTCCGCGAGATGCTCGATGCGGGCGACCGGTCGTGCGCGATGGAAGCCTCGTCGCACGCGTCCGTCCTCCACCGCCTCGACCGCGTCCGATTCGCAGTGCTCGTCTTCACGAACCTCAGCCACGACCACCTGGACTTCCACGGCGACCTCGAGTCGTACTTCGAGGCGAAGCGGCGCCTGTTCTTCGCCGAGCCGCGGCCGATCGCGGTCGTCAACGTCGGGGACGAGCACGGCAGACGGCTCGCGCAGGAGCTCCCGGATGCGATCACGTTCAGCACGGACGACGCGAGAGCGCTCGCAGGGATCGACCTCAGGCTCCGTGGGCGCTTCAACGTCGAGAACGCGGTCGGAGCCCTGTGCGCGGCACGGGCTCTCGGCATCGGCGACGAAGCGATCCGGCGCGGGCTCGAGTCGGTTCGAAGCGTCCCCGGTCGCTTCGAGTCGGTCGACGCCGGCCAGCCGTTCCACGTGATCGTCGACTACGCGCACAAGCCGGACGCGCTCGCGAATGTCCTGCGCGCTGCGCGCGAGCTTGCGGACGGGAAGCGCGTGATCTGCGTTCTCGGCGCCGGTGGCGACCGCGACCGGGCGAAGAGGGCGCCCATGGGGCGCCTGGCGTCCGAGCTTGCCGACGTGGCGATCGTCACCACTGACAACCCTCGCAGCGAAGATCCGGCGGCGATCGCGGCCGAGATCCTGTCCGGTGCGAACGGGGCGGCCCGGGTCGAGCTCGACCGCGCCGCCGCGATTGCGCGCGCGATCGAGCTGGCGCAGCCGGGCGACGTCGTCCTCATCGCAGGCAAGGGGGCCGAGCAGGGCCAGGAGTTCGCGGATCGAACGGTCCCGTTCGACGACCGCGAGGCGGCGAAGGAGGCCCTGAAGGCGATTGTGGAGACGAGCACCTGATTCCGCTGCCGCTCGCCGAGGTGCGGGCGCTCTCGCTGGGTCAGCTGGAGGGCGCCGCAGACGAGGTCACAGGTGTCCAGGTCGACTCGCGCCGCGTCCGGCCGGGAGACCTCTTCGTGGCGGTCTCCGGCGGCGAGGCGTTCCTCGGCGATGCTCGCGCCCAGGGGGCCGCGGCGACACTCGTGCCGGAGGACGCGCATGCGGCGCTCGCGGCGCTGGGCAGCGCCGTCCGTGACCGTAGCGTTGCTCGCGTAGTGGCGATCACCGGCTCGGTCGGGAAGACGTCGACGAAGGACATCCTCGCGGCGCTCCTGCGCCCGCACCTGCGCACGGTTGCGGCAGAGGACGGCTTCAACAACGAGATCGGCCTCCCGCTCACGATTTGCCGGATCGAGCCGGAGACCGAGGTGGTCGTGACGGAGATGGCCATGCGCGGTCCCGGCCAGATCCGCGACCTCGCCCGGATCGCGCGGCCGCACATCGGCGTAATCACGTCGATAGCGCCCGTCCACCTCGAACGGCTGGGGAGCCTCGAGAACATCGCCCGGGCGAAGGCCGAGCTCCTCGAGGAGCTACCGACCGGTGCGGTTGCGATCCTCCCCGACGATGTGCCGGAACTGGAGCCGTTCGTGCCGGAAGGCCTCGACGTGCGCCGCTTCGCGCAGCCGGACGCAGAAATCCGCGACGGCCAGACGCGCGTGCGGTGGCACGACCGCGACGTCGTCTTCGATTTCGCGGCGCGTCACCAGGCTGCGAACGCCGCGGCGGCGTTGACCACGGCCGAGGCGCTCGGCATCGACTCGCCGCAGGAGCCGGTGGAGGTCGTGTTCTCCCGCTGGCGCTCGCAGGAGACGGAGCTGCCGGGCGGCGGCCTCCTCCTCAACGACGCCTGGAACGCGAATCCGGTAGCAATGCGCGCCGCGCTCAGTCATCTCGTCGAGCGCGCGGACGGACGTCGCACAGTCGCGATCCTCGGTGACATGGCGGAGCTCGGATCGGATGCTCTGCGCTACCACCGCGAGATCGCGGAGGATGCGGCCGGGATCGACGTCGTCCTCGGCGTCGGGGAGCTCGCGCGCGGGTACGAGCCGGACGAGTGGGCTGCCAGCGCAGCCGAGGCGGTGGACGTCGCGCTCGGCGTCGTGCGACCCGGAGACGCAATCCTCGTCAAGGGCTCGCGCTCGGTTGGGCTCGAGGTCGTGGCCGAGGCGCTCACGGAGCCTCGCGCGTGATCCGCGTCGTCATCGCGGCCGCCGTCGCGCTCGCCATCTCGATCGGCACCGGGCCGAGGTTCATCGAGTTCCTCCGCCGCCACGAGTTCGGCCAGCACATCCGCGAGGAGGGGCCGCGTCACCACATTGCCAAGCAGGGGACGCCGACTATGGGCGGTCTCCTGATCCTCTTCGCGGCGACCATTGCATTCCTGCCCGTCAGCCACTTCCGGCTTCAGTCCCTGACGGTGCTCTTCACGGCGCTCGCCTGCGGAGCGATCGGTTTCCTCGACGACTTCATCAAGCTCACGCACAAGCGGTCGCTCGGCCTGCCGGGACGCTGGAAGCTCCTGTTCCTGGGGCTGGTCACGGTCGTCGTCGCGATCGTCGCGCGGCACCTGCACCTGAGCACGGACGTCTATCTCCCGGTTATCGACGTCACGGTGCCGCTGTCGTACGCCTGGTACGGCTTCCTCTTCTTCGTGATCGCCGGCGCCGCGAACGGGACGAACCTCGCCGACGGAGTCGACGGGCTCCTCGCAGGGACGGGGATCATCGCGCTCTTCACCTTCATGGCGATGAATGTCGTCTCCTACGTCCGCTCGAGCCACATCCCGTCGCACCGCAACCTGACGAAGCTCGACCTCGCTATCGCCGGCGCGGCGCTGATCGGAGCCGCGGTCGGCTTCCTCTGGTTCAACGCGTTCCCCGCCGAGCTGCAGATGGGGGACACCGGCTCGATGGCATTCGGCGGCGCGCTCGCGGCGTTCGCGATCATGATGAAGGTCGAGGTGCTGCTGCTCCTGCTCGGCGGCATCTTCGTGATCGAGGCGCTGTCCGTGATGATCCAGGTGTTCTCGTTCAAACGCTTCGGGCGACGCGTCTTCCTCATGGCGCCGATCCACCACCACTTCGAGATGAAGGCGTGGTCCGAGACGAAGATCACCGTGCGCTTTTGGATCATCGCCGGCCTGCTGTGCGCGCTGGGCTTCGCCTTCTACTACCGCTACTACTTCGGCCAGCGATGAGCGTAGGCTCGACGGAGCTCGTCGGAAAGTGAGCGGTGCCGAGGTCGACAGGGCGCTGCTCGATGGGGCACGGCTCGAGCCCGAGGAAAACGTGCTTGTGCTCGGCGGCGGTTCGCTCGCCCTCGGCGCGCACGACCGGGTCGGTGACGGCTGGGTGTATGTCGTGAGGTCGCAGGTGGACGAGCTCGAGGAGCTCTTGGGAGAGGCGCACGCGGTTGGGGCGAGCGGCGTGGCCTACTTGGTCGGCGAGGCGCCTGTGCTGCCGCTCCCGGACGGCGCCGTGGCGGCGGCGGTCGGGCGGATCGCGACCGAGGACGGCGTCGCACTCGTTGCCGCAGCCGAGGAGCTCGCGCGGGTCCTTGCGGGCGGCGGGCGGATCGCGTTTGCGGAGCCCAATGCGGCGGCGGGAGCTGACCTGGCACGCTCGCTCGCCGAGGCTGGCTTCGAGGGTCTCGAGATTGCGGAGGCGGGCGAAGAGGCCGTGGTGAGCGGCCGGCTCGGCTGAGGAGGCGGGGACGGGACGCCGAATCCGTATCGCATCCTCGATCAAGCCTCCACAGTGACTTCACCGTTCAGCGCCTACGCTGATCTCAGGGGACCCGCTCCCCCCATTGGGGGGGAGCGTGCGTCGTGAGCGGGCCACGTCCAGAAGAGCCCTCTCCGGACGAGGCGTGGCTGCCGCGGCGGGCGCTCGTCCTCGGGCTCGCCCGCTCGGGCCGTGCGGCAGCGGCGGCGCTCGCGCGCCGCGGCGTGCACGTCGTCGCGGCCGACCGCTCTCCTGACGTCGAGGCCGGCAGGCTCGGCGACCTCGGCGTCGAAATCCGACTCGGAACGGAGGAGGAGGCATTGCTGGCAGGGGTGGATCTCGTCGTCAAGAGCCCGGGGGTACCCGAGGAGTCACCGCTCGTCGTAGCGGCGCGCGCCGCCGCCGTCCCGCTCTGGAGCGAGGTCGAGCTTGGCTACCGGATGCTCCCAGAGGGCGCGCGGCTCATCGGCGTCACCGGCACGAACGGCAAGACGACCACGACCGAGCTCCTCGGCGCGATTTTCCGCGCGGCCGACCGCCCGGTCGAGGTCGCGGGGAATGTCGGCCGCGCGCTCACCGACGCAGCCGAGACCGCCGCGAAGGACTCATGGGTCGTCTGCGAGCTCTCGAGCTTCCAGCTTGAGGATGTCCACACGCTCGCCTGCGACGTTGCGGTCCTCCTCAACCTCGAGCCCGACCACCTCGACCGGCACGGCACCTTCGACGCGTACCGTGCCGCGAAGCTCCGCATCTTCGAGCGGGCGCGCGCAAAGGTCGTCCCGCGAGACCTGGGGATGGACGGGATCGAGTTCTCCGCCGACGATCCCTTGCCCGCCGAGCCGCTGATCCCCGGCCGGCACAACCGTGAGAACGCAGCTGCCGCGACGGCGGCCGCGCGCGCCGCGGCCGTCCCGGACGACGCGATCGCGCACGCGCTCCGCAGCTTCCCCGGCGTGCCCCACCGCCTCGAGCTCGTTCGGGAGCTTCGCGGCGTGCGCTGGGTCAACGACTCGAAGGCGACGAACACGGCCGCCGTACGGCGCGGCATCGCGGCCTACGAAGCCCCGCTCCGCTTGATCCTCGGCGGCTCGCTCAAAGGCGAGGACTTCGGACCCTTCGCCCGCGACCTCCCCCCGAATGTCAGCTCGATCTACCTCATCGGCGCTGCCACCGACGAGCTCGCGGCAGCGCTCGATGGAGCAGGGCGCGTCTACGTCCGAGCCGGTGACCTCCCAGCGGCCGTCACTCACGCCGCGACCGACGCCCAGCCGGGAGAGATCGTCTTGCTCTCGCCGGCCTGCGCGAGCTTCGACCAGTTCGCGAACTTCGAGGAGCGGGGCGACACGTTCCGCCGCTTGGTGGAGGAGCTCGTGTGAGCGCAGGCGCGACGGAGCTCACCAGAGAGCGCAGGTGCCGGCTCGGCCTACGCAGGAGCGGGAAATGACCGGTCGCCCGAAGCGGCTCCAGTTCGAGTGGAACCTGCTCGTGCTCGTCACGGCGGCACTCGTCCTCTTCGGCCTCGTGATGGTGTACAGCGCGACCTCGGGTTCCGCCGCGCTCGGCAACGCCAACCCGCTCGGATATGTCGAGCGGCAGGTCGCGTACGCGATCATCGGCGTCGCCCTGCTCGTCGTCATCTCGCGCGTCGACCTGGAGCGGATCCGCATGGCCGCGCCCACGCTCGTGGTGGCCGCGCTCTTCCTCTGCCTCGCAGTGCTCGCTGTCGGCGCGCCTATCAATGGTGCCCGCCGCTGGATCAGCTTCGGGCCGCTCGCCTTCCAGCCGTCGGAGCTCGCGAAGCTCGCGCTCGTCGTCTGGACCGCCGCCTACCTCTCGCGCCACCGGCCGCCCCGAAACCTGAAGGAGCTCGGCCGTCCGATCGGGCTTCTCGTGCTCTTCGTCGCGGCGCTCGTGCTCGTCGAACCGGATCTCGGCACCGCGTTGACCATCCTCCTCGTCGTCGGTGCAATCCTGCTCGTGTCGGGGACGCGGCTGCCTCTGCTCGGATCCGCGTACGCGCTCGTCTTCGGGTTGGCCGCTGTCGCGGCATGGACGTCGCCCTACAGGCGAGACCGGCTGCTCACGTTCCTCGACCCGTGGAAGGACCCGACCGGCGCCGGCCTCCAGAATGTGCAGGCGCTGATCAGCCTCGGCTCCGGCGGGGTCTTCGGGCGCGGGTTGGGACAGGGGATCGAGCCGCTCTACTACCTGCCCGAAGCGCACACCGACATGATCTTCGCGGTGATCGGCGAGGAGCTCGGGCTCATCGGAGTGACGCTCGTGCTCATGGCCTTCTGCGCCTTCGCCTACGCGGGCGTGCGGCTTGCCATCGCGTCCCGCGACCCGTTCGCAAAGCGGCTCGCCGCGGGGATCACGGCGCTCGTCTGCGGACAGGCCGCGATCAACATGGCTGCCGCGATCGGCGTCGCGCCGTTGACCGGAATCCCGCTTCCATTCGTCTCGTATGGAGGGTCGAGCCTCGTCGTGATGCTCGCTGCGGTCGGCGTCCTCCTTAACATCGCACGTAATGGCGGACGAGCGGCAGTTGCGGTTCCTGATCGCGGCGGGCGGGACGGTCGGACACGTCGCGCCGGCGCTGGCGGTCGCCGAAGCACTTCGGCGCCGCGGAGGGCTGGTGACGTTCGCCGGGTCGCCGGAGCGCGTCGAGGCGCGGCTCGTTCCTGAGCTCGGCTACGAGTTCGACGCGTTCGCCGTCTCCGGGCTGCCACGACGGCCGGGGCCTCAGCTGGTGCGCGCGACGGGCCGGGCGCTCGCCGCGCCACTCGCGTGCCTCCACATCCTCCGCCGCCGCAAGCCCGACGCCGTCCTCGGTGCGGGGGGCTACGTCGCGGGGCCGATGGTGCTGGCTGCCCGGCTGAGCCGGATCCCGTGCGCGCTCACCGAGGCAGACGCCCACCTCGGGCTCGCGAACCGGCTGGCTGCGCCGCTCGCGGAGCGCGTCTTCCTCGCCCTACCGCTCGGCCTGCGCGGAGAGAAGTACCGCGCCGTCGGCCGGCCGATTCCGGCGGCCTCGCAGGCGGTCGAGCGGAGCGACGCCCGCAGCCGGCTCGGGCTGGCACAGGACGCGCGCGTCGTCCTCGTCTTCGGAGGATCCCTCGGCGCCCGTCTCCTCAACGAGCTCGCGCTCGACGCCTGGGCCGAGACAGGGCCGGCCGTCGTCCACCTCTGCGGCGAACGGGACTATCCCGAGTTGAGCGGGCGCGTCACGCGCCCGGACTACATCCTCCGGCCCTTCATCGACGAGATCGGCCTGGCCTACGGCGCTGCGGACATCGCCCTCGCCCGGGCGGGCGGCTCGGTCTGGGAGCTTGCCGCTGCGGGCCTGCCGGCGGTGCTCGTGCCCGGCGCTTTCGCGACGGGAAACCACCAGGAGAAGAACGCGCGCTGGTTCGTGGACGCCGGCGGCGCGGTCGTCGTGCCCGAATCCGAGGCGGCGCGCGCGCCGCAAGTGGTCGAGGAGCTACTCGGCGACACAGACCGCCTCGCGGCCATGGCCGTGGCGATGCGTGCAGTCGCGAAACCCGACGCAGCGGAAGAGATCGCGGATGAGCTCGTCTCCCTCGCAGCCGCTCGCCGGTAGGCGAATCTGGATCGCCGGAATCGGCGGCGCCGGCATGAGCGGCTACGCGCTGCTCGCGCGGGCCTGGGGAGCGGAGGTCGCCGGCTGGGACCGAGTCGAGACGCCGTACCTGCGGCATCTCGACGACGTCGCCGTGGACATCTCACCGGATCCGCCGTCGCCGCCGCCAGGATGGGAGGCGTACGTCTCGACAGCATTCGCCGGCCGCGTCGACGGGCGACCGCGCGCAGACCTGCTCGCCGAACTCGTCGACGAGCGGCGCACCATCGTCGTCGCCGGCGCTCACGGCAAGACGACGACAACGGCGATGATCGCGTTCTGCCTCGACCGACTGGGTCTCGACCCGGCGTTTCTCATCGGAGCCGACGTGCCGCAGCTCGGCGGCAACGCGAGAGCAGGTTCCGGCTGGCTCGTGGTCGAGGGTGACGAGTCGGATCGCTCGATCGCCGCGCTGCGTCCGGAGATCGCCGTTCTCCTCAACGTCGACCTCGACCATCACACGACGTTCGCCTCGCGGGCCGAGGTGGCGACATTCTTCGAGGACTGGCTGCGCGTCGTGCCGCACATCGTGCGTGCCGAGGAGCTCGAGCCGGCGGATCTCGACCTTGCGGTGCCGGGCGACCACAACCGGCGCAACGCAGCGGCCGCGCTCGCGGTGCTCGAGCTCGCAGGCGTGTCGCGCACGGACGCCGAGGCGGCTCTGCTCGAGTTTCGTGGGGCCGGGCGGCGGCTCGAGCCGAGAGGCGAGGCGGGAGGTGTGACCGTCCTCGACAGCTACGCCCACCACCCGGCCGAGCTTGCCGCCGACCTCGCCGCGGTCCGCAACGGCGGCCGGCTTCTCGCGCTCTTCCAGCCGCACCTCTATTCGCGCACGCTCCATCTCGCGCACGGTTTCGCGGAGGCGCTCGCCGACGCGGATGCGGCGTGCGTGACCGAGATCTACCCGGCACGTGAGGAGCCGCTGCCCGGCGTGACCGGAAGGCTGGTCGTCGACGAGCTCGCGCGGCTGCGTCCCGGCATGCGCATCGGCTGGGCGCCCGAGCTCGTCGACGCAGCGCGTCTCGTCGCCGGCTGGGCGCGGCCGGGAGACACCATTCTCACGCTCGGCGCAGGTGACGTCGACCGAGCGGCGCAGCTGATCCTCGAGGCGCTTGCATGAAGATCGAAGAAGGAGTCGAGCTCGCGCGGTACACGACGCTCGGCACCGGCGGCACGGCGCGGGCCTTCGCGCGGCCCGAGTCGGACGAAGAGGTGGACGAGCTGTTGCGCTGGGCGCGGGAGCGCTCGCTGGGCGTCGCGGTCGTCGGGCTCGGCTCGAACCTCCTCGCAGCGGACGAGGGTGTCGATGCGCTCGTCCTCAAGCTCACCGGCGAGCTAGCCACGGTCGAGGCCGACGGAGACGGCCTGAGAGCGGGGGGTGGAGCGGCGAACGCAGTCGCCCTGCACCGTGCCCGTGCGGCCGGGCTGGGCGGCTTCGAGTTCGCGTGTGCCATCCCCGGGACGATCGGCGGCGGCGTGTGGATGAACGCCGGTGCCTACGGCGGCGACTTCGCGGCGGTGCTGAAGCGCGCGTTCCTCGCGACGGCCGACGGCAGCGGCTGGTTGACTCCCGCTGAGCTAGGGCTGAGCTACCGGCATTCCGAGCTCCGGCACGGACAGGTCCTTCTCCGGGCAGAGCTTCGGCTACGGCAGCGGCCTCCGGACGACATCAAGGCCGAGGTGCGCGAGATGAACGCGCGCCGCAAGGCAGCTCAGCCGACGAACCGGCGCACGTTCGGCAGCGTTTTCAAGAATCCCGACCATGACCTGAGCGCCGGACGGATGCTCGAGGCGTGCGGGCTCAAGGGCCATCGGATCGGCGGCGCCCAGGTCTCGCCAAAGCACGCGAACTTCATCGAGAACGCCGACGGCGCCACGACCGCCGACGCTCTCGCTCTCATGGCCGAGTCGCGCCGTCGCGCCCTCGAGCAGTTCGGCGTGCAGCTGGAGCACGAGGTCGAGTTTCTGGGAGAGCTCGAATTGCCCGGCCTGTAGGAGGGGACGCCCCGGCGCCGAATTCCTATGCGTGCCTGCGAGGGCTCGTTTCAGCCGGTCCGTGGCGCGCGTCGAGGCCGTCGTCCTTCCCTGGCGGATGCGACGGCCAGAGGTGCACCCACGAGCGTGGCTCGTGCGGTTCGTCCCCACGCGTCGCTCGCTTGCCGTCGGACTGGGCATCGTCGCGTTCGCTCTCTTCGCCTACATGCTCGCCCGGGAGACGCCGCTCTTCGCGATCGACCGGATCGAGGTTCAAGGGGCATCGCCACGCGTCGCCGGCCAGGTTCGCCAGGCGCTTGCCTCGCTGGTCGGACGGCCGCTCGTCGGGCTCGACGGCTCGGAGGTGCTGCGAAGAGTCGACACGCTCCCCACGGTGGTCAGCGCGACGTATGACCGAGGCTTTCCCCACACACTGCGTCTCACGGTGGTACCGGAGCGCTCCGCGGCCGTCGTCCGCAGTGGCGCGGACAGCTGGCTCGTCTCGACTCGCGGTCGCATCATGGAGCGCCTTGCGCTCCGCGCCGAGCCGAGCTTGCCCCGGGTCTGGGTACCTGCGCGCACACCCGCGCCGGTTGGTTCGATGCTCGGCCGCGCCCAGGCCCGCGTGGCTGTGAGGGCAGTGGGTCTCGCAGGTGACTTCGCGCCCCGGGTCGCCACCGCGACTTACTCCGCAGGCACAGTCGTCTTTCATCTCCGGTCAGGGCTCGAGCTCGTGCTCGGCGCAGCCGGCGACGTGAAGCTCAAGGTCGCGGTGGCGGAACGAGCGCTTGCCGTGCTGCCCTCGGGGTCGACATTCCTCGACGTGAGCGTTCCCGGCCGAGCCGTCTCCGGGGCCGGCCCTTCGGTGGCTGATGTACTGCAAGGCTCCAGTAGAGGTTGAGAGTAATCACCTCTACCTCCGGTTGACAACGAGCCTGCGGGCACATACGCTGGCCCGCGTTGTTGCTGAATTCTGCCCCAATCCTCTACTGAAGGTTCAGGCTCCGAGGGAATGAGCGCTAGCGACGCAGCCGGGAACTACCTCGCCCTGATCAGGGTCGTCGGTGTCGGCGGCGGAGGCACGAACGCCGTCAACCGGATGGTGGACGCCGGACTGTCAGGCGTCGAGTTCATCGCGGTCAACACCGATGCGCAGGCGCTGATGGTGTGCGACGCAGACGTGAAGATCCACATCGGCTCCGCGGCGACTCGTGGCCTCGGGGCCGGTGCGGATCCGGCCGTCGGCCTGGCCGCCGCTCAGGAGAGTCGCGACGAGCTGAAGGAGGCGCTGAAGGGCGCCGACATGATCTTCATCACGGCGGGCGAGGGCGGCGGCACGGGCACCGGTGCCGCTCCGGTCGTCGCCGAGCTCGGCCGTGAGCTCGGCGCGCTGACCGTCGGCGTGGTGACAAAGCCGTTCAACTTCGAGGGCCGCAGGCGTGCGCAGCAGGCTGAGCAGGGAATCGAGAGCCTGCGCGATCGTCTCGAGACGCTCATCGTGATCGAGAACGACCGGCTGCTCCAGGTCGTCGAGAAACAGACCTCGGTCGTCGACGCCTTCCGCATGGCCGACGACGTCCTCCGCCAAGGCGTGCAAGGGATCACCGATCTGATCACCGTCCCCGGGCTCGTCAACCTGGACTTCGCAGACGTGCGGACGATCATGCGCGAAGCCGGCTCAGCCCTGATGGGGATCGGCGTCGCGAGCGGAGACAGCCGCGCGACGGACGCGGCGCGTGCCGCAGTCTCGTCGCCGCTGCTCGAGTCGTCGATCGAGGGCGCGACCGGGATCCTCCTCAACATCACGGGCGGCCCGGACATCGGCCTGTTCGAGGTGAACGAGGCGGCGGAGGTCGTGACGAGCGCCGCTGATCCGAACGCGAACATCATCTTCGGCGCCGTCATCGACGAGGCGATGGGGGACGAGGTGCGCGTCACCGTCATCGCGACGGGTTTCGGCGGCGGACGCCGCCGGCGCCGTGGCAGTGTGGAGGCCCCTGTCTCCGTTCCGTCGAGCACGCCCGAGCACGTCGGCGAGGAGACCCTCGACGTGCCTTCCTTCCTGCGCAACGAGTAGCCCGCGCGAGGGGCGTTTCACGCGTTTCGCCGCAACAGGTTTGACGTGGTTGAAACGGGGCACTTGGTCGGTGCCCTCAACAAGGGTTGACCGTATGCGAGTCAACCTCACGACCCGGTCCGCCGCCCCGGTTTCGTCTCTGGACGAAGCTGGGGCGGCTCCGTTCTAGGGGCGTTTCGACTGAGCCGGAGGTTCTCGGCCACCACTAGGATCGGCCGTGCCGATGCCCGAGACGCTCCTGCACACGCCGCTCCACGACCGGCACGTCGAGCTCGGAGCGCGGATGGTGCCGTTCGCCGGCTGGGACATGCCCGTGCAGTACGCCGGCGTGATCCCCGAGCATCGCGCCGTGCGGACCGACGCCGGGGTCTTCGACGTCTCGCACATGGGCGAGCTCGAGGTCGAAGGGCCGCGCGCACTGGAGCTCCTGCAGGGCGCGCTCTCGAACGATCTCGACCGCATCTCGGTTGGCGAAGCGCAGTACACGCTGCTCACGAACGAAGACGGCGGGATCGTCGACGACCTCATTGTCTACCGCGTCGGCGAGTGCTCCTACCTGCTCGTAGTCAACGCGGCGAACCGCGAGATCGACTACGCCTGGCTGAAGGAGCGGGAGATTCACGGCTCGGACGTTCGCGACGTCTCCGACGACTGTGCGCTCCTCGCCGTGCAGGGGCCGCGGGCGATCGAGCGACTCGCGCTGCGTCCGGCGCCGGCCTTCACCTACGCCGAGACCGTCCTGGACGGCGTCGAGGTGATGGTGAACCGCACCGGCTACACCGGCGAGGACGGCTGCGAGCTCTTGTGCATGACCGAAGATGCGGTGCGACTCTGGGACGCCGTGCTCGAGCGCGGTGCCGTCCCGTGCGGCCTCGGCGCGCGCGACACGCTGCGCCTCGAGGTCTGCTACCCGCTGCACGGCAACGACATCGGCACGGACACGGACGCGATCTCGGCAGGCCTGGGATGGGCGTGCGCGCTGGACAAGGAGTTCGAGGGAGTCGAGGTTCTGCGAGGCGTGAAGGCCGAGGGGCCCGACCGCCGTCTCGTCGCGTTCGTAATGGAGGACAAGGCAATTCCCCGCCAGGGGATGCCGATCGAGGCGGGCGGCGAGGTGACGTCCGGCTCGCATTCGCCGATGCTCGAGGTTGGGATCGGCATGGGGTACGTGCCCGTCGCCCAGGCGTCGCCTGGAATCGAGCTGACGATCGACGTCCGGGGCCGGCCGCGCCGCGCGCGCGTCGTCAAGAAGCCGATCTACAAGAGGGAGGACTGAGTGGCAGCCGCCGAGAGCTATCCCGACGACCTGAAGTACCACTCCGAGCACGATTGGGCGCGCGTCGAGGGCGACGAGGCCACGCTCGGGATCACATGGTTCGCCGCCGACGCACTCGGCGAGCTCGTCCACTTCGAGCCGCCCGAAGTCGGGTCGAACGCGACGAAGGATCAGTCGTACGGCGAGGTCGAGTCGGTGAAGGCCGTCTCGGACGTGATTGCACCGCTCTCCGGCGAGGTGCTGGCCGTGAACGAGCAGGTGGTCGGGGCGCCGGAGACGGTGAACGACGACCCCTACGGCAACGGCTGGCTGATCCGGATTCGGCTCTCGGACCCCGGCGAGCTCGACTCGCTTCTCGACGCAGGCGCCTATCAGCAGGTTCTCGCAGACCAGTGACGCATCCGTTTCTCGCGCTCACGGACTCCGACCGGGAGGAAATGCTGGCGACGGTCGGCGTCCCCACGGTCGACGAGCTCTTCCGCGACCTGCCGGAGGCCGTTCGCCTCGGACGCGAGCTAGAGCTCGAGCCGGCGTTGTCTGAGCAGGAGGTGTTCGCGCACCTTTCCGCTCTCGCTGAGCGGAACGCCGATGCGAGTCGCGAGCTGTCCTTCCTCGGCGCGGGCATCTACGACCACTACGTGCCCGCGGTCGTGGACACGATCATGCAGCGCGGCGAGTTGCTGACGGCCTACACGCCGTATCAGCCGGAGATGAGCCAGGGTGTGCTCCAGGCGATCTTCGAGTACCAGACCGCCATCTGCGAGCTGACCGGGATGGACGTCTCGAACGCGTCCGGCTATGACGGGACGAGTGTCGCCGCGGACGCGTGCTACGTCGCCAGGCACGTGACGGGCCGGAGCAAGGTCGTCGTCACCGGGGCGACGAACCCACAGGTGCGGCAGGTCGTGAAGACGTTCGCCGTCGGATTCGGTCTCGAGATCGTCGAAGTTCCGCACCGGGCCGGGGTGACCGATCCCGATGAGTTGGAGCGCGCCGCCGCGGACGCCGCGGCGGTCATCTTCCAGCAACCGAACTTCTTCGGCTGCCTCGAGCCGGCGCCGGATCTCGTCGCGCGAGCAGCCGAAGCGGGTGCGCTGGCGATCGCGCACGTCGACTTGCTCTCACTCGGCGTGCTCGAGGCGCCCGGCCGCTACGGAGCCGCGCTCGCGCTCGGCGAGGGACAGGCGGCGGGCAATTTCCCGTCCTTCGGCGGGCCGCACTACGGCTTCCTCGCTGCGCGAGAACAGTTCATCCGGCGCATGCCTGGGCGCATCGTCGGCGAGACGGTAGACACCGCGGGTGAGCGCGGCTATGTCCTCACCCTGCAGACCCGGGAGCAGCACATCCGGCGGGAGAAGGCTACGTCGAACATCACGACGAACCAGACGCTGCTCGCGCTCGGCGGACTCGTCTATCTCACGTGGCTCGGGCCGCAGGGCCTGCGCGAGCTGGGGGAGACCTGCTTGTCCCTCGGGGCGTACGCGAAGCAGCGTCTCGAGGAGCGGGCTGGATTAGAGCAGGTGTTCGCAGGCCAGACAACGTTCAAGGAGTTTGCCGTCCGCGTCGGACGGAACGCGCGCGACGTCGTCGCCGCGGCGCGCGAGCGCGGCGTTCATCCGGGCTATGCGCTCGGCCGCGACTACGAGGGGATGGACGACGTTCTGCTCGTCGCGCTCACCGAGCGCCGGACGCCGGACGAGATCGACCGGCTCGCGGACGTTCTCGCGGAGGTGGCGGGGTGAAGCTCATCTACGAGAAGTCGCAAGCCGGTCGCCGCGCGTCGGCACTGCCGCGGTACGAGAACCTGCCACCGGCGCCGGAGATCCCAGGCGAGCTAGGCCGCAGTGAGCTTCCCCGGCTGCCCGAGGTGCCGGAGTTCGAGCTCATCCGGCACTTCACCGAGCTGTCGACGCGCAACTTCGGCGTCGACACGGGCTTCTATCCGCTCGGCTCCTGCACGATGAAGTACAACCCGCGGATCAACGAGCGCCTCGCAGCGCTTCCCGGGTTCGCGCGGCTCCACCCGCTGCAGGAGGAGGACGGCGCGCAGGGCGCGCTCGAGCTGATGTGGCGGCTGCAGGAGATCCTCGCGGAGGTGACGGGCCTCGACGCGGTGTCGCTCCAGCCGGCCGCCGGCTCGCAGGGCGAGCTCACCGGGCTCCTGCTCGTGCGCGCCTACTTCGCCGCGCGCGGCGAGGCCGAGCAGCGGCGGAAGGTCGTCATCCCCGACACGGCGCACGGCACGAACCCTGCCTCGGTGACGATGGCGGGCTTCGAGCTCACGCACGTGCAGACCGACGCGCGCGGGAACATCGACGTCGACGACCTGCGTGGCAAGGTCGACGACCGGACGGCCGCGCTGATGCTCACGAACCCGTCGACGCTCGGCCTCTTCGACGAGAACATCGAGGAGATCGAGCGGATCTTCCACGGTGCAGGAGCGCTCATGTACTACGACGGCGCGAACCTCAACGCGGTGTGCGGTCTCTCGCGGCCGGGCGACATGGGCTTCGACGTCGTGCACATCAACCTCCACAAGACGTTTTCGCAGCCGCACGGTGGAGGTGGCCCGGGCGGCGGGCCGGTCGCGGTGCGTGACATCCTCGAGCCGTTCCTGCCGGTGCCCGCCGTCGTCCGGAAGGGCGACGGCGGCTTCGGTCTCGACTTCGACCGACCGCAGACGATCGGCAAGGTGCGTGGCTTCACAGGGCCGTTCGGCGTCTTCGTCCGTTCCTATGCGTTCCTGCGGATGTGGGGGCCGCGGCTACGGGAGATGTCCGAGGCGGCCGTGCTCAACGCGAACTACGTCCTCGCGCGGCTGAAGGAGGCGTACGACCTGCCGGTCGACCGGCTGTGCATGCACGAGTTCGTCCTTTCGGCGCGGACGCTGAAACGGGAGCACGGTTGCACTGCGCTCGACGTCGCGAAGCGGCTGATGGACTACGGGTTCCATCCGCCCACGGTCTACTTCCCGCTCATCGTCCCCGAGGCGCTGATGGTCGAGCCGACCGAGACCGAGGCGAAGGAGACGCTCGACGCGTTCTGCGACGCGATGCTCGCGATCGCACGCGAGGCGGCCGACCAGCCGGAGCTGCTCAAGGGAGCACCGCACCACCGGCCGGTCAAGCGGCTCGACGAGGTGCGGGCGGCGAAGCGTTCCGTCGTCAAGTACGGCTTCGAGGAGCACCCGCAGCCCGACGCCGCGCCGGCGTCGGCTGTGACGAAGGCTCCGAGCGGCGTCTGACCTGCGGCGTGGCGGCGAGCTGGCCGCAGGCAGCCTCGATGTCCCGGCCGCGCGTGAGGCGCACCGTCGCAGGGACGCGGGCGCGCTCGAGCTCGTGCCGGAAGGCTCCGATCCGGTCGCGCGAGGAGCCCTCATAAAGCCCTGTCGGGTTGTACGGGATGAGGTTGACCTTGAAGTGATCGCGGCCGAGGACTTCCGCGAGCGCGCGCGCCTGCTCCGGCGAGTCGTTCACGCGGTCAAGCATCACGTACTCGACGAAGACGCGGCGCCGCGTGCTCTCCGCGTGCCGGCGGCATGCGGCCACGACATCCGCAATCGGGTAGCGCTCGTTCACGGGCATGATCCGCGAGCGGAGCTCGTCGTCGGGTGCATGAAGAGAGAGCGCAAGGCGGATCGGCTCGTCCACCTCGTCGACGAAACGCCGCAGACCGGGCAGCCAGCCGACCGTCGAGATCGTCGTACGGCGGTGCGTGATTCCGAGACCGGGCAGGCGGCGCGCCGCCCCGAGCACCTCGTCGAGGTTGAGCATCGGCTCGCCCATCCCCATGAACACGGCGTGGTCGACTTCGGTCAGCCGCCGAAAGTGGAGGGCCTGGTCGAGGATCTCGGAAGCGGTCAGGTTCCGCCCGAACGCCATCGTCCCGGTCGCGCAGAACGTGCACGTGAGCGGGCAGCCAGACTGCGAGGAGAGGCAGAGCGAGCGCCGGCCGTCGCGGTAGCGCATCAGCACGGCCTCGACGGGATGGCCGTCAGCGGTGTGGAACAGCGTCTTCACCGTCCCGTCCCGCGACTCGCGCTCGGCCTCGACCGTGAGCGTCGAGAAGGGAACGGCGGAGGCGAGCTCCTCCCGCAGCGCGCGCGGGAGGTTGGTCATCTCCGCGTAGCTAGGCGCGCCGCGCGCCGTCCACTCCCACACCTGGCGGGCGCGGAACGCCGGCTCGCCGCGCTCGCGCAGCGTCTCCTCGAGGAGGGCCAGGTCCATCGGGCTACGGTAGCGTCACGGGTCGTGATCGACCTGCGCTCCGACACGATGACCAAGCCGACGCCCGGGATGCTCGCCGCGATGGCGGCCGCCGAGGTCGGCGACGAGCAGGAGCGCGAGGATCCGACCACGAACGAGCTGCAGCGCCGCATGGCGGAGCTGCTCGGCCACGAGGCGGCGCTCTTCTTTCCGACCGCGACGATGGCGAACCAGGCCGCGCTGCGCGTGCTCAGCCGGGCCGGCTGCAAGGTCGTGGCCGAGGAGGGGACGCACATCCTCATCTGGGAGTGGGGAGGCCCCGCGATCCACTCCGGCCTCGTCATGCAGGGGTTGGTCGCCGACGCGGGCAGGCCGACGCCGAGCCAGATCGAGGGGCTGGACGCCTTCGGGCCGGGGAGCGTGGTCGTGCTCGAGAACACCCACAACAGCTCCGGCGGCAGGATCTGGCCGCTCGACGAGTTCGGCACCGTCGCCGACGCCGTGCGTTCGCGCGGCGCGGCCCTCCACCTCGACGGGGCGCGCCTTTTCAACGCGGCCGTCGCGGCAGGTCTCGAGCCGGCGGCGTGGGGAGGGCTCGCCGACACCGTCGCGGTCTGTTTCTCGAAGGGCCTCGGTTGCCCGTTCGGGGCAGTCCTTGCCGGGTCGGAAGAGACGATCGAGCGGGCGTGGGAGGCGAAGTTCCTGTTCGGCGGCGCGCTGCGGCAATCCGGTATCGCCGCCGCAGCGATGCTCTATGCGCTCGACCACAACGTCGAGCGGTTGGCCGACGACCACATACGCGCGAAGCGACTCGCGGATGGGATCGGGATCGATCCCGCGGCCGCGGAGACGAACTTCGTCCCGATCCCGAGCGAGCCCGGCCTGACCGGGCGGCTGTTGGAGCGCGGCGTCGCGGTGAGCGACCTGCGCGCCGGCTGGCTGCGCGCCGTCACGCATCTCGACATCGGCGACGACGAGATCGAGCAGGCCATCGAACGGATGCAGGAGGTGCTGAGTGTCCACGCCTGATCGGCTCACCGCGAAGCTCGAGCACCTGCTTGCCGCAGAGCAACGCGAGAAGTGCGCGCCGAGCATCGCGGCGGCCGTCCTGCGCGACGGCGCGGTGTTCTGGGAGTCCGCGGTCGGCGTTGCGGACGTCGAGGGGGGAGTCGAGGCGACGCCCGACACCCAATACCGGGTCGGCTCGATCACGAAGACGTTCACCGCGGCGGCGATCATGCAGCTCCGCGACGCGGGCAAGCTCGACCTCGAGGACGCGCTCGACAAGCATGTCGAGGGCGCTCCTCACGCACCGACGATCCGGCGGCTCCTCTCCCACGCCTCGGGCCTGCAGCGGGAGACGCAGGACGACTCGTGGTTGACGCTCCACTTCGCGCCTGCGGACGAGCTCCTCGAGACGCTTGCCCAGGCGGAGATGGTGCTTCCGTCCGGTGCGCGCTTCCACTACTCGAACCTCGCGTTCGCCCTGCTCGGCATCGTCGTCGAGCGCGTCTCGGGGGTGGGCTACATGGACTACGTCCGCCAGCGGCTGTTCGAGCCGCTCGGGCTTACGCGGGTCGGCTTCGAGCCGGAGCCTCCCGTCGCGAGGGGATACCTCGGGCAGCCGTACGCCGACGGTGTCTGGGACACGATCGACGTCGAGACCGGGGCGTGGGCCTCGGCCGGCCAGCTTTGGGGGACAGTCGGTGACCTCTGTCGCTGGGGTGCTTTCCTCGCGGACCCCGATGACGCCGTGCTGGCAAAGAAGACGGCGGAGGAGATGCGGACAGTGCAGGTGATCGCGGAGCACGACCGCTGGCTCGGGGGCTACGGGCTCGGTCTGGGTCTGCGGCGTGACGGCGAGCGGATCCTCGTCGGGCACACGGGCTCGATGCCCGGCTTCATCGCGGTGCTGTACGTCTCCCCGAAGGAGAAGGTCGGAGCGGCGGTGCTCACGAACGAGAGCGAGGCCAACATCGTGCAGCTCGGTCTCGAGCTCGTGCGGGCGACGGTGGACGAGTGGCCGGTCGCGGACGAGCCGTGGCGGGTGGGCGAGCCTCCGCCGGACGATGTCGTGCCGCTGCTCGGGATCTGGTTCATGGAGGCGACGCAGCTCGTCGTTCGCTGGCGCGAAGGGCGGCCCGAGGCGCGCTTCGCCGAGATGCTGGACTGGGAGCCGTCCGCCGTCTTCGAGCGGGAGGCGGACGACCGGTGGCGGACGGTTTCGGGGCCGGAGCACGGCGAGGCGTTGCGCATCGAGCGCGAGGAGGACGGGTCGGTGACGCGGCTGGTCTGGGCCGGCTACCCGGTCACGCGCGAGCCGGGCGCGTGGCGCGCCCCGTGACCGAGGCTCCGCTCCGGGAGACGCGGTTCGGGCTCGCTCCCGACGGCGACGGCTGGTTCGTCCTCAACGCACGCGAGAGCCGCTGGCGCGACTGGGGCCCGCTCGGCGCGAACTGCGACTTCGAGGGCAAGCGACCATTCCGTCAGGTCGGGATCAACCTCAACCGGCTCTTGCCGGGACAGCCGATGGGCTTCTATCACCGGGAGCGGCACGAGGAGGGCTTTCTCGTACTCGCGGGTGAGTGCCTGCTGCTCGTCGAAGGCCAGGAGGTCCCGCTTCGGACGTGGGACTTCTTCCACTGTCCGGGTGGGACGGCGCACATCATCGTCGGCGCCGGAGAAGGTCCATCGCTCGTCCTCGCCTTCGGGGGACGCGGCGGCCGCAAGGGACTCGAGTATCTCGTCGACGCGGTGGCACTACGTCACGGCGTCGGGGTCGATACACCTACCACAAAGCACCGCGAGGCATACGCAGAGCTCCCGCACCCGACCCGTGTCCGGTGCGGCGAGGACTGGCTGCCCGAGGGCTGACGCCTTACTCGTACTGGAGGGCTTCTAGGACGTTCAGCTTGCCGGCGCGGCGGGCCGGGAAGATCGCCGCGAGCAACCCGACGACGATCGCCGCCACCCCGAAGATGATCACCTGTACCCAGGGCAGCGCGAAGACGATGAAGTCGATGCGTGCGGCCAGCAGCCCGCCGAGGATGAGGCCGAGCACGATGCCGATCACGCCGCCCATCAGCGCCGTGATCACGCTCTCGGCGCGGATCATGCGCCGCACCTGACGGCGCGTCATGCCGATCGCGCGGAGCATGCCGAGCTCACGCGTTCGCTCGAACACGGTGAGCACGAGCGTGTTGATGATGCCGAAGAGGCTGACGATCACCGAGAGGGCGAGGAGCACGAACAACACGTTCAGAATCGCGTTCAGCCCGCTGATCTGGTTGTCGACGAACTGCTTCTTCGTCTGAACCTTCGCATTCGGGAACGCCTTCAGCTGGTTCACGAGCGCAGCCTCGGCCGCGTCGGTCTCTCCGCCTCGCATGCGGACGAACGAGTAGAGGTTCTGGGGCGTGTCGTAGATCTTGTCCCACGCCGTGTCGGAGATCGTGACAGGACCGAACGGGGATCCTCCCGTCGGCGGGTCAAAGATGCCGATCACGTGCAAAGCGACGCTCTTCCCGGTCGGCGCGGTCAGCTGGACCGGCGATCCGATCGTCAGGTGGTGCGACTTCGCGAATCCCTTGTCGACGAACGCACCGTGCGCGCCGAGCTTCGAGAAGACTGCGTTGCTCCCGCCGTGCAGCCAGGTCATGTTGAAGATCTGGGCGCCGCCCGGGCCTACCGCCGTCGCCTGGTGCACGCCGTTGAAGATCTGCGCGTCGCCGCCGCGGACGTTCGCGATCGCCTGGACACCTGGCGTGCGGGCGACCGCGTTCCCGGCCGCGATCGGGATCGGGTCGAAGTTGTTCTGTGCAGTGACCGCGTAGCCGCTGACCCAGAGGTCGTTGACCGCTCCGCGGAAGCTCTTCGTGATTCCTGCCGCCATCACGGAAACGAGCGTCACGAGGGCGAGGCCGATCATCAGCGCGGAGGCGGTCGAGGCCGTGCGCTGCGGGTTGCGCCGTGCGTTGTCGCGGGCGAGAGCGCCGGCCGCGCCGCCGAACCTCGTCGCCGGCGCGCCGAGCACCCACGCGAGCGGCCGAGCGAAGCGAGCCGCAAGGAGAGCGACGCCGAGGAAGATCAGGAGCGTCCCGACGCCCATGGAGAGGAGGACACCCTTCGTCCCGAGGCCGTGTGCGAAGAGGCCGTAGATGAGCAACCCGAACCCGAGCACCGTCAGCAGCGTCGAGCCGATTGGCCGGTATTTCGCGAATCGCCCCGGAGGGAGCTCCGACCCCTCGCGCACGGCCGCGATCGGCGGCACGCGGGTAGCGCGGAAAGCGGGGCGGAGGCTCGCCAGGACGGTCACAAGGATCCCGACGATCAGGGCGACGATCACCGTCCGCTGGTGCAGGACGAGTCCGTTGTTCGGGAGCGTGAAGCCGACGGCGTCGAAGAGCTTGAAAAGGCCGACGCCGAGCCCGAGGCCGACGCCGATTCCCGCCACCGAAGCGATGGCGCCGATCGCCAGCCCTTCGATCACGATCGACCGCCGCACCTGGCGTCGCGATGCTCCCAGTGTTCGCAGGGTCGCGAGCTCGCGCGTCCGCTGGGTGATCGTGATCGAGAGCGAGTTCGCGATCACGAACGAGCCGACGAAGAGCGCGATCCCGCCGAACGCGAGCAGGAAGTCCTGCAGGAAGTTGAGGAAGCTATCCGTGTCCTTCGCGTCCTCCTTGGCCTGCGCCTGTCCCGTCCGCACCTGCGTGTGCGGGGGCAGGACCCCGCGGATCTCCGCAGCGAGCTTCGCCGGCGTCACGCCTAGCTTCGCTTTCGCGCGGATCTGGTCGAGCTTCCCGATGCGCTGGAAAAGCCGTTGCCCGGTCGGGAGGTCGAAGCCGGAGAGCGTCGCGCCGCCGAGGCTCGCCGCGCCACCGAAGTGGACGAAGCCAGAGATGGTCATGCGGAGCGTCGGTCCGTTCGCCTGCACGCCGATCGACTGTCCGAGCTGCAGATGCTTCTTGTGCGCGGTTGCCTCGTCGATCACGACCTGATTCGCCCGGGGCCATTTCCCGTCGACGAGCTTGAGCGAGTTGAGCACCGGCCGCTTGGGGTCGACGCTGAAGCCGAGGTTCGGTGCGCCGCCGAAATGGACGACCTTGCCGTCGAGGATGAGGTGCGCGTTGCCTCCGACGCCTCCGACAGCGTCGGCGACATCCGGGAGCTGGCGGATCTTCGGCAGCAGCGATTGGCCGAACGGCGGCGCGGTCGTGCCGTTGTCGCTCAGGTCGAACGCCGACTTGCCCGTCACCGTCGCGTCGGTGCCCTGGTAGACCTGGGTGAAGATCCCGCCGAACGCGCCTTTGATCGAGTCGGTGAGGACGTACGTGCCGGTGATGAGCGCGACGCCGAGGACGATCGCGATCGCGGTCAGTGCGGTACGCAGCTTGCGCCGCGCCATGCCTCTCAGCGCGACGCTGATCATGTACCGAGCGAGTTCATCACGGCGAGCACGTCCTGCTGGCTCGCGTCGCGCAGCTCCTTCACGATCAGGCCGTCCTCGAGGAAGAGGATCCGGTCGGCGATTGCGGCGGCCCGCGCCTCGTGCGTGACCATCACCGTCGTTTGGCCGTAGGCATCGACCGAGGCGCGCATCAATTCGAGGATCTCGCCTCCCGTCTTCGAGTCGAGGTTGCCGGTCGGCTCGTCCGCGAAGAGGATCGTGGGCCGCGTGACGAGCGAGCGGGCGATCGCGACGCGCTGCTGCTGGCCGCCCGAGAGCTCGGACGGGCGGTGCTTGCGCCGGTCCGTGAGCCCCATCTGCGAGAGGAGCGAGTCGAGCCAGGCCCTGTCGGGCTTCTCGCCGGCGATCGAGAGCGGCAGGACGACGTTCTCCTCCGCGTCGAGCATGGGCAGCAGGTTGAAGAACTGAAAGACGAAGCCGATGTGCTCGCGCCGCAGGCGTGTGAGTCGTGAGTCGTCGAGCGCCGTGATCTCGGTTCCCGCGATCTGCACCGTCCCCTCGGTGGGCTTGTCGAGCCCGGCGAGGATGTGCATGAGCGTCGACTTGCCTGAGCCCGAGGGGCCCATGACGGCGACGAGCTCGCCGGAGCGGACGTCGAGGTCGATGCCGCGAAGGGCGTCCACCGCGGTCTCACCTTCGCCGTAGCGCCGGGTAAGGCCTCGCGCCTCGACTGCGGAGGTCGTGGGCACGACGACTGCGCCTTTCGGCTGCTCCTCAACGGCCATGGCGTTCAAGGTAGACGAATTCCGCCCCGACCGGAAGGGGACTTAACCGAACCGTCACAGGAGGGCCAACCGAACCCTCAGCGGCCGCCCCCGAGGAGGAAGCCGAGGACGGTCGCCACATAGGCGGCCACCAGCAACATGCCTTCCCGCCGGTGCGACCGTCCGTTCCACACGGTCGCCGCCACGAGGACCGCGGCGCCTCCCATCGCGAAGACCTCCGTCCAGCGGAACGAGAGCGCGAGCGGGTGCGCGAAGAGCAGCGAGAGCAAGGTCACGACCGGGACGACGAGCAGACCGACCTGGGCGCTCGACGAGATCGCGATCTCGGTCGCGAGCCGCATCTTCCCGGTGCGGGCGATGAGGATCGCGCCGCCGTGCTCGGCGGCGTTGCCGACGATCGCCACGATCACGACGGCGATGAAGAACTCGCTCAGGCCCACAGCCTTCGCGAACGCACCGAGCGAGTGGACGAGGATCTCGCTTACCCAGGCGGTGGCGCCCGTAGCCACGGCCAGGCCGATGAGCGCGGCCGAGAGCGTCCACGTGCCCTCGCCCGGCTCCTCGCGGTCGCGCTCGTGCTCGCGGTGGCGACGCAAGTTGCGGCCTACGACGGCGAGGTAGAGCAGCAGGAGGACGATCGCCACCGGTACCGACGCCACCACGACGGTGTGGCGCTCGGGCGGCCCGGTGTAGCCGAGCGTGGTTGGAATCACGAGTGCCACGACCGCGGCGCCGACGAGCCCGACCTGCACGAGCAGCGAACGGCGGTCGATCCGCGCTCCGTCCGGCCCCGCGACCTGCGTGATCCCGTAGACGAGCAGGAGATTCGAGATGACGCTCCCCGAGAGCGAGCCGCGCACGACGACCGGCAGGTCCGCGCCGACCGCGAAGAGCGCGACGATGAGCTCCGGCGCATTTCCGAAGCTCGCGTTGAGGAAGCCGCCGATGCCCGGGCCGGTGTGCTCCGCTGCGTGCTCGGTCGCCTCGCCGATCAACCACGCGAGCGGGATGAGCGCGGCCGCGGCGAGCACGAAGAGCGCGACGTCACCCGCGCCGGTGAGCCTGTCCACCGCGATCGTGGCGGGTGCGAGGAGGAGCGACCCCCACAGGAGCTGGCGGCGCACGGCGACCTACCCTAGCGGGGCGTGCTCGAGGCAGTTTTCTTCGACTGGAACGACGACACTCCAGGGATCGAGGCCGACTTCGTGGCGTTCACCGCGATGGACGTCCTCAACGCTGCTCGGCGCCTAGCCTGAGATTGACTTCCTGTCAAGACTTGCGTAGCCCTGCATCGGCTCCGACAATGTGTTCATGACACCCGAGCAGGCGCCGGCCGCGACCCTCCCGTTGCACCCGCAGGACGAGGCGGAATGCCGGCGTTGCGAGGTTCACTGCGACAAGGTCGTCTACCCGGCAGCGTGTCTCCAGCGGTCGTGTCCATTCGTGTACGCGTACGAGGAGCACGGGCACACCTACATGGGCTGCCTGCAGAGAGTGTTCGAGGCGGAGATCGACGTCGAGATGATGTCCACCGCAGAGCGGACGCGCGAGGGCTTCGGGGCCGTGCGTGCGATGCGGCGCCCGCTGCCGATGTGCGATGCCGCGGTGCAGGCGACGTTCGCGCACCGGCAGAGCGAACTCGGCTGCCTCAATCCGGAGTTCGGTGAGCTGCCGGCAGGCTCGCCGACGTTCCGCGTGTTCGCGCGGGTCTCCTAGCCGGCTCTTTCAAGCGCTGCAGGATCACGACGCCGGCGGCGGGACCGGCGGCGGCAAGGGCGAAGGCGAGCCTCCAGCTGTGCGCCGCGACGGCCGCGACCGTCGGCGGCGCCGCGGCCACGACGACGCCGAGGAGTGTCTGCTGAAAGCCGAGGGCTGCGCCGGTGCGGGCCGAGCCGGCCGCTTCCGCGGCGGCGGCGTACGCCAGCCCGTTCCATGCCATGCTCAGCACTCCCGCGACGAGAAAGAGCAGCACGACGATCCCCAGCGGCGCGTCGGTCGTGGCTGCGACGCCGGCGGTGGAGAGGGCGAGCCCGATTCCGATCCTTCGCAGTGGACGGAGGCGGCTGCCGAGCCGGTCCGAGATCCGCCCGGAGCCGATCCGGGCGGCGATGGCGAGCACGTTGATCGTCGCGAACAGAGCAGCGGCTGCGTGGGTCGACACGTGGCGGTGCTCGTGGAGGAAGAGGACCACGAAGCCCGTGATCCCGATCTGCGCCGTGAGGTAGAGGCCGGCGCCTGTTCCGAGCAGCCACATGCGCGGGTCGCGGAGAGGCCGTGAGACATCGCCGAGCTCCGGTTCGCCTCCTCCACCGCCGCGAACGAAGACAGCTGCGACGGCCGCTCCGGTCAGGGTTGCGCCGGCGAGGAAGAGGAACGCGAGACGGGTGCCCCCGGCCGAGGCGAGCACCGGGAGCAACACACCGAGCGAGCCGCCGATCGGAATTGCGGTCTGCCGGATCCCCAGCGCCGTGCCGAGTTCCGAGGCCGGGAACCAGGCCATGATCGCGCGGCCGCTCGCGGCGTTCACGCTCGCTCCGAGCGCTCCGACGCCGACGAGAGTTCCGGTCACAGTGCCGAAGCTGTGAGTGGTCGAGGCGAGGGCGAGCAACACGGCGGCGCCGGTGAGCCCTGTCGCGATCACCCAGCGCTCGTCGACATGATCGGCGACCAGTCCCCACGGTAGGAGCGTGAAAAGCATCCCGATCCCAATCGCCCCGAGCACGACACCGGTCTCGCCGAGCGTCAGCCCGTAGTGCGACTTCAGGGCCGGGCCGAGCGCCGGCAGCCCCACCGAGGAAGCGGAGAAGCTCGCCTGCGCGAGCGTCCCCGCGGCAAGGACGACCCAGCGATACCTCCGATCGGACACGCCTCGAACGTACACGGCCGGAACCAGGTTCCGGACGTGGCCCGAAGGGTCAGGCAAGCCAGCGGGCGCGCAGCTCCTTCGTCTTGCGGATCTCGTTCGCGTCGGGGCCGCGATTCTCGGGCCCGGCCGTCTCCAGCACGGCCGGAAGCCCCTGCAGCCGCGCGCTGGAGAGGAACACGCCGAGCTTCTCGCCCAGCTCTCCTTCGAGGATGTTGGCGTGCCGGTCGCGGTTCGAGTTGAACGGAGCGGCCGCGTCGTTGACGTGCAGCGCGCGCAGGCGGTCGAGGCCGACCGCTGAGTCGAGCTGGTCGAGGCAGGCGTCGAGCGCAGCCGCGTCGGTCACGTCGATCCCCGACACCCACAGGTGGCAGGAGTCGAGGCAGACGCCCAGCCGGGGATGGCTGCCGAGCCGCTCGTGGATCGTGGCGAGCTCCTCGATCGAGCGGCCGATCGTCCCTCCGGCGCCCGCCGAGTTCTCCATCAGCAGCCACGTCTCGTCCGAGCAGAGCTCCAGCACCTGCTCCATCGCCGGCAACACGCGCTCGAGCGCCGCCTCGAGGCCGCTGCCGAGGTGCGACCCGACATGAAACACGACGCCGTCGGCGCCGATCCCGCACGCCACCTCCATCGTGTTTCGCATCGCAGCCACCGACTTCTCGTAAACGGTGTCGTCGGGCGCGGCGAGGTTGCAGAGGTAGACGGCGTGGCAGACGACGCCGCCGATTCCGGCCTCGGCCCGCTTCTCGCGAAAGCGCTCGAAGCTCGCCGGGTCGTGGTTCGTCGGCCGCCACGCCCTCGGGCTCTGGGTGAAGATCTGAACCGAGTCGGCGCCCATCTCGACCGCGCGGTCGATCGCCTTGTCGATCCCGCCCGAGGAGGAGACGTGCGCCCCGATCTGCACGTCCGCCTACGCTACCCGCATGGCTGTCCGCGTCCGCATCGCACCGAGCCCGACCGGGCTCCTCCACATCGGCACCGCGCGCACCGCGCTCTTCAACTGGCTCTACGCACGCCACGAAGGCGGCGAGTTCCGGCTGCGGATCGAGAACACCGACACCTCGCGCGAGGTCGCGGAGGCCGTCGACCAGATCCAGGGTTCGCTGCGATGGCTCGGGCTCGACTGGGACGGTCCGCACACCTTCCAGCTCGACCGGATGGACGACTGCCGCCGCGTCGCCGACGAGCTCGTGGCCGAGGGCAAGGCCTACGAGGACGAGGGGGCGATCCGCTTCCGGATGCCGGACGACGGAGTGACGGCGTGGGATGACGTCGTCCGCGGCCGGATCGAGTACCCGAACGAGAAGCTCGAGGACGTGGTGATCGTCCGCTCGGACGGGCGGCCTACCTACAACTTCGCCTCGCCGCTGGAGGACGTCTGGGACGGGATCACGCATGTGATCCGCGGCGACGATCACATCCCGAACACGCCGAAGCAGCTCAACATCATCCGCGCGGTCGGGGCCGAGGTCCCGGTCTATGCGCACGTCCCGATGATCTTCGGGATGGACGGGAAGAAGCTGTCGAAGCGGCACGGCGCGCAGGCGGTCGAGGAGTTCCGGACGGCCGGTTATCTCCCCGAGGCGATGCTCAACTTCCTCGCCCTGCTCGGGTGGGCGCCGGACGGGGAGACGACGCTTATGCGCCACGACGAGCTGATCGAACGATTCGCGTTGGACCGAGTCAGCCCGAGCCCGTCCCAGTTCGACTACCAGAAGCTCGACTGGATGAACGGCGTCTACCTCCGCGAGCTGCCGCCGACGGAGTTCGCGCACCGCCTCCTGCTCTGGCTGGGGGAGAACGGCTACGACTGGGATGCCGGGCTCGTCACGCAGGCCGCGCCGCTCGTGCAGGAGAAGATCGCGAGGCTGGCCGAGTTCCCGGGCTTCGCGGGCTTCTTCTTTCACGATGTCGAGCCGGACGCAGCCGATCTCGATGGCGGTACGCCGATGCTGACGGTCGCGGAGGAAGCGCTCACGTCCGTCGAGCCCTTCGAAGCGCCGGCGATCGAAGCCGCGCTGCGGGAGGCGGCGGACCGGCTCGAGCTGAAGCCGCGACAGGCGTTTCAGCCGATCCGCGTCGCAGTCACGGGTTCGAAGGTCTCGCCCGGCCTGTTCGAGAGCATCGAGCTGCTCGGGCGTGAGACGACGCTTACCCGTCTTCGGGCAGCCGGTCCTTCCGCGGGGTAAGGGCAGCTGGTGGCAGCGGCTTCGACGGAGCGAGCGGATCGAGGGCGCGCTGGAACGCGAGCCACGCTCGGCGCCTGAAGCGCTGGGTCGGGAGGGGCATACCGGCGAGATCGGCGCCCCGGCCGCCGCGCCCGCCGGATGCGGGCTGCGGGAAGTCCCTTGCCACTTCAGGGATTGAACGAGTGGCCGCCGAGCCCGGTTACGGACCGCGCTTCGCGGATATCATCGCTCCGATGGACGACACCGAGGGGCATGCGGCCGCGCCTCGGATTCTCGTCGTTGACGACGAGCCTTCGATTCGGCTGCTCTGCCGGGTCAATCTCGAACTCGAGGGACACGAGGTCTTCGAGGCCGACTCGGTTTCGACGGCTCGAGCGGCGCTGGAAACGGGCGATATCGACGTCGTCCTCCTCGACGTCCACTTGCACGGCGAGCGGAGCGAGGCGCTCATCGCCGAGTGCCATGACCGGGAGCCGCCGATTCCGGTCGTGATTGTCTCGGGCTCCGCGGACGCGAAGCAACTGGCGCAGCTCAGCCACGCTGACGCGATCCTGCCGAAGCCATTCGAGCTGGACGAGCTCATCACAACCGTCTACAACCTCTCGAGCGCGCGAGCCCACAGATGAGCGCGACCGCGGTTCGCGGCGCTGCGGAGTACGAGGACGCGTACCGGGCGTACTACGCCGAGGCGTCCGATGAGGAACGGGCGGTTCGCGTCGGCGAGAAGGAGACATCCGAGCAGGCGTCGATCGTCGCGCGGTACGCCGATCTGTTCACGCGCGACCAGCTGGACGCGTTGCGCACGGCCGAGGCCGCGGCGACCGAGACGGACGAGGCCGAGCGCCTCTACCGGCTGCGCAAGACATGCGAAGGCGGAATCGTCGACGCCGAGCTCGCCGCGCGCGAGGACGAGCTCGCGAACGCGCTCCTCGCTGCACGGCTGACCTTCGACGGCGAGGAGATGCCGTTGCGGACCGCCGAGGCGCAGCTCGCCGTCCTCCCGGAGTACGCGAAACGCGAAGAGCTCGGCGAGCTCGCACGCGCACTCGACTCGAGCTTCAACGACGCTCGGCGCGAGCTGCTCGTCGCGCGGGACGACCTCCAGGCTGAGCTCTCCGGCGAGCGCAACACGGTCGCCAGGAACGAGGCGCAGAAGCAGATCTCCCTCCGCGAGCTGGAGAGCGCCTTGCGGCAGGCAGCCGCCGACGTCGCAGCGGAGTACGACCGCCTGCGTGAGCGGTGGTTCGACCGGTTGCTCGGCCCCGAGCGCGCCGACGTGCCGCGGAGCGCGCACGTCCGCTGGCTGCGCCGCCTCTCGCCGCTCGAGTCGACCTACCCGAGGGACCGTTCGGTCGAGGTCTGCGTCGAGACGGTGCGCGGCCTCGGATTCGACCTCGAGGCGATCCCGAACATCCGGCTCGACCTCGAGGATCGCCCGCAGAAGAGCCCGCGTGCCTGCGTCATCCCCGTCGACCCGCCCGAGATCGTCTATCTGATCACGCGTGCCCAGGGCGGGCTCTCCGACTACCAGGCGTTCCTCCACGAGGCGGGACACGCACTGCACTACGCGGGCTGCGACCCTCGGCTGCCGTGGACGTTCCGCGCGATTTCGCGCGACCATGCGCTGACGGAGATCTACTCGTACATCGTCGAGGCGGTCTCGCGCGAGCCGGGCTGGCACGTGCTCCACTTTGGGCTCTCGGATGCAGAGGCAGAGGAGAACGCCGAAGCGACCCGCTTCCTCGAGGCGCTGATTTTCCGCCGCTACGCCGCCAAGCTCCGCTTCGAGCTCGGCTTCTGGGACGCGTTCCCGGCGGAGCACGGAGGGTCGTCACGCGACTACGAAGAGGTGCTCACCGCTGCGACCGGGCTGCAGTACGACGCGCGCGCCTACCTGTCCGACATGGACGCAGGCTTCTACTCCGCGGACTACCTGCGGGCCTGGATCCGCTCTGCCCAGCTCAGCTCGTACCTGCGGCGCGAGGTTGGGGAGGAGTGGTGGCGCGGCGGCGACACGGGAGCGATCCTGCGCGCGCTGTTCGCCCAGGGCACCCGCCCGTCGACCGAAGACGTCGCGCGTCGCGTCGGGTTCGAGCCGCTCGACACCGCACCGCTTGTCGCCGAGCTGAACGCGACCTAGCTCGCGCTGCCCCGGATCATGCCCGCCACGAGCGGCAGGAGCTGCTGCCGGTTGCGCGGCCGTTGCATGTCCAGGCGGACGAGCTCGTCGAGCTCCATGGCGACGAGCAGCACGATCGACGCGATGTAGAAGTACGTCGCGAGGAAGATGAAGACCTCGAGGCTGCCGACAGGGGTGCGGAAGTTCGCGACCGTCCTGACGTACTCGCCGAAGATGAGCGTCTCGCCGATCCAGCCGACGACCACGAGCACCGAGCCGAGGCTGGCCCAGCGCGTGCGCCGATGCTTCGCCGGCGCCCAGCGGACGATCAGCTCGAAGGCGACCGCAACGAGGGCGATGGCAGCGGGCCAGCGGAGGATCAAGACCGGGAGGCTCCACCCGCCGGAGACGTGTCCCGCCCAGACGATCGCAATGGCTCCGAGCGTCGCGGCCAGGAAGAGGATCGCGAGGCCGACCGAGATCGGGAAGCGGACCCAGAATGGCCGCTCGTCCGGCGACTCGTAGATCTCGTCGAGCGCGCCGATCGCGGCGCGGATGATTCCCGACACCTCCCACACAGCCAGCGCCGACGCGAGCGCGAGCAGGCCGGCGCTCGAAGAAGCGAGCACGTGCTGCACTGTCTGGTCGATGCCGTCGAACACATGCGGGAGAACCTTCGACTGGATCTGCGGGCCGATCGTGTTCTTCCACAACGCGCGTTCGTGCGCGGCTCCGAGGATGCCCAGCCCGAAGAGCGTGCACGCGACGGCGGCAATGAACGACCGTAGGGCGATCGCGCTCGCGTACGTCAGGAGGCTGTGGCGGTCGAAGAGGTCGACCCAGAGCCGAACGATCTGCTTGAAGCTTCTCCAGCGCGACTGCACGGGACGTGGAGCGTTCCCGCGCCTGACAACTCGAAAACGGTGAAGCCGGCGCTACTGGTTGAAAGCGTTGCCCAGGCCCTGCTGGGCGAGCTGCGTCGCGTCGAACACATCGCTCGAAGGCGGCGCCGCGATCGTGATGTGTGCGCCATAGTCGTAGAGGTCCATCGCCATGGCCATCCGCACCTGCCGGCCCTGCCGCTCGAGACCGAAGGAAAGCTTGATGCGATGCACGAGGCCGTCCTTGCCGATCCAGACGTCCTCGGGAACCGTCGGCAGCTCGGCGGCGACGCCTGCGAGCATCGGGCTTGTCACTCCGCGGGCCTCGAGCGCCTTGGCCAGGTCGACGGTCACGTGGTAGTGCGTCGCCGCTGCGCCGTCGACCTTCGCCGGGCCGACCTTGCGCACCGTGGCGCCTTCCGCCTTCAGCATCGAGAGGAGGTCGGTCGGCTGGAGCTGACTTCCGGACAGCAGCTGGTTGAAGTCGAGGCCCTGCGACTTGCCGAGCTTCGAGAAGTCGAGCTTGAGCCATTGCTTGCCGCCGGGAATCTGCGAGGAGAGCGCGCCGAGATTCATGTAGATGACGTAGTCACCGTTTTCCTCGAGGAAGATCTCCTTCAGGGAGGAGTGCGTCAGCTGCTGCATGGTCGTGCCCGGCAATGCTCCCGCCGGGAGCCCGGCCTGCTTGAAGATCGAGCCCATCCCGAAGGTCATCTCGCCGCTGGCGCCGTCGATGGCACCGGTGCCGCTCATTCGCAGCATCTTCCCCTGGAGCTGTGGAACGCTGAACGCGAGGGAGAAGCGGATGCGGGCCGCGCCCGCGTGCTGCGTCTTCGTTGCGGCCGCGGATACCGGATCGAATGCGACCGCGCTATTCCCGCCGCCACCGCATCCGGCCGTGACCGATGCCACGGCTGCGATTACGAACGCGGTTGCGATGCCGGCCCTGCGGCCCCTGGGCATGGCCCAAGTGTAGTCCCGATTCCGCGCACGGACGGGTGATTTCCCAGCTGAGAACGTGGGGGCGGCCGTATGGCCGTGACAGCCGCCCCCTGCGAGGAGCGGGACGGCCGGAGCGAGGAATGGGCGGCCGCCCCTTGTCGGTACGTCCTTTACTACCCCGGCGCGCCGTGTTCGGTTCTCTCCGGACACTTCGCCCGCACCTACGTCTAAGTGCTCGAGGGCAGGCCCCGGAGAAGGGGGCCGCGACCGGAGCCCGCCCCCTCCGAGCCTACGCTGGCGCGGCGGATTCGCAAAGAGCTAGCTCGGCGCCTTCGGGCCACAGGCATGCGAGCCGCCAGCCCGCGCCGAGCTTGACATATGCCGATACAGGCATATATTACGAGTCGTGGCCCGCTCTTCCACGACCTCGGACGTCTTCAACGCAATCGCCGAGTCGCGCCGTCGCGAGATCCTGGACGTGCTGATCGCGGGCGAGAAGCCTGTCGGGGGAATCGTGGACGAGCTCTCGATGTCCCAGCCTCAGGTCTCGAAGCACCTACGGGTGCTCAGCGAGGTCGGGCTCGTCAGCTCCCGGGCGGAAGGGCGTCGCCGGCTGTACAGCCTGGAACCCGCGACCTTGCAGCCGTTCCAGGAATGGCTGGCCAAGTACGAGCAGGCGTTGAACGACCGGCTCGACCGGATGGACGACTACCTCAAAGACCTACAACAAGGAGGGCCGCAGTGATTGCCAATCGGCACGGAACGTCGATCATCGAGTTTCCGAGCGAGCTCGAGATCGTCACCACACGAGCGTTCGACGCGCCGCTCGAGCTCGTCTTCGACGTGCTCACGAAGGCCGAGCATGTGCGCAACTGGTTCGCTCCATTCAAGGACCAGGTGACGGAGTGCTCAATCGATCTCCGCGTCGGGGGCGACTACCACATCGTCTTCGTAACGCCAGACGGGAAGGAGTGCTCGTTCCGAGGCACCTACCTGGAGATCGAGCCGCCGACCCGGACCGTCGCGACATGGCTGTTCGAAGGCTGGCCGGACGCGGATGCCGTCGAGACCGTGGAGCTACACGAAACCGACGGAGTGACGACGCTGACAACGAGGATGGCGTTCCGCGACGAGGCCGGCCGCGCGCACATGAACACGAACGACGGCCAGGAGGACAGCTTCAACAAGCTGGAGGACTACCTGAGGTCGCTGCTCGAGTCGGACCGCGTCGCCTGATGGTCGGTGAAGTCGTGGGGCTCCGAACATAGGGCCGACACCGACTCACGCTCAGGGGTCATTCCGGAGCCCTGGCCCAGCGAGCATCTCCGCCAGGCGAGGTATCTCCCGCGCTGCAATCCCGCAAACACGGAGGGTGTGGTGAAGCTCCGCGAACTGCTGAGGAAGATCGATCTCAAGCTGCGACCGTTGCAGCTCGGTGAGCGGCCGGAGGACAACGTCGACGCGATGAAGATCGACGCGAGGGCGGCGGCGTCCGGGGCCGAAAACCTCGGAGACTTCGGCGACTCGCTCGCGCCGACGAACTGGGTTCCCTCTCAGCAGGACGACAGACCGCGCCACTGACCCTTCTCGTCAGGGGGTCATTCCGGAACACTGACCCAGGCGAAGGCACTCTCGCCGGATCGGGGTACCATCTCCCCGACATAACCTCCCCGGCCCGGCCATTGTTGCGGCGCTGCCCGATCCGAGCGAGCGAGCAATCGTCCGATGCGAGGTCGTCGCCGAGATCGACGAAGCCACCATCCGGGCCACCGCCGCGGTTTGACCCTCCAGTTGAAGCTGCAAGGGTTAGCGAAGCCGGGACCGAACCCCAAGCTGGGGCGGGGCCTCGGTCGGTTAGCCCCCTTCCCGAGTCCCCGCCCCTCTTCTCTTTCGTACGTCTCGGCCGGCGGAGCCCCGGACGCACGACGCGCTTTCCCTATCCGTGCGGCTAGTCCGCGGGCCACATGGTTGAGCCAAACCGCCCTAGCCATGCGCCCCTGAAAGGCGCATACGGGATTCGAACCCGTGCCGCCGCCGTGAGAGGGCGGTGTCCTAGGCCACTAGACGAATGCGCCGCGCGGGGGCTTAGTGTAGCGGCGTCCTGGGCAGATCCCGGCTCATGTGGAAGCGGCTTTTCGGCAGACGCGAGGGTGACGACCCCACGGCGGCGCGGCAGGAAGGGGACGTCCACGCGCTCGACCGTCCGGGCGATCCGCGCGGCGGCGTCCAGAGCGATGAGTACCGGCACGCCGGTCCCGAGGACGTCGTCGAGGAGGGCGATGTCGTGATGGGCGGCCCCGGCGGCGCACCGGCCGACGGCGAGACGATCGAGGAGCGCCGCGAGCGCGACCGCCCGGACGAAGCCGCCTAGGCCGAGGTTTGTGCCGCAGTCCGGCGGCGCCTGCGGACGAAGAATCCGCCGGCCGACAGCGCCGCGATCGCGAGCGCGCCGCCAGTCCCGCTGCCCCACCAGACCGTCATGTTCGCCTCCGCGGGAACGTGCGCGGCCGCCGGCATGAAACCGGCGATCCGCGACGGGCCGACCGCCGTCTCCAGAATCCGCAGCTGCGGGAAGGGCCGTTCTGGCGCGGACAACACCGAAGAGCGCGTCGAATCCGTCCCGAGCAGATGACGGGCGGCGAGCAACTCGTGCCAGACGACCGCAGCCTCCTGCGCGGGTGTCCCGACTGGCGCCTTCAGCTTCGCGGGCTGCGGCATCTCGTTCTTGGGCACCCAGACGGTGCGCCACTTCTGCAGGTAGGTCGTCGGGTCGACCGCGCCGTCATAGCCGAGGCTCAGATACAGCGCCGGGTGGATCTCGAAGTGCAGGTGAGCCTCCGTCGTGAAGGCGTCGCCCGTCCGGCCGAGGAAGCCGACCACCTGGCCGGCCTTGACGTTGGGATGATCGAGGATCCAGCGCGAGTAGCCGGCCAGGTGCGCGTAGTAGAAGGAGTTGCCCTTGCCGTCGGTGAGCCAGAGCCGCCAGCCGCCGACCCGGTTCCAGCCGACGAGGCTCAGCTTCCCGGTCGCGACCGCCACGATCGGCGTGCCGAGGCTCGCGAACAGGTCGTCGCCGTGGTGCCAGCCGTCGTAGATGTCGCTCCGGTTCGCGCCGTAGGTGTCGACATACGAGGCGCCGCCGTTGACCGGGAAGACGTAATGCCCCGGCTTGTAGCCGAGTGAGGGCCGGGCCGTGAGCGGCTGCGGCACGTGATGCTTGCGATGCCGGTGCTTCTTCGCCTTGGTGTTGTGAACGGGCTGCGTCTGTGAGGTGGTGGACGTGGACGGAGTCGTGGCCGTGTGGTGCGTGCTGCCCGACGAGCTCGAGGCCGAGTTTTGGTGCTTCGGCGCTCTGGCGGCGGGCTGCGGCGCGGCGGCGAAACCGACGGCGATCGTCGTTCCGGCAGGCAGCGACCAATGACGCGCGAGGAGCACGACGACGAGCGGAGCCGTGATCCGGCCGACAGTCCTCCCAATAGTGACCTCTCCCCAATCTCCGAGGACGTTGGTCTGACCGGCAGCGAGCGTGATAGGTGTGCCGCCGATCGCGAGCCCGCTCACGGTTCCTTGACCGTGCGTCGCGTCGACGCTCTCAGCGGTGATAAATCCGTCGAACAGCGAGACGGACTGGAGCGTGACGTGCGCGGTCTTGCACGTCGAACCGCTCGCGGCCGAGGAGCCGAACGCGACGATCGGGGTCTTCTGCGGGTACGCGGACGGGCCGCGCGCCGAAGCGGGGGTCCCGAGTGCCAGGACGCGGCTCCCCGGCTCCACGATCGCTGCCTCTCCGGCACCGACGCAGGCGAGGGACAGGTAGGAGGGCGAGAGCCGCGCGTACGCGGGCGTGGCCGTCGTCGTGGTCGTGCCGGTCGTCCCGTCCGCGTACGCGGAGGTCGCACCGACCGCTGCCATGAGAAGGGCGAGAACGAGAACCCAGACCCCGCGACCCATCATCGCCCCAGTGTGCCGAAGCCTCGCCGGCTTTGGGGAAATTGGAGATCGGAAGGTGGGAAGCGGCCGCCCCCGGCCGGCCGCTTCCCGTTACGGCTGTTCAGCCCGTGCGGATGAATACCGCGAGCGCCGTCATGGAGTTCGACGTGAGCGCTGACATGAGCGAGCTGTCCGCGAGCTTCAGCGTGCCGTGGAACTCGACCATGCCACGCGTGCCGTCCTTGATGGCCGTCACGTTGCGCTTGGGCGTGAGCCCAGACTTCGACGAGAGCGCGAACTTCGTCTTCGCGGCGACTGCGAAGATGAGATCCATGCCCTTCAGCATCGCGGCGTGGTCGTTCGAGCTCGTCACGTGAATCGTGATCAGGCCGCTTTCCGTGGCCGAGGCGGGCGTGTAGCTCCACAGAGTCCCCCGGAGGACGTACCTCACCGTGCCGGCCGCGGTGCCGTGGTGGCCTGTCGGTGCTTTGGTGGTCGGCTTCGCGGCCAGGGCGATGCTCGGGAGAGCCAGGGCCACGAGCAGGAGTACGAGTGCTTTCCTCATCTGGTGTCTTCTCCTCTCGTTCGCAACCGAGCCTTTCGGCGCGGCGTCAGGGTTGCGCCGGTCCCGTGTAAGGGGCCGGTAAAGCGGCTTAGCGGCTGAGCGCGTCGAGCAGGGCGCTGCCGAGGGGCGTGCCGTGGCCGGCGGCCGCTCGAAGAATCGGAGCTCAGGTGTCGGAGGGCCTCGGGGTCGAGTTGCCCCGCCACCTCCGTGTACGCGACCAGGCCGCAGAAGAGAACGGTGACCGTCTTGCGGCCTTCGACGGTGCGACCCGAAAGCAGGTTCATGTCCCGAACGCACACCTCCGGCCGTACGATTTCGAGGTGACCGGGGACGTGCTCTCAGAAGGCTCGACAGCCGAGACGATCGATCTCGTCAAGCGGTATCCCAAGGCCCGTGTGAACGCCGTCGACGGCGTCTCCTTCGCGGTCGCGGCCGGTGAGGTGTTCGGGTTGCTCGGCCCCAACGGCGCTGGGAAAACGACGACGGTCGGCATGCTGACAACTCGCGTCCGGCCCAGCGGCGGGACGGCGCTGGTTGGTGGCGTGGACGTCGTCCGCGATCCGGTGGGCGCGCGGCAGCAGGTCGCGGTCGTGCCGCAGCGGAGCAATCTCGACCGCTCGATCTCGATCCGGGACAACCTCATCTTCCACGCCGCCTATCACGGCGTGCCGGCGCGCGAGCGCGAGGGCCGCGCCGACGACCTGCTCGAGCAGTTCGGACTGCTCGACCGCGCGCGGGACAAGCCGGATTTCTTCTCCGGTGGGCAGTCGCAGCGAGTGATGATCGCCCGCGCGCTCATGCACGCGCCGCGGGTGCTCTTCCTCGACGAGCCGACGACCGGGCTCGACCCGGCGGCGCGCCTCTTCGTCTGGGATCGCCTCCGCGAGCTGCGCGAGTCGGGTGTGACGCTCGTCCTCACGACGCACGACATGGACGAAGCTGCCGTGCTCGCGGATCGCGTCGGGATCATGGATCACGGCAAGCTGCTCGCCCTCGACACGCCCGACGCCCTCATCGGCACGCTCGAGGGGGAGGGGACGCTCGAGCTCGCGGCAGACCTGCCTGCGGACGGCGCGGTCGTCGATGCGCTCGGAGCGCTCGCGGGGGTGGAGCGGGTCGAGAGCGTCCAGATTCAGGCGGAGAACGGTGCTGCGGAGACGCCGGCTCCCCCCGAGCCCCAGCCGCTGCGCGTGCGTCTCTACCTGACGGGCGGCGCCGCGCTCCAGGTGGCGCCGGCGGCGGCGGTTCTCGCCGAGCACGGTCTGGCGCTGCAGGACGTGAAGCTCGGCACGCCGACCCTCGAGGACGTCTTCATCCACCTCACGGGACGGGCGTTGAGATGACCACGGTCGCCTCACCGTCTGCGACGGTCGAGCAGGCGACGGAATGGCGGGCCTTCCGCGCCGTCCTCCACCGCGACCTGTACGTCACGTGGCGCGAGCTGCCCGCGTTCCTCGCGCAGGTCATCCTGCAGCCGCTTTTCATGCTCTTCGTGTTCGGGAAGGTGCTCGGAAGCCTCGGTTTCACGCGGCACGGCTACGCGAACCTGCTTTTTCCGGGCCTCCTCGCGCTGACCGCGGTGATCACGGCGATGCAGACGCTCGCCTTCCCGCTCGTCGCCGAGTTCGGCTGGACGAAGGAGATCGAGGATCGCCTGATGGCGCCGATGCCGACGTCGTTCGTCGCGGCGGAGAAAGTGCTGTTCGCCTTGCTGCGCTCGTTCACCGCGACGCTGATCATGATCCCGGTCGGGATCCTCGTCCTCGGCTCGATCCCGTGGCGCTGGAGCGGCTTCCCGCTCTTTCTCGGCGGGTTGCTGCTCGGCGCGCTCGTGGGTGCGGGCTTCGGCCTCCTGATGGGGACACTTGTCCAGCCGCAGCGGATCAACCTGCTCTTCTCGCTCGTCTTCACGCCGCTGCTCTTCACCGGCTGCAGCCAGTACCCGTGGCCGTCGCTCGCGCGGCTGCGCTGGTTCCAGGTCGTCACCGCCGCGAACCCGATGACTTACGTGAGCGAGATGCTGCGCGGGGCACTCGTGCCGGCGGTGCCGCACATCCAGCCCTGGATCTGCCTGCTCGTGCTCGTCTTCGCCGTGAGCGTCCTGATCTCGGTCGGCCTGAAGGGCTTCTACCGGCGCGCAATCGACTGAGGCAGGTCACGCCGACCGCCCACTGACGCTCTCCTCGTCGGGCGTTGTCGCACCGTCCGGGTCGATCTCGTCGGCATGGGCGCTCGCCTCGTCCGCGGCCTTCCGCGAGTCACGCGCCTCCCGCATTTGCTGCTGCGCGACCCGTTCGCGCTCCTCCGCCTGCCGAGAGCGTGTTTCCGCTTCCTGCCGGAGCTCCTGCGCCTGCTCGCGCCGTTGCCGCCTGTCGCGGCCCCTCATCGCTCCGAAGGCGACGAGTGCGAGAACGACCAGGACGCCGATTGCGATCACGATCCAGATCCAAGCTGCCATTCGAAAAACCTCCTCCCGTGTTCAGGGGGCAACGGGAGGAGGTGGAGTTCGGTTGCGTGCGGGCGCCGTTCGGCTACTCAGCGAACAGTGAGCCTGAGGTAGTTGTCGTCGGGTGCCTGGCCGACCATCATGATCACGTAGTTCCCGCGGCCGACCACGATCGACTTGCCCATTGGGATGCGCTGCTTTCCATGGCGAGACGCGACCTTGAGCGCGGCCTCGTCGAAGTTGACGAGCCTGACCCGGCCGGTGATCGTCGCCGATCTCGTGAGCTTCGCGCCGAGCTTGAACCAGTGGCAGCCGGGATCGCGCATGACGATCTTCAGCGTCTTCGGCGCGGCCTGGTGCGTTGTCGTCGCCAGCGCCTGTCCGGCGCCGACGGCTCCGGCGCAAATCGTCGCGGCGACTGCGAGGGAAAGGGTCGAGATCTTCATGGTCGCTCCTTCGGTCGTCAGTGGCATGACCGCATCCTCGGCCGCCGCAGCGCTAGCGGAATCCGGGTTCCCCGCCGTTCGCGATCGGTAGTTGCCCGCAGATCAGCGAGTCGGGCGCTCGAAGACGACGAGCACGGCGAGCTGCTCGTAGCCAACGAAGCGGTGCTCGGCGCCCGCAGGCACGAAGACGGCCTGGCCTTCTCTCAGGTCGACCCGCTCGCCCTCGACCTCCAGCGTCCCGCCGCCTCGAGCACGACGTACACCTCGTCATCTGCGTGCGGCTGCTGGCGGTCGGGCTCGGGAGCGACGAGGACGTAGACGCCGAGCTCGAGACCGGGAGACTCGTGAACGATCTCGTAGCCGCCGCCTGCTCCTCGCAGGCGCTCGACCGCATCCGCTGTATCGAAGCCGCGCACCGGGCGACGTTATCCCGTCACCAGCTCTTCGTGCGCGGGGGCTGGGCTCGAGCGTCGATGCGCACGCGCGCGTCGACCGCGAGGCAGCCGCCCGGGAGCGCGAGCACCGGGTTGAGGTCGAGCTCGGCCACCTCGGGCAGGTCGTTCGCAAGAAGGGAGAGGCGGAGGAGGAGGTCGACGAGCGCGGTTTCGTCCGCCGGCGGCGCGCCTCTGAAGCCGGCAACGAGGCGGCCCGCCTTCCCGCCGTGAACGAGCTCCTCCGCGTCAAGGTCGGTGAGCGGCGCGAGCCGGAACTGCGCCTCCCCGATCAGCTCGGCGAGGACACCGCCCGGCCCGAAGGCGACGAGTGGGCCGAAGACCGGATCCTGCACGACGCCGGCCAGGAGCTCCGCTCCGCCGCGAACGAAGGGCTGTACGAGCAACGGCGGGCCGATTCGCTCGGCGGCCTCGAGCACCGCGGCCTCGTCGGCGAGGTCGAGGGCGATTCCGCCCTGTTCCGTCTTGTGCGCGCCGGCTGCTGCAGTCTTGAGGACGACAGGGAAGCCGAGATCGCGTGCCGCTTCCACGGCCGCCTCCGGAGTGGCCACAACCCGCTCGGGCACGAGCGGCACGCCGTACGCCTCGAGCATGCGGCGCGTCTGCTCGGCGTCCAGCCAGTCCTCGCCGGCCTCCTGCACGACGACTTGCGCCTCGTCCCGGTCGAGGTCGGGCTCAGGCGCTGCGCCCGTCGGCCGGCGGAGCCATTCGCCCCGCTCCGCCGCGCGGCCGAGCGCGCGCGCCGCCGCCTCCGGATACGCGAACGCCGGGACGCTCGAGGCGCTGCGCAGCGTCGGCGGCGCGCCCTTTGCGCTGACGAAAACGCAGAGGACGGGCTTGTCGGTGACGCTCGCGGCGGCTCGGCTGATCGCCCCGCCGACCTCGTGCTCGTCAGACCCGACGGTCGGAACGAACAGGACGATCGCGGCATCGAATGCAGGGTCGGCGAGCACCGGCGGAAGTGCTGCGGTGAAGCTCTCCGCCGTCGCGCCGCCGAGCAGGTCGATCGGATTCGCGGCGCTTCCCTCGGCCGGCATCACCTCCGCGAGCGCCGTGCGGGTTGCCTCGCTCGGCTGCGGAAGCTCGAGCCCGGCCGCCTCGCAGGCGTCCGCGGCGAGGATGCCGAGACCGCCGGCGTTCGTCACGAGCGCGACCCTCCGTCCGCGCGGCACCGGCTGCGCCGAGAGCAGCGTCGCGACGTCGATGAGCTCGTCGAGCGTCCCTGCGCGGATCACGCCCGCCTGGCGGAAGAGTGCGTCCACAGCGACATCCGATCCCGCGAGAGCGGCGGTGTGCGAGCCGGCGGCACGGCTGCCGGCGCCGGTGCTTCCGCCCTTCAGCGCGAGGATAGGCTTGCGGCGCGCGACCCGGCGCGCAATGCGCGAGAAGGCGCGCGGGTTGCCGAAGGACTCGAGGTAGAGAACGACCATCTCGGTCTCGTCTTCGTCCTCCCACCACTCGAGCAGGTCGTTCGACGAGACGTCCGCCTTGTTGCCGATCGACACGAACGAGGTCACCCCGAGGCCGGTCGCCTCCGCACGCTCGAGGAGAGCGAGCCCGAGGGCGCCGCTCTGCGAGGAGAACCCGATCTTCCCGGCGGGGAAGCTGCGGGGCGCGAAGGTCGCGTTGAGCTGGACCGGCGAGGAGGCGATGCCGAGGCAGTTCGGGCCGAGGAGCCGCGCGCCGTGCTCGCGGACCAGTGCGAGCAGCCGTTCCTGCCGCTCGGCTCCCTCGCTGCCGGTCTCGGCGAAGCCCGCGGAGATGACGACGAGCGCGCGAACGCCGGCGTCGAGCGCGTCTTCTGCGGCCGCGAGCACTCGCTCTCCCGGCACGCAGATCACGGCGAGGTCGATCGCCTCCGCGATGTCTGCGATTCCGCGGTAACCGTGGACGCCCGCGACCGGGTCGCCCTGGCGGTTCACGGGGTAGGCGGATCCCGCGAAGTCCCCGGCGAGCACGTTGCGGAACAGCTCTCCGCCGATCGAGCCGCGTCGCTTCGAGGCTCCGACGACCGCGACCGAGCGGGGGCGGAAGAACGGCTCTAGGGACGCCCGCACCGCGACGTGATCGCGGGTCGCGACCTGCTCGCGATAGCTGCCGGTGGGCGCGATTGGGAACCGGATCTCGAGCTCGCCGCCTTCGCCGGCGCGGGTAACCGCGAACCCTGCGTCACGGAACACGCCCAGCATCGCGTTGTTCTCGTGCAGCACCTCGGCGACGAACTCCTCGATCCCGGCATCCGCCGCGTGGGCCGCGAGCCGCTCGAGCAGCCGGGTCCCGATCCCACGTCGCTGGAACTCGTCGCCGACCGCGAACGCGACCTCTGCGGAGCGTGGATCGCGCAGCCGGACCCAGTTCGCGAGAGCGACGATGCGGGCCGCCGAGCGAACCGAGCAGCGCGCCGCGTTCCTGCCAGTCCGGGTCGAGTACGGACTCCACCAGCTTCGAGCCGAGCGCCGGAAAGCCGTGGAAGCGGAGGTAGCGGCTGTGCTCCGAGAGGTCCGAGAAGAACTCGACGAGCGCCTCAACGTCCTCCGCGACGGGTGCTCTCAGGCGGAGCGTCGAGCCGTCCCGGAGGATGACGTCCGTTGCCGTGAAGGCTCTTGCAACTGGTGAGCTCATGCGGCCTTCGCCGACTCGTGGGACTGCTGCGGGCTGCGCACGACGAGCACCGGGCACGGCGCCGAATGGACGAGCCCGGTCGAGACGCTCCCGGAGAAGAACCGCCGCGCGGCGCCCCACCCGTGCGAGCCGACGACGATCAGCTGCGCGTCGTTGTCGACCGCCTTCTGGCAGATCTCCTCGACGGCGAAACCGTCCAGCGCGACCGTGCTGCACGACACGCCCGCCGCGTGCGCGGCATCAGCCACGGATTCCACGAGCTTCTCCACGCGCTTGTGCTCTGCATCCGTGAGCTCGGCGACGACGTTCGAATACCCGTAGCCGCCGTAGCCGACCGTCGGCAGCGCCAGATGCGCCACCGAGACGACGACGAGCCGCACGCCGAGCACGTGCGCCAGCTCGATCGCCTTGCGCTGAGCGTCCTCGGCGGAAGGGGAACCGTCCGTCGCGAACAGGACTGGTCTCTTGTCGGTCATCTCGTTTCCTCCTTGGCCTCGACTGACCACAGTGTCGACCGCCGCCCGAGACGCAGCATCGGGGCCCAGGCCGCCGCTCGCTGCGGGAAACCACGCACACAGTTCGTGGCTCCTTCCGATGCGACGAAACCCTGTCGGGTCGACGATCGTCTGGTCAACGAAAGGACGGAGACCATGTTCGAGACGATTGCATGGGCAACCGACGGATCCGAGCTCGCCGACAAGGCGCTCGAGCACGTGCGGGAGCTGGCCCAGATCCATGGCTCCCGCATCGTCGCCGTGCATGCGAACGAGCTGCTCACCGGCCGCTACGGCGGTGCGCCGCTCCTCGCCGACGAGCCCGACCTCGAGGAGAAGATCGCCCGCCAAGTGGAGGAGCTCTGCGCAGCCGGATTCGACGCGAAGCTCGAGATCCGCACCGGCGGTCAGGACGTCGCGAAGCTCGTGGCCGATGCGGCCGAGGCCGCCGGCGCCGACCTGGTCGTGGTCGGCACGCACGGCCGCGGCGGGGTCACGGCCGCGCTCATGGGCAGTGTGGCGCGGGCGCTATGCCACACGTCGCACCTCCCGGTGCTCGTGGTCCCTCCGGCCATCCGGGTCGAAGCCGAGCCCGTCGCGTGAACTGGACGGAGAGAGGGCGGCGCCCTAACCGCGGGCGCCGCCCTCTCTCCATACCTACGCGGTGACCGGAACCTCGTGCTGCTCGAGCAGCTCGTGGCCGATCTTCGGTGCCTCGAGCACGACCTTGAGCGCGTGGCTGGAGGCCGCCGCTCCGAACACGTCGTATGCCTCCTCCGCGTCCGCGAGCGCGAACCGGTGCGTGGCGAACGGCGTGGGGTCGAGGCGTCCCGCTTCGATGAGCCTGAGGAGCTTCGGCGTCGTGGTCGTGTCGACGAGACCGGTCGTGATCATGACGTCGCGGATCCACAGCTTCTCGAGGTGCAGCGTCGCAGGGTGGCCGTGCACGCCGACGTTTGCAACCCGGCCGCCCGGCCGGATCAGGTCGGTGCAGAGCTCGAACGTCTCCGGCACGCCGACCGCCTCGATCGCGACATCGGCACCGAGACCGCCAGTGAGCTCCATCACCCTGGCGACCGCATCCTCGCGGCCGCTGTCGATCGTGACGTCGGCGCCGAATTCGACTGCCTTCTCGAGCCGCGATGCATCGAGGTCGATCGCGACAATGTGGCCCGGCGAGTGGAGCTTTGCGGTCATGATCGCCGCCAGCCCGATCGGGCCGACGCCTACGATCGCGACTGTGTCACCGGGCTCGACGCCGCCGTTCAGGACTCCGACCTCGTACGCGGTCGGGAGGATGTCGGCGAGGAACAGCACCTGCTCGTCGCCTAGAGCGTCCGGAACCTTGTAGACCGACGTGTCGGCGAACGGCACGCGGGCGTACTCGGCCTGCAAGCCGTCGATCAGATGCCCGAAGATCCAACCTCCGCCGCCGGTGCAGAGCCCGTAGCGGCCCTCCTTACAGAAGCGGCAGCGGCCGCACGACGTGATGCAGGAGACGAGCACGCGGTCTCCCGGCTCGAGCGTTGTCACCGCGCTCCCGACTTCGACCACGGTGCCCACGGCCTCGTGGCCGAGGATCGTGCCTGGCTGCACCTCCGGCACGTCCCCCTTCAGGATGTGGAGGTCGGTACCGCAGATCGTGGAGGAGTCAATCCTCACGATCGCATCTGTCGGTGCCTGGATGGTCGGGTCGGGGACGTCCTCCCAGGCTCGTTGCCCCGGCCCGTGATAAACGAGTGCTTTCATCTCGCGCCTCCTTTTCCACCCAGTCTCCGCGGCCGCCGGGTGGGCAGCATCGGAGGTGTCGCGGAGCGTGCGTGCGGCTTTCCCCGTACTACCGGGACAGGGTTAGGCTGCTCCCGGTGGACGCGCTTTCCGTCACCGAGGGACGGCTCCGCGCCCTGTTTGCAGCGGGGCTCGCGGTCACCTCGGAGCTCTCGCTGGACGCGCTCCTGCGCCGGCTCGTCGAGGCAGCGGCCGAGCTGACCGAGGCTCGCTATGCGGCGCTCGGCGTGATCGCAGAGAGCGGTTCGGAGCTGGAGCAATTCATCACGCACGGCATCGACGACGATCTACGCGGAGAGATCGGCGCGCTTCCGCGTGGTCGCGGGATCCTCGGGGTGCTGATCCGCGAGGCCAAGTCGCTGCGACTGCACGACCTGGCAGACGACCCGCGCTCGGTCGGCTTCCCTCCCGGTCATCCGCCGATGCGCAGCTTCCTCGGCGTGCCGGTGCTGCTGCGCGGCGTCGCCTACGGCAACCTCTACCTCACCGAGAAGCACGGCGGGGAGGACTTCACCGAGGAGGACGAGGAGCTCGTCACCCTCCTCGCCGGCCAGGCCGCAGTAGCGATCGAGAACGCGCGCCTGTACGAAGCGTCGACGCGCTGGTCGCGTCAGCTCCAGTCATTGAACGAGGTCGGGAACGCGCTCGCAACGGAGACCGATCTCGAGAAGCTCCTCGATCTCGTCGTACGTCGGCTGCGCGAGCTGCTCGAAGCACGCGTGGTCGCGCTCGCCCTCCCGGTCGGCTCGAACGAGTTGCGGTTCGCCGCCGTGGCCGGCGCCGACGAGCTGCTCGGGACGACGTTCTCCCGCTCGGAGTCCAAGAGTGGCGCCGTGATCGCACGGCGGCGGAGCGAGCGAATCGATTCGGTGATGGACGACCCCGAGGTGCACCAGGAGGTGTCAAGGCGGGTCGAAGCTCGCACCGGCATGTGGGTGCCGCTGATCGGGCGCGAGGACGTCATCGGGGTGCTCGAGATCCACGACAAGGAAGGTCCCGACGCGCGCTTCTCCCACGACGACTTTCGCCTGGCCGAGACATTCGCGACGCGCGCCGCCGTCGCGGTCGAGCTCTCGCAGCGTGTGGCGCGCGAGTCGGTGCGTCGCGTCGTGCAGGCCCAGGAGTTGGAGCGCAGCCGGCTCGCGCGCGAGCTCCACGACGAGACCGGGCAGGCGCTGACGTCGATCCTGCTCGGCCTAAAGCCTCTCGAGGAGGCGCTCGCAGACCACCCGTCCCGCGACGCGCTTGGGGACCTCCGAGAGCAGGTCGTCGGCGCGCTCCAGGACGTGCGCCGCCTCGCCGTCGAGCTGCGCCCCGCCGTGCTCGACGACTTCGGTCTCGTGCCCGCGCTGGAGCGGCTGATCGACGCGTTCGCCGAGCAGTCGGACGTCCGCGTCGACTTCCGCTCCGCCCTCGGCGAGCGAAGGCTGCCGAGCGATGTGGAGACCGCGCTCTACCGGGTCGTGCAAGAGTCGCTCACGAACATCGTCAAGCACGCAAACGCCCGCAACATCAGCGTCTCGCTCGTCCGCCGCGAGTCGGGCGTGGCCGCTGTGGTCGAAGACGACGGAGCCGGCTTCGACCAGCGAACCATGCGCGCGGAGGGCATCGGTCTCCTCGGCATGCGCGAGCGGCTCGCGCTCCTCGACGGGCGGCTGGAGGTCGAGTCGCGCCCCGGCGCCGGAACGACGGTCGTCGCGGAGGTGCCTCTCGCGTGAGCATCCGGGTGCTCATCGTCGATGACCACGCCGTCGTGCGCAGCGGGTTAAGCCTGCTTCTCGACGCCGAGGACGATCTCGAGCCGGTCGGCGAAGCCGGCAGCGCGCAGGAAGCCGTCTTCCAGGCGCGCGCGCTCAAGCCCGACGTGATCCTGCTCGACATCGTGATGCCGGAGCAGACCGGCCTCGACGTGCTTCCGCAGCTGATGCACGAGAACCCGGACGTGAAGGTGCTCATCCTCTCGATGCAGGACGAACCGCGTTACGTTCGCGAGGCCTTTGCCGCGGGGGCGAGCGGATACGTCCTCAAGGAGGCGGCTGACACCGAGGTCGTGGCGGGGGTACGCGAGGTCGCCGGCGGTGGCCGCTACGTGAACCCGGAGCTCGGCGCGCGGCTCGTGGCCGCCGATGCCGATGCGGCGAAGCGGGCGGAGGAGGATCCGCTCTCCGACCGCGAGCGGGAGGTGCTGCGTCTCCTCGCGCTCGGTCACACGAACCAGGAGATCGCGAAGCGGCTCTACATCTCGGTGCGCACCGCCGAGACGCACCGGGCGCACATCATGCAGAAGCTCCGCCTGCAGACCCGCGCCGACCTCGTCGCGTACGCGCTCGAGCGGGGGTTGCTCGAGGCCGAGTAGCGCGTGCTCTGCGGCTACTCGGGCGAGTCGTTGAGCAGCTGGTGGAAGACGGTGCGCATCGCGCGCTGCTCATCTTCGGAGCTCGCGGCTGCGAGCTTTTCGCGAATCTCGAGCAGCCAGCCCGCAACGGCGTCGGGGGCGACGCCGAGCTCATCGACCGCGCAGCGTCCGTGGAGCGCGGCCCCGCCTGGCTCCCAGAACGGACACGCGTCCTCCGGGCACGCTTCCGTCTTGCCGACGGCCGCTTCGAGCCTGCAGAGCCGTGTCGTTTGCTCCATTGCCATACGACGATCCTCTCCCGCGACCGGCCGCGGCACGTCGTGGCCGGCGCGGATCAATGCTGCGGGGTTTCACGGAATGCGTGAGGGCCGCCTCGCGGCGACCCTCACCGTCCTGCGGTGGAGTCGGGCGCTTACGCCACTGGCACCGCGGGAGTCTTGGGAGCTGACCGCCGGAGGAAGGAGAGGACGGTCTGCGGATTCCGGAGAGCCCCGCCGATCGCGAGGATCGCGAACCCGAACCCGCTGAGCAGGAGGGCGATCCCGACCACGATCCCGAAGAGTCCGAGCTGGCTTGCCATGTAGCTCGTGTTGAGCGCCGTGGTCAGCGCCGTCTCGGTGACCCAGATCTGCCGCGCCGAGTTGGAGATTGGCGCCTTCGTCGTGGGGTCGATCGCGGCGAACTCCGAGTTGTCGGTGCCGCCGCCCGGCATCAACTGCGCCTTGGGCGTCCCCGGCTTTGCCGCCCAGATGCCCATCTGCGCGTAGGTGAAGCCTTGCGTCGACTCGAGCGTGTGGATCCGCATGTACTGGGCCATGAGGCGGGCCTTGGCTCCGGTGTCGATCTTCTGGTTGGCGACGCTCTTGCTCGGCCACTGCGTGACCGAGGAGGCGACGCCGGCCTTCTGTGCCTCGGCCTTGATCGCCGTAGGCGTCATGTCGGGCGAACCGACGATGTACTCGTTGGAGAGGCTCTTGTTGACCGTGTGCCTGCCGTTCACGCCCATCGTGATGGCAACTGCGCCGAACACGATGAGGACGGCCGCTGCGACGAGGCCTCCGATCTCGAAAAACTTGCGCATGTCCCGACTCCTTTCGAACGTGGTATCTGGCTCAGTGTCGGGCGCCGCGGAGCTGGCGGCATCCGGGTGGCTGCGGACGTTCCCGGCGGATCTTCCGCGGCGTCGCTTGCGGGAATCCCGTAGGAGAGCCGCTTACGCGGAGGCGAAGATCTCGCGCGGCCCGTGACCGGCTGCGACCGCTCGTGCGATGTCGAGCGTCGAGATGACGCCGATCGGACGGCATGAGCCGGGCTCGGTGACGGCGAGGTGTGCCACTCCGTACTGCGCCATGAGGCTTCCGGCCTCTCCGATCGAGCTATCTGGCGCAACGCTCACCAGCGGTGTCACGGCCGAGGTGCCCGCCGTGAGCGTGTCCAGGTCGAGCTGCGTAGCGGCGACGAGATCGAGGTCCGAAACGACGGCCCACAGCCTTGGCGCTTCGTCGTCGTCTCCGTTCTCGAAGACGAAGATGGCATGGACCCCGTACGTCGCCATCATTCTCGCCACGACCCGGAGCGGAGTCTCGGGCGGGCAGCTGATCACGCCGCGGCTCATCGCGTCCCCGACGGTGCCGGTCTCGAATGCGACGGGCGGTTGTTCCTGGCGATGCGAGGCGTGAGCCACACCCGGGATCGTCACCGCGATGCTCGGGGGTCGCATCCGGGCGAACTACTGAATGCACCGAGTAGGTACTACCGCAAAGAGCGACAGTGCATCCGGTCAGGCGGTTTGCACTTGGCGCTTGACGGTGACCCGACGGGAAACGCAGTCAACTCGCGTGGAGGGTCATCCCGCATGGCAGCAACGCCAGAGACCTATACGCGCACGATCCGCACCATGTCCGAAATCCTCGACGTGTTGCGCGACGAGCCGGATCCGGACGGAGCCTTGTCGGAGCTCGCCGATCGAATCGCAGTCGAACGCGAGTGGGCCCGCGTGCTCGTGGCTCTGGGTGAGGAGCCACGTAGGCCGCCGCGCTGGCTTGGACCGCTGTCCAGCGCACGCGGTTTCTTGGTCACGCAGTCCGAGCAAATGCAAGCGTGAGTTGCCGTGGGGGTAAGGCTTACGACCAGGAGGTGGACGGTGAGTGGCGGTTTCCGATATTTCGTCGGGGCTGTGGCGTTCGGCTTTGCGGCTGTATGGATCATGGCGACGCTCGCCGGAGCACTGGTCTGCCTTTCGTCGGCAGTCGTCGGCTACGGCGTGGTGCTCGTGGCTGAACGTATGCGAGCCAGGCGAGGCACTCGGGCAAGCAGCAGTGGCATCTCCGCACCGAGCGCGCTCGCGGTGCCGGCCCAGACGCCGCACGTGGATGACTTGACTCAATGGGCCGATGCACTCCGCAGCGACCTCGGGCACGTTTACGAGCCGGCCGCGACGGCGTCCCCTCTTGCCCGCGAGGCGGTATACGGCTGGCCCCTAATCGATGAAACCGCCGTTGCGAGTGAGGCGCTTCAGTAGCTCGTCATCGGAGACGTCTCGACCGACATAGCCCCGAACTCAGGTGGCAGGACCTCGGTCATGGAGCCAGCCCCGCCGCCTACGGACGCAATGGCGGTCGCCGCTGCGGATGATGGCGCGGAAACCGTCCCGTTTCGGCTCGAAGGCCCAGCCGCGACCGGGTGGGAGAGGCCCCGGCTCGGCGAGCATCGGCTCTGGCAGCCCCACGCGGCGCCGGGTAGTCCCGCTCTTCCGGCGGGAGCGAGAGAGTCTCGAGCGCAACTGCGACCGGGTGACTACTGCCAGAGTGTCTGATCATCGCGGCGCCGTCGCTCATGCGGATGAACCTGGCGCGTCGGTCTCCGTGCATCACGGCCTGGTCCGGCTGAAAGGCGCCGGCCGAGCCGAACTTCAGCTGCAGGAGCTTCGCACCGGCGATCGTGTCCAATCCGAGCGTGTCCATGCGCCCACACGTTCGGCGGGACCGTCTCTCGTCCTTCCTCCGTGCCCCCGGCTTCGTTCTTAGCTGCGGGGCAGGGATTCGAACCCCAACTTCCTGATCCAGAGTCAGGCGTCCTACCATTAGACGACCCCGCAACGGGTCGGCGCCCAGTCTAGCCAGGGGGTTGCGCGGGCTACGATCGGCCCGTGACGACCTACGTCATCCGGCGGCTCTTCTGGGCCTTTTTCCTGTTCCTGGTCGCGACGATCCTCACCTACGTCATCTTCTTCGTCATCCCGACGAGTCCCGCTGAGCTCGCCGCCGGGAAGGCCGCGAAGCCGGCGATCGTGGCTCACATCGCCCACGAGCTCCATCTCGATCTGCCGATCTACCAGCAGTACTGGCTCTTCCTCTGGAACATGGTGCGGCACGCCTCGCTGGGGTACTCGTTCCGCTTCGGCACGTCGGTTCGCTGGGTGGTCGCGCAGGATGCGCCCGTCACCGCGTCGCTCGTCTTCGGCGGAGCGTTCTTCTGGACGTTGCTCGCGATCCCGACCGGCATCCTCTCGGCGCTGCGGCCGCGCTCGATCCTCGACCGCACGACGATGGTCTTCGTCCTGATCGGCGTCTCGGCCCCGGCGGTCTGGATCGGTCTGATCCTCGCCTACGTCTTCGGCTTCAAGCTCGGCTGGACGCCGATCGCCGACTACTGCAACTTCATCCCCAGTCACCAGATCGGGGTGTGCTCCGGCCCCCTGCGCTGGGCGTATCACCTGATCCTGCCCTGGATGGCATTCATGTTCCTCAACGCCGCCATCTACACGCGTTTCGTGCGGGCGAGCATGCTGGAGACGATGTCGGAGGACTACGTCCGTACCGCGCGTGCGAAAGGCGCACCCGCGGCGCGCGTGACGCTGCATCACGTGCTGCGGAACAGCCTGCTGCCGACCGTGACCATGATGGGCATGGACATCAGTCTCAGCCTCGGAGGCGCGGTGTTCACCGAGACGGTGTTCAACCTGCACGGGCTCGGCCAGGATCTCATCGGCGCGGCGCTCAACGACGACCTGCCCCTGGTGGTCGGCATCACGATCTTTGCCACGCTCGCGGTGATCGTCTTCAACTTCATCGTCGACATCGTCTACGCGATGCTCGATCCGCGCATCCGGCTCGTCACCTGACCTGAGGCTCAGGATGCCGCTCGCACCGCCTCCGCAAGCACAGTGACCGCGCGTCGTAACGATGGTTCCGGCGCCACTGCGTAGCCGAGGAGCAGTGCCGGCTCGCGCATGGCTCGAGCGCAGTGCTCGGCCATGCCCGACAACGCCACACCGCGCGCCCTCGCCTCCACGAGCACACGCGCTTCCTCCATCCCCTCCGGCAGGACCGCCTCGACGTACAGCCCCGCCGCGAGCCCGCGCACCTCGAGCTCGGGAAGCTGCCGCTCGAGCTCCCGCACGAGCACGTCGCGCCGGCGCCGGTAGCGAAGGCGCATCCGGCGCAGGTGCCGGTCGAGTTCCCCGCGGAGGAGGAAGTCCGTGAACGCACGCTGCTCGAGTCGCGGGGGCGAGATGACCGTGTACAGGACCTGCTCGACGAGCGGCCACACGAGCTCGCCGGGTGCGACGATCCAGCCGAGGCGAAGTGTCGGCGCGAGCGTCTTGCTCGCCGTCCCGCAGTAGAGGACCCGTTCCGGCATCAAGCCCTGGAGCGAGCCGACCGGCGGGCGGTCGTACCGGAACTCGGAGTCGAAGTCGTCCTCGATCACGAACGCGTTCGCCTCCTCCGCCCAGGCGAGAAGTTGCGCTCGGCGCCGCGGCGCGAGCACCACGCCCGTCGGGAACTGGTGCGCCGGCGTCACGAGCACGGCGTCGGGGGCGGCGGCGACGAGCGCATCGACGTCGATTCCCTCGGCGTCGACGGGGATCGCGACCGGCTCGAGCCCGCTTTGTGCCACGATCTCCCTGATCGCGGCGTGAGCCGGGTCCTCGACAGCTATCCGCGTGCGCCCGGATCGTACGAGGACAGCGCCGATCAGGCTGACCGCCTGCGCGAAGCCGGAGCAGACGAAGGTGTGCTCGGGCTCGCCGACCACGCCGCGGACTCGGCCGAGGTAGGCGGTGAGCGCTTCGCGCAGGCCCGCCGACCCTCGGGTGTCGCCGTAGGCGAGCTCGACGTCCGGGGCGCTGCGAAGCGCCGCACGGTACGACTTCAGCCACTCGCCGCGGGGGAAGGCGCCGAAGTCGGGCAGGTCGGGCCGCAGGTTGTGCTTCCAGTCGGGAGCGGTGGCGGGCGCGCGAGCCTGCGCGGCGGCACCGACGCCGCTCGCGACGACCGGCGGCGCGTTACGGCCGAGCCGGAGGTAGCCCTCGGCTCCAAGCTGCGCATACGCGGCGACGACGAGGCCACGCGAGATCCCGAGCTGGTTTGCGAGCGCGCGCGTGGAGGGGAGCGGCGTCCCCGGCCGGAGGGAGCCGCGGCGAACACCTTCGCGGAGCGCCTGCTCGAGCTGGAGGGAGAGCGGCTCGCGCGCACTCCGGTCGAGCTCGACGAGCACCTCAGGCGCGCGACTTCTCCTCGTCGACTGGTCCACTCAATCGGCCCTGAAGTGGACCTTAACACTGGGCCGCAGAGGTTCTAGCGTTGGCGACGTGAAGCTGCGCACCCTCCTTCTCGGCACCAGCCTCGTCCTGGTCGCCGCCGCTGCCGCGGCGGCGGCGACCGGGACTCCGCAGGTCGTCGCCCGCATCCAGACCGGGAGCCGGCCGTGCTCGGAGGCGGGCGGCTTCGGCGCAGTCTGGGTCGGCAACAACGGCAGCAGCTCGCTGACTCGGATCGATCCCGCGACGAACCGGGTCACCGGGAAGGTGCGGGTCGGCGCCGGCCCGTGCGGCGTTGCGATCGGCGCGGGGAGCGTCTGGGTCGACGGCTACACCTCGGCTTCGGTCTTCCGTGTCGACCCGAAGCGGATGAAGGTCATCAAGCGGATCAAGCTCCCCGACAGGATCTGGGACGCAACGTTCGGCGCCGGGTCAGTGTGGGCGACCGAGACGAGCCTCAACTACGTCGTTCGCATCAATCCGAGGACGAACCGTGTCGCGCGGCGCTTCCGGATCCCCGGCTACATGCAGTTGGGGAACTTGCGCTACGGCGGCGGCGCTGTGTGGGTCGGCACGCAGAACGGGAACCGCATCTTCCGGATCGACACGCGCACCGGGGGCGTGAGCTCTGTGCGTGTCGGCAACGTCCCGCGCGCGGTGGCCGTCTCGCCGTCGGCCGTCTGGGTCTCGAACTTTCGCGACAACACGGTCTCACGCATCGACCCGGCCACCCGGAAGGTCGTTGCGACGATCCCGGTGGGGGAGGGTCCGGAAAACGCCGCGGTCGCCGCAGACGGAACGGTGTTCGTTCCCGACGTCACCGGGGGCACGGTCTCGCGGATCGACCCGGCCACCAACAAGGTCGTCGACACCATCGCCGTCGGCTCGCAACCGTTCCCGATCGCGTTCGCGTTCGGGGACATCTGGGTTCCGATCTACGGCGGGCACGACGTCGACCGCATCCACGTCGGCTGACGCTACGACCAGGTCAGGTCGCCGTCGGGCGTGACCGTCGAGCCGTGCTTCCAGGCCACGTCCCAGATGTTCCCCTCGGGGTCGCGGAGGCTGAAGCCGCGGAAGCCGTGCGGCGAGTCGAACGGCTCCTCCAGCAGCTCGGCTCCGTCGACGGTCTGCACCAGCTCGTACACCCGATCCACCTCCTCCGCGCTCGGGAGGTTCAGCCCGAGCGTGAAGCCACGGAAACCCTCGGCGCGCGGACCGAAGTGCGGTTCGTAGTTCGCGGCGGCATAGAGAGCAACGACGATCCCGTTCGTCCCCTGGAAGAGCCGGTGGGCGGGCTCGCTCGCCGAATCCTCGGCCCAGCCGAGCGCACGCAGGAACTCCGCCATGCGCTCCACGTCGGCGCAGGCGAGCGTCAGGAAGTTGAGCTGCGGCGCGGCCAGGGCTAGATCTCCAGGCGGTACATCGGCACGAGGCGCCGCTCGGTTTCCGTGTCGATGTGCGCGATCACCTCGACGTACGGCTCGAGGCCGCTGCCGCGCAGCTTCGACTTGAGCAGCCCGTCGACCTGGAAGAGGCCGGACGAGTTGTTCATCAGGATCTCGATCTTGATCGGCCGGTCCTCGCCGTCAGAGATGGTGACGTCCTCGATCGCCGCGGCCGAGAGCGAATGCATCGAGACGCTGCCCTTCTCGAACGGGATCCGCGAGCGGCCCTTCGCCATGTCGAGCGCGTCCGCGACGCGGACGATGCCTGCGTCCACCGTAAGCGGCTCCCCGTCGGCGCGATGGCTGATGATCGCCTGCAGCACCTCGGAGAGGATCACCGTCAGGTCGGGCTCCTCGTAGAGCCCGTCGAGCAGCTCTCGCATCTTCGGCTCCGCGAGGAAGAGCGAGAAGTCCTCGTGGCCGTGCCGGTGGATCGACATCCCGATGCAGTGCAGGAGAGCAGCGAGCACGACGACCACCTCGGCGTCGTCCTGGTCGAGCCCGAAATCGCGGACGAGGCCCGGCTCGACGCCGTGCTTCGTGAGCTGGCGCAGGAGCTTGAGCGCGATGTTCGTGACGATCTGGATGTGCACCCAGGAGTGGTCGTTGATCTCCATCCGCGCGACCGCGTTCACGTTCGAGACGTGCCACCAGCCCTTGAGCTGATCGTCGTCGTTGACGCGCTCGATCAGCGTCCGCAGCTTGCGGTTGCCGCGCACCGGCACGTTGATGCGCATGCGGGCGACCGCCTCGGCCGGGGTGAGCCGGGTCTCGTGCTCGGCCTCCGCGTCGACCGGTTGCTCGATCCGCTCCGCGGTCTCCTGATCGAGATTCGCTTCGTCCATGCCTAGGAGCAGTCTGACGGATGGCGTATAGATGGCCTATGCACGAACCGCATCCGGTCCACCTCGTCGTCGAGGACGACTACCAGCGCACGCGGGTCACGGTCTTCTTCCGGCTGCTGCTCGCGATTCCACACTTCATCTGGTTCTCCCTCTGGACGATCTGGGTCGTCATCACCAGCATCGTCAACTGGGTGATCTCGATCTTCACCGGCCGGCCGCCGGCCTGGTTCCACGGAGTGATGTGCGGCTACATCCGCTACCAGGCGCACCTCACCGCATATCTCGCGCTCGTGGCCGACCCCTATCCCGGCTTCATGGGGGAGGCCGGGGAGTACCCGGTCGACGTGAAGCTGCCCGAAGAGCCGGTTGCTCAGCGTCGCTGGACGATCCTCCTCCGGCTGCTGCTCGTAGTGCCTGCGCTGCTCGTCTCGTCCGCGCTCGCCGGGTTGAGCGCCGGAAACCTCAGCTCGTCGCGCGGCAAGACGAGAAAGGGGACCGGAGGCGGAGCGCTGCTGGTCGTCTGCGCGGTACTCGGCTGGTTTGCCTCGCTCGCCAAGGGACGGATGCCGAAGGGCCTGCGCGACGCCGGCGCGTACTCGATCGGCTACTCGGCGCAGGCGTCCGCGTACCTTCTGCTCGTCACCGATCGCTACCCGAACGCCGACCCGACGGAGATGCTGGTCGACGTCACGGACCGGCCGCCGCGGCATCCCGTGCGAGTCGTCGGGGATCCGTACGACCTGCGTCGCTCGCGCCTGACGGTGTTCTTCCGGATCCTGCTCGCGCTGCCGCATATCATCTGGCTTCTGCTCTGGTCGATCCTGGTCTTTTTCGCGGTGATCGGGCAGTGGTTCGTCACGCTCTTCCGCGGGACTCCCGCCGGCGGGCTTCACCGCTTCCTCACCGCGTACGTGCGGTACCGGCTCCACGTGTACGGGTACCTCATGCTCGTCGGCAATCCGTTCCCGGGCTTCACCGGTGCGGCGGGGACGTATCCGCTTGATCTCGAGGTCGAGGGCCCGCAACGGCAGAACCGCTGGAAGACCGGTTTCCGGATCGTCCTGGCGATCCCGGGTCTTCTCGTGAGCGCGGCGCTCGGCGGGGCGCTCCTCGCCTCCGCAGTGCTGACCTGGTTCTACGCGCTGGTCAAGGGATCCGCGCCGTGGGGCCTGCGGAACCTCTCGGCCTACGCGATCCGGTACGACGCGCAGGTGGAGGCGTACCTGCTTCTCTTGACCGACGCGTACCCGCACGCGAGCCCGCTCGAGGGCGACGACACGCCGGTGGAGTGACCCGCAGCCGCGCGGCGCTCGTCCTCGCGCTCGCCGCCGTCTGGGCAGTGGCCGCGTGGCTGCTCTGGCGGTCGTCTCTGCCGGCGTATCAGCTGCCGCACCTCGGCGAGGAGCCGCTCTTCCCGGCGCACGGGCTGCATCGCGCCCAGCACTACAGCGGCGTGGAGCGTCTCTTCTGGCTCGGGAAGACGCTCACGCAGCTCGTGGTGCTCGGCCTCTTCGTCCGCTACGGCGTACGCTGGATGCGCGAGTCCGCCGCCGGGCCGATCGGCACCGGGATGCTGCTGGGGATGATCGGGTTCGCGCTCGTCTGGAGCGCGGAGCTGCCGTTCTCGGTGCTGAACATCTGGTGGCGCCATCGCTACGGGCTCTCCGGGAGCTATGTGCACGCGACGATCGGGAACTGGTTCGCGCTCGGCGCGCAGTTCGTCCTCCTCTGCGTCGCACTCGCGATCGTGATGGGCTTGGCGCGGTTGCGACGCATCGGGCAGTGGTGGTGGCTGCCCGCTGCGCCGGTCTTCGTCGGGCTGCGAACGCTCCTCGCCTTCGTCGCTCCCTGGCTGCTCGGCGGGACCTCGCTCCACGCGCCGTACGTCGCGCGGCTCCAGCAGACCGAGCACGTCCACGTCCCCGTACGCGTGTTGAGCGGCTTCAGCGAGCCGAACGCGTTCGCGACCGGTCTCGGCGCGAGCCGGCGCGTCTTCCTCTGGAAGCCGATCACCGAGTTCCCGTTCACGCCGCGCATGGACAGGTTCGTGCTCGCGCACGAGTTCGGCCATCTCGCGCACAACCACATCTGGAAGTCGATCGGCTGGTATGCGCTCTTCGCGTTCCCGCTCGCGTACCTTCTCGCGCGCGCCACCCGGCGGCGCGGTGGGATGGGCGTTCCCATGGCGGTTCCGCTGGCGATCTTCGTCTATGTCGTGCTCCAGCTCGTCGCGCTGCCTCTGCAGAACGTCGTCTCGCGCCACCTGGAGGCCGAGGCGGACTGGTCGGCGCTCCGCGCGACCCACGATCCCGCCGCGGGACGGCAGCTCTTCCAGCTGTTCGCGTCGGAGACGCTCGACGACCCGAGCCCGCCGTGGTGGGACTACGTCTTCCTCGAGAACCACCCGACATTGCTGCAGCGGGTCGAGATGACGCAGTACTACGCGGCCTACGTCCGACGGCACCCTCATCGTTGAGGCGTGCAGACGAGCGTCCACGGCGGGGCTCGCGCCGGGTTCTGGCGACGCTTCGCCGGCGCCTTCGTCGACGGGATCGTCGTCGGGATCGCGACCGGGATCCTGAAGGCAACGCTGGGAACCACCACCGGCTCGAGCCTCGGCCTCCTCGTCGGTGTCGTCTACTTCACCGCGTTCATCGGCGCCGAACGGGGCCAGACCCTCGGCCAGATGGCTCTCGGGATCCGAGTGCTCGGGCTCGAGAGCGGTGCTTCGATCGGATACGGTCGCGCGTTTCTCCGCTGGGTCGTGAGCATCGTTTCGGCCATCGTCCTCCTGATCGGCTACCTCTGGATGCTCTGGGACAAGGAGAAGCAGTGCTGGCACGACAAGGCTGCGAATGCCGTCGTCGTGCCGGTGCTGGACTATCCGCTGCGGTGAGCTAGGCCGCGGCCCAGTCGCCGTAGAGGCTCGTATAGAGCCCGCGGTGGGCGAGGAGCTCCTCGTGCGAGCCCTGCTCGATCACCTGTCCGTGTTCGAGCACGACGATGAGATCGGCGTCGCGGATCGTCGAGAGCCGGTGTGCGATGACGAACGAGGTGCGGTCGGCGAGCAGCGTCCGCAGTGCCCCTTCGATCGTCCGCTCGGTGCCGATGTCGACCGACGAGGTCGCCTCGTCGAGGATGAGGATTCGCGGGTCGGCGAGGAGCGCCCGTGCGAACGCGACGAGCTGGCGCTGGCCGAGCGAAAGCCGTGACCCGCGCTCGCCGAGCTGCGTCTCGTAGCCGTCCTCGAGCCGCAGGATGAACTCGTGCGCGCCGACAGTCTGCGCTGAGCGGACGATCTCCTTCGAGCGTGCGTCCGGCTTCCCGAACGCAATGTTCTCGGCGACCGTGCCGGCGAAGAGGAAGCCCTCCTGGGGCACGATCCCGAGCTGGTGACGCAGCGACTCCTGCTTCACGTCGTTGAGGTCGTGGCCGTCGATCGTGATCCGGCCGCTCGTCGGCTCGTAGAAGCGCGCGAGGAGCTTCGCGATCGTGGACTTGCCGGCTCCGGTGTGACCGACGAGCGCGACCGTCGTGCCCGCCGGGACGCCGAGGTCGATCCCGTGCAGCACCTCCTCGCCAAGCTCGCCGCCACGGAGCCCGTACGTGAAGTGCACGTCCTCGAAGCGAACGTGCCCCGTGATGTGCGGGAGCGGCTGCGCGCCCGGCCGGTCGAGAACCTCGGGCGTCTCGTCGAGCACGCCCATGATCTTGTCCAGCGCAGCAGTCGCGGAAAGGAACGTGTTGTAGAGCTGCGAGAGCTGCTGAACCGGGTCGAAGAAGTTGTTCACGTAGAGCATGAACGCGAACAGCGTCCCGAGTGAGATCGCGTGCTGGAAGTAGAGGTGGCCGCCGTAGCCGAGGACGATGGCGAGGGCGAGCGTCGCGAGGAAGCTTACGAACGGGAAGTAGACCGCGTTGAGGACGACCGTCTCCATGTTCGCGTCGCGATAGCGGCGCGCGACCGTGCCGAAGTTCTCGGTTGCGCGCTGCTCCCGGACGAACGCCTGCACCATCCGCATGCCCGAGATGTCCTCGGCGAGCGTCGCCGTCACGAGCCCCAGGCGCTCCCGCACCTCCGCGTAAGCCAGCGACGAACGCTTCCGGAAGAGCAGAGTCGCGCCGCTCATGAACGGGATCACCGCGAGGGTCGCGAGTGCGAGCCGCCAGTCGAGGATGAGGAGGAGGATGGCCGTCCCGCCGAGCGTGAGCGTGCTCTGCGCGAGGGTCGTGACGCCGTCGGTGACGAGCTGGTCGATTGCCTCGACATCGTTCGTCATCCGGCTGATCAGCACGCCGGCCCGGTTCCGCTCGTAGAAGCCGAGCGAAAGGCGCTGCAAATGGCCGAAAAGCTGCTTCCGCAGGTCGGCGAGGATCCGCTCGCCGACCCAGCCGGTCATGTACGTCTCGACGTACGTCATGCCCCAGTTCCCGAGACCAGCCGCGAGGAAGATTCCCACCACGAGCCAGAGCCGCGCACCGGTGTCGCCGTCGTGGGCAGCGTCGAGCGCGTACTTCGCGAGGAACGGCGGGGCCAGCGCGGTCGCGGTGGCGGCGAGCAGGGAGAAGGCGGAGAACGAGGTGCGGAGGCGGTAGGGGTTCGTCAGTCTCCAGAGCACGCCGAGCCTGCGGCGGGTCGTTTTCCACGACCAGTCCTGAACATCCGCGCCGCGTTCGCGCATCAGGCTGCCGCCGGCCTGGTGGACCCTCACGCGACTTCCTCCACGTCGGCGCGCGCCTCGACCGCGTCGGCAAACTGCCGCTCGAGCAGGCCGTGCTCGTAGATCTCGCGGTAGACGGGGCTCGTCTCGTACAGCTCGTCGTGCGTACCGCGCGCCGCGATCCTGCCGCTGTCGAGGACGACGATCTCGTCCGCGAGGGCGATCGTCGACAGTCGGTGGGCGATGATCAGGGTCGTCCGGCCCTGCATCACCTCGCGCAGACCCGCGCGGATGCGGGCCTCCGTCGTTGCGTCGACCGAAGCGGTGGCGTCGTCGAGGATCAGGATGCGCGGGTCGACGGCGAGGGCGCGCGCGATCGCGACTCGCTGGCGCTGGCCGCCCGAGAGCGTGATGCCTCGCTCGCCGATGACCGTCTCGTAGCCCTGCGGCAGCCGCTCGACGAACTCGTGGGCCTGCGCGAGGCGTGCGACCCGCTCGACGTCCTCGTCGCTCAGCTCCGGCCGGCCGAACGCGATGTTCTCCCGCACGGTCGTCGAGAAGAGGAACGGATCTTGCGTGATCGCGCCGATCGAGCTGCGGAGCGAGGAGAGCTTCACGTCGCGCACGTCGACGCCGTCCACGAGCACGCGCCCGGAGTCGACGTCGTAGAAGCGCGGCACGAGCGACGCGAGCGTCGTCTTGCCGGCGCCCGTGTGGCCGATCAGCGCAACGGTCGTCCCGGCGTCGAGCGCGAGGTCGAGGTTCTCGAGCACGGGCCGGTCCGGCAGGTATGAGAAGGAGACGTCCTCGAAGCGGATCGCGCCCTCGCCGGCCGGCAGCTCCTTCGGCTCCACGAGATCGGCGACGTCCTCCGGCTCATCGAGCACCTGGAAGATCCGCTCGCCCGACGCAGTCGCCCGCTGCGCCTGGCCGACCCACATCCCGAGCGAGCGGAGCGGCATCACGAGCATTCCCAGGTACAGGTTGAACGAGACGAACGAGCCCGTCGAGAGCGAGCCGTGCGCGACCATCCGAGCGCCGACGAGCAGCACCGCCGCCTGCGCGAGCAGCGGGAGGAACGAGAGAAGCGGCACGTACGTCGCGCGCTGCCGGTTCGCGCGGATCGTCTGCGCGAAGAGGGCCTCGTTGCGGCCGCGGAACTTCTCCTCCTCGGCGGGCTCCTGCGCGAAAGCCTTCACGACGTGGACGCCGACGATGTTCTCCTCCGCGACGGTCGCGACGTCGGCGAGCTTCTGCTGGACCTCGCGCAGCGTCGGGTGGGCGACGCGGCTGTAGCGATACGCGAGCGCGATCAGGAACGGCGTCACGCCAAGCACGACGAGGGCGAGACGCCACTCGAAGAAGAACAGAACGATGCTCACGGACGCGACCGTGAGGATGTTCTGGAAGAAGAAGATCAGGCCGTACCCGAGAAAGAAGCGCACGCCCTGCAGGTCGACCGTCGCGCGTGACATCAGCTGGCCCGTCTGGTGCCGGTCATAGAAGCCGAAGGAGAGGCGCACGAGGTGCGAGTAGAGGCCCTGGCGCATGTCCATCTCGACGTCGAGCGCCTGCTTGCCGGAGATGAGGCGGCGGCCGAGCATCAGGGCGCCGGAGACGAAGCCGAGCGCTGCGATCACCCCGACGTACAGCCAAAGCCGGCGGGTGTCGTGGTGCGTGAGCGCGCCGTCGATCACGTCGCGACCCGTGACCCAGATGAGCGTGATCTGGGCCGCCTGAGAGCCGACGGCGAGCACGATCGAGATCGCGACACCGCGCTTGTACGGCTGCAGGAACGAGAGGAGCCGCGCAAAGGTGCGGCGATAGGGAACCGCGCTCACTTCTTCTGAGGGTAGACGCCGGACAACTCCTCACGGACTCGCGCCGTGGCCGTCGCGAGCCGCTCGCGGTTCGAGGGGTCGTTCAGCCAGCCGCTCGCGCCGGACGGGTGCGGGAGCGGGACGACCGGGGTTCCGTCGAGCTCGAAGCGCTCGCCGACGCACGGCGTGAGAGAGGGAAGGCCGAGCAGTCGCCGGAGAGCCAGCCCGCCGACGGTGACGATCAGCTGAGGCCGCAGCAGCTCGAGCTCCCAGTCACGCCAGAACGAGCAGAGCTCCTGCTCGCGCGGCGTCGGAGTCCGGTCGCCCCGCCCCGACGGCGCCCGCCCCGGGTAGCACCGCGTGACCGAGGCGCAATGGAACGTCGCGTAGAACTCGTCCTCCTCGAGCTCGAGCCAGCGGCGGAGCGTCCTCCCGGCGCGGCCCCGCCACGGCAGCCGCTCCTCACCTTCGACCACGCCCGGCGCCTGGCCGAAGAGGTATGCGTGTTGTTCAGCGCCCGGGACGCGCACGGGCAGCGACTCCAGCGGGTAGCCGGCCTCGACGCAGGCGCGGCAGCGGGAGAGGTCGCGCTGCAGCGACACGAGCGAGCGATACGACGACTTGCGAGCGGTCACCGCAGCGGAGCGTAGGCTCCGGGCCGATGCTGCCGCTGGAGGCCGTGCCGAACTTCTCCGAGGGACGCGACCGCGCGACGATCGACGCGATCGGCGCTGCGCTCGCCGGGCATGCCCGCCTGCTCGACGTCCATTCGGACGCCGACCACAACCGCTCGGTCTACACCCTCGTCGGGAGCGAGGACGAGCTCGTCGGCGCGCTGCTCGCTGGGATCGCCTGCGCTCGTGAGCGGATCGACCTCCGCGACCACGCCGGCGCACATCCCCGCATCGGGGCCGCTGACGTCGTCCCGCTCGTCCCGATCCACGAGGCCGACGCCGAGCGCGCCCGCGCCGCCGCGCTCGAGCTTGCGCGGCGGGTGGGAGGCGCGCTCGCACTGCCGGTCTTCCTCTACGCGGATCTCGCACCGGGGCGCGGTCCCGCTTTCTTCAGGCGCGGCGGCCCCAAGGAGCTCCAGCGGCGGATCGATGCCGGCGAGCTCGCGCCTGACTTCGGGCCGACGCGCCTCGACGAGAGAGCGGGCGGCGTGATCGTCGGCTCGCGCCGAGCCCTGATCGCGTTCAACGTCAACCTCGCCGGAGACGACCTTGAAGGCGCATGCGAGGTGGCACGCGCGGTGCGCGAGCGCGACGGCGGCTTTCCGGGCGTGCGCGCCCTCGGGCTTCGCCTGCCCAACGCGGGCCACGTCCAGGTGAGCCTCAACGTCGAGGACTGGCGCGTGTCGCCCCTGCACGAGGTCGTCGCTGTAGTCGAGCGCGAGGCTCGTTCGCGAGGCCTCGAGGTCCTGGGAGCCGAGCTCGTCGGCCTGCTCCCGGCAGGTGCCGCAGTCGCGGCGGCCGGCTCCCTCCTCAGAGTCGATGGTCTCGACCCGTCGCACGTCCTCGAGCTTCGGCTAATCGGCGAGTAATCGAGCTTTGACCGTGGGCCCGCGTAGGGGCGGGCCCACGGCCTTCCGCCCCGTCTACCCCGTGACGGGAAGGTCGTCTCCGGCTCCGGCGCACCAGCCGGTGCCGCCGGCGGAGTCGTTGCTCCACAGGCTCTGCACGGGATACTGCTTCCCGTCGTTGCCCGTGATGTTGTTCATCCCGCCCGGAACCGTGCTCGGCGGCGCGATTCCCTCGGAGTAGCCGACCCAGGCGCACTTGTCACCGTTCTCCCAGGCGCTGAAGTCGTACCAGCCGCCGAGGTTCTGGCCGTTGATCACGTCCTCGGCGCCGGGGTCGGTGATCGTCTCCTCGATCTCGTGTCCCACCACGATCGTGAACCCGTCCAGCCGGCCCGCGAAGTAGCCGGTGTTGACGGAGTTCTCGCCGCAGCCCGTGCCGGAGTTGAGGACGTACGGCATGTTCGTGAATGAAATGCCGGGCTGAACGCCGGCGTAGTACTGCGGCTGCGTGTAGTCGTGCCAGGCGCAGTAGCCGGCGCCGCTATTGAAGCCCGCCTCGTTGTACAGCTGCGGCTGCGCGATCACGAATTGCGCGTTGTCGAGATCGGTGACGCCGAAGTGGGCAACCGCGCGTTGCGCCTCCTGTGCCAGCTCGAGGCCCGACACGTTGTTGTGGATGGGGTTCGTGTTGTCGTACCAGACCCCGCCGAGGACGTTCGACGGGTTCTGGATGTAGACGTTCTGTCCGTTCACCGTCTCGTAGTACTGCGTCGAGACGCCCGCCCACGCCGTGCCGCCCATCGCACTGACGAAGTTGGTCATTCGGGCCGCAGCGCCGTCCGGGTCGTACGTCGGCATCCCGGGCGTCGTGTGGTTGAAGGCCCCGGACTGCCCCCAGCCCCAGAAGACCAGGTAGATCTTTGGCGTCACCTGCACGTGGCCGCCGAAGTACGCCATGTTCACCGGCGCGGGCACGCCGGCCGCAACCTGGTAGACCGGAATGCAGCACACCGGCGGCGGCTGCAGCGCCGGGTTGGACATGTTGCTCGCGTTCGGCATGTAGAGCGGGTGATGCGAGGACGCGGCGGCGCCCGCCGACGTCGCGCCGCCGAAGAGCATGACCGCGCCGAGGATGAGCAGGATCAAGAGCTTTCTCACGTGTGCTTCCCCCTCACTTCGTCACGTTGAAGGTCACGCTCGTCGGCGCAGACGTGCTGAAGCCCTGTGTCGACTCGGCGTAGATCGTGTGCTTGCCGATGCTCGGCGTCGGGATTGCGACGCTCCAGCTCGTGCCGGAAAGGCGCCCCGGAACCGGATTCGAGAACGTGTTGTCGTCGACCGAGACCAGGACGGTCTTGTTCACGCTCGCCGTGTAGCTCGGCAAGTCGGCCCAAGACGCCCCGCTCAGGGCGATGAAGCCGCTATAGACGTTCGGGCCGTGGACCGTCACCCGCAGGTCGAGCGCCTGCAGGTCCGAGCCGTCGAGGGAGACGTTCGGCTGGATCGTGAACGGAACCGGCGTCGAGGCTCCCGTCGGGTCCAGGACTGCGCTGCCCGTCGCACTCCCGAGATCGACTGCGTTGCCACCGACGAGTGCCTGGAGGTCCACGTCGACTTCCGCGAGGCCGACCTGCGCCCCGGTGAGCGAGATCTGGCCGTTGACCGGCTGCGTCCCGTTGTAGGCCAGCGGCATCCCGTCGCTCGCGGGGAAGTCGATGAATGCGGCCTGAGGTGCGACGTCCCCGCCGGGCCCGGCCACGGCATTGAAGATCAGCCCGCATCCGTCGCCCCCGTCCGTGCCGGACGTGACGCTGAGGTGCGGGTTGTCGCTGCTCGTCCCGCACCCGTCGCGGCGCAGGAAGAAGCGGGTCGTTCCTGCCGTTGTGTCCGCGAACGTCGCGGTTCCCGCCACGGCGAGGTAAGGGTTCTGCTTCTGCGAGACCTTCTGGTTGGCCTTCGGCGTCGTGATCGTCACCGATGTCGTCGCCGAGAGCGCACCGCCCGCGGCGATCGCCGCGAGGGCCAGTGCTGCCAATCCGAGCAGCACGGAGTTCCGCGTCATCGTTTCTCCTTGGTGAGAGGGCGGACGGCGCGTGTAATTCCCACAGAAGCTGCGACAAAAACCTCCGAAAAGCCACAATCTCAATTGATTGAATAATCAGTCAAGAAATGCGAGTAGCCGAATTTCCCGACAGCCGTGGCGGACTAGACTCGCCGCGTGGCGCAGCGGACGGCGATCGGCCTCACTGGCGACGACCTCACCGTGGACGACGTCTGGGCCGTGGCCGTCGACCGGGCGGGCGCAGGGTTGACCGACCGGGCACGAGAGAGGATGAGCGCCGCACGCGAGCTCGTCGAGCGAGCCGCCCACGGGAGCCGCGAGCACACCTACGGCGTCAACACCGGCTTCGGCCGCTTCGTCGCGGTCGCGATCCCGGAGGAGCAGACCGAAGAGCTGCAGCTCCGGCTGCTCCGCTCGCATGCGTGCGGAGTGGGAGAGCCGTACCCAGACGAGATCATCCGCGCGGCGATGCTCCTGCGTGCGAACGCGCTCGCGAAGGGGAACTCGGGCGCACGTGTCGAGACGACCGAGCTCTTGCTGGCGCTGCTCGACCGTGGCGTGATCCCCCTTGTGCCGAGCCGCGGTTCCGTCGGCGCCTCGGGCGACCTCGCACCGCTCGCACACCTCGCCCTACCGCTGGTCGGTGAGGGAGAGGCGTGGGTCGAAGGCGAGCGGCTGGCAGGTTCGGATGCGCTGGCACGGGTGGGTCTCGAGCCCGTGCGACTGGCCGCGAAGGAGGGGTTGTCCCTCGTCAACGGCACGCAGTTCATGTCGGCGACCCTCGCGCTCGGGCTCGTACGCGCCCGCCGGCTGGCTCGGGCGGCCGACGTCGCCTGTGCGCTCTCCCTCGAGGCGCTCCAGGGCTCGCGCACGTCGTTCCTGCCCCAGATCCACGCGCTCCGACCGCTGCGCGGCCAGACGGTCGCCGCCGCGAACGTCCTCCAGCTGCTCGAAGGCTCGGCGATCATCGAGGCGCATCGCTGGTGCGACAAGGTGCAGGACGCTTACTCGCTCCGCTGCGCGCCGCAGGTGCACGGCGCCAGCCGCGACCTGCTCGACTACGCCGGGTACACGGTCGGGGTCGAGCTCAATGCGGCGACGGACAATCCGCTCGTCCTCGTCGACGACGAGGAGCTCGTCTCGAACGGCAACTTCCACGGGCAGCCGCTCGCGTTCGCGCTCGACGCGCTCGCGATGGCGGTGGCGGAGCTGGCGAGCATCTCCGAGCGGCGCCTCGAGCGTCTCGTCAACCCGAACCTCTCCGACGGGCTGCCCGCCTTCCTCACCACCGACGGGGGTCTCAACAGCGGTTTCATGATTCCGCAGTACGTGGCCGCCTCGCTCGTCTCCGAGAACAAGCCGCTCTGCCATCCGGCGTCGATCGACTCGATTCCCACGAGCGCAGGGCAGGAGGATCATGTCTCGATGGGGAACGCGGCGGGCCTGAAGGCATGGCAGGTGCTCGCCAACTCGGAGCGAGCGGTTGCGATCGAGCTGCTCGCGGGTGCGCAGGCGGTCGAGTTCCACGCGCCGCTCGAGCCGGGGGTCGGGGGACGGGCAGCCCGTGCCGCGGTGCGGGAGCTGTCTCCGCGGCTCCGCGACGACCGGCCACTCTCCGGCGACATCGAGTCGGTGGCCGAGGCGATTCGCGCGGGCTCGTTGGTCGCGGCGGTCGAGGCGGAGTCGGGGGCGCTCGCATGAGCGCGACGGCGACGCTCGCCGAGCGGGTCGAAGCGCTCGTCGGCGACCTCTCGTCGATCCGCGCTCCCCGCGGCGCCGATCTCAACGCGCGTCAGTGGTCGACGGAGGCGCCGCTGCGGATGCTGCTGAACAACCTCGACCCCGAGGTCGCAGAGCGTCCCGAGGACCTCGTCGTCTACGGCGGCTCGGGCAAGGCGGCACGGAGTCACGACGCACTGCGGGCGATCGTCGCGTCGCTCCTCGAGCTCGGCCCGGACGAGACGCTCCTCGTCCAGAGCGGCAAGCCGGTCGGCGTCTTCACGACCCACGAGGGCGCGCCGCGCGTGCTGATCGCGAACTCGCTCCTCGTGCCGAAGTGGGCGACGTGGGACGAGTTCCGCCGGCTCGAGGCCGAGGGTCTGACGATGTTCGGCCAGATGACGGCCGGCTCGTGGATCTACATCGGCAGCCAGGGGATCCTGCAGGGGACGTACCAGACGTTCGCAGCGGCGGGGGAGAAGCATTTCGGTTCGCCCGATCTGCGCGGGCGGACGATCCTCACCGCGGGGCTCGGGGGCATGGGCGGCGCGCAACCGCTCGCCGGCACAATGGCAGGCGCGGCGATCCTTTGCGTCGAGGTCGATCCGCACCGGATCGAGCGCCGGCTCGAGACGCGCTACCTCGACGAGGCGACGGAGTCGCTCGACGACGCGCTCACGCGGGTGCGCGCGGCCGCAGCGGAGAAGCGGCCGCTCTCGGTCGGGTTGCTCGGGAACGCCGCGGACCTCGTTCCGGAGCTCGCGGCGCGCGGGGAGGTGTTCGATCTGATCACCGACCAGACGGCTGCCCACGACCCGCTCAACGGCTATGTGCCACGCGGCTATTCGGTGGAGGAGGCGGCCGCCTTGCGCTCGTCTGATCCGGACGAGTACCTGCGGCTCGCCGGCGAGTCGATCGTGCGCCACGTCGAGGGGATGCTCGAGTACGTCCGGCGCGGCGCCTATGTTTTCGATTATGGCAACAACCTGCGGGGTGAGGCTCGTGAAGGTGGTGTAGAGGAAGCCTTCTCATACCCGGGCTTCGTCCCGGCCTATATCCGGCCGCTCTTCTGCCGCGGCGTCGGCCCCTTCCGGTGGGCCGTGCTCTCGGGCGATCCGGCGGACATCACGGCGATCGACGATCGGCTGAGGGAGCTGTTCCCGGACGATCCGCTCCTGCAGCGGTGGTTCGAGCTCGCGCCGGAGCGGGTGGCGTTCCAGGGGTTGCCCGCCCGGATCTGTTGGCTCGGCTACGGCGATCGCGCCAAGGCGGGTCTCGCGATCAACGAGCTCGTCCGCCGTGGCGAGGTCAAGGCGCCGGTCGTGATCGGGCGGGATCACCTCGACGCCGGCTCGGTCGCCTCGCCGTATCGCGAGACGGAGGCGATGCGCGACGGATCCGACGCGATCGCCGACTGGCCGATCCTCAACGCGCTCGTCAACGTTGCCGCGGGAGCGACGTGGGTGAGCGTTCACCACGGCGGCGGCGTGGGGATCGGAAACGCGATCCACGCGGGAATGGTCGTCCTCGCCGATGGCACCGACGCGCAGGCGGAGCGGCTCGAGCGCGTGCTCACGAGCGACCCGGGGACCGGTGTGATGCGGCACGTCGACGCGGGCTATCCGGAGGCGCTCGAGGCTGCCGAGGCGGGCGGCTTGCAGATCCCTCGGTAGTGCTCCTCGTTCGCGATCTCGCGCAACTGGCTACGCCGGCCGGAACGGGTGCTCCTCTGCGCGGCTCGGCGCTGGGCGAGGTCGAGGTGCTTGAGGATGCGTTCGTCCTGTGCCAGGGCGAGACGATCGAGGCCGTGGGCCAGATGCGCGATCTCCCGGCGCTCGACGGCGAGGTCGTCGAGTTGGACGGTCGCGGGCTGTGCGCGATTCCGGGTCTCGTCGACTGCCACACCCACGCGGCGTTCGGCGGCGACCGTGTCGACGAGTTCTCGCTTCGGGCGGGAGGCGCGAGCTATGAGGCACTGCACGCGGGAGGGGGCGGCATCCTCTCGACCGTCCGCGCGACGCGGGCCGCGGGTGAGGACGGCCTCCGTGCGGCGGTCGCGCGACACCGCTCGTGGATGCTTCGTGAGGGCACGACCACGTTCGAAGCCAAGTCCGGCTACGGGCTCGACCGCGAGACGGAGCTCGCATCGCTCCGCGCGATTCGCGACGCAGGCGGCGTCCCGACGTGGCTCGGCGCCCACGCTGTGCCGCCGGAGTTCGCCGACGCCGACGCCTACCTCGACTTCGCCATCGCCGAGGTGCTGCCGGAGGCGGCAGAGATAGCGGAGGCGGCCGACGTGTTCCTCGAGCGCGGCGCGTTCGATGCCGCGCAGGCGCGGCGCTACCTCGAGGCCTGCCGGGCCGCGGGCCTTGGGTTGCGGCTTCATGGTGACCAGTTCACGGAGTCAGGGGCGATCCCGCTCGCCGTCGAGCTCGCGGCCCGATCGGTCGATCATCTCGAGACAACGGGGACGGAAGGGATCGGGACACTTGCCTCGAGCAACGTCGTCGGAGTGCTCCTCCCCGCGAGCGCGCTCTTCCTCGACCGGCCGATGCCACCCGCGCGAGCCCTGGTCGACGCCGGCGCGGCCGTCGCCCTGGCGAGCGATTTCAACCCCGGCAGTGCCTTTTGCGAGAGCCTGCCGCTCGTCTGCTCGCTCGCCGGCACGCAGCTGCACCTGTCGCCGGCGGAGGCTCTCGCAGCCTGCACGGTCAACGCGGCCCAGGTCCTCGGTCGGGCCGACCGGATCGGCCGCCTTGCGCCCGGCTACAGAGCCGATGTCACGCTCCTCGTCGCGCCCGACTGGCGCTACCTCGCCTACCACTTGGGAGGCCGCGTCGTGGCCGAGGTGGTCGTCGGGGGCGAGCTACGCTAGCCCTCCATGCCCACGAGGAAGCAGCGGCGTCGGTCGCAGAAGGAACGGCGGCACGAGTACGAGACCGTCTGGGTCGACGCCGAAGGAAACGAGCTCGACGAGCGTCCGGAAGAGCTCGCCGCAGTGGCCGCCGAGAAGAGCAACGGCGCGAAGCCGAAAGCGAAACCGAAGACGGCTCCGCGGCGCGGCGGCCGTTCGGTTCGCGAGCCCCCGGCTCCGTCCTGGCAGCGCGCCGCGAAGCGCTCGCTGATCCTCGGCGCGGTGATCTTCGTCTTCTTCTATCTCGCCGGCTCGAAGGGCCACCACAACCTCGGGTCTGCGCTTCTCATCTCGCTGCTCTACACGACCCTCTTCGTCCCGTTCTCGTTCATGATCGACCGCTTCGCACACAACCGCTGGCAACGGCGGATGGAGCAGGAAGGCCAGAAGCAGCAGCCTAGGAAGCGCTGACGCCCGGCGCGGCAGGCCGGTCGCCTCGGTAGTGGCCCTCACCGGGCCACGGCGCCAGGAGCAACAGGAGCCGGGCGCCGCCCCCGCTCGTCACGGAATGCCGCTCGTCGGGCTCGAAGTGGAGCAGCGTTCCCGCGTCGGCCTCGACTGACTCTCCGCCGGCCTCGACGCGCACCGCTCCTTCGAGCACGAGGAGGAGAGCCGACTCCTTCACGCCGTGGTCGCCGAGTGCCTCGCCGGGCCGAAGCGCGATGATGACGGCCCGTTCCGCGCCCTCCTTCGAATGCAGGACGACGGGCGACCGCGTGCCGTTGGGCAGCTCGATCTCGTGCAGGTTCCAATGCCGCACCACCGGGCTCTTCCCGCACCCCCGGGCGGCTAACCAGAGGTCCACTAGACTCGCCGCGATGCCGCTCGCAGTGGACAGATACGCGCTCGGTCCGCTTCAGACGAACTGTTACGTCGTGCGGGGTGAGCGCGGTGCGCCGGAGTGCGCGGTGGTCGATCCGGGCGGCGACGCGGCGCAGCTCCGCCTGGAGCTCGCGCGGCTCGACACGGCCTGCGCCGCGATTCTCATCACGCATGGGCACTTCGACCACCTTGGCGGCGTCGCCGACCTTGCCGAGGGAACCGGCGCCGAAGTGTGGATGCCGGAAGGGGAGCGCGAGCGCCTGGAGCGTTTTCCGGAGTTCGCGCCGGCCGGCGTTCCCGGACGGCCGCACGCGCCCGAGCACCTGTTGGGCGGCGGGGAGACCATCGACGTCGCAGGCATCTCCTTCGAGTGCCTCGCCATCCCGGGCCACTCACCGGCTCACGTCGCCTTCCACGCCGCAGGCGAGCTCTTCAGCGGCGACCTGCTTTTCGCCGGCTCCGTCGGGCGCGTCGACCTGCCGGGCTCCGACTGGGACACGCTCCTGGCCTCGGTGCGCATGCTCGCCGAGCGCTTCCCGCCGGAGACGGTCGTCCACCCGGGCCACGGCTCGGAGACGACGCTCGGCGTCGAGCTCGCGCGCAACCCGTTCCTGGCAGAGCTCCGGGCGGTATGAGCAAGTTTCAGGCGCCGCGCGGGACGCACGACGTCCTGCCGCGCGACCACCTCTGGTGGCGCGTGATCCGAACGATCGAGGAGCAGTGCGTGCAGTACGGCTGGTCGCGCGTCTCGACGCCCGGCTTCGAGGACACGGCGCTCTTCGAGCGCACGTCGGGCGAGGCGTCCGACGTCGTGCACAAGGAGATGTACACGTTCGAGGATCGCGGCGGGCGCTCGATCACGTTGCGTCCCGAGGGAACGGCTCCGATCGCCCGCGCATACGTCGAGCACGGCCTCGTTCAGGAGCCGCAGCCGGTCAAGGCCTACGCGATCGCTCCGATGTACCGCTACGGCCGGCCGGGTCGGGGCCGCTACCGCGAGCATTGGCAGCTCTCGCTCGAGGCGATCGGCTCGCCGGATCCTGCTGTCGACGCCGAGGTGATCCAGTTCTACGTGGAGCTCTTGCGAAGGCTCGGAGTGACGGACTGGGAGCTACGGCTCAACTCGATCGGCGACGAAAACTGCCGCCCGCAGTACGTCGTGCGGCTGAACGAATGGCTCCACGCCCATCCGGAGCTCGCCGACGAGGAAGTCGCGCACAAGCGCGCCACGAGCGTCCTCCAGATCTTCGACGTCAAGAGCGAACGGCTCCTCGCGGCGCTCGCCGACGCGCCGAAGATCGGGGAGTCGCTCTGCGACGCCTGCCACGAGCACTTCGACGCGGTCAAGGCGTACCTCGACGCGTACGGCGTCCCCTACGTGCTCGATCCGGTCCTGGTGCGCGGTCTCGACTACTACACGCGCACGACCTTCGAGTTCCTCGGGCCCGAGGAGAACGTGAACTCGTCGATCTGCGGCGGCGGCCGCTACGACGGTCTCGTCGAGGCGGTTGGCGGGCCGTCGACGCCGGGTGTCGGCTTCGGTGCGGGGCTCGAGCGGCTGCAACTCGCCATCGAGCGGGAGAAAGCGACCGCGGAGGAGCCGCGGCTCGATCTCTTCGTCGCGTTCGAGGAGCCCGAGCTGCGCGGCCGTCTCCTCCCGCAGATCGCGAAATGGAGGGCGGAGGGCCGCTCGGTCGACACCGACTACGCTGGCCGCTCGATGAAGGGGCAGCTCACCCAGGCGCAGAGGCTCGGCGCGGAGACTGTCGTCCTCGCGCGGAGCGACGGGACGTACGAGGTGCGGCGGCGCGGGGAGGAAGACCGCGTCGTGCACGCGCTGGCGGAGCTGTAAGTGCCCTGGCGCGACGCGATGTGCGGCGAGCTGCGCGCCGACGACGCCGGCCGCCGTGTCACGGTCGCCGGCTGGGCGGACACGCGCCGCGACCACGGCGGGCTCGTGTTCGTCGACCTGCGCGACGCCGCCGGAAAGGTGCAGCTCGTCCTCAATCCCGAGCGCTCGCAAGCCGCGGCCGAGATCGCGCACGAGATCCGGAACGAGTTCGTGCTCCAGGCGACCGGTGAGGTCGTGGCGCGCGCGCCCGAGCTCGTCAACCCGAACCTGCCGACGGGCCAGATCGAGGTGCAGGTCGACGAGCTGCGGATCCTCTCGCGCTCCACGCCACTCCCGTTCCAGCTCGACGAGGAGAACGTCGACGAGACGCTTCGCCTGCGCTACCGCTGGCTCGACCTGCGCCGTGAGCGGCTGCAGCGGAACATCCGGCTGCGCGGACAGATGGTCGGGATCATGCGGCGCCTCATGGAGGCTGCCGGCTTCGTTGACATCCAGACGCCGGTCCTCTGGAAACCGACTCCGGAAGGTGCACGCGACTTCCTCGTACCGGCTCGTTTGCAGCCCGCCCACTTCTACGCACTGCCGCAGTCGCCACAGATCGCGAAGCAGCTGCTCGTGATCGCGGGCTTCGAGCGCTACTACCAGGTCGCTGTCTGCTTCCGCGACGAGGATCTCCGCGCGGACCGCGTTCAGGAGATCACGCAGCTCGACGTCGAGATTGCGTTCCCCGACTACGAGGAGCTCATCTCGCTCACGGAGGATCTCGTCCGGTCGATCTGGCGCGAGTGCCTCGGCATCGAGCTCGAGCCGCCGTTTCTGCGCATGACCTGGGACGAGGCGGATCGTCGCTTCGGCACCGACAAGCCTGATCTCCGTTATGAGCTCGAGATCGAGGACGCGACCGAGGCGACGCGCGGCTCGGAATTCGGTGTCTTCGCCTCGGCCGAGGCCGTTCGCTTCCTGCGCGCCCCGCGCGAGTTCTCGCGGACGGAGCTCACGCAGCTCGAGGAGTTCGCGAAGGAGTGGGGGGCAAAGGGGCTCGCGTACCTCGTGTACGACGAGTCGGGCGAGGTGCGGTCGCCGATCGCGAAGTTCCTCTCCGAGGAGACGCTCGAGGCGCTCGGCGGCAAGCCCGGAGAGACGCTCCTCTTCGCCGCCGACACGTGGCCGATGACGTCCCGTGTGCTCGGAGCGCTGCGCATCCACCTGGCCGAGACGCTCGGGCTGATTGACGAAGAGGCGTGGTCGTGGATGTGGATTACCGACTTCCCGATGTTCGAGTGGTCGGAGACCGACGAGCGTTGGACGGCGGTGCATCACCCGTTCACGCGGCCGACGCCCGAGTGGGAGGAGCGTTTCGATCAAGACCCTGGCAACGCCCGTGCTTTCGCCTACGACCTGATCGGGAACGGCAACGAGCTGGCCGGAGGCTCGTTCCGGATCCACGAGCCGGACATCCAGGCGCGCGTATTCGATCTGCTGGGGATCAGAGCCGAGCAACAGCGCGCGAAGTTCGGCTTTCTGCTCGACGCGCTCGCGATGGGCGCGCCGCCGCACGGCGGCATCGCCTGGGGGGTCGACCGAACGATGATGGTGCTCGCGAGCGAGCCGAACCTGCGCGACACGATCGCGTTCCCGAAGAACCAGGCCGGTGTCGACCCGATGACGGGCGCGCCGAGCGACGCCGAGGCTGGGCATCTGCGGGAGCTCGGCATCGAGCTGCTCGATCCCCTTGCGTAAGCTAGCCTGTCCGTGGGCCCGGGCTAAATGGTGAACCAACAGCACCATGAAGGGAGCCCGCGTCCACGCTTTGCGTGGCAGGGCACCCACCTGAGAAATCAGGTTCCCTGTGTTCGGGCCCACTGATGATTGAGGTCTTCGGAGACTCGAGTCGCGCTGGCGAGTGGGCGGCCGCCCGGCTGCTTCTCGACGGCGACCGGATCGTCGAAGCGGATGCGCCCGGCCTCGAGCGCGATGTCGCCGGGCTGACGCTGCTCGAAGCGGCGTCCGTCGGCGGCGAGACGCTCGCGGCGGACGCGCTTGCGAACGCGCTCGGGCCGATCTTCCAGGCGGCACCGTCACCCAGGCGTGTTGCCGTCGCGATGAGCGGCGGGGTCGACAGCGCGGTCGCTCTCCTCCGCTCGCTGCCGAACGCGATCGGCGTGACCCTGCGGCTCTGGCTCGATCCCGAAGGGCCGGACTCCGCGCGCGCCTGCTGCTCGCCCGACAGCGTGATCGCCGCGCGCGAGACCTGTCATCGGCTCGGCGTGCCCCACGTGACGCTCGACCTTCGCGAGGAGTTCCGCCGTGCCGTGGTCACGCCGTTCGTGCGCGGGTACGCGCGCGGCGAGACGCCGAACCCGTGCACCCGCTGCAACGGCGGCTTCCGCTTCGCTGAGCTGCTCGCGTTCACGCGACGGGCCGGAGCCGAGCGGCTGGCGACGGGGCACTACGCCCGCATCGTCGAGCGCGACGGCCGCTTCCTACTCGCGCGCGGCGTAGCCGCAGCCAAGGACCAGAGCTACATGCTCGCGTCCCTCGACCCGCGCCGCCTCGCACGGATCTGCTTCCCGCTCGGCGAGCAGGACAAGGAGGCGACGCGCGCCGAGGCCGAGCGCGCCGGGCTCGCTGCGGCGCGGCGGCCCGAGAGCCAGGAAGCGTGCTTCCTCGCCGGGGACGACTACCGCGAGTTCCTGCGCCGTCAGGGGCTCGAGCCGCGCGAGGGTGCTGTCGTCGGCGAAGACGGGACCGAGCTTGGCCGGCACGACGGCTTCTGGCGCTTCACGCCCGGCCAGCGTCGCGGTCTCGGGCTGGCCGCAGCGGAGCCCCTCTACGTCCTCGGCACTCGCCCGAACGCGAACGCCGTCGTCGTCGGCCCGCGCTCGTCGCTGGCCCGCACCCGCGTAACCGCGCGCGGCCGCCTCTACGCCGACGTCGAGAGGGCCGAGGCGAAGCTCCGCTACCGCTCACCCGCAGTGGGCGCGACCGTCGACCCGACACCGCGCGGGTTCCAGCTCGTGCTCGACGAGCCGGCGTATGGCGTGGCTGCGGGCCAGGCGGCGGTGCTGTACGACGGCGACGCTGTCGTCGGATACGGGCTGATCACGGCTGCTCAGTAAGATCGCCGCGGGATGCTGGTCGTGGCATTCACCTGGGGCGATGTGGGGCGGCTGTCACTTGCTGTTCCTTGTCGCCGTCGGCTCTCGCTTGCGTACGTCTTCGTCCGGCTGGCCGGAACCGTCACGCGCGTTTCGTCGTTCATCCGGGGAGCGGAGGAGTCAGTCCTCCCGGTGATCGGCAAGGTCGGAGGCAGTGTGGACCGCGTGAACGGGCAGCTCGACAAGGTGGACCGGAAGGAGGCCGCAGCTCGGCGCGAGCTAGGTCTCGCCGACGAACTGCGGAACGCGGGTACGTGATGACCGACGAGATCCGGCTCGTCATTCCGGCGGAGGAGGACTTTCGGCCGATCGCCCACCTCGTGACGGGCGGCCTTGCGGCGCGGCTCGACGTGACCTACGACGACCTCGACGATCTGCAGGTCGGGATCGAGGCGCTGCTCGCCCTTCGCGACGACGTGGACGAGCTTGTCGTCTCGCTCTCCACCGCCGACGGGACGTTGCGCGCTTCACTCGGGCCCTTCCCGCCCGAGGCGCTGCGCAACGAAGGCTCGGACGGCGGCCTCGACGTCCATCGCGTACTCGCCACCGTGTGCGACACGCACGAGGTCCAGCAACGTGAAGGTGCCGCCTGGGTCGAATTGACGAAGCGCATCGGAAGCACCGCTGGAGCGTCATGACACGGGTCGACGACAAGATCCTCCTCCGCCGCTATCACGAAGACGGCGACCTGCAGGCGCGCGAGAAGCTGATCGAGCAGTACATGTCGCTCGTGCGCTCTCTCGCGCGGCGTTACTCGTACCGCGGCGAGCAGCTCGAGGATCTCGTCCAGATCGGAGCGATAGGGCTGATCAAGGCGATCGACCGCTTCGACCTCGAACGTGGCGTCGAGCTGACGACGTACGCGACGCCGAACATCATCGGCGAGATCAAGCGGCACTTCCGCGACAAGGGCTGGTCGGTGCGCGTGCCGCGCGGCCTGCAGGAGCTCAACGTCCAGCTCTCGCGGCTCGTCGAGCAGCTCACGGTTCAGCTTGCGCGCTCACCGACGATCCCGGAGCTCGCGAAAGCCGCCGGCGTCGAGGAAGAGGAAGTGCTCGAGGCGCTCGAGTCGGGCCGCGCCTACACGTCGCTTTCGCTCTCCGTCGGGGGTGGGGGAGGCGACGACGACGATCTCGACCCGCTCGAGTCGCTCGGCACCGAGGAGCACGAGTACGAGCTCTCGGAGGACCGTGCCGTGCTCGCTCCCGGCTTCAAGGTGCTCGACGACCGCGAGCGGACGATCCTCCAGCTCCGCTTCTTCGAGGGGCTGACGCAGTCGCAGATCGCGCAGCAGGTCGGGATCTCGCAGATGCACGTCTCCCGGCTGATCCGGCGCTCCCTCGAGAAGATCCGCGAGACGATCGCCGAGGACGAAGAGTCACTCACCCGCTAGCCGTCGCGCGCGAGGAAATAGGCTTTCGGCATGGCCGCCGAGACGCTTCCCGTCAGGCCGATGAGCGCGGAGCACCTCCGCGCACTTGCGCATCCTCTGCGGCTGCAACTGCTGCAGGTTCTGCAGGCGGAGGGACCGGCCACCGCGTCGCAGCTTGGCCGTCGGCTCGGCGAGTCGAGCGGGGCCACGAGCTATCACCTCCGAGCTCTCCACCGGGCCGGGATGGTGGAGGAGGCCGAACAGCGGAACGGACGCGAGCGTTGGTGGAAGCGGTCCCCGGAGCGCGTGGTGATTCCAAACTCGGTTCCTCCCGACGCCTCTGACAGCGAGCGTGCCGAGCTGCAGGCGGCGCACGCCCAGATCGAGAGCATGTTTCTCAACCGCGACGAGGCCGCGTTGCGGCGCTGGATGGAGGTCCGCTACGACCTGCCGCTGGAGTGGCAGGACGCGCAGTGGATCGGCAACTTCCGGATGTGGGCGACCGCTGCCGAGGTACGCAGCTTCGTGGAATCGGTGCTCGAGCTGGCGGAGCCGCTGCGAAAGGCGCCGCAAGGAGATTCGGAGCGGCAAGAGGTTCACTTCACGTTTCGCGTTCTGCCGCAGCAGCCCGCGCCCTAGCACCGTGGCGGCGAAAGTCGCCTCCACTGCTATTTCCAGACGACGGGGAGCGACTGCACCTGGGCAGCGGCTCCGAGGTACGGCTGAAGGCCGAAACCGTCCTGGATCGTGCGGAGCACGCTGTACGAGTACGTCCGGTCGGCGTACTCGCCCGGCCGGACGAGCGGGCTGATCAGCGCGCACACGATGTGCCCGCCCGAGCCGAGGCCGTTCTTGGCAGCGAGCCCGCCCATCCGCTGGTCCTCGTCGTAGGTGACGACGATGACGCCGTCGTCGCCGAACGCTGGTGACGACTCGATCAGGGGAACCTCCCGGGCGAGGAACTCGTCGAACTGGAGGTAGCGATTGTTCAGGGGCTTGCATTGCGCCTCGCCGTCGTCGCAGCCGTTCGGGATGACGAAGTTGAAGTCGCCGACGTTCCCGCTTGCGAGGCCGGCGTTGAACGTGGCCATCTCGTCCGCTGCCGTGCCGGCGGGAACGTCGTTGGCGAGGCACTCGTCGTAGGGGATGTCGGTGAAGTCGATCGGCGGGTTGCCCGTCGTGTAGAAGCCGGTCAGCGGGCACGGGTCGTTGCTCGTGCACGAACCGCCAGATCCGGTGTCGCACTTGGCCGTCCCTGCCTCGAGCCACACCTCCCAGCTCCGGCCGGCGCCGTCGAGCTGGTGGAACAGGTTGTCGACGTCGTCGCGGCACGCATAGCCCAGGTCCTTCTGCTCGCACGGTGTGAACTGCCCGCTCGTGAGCGCGACGTAGTTCGCCTGCGACCAGTGCGTCGCCGCGTAGTAGTTCGTGAACCACGCCGACGACGGTCGAATCGCCGTCATCAGATACGGGGCGTTCGTCGCCGTCAGGTGCTGGTAATCGGTGTTCTCGCCGATGATCACGAATACGTGACCGAAGCCCGGAACGCGGTCGGCCCCGCCTCCGGCGGCGGACACCTGTGCCAGTGCCGCGAGCCCGACCGCCGCGACGGCGGCTGTGAGGATGAGGCGCACGCGCATTGCCCGAGGATCCTCGCAGGTCAGTGGCGGCGACGGCGGCTGCCGCGGGCACGCTGCGAGCGCCGCAGTGTGTCGAGCTCGGCGAGCGCCGCGCCTGCGCCGCGGGCGACAGTCGTAAGCGGCTCGTCGTCCTGGCTGACCGGAAGGCCGGTCTCGCGCCGGATGAGCTCACCGAACCCGGGCAGCAGCGTTCCGCCGCCGACGAGGGTGACGCCGTGGTCTGCGATATCCGAGGCGAGCTGTTCCGGCGTCTGCTCGAGGAGCTCCTTCAGCGCTGTGACGATCCGGTTGAGCGGCCGCTCGAGTGCGCGGCGCACCTCGTCTGCACCGAGCGTGATGCGCGCGAGCATCCCGGTCGACATGTAGCGGCCGGCCACCTCGGCCTCGCGGACGGCGGCGTGGCCCTCGAGCGCGCTGCCGATCTCGAGCTTCACCCGCTCGGCCTGTTCGTGGCCGACCAGCAGGCGGTGCTGCTCGTGGACGAAACGGACGATCGCGTCATCCATGTCGTAGCCGCCCACCGGGAGCGAGGTTGCGACGACGATCCCGCCCAGGGCGATCACCGCCATCTCGCTCGTACCGCCGCCGACGTCGACGACAAGCGAGGCGATCGCTTCCTCGACAGGCAAGCCGGCGCCGATCGCTCCCGCCATCGCCTCCTCGATCAGGTGCGCCTCGCGTGCGCCCGCCGAGAGCGTCGCCTCGACGACGGCATCGCGCTCGACCTGCGTCAGGCCACTCGGGACGCAGACGATCACCGCGCGTCGCAAGCGGCTGCCGCCGACGAGCCGGATGAACTGGCCGAGCATCTGCTCGGTCGTCTCGAAGTCCGCGATCACGCCGTGTCGGAGGGGCCGGGTGGCGACGATCGTCGCCGGTGTGCGGCCGAGCATCTGGCGCGCCTTCTCGCCGACCGCGTAGACCTGGCCCGACTGCTGATCCATCGCCACGACCGACGGCTCGAAGAGGACGATGCCCTCGCCGCGGCGGAAGATGACGGTGTTCGCCGTCCCGAGGTCGACGGCCAGATCGGTCCCGGCTGCGAGCGACGGCAATCTCAACAAGCGCTTCTCCACGTCAGCCCCGCAACGCCAGGGCCGGCGCCGCGGCTAGAACCGTAGCTACGTGTGGCTGAAGCCGAGGTTGAGGAGGGTCCGCGCGTCGCCGTAGATGTTCGGCGAGTCGAGGACGACCGCGATGAGCTTCTTGCCGTGCCGCGTCGCGGTCGCGACGAGGCACCAGCCGGACTCGTGCGTGTAGCCCGTCTTCACGCCGTTCGCCCCGTGGTAGGTGTGGAGGAGGTAGTTGTTGTTGAGGTAGATCTTGGAGTTCGTCGGAGCCACCCAGCGCACCTGGATCCGTTTTGTCCGCACGAGCTGGGTGAAGCGCGGATTCCGAAGCGCGTAGCGGGTCAGTGCGGCGAGATCCCATGCCGTCGAGTAGTTCCCCTCGTCGATCACTCCGCTCGGCGTCGTGTAGTGCGAGTCGCGGAGCCCCAGCGTGCGGGCCTCGGTGTTCATCTGGCGCAGGAAGGCGTGGATCGATCCCGCGGAGGAGATGGCGAGCTGGGCCGCGTCGTCGTTGCCCGAATAGAGGAGCAGCGCGTAGAAGAGCTTCCACGCCTTGACGCTCTCGCCGGTGCGCAGCCCCTCCTTGACGAGGGGGACCTTCGTCACCCGCTTGTCGACTGCGATCGTGCTCTGCCAGGGCACCTCGCGCAGCGCGAGGGTGGCGGTCATGATCTTCGTCAGCGACGCGATCTTTCGCCGGACGTGCGAGCGCTTCGCCCAGAGGACGCGGCCCGTGTGCGCGTCCACGAGGATCGCGGCGGGTGCAGCGACGCGGACGTGCACCCGCCCTTCGAGGAGCGGAGCCCCCTGGAGGAGCCGGAGCGGTGCCTGCGGGGCCGAATCCGCGATCGTCTTCGTCACCGACCCGTGTCGTAGGTGCGACGGCGCCGCTACTGGATGGTGCTTCGTCGTCGCGGCATGGCGCACGTACCAGGTGCCGGCAGCAGCGGCAGCGAGCACGGCGAGGAGGAGCAGCACGATCCTCCTGGCGCGATACCGGCGCCTCCTCCGCCGACGCTCAACCGGGATGAGCACGTCGAGCGACACGGTTCGAGCGTAGCGTCCTCTGCGGTCGGCCCACACCCGCACTCCTAGAATGGCCGCCGTGCGCACGACGGCCGAGTTGCGGGAGGGGTTCCAGGCGTTCTTCGAGGAGAAGAGTCATCTGAGGTGTCCGTCCGCGTCCCTGATCCCGCGCGCGGACGATCGCTCGACGCTGCTGACCAGCGCCGGCATGCAGCCACAGATGCCTTACTTTCTCGGTCTTGAGCCTCCGCCGGGGCCGCTGACGACGACGTGTCAGAAGGTCTTCCGAACGGTCGACATCGACACGGTCGGGCTCGACACGTTCCACCTGACGTTCTTCGAGATGCTCGGCAACTTTTCGTTCGGCCGGTACTTCAAGGAGGGCGCGATCGAGTATGCAACCGAGTTCATCCAGGAGCGACTGAAGCTCGACTGGGATCGCGTGTGGGTCAGCGTGCACGCCGGCGATCCCGGCCTGAAGCTCGGCCCCGACGAGGAGGCGATCGGCCACTGGGAGCGGCTCGGAATGCCGTCGGAGCGGATCGTGCCGCTCCCGTCGTCGGAGAACTTCTGGTCCGTCGGCGGCCCGGGGCCGTGCGGGCCGGACTCGGAGATGTACTGGGACTGGGGCAAGGAGACCGGCTGTGGCAACGACGACTGCCTGCCGGGATGCACGCGCTGCGAGCGCTTCCTGGAGTTCGGAAACCTCGTGTTCATGTCGTACGAGCTCCATGGCGACGGCACGCTCACCGAGCTCCCGAGCAAGAACATCGACACCGGCTGGGGGCTCGAGCGCGTCGCGCGTGTCGTGCAGGACGTCGCCTCGGTCTACGACACCGACGGCTACCAGTTGATCATGGACTGGGTCGCCCAGCAGTCCGGCGTCGCGTATGGCTCGTCCGAGGACGCGACGAAGGCGCACCGCGTCCTCGCCGACCACGGCCGCGGGATGACGTTCATCGCCAGCGAGGGCGTGACGCCGTCGAACGAAGGCCGCGGCTACGTCCTGCGCCGCGTTGTTCGCCGCGCCGTGCAGCACGGGCTGCGGATCGGGATGCAGGCGCCGTTCTTGCCCGGCCTCGCCGACGTGGTCATCGAGCAGATGGGGCCGGCCTATCCTGAGCTCGTCGAGCAGCGGGCGGAGATTCACCGCGTGCTTGCGGCCGAGGAGGAGCGCTTCGGCGAAACGCTCGAGCGCGGCATGACGAAGTTCGAGGAGGCGGCCGCCAAGGGCGAGCTCACGGCCAAGGACGTGTTCGACCTATACGCGACGGACGGCTTCCCGCCGGAGCTCACCGAGGAACTCGCCCGCGAGCGCGGCCTCGCCTTCAACGCCGAGGAGTACACGCGGCTGATGGAGGAGCACCAGGAGATCTCCCGGCAGGGCGGAACCGCGCGGTACGAGCCGCGCTTCAGCGGCACCCCGCGGACGGAGTTCGTCGGCTACGAGCAGCTCGACGTCCGGACCGCAATCACGGCGTTCGCGGATCTCGGCGACGGCTTCTTCCAGGCGAAGCTCGGCGACTCGCCGTTCTATCCGGCGGGCGGCGGCCAAGTGACCGACACCGGCTGGATCGAGAAGGAGGACGGCTCACGCGCCGACCTCGTGGAGGCGCTGAGGCTCGAGCACGACCAGGAGCTCGTGTTTCAGGGCAAGGGGTTTGCCGAGGGGGATCGGGTCCGCGCAGTCGTCGCGTGGGGTGTCCGCTATCCGACGATGGCGAACCACACCGCGACGCACGTCCTGCACCACGTCCTGCGCGAGGTGCTCGGCGAGCACGTGAAGCAGGCGGGCTCGGCCGTACGGCCCGACAAGCTCCGCTTCGATTTCACGCATCCGTCACCGCTGACGCCGGAGGAGCGCGCCGAGGTGGAGAGCCGCGTCAACGAGCGCGTGTTCGCGAACATGCCGGTCCGGATCTTCGAGACGCCGCTCTCGGAGGCACGGAACCTCGGCGCGATGATGCTGTTCGGGGAGAAGTACGGCGATGTCGTGCGCGTCGTCGACATCGACGGCTGGTCGGTCGAGCTCTGTGGCGGCACGCACGTGCGCTCGACGGCGGAGATCGGGCCGTTCGCGGTCGTCTCCGAGAGCTCCGTCGGCGCCGGCTCGCGCCGGATCGAAGCCGTGACGGCCGGCGAGGCGTTCGCGCTCCTCCACGAGCGGGCACGTGAGGCGGATGTGTTGCGCGGCGAGCTCGACAAGGCGCGGAAGGACGCGAAGCCTCCGAAGCAGTCCGAGCAGGCGGAGATCGTCTCCCGGGACAAGGAGAGCGGCGTCCTGCTCGTCGAGGTTAAAAGCCTGAGGGGCGGCCCGCTGCGGGACTTCTCCGACCGGATCCGCCAGCAGGAGAAGGCGGACGGCGCGATCGTGGCGTCGCGCGACGATGGAAGCGTGTTCCTCGTCGTCAACTTCGACGAGTCGCTCGTCGCGCGCGGCCTCGACGCGGTGCAGATCGTGCGCGAGCTCGGCAAGCACATCGGCGGCGGTGGGGGAGGCAAGCCGACACTCGCCGAGGCCGGCGGGAAGAACCCCGACGGAATCGCCGACGCGCTCGCTGCGGCGAAGGAGCTCGTCGCCACGTAAAGATGCCGGAGTGAAGGTGATGGCCCTCGACTACGGCTCCGCGCGTACGGGAGTCGCGGTCTCAGATCCGACAGGGACGCTCGCACGGCCGATCGGCGTCGTCGCGCAGGCCGGCAGCGAGAACGGGCTCGCCGAGCTTGCGCGGTTGGCGCGCGAGGAGGACGTGGAGCGCGTCGTCGTCGGGCTGCCGTTGACGATGCGCGGCACGCGCGGCGAGCAGGCGGCCGAGACCGAGCGGTTCGTGGAAGTGCTCCGCGGCATCCTCGACGTTTCCGTGGAGCTGTTCGACGAGCGCTTCACGACCGACCTCGCGCAGCAGACCGCCGGCGCCGCGCCCGAGGATGCGCTCGCGGCTGCCCATCTCCTCTCGACCTACCTCGAGTGGTGCGCGGCGCGCTCGTAGGCCTCTGCGCCGCGCTGCTCCTCGTCGCGGCCGCCGGCTGCGGCGGGGGGAGCGACGCGGCCAACCCGACGACGACTGTCCGCCAGCTGCGGCAGTTCAGGATCCTCTTCCCGGAGGGATTCACTCGTGTGCAGATGGGGGCACGCGCGGGGACGGTGGCGAAGATCGCCGTGGACGAGTCGCATCGGAAGGTGAAGATCTCGGGACGCTCGTACGCCGCCGCGACTGCGAAGCAACGCGTCATTGCGGGCTTCGGGAGCAAGAAGCTACCTCTCGAAGGCTTCCTCTTCCCGGACACCTACAACTTCGACCGCAAGACGACGGCGGCGCAGCTCGTGACCGTGCAGCTTCAGGAGTTCACCGCGAAGTGGAGCACGCTGAACCTCTCGTACGCGCGTAGCAAGAACCTCACGCCGTACGACGTCCTCACGATCGCATCGATGATCGAGAAAGAAGCGGTCGCACCGGGCGACCGGGCCAAGGTCGCACGTGTCATCTACAACCGCCTCCACCTCGGGATGACGCTCGGCATCGACGCCACGATCCGCTACGCCTTGCACATTCCGGGAACGAAGTCGTTGACGCAGTCGGAGCTGACCAACCCGACGCCGTACAACACGCGTCTGCACGCCGGCCTGCCTCCGACTCCGATCGCCAATCCCGGGCTCGCGTCTATGCAGGCGGCGGCTGATCCCGCGAAGGGCCCCTGGCTGTACTTCGTGGCAGAGCCGGACAAGGTGCACACCTTTTTCACCGCGAGCGCGCAGGCTTTCGAGAACTACAAAGCCACGCATGGCTACGGGTGATCGTCAGCGCGTAGCGCTGCTCGGACACCCGGTGGCGCATTCGCTCTCGCCCCGGATGCAGAACGCGGCCTTCGGGGCGGCTGGCCTCGACTGGGACTACGTGCCGCGCGACGTCCTGCCTGAAGAGCTCGAAGCGGCGTTGCGCGAGGTCGAGTACGCAAACGTCACCGCGCCGTACAAGCGCGACGCCGCGAGGATCCTCGGCGCGGGCGTGCCCTCGGTGAACACGATCGTGCGTGGTCGCGGCTGGTCGACGGACGCGGCGATCCTCGAGGAGGTGGGGGAGACGGGCATCGCGGCGATCGTCGGCGACGGCGGCGCGGCCGCGGCCTTTCGGCATGCGCTGCCTTCGGCGCGCGTGTTCTCGCGGCGCGGTGAGTGGCCGCCGGATGTGCGCGGCGCCGATCTCGTGATCCACGCGACGCCCGTGAGGGGCGAGGTGCTGTTCGAGCTCGAGGCCGGTCAGACGCTCGTCGACCTCCCGTATCCGCGGACGGCAACGGCGGAGGCAGCAGCGGCAGCCGGCGCGCGAGTCCTCGACGGTCTCGAGGTGCTCGTCGCGCAGGGAGCGGCGAGCTTCGAGCTCTGGACGGGCCTCGCTCCGCCGGTAGGTGTGATGCGCCACGCCGTTGGCTTGACCTGAGGCTGCAGAGGGCATAGAACGAGCACGATGCGCAGCTGCAGGGCATGCGGTGGAGAGGTGCAGGACGAGTTCCGCTTCTGCCCGCACTGCGGCAAGGCACAGCGCACGAAGATCGTCGAGTACTTCCGCGGCCATCCGGACGTCGGCGACGGCGGGCTTCGCGTCTCGGTCTATCTGACGGAACCGCAGCACGCTCGTCTCAGCGTCTGGCACGGGGAAGAGGCCGAGGCAGCCATCTCGCTCGATCCCCACGAGTCGGCGCGGCTCAGCCGCTTCCTGCTCTCGGTGACACCACACCGGCAGCGGAGCTTCGTCTCGCGGGTCCTTTCGCGGCTCTAGTCTCTCCTTCGTGACGCTCGAGCTGGCAACGGCCGGGGAGTCGCACGGGCCAGCGCTCGTCGCGATCGTCTCGGGGCTGCCCGCCGGGCTCGAGCTCGAGAAAGATGCGATCGACGCCGACCTCCGCCGGCGCCAGCAGGGCTACGGCCGCTCGCCGCGGCAGCAGATCGAGACCGACGAGGTCGAGGTTCTCGCCGGCCTCCGCCACGGCCGCACCCTCGGCACGCCGCTCGCGCTCGTCGTCCGCAACCGCGACCACAAGAACTGGACGTGGGGGATGAGCCCGTGGCCGCCCGACGGCGAGCCGGAGGGGAAAGGGACGAAGCCGGTCACGCTCCCGCGGCCGGGGCACGCGGATCTCGCCGGCGTGCAGAAGTACGGCCTTGCCGACGTCCGTGACGCCCTCGAACGCGCCTCGGCGCGGCACACCGCCGTGTACGTCGCCGCCGGCGCCGTCGCGAAGGCACTCCTGCGCGAGATCGGGATCGAGGTCGCGGGGCAGGCGCTGCCGGAGGCGGGGGCGGATCCGGCCGCAGTCGACGAGGCGCGCAGGGACAAGGACACGCTCGGAGGCCGGGTCGAGGTGCGCGCCCGCGGCGTCCCGCCGGGGCTTGGCAGCTACGCCCGCAGGGAAGACCGGCTCGACGCGCGCCTGGCGGCCGCCGTGATGGGGATCCAGGCGGTCAAGGCCGTGGAGATCGGGGACGGCTTTGCTCTCTCGAAGCTGCGCGGCTCGGAGGCGCACGACGAGATCGGCACAGACAAGCGGCGCACGTCGAATCGCGCCGGCGGCATCGAGGCCGGCGTCTCGAACGGAGAAGAGATCGTCGTCCGGGCCGCGATGAAGCCGCTGCCGACACTCATGAAGCCGCTCGCCTCCGTCGACCTCGAGACGGGAGAAGCGGCGAACGCGCTCGTCGAGCGGAGCGACGTCTCCGCCGTCGAGGCGCTCGCGGTCGTCGCAGAGGCTGCGGTCGCCTGGGAGCTCGCGCGGGCCGCACGGGAGAAGTTCGGCGGCGACTCGCTCGGCGACTTCGTCGCCGCCTGTCGCGCCTACCTGGAGCGGATCTGAAGAAGCACGTCGCGATCGTCGGCTTCATGGGCGCGGGCAAGTCCACCGCAGCTCGCGAGCTCGGTGGCACCGACGCCGACGATCTCATCGAGTCTGCAGCAGCGGGCAAGCCAATCGCGGAGATCTTCCGCGAGGAGGGGGAGGCCGCCTTCCGCGCGCTCGAGGAGCAGACGATCGTGCTCGCACTCGGCGGCGGCGCGGTGGCATCTCCGGCGGTGCGGGCCGCGCTCTACGACACGTTGACTATCTGGCTCGACGTCGACGTCGACACCTGCTGGGAGCGCGTCAGAGGAAGCGACCGACCGCTTGCGCAGGACGAAACGGCGTTCCGCCGTCTGTACGAGGAGCGCCGGGCGCTGTACGCCGGCGTCGCCGACGTGGTTGCGAAGGACGTGCACGACGTCGTTCTCGCTGCCGCGGGCGTACACGTCGAGCGTGGCGCACTCCGGCGACTCGGTGAGCTCCTCCCCGGAGACGGCGCCGTTGCGCTCGTGTCGGACCCGCAGGTTGCAGGCATCCATGGGATGGACGCGCAGCTCGCGCTCGGCTCGAGGCTGACGGAGACGCACGAGCTTCCGCCGGGCGAAGAGGCAAAGACGCTCGCCGCCGTCGACCGGCTCTGGCAGGAGCTGCGCCTCGATCGCAGCGGCACGATCGTTGCGCTCGGCGGCGGCTGCACGACGGACGCGGCCGGGTTCGTCGCCGCGACCTACCTCCGCGGGATCGGCTGGACGCCCGTGCCGACGAGCCTCGTCGCACAGGTCGACGCGGCGATCGGCGGCAAGACGGGGATCGACCTGCCGCAGGGCAAGAACCTCGTCGGCGCCTTCCACTGGCCCGCCCGCACCGTGGTCGACCCTGCCCTCCTCGAGACGCTGCCAGACCTGCAGCGCCTCGAAGGGCTGGCGGAGGTTGTGAAAGCCGGTCTCCTCGCGGGCGAGCCGTTCTGGGAGCTGCCCGACGACGAGCTCGTCCGCCGTTCGCTCGCCTTCAAGGCGGCGATCTGCCTGCGTGATCCGCAGGAGCGCGGGGAGCGTGCGATCCTCAACCTGGGCCACACGTTCGCGCACGCGCTCGAGGCGGCGGCCGGTTACGAGGGGCTGACGCACGGACGCGCCGTCGCGCTCGGCCTCCTTGCCGCGCTGCGCCTGTCCAGCCGCGATACGCAGCTTGTCGAGGACGTGCTGCGGCCCGAACGCGCGCGCGTCGACCGCGAGCGCGCCTGGGAGGCGATGCGGCGCGACAAAAAGGCCCGCGGCGGAGAGATCCGCCTCGTCCTCCTCGGCCCGGACGGGCCGCAGTACGGTGTCGTGCTCCCGGAGGCCGACGTCCGCCGTGAACTCGATAGGTTGATCGCGTGAGGGTCTCCGTCCTCAACGGCGTCAACCTCAACATCCTGGGGCGCCGCGATCCGAAGCTGTACGGCGGGCTTACGATCGCGGAGCTGGAAGGCCGCATCTACGGATGGGCGCGGGCGCTGGAGCTCACCGTCCAATGCCGGCAGACGAACGACGAGGGTGAGTACGTCAAGTGGTGCCACGACGCCCACGACACGGTCGACGGAGTTGTCCTCAACCCGGGAGCGTGGACGCACTACGCGTGGTCGATCCACGACGCGCTCGAGCCGCTCACGATCCCGATCGTCGAGGTGCATCTCTCGAACGTCGACGAGCGTGAGGATTGGCGCCGCAACTCGGTCGTCTCCGATCTCGTCGCCACGCGCTTCGTCGGCCACGGCCCGGACGGCTACAAGATGGCACTCGAGCACCTGAAGGAGCACAAGGCATGAGCGAACGGATCGGACGGCTGCGCGCGCTCCTCGAGGAGCCGCTTCTCATCACGAACCCGGTCAACGTCCTCTACCTGACCGGGCTCGACAGCTCCAATGTCGCGCTGCTCGTCGAGCCGGAGCGCGCGCGACTCTTCACCGACTTCCGCTACATCGAGTCTGCTCAGGCGGTCGAGGGCGTCGAGGCGGTGCAGACCAAGCGCACCCTGATCGGTTGGCTCGCGGAAGAGCTCGACGGACGGATCGGCTTCGAGTCGAACGTCCTCCCATGGTCGTTCGCCGAGCAGCTCCGCGAAGCCGGGATCGACCTCGTCGCGCACAAGGGTCTCGTCGAGCAGCTGCGCGCGGTCAAGGACGTGAGCGAGCTCGAGACGTTCCGCCGCGCGTGCGCGATCACCGACCGGATGTTCGAGCGGCTCGTGAGCGAGGTGCCGTTCGTCGGCCGTCCCGAGCGGGACGTGGCCTGGGACATCACGCGGCTCTACCACGAGGAGGGTGCCGAGGAGCAGGCGTTCGAGTCGATCGTGGGCGCCGGACCGACAGGTGCACGACCGCACGCAAGGGCCGGCGACCGCGTCATCGACGCTGGCGAGCTCGTCGTGATCGACACGGGGTGCCGTGTCGGCGGGTACGTCTCCGACTACACGCGGACGCTGGCCACCGGCGAGCTGGACAGCGAGATGCGGGAGGCATACGACGTCGTCCTCGCCGCGCAGCAGGCTGGACTCGACGCGATCCGGGCCGGTGTGACCGGCGTCGACGCAGACGCGGCGGCGCGCGACGTGATCGAGGGCAGCGCCTTCGCCGGCGCATTCGGCCACGGACTCGGTCACGGTCTCGGCCTCGACGTCCACGAGGCGCCGCGTCTCTCGACCGAGAGCTCCGACACGCTCGCCGCCGGCAACATCGTCACGGTCGAGCCGGGTGTCTATCTCCCGGGCCGTTTCGGCATCCGGATCGAGGACGACGTCATCGTGACGGAGGACGGCATCGAGAACCCGGTCCGGTTCACCAAGGAGCTGGTGACGGTCAGCTAGCTACCATCGTGCGCCGTGGCAGAGACGGTCGACACGAACAGCTTCAAGAACGGGATGCACATCGAGCTCGACGGCAAGGTGTGGCGGATCGTCGAGTTCCAGCACGTGAAGCCGGGCAAGGGCGGCGCGTTCGTTCGCACGAAGCTCAAGAGCCTCGAGGCGGGCGCCGTCGTCGACCGCACGTTCCGCGCCGGCGAGAAGTTCCCGCGCATCCGCACCGAGACGAAGAGCGTCCAGTACCTCTACGACGACGGCTCGGACGTGCACTTCATGGACGAGGAGACATACGAGCAGTTCGCGCTTCCGCACTCCGACGTCGCCGCCGAGTTGCCGTACATGCAGCCGAACGCATCGGTGCAGATCCTGAGCGTCAACGGCAAGCCGTCCAGCCTGCAGCTCCCCTCGTCGGTCGAGCTCGCGGTGGTAGAGACGGAGCCGGGGATCAAGGGCGACACGATCTCGAACGTGACGAAGCCTGCGACGCTCGAGACGGGCGCTGTCGTCAACGTGCCGCTCTTCGTCAACGTGGGCGACCGGCTGAAGGTCGATCCCCGCGAGGGCCGCTACATCTCCCGCGCGTAGACCGTCCGCTGTGGACACGTCTGGAACCTGGTTCCGGCCGTGTCTCAAGGGGTCGTGGCCGCCGCGGTAGGCTCCGGCGGTGCCGTCGCTAGCCGACACGACGATTCGCCTGCTCGGACAGGAGCCGCTCGCGGGACGCATTCCCGCGGCCGAGCAGCTCCGACTGGCCGAGATCCTTGACAAGGCGGGCTTCGCGTACCTCGAGGTCTCGGGCGGCGGCTGCTTCGACGCGGCCGTCAAGCGCGGCGTCGAGAGCCCCTGGGAGCGGATCCGCGCGCTGAAGGCGCGCGTCAAGACGCCGCTCGGGCTCGCGCTGCGCGGCCGCTTCCTCGTCGGCTCGCGTCCCGTCGACGCCGACTTCTCCCGCCGTTTCGTCGCGTCCGCCGCCGCGAACGGGATCGATGTCTTCCGCCTCCACGACCCGCTCAACGACGTCTCCAACCTGCGCGAGGCCGCCGAGGCGATCGTCGCCGCCGACCGGGATTTCGAGGCGGGGCTCGTTTACAGCCCCGGCCGCACCGGCGAGATCGAAACCCTGATCGAGCGGGCGCGGATGCTGCCCGAGCTCGGGGCGGTGCGCGTCCTTCTTCACGACCCGACCGGCTCGCTCCAGCCGCACACGGCGGAGGAGCTCGTGCGCGCGCTCGCCGAGGCGAGCGGACTTCCGGTCGGGATCTACGCCCAGGGCGCGGGCGGCAGCGCGCTCGCTGCGGCTCTCTCTGCAGCTCACGCCGGCGCGCAGCTCATCGCCTGCGCGATCTACCCGCTCGCGCTGACCCTCCACCGCGTCTCGGGCGAAGCGCTCACCGAGGCGCTCAGCGGCGCCGGTCTCAGTCCGGGCATCGACATCGACAGGCTGTGGGAGGCGACCGACCTCGTCGACGAGCACATCGGCGACGAGCTCGTGACACCGCTCGTGCCGCGGATCGCGGTGCTCGCGGCGCGCCACGACGTGCCGGCGAGCGTCGTCGCGGGGATCGATCATTCGCTGCAGGCCGAGAACGCCGAGGATCGGCTCGACGAGGTGCTCGAGGAGCTCGACAGGATCCGGGCCGAGACCGGCTGGCCGCCGCTCGCCGCGCCGATCGGGCAGGTGCTCGCCTCCCAGGCGCTGCTCAACGTGCTCTCCGCGAGTCGCTACATCACGCTCGTGGACGAGGTGCGCAGTCTCGTCACAGGCGCGTTCGGCAAGCCGCCGGCGCCGATCGACCCGGCGCTCGAGCGCGTCGTCCAGCTGACGGCCGACCCCGAGAGCGAGGAAGACGTCACACCGGCACTCGACGAGGTGCGCGAGCGCTCCGGCGACATCGCTGCCAGCGAGGAGGAGCTGCTCCTGCTCGGCCTGTTCGGCGAGGACGCGGAGCGGCTGCTCCGCGGGATCCGCAGCCGCGGCCGCCGGGACAGCGAGTCGCGCATGGACGAGAACCGCGCGCAGCGCGTCCAGGAGATCGTCCGGATCGTGCAGGAGTCGGGCATCGGCGAGGTGACGATCGAGGAGAACGGCATGCGGATCTCGGTCCGCTCGACGCCGGATCTCCCAGCCGTCACGCCCGGCGAAGCATCGCTCGCCGTGCCGGAGCCCGGAGAGCAGGCGACGACTGCGGTGAGCGGCACGCTGCTCCGCGTCGAGTCGCCGATGGTGGGCACCTTCTACCGCTCGCCGCAGCCTGGAGCTCAGCCGTTCGTCGAGGTCGGCGACGTCGTCGGGCCGGGGCAGACTCTGTGCATCCTCGAGGCGATGAAGCTCATGAACGAGGTGAAGGCGGAGGTCGAGGGGGTCCTGCGCGCGGTACACGCTGACGACGCGCAACCAGTCGAGTTCGGGCAGCTTCTCTTCGAGCTCGAGCCGCTCCTCGCTCGGCCGACCCTCTAGTCGAGCCACCCGCCGTAGCGCACGAAGCGCCGCGGCGGGAAGCGCGAGTACGCCTCGTTCTGCGGCGTCCCGGGCTCGATCCCCGCGCTGTACTTGAGCGCGGTCTCGTCGACGGTGTACTCGCTCTCGCCCTCCTTGCCGCGGCGCTCGCCGTCAGGGCCGATCTCAGTGTGGCGCTCGCGCGAGCCGACGCCGAAGACGACGCATCCCTCTCGGCCGCCGACGATCGTGTGCTCGGCAAATGGGGGACAGTGAACGAGGTCCCACTTCTGTAATGGCCGCTCGACGCCTTCGACGATGAGCGTCGCCGTGCCCGAGAGGACCAGGAAGTCCTCTTGGTCGCTCTCCCAGTGGTACATCGACATCGGCTCGCCGGGGCCGAGCACGTCGATCCCGAGCCCGATCTGGTCGAAGAGGGCGTCGCCGCCGAAGTTCGTCGACCGTCCGCAGCCCTCGGACTCACGCCAGCGAACCTCCTCCGCGTTGACGACGAACCAGCCGTCGCCTTGTAGACGAGTCCCTGCTCGGTCTCCTCGAGCTGCGCCTCGGGGACGTCCATGGGCCGGACCATAGACTCTTGCCGTGTTCAGCCGAGTTCTGGTAGCGAACCGCGGTGAGATTGCCGTCCGCGTGATCCGGGCTTTGCACGAGCTTGGCATCGAGGCGGTCGCCGTGCACTCGACCGCTGACGAGGAGTCGCTCCATGTCCGCCTCGCCGACCGGTCGGTGCGGATCGGTCCGCCGGCAGCGGCCGAGAGCTATCTCAACATCTCGGCGCTCATCGCGGCCGCCGAGACGACCGGCTGCGAGGCCGTCCATCCCGGCTACGGGTTCCTCTCCGAGAACGGCGACTTCGTCCGCGCCTGCGAGGACAACGACCTCGTCTTCATCGGTCCCTCCGCAGAGGCGATGGAGCGGATGGGTGACAAGGCCCGAGCGAAGACCGAGATGCGCGCGGCGGGAGTCCCTCTCGTGCCGGGGAGCGAAGGGGCCGCGAGTCTCGATGCCGCGCGCGCAGCCGCGGAGGAGCTCGGCTACCCCGTCCTGCTCAAGGCCGCGGCCGGAGGCGGCGGCAAGGGAATGCGGACCGTCCGCGACGGTGCCGATCTCGCCGATCTCTACGATCGTGCGTCGTCGGAGGCGCAGGCGGCGTTCGGCGACGGCTCGCTCTACGTCGAGAAGGTGATCACGCCGGCGCGCCACGTCGAGATCCAGGTGCTGTGCGACAACCACGGCACCGTCCTCACCTGCGGCGAGCGCGAGTGCTCGATCCAGCGCCGCCACCAGAAGCTGATCGAGGAGTCGCCGTCGCCGGCGCTCGACGCCGAGCTGCGGGAGGAGATGGAGGCCGCCGCCGAGCGCGCCTGCCATCACATCGGCTATCGCAACGCCGGAACCATCGAGTTTCTCCTCGGGCCCGACGGCTCGTTCGCCTTCATCGAGATGAACACGCGGCTGCAGGTGGAGCACCCCGTCACAGAGCTCGTCACCTCCCTCGACCTCGTGCGCGAGCAGGTGCGCATCGCGGCCGGTGAGAAGCTGGCCCACGGCGGCCGCGCCGCACCGCGCAACGGGCACGCGATCGAGCTGCGGATCAACGCCGAGGATCCGGCACGCGACTTCGCGCCCGCGCCGGGGCGGATCGAGCGCTTCCGGCCGCCCCTCGGGCCAGGCGTCCGAGTCGACACGTTCGTCGAGGAGGGCACGACGATCTCGCCGTACTACGACTCGCTCATCGCGAAGGTGATCGTGCTCGACGCGAGTCGCGAGCTCGCGATCGACCGCGCGCAGCGCGCGCTCAAGGAGTTCGAGATCGAAGGAGTACCGACGACGCGAGCCGTGCTCTTCGACATTCTCGCGAGCGACGAATTCCGGAGCGGCGAGTACTCCACGTCCTTCCTCGAGGAGGCCGGCGCGCGGCTGCCGGCACTGGCCGGTTCGCCGTGAGCCGCGTCCTCGTCCAGGAGAGGGGCGGCTCGGTGCGTGTGAGCGAGGTCGCGCTGACGGAGATCGTGCGGCGCGCGGTCGCTTCCGTCGACGGAGCTCGGCTGCGCAAGGGCCGTCGCAGGCTCGGCGTCGAGCTCGAAGGCGGCCGCGCCCGCGCGGAGCTGCAGCTCGCCGTCGAGTACGGCCGCAATCTCCCCGAGGTGTCGGCCGCCGTGCAGGAACGGGTCGCCGACGCACTCGCGCGCATGTGCGACGTCGAGGTCGAGGCGGTTCATGTCACGGTCGAAGAGCTGGATCGCCCGTGAGCACGATCAGCCGCCGCGAGGCTCGTCGCGCCGCGGTCTTCATGCTCTTCCAGTGGGACGTCACCGGCCGCCCGCTCGGCTCGCTCTACGAAGGCGACGTAGACGACTACACACGGCGGCTCGCCGGCGCGGTGACGGAGCATGCAGGCGAGCTCGACGCGCGGATCACGTCGGCCTCCGACGACTGGACGGCGGATCGCCTCGGCGCGGTCGAGCGCAACGTCCTGCGTGTCGCGCTGGAGGAGCTCGATGAGGGCGCGGTGCCGATGGAGGTCGTCCTCGACGAGGCGGTGACGCTTGCGAAGCGGTATGCATCCGAGGATGCTGCGAGGCTGGTGAACGGGATCCTGGGCAAGCTCGTGCGGGAGAGCGGAAACAGTGAGCAGTGACGAGTCGCTGACGCGTGCGGAAGAGCTGCTGAAGCGCGTCGAGGATCTACGCGCCGAGCTCGAGAGGATCTCGGAGACAGAGGAGGGGTCGCCCGGGCGGGCAATCGAGCTGCTCGGCGAGCTGTCGGAGCTCGCGAAGGCCGTCGAGGAGGAGCTGACGCGCGCGCAGCGGGAGGCCGAGGCCGATGCATAGCCCCGACGAGCTGAAGACGCTCGTCGAGGAGGCGCTCGAGCGGCTCGATCTCTGGCCTGAGCTGCACGGGCAAGCCACGTCGGTGCGCTACTCGCTGGAGGTCGGCGGCAAGCGGGTGCGTCCCGTGATCGCGCTCGCCGTCGGCGAGGCTCTCGGCGCTCCGGTGGCGCAGGTCCTGCCGGCCGCTCTCGCGATCGAGCTCGTCCACACGTTCTCGCTCGTCCACGACGACCTCCCGGCGATGGACGACGACGAGGAGCGGCGCGGCCAGCCCTCGACGTGGAAGAAGTTCGGGGAAGGCGTCGGGATACTCGCGGGCGACGCGCTGCTGGCGGAGGCGGTTCGGCTCGCAGCTCGATACGAGACGTCGGCGGTGGCGCGCGAGCTCGCCGAGGCGACGCTCGGGATGATCGGCGGCCAGTACCTCGACACGATGGTCGAGGGCTACGACCTCGCCGCCGTGCACCGGCTGAAGACCGGGCGCCTCTTCTACGCGTCGGTCACGCTGGCGCTCTGGGCGGCCGAGGTGCCGGAGGAGCAACAGGGGCCGTGGCGTTCGTTCGCGCAGGAGCTCGGGCTCCTGTTCCAGATCGTCGACGACATCCTCGACGAGGACGGCTACGTGCGTGAACACGGAACCGATGGCGCTCGGCGCTACGCCGACGAGGCCGCGGATCGGGCGCGCGCCCGCCTCGCCGAGATCGATGCGGACACCTCGACGTTGCGCGAGATCGTCGACTCGCTCGCCGTCCGCACGGCTTAATCACCAAGCGCGGCGGCGATCGCTGCCGCCGACGTCAATTCTGTTACCGACTCCTCGTGACGGCGGAGCGCGACGAAGAGCTTCCCGAGCAGGTTCTGATTCCGGTTAATCGCTATATCCCAGTGCGTGGACTCTCTGACCACCGGCGTGAGTAGTTGAGGTCGGCACAACGCGCACTCGTCGCTGCCGACGTCCACGGCGACGATCATACGAACGTGAAGAAGCGCCTTGACGTCCTCCTCGTCGAGCGCGGCCTGGCGGAGTCGCGGGCTCAGGCACAGGCGCTCGTGCTCGCCGGGCTCGTGCGCGGCCACGACAAGCCCGGTCAGCAGGTCGCGGAGGATGTCGAGCTTGAGGTCGCCAGTCTGCCGCCCTACGTCTCTCGTGGAGGGGAGAAGCTGGCGCACGGGCTCGACGGACTCGACGTCGATCCGGCGGAGCTCGACTGCGTGGACGTTGGCGCATCCACCGGCGGGTTCACCGACGTCCTCCTCCAGCGAGGCGCGAATCGCGTGATCGCGCTCGACGTCGGCTACGGCCAGCTGCACCCGCGTTTGCGCGCCGATCCGCGCGTGACGGTGCTCGAGCGAACGAACGCGCGCACGCTGACCGAGCTCCCGTTCGTTCCGCAGCTCGCGGTCTGCGACGTCTCGTTCATCTCGGTTCGGCTTGCGCTGCCGCCGGTTCTGCGCCTCTGCGCGCCGAGCTGGCAGGCCGTCGTGCTCGTGAAGCCGCAGTTCGAGGCCGGACGCGCCGACGTGGGGAAGGGGGGTGTCGTGCGCGATCCCGAAGTGCGACGGCGCGTCGTGCAGGAGGTGGCCGACGCGGCGCTCTCGTGGCAGGCGAGCGTGCGCGGCGTCGTAGACTCGGGTCTCCCGGGGCCGAAAGGGAACCGGGAGATCTTCCTCCACCTCGAGCATTCCGAACAGCCGACGCTTCCCGATGACCTCGACGAACGAATCGAGCACGCACTCGCCGGTTGAGACCGCGGCGGTCGTCGCGCACGGCCGCATCGACGTCGGAGACGCCGTGGAGCGGGTGCGGGTGGTCGCCGACCGAGCCGGTGTCGAGCTGTTGGACGAACCGGAGAATGCGCAGCTCGTGGTCGCCGTCGGCGGCGACGGGACGATCCTCCGTGCGCTCGCGAGGCTGCTGGGGACGGGAGTCCCGGTGATCGGCGTCAACTTCGGCCGAGTCGGCTTTCTCGCCTCCATCGCGCCGGAACGACTCGAAGAGGATCTCGCGCGCGCCTTCGCAGGCGAGTACCGGACGATCGAGCAGCCGACGCTGGAGGCGTGGCTCGGCGGCAAGGAATTCGTCGCTGTCAACGACGTCGTCGCGACGAGCTCGACACTCGGCCGCATGATCGAGCTCGGCTGGGCGATCGCCGGCGAGGACCTCGGCGTGGTCTCGTGCGACGGGATGATCTGCTCGGCGCCGTCGGGCTCGACGGCGTACAACCTCTCGAACGGAGGCCCCGTCCTCGTGCGCGGGCTCGACGCGATGGCGATCACGTTCATCGCGCCGCACTCGCTCGACGCGCGACCGCTCGTCGTGCCCAGGGGCGCGGAGCTGACGGTGCGGAACGCAACGCCGGACGTCGGCGCCGCTGTCCTCGCCGACGGGCACCGCACCGGCGACCTCGAGCCGGAGCAGGCCCTGTCGATCCGCCTCGGCGAGCAGCGAAGCCTGCTTGCGACGCTGCCGGAGACGACGTTCTTCCGGCGCTACCGTGAGACGTTCACGTCCTAGATGGACACGTCCGGGAACCAGGTTCCGGCCGTGTCCGAAAGAGCGAATGGGCGGCGTCGGGCACCGGGTCTACGATCGGGAGCGTGCTTCGCCGGCTTCGCATCGAGAACCTCGTCCTCATCCGTGAGGCGGAGCTGGAGCTCGCGCCCGGGCTGAACGCGATCACGGGCGAGACCGGGGCCGGCAAGACGATCCTTGCCCAGGCTCTCGGGCTCCTGCTTGGCGCGAAGGGCGACGATTCGTACGTCGGCGCGGCCGGGGAAGAGGCGTACGTCGAGGCCGAGCTCGACCTCCCGGAGGATCTCGAGGCGCTCGATGAGCTGCGACCCGAGGACGAAGACGCGCTCGTCGCGGCTCGGCGTGTCTTCGCCGACGGCCGGACGCGCGCCTACGCCTGGGGGCGTGCGGCTGCGAGGGAAGACGTCGCCGCTGCCGTCGAGCGCGTCGTCGCGATGTCGGGGCAGTTCGAGCAGCGCCGGCTCGCGCGGCCGTCCCACCAGCTCGAGGTGCTCGACCGTTTCTGCGGCGAGGAGCAGGTCGCCCGCCGAGCAGCTGCCAGAGCTGCGTGGCGCGACCTGCAGACTGCGCAGCGCCGCCACGACGAGCTGACTGCGAACGCGGCGTTCGCCGAGGCGCGGCTCGCCGAGATGCGTGCGCTCGTCGAGGACACCGATGGCATGGACGCGGGCGAGGAGGAGAAGCTCCGCACCGAGCGCGAACGGCACCGCCATGTCGCCGAGCTCGCCTCGGGTGCGGCGGCGGCTGCCGCGGCGCTCGCCCCGGACGAAGGCGACGGAGCAAGCGGTCTCGTCGGGCTCGCGGAGCGCTCCGTCGCGCCACTCGAGCGGCTCGCGCCCGAGCTGGAACGCGCCGGCGACGAGCTCCGGGACATAGAGCTCCGCCTGCGCGAGACCGCCTCCGATCTCCACGCCTTCCTCGCTTCGCTCGAGGCGGAGCCCGTCCGGCTGGAGCAGGTCGAAGCGCAGCTCGACCGGATCGCCGAGGCGAAGCGTCGTTTCCGCTGCGCGACGTATGAGGAGCTGCTCGCGCTGCGCGAAGGAGCGCAGGCCGAGCTGGCGGCCCTGGAGGATGGGTTCGATCCGGCCGAGGTCGCCGGACGCGAGCTCACGGAGGCCGAGACCCGCGTCCACGAGCTCTCGCTCGAGCTGCGAGCAGAGCGGAACGCCGCCGCGCCCGCGTTCGCCGACGCCGTCGCGACCGAGCTTCGTGGCGTCGGGATGGGGGAGGGCGAGTTCGTGTGCGAGCTGCAGGAGCGCGACGAGCCGGGTGCGACCGGCGCAGACGGCGCCGTCTTCCTCGTCCGCCCGAACGCCGGCCTCCCGTTCGCGCCCGTGGCCGAGACCGCCTCGGGCGGCGAGCTCTCGCGGATCGCGCTCGCCATCGCGGCCGTGGCCGGTGGAGACACGCTGGTGTTCGACGAGATCGACGCCGGGATCGGAGGCGAGACGGCGCACGCGGTGGGGGGACTGCTCGAGCGCCTCGCCGAGCACGCTCAGGTCGTGACGATCACCCATCTTCCCCAGATTGCCGCGCTCGCCGACCGCCACTTCCGTGTCGAGAAGACTGCGGGCGACCCGACGCATACGCGCATCGAGCAGCTCGGTGACGAGGAGCGGAAAGCCGAGCTCGAGCGGATGCTCGGCGGGCAGGAGTTCCTTGCCGCGGTACGCGGCTAGGCGCACGCTGCCGGGGACCGTCGAGCACGTGTGGGCGGTTCTCGCCGATGCGGCGCGGTTCGCCGACTGGTGGCCCGGGATCGACCACGTCGAATCGGCCGTTCGGCGCGCGGTCGCCCCCGGCGCGCTCTGGCAGGTCGAGGGGCCGAGCCGAGTGAGCCTCCTACGGCGTAGTCCGCAGCTCAGCGGGACACTGCTGGTCCTCGACGTCGTGCCACAGCGCCGGCTCGCCTTCCACCTGAACGAGGCCCGAGTCGACGCCGAGCTCGAGCTCGAAACGAACGAGGACGGCCAGGCGGCAGCGACGCTCTTCGTCGAGGCGCCCCGGTTCAGCGGGGTCGGTCGCGCGTTCCCCTCGCTGGCGCTGGCGCAGCTCGCTGCACTCGTCCGTCCACGAACTGAGTAGGCGCCCGCCGCTGGGGGTGCTACCCTGAAATCCCGTGAGCGCACGGGCCCCGAAGTACGTCTTCGTCACGGGTGGAGTCGTCTCGGCGCTCGGGAAGGGAATCGTCGCCGCTTCGCTCGGTCGCCTGCTGAAAGCACGCGGGCTGCGCGTCCAGCTGCAGAAGTTCGATCCCTACCTCAACGTCGACCCAGGGACGATGAGCCCGTTCCAGCACGGCGAGGTCTTCGTCACGGAGGACGGGGCCGAGACCGACCTCGACATCGGTCACTACGAGCGCTTCGTCGACGAAAACTTCCTCGGCAGCGCGAGCCACAGCGCCGGCGCGATCTGGGCCACCGTCCTGCGCAAGGAGCGCAAGGGCGACTTTCTCGGCGCGACCGTGCAGGTGATCCCGCACATCACGAACGAGATCAAGGCGCGCATCCGCCGCGCCGCGGAGTCGAGCCCGACCGACGTCGTCATCTCCGAGATCGGCGGGACCGTCGGCGACATCGAGTCGCTGCCGTTCCTCGAGGCGATCCGCCAGTTCCGGCGCGAGGTCGGGCCCGAGAACGTCGTCTACGTCCACGTCACGCTCGTCCCGTTCATCGAGGCGGCCGGCGAGCTGAAGACGAAGCCGACACAGCACTCCGTCAACGAGCTGCGCCGCATCGGCATCCATCCCGATGTCGTCGTCTGCCGCTCGCACGAGGAGCTATCGCGCGACATCAGGGACAAGATCGCGCTCTTCGCCGACGTCGACCCGGCGGCGGTCGTTGCGAGCCCCGATGTGCCCGACGTGTACGAGGTGCCGCGCGTCCTCGAACAAGAGGGCCTCGACCGGCTCGTCGGCGAGAAGCTCGGTCTCGAGCTCGGTGCGCCGGACCTCTCCGATTGGGACGAACTGCTCGAGCGGGTGCACAGCCGGCGCGACGTGGTCGAGATCGCGCTCGTCGGCAAGTACGTGAAGCTCCAGGACGCCTACCTCTCCGTCCACGAGGCCCTCAAGCACGCCGGGCTCGAGCACGGCTGCGCGGTCCGCGTGCGGTGGGTTGACGCCGAGAACATGTCCTACGAGGAGACGGCCGAGCTGCTCGAGAACGTTGACGGCGTGCTCGTGCCGGGCGGCTTCGGCTCGCGCGGCTGGGAGGGCAAGATCCTCGCCTGCCGCGCCGCGCGCGAGCGGCGCATTCCGTACCTCGGCATCTGCCTCGGGATGCACGTCGCCGTGTCGGAATTCGCGCGGCACGTGGTCGGCCTCGACGGGGCGAACTCGACCGAGATGGATCCCGAGACGCCGTATCCCGTGATCGACCTCCTGCCGGAGCAGAAGGGGATCGAAGACCTTGGAGGCACGATGCGGCTCGGCGCGCAGGCGGTCGAGGTTTCCGACGGCACACGGACGCGCGAGCTGTACGGCGAGGCGACGATTCACGAGCGGCATCGGCACCGCTACGAGGTGAACAACGCGTACCGCGAGCGGCTCGCGGAGGCCGGCCTCGTGGTGAGCGGGACGTTCCAGGGGGGCCGGCTCGTCGAGATCGTCGAGCTGCCGGATCATCCGTGGTTCGTCGCGAGCCAGTTCCACCCGGAGTTCAAGTCACGGCCCACGCGGGCGGCGCCGCTCTTCCGCGGCTTCGTGGGTGCGGCGCTCGACCGCGCGCGCGCACGGGCCGGCGAACGCGTCGCGGCGTAGATCCCGCGCTTAGGATCGCCCTCGTGTCCGAAGCGGTCGACCTCTTCCTCGAGCTCGCTGCGCTGCCGACGCCGTCGGGCGAGGAGCGCGCCGCCGCGGACGTCGTCATCCGTTACCTGCAGGATCTCGGCCTCGAGCCCGACGAGGACGGGTTCGGCAACATCTATGCGCGGATCGAGGCGACCACCGAGGGGACGCCGCTGTTCTTCTGCGCCCACCTCGACACGGTGCCTCCCTCCGGAGAGCTGCGGCCGGTCGTCGAGGACGGCCTGATTCGGAATGCGGGCGGCACCATCCTCGGTGCCGACAACAAAGCCGCGGTGGTGCAGATGCTCGAGGGCGTGCGGCGCATTTCCTCCGGGAACGTCGCACATGCGGGGATCGAGCTCCTGTTCACGCGGCAGGAGGAGATCGGGCTGCTCGGCGCCGCGGCGTTCGACCACACACGACTGCATGCTGCGCTCGGTTTCGTGTACGACCAGGAGGGGCCGATCGGCGAGATCATCCTCGGCGCGCCGTTCGCGCAGGGACTCGAGATCACGTTTCACGGGCGCGCGGCGCATGCGGGGATGGCGCCAGAGGAAGGACGATCGGCGATCCAGGCGGCGGCCAAGGCGATTGCCGACCTGCGTCTCGGCCGCGTCGAAGAGGAGACGACTGCGAATATCGGTCTCATCCGGGGCGGGACAGCCGGCAACATCGTCCCGGACGCATGCACGTTCCTGGCGGAGGCGCGCTCGCAGAGCGAGCGGAAGCTCGGCGACCTCGTGCAGGAGATGCTGGACGCGTGCGCGTTCGCGGCCAGCGAAACGGAGTGCGAGCTGCAGAGCGAGCTGCGGAAGACGTATCGCGGATACCGCTTCGCGAAGGGCGACGACGTCGTCCAACTCGCCGAGGAAGGGCTCGGGCGCTGCGGTTTCGAGACGAGGTACGGGCTGTCGGGCGGTGCCGCCGACGCGAACGTCTTCAACGAGCGCGGCCTCCGCTGTCTCAACCTCACGCATGGCGTGCACGACTTCCACAGCCCCGACGAGCGGATCGAGGTCGCAGACCTGGAGGCAATGGTCGGTGTGACCGTCGCGCTCGTGGAGGCGGCGCGAGCGTGAGCCTCGAGCCGGACTCCGCGCAGCTCGTCTGGGAGGGTCGGCTGCTCGGGCTCACGGTGGAGCAGTGGGGCGAAAACGAGCGCGAGATCGTCGAGCATCCCGGCGCGGTCGCCATCGTCGCGGTGGACGCGGAGGGGTGCGTGGCGCTCGTTCGCCAGCTGCGCGAGGCGACGCGGAAGCACTTGCTCGAGCTGCCGGCGGGGACCGCTGAGCCGGGTGAGGAGCCGCTCGACACGGCGCAGCGGGAGTTGCAGGAGGAGTGCGGGCTGACCGGGGGAGAGTGGCGAGAGTTGGCCGCATTCTGGACGACGCCTGGTTTCTGTCGCGAGCGGATGCATCTCTTCGCCGCGGAGGGCGTCGTCCGCGGCGAGGCTGCGCCGGCCGCGGACGAGGATCTCGAGCTCGTCCTCTGGCCCGTCGCCGAGATCGGCGAACGTCTCAGCGAGATCGAGGATGCGAAGACGTTTGCCGGTCTGCTGCTCTACCTCAGGAGCGGGCCGAGCCGCACGGCCTAGCGCCGAGGAGGAGCCGATCCGCTGTTTTCGACCCAGATGGCTCCGCTCCCGGGGTCTGCGGCAATGCCACCCGCCCAGACGCCCTTCGGCATCGCGATCGTGCTGCGCACGTGCGTCTGCAGGTCGACGCGGTCGACGATGTCGCCGGCGGCTGCCCACATCGAGCCGAAGGCGACCACGGCCTGGATCGGGTCTCCTTCCAGTCCGAGCGGAGGCTGGGCGTGGCCGGTCGTCGGGTCGACGGCCGTGAGGGTCGAGTTCTCCGGGTCGAGGAGCCACAGGGTGGACGAGTTGATGCCGACGAGGAAGGCCTTCGCCTGGATCGAGTACGTCTTCGAGTGCCCGCTGCGGGGGTCGAAGCGCAGGATCTTGTTCACGACGCACTCGCAGATCCAGTCGTAGCCGGCAAGCGGAACGAGCGTGTTCGTTTCGACGGCGTGTGTCTCGTACGTGCGGGTGATGCGGTTCGTGAGCGGATCGATGTGGAAGAGCTTTCCGCCGTCCTCGAGCACCCAGACGGCGCCGTTCCCGGTGGCGACGGTTCCGCCGATCGACGTCCCGGGCAGTTCGATGCGTTTGACGACGCGACCACTGGCGTCGCTGACGCGCGAGAGGACGGCGACGTTCGCGCCGTTGACCAGGCGGTCGGCCAGCAACCAGATCGACCCGAAGCCGACGGCGACCTGGCATGCGCACTCGATCTTGATCGGGAACGAGTAGTTGACGCGCCCCGAGCGTGCGTCGCGGGCGAGCAGCTGGTGCTTCTGCCCGATGTATTGCCACAGCGTCCCTCCGGCGGATGCCATGTTGTTCCAGTTCTTACGGCTCAGCGTGTCTCTCTCGACCTGTGTGATCTGACCCGTGTGACCATCCAGGCGGATCAGACCGATAGCCGTGCTCTTGCCTCCTCCGAACGCGAGCAGCGCGATGGCGATCGCCGCAGCGACGACCAGCGCTGCGGCCGCGAGCGCGAGGCGGATCGGGCGGCGCCTCCCAGACGCGCCGATCAGGGCCAGCCTGGCGGCAGCCTCGTCAGGCGAGAGCGGCTCGGGCAGCGTGGTCTCGACCGCGCGCAGGCTGAAGACCTGCCGGCTTCCCTCGACGCCCTTGAGCTCGTGGACACCGCGGTCCTCGAAGCTCGCGCCGGAGCCGGTGACCAGGTCCCTCACGGTGCCGGTCGTGAGAACCTCCGCCGGCCCGGCGAGCGTCATGATCCGCGAGCCGATATGCACGGCGATGCCGCCGAGCTTGCCGTCTATCTCCTCGCACTCGCCTGTGTGCACGCCGGCGCGCACGTCGATGCCGAGCCACTGAACCGTTCCGACGATTGCCGCAGCGCACGAGAGCGCACGAACCGGCTCGGCGAACGTCGCGAAGAACCCGTCCCCGGCGGTGTCCTGCTCCCGGCCGCCGTGGTGCTTGAGCTCGTCGCGGACGATCCGGCGGAATCGCGTCAGCAGCTCGCGCCAGCGCGCGTCGCCGAGCTCGGAGGCCAGGGCTGTCGAGCCGACGATGTCCAGGAACAGCACCGTCGCCAGGCGGCGCCGCACAGCACTACGTGGCATGTCTCGATTATCCGCCGCACGACGCACGGTGCCTAGACCTGCGGCTTCGTCTCGCGGCTCCGGCGAGATAGTGTCTCCGGGCTTTGAGAGTTGGCGTTGCAAAGGAGATCAAGACCGATGAGTACCGCGTGGCACTCACGCCCGCCGGTGCGCGCGAGCTGATCCAGCGGGGTCACGAGGTTCTCGTCGAGACGGCGGCGGGGGAGGGAAGTGCCTTCGCCGACGAGCAGTACGAGCGAGCGGGGGCGCGCATCGTCTCCGTCGACGAAGCGTGGGACGGCGCCGACCTCCTCCTCAAGGTCAAGGAGCCGATCGAGCCCGAGTACGCGCGGCTACGCGAGGGTCTCGTGCTCTTCACGTACCTCCATATCGCCGCCGACGAGCCGCTCACGCGGGCTCTCGTCGACAGCGGCATCGCCGGGGTCGCGTACGAGACCGTCGAGACGGACGACCATCGGCTCCCGCTGCTCGCACCGATGAGCGAGATCGCCGGCCGGCTGGCTCCGCAGGCTGCGGCGCATTTCCTCGAGAAACCACTCGGCGGGCGCGGCGTTCTGCTCGCAGGGACTCCGGGCGTGCAACCCGGACACGTTGTCGTGCTCGGAGGCGGGATCGTCGGCTACAACGCCGCGATCATCGCCCTCGGCCTCGGCGCCCGCGTGACGGTGCTCGAGCGCTCGATCGACAGGATGCGTCACCTGGACGAGATCCTGTCGGGCCGAGTGAGCTTGCTCATGTCGTCGAGCCTCGAGGTCGAGCAGACCATCGCCCATGCCGACGTCGTCATCGGCGCGGTTCTCATCCCCGGCGCGCGCGCCCCCAAGCTCATCAGCCGCGAGATGCTCTCGGAGATGCAGCCGGGTGCCGTCATCGTCGACGTCGCCATCGATCAGGGCGGGTGCATCGAGACGGCGCACCCGACGACACACTCCGACCCCGTCTACGAGGTCGACGGAATCATCCATTACTGCGTTGCGAACATGCCCGGCGGCGTGCCCGTCACCTCGACGAGATCGCTGACGAACGCGACGCTGCCATACGTCGAGGCGATCGCGGATCACGGGCTGGCCGAGTCTGTGGCGCGCGATCCCTCGCTCGGTCGCGGTGTGAACGTCCTCGACGGGAAGATCACGCACGGAGCGGTCGCCGAAGCCCACGGCCTCGATTACACGCCGCTCGCCGACGTGCTGCCGCTCGCACCGGTTTAGCTGTCCGCTGAGCTGTCGGGTTTCCGACTGGGCGTCAGCCGGACGACGACCCAGGTCACGCCGGCCGCGACGCCGACGATTGCGACGACGAAGCAGACGAAAGCGAGAAGGCCGAGGGCGTTCGACACAGGCTCCCTAGAATAGCCCGGTGCCCAGGGCGTGCGTCATCGTGCTCGATGCCGTCGGCGCCGGCGAATTGCCGGACGCCGCTCAGTACGGCGACGAAGGATCGGACACGCTCGGCAACATCGCGCGAGCCGTCGGCGGGCTCGATCTGCCGAGCCTCGAGGCCCTCGGTCTCGGCAACGTCGAGCCGCTAGAGGGTTGCCCGCCACAACCTGGGGCACAGGCGGTTGCCGGCCGCTTGCTGGAGCGCTCGAAGGGCAAGGACACGACGACCGGTCACTGGGAGCACATGGGAATCGTCACCGCCCAGGCGTTCCCCACCTATCCGCACGGCTTTCCGCACGACGTGATCGACCCGTTCATGCATGCGACGGGGCGCGGCGTGCTCGGGAACAAGGCCGCGTCGGGCACGGAGATCATCCAGGAGCTGGGGGAGGAGCACCAGCGAACCGGGAAGTGGATCGTCTACACCTCTGCGGACTCCGTCTTCCAGATCGCCGCGCACGAGGAGACCGTCCCACTGGACGAGCTGTACGCAGCGTGCCGAGCCGCCCGCGAGATCCTCACCGGCAAGCACGCCGTGGGCCGGGTCATTGCGCGTCCGTTCACCGGCGAGCCAGGGAACTATGTCCGGACGCCGAACCGGCACGACTTCTCGCTCGAGCCGCGTCGGCCGAACTACCTGACCTTGATGCGCGAAGCCGGACAGAAGGTCTACGGCGTCGGCAAGATCGGCGACATCTTCGCGGGGCAGGACATCGATGAGTCTCAGCCGACGAAGTCGAACATCGAAGGCATCCAGGTGACTGAGAGGCTCCTCCGCGAGCTGGACGAAGGCTTCATCTTCGTCAACCTCGTCGAGACCGACATGCTCTGGGGTCACCGGAACGACCCGGTCAACTTTCACCGCTGCCTGCAGGACTTCGACCACCGGCTGCCCGATCTGCTCGACGCGTTGCGGCCAGGGGATCTCCTCATCATCACGTCGGATCACGGCTGCGACCCCACGACGCCGTCTACTGATCACTCCCGCGAGTACGCGCTCTTCCTCGCCTACGTCGAGGGACGAAATGCGGCCGGGCAGATCCACGCCGGCGAGTTCGCGGACGTGGGCGCGACCGTGAACGCATGGCTCGGCGGCAAGGCGCCCTCACGCGGCATCCCGGGTCAGCCGGTCGTGGCGCCGTAGCGCACGCGGCAGCGTTCCTGCACCCGACTACGCTGGCCGCATGCCCGAGCTACCGGAGGTCGAGAGCGTTCGGAGGCAACTCGAACCCGCGCTCGTCGGTCGTCGCTTCGACCGCGTCGCCATCGACGACTCGCGCCTCGTCCGTCCCTACGACCCGGTCGAGGTGGCAGCCGAGCTCGAGGGTGAACGCGTAGGGACCGTCGAGCGGCGCGGCAAGTATCTCGTTGTTCGGTTCGAGAGCGGTCGAGTTCTCTTGATCCACCTCCGGATGACGGGGAACCTGCTGCACGGCCCGCGTGACTCGTTCCAGGATTTGCCGCATCGCCGGGCCGTTGTCACGCTAGACGACGGATCGGACGTTGCGTACCGGGACGTTCGGCGCTTCGGTACCTGGCTGCTCCTCGAGCGAGAAGAGGCGGAGCCCTACCTCAGTGCTCGGGTCGGCGACGAGCCACTCGACACGCTCTTCACGGCAGCCAGGCTCGGGGAGCGCCTGGCGGGTCGCCGCACCTCGCTCAAGGCTGCGCTGCTCGACCAGCGGACGCTCGCGGGGATGGGGAACATCTACGTCGACGAGGCGCTGTGGCGAGCGCGGCTCAATCCGCTTCGCGGCGCGGCCGGTCTCGATCGCCCCGAGCTGCGCCGTCTCCATCGCGGCATCCGCGCAGCTCTCGAACACGGCCTCGCGCGGCAGGGATCGACGCTGCGTGACTACCGGCTGCCCGATGGCAGCGGCGGCTCGATGCAGGACGAGTTCCGCGTCTACGGACGCCGCGACGAGCCTTGCAACCGCTGCGGAACGCCGATCGCGCGCACGCAGGTTGCAGGCAGGACGACATGGTTCTGCCCCACATGTCAGCCCGCGGAACGCGCTCAGGCCGCGAGGAGGTCGTCGAGGCGACCCTCACGATCAAGTCGCCAGAGCTCCGTGTAGCCGCCGATCGGCTGCCACCGGACGTCTTCGGCGTCCGGGGTTGTCCGCTGAGCGTCGTCGGCTTCGCCGACGGCGCTTCCAGCACACTCGACGAGGATCTGCGGCACGGTCCAGCCGCCCGTCGCGTCAAAGACCGTCTGCCGGAACGCCGGGTCGTCGTCGAGCGAGACCTCCTCGTACGGCAGCCCTCGTGACTCGAGCAACACCTTCGCCCGCACGCAGAAGCCGCACCAGCGTGTCGTGTAAATCCGAATTCTCTGCACCTACTGCCTACAACGGGAAACGACGCGAGGTCGTTCTGCCCGACGCCGCGCCTAAACTGGATGGGCCATGGCTGGACGGGCGTACAGCACGGAAGCCGTCGTGCTCCGGTCGATCCGGCTCGGAGAAGCCGATCGAGTGCTTCACCTCTACACCGAGGCGCACGGCCGGGTCGGTGCCGTGGCGAAGGGCGTGCGGAAGACGATGTCGCGCTTCGGGGCGCGACTCGAGCCACTCTCGCATGTCGACCTCGTCCTCCATCGCGGTCGCGGCGAGCTCGAGACGGTGACCGCGGCGCAGCTCGTCCGGTCGCACCGAGAGGCACGCGAGGACTACTACCGCTTTTCGGTCGGAATGATCGGCGCCGAGGCGATGCTGCGGCTCTTCAGCGAGGAGGAGGCGAACGAGCGTGCGTTCACCGCGCTGACGCGCTTCCTCGACCTCCTCGATAAGACGCCGCACGCAGTCGACCGGCCGACGCACGATCCGCTCGGGCTCGCGTTCCAGCTCAAGCTGCTCTGGCTCGCGGGCTACCTCCCGCATGTCACGGCATGCGCTGAGTGCGGTGCCGAACGCGAGCCCCTCGTGGGCTACTCCACGCGCGCCGGCGGAGGGGTCTGCGCACCCTGCGCGCACTCGACCGAGGCGCTTGTGATGACCGCCGACGGGATTGCCGGGATCGAGACGCTCCTAGCGCAGCCGCTCGCAGATGCGGCTGGGCTCGGTCTCTCTGAGCGTGCACTGCGAGACGCCCTCCGCGTCGTCACCGCTTCGTACGAGTACCACGGTGGCTTCCGCCTCCGGACCTTGAGCGCGTGAAGCGGGAGCTCGCAGACGGCTACGAGCTCGACGACGATCCGAACCGGATCGACGTCGACGCCGTCCACGCGTTCATCTCGGGCGAGTCGTACTGGGGGCAAGGGCGGCCGCGCGCGACGGTCGAGCGTCTCATCCGGAAGGCAGACCGCGTCGTGGGGTTGTACAAGGACGATGCCCAGGTCGGCTTCTGCCGAGCCGTGACCGACGAGGGCGCATGCCTTGCGTATCTCGCAGACGTGTACGTGCTCGCCGCGCACCGAGGCCGCGGTCTCGGCCTGGAGCTCGTGCGCGAGATGGTGGACAACGGGCCGCTCGCCGAGAACACGTGGCTGTTGCACACGCGCGATATGCACCGGCTGTACGCGAAGGTCGGCTTCGGCTTGCCGGGCGAGCGCCTGATGGAGCGGTCTAGCTAGCCGGCGTAGTCGAAGGCCTCGAAGTTGAGCGAGCCCTGCTCGCACACGCTCGTCGGCGGCTTGATCGCGGCGTCCGTCACTCCGCCGCCAGTTGCGGTCACCTGGAGGGTGTATGCCGTCGGCTGGCACGTGCCGGATTGCGAGTCTCCCTGACCGGCGACGGTCGAAGAGAACCGCGCCTGAGCGACGGCCGAGGCCCCGGGTTGGAGCACGACGCGCTTCGTCCGGCCGGCCCCCCCTGCCGTGACATGCGTCGGCAGGGCGGCGCCTGTCGCACCGAGCAGCGTCCCGTTCGGCACCCCGTGCAGGGAGCACGCGCTCGAGGACGTGTTCTTCAGGGACAGCGCGTACACGATCTGGCCGGCACCGGCACTGCCGGGGACGAGGTTGAACGTGCCCGCGAGTTGGCGGCCGGTGCACGGCTTCGCCGACGACGCCGACCTAGTCGTCGTCACCGTCTTCGTGGTCGTGAGCGTCCGCGTCTGCGTCACCGTCGCGGTCTTGGTGCCGCCAAGACCGCAACCCGCCGCGGTCAGCCCGAGTGTGGCGATGACCAGTCCCGTTCCAGCGCGTCGTCCAACCAGTCCCGCACTCCGTTGATCGGAAGGCGCTCCTGGGCTAGCGAGTCCCGTTCCCGCACGGTGACTGTTTCGTCCTCCAGCGTCTGTTCGTCGACGGTGAACGCCCACGGCGTTCCTATTTCGTCCTGGCGCCGGTAACGCCTGCCGATCTGGCCGCTTTCGTCGTGCTCCACGACGTGGTAGCGACGGAGCTCCTCGTAGAGTGCCCGCGCGCGACCCGCCATTCCCTCGTCGCGCGGGACGAGCGGCAGGATCGCGGCCTTGACCGGGGCGACCCGCGGGTGGAGGCGGAGGACGACCCGCTCGCGGTCGCCGACGACCTCCTCGTCGTACGCGTCGCAGAGGAAGGCGAGCATGATCCGGTCGATCGAGACGGCCGGCTCGATGACGTACGGCGTGTAGCGCGGCCCATCCTGGTCGATCCACTCGAGCTTCGTCCCCGATTCCCGGGTGTGCTGAGTCAGATCGTACTCGCCCCGGTTCGCGACGCCCTCGAGCTCCTGCCAGCCGATGGGGTAGAGGTACTCGAGGTCGCTCGTCGCGAGCGAGTAGTGGGAGCGCTCGTCGGCGCCGTGCTCGCGGATGCGGAGGTTCTGCTCGCGCAGGCCGAGGTCGAGGTACCAGCGCCGGCGTGCGTCGATCCAGTAGCTGTGCCACTCGTCGGCGTCGGCGGGTGGCACGAAGAACTCCATCTCCATCTGCTCGAACTCACGCAGTCGGAAAAGGAAGTTTCCGGGCGTGATCTCGTTCCGGAACGACTTACCGATCTGAGCGATCCCGAACGGCGGCTTGCGGCGCGCAAGCTGGGCGACGTTCTTGAAGTTGACGAAGATGCCCTGGGCCGTCTCGGGGCGGAGGTATGCGGTCGAGCTCTCGTCCTGGAGGGCGCCGACGTGGGTCTCGAACATGAGGTTGAACTGGCGCGGCTCGGTGAGGTCGCAGTCGGGTGTCTCACCGGGCCGCTTGCTCGGCTTGCGGCCACAGCTGGCGAGCTCGAGCTGGTCGGCGCGGAAGCGAAGCTTGCAAGTGCGGCAGTCGACGAGCGGGTCAGTGAACCCGGCGACGTGGCCGGACGCCTCCCACACGCGCGGGTTGAGGATGATCGCGGAGTCGAGAGCCACAATGTCGTCTCGTTCCTGCACCATCGCTCGGAACCAGAGCGCGCGGATGTTGTTCTTCGTGAGGACGCCGTAGTGGCCGTAGTCGTACGTCGAGCCGAGTCCGCCATAGATCTCGGAGGACGGGAACACGAAGCCGCGCCGGCGGCAGAGGGAGACGATCGTGTCCATCGTCAGCGGCTTCGCCGGCTCGGCCATGGCCGGAGGTTACCCAGGAGCCTCGGCAGGGTTGCCGAGCTGCCGACCGGCGCGCCCGGCCACGTTTCCGCATCTCGGCGCGAAGTCGCACCGGTTTCGTCGCACGTGTCGGCCTAGGCTTCCTACCCCGGGTGGGTGGGGGTTTGGGATGGAGCCGTGCGACGTCCACCGTTACGCTGACCGCCGATGCCGAAGCCGCCGGTCGAGCTCCACGTCGTCTCCGACGCCACCGGCGAGACGGCGGCGCGACTCGTGCAGGCGCTCGAGGCCCAGTTCCCGGACCAGGAGTTCGTCGAGATCCGTCATCCGCGCGTCGAGTCGGAGGACGACCTCCAGCTCGCGGTCAACCGCATGCGGGGCAGGCCTGCCGTGGTCGTCTACACGCTCGTTCAACCGGAGCTCCGCGACACCATGCGCACCCTCTGCCGCCGCGCACGACTGCACTACTGCGACCTGCTCGGCCACCCGATCGACGCCGTCGCACGCGTCTCCGGCCAGGCGGCCAAGATGACCCCCGGTTCGCGGCCACCGCTCAACTCCGCGTACTTCAAGCGGATGGAGGCGATCGAGTTCGCCGTCCGCTACGACGACGGCGTCACGCACGGCCTCCACGACGCTGACGTCGTCCTCGTCGGCGTCTCGCGCACCTCGAAGACTCCGCTCTCGATCTACCTCGGCTACCTCGGACACAAGGCGGCGAACGTCCCCGTCGTGAAGGGGATCGCCGCGCCGCCCGAGCTGTTCGAGATCGACCACCCAAAGGTGGTCGGGCTCACGATCGACGCGAACAGGCTCCTCGAGATCCGCAGAGCGCGGGTTCGCGCGATGGGAGCGCCTGCCCGTAACCGGAAGTACGCCGAGCTCGTCGAGATCTACGAGGAGCTCGAGCAGGCGGAGAAGCTGCACCGCCGCCTCGGCTGCCCCGTCATCGACATCTCCGAGCTGTCGATCGAGGAGACCGCGCACCGCGTTCTCCGCGTGCTCGAGGAACGGCAATCCGAGACGAAGGCGACTGCTCGGTGACGGACAAGCCGCCCGTACCGCTCCGCTACTGGGCCCTCTGGTGGGTGGTGCTCTTCCTCGCGGACATCCTGTTCTATGTACTTCTCACGCCCCTCTGGATGGGGCTGCGGACGCTCGCGTGGATCGCGGAGTTCAGGGCGCGGCGCCGCTGACGAGCAGAACACCCTGCTTATGACAACATCCGGAGCCCGATGACCCGCTACGTCTACGACTTCGACGAGCCTGCCGACGGCGGCCGCGACCTGCTCGGCGGCAAGGGGATCGGGCTCGCGGAGATGACGCAGCTCGGCATCCCGGTTCCGGCCGGCTTCACGATCACGACCGAGGCGTGCCGGGCCTACATGCGCTCGGGCGGCACCGTGGAAGGTCTCGACGAGGAGGTCGCGGAGCACATCGAGCGTCTCGAGGAACGCGCAGGCAAGCGGTTCGGCGACGCGGCCGACCCGCTCCTCATTTCGGTTCGCTCCGGCGCGGCGATCTCGATGCCCGGGATGATGGACACGATCCTCAACGTCGGGCTCAACGACGAGTCCGTACTGGGTCTCGCGCGCTCGACCGGAAACGAGGAGTTCGCCCGGGACTGCTACCGGCGGCTGATCCAGATGCTCGGCGAGACCGTCGACGACATCCCGCACGAGCAGTTCAGCGTCGACGACTCCGTCGAGCGGGCGCGAGAGATCTACGAGCGCGAAACGGGACGCGGCTTTCCCCAGGACGCGAGGGAGCAGCTGCAGCGCGCGATCACAGCGGTCTTCGACTCCTGGAACTCGGCGCGCGCGCAGGTCTACCGGCACACGTACGGGATTCCCGACGATCTCGGCACCGCGGTGAACGTCGTCCAGATGGTGTTCGGGAACAAGGGCGACGACTCGGCGACCGGCGTCTGCTTCACCCGCGATCCGTCCACCGGCGAGCAGGGCGTCTACGGCGAGTACCTCCTCAACGCGCAGGGCGAGGACGTCGTCGCCGGGACCCGCACGCCGCAGCCGCTCGCGGAGCTGCGCGAGCACCTGCTCGAGGCGTATGACGAACTGCTCGAGACGATGGGGTCGCTCGAGCGCCACTACCGCGACATGCAGGACATCGAGTTCACCGTCGAGGAGGGGCGGCTCTACCTCCTCCAGACGCGCACCGCGAAGCGAACGGCGGCTGCCGCGATCAAGTGCGCGGTCGAGATGGCTGCGGAAGGCTTGATCGACCGGGACGAGGCCGTCGCGCGGATCGATCCGACGCAGCTCGACCAGCTCCTCCACCCGCGGCTCGACCCAGACGCCGAGTTCGAGGTCGCAGCGCAGGGCCTCAACGCCTCGCCCGGCGCGGCCTCGGGGAAGATCGTCCTCGACGCCGACAGCGCCGAGGAGCGCGGCAAAGCAGGTGAGGCGGTGATCCTCGTCCGCTGGGAGACCACCCCCGACGACATCCACGGCCTCATCCAGGCGCAGGGCGTGCTGACCGCGCACGGCGGCATGACGTCGCACGCGGCCGTCGTCGCGCGGGGGATGGGCAAGCCGTGTGTCGCGGGCGTCGAGGGTCTCGAGATCGACACCGGCAAGAAGACGGTCCGGCTCGGCGGCCACGAGCTGCACGAAGGCGACGTGGTCACGATCGACGGCGGTACAGGACGGGTCATCGTCGGAGAGGTCCCGCTCGTCCCGCCCGCCATCAATGAAGACTTCGAGACGATCCTCGGCTGGGCGGACGAGCTGCGGCGGCTCAAGGTGCGCACGAACGCCGACAACGCCGAGGACTCCGCGAAGGCGCGCGAGTTCGGGGCGCAAGGGATCGGGCTCTGCCGCACCGAGCACATGTTCTTCGGCGACGAGCGGCTCCCCGTGATGCAGGAGATGATCCTCGCCGACGACGAACGCGGCCGCCGCGACGCGCTCGACCGGCTCCTCCCATTCCAGCAGGCCGACTTCGAGGGGATCTTCGAGGCGATGGCCGGCTTGCCGGTGACGATCCGGCTCCTCGACCCGCCGCTCCACGAGTTCCTGCCGTCGCTCGACGAGGCGCAGGACGAGCGGATGCGCCGGCGGATCCGGGCCCTCACGGAGGCGAACCCGATGCTCGGCACGCGCGGCTGCCGGGTCGGGCTCCAGTGGCCGGAGGTCTACGAGATGCAGGTGCGCGCGATCGCCCGTGCGGCGAAGTCGGTGCAGGAGCGCGGGGCAGACCCGCCGCTCGTCGAGATCATGCATCCGCTCGTCGGCTTCCGCGAGGAGCTGCGCCGGCTGCGGGAGCTGACCGAGCGCGTGATGGAGGAAGAGGCACCGGACCTCGAGTACCTCTGCGGGACGATGATCGAGCTGCCACGCGCCGCGCTCCGCGCTGACGAGATCGCCGAGGTGGCGGACTTCTTCTCCTTCGGCACGAACGACCTCACCCAGACGACGCTCGGGATGTCACGCGACGACGCGGAGGGGAAGTTCCTCACCTTCTACCTCGAGGAGGGCGTGCTCGAGCGAAACCCGTTCGAGGTGCTCGACTCCGAAGGCGTCGGCGACCTGATGCGGATCGGCGTCGAGCGGGGGAGGGAGACGAATCCGGAGATCAAGCTCGGCATCTGCGGCGAGCACGGCGGCGAGCCGAGCTCGGTCGAGTTCTGCCACCGCATCGGCCTCGACTACGTGAGCTGCTCGCCGTACCGCGTCCCGCTCGCGCGCCTTGCTGCAGCGCAGGCGGTGCTGAAGGAGGCGCACCGCGGCGAGTACGTCCCGGCGGGCGGTTAGCTAGGAGTAGCCCCGCACCTTCAAGTACGCGACCGCGACGCTGCCGGCCGCGACGACGATCAGCCCCAGCACTCCACCGAGGCCGAGCTGTCCGTACTGCGCACGGCCTCGGTCACTCCAGTGCGCGTACGCGAGCGTGATCAGGATTCCGCCGATCAGCCCGCCGACGTGGCCGCCCCACGAGATGTTCGGGATCGAAAACGAGATCACGAGATTGATCACGATCCAGGTCATGGCGTTGCCCGCGAGCCGGCCGGTGACCTGCCACTCGATGATCAGCATCGCGCCGAGAATCCCGAAGATGGCGCCCGATGCTCCGAGGATCGGCGAGTGAGGAGCCTGCACCAGGCCTCCAGCCGAGCCGGCGAGGCCAGAGATGAAATAGAGCCCGAGGTATCGCGTGCGGCCGAGGTACTGCTCCACCGGCCTCCCGATCACCCAAAGCGCGAACATGTTGAACCCGATGTGGATGATCGACGCGTGGAGGAACATGGCCGTCACGAGCCGGTACCAGCCCCCGTGCTCGACCTCTGGTCCGTAGAGGATCCACTTGTAGAAGAGGCTGCCGCCAGGAGCGTTGAGCCCGCCTCCCTGGGACACCGTGATCAGGTAGATCACGACGTTGATCGCGATCAGCGCCCTGGTGACGGGAGCCTGACCCGAAGCAAGCGCGATGCCGGGCGCACGGCGCACCGGACGCGGTTTCACACGTGTCGCCGACCGGCGACCCGAAGCGGTCGCATGATCCGGACAACGGATTCCGACCGGTCCGAAGTTCGCGCAGTCGGCGCAGATGGGCCGCCCGCACTCCGAGCAGGAGAGTCCCGTCTCGCGGTCAGGGTGCCGGTAGCAGTACCGGGTCTCTTGGGACGACATCCGGACTAGCCTAGTCCGCTCGTATGCGTGTCCACGTGGCCTTCACCCCTGGCGAGCAGACCCCCGCTCCGGTCGGAATCGTCGTCGACGTCCTCCGCGCGACGTCGACGATCTGCCAGGCGCTTGCCTCCGGCTACGGGCGGGTGCTCTGCTGCGCGGAGATCGATGAGGCCCGCGCACTTGCCGAGACGGAAGGGTCGGCGAAGCTCGCCGGCGAACGGCGGCTCGAGCACATCGAGGGGTTCGACTTCGGCAACTCGCCGAGCGAGCTGGAGGGAGAGCCCGCCGCGGAGACGCTGATGCTCTCGACGACGAACGGGACGCGACTTCTCGTCGCGGCCGCCGAGCGCTTCGAGCGTGTCTACGTCGGATCGCTGCTCAACGTGGACGCGGTCGCTGCTACCGCTCGCGAGAGCGGGGAGGACGTCGCGGTGCTCTGCGCCGGCGTGCTCGGCGAGCTTGCGCTCGACGACGCCTACTGCGCCGGCCGCATCGCCGAGGCGCTCGGAGGCGAGCCGGAGGACTCAGCCCGGGCGGCGATCCTGCTCGCGCACAGCTTCCCGAGCGCGATCGAGGGGCTCGCCGCGAGCCGCAGCGCTGCGAACCTCCGCCGTCACGGCCTCGAGGCCGACGTCGAGCGGTGCGCGCGGGAGAACGACCTCGACGTCGTCCCCCGCTACATCCGCCGCGTCGGCCCCGCGGCCGAAGTGGCGCTCTAGGAGCTCATCCGCACGGCGACGTCGTACTTCGAGACCGACGTGCGTTGGCCCGGAGTGTCCGGTCCCGGCATCGCGTCGAGGATCTCGTCGCCTTTCCGGTAGTCGTCCTCGTTGTCGAAGATCACGATCGCGAGCGAACGCGCACCGTCGGGATCGTGGAGGACGAGCAGCTCGCTCGCCGGCATCCCCTCCGGCTGGTCGCCGCTCTCGACCCTGCTCTTCAGCTCGGCCATCCGGTCGGCACCGACTCCCTCGAACGAAACAACACGTGCAAGTGCCATAGCGTCCTCCTCTCTTGGGTTGCCGCGAGCCTACGCCTCCGCTGCGAGCTCGGCCAGCGCCGCCACCGTCCGCCAGTTCCGGAGCGTGACGGGAATGCCGAGCAGCTTCTCGATGCGCGCGACCGAGAGGCGGGAGCCGTGCACGCCACGCGGAAGCCGGAGGTAGACCTCGGCGCCGGCGAGCACCGCGAGGTCTGAGCCGGGATCGACCTCATCGAGTCGACCGGCTGCGGTCTTGGTGGGCCGTGCGGCGAGGAAGGCCACGTGCGTCTCCGAGACGTCGGAGCCGAACGGGTGCGCCGCCACCACTGCGGCGAGCTCACGTGGTTTCCGCAGGATCACCGTCGTCGTCACACCGAAGGCGCCGGCAATCAGATCCTCGAGCGCCGCAGACAGTGCAGTTCCGCTCCGGGGACCGTCGAGGAGCACGTTCCCGCTCGCGACGTACGTGCGTGCCTCTCCGTAGCCCGCGTCCGCGAGCAGCGTGCGGAGCTCCGCCATCGGCACCTTGTTGCGAGCGCCGAGATTGACGGCGCGCAGCAGCGCAACCCATCTCATCGTCGACGCTGGCCGCGCCGGAGCGCGTCGAGCCTGCGGCGCTCCAGCTTCGTGGGCCGGACGCCGAGATCAGCGCCGAGCGGCCTGGCGAGCCGCCGCTCCAGAGCGTGCCGCTCGCGTTCCTCGCGCGATGCGGGTGTCTCCTCGTAGAGCGTCGCGGCGACTTTCGCCGACCCACGCCGTTCGGCCAGGCCGGTGACGACCACGACGTGGCGCACGGTGCCGCGCCGGATCTCGAGCGTGTCCCCGAGCCCGACCTCCCGGGCGGGCCTGACCCGCTCGCCGCCGACCTTGACGTGTCCTGCGAGGACGAGCTCAGTCGCCGCGGTCCGCGTCTTCGCGAAGCGCGCAGCCCAGAGCCACTTGTCGAGGCGCACCCGGTCCACGGAGTCACCCTGCCCAAGGAAGGTCTGCCCAGGCGTCCGGCCGCCCCAGACGCCAGTGCGCGAACGGCGTGTAAGCCTCGTGCGGGCTGTCGGTCTCCGTCTCGACCGAAGCGCCGTGGGCGAGGGCGCGCTCGGCGACGGGATAGACGATCGTCTGCCCCTCGCGCCGGGCGCCGGTCATGAAGAGCACGCACGGCGTGTCGCCGGTGCCGACGAACGTGTGCCGCGTTCCGGCCGGGCAGTGCACGAAGTCCCAGGCGCGAAGCGGCCGCTCCTCGTCCTCGAGGAGGAGTAGGCAGGTGCCCGAGAGGACGAGGAAGTCCTCCTGCGCAGACTCGGCGTGGTACATGCCCGACGGCTTGCCGGGCTCGAGCACGGCTAGCGTGAAGCCCGTCTCGGCGAACATCTGCGGCTCGAGGTCGGGTCGCTCGGCGAGGACACGGCCGTTGCTCTCGAACACGCAGCGGCCGCCGAACGCCTCGTTTCGCAACCACGCTGCGTCGGCGACGTTCACGACGAACCAGCCGGGGGAGACAGGCGTGAGCCCCGATCCGACGTCTTCGAGCCGCGCTTCTTCGACCATCCCGCTCCTTTCGCGCAGAAAAGTTTCTCGCCATCTTGACAGGGGAACGCATGTTCGTATAGAACATCTGTTCCCATGATCGCCTGTCTGACCATCCCAGGGCTCGAACTGAAGGCGGCGCTGCGGCGGACGCCGAGCCTCGCACTGCGCCCGGCGGCGCTTGCCCCCGAGCCGCAAGGAGAGCCGCTGATCGGGCCGGTGACGGCGGCCGCCGAGACAGCAGGCGTGCAGCCGGGGATGCGGCTGGGGGAGGCGCTTGCCACGTGCCCGTCGCTCGCGCTCGTCGAGCCCGACGCTGCCGGCGCCGAGCTCGCCTGGGAGGAGATCGTCCACGCGCTCGAGGATTCAGGTTTCTCCGTCGACCCGCCTTCGCTCGGCGTCGCGTACTTCGAGACCCGCGGAGTCGAGAGGCTCTACGGCGGCCTCGAGCCGGCGCTCAGACGTGCACTCGCAGCGGTCGGAACCGAGTGGGACGCGCGCATCGGCGCGGCCGGGCGGCGCTTCGCAGCGCTCGCGGCGGCGTCGGTTGCGCGGCCGGGGCAGACGGTCGTCGTCGCCGACGACGAGCTCCCGCAGTTCCTCGCTCCGCTGCCACTCACGCTCCTCCCGCTCGAGCGCGGCCGCTACGAGGAGCTCGAAGCACTCGGAGTTCGCAAGCTGGGGCAGCTTGCCGGGCTCCCGGGCGGTGCCGTCGCCGAACGTTTGGGGCCGGAGGGCCGGCGCGCCTGGGGTCTGGCGAGAGGTGGAACGGCCGCGCGCGTGCGCGGCCGTCGTCCGCCCGCCGCCGTCGCCGCCTCGCTCGAGTTTCCGGAAGCGGTCGGCAACGAGCTGACGCTGAGGCGTGCGCTCGCGGGGCTCGTCGAGACTGCGCTCGCTCGGCCCGAGCGACGCGATCGCTTCGTCCGCAAGGTCGCGCTCGCGGCGCGGCTCGAGAGCGGTGGATCCTGGCGGCGGGCGCTGACCTTGCGCGAGCCGAGCGCCGATCCCGATCGGATGCGTGTCGCACTCTCGCCGCGGCTCGCCGAACTGCCCGGCCCTGTCGTAGAGCTCCGGCTCGAGCTCGTCGAGCTGACCGAGCCGACCGGCCACCAGCTTGAGCTGCTGGCGGCCGGCGCCGAGGACCGCTCTCGCCTGCGAGACGGGCTGCGCCAGGTGCGGGCGAGCACCGGCTCCGGCTCCGTCTGCACCGTCGTGGAGGTGGCGCCATGGTCGCGCGTTCCCGAATCGCGGGCTTTGCTGGTGCCGAAGGACGAGTAGTTGCCCGCTTCAACGCGCCGCGGGCGGCGCGGGTCGAGGCGAATGCGAATGGGACCCCGCTCGAGGTCAACCATCGCGCCGTTGCGCTCGTGCGGGAGGAATGGCGTGTCGTCGACCGGTGGTGGACGGAGGAGCCCGTCATCCGCGGCTACTTCGAGGTCGTGCTCGAAAGCGGCGAGAACACCGTCGTCTTCTACGACGGCGCAAGCGGCGGGTGGTATACCCAGCGCGGGGCATGACCAACTTCAGCGAGGTGGAGCGCGAAGAGATCGCGGTGCAGTTCGTCCGCGTCCCCGACGGGCTCGACGAGATCCGCCGCGCGTGGAACGAGCTCGAAGCCGTTGTTGCGCTGCGCGGGCGTTACTTCTACGGCGCCTACGACCCGATCGCAGACGACTACCGCGCCTGCGTCGAGGTGCGAGAGGGCGGTGATCTCGTCCCGGGTCTCGAGAGCGGGAAGCTGCCCGGGGGCCGCTACCTCCGCGCTCGGCTACGCGGGGATCCGCCCGGGATCTACGAGCAGATCAAACCGACCTTCGACCGGATGGTGCAGCAGGCGAAGCCGGACGAGGACCGCCCGAGCCTCGAGCACTACCGCCGCCACGACGAGATCGACCTCCTACTGCCGATCTAGGCCCTGTCGCAGCTCTCGCGCCACCGCCTCCGGATCGGAGGCGTCCCGGATCGCGCGGACGACCGCGATGCCCGGCGCGCCGGCGACAGCGAGGTCGGCGACGTTGGCGAGGTCAATGCCACCGATGGCGAACCACGGAATCGAGATCGTCGCCGCCGCGACGCGTACGAGCTCCAGACCGCCTGCGACCGCATCGCCTTTGCTCGGAGTCGCGAACGCTGTCACGCCCACGTAGTCGGCGCCGCTCACGTCCTCGAGCTCCTCGATCGTCGAGGCTGAGAGCCCGATCAGGCGGTCAGTGCCGACCGACGCCCGCGCCTCCCCGACCGGCGAGTCGCTTCGCCCGACGTGGACCCCGTCTGCGCCACATGCCTCGACCAGATCGGGGCGGTCGTTGAGAACGAAGAGCGCGCCGTGCTTCGTGCAAGCTGCTCGAAACGGCTCGGCCGCGGCGATCAGCGCCTCGTGGTCGAGCTCTTTGTCTCGCAGCTGGACGACGTCGACGCCGCCGCGCAGGGCCGCGTCGAGGAGCGGACGCGGATCGCCGCCGTGCGGCCGGGCCTCGAGGACGAGGTACAGTCGAGAGCGGGCGAGGCGCTCCCGTCGGGCGTGAACGTCCATGGCAGGGGAAGCCTACGATCGTGCGCCTTCGTCGCCTCAGCCTCCCCTTCGCCTTAGGCGCTGCCGTGCTCGCCGGCTGCGGCGGGACGCACCACGCGCAACCGCCGAAGCCCAAGCCCAAGCAAAATGCGAATCGCGTGGTCACGGCGAAAGGCCCGCTGCCCGGCGGGATGCTGATCGCCGACCGGGGGAACGACCGGATCCTCCTCGTCGACTCGAAGCGACGAACCCTCTGGAGCTTCCCTACCGCGCGTGACCGTGCCGAGGGGCGCAAGCTCGTATTCGACGACGACACCTTCGTCGAGCCCGGAGGCAAGTCGCTCATCACCAACGAGGAGGAGAACCACGACATCCTCTCGATCGACATCGCGACCCACCGAGTGACCAACCTGTACGGCCACCCGGGAGTCAAGGGCGGTAGCCCCGGCTACCTGAACACGCCCGACGACGCATACGTGCTTCCCGACGGAACGATGACCGTCGCGGACGCCTACAACTGCCGCGTCCTTTTCATCCGGCACCACCGGATCGTGCGTCAGATCGGCCGCACCGGCGCGTGCGTGCACGATCCGCCGCGGACGATCGCATCGCCGAATGGCGACACGCCGCTACCGAACGGCGGTGTCCTCGTCTCCGAGATCACCGGCTCGTGGATCGACGACTTCAGCAAGACCGGGAAACTGCTCTGGTCCTTCCAGGCGCCGGTCTCCTACCCGTCGGACCCGCAGCCGCTTTCGGGCCGGCGGATTCTCCTTGCCGACTACGCGAGGCCCGGCCACGTCCTCATCCTCACCCGGCGCGGGCGCGTGCTGTGGCGCTACGGCCCGGCCTCGGGCTGGGGCGAGCTCGACCACCCGTCGCTCGCGATCGAGCTCCCGAACGGGGACATCGCGGTCAACGACGACTACAACGACCGCGTTGTGATCATCGACCCGAGGCAGCGCCGAATCGTCTGGCAGTACGGCCACCTCCGCGATCCCGGCAAAGGCCCGAACCGGCTCAACACTCCCGACGGGATGGACTTTGTCCCGCTCGGCGTGGGCGAGAAGCCGCTCTGGCAGCTCGTACATCACCCGTAGACGGCGCGGCGGAACTCCTGCCGGAAGGGATGAACGCGTGGCAACTTCGCGAGGTCCGGGAGGCGCGGCTCACCTACCAGGCGTGAGCCGCGGGCTACTGCGACGAGCTCGGGCATGGTCTCGAGGGGGGAGAGATCGCCGTCCCGGACGAGGCTGAGCGCGAGCATCCGCAGGGCGGGATGGTTCCGAAGCGGGTCGATCGACGCGATTCCGATCCCGGTGTCGAGCTCCGCGTACCGAAGCGAGGGAAGAGCCGCGAGCGGCTCGAGGTCCGTCACCTTTCCGCCGAGAAGCCGAAACGACTCGAGCTTCTGCAGAACCTGAATTCCGTCCAGCGAGCGGATGCCGGTGAGATCGAGGTCGAGCCCGCGCAGCGTTTGGGCGATCGGTCCGAGGTCTCCCAACGTCCGCAAGTGATCGGCGAAGTGGACACGTAGGTGGCGCAACTTGGGGAGGCCGCCGACGAGCTCGTCCAACCTTCGGGCACGTACCTCGGTGAGCGAAAGGTGCTCGAGCCGAGGATGGCTGCGACTCAGCGACTGCCGGAGGGCCTCACCTCCCTTACCGCCGAGCGAGGCGCGCAACCAGCGCAGCTGCGGGAAGGCTTGGAGGTCGAGCTCCCCACGGAGCGCGGAGACGTGGAGGATGAGCGCGCGGAGCTTCTTGAGCCCGGACAGCGGGTCGAGTACGGGCCGGCCGTCGGAGCTGAGAACGAGATATCGCATGTTCGGCAGCTCTTCGAGGAGCGATAGGTCGCGGAAGTCCAGGCGAAGCGCCAGCGCCTCGACTTCATGCGCACGGCTGACGACGGACGCGGCGTCGGTGTAGTAGTCGCCCGCGTACCAGAGCCCGCCGTCCGCCTCGATCGCTTCGACCAACGACGGTGGAAGACCGACCGGCTCCTTGGTGAGGTCTACACGCACGAACATATGTTCGCCTAGACTGCTGGGATGGCGCTAACCACGCAGCGAGTCGATGAAGCCGACGCGCGGCGTGTGGAAGTTGAGCAGCCGAAAGGGCTCGCCGCAGGGACGAAAGCCGTGCTCGACGTTCGGCGGCACCGAGAGGAACGTGCCGGGGCCGGCGCGATGCCACTCGCCCCTCTCGAAGAACTCGACCTCGCCCTCGAGCACATAGAACGAGTCGGTGTGATCGGCGTGGGTGTGCGGATCGACGCCCTCGAAGTCCGGCCCGAACGAGAGCTCGAGCACTTCGAGGTGCGGCAGCTCCGCGAGGACACGGTGCCCATTCGGCGTCCGTTCGCCCTCGCCCGGTCGCGTGAAGAACGGCTCCTCCATCGCCGCGGATCATGACGTACGTCGAACTGCATGCGCACTCGGCCTACTCGTTCCTCGACGGGGCGTCGCAGCCGGAGGAGCTCGCGGCGCGCGCGGCCGAGCTCGGCTACGAGGCGCTCGCGCTCACCGACCATGACGGCGTCTACGGCTCGCTCGAGTTCGCACACGCGGCGAAGCACTTCGGCGTGCGGCCGATCACCGGCACGGAGGTGACCCTTGCGGACGGGTCCCATGTGACGTTGCTCGTGGAGAGCGCGCGCGGCTACGCGAACCTCTGCCGGCTCCTGACCGCCGCGCACGCGCACACGCGCGACTCGCCGAACCGCGAGCCGCTGCCGCCGCGGCTCGACCAGGCATTGCTCGAGGAGCTGAACGAAGGGCTCGTCTGTCTCTCCGGCTGCGCGCGTGAGGGACTTGCCGTCCGAGACCCGAACGCCGCGGCGCGGCTCGCGCGCGCATTCGGCCGCGAGCGCTTCTACGTCGAGCTGCAGCGTCCGTACGAGCGTGGCGACGCACGCCGGAACGCGAACCTGCGCGATCTTGCCGCCTCGCTCGGCGTCCAGACGATCGCGACCGGCGACGTCCACGCCCACGACCGCAGCCGAGTCGCGCTCCAGGACGTGCTCGTCGCCGTCCGCTGCCGCACCTCGCTCGAGGGCTGCGAGCGCGAGCGGCGCGGCAACCACGAGTCCGTCCTGCTGTCCCCGGCGGAGGTAGTCGACCGCTTTGCAGATGACCGGGATTCCGTTCGCCGAACCGCCGATCTGGCCACGCGGCTCGAGTTCGACCTGACGGAGGAGCTCGGCTACCGCTACCCGGACTTCTCGGACGGAGTCGAGCCGGCGATCGTCCAGCTGCGCCGTGTTTGCGAGCGCGCCTTCGTCGAGCGCTACAACGACCTCAACGGCCACAAGCGGCGCGTCAGGCGCCGGCTCGAGGAGGAGCTCGCGCTCATCGACGAGCTCGGCCTCGCCGGCTTCTTCCTCCTCCACTGGGAAGTGCTCGAGCTCGCGCGCGAGGTCGCGCTCGAGGTGCGAGGGCCCGGCTCGATGCGGCACGTCCTGCCGCCCGGGCGCGGGCGCGGCTCCTCGGTCGGCTCGCTCGTCTGCTACCTGACCGGCCTCTCACATGTCGACCCGGTTGCGAACAACCTCTCGCTCGGCCGCTTCCTCAACCGCGAGCTCGCGTCGGTGCCGGACATCGACCTCGACTTCCCGCGCGACATCCGCGAGAAGCTCATCGTCCGCGTCGTCGAGCGCTACGGATCCGAGCACGCCTCACTCGTTGCGGCCTTCGCGACGTACCGCTCGCGCGGCGCGATCCGCGACGTCGGCAAGGCGCTCGGCCTCCCGTACGCCGACCTCGAGCGGCTCGCCCGGCTGACGGACGGCTGGAACGCGCAACGCGTCGCCGACGAAATCGCCGCCCTGCCGGACGCGGCGACGAAGCTCCGCTCGCCACGTTGGCGCGCCTTCGGCGCCCTCTGCTCCGAGATCGCCGGCCTGCCGCGCCACATCTCCCAGCACCCGGGCGGGATGGTCATCTCCTCGCGGCCGCTCGTCGAGCTCGTGCCGGTGCAGCCGGCGGCGATGGAAGGCCGGCAGATGTGCCAGTGGGACAAAGACTCGTGCGCCGACGCCGGGTTCCTCAAGATCGACCTGCTTGGCCTGGGGATGCTGTCGGCGGTCGAGGAGTGCGTCGACCTGATCGCGCGCAACCGCGTCGACCCGAAGGGTCGCAATCGACCTATGCGGGTCGACCTCTCGCGCATTCCGCTCGACGACCCGGACGTGTTCGAGGAGATCCAACGTGCCGACACTGTCGGCTGCTTCCAGATCGAGAGCCGCGCGCAGATGCAGGTCATCCTCCGCACGCGGCCGGAGACGATCGACGACATCACGGTGCAGGTCGCGCTCGTGCGGCCGGGGCCGATCCAGGGGAAGGCCGTGCACCCGTACGTCGAGCGTCGGCAGCTGCTGCGCGACGACCCGAGCTACCGCGCGCCGGCCGACCACCCGCTGCTCGAGGAGCCGCTACGCGAGACGCTCGGCGTCGTCGTCTTCCAGGACCAGGTGCTCGACGTCGCCGTCCACCTCGCCGGCTTCAGCGTGGGGGAGGCCGAGGGGCTGCGGCGCGCGATGAGCCGCAAGCGCTCGCACGCCGCGCTCGAGGCGTGGCGCGAACGGTTCGTCGCCGGCGCGCTCGAGAAGGGGGTGGAGGAGGCGAATGCGCACGAGCTCTACGACAAGCTCGTCGCGTTCTCGGGTTTCGGCTTCCCGAAGTCGCACGCTGCGGCCTTCGGGCTGCTCGCGTACCAGTCGGCGTGGCTCCGGCACCACTACGCGCCGGAGTTCCTCGCAGCCCTCCTCAACGCACAGCCGATGGGCTTCTATCCGCCGGCGACGCTCGTCCGCGACGGACAGAAGCACGGGGTCGAGACGCGCTCGCCCGACGTGAACCGCAGCGAGGCCGGCTGCACGATCGAGGACACCGGCGTAGGCTCGACGGAGCCGGCCGGGAGCGGAGGCGGCGGCTTTGCCGGCGCCGGAGCGGGAAAAGCCGTGCGGGTCGGGCTGAAGTACGTTACCGGGCTGGGATCCGACGCCGCCGGGGCCGTCGCCGCGAACCGTCCCTACTCCTCGGTTCGCGAGCTCGCGCAGCGGACGGAGCTGTCGGAGGACGAGCTGCGCGCGCTCGCCGAGTCCGGGGCCTGCGATTGCTTCGGTCTTCGCCGTCGTGAGCTCCTCTGGCAACTAGGGCTCGTGCCACGCCCGACGAGCGTGCCCGGAACGGGAGGCGAAGCGAAGCAGCTCGCGCTCCCACTCGAGCCGACGGTCGCGACGCCCGAGCTGACCGAGCCGACGGTGTGGGAGAGGATGCTCGCCGACTACCGGACGACGAGCCTCTCGGTCGGCATCCACCCGCTCGAGCTCCTCCGCCCGCACCTCCCGCCGGGGACGCTCTCGACCGAGGAGCTGCTGCAGCAACCCCATCGCACAAACGTCCAATTCGCCGGGCTTGTCGTCGCGCGGCAGCGGCCGTCGACCGCGAACGGCGTCGTCTTCATGCTGCTCGAGGACGAGCACGCGCAGGTGAACCTCGTGATCGCGCCGCAGGTGTACGAGCGCTTCCGCGCAGTTGTGCGCAGCGAGCCGCTCCTGCTCGTCCGGGGCCGGTACGAGCACTCGGACCGCAACCGGAACGTCCTCGTGCGCGAGCTCGTCTCACTCGCGCCGCTCGCGCGATCCCTGACCGACGGGGCGGACGTCCACGCGGCTCTCCCGCGCGCCCACCACTTCGGGCACCGCTAGTGCTCGGTTGACCCCGCTTGGTGCCACGCCTCGGCGAGCGGGCGACGATAGAACGCGGCGAGCGGCACGGCGACCAGAATCAGGACGACTTCATCGAACGGTCCCGGAATCGGAAGAAGCCCGAGCGCCGCGAGCCATCTCAGCGGTCTCGGGATGCGCTTGTCGGTCGCTGCAATCCTCACCGCCCGAACGGTGCGTCCCACCAACAGGCGATGTCTCCGCACGACCCCAGGGTAGGCGCTCTGCAGGCATGCGTACCCTGAGGGCGTGATCAAGCTCTCGTGCGAAGCATGCGGTTGGGTCGCGATCACGGGTCAGCCGGTCAACGACGTCTGGCGGGAGCACGAGGCCGGCTGCCCTGCTGTCGGCGGTGCCGTCCGTCACTTGCCGGACCTGCCGCCGCTGCGACGTCTTCTACCGCGGGTGAACGCATGTCGCCATCGCCCCGTGCGCCGCCAGATCGCGGTCACCGCCGCCGGCGTGAAGAAGTACGCAGTCATGTGCGAGCTCTGCGGCCGACTCGTCGGCTGACCGCCCCGCGACTCAGCGGCGCTCGTCCACGTTTACCGGGCATGAAACGCAAGGACGGCTTCGCGCCGATCGGCTCTTACGCGGCGCTCGGCGACGGCCGCACGGTCGCCCTCGTCGCAGCGGACGGCTCGGTCGACTTCATGTCGCTGCCGAGCATCCACGCGCCCACGACCTTCGCGGCGATGCTCGACCCGGAGAAGGGAGGGCGCTTCACGCTCGCGCCCGCGGGCGAGTTCGAGGCCTCCCGCCGCTACGTCGGGCGCACGAACGTCCTCGAGACGACATATCGCACCGCCGGCGGCGTCGCTCGCGTGACCGAGGCGCTGACGCTGCAGGACGGCGGACTGCTCCCATGGGTGGAGCTCGCGCGAAGGATCGAGGGCGTGGAGGGACGCGTGCCGTTCGAATGGCAAATGGATCCGCGGTTCGACTGGGGCCGCTGCGAAGCGCGATTCGAGCGGCGCGGCGACCTTCTCGTCGCATCGGGCGACGGGATGCAGCTCACCGTCCGCTCCTGGGACGCGGGAGAGGTCGAAGTGGAGGAGTACGCACTCAGCGCCTCGTTCGCGATCGCATCAGGCGAGTCCGCGCTGCTCGCGCTCATCGCCGCCCACGAGCAGCCGCTCCACGCGCCGGCTCGCGACCACGTCGAGGCGCGGCTCGACGCGACTTGCCGCGTCTGGGAGCGCTGGCTCGGGTTCTGGGCCTACGACGGCCCATGGGAGGAGGAGGTCGCGCGCAGCGCGCTCGCGCTCAAGCTCCTCGTCTACGCCCCGAACGGCAGCATCGCCGCGGCGCCCACCACGTCGCTGCCGGAAATGATCGGTGGCGACAAGAACTATGACTACCGCTACTCGTGGGTGCGCGACTCGGCGTTCACCCTCGACGCGCTGATGCGACTCGGAATCCCGGAGCAGGTACACGAGTCGTTCGCGTGCCTCCTGCGCGCCGTGCGCCAGACCGCTCCCGATCTCCGGCCGTTCTACGACCTCGACGGTTGCGTGCCGACTCGGACGGAGACACTCGATCACCTCCGCGGCTACCGCGACTCGCAGCCGGTTCGGTACGGAAACGGGGCGCGCACGCAGCTCCAGCTCGGCTCCTGGGGCGACCTGCTCGAGACCGCGGCGCTCTATGTGTCCGAGGGCAACGTGCTCGACAAGGGGACAGGGGAGATGCTTGCGGGCTGCATCGACCGCGTCGCGGTCCTCTGGCCGGACGCGGACTCCGGGATGTGGGAGCTCGAGGAGCATCGCCACTACACGAGCTCGAAGATCGCGAGCTGGATGGCGTTCGACCGGGCGCTTAGCCTCGCCGGGGAGGGCCAGCTACCCGACAGGCACGCCGCGCAATGGCGGGAGCAGCACGGTCGCCTCCATGCCTGGATCGAGGACAGCTGCTGGTCGGACGAGCTCCGCGCATACTGCGGCTGGGCGGGAGAGGCGTCGCTCGACGCAGGGGTCCTCCGAGCGATTCGGATGGGCTATCCCCAGCGCGAACGGCTCGACCGGACGGTCGACACGATCCGGGAGCGGCTCGCTGCCGCGCCGGGGCTCCTCTATCGCACGACCGAGCACGTCGGCGAGGAGGGCGCGTTCGTCGCGTGCTCGTTCTGGCTCGTCGAGGCGCTCGCGCGGCTCGGGCGGGTCGACGAGGCCCGCGAGACGATGGAGCGGATCCTCCCCTACGCGAACGACGTCGGGCTCTTCTCGGAGCAGATCGAACCGTCAAGCGGCGAGCTTCTCGGCAACTTCCCGCAGGGGCTGAGCCACCTCGCGCTCGTCAACGCCGCGGGGGCTGTTCAGGATGCCGCTGGGCGTGGCGCCGATACATCGGCGAGGGCAGGTGCGGCGCGAGGTTGAACGCGGTGTTCACGAGCGCGAGATGGGTGAACGCTTGCGGGAAGTTCCCCAGCAGTCTGCCGGCGTGCGGGTCGTACTCCTCGGACATCAGCCCGAGGTCGTTGCCGAGGTCGACGAGCCTGCCGAACAGCTCGTGCGCCTCGTCGTGGCGCCCGAGCAGCTCGTAGCAGTCGCAGAGCCAGAACGAGCACGGGAGGAAGACGCCCTCGCCCGCCGGCAGCCCGTCGACGCCCGCCTCGTGCGTGCGGTAGCGGAGGACAAGGCCGTCCTGAAGCAGCTCCCGTTCCACCGCCTCGATGGTGCCCCGGATGCGCTGGTCGGTGGCGGGGAGGAAGCCGACGAGCGGCAGGAGGAGAAGGCTCGCGTCGAGCTCCTGTGAGCCGTACGACTGCGTGAAGGAGCCGAGCTCGTTGTCGAAGCCACGCTCGCACACCTCGCGGTGGATCTCGTCGCGGACCGTCCGCCAGCGGTCGGCGGGACCGTCGACATGCTGGTCCTCGACCGTCCGCACGGCTCGGTCGAAGGCGACCCAGGCCATCGCCTTGGAGTGGACGAAGTGGCGGCGATCGCCGCGGATCTCCCAGATGCCGTCGTCCGGCTCGCGCCACGCGTCCTCGAGATGGCCGAGCAGACCACGTTGGATCTTCCAGGCGTTCGCGTCGAAGGGCAGCCCGTGCACGCGCGCCTGGTACAGGCAGTCGAGCACCTCTCCGTAGACGTCGAGCTGGAGCTGCTCGCTCGCGGCGTTGCCGACGCGCACCGGGCGCGAGCCCTCGTAGCCGTCGAGCCAGGGCAGCTCGAACTCGCTCAGACGGCGCTCGCCGCCGACGCCGTACATGATCTGGACGTCCGCGGGGTCGCCGGCGATCGCCCGAATCAGCCAACGCCGCCACTGTCCCGCTTCGTCGGCGTGGTTGCAGTGGAGGAGCGCCAGCAGTGTGAGCGTCGCGTCGCGCAGCCAGCAGTAGCGGTAGTCCCAGTTGCGGACCGAGCCGATCCACTCCGGCAGCGACGTCGTCGGGGCGGCGACGATCCCGCCGGTCGGCTCGTAGATGAGCGCTTTGAGCACGATGAGCGACCGCCTGACCAGCGAAGCCCAGTCGCCCGGCAGGTCGAGCGGACACGCCTCGCTCCATTCGCGCCAGAAGCCCTCGGTGTCGGCGAGCGCCTGCTCGGGATCGATCGGCTTGGGCGTCTCCTCATGGGATCGGAACCAGGTGAGGACGAAAGGGATGCGCTCGCCCTCGTCGACCGAGAGCTCCGAGATCGTGCTGAAGTCCTCGCCGCGCGTCGACGCGTGCGTGCGGAAGCAGAGCGCGTCCGGGCCGGCGATGGCGACGCGGGTGTCTTCCTCGTGCGTCCGTTTTCGCACCCAGGGGACGATGCGCCCGTAGTCGAAGCGGATCGTCAGCTCCGAACGGAAGTCGACGCTCCCTTTGACGCCTTCCACGATGCGCACGATGTCCGGCGCCTTGCCGCGCGGCGGCATGAAGTCGAGCACCCGCGCGCACGAGCCGTCCTCCATCCGCCACGTCGTCTCGAGGACGAGCGTGTCGTGGAGGTAGCGGCGCTCGCTGGTCGCCGGTGTCGACGGCGCGAGCAGCCAGCGCCCGCAGTCGGGTCCGCCGAGCAGCGCGGCGAAGCAGGCGCCTGAATCGAAGCGGGGGAAGCAGAGCCAGTCGATCGAGCCGCCGCGGTTGACGAGTGCCGCCGTCTGGAGGTCGCCGAGGAGTGCGTAATCCTCGATGAGGGACATCAGCGGTTCTCGATCTCCAGCCCGAGCTCGGGCCAGCGCTTGCGGACGGCGCGGTTGAAGGAGTCCTCGTATGCCTCGCCGGCGTCCTCGTCGAGCGTGCGGGCAAAGCGGTCGCGCATGTCCGCGAGCGCCTCGGTCGCCGTCTCCACTACGTCGGAGAAGTCACCATACGTCTCCTCGCGGTCCTCGCGGTCGGCGTTCTGATAGGTGCGGAACCTCTCGCGACACTCCTCGAGCAGGTCGGCCTCGTCCTCGACGAAGAGATCGAGCTGGCGCACGATCACGTCGCGAAACGGGTCGCGCCGCACTCTCATGCGATCTCCTCGTAGAGCGCGAGATGTGCCCGTGCCGACGCGTCCCAGGTCAGCTCCTCCCGCGCGCGCCGGGCGCCGGCGCGGGCTCGCGCGAGTGCCTCCGTGTCGTCGAGCAACTCGTGGACGGCGGACGCCAGCGCGGTTACGTCCCCGGCCGGCACGACCCGGCCCGCGCCGTAGCGCTTCACCGGCTCCGCGATCCCGCCGACGTCGTAGGCGACGGCCGGGACACCCGCGCCGAGCGCCCGCAGGAGGGCGCCGCTCTGGTCGAGCTCGGGCCGGTAGGGGAAGACGGCGATCGTCGCATCGCCGAGCGCGCGGTCGCTCTCCTCCGGCGAGAGGTAGCCGAGTCGCCACTCCACCTCGAGCCCGTTCGCGGCGTCACGGTACGGCTCGAGCGGTTCGAGCGGGTCGCCGGCGACGAGCAGCCGCGCGTCGCCCACCCGCCGCACCGCGTCGATCGCGTCGCCGAGGCCCTTGTACGGGCGGATCATCCCGAAGGCGAGCACCGTCCGGCCGTCGTCCTGGCGCTCGGGCTCGCTCGGGAAGACCGGATGGGGAATGACGCGGAGCAGCTCCGGTTCGACGCCCAGCCCGGTGAGCATCTCCTTGCCGTGCTCGCTGTGGACGACGACTCGCTCGAAGCGCGCGAAGAGTCGGTGCCACAGCGCGGTGCGCCGTGCCGTGCGGCGGGGGAGGAGGTCGTGCGCCGTGAAGACGGCCGGCAGGTGCGGGCGGAAGAGGAAAGCGTCCAGCTCGGGAGCGGGCAGCCACTGCATGTGGAGCACATCCGCGTGGAGGCGGTGGAGTGCGGCGAGGCCGAGCGGATGCTCGGCGACCTTGAGCGGCAGGCGCAACGGCGAGCGGCCGAAGAGCCGCGACGAGAGCGGATAGAAGAGCTCTCGACGACGGTACCCGTCCGGGTCCGGCGCGGCGCCAAAGCGGAAGCGAGAGGTCACGAGCTCGACGTCGGCGCCGGCCCGCGCGAGTGCAGCCGCCAGCTCGTGGTCGTACGGCGGCGTGAAGGCCGGCGGATCGGCGAGCAGGACACGCACGGCTCCGTACGCTACGCCGTGGCCATGCTCGTGCGGACATGGAACCTGTTCCACGGAAACGCCTCCCCGCCCGAGCGCGGGGCGTTCCTCCGCCAGATGATCGAGCTCGTGACGGGCGACGGTCCGGACCTTGTCTGCCTCCAGGAGCTGCCGGTCTGGGCACTGGGCGATCTCGAAGGCTGGAGCGGGATGCACGCAATCGGTGCAATCGCGAGGCGGCCGCTGCTTCCGTTCGGCGCGCGCGCCGTGACCGACCTGCACCACGGGCTCCTGCGGTCCGCGGTGACAGGGGAGGCGGACGCGATCCTCACGCGCGAGCCGGCGCGTGATCGCGGGACGCATGTGATGGGTCAGGCGAAGCTGCGGCGCATCGCTCACGTGGCCGAAGTCGGCGACGTGACCGTGGTGAACTTCCACATCGACGGCAGGCGCGAGGAGTTCGATCGCGTGCTCGCGCTCGCGGGCGACCGGTCGATCGTCGCCGGCGACGCGAACCTCGTCGCTCCGGTGGCGGACGGCTTTTCCCCGCCGCTCGCGGGCAGCATCGACCAGGTTCTCGTGCATGGGCTCGAGCTCGCCGACGGACCGACAGCGTGGCCACTCGAACGACGAACTGTCGCGGGCCGCGTCCTCTCCGACCACGCACCGGTGGAAGCGGTGGTCGAATGACGTTCGAGGAGGCGCGGGCGCAGTTTCCCGTGCTGGAGCGCTTCGCGTACCTCAACGCGGGCTCGAACGGGCCTCTGCCCCGAGCAGCCGTCGACGCTGCGCGGGCCCGGTTCGAGCGCGATCTTGCGGAGGGGCGCAGCGGGATGGCCTGGGTCGAGGAGATCCGGGAGATGCGAGAGCGAATCCGCAGCGGGATCGCGGCTGTGCTGGGAACCACCGCGGAGCTCGTCGCCCTCACCGATTCGACGACGCGCGGGTGCCAGATCGTGCTCGCCGGACTCGGGCTCGGCGCGGAGGACGAGATCGTCACAACCGACCAGGAGCATTTCGGCCTGATCGGCCCACTGCACGCGAGCGGCGCCCGCGTTGTCGTTGCTGAGGCGAACGAGGAGGCGCTGCTCGCCGCGGTAACGCCGCGCACTCGGCTGATCGCCGTCTCGCACATCCTCTGGACGACCGGCCACAGGGTCGATCTCGCCCGGCTGCGCCAACCAGGCGGACCGCCACTTCTTGTCGACGGTGCGCAGTCGGCGGGCGCGATCCCTGTCGACCTCGCCGTAGCCGACTGGTACACCGTGTCCGCGCAGAAATGGTTGTGCTCTGTCGATCAGTCCGGTGCGCTCTACGTGCGCGATCCCGAAAGGCTGCGCGTGAAGCTGCCGAGCATGTACGCGCAGCTGAGGCACGAGGTCGACGGCTCGTTCGTCCCGAAGGACGGCGCACGAAGGTTCGATGCCGGCTGGACCGGTGGGCCACTCCTCGCCGGGTTCGCGGCGGCGCTGGGTGTGCATCCTGAATGGCGTTACGAGGGAGCCGCCGCTGCAGCAGCACGGTGCCGGGAACTGCTCGAGCCGCGGGTGGAGGTCGTGACGCCGCCGGGGCACTCGACGCTCGTAGCGTTCCGCCCGGCCGGAAATCCAAGCGAGCTCGTGGCGACGCTTGACGAGCGCGGCGTAATCGTCCGCGAGATCCCCGGCCGCCACCTCGTCCGAGCCTCGTGCGGCTGGTGGACGAGCGACGACGACCTGCGAAGGCTCGCCGACGGCCTAACCGGGTAGCCCGAGCTCGCTCGCGATCGGCTGCAGCGCCGCGACGACGGTGCGGATGTGTTCGTCGAGATCGACGCCGAGCTCCTCTGCGCCCTTGTAGACGTCCTCGCGGTGGACGCCGGCCGCGAAGGACGGCTGCTTGAGCTTCTTCTTCACCGACTTCGGCTCGAGCCCCTCGAGCCCCGTCGGGCGTACGAGGGCGCACGCGTGGACGAACCCGCTCAGCTCGTCGCACGCGAAGAGCGCCTTCTTCAGCGGCGTGTCCCGCGGCAGCCCGAGGTGCTCCGCGTGCGAGAGCACGGTCTCGACGACGTTCTCGGGATAGCCCTCCTCGCGGAGGATCGGCGCGCCGTCCTGCGGGTGCTTGTCGAGCGTCGGGTGCATCTCGTAGTCGAAGTCGTGGAGCAGGGCGGCCACGCGCCAGAGCTCCTCGTCCTCGCCGAACTTCTGCGCGTACGCCGCTGTCGAAGCCTCGACCGCGAGCGCGTGCCGCAACAGCGATTCGTTCTTCGTGTAGCGCGTGAGGGTCTCCCAGGCACGTTCGCGAGTCGGCTCCATCGCCGCCAAAGCCTAGTCCTCTCGAGAGTGCGCCAAGTCTGTCGCGAAACTCCGGAACGCCTTGCGGTAGCTGAGCACGGGACGTACACCGGTTGGACAACACAAAGCCCCGCGTCGCAAGGAGGTCGGCCATGAACGCCCCCAGTCGCTCTGTCGTCCTGACGATCGCTCTCGCAATCGGCCTGATCGTGTCCGCCGGCCTTGCGCAGGCCGACGACACCGCGTGGAAGGCCGCGCACGACACGGATCCCCACCTGGCACTCACGCAGCAACAGCTCGACGCGACCGCCGCGAAACGTGCAGCGGAGGCTCCGAGCGCGGCTCCGCTCATCGGGGCACTCGCGGCTCCGTGGTCGGAGTGTGGGTCGTGCGGCGGCGGCGGGAGCTATCCGAGCTCGGCGTCGCTCGTCGCCAATCAGACGCCGCAGGCAACGAGCTACTGGTGCGGCCCGGCGGCGGTTCACGAAGCGCTGGACGCGCTCGGAGTGTCCGTTTCGCAGTCAGCCGCAGCAGCCGCGCTCCACACCACGACAGCCGGAACGGCGTGGTCGGGAGGGGGAACGTCGCCGTCCGGCTATCCCGTCCCCGACGTGATGAACCGGTATCAGAGCCGCAACTACTACGTCCCGCAGTCGGTCTCGTCGGCGACCTCGAGCGCGATCAGCACGTACGAGAGGGACCTCGAGATGGACATCTCCGGGATCAGAGCACCAGTGATCGGGAACGTGTGGGAAGTCCCGAACGGCCAGCACCTCAACGGGCACCCCGCGAACTCGCAGATCTTCCACTGGTTCGAGATCCGCGGTTATTACGGGTCCGGCGGGACCACGCTCTACGAGGATTCTGTGCATGGCGCGACGTCGATCAGCTGGTCGGGAAACGTCCCGGCGTATTCGAGCCAGCCAAGCAGCCAGATCGTCACGATGCTCGGCGGACGTGGCTACGTCTGGTAGGCGACTGCGCCGCTTCGGCAGTGCGCTGGCACTGGCGGCGGTGCTCGCTCCGGTGAGTGCCGCCGCTCCCGCCGACACAACTGTCAGGGGCCAACCTCTTTGGTGCAAGGCGGCGACGACCGCGGCCTGGCAGCGAGTCCTCTCACGTCACATTGTGGGGCTCTCCCGGACCACGCCCATGGTCCCGCTGGCCGTCGCGCGGGACGGACGTTCTTTCTTCGCTGAGGTCTACTCCGCGAGATTCTCGGGTGTCGCCCGGGTCGACGTGAGGACGAACGCCGTGAAGAAGATCAAAGCATTCCCGGACCCGCACTTCGACCAGGCATGGGGCGCTTTCGACGGCAGGTGGTTCGTCTGGAACGAGTACCACGGCTACGACAGTTTCAACGACTTCTCCACCTGGGCGTGGGACAGGCAAACGCGCAAGCTCACGCAACTTGGTGCCGCGACGCGGGGGCCAGAGGGCCAGTTCTGGGAGAGCCCGTGGCGTGGCGCTGACGTCCGCAACGGGATCGCCGTATGGGTTCAAGGCGTAGGGCCGGATCAGCTCGGAGAGGTACACGCCTACAACCTGCATACCGGCCGTGATGTGGTCGTCCGGCATGGCCATCCGGGCGGAGCGTTCTTGATTGCCGGGCACGTTGTGATCTGGGCCGAGGCATCGGCTCCAGGAGTCCCGACGCAGATGCGTGCAGGGTCCGCGCTCACCGGAAGGTCAATGGCGGTGCCACGGGCTCTTCGGAGCCTGCGGAATGTCACAGGGCTTTACACCGACGGGCTCCGGGTTGCCTACCCGGACGCGTCGTACAAGTCTCTCTGGTGGTCGCCGTCGCTGGGCGCCAAGCCGTACGAGGTAGTCAGCGCCCGGCACGTCGAGCACATCGACAACTCGGTGCAGGTTGGGGCCCGCTACGTCGGCTTCGGAACCTATCCGCGGGCCTTCGTCGCCGACACGAAAGCGCGCCGCTATATCGAGGTCAGCCGGAACGGAGGATCGGTCTTTGTGAACTCCACGAGCCTGCTCGTTGTTCACGGGCCGGCAAAGAAGGTGCTCCACGCAAAGTTGCGAATGGTCTTCGTGCCGCTCCGCGATCTGCCGCCGATGCCCGCCTGCTCGTAATCGGGAGGCGTTCCGAGCCCCTAGCTATTCTGGCCCCGCATGTCCGTCACGACGGCGCCGCAGGCCCTCGTCATCGAGGGCGGGAACGAGCTCAATGGCCGCATCCGGGCCTCCGGGAACAAGAACGGCGCGCTGCCGATCCTCGCCGCCTGCCTCCTCGCGGACGAGCCCGTCACGCTCGCCAACGTCCCACGCATCCGAGACGTCGAGACGATGATCGACCTGATCTGCGCAACGGGCGCGAGCGCCGAGTGGACCGGCCCGAACGAGGTCCGCGTCGAACCGCAGGGGCTTTCGTCGCCCGAGGTGGATGCCGTGCTCGCCGAGCGGATTCGTGCGTCATTCCTGCTCGCGGGCCCGCTCCTCGCGCGGCTCGGCCGGGCAAGCGTCCCCCCGCCGGGCGGTGACGTGATCGGCCGGCGCCGGCTGGATCCGCACATTCATGCCCTTCAGCGGCTCGGCACGCGCATCGAGGTAGAGAACCGGTACGAGATGGAAACCGACGGGCTGCGCGGCGCCGAGATCTTCCTCGACGAGGCGAGCGTGATGGCGACCGAGAACGCTGTCATGGCCGCCGTCCGCGCTCCCGGCGAGACCACGATCGGAAATGCCGCCTGCGAGCCGCACGTGCAAGACCTGTGTCGCTTCCTCGTCTCACTCGGCGCCGAGATCGAAGGCATCGAGTCGAACGTCCTCCGGATCCGTGGCGTCGAAGAGCTGAAGGGCGGAGAGTGGGAGATTGCGCCCGAGCACATCGAGGTCGGAAGCTTCATCGGCCTCGCAGCCGTCACGAACAGCGACCTCACGATCGAAGGCGTCGTGCCCAAGGACATGGTCTCGATCCTCACCGCCTTCACCCGCCTCGGGATCCAGGTGGAGCTCGGAGACAACTGGCTCCGGGTACCGCCGCACCAGGAGCTCGTGATCCAGAACGACCTCGGTGACCAGGTTCCGAAGATCGAGGACGGGCCGTGGCCGGCGTTCCCCGCCGACCTGACGTCGATCGCAGTCGCAGTCGCGACGCAGGCGTGGGGGACGCTCCTGATCTTCGAGAAGATGTTCGAGAACCGCCTGTTCTTCGTCGACAAGCTCGTCTCGATGGGCGCCCGGATCATCGTCTGCGACCCGCACCGCGTCGTCGTCAGCGGGCCGTCGCGGCTCTACGGGCAGCGGCTCACCAGCCCGGACATCCGCGCGGGGATGGCGATCCTCATCGCCGCTCTGTGCGCGAACGGCCAGTCGGTGATCGGCAACGTCACCGAGATCGACCGCGGCTACGAGCGCATCGACGACCGCCTCCGCGCCGTCGGCGCGCACATCGAGCGAGTAGAGGCGTAAGAGCCTCCACCCGCTACGCTCACAACGTGAGCGAACAGACTGCGGCGGGCGTCCGCGTCAACGTTTACGGACGCGGAGAGGCGACGGTCGAGACCGGGCTGCCGGTGCTCAACCGGCTGCTCGCCCGGCTCGCCGAGATCGCACGATTCGACCTCGTTCTCGACATCGAGCCTGGCGACACGCAGGCCGAGGTCGAGGCGGCCGCCGGAGCGCTCGGCCACGCGCTCGCCGGGCCGCTGCGTGCGGACGGAGCCCGAGGTCACGGTGCCGGGGCGCTGACCTCGGCAGAAGCGCTGGCCTACGTCGTGCTCGAGACGAGCGATGAGCCACTCTTCGTCACGAACGTCGACCTCACGCAGGCTCGCATCGGCGGCCTTGGAACCGACGTCACGCGACGCTTCCTCGAAGTTCTGGCCGAGAACGCGGGGCTCGTCCTCCATGTGCGGCTCCTGAACGGCACGGACAGCAGCCACGTGCTCGAGGCGATCTTCAAGGCACTCGGTGCCGCGCTCGCGCAGGCGTGTGAGAGACCGAAACCGCGCCCGTGAGCGACAAACGCGTCGTGCGAACCGAGGTAGCACCTGCACCGTTCCAGGGCGCGCCGTACTCGCAGGCGGTCGCCGCCGGCGGCTTCGTCTTCGTGTCCGGCCAGCTCGGCTTGAAGCCTGGAGACAGCGCCGTCTCCGGCGGGATCGAGGAGCAGACGGAGCAGGTCTTCGCCAACCTCGAGGCAATCCTCGAGCAGGCGGGCTCAGGCCTCGACCGGCTCGTGAAGACGACCGTCTTCCTCCAGCACCTCGACGACTTCCAGGCGATGAACGCCGTCTACGCCAAGCACGTCGGCGAGCAGCCACCGGCGCGCGCGACCGTCGAGGTGGCGAAGCTCCCGTCGGGCGCACTCGTCGAAATTGAGGCCGTCGCCCTCGCCCCGTAACACGTCCGTCACGGTGGCAGCCACTGCACGTCGGGATAACGCAGCAGTGACGTCTTCGTAACGGCCCCCGACGGTCCGGCCAGAATGGCGCGGTGCGGAAGGAAATCGAGGATTACGTGCGTTCGCTCGGGCTCGACGCCTACCTCGTCGGTGGCGCCGTGCGCGACGAGCTGCTCGGGCTCGACTCGAAGGACGCCGACTTCCTCGTGCCCAAGGTCGACACGGAAGGCCTGCGGGCGGCGCTCACTCCGCACGGGCGGGTCGAGGATCTCATCGTCGCCGACCGGCTTGTCGGCGTCCGGCTGCACCCGAACGACGGCCGGGTCCGCAACCTGACGCGCGCCGGAATCGAGTTCGCTCCGCCGCGCAAGGAGGTCTCCACCGGCCCGGGCCGGCACGACTTCGAGATCGTCGCCGACCCGTCGCTGTCGATCGAGGACGACATGCGTCGCCGCGACTTCACGGTCAACGCGATGGCCCGCCGGCTCGAGACCGGCGAGCTCGTCGACCCGCTCGGCGGCCAGGAGGACCTCGCGGCGCATCGCCTGCGTACGGTTTCGCCGCAGAGCTTCCGCGAGGATCCGCTGCGGCTCGTCCGTGCCCTGCGCTTCGTCTCGCAGCTCGGCTTCGAGCCGGACGTGGCGTTGCTCGCGCAGATGCGGGAGGAGGCTCCGGCGGTTCGGCTCGTGTCGGGCGAACGCATCGGCGGCGGGCTCGCTGCCGACGGAATGGGAGAGCTCTCGAAGCTTCTGCTCGGGTCCGAGCCTGCGCGGGCGCTACGGCTCGCCCGCGACACGGGCGTTCTCGTCGACCTGCTCCCGGAGTTCGGCCCGGCGGTCGGTTTCGACCAGGAGAGCCGGTACCACGACCTCACCGTCGACGAGCACACGTTCGTGGTCGTTCAGGCCGCAGCGGATCAGGGCTACTCGCTCCCTGTGCGGCTTGCGGCGCTCTTCCACGACCTCGGAAAGCCGCACGCCGCGTGGCGCGGGCGCGACGGCCGGCTCCACTACTACGCCAAGCCCGGCTTCGCCGAGCAGGGTCACGACCAGGTCGGCGCAGAGCTCGCGGCGGCCGCGCTCCTCCGGCTCCGGTACCCCAACAAGCTGCGGCAGCGCGTCGTGCGGATCGTGCGGCGCCACATGTTCCAGCCGGGGAAGGGCGACGCGCTGCGGGCACGGCGGTTCCTGCGACGCAACGGCGACGAGATCGCCTTCGACCTCATCGACCACAAGCACGCCGATTTGCTCGGCAAGCGGGGCACGGGCGGAGAGCCGCCGCCGCTCGACGAGATCGACGCGCTCCTGCGCTTCCGCGAGGTGGTGGAGCAGGAACGCTCGAGCCCTCACCGGCTGCGCGACCTCGCGGTCGACGGCAACGACCTGATCGAGCTCGGCTTCAAGCCCGGCCCGCAGCTGGGCCGGATCCTCCACGAGCTCCTCGACGCGGTCGTGGAGGAGCCCGCACTCAATATCCGCGACCAGCTCCTCACACGCGCGAAGGAGCGCCTGTGATCCGCTGGCCGGCCGACGGATACGAGGTCGTGTTCACGACACGCCTCGGCGGCGTGAGCGAGGGCCCGTACACGTCACTCAACCTCGGCCGCAAGAGTGGCGACGTCGTCGAGCGCGTGGACGAGAACCGCCGGATCGCGTGCGGGTCGATCGGCGCCGACGTGGAGAAGCTCGCGCTCAACCACCAGGTGCATTCCACCCGCGTTGTGCAGGCGGCGCCGGGAGCCCGGGGCGAGCACGCGGACGGATTGTGGACGGACGCGCCCGGCCTTCCGATCCTCGCGATGTCCGCCGACTGCCTCCCGATCGTGCTCGTGCGCACGAACGGCGAAGCACCCGCAGTCGCCGTCCTCCATGCCGGCTGGCGCGGTCTGCTCGAGGGCATCGCCGCCTCCGGCGTCACGGCGCTCGGCGGAGGAAGCCTCGCCGCCGCAGTCGGGCCGGCCATCGGGCCGTGCTGCTACGAGGTGAGGGAGGAGGTGGCGGCGCCATACCGCGAGCGCTTCGGCGACGACGTCGTGCGCAACGGCCGTCTCGATCTGTGGACGAGCGCCGAGCGCGCGCTCCGCGCCGCGGGTGTCGAACGGGTCGACCGCTGCGACCGCTGCACGGCCTGCGAGCCGGAAACGTTCTTCTCCCACCGGCGCGACGCCGGCAACACGGGCCGCCAGGGGGTGATCGCTTATGTCGCCGGCTGAGATCAGCGAGCGGTACGAGCAGATCCGCGAGGAAGTCGGCCCAGCCGTCACGGTCGTCGCCGCGACGAAGTACGTCTCGGTCGAGGACATGGCAGACCTCGCCGAGGCCGGCGTCGAGGTGGTGGGAGAAAACCGCGCCCAGGATCTGAAGGCGAAGCACGACACCTACGGCGACGCCTTCCGCTGGCACTTCATCGGCCACCTGCAGAGCCGCAAGGCGCCGCTCGTGAGCGAGCTCTGCGAGCTGTGCCACTCGCTCGCCTCGGAGTCCGCGGCACGCAAGCTCACGATTCCGGCGCTCGTCGAGGTCAACCTCTCCGGCGAGGCGACGAAGTCGGGGGTGACGCCCGAAGAGCTGCCGGCGCTGCTCGAGATCTATCCCGACGTCCGCGGGCTCATGACGATGCCGCCCGCGACGGGAGATCCGGAGGGCTCCCGGCCGTACTTCCGCCGCCTCCGTGAGCTCGCCGAGCAGCACGCACTTCGTGATCTGTCGATGGGAACGAGCCAGGACTACCGCGTAGCCACCGAGGAGGGAGCAACCCTCGTCCGAGTCGGCGCAATCCTGTGGCAGCGCTAACATCGGCGGCGCCATGGCGCTTTCCGACGTCTGGGCCCGTACCCTCGTCTACTTCGGCATCGCCGAGGAAGAGGACTGGGACGAGGACGGCTACCTCACCGAGGACGAGCTGGCCGACCCCTACGAGCGTCCCAACGTCCGCCGGCTGCCGGCCCGCCGGTCCAGGGCCGACCACGACGACGACTGGACGGATCCCGAGGCCGACCAACAGAGAACGAGCATCCTGCGGCCGCGGGGCGAGACGCATCGTGTCCGTACCCTCGAGCCAGTCCGCAACCCGGGCGCGTCGCGCGTCCACCTCATCCTGCCGCGCAGCTTCAACGACGCTCAGCAGGTTGCGGACCGGTTCAAGAACGGCGTCCCCGTGATCCTCAATCTCCAGTCCGCCGACTCGGAGCTTTCGAAGCGGCTGATCGACTTTGCGAGCGGTCTCACGTACGCGCTCGACGGCGGCATGCAGCGGATTGCCGACAAGGTCTTCCTCCTCACGCCGAGCGACGTGGAGCTGTCGGCGGAGGATCGCGCGCGGATGCTCGAGCGCGGCTTCTTCAACCAGGCGTAGGGACAGGAGAAGCTCCGTTTGGGGCGAACCGGGGCTGGATGGGCGCCCCAGCCATGTTCGCCGTGCTTGCCGATGCGGTCTCGAAGGCCGAGACGTTCGTCAACGTCTTCATCGCGCTCTACGGGCTCGTGATCTTCGTCTACATCATCACGAGCTGGCTGCGGTTGCCCTATTCGCTCACGCTCAACCGGATCCAGCGCTTTCTCTACGACGTCTGCGAGCCGTACCTGCGCCTCTTCCGCCGCGTGCTTCCGGCGACCGGCGGGATCGACTTGTCGCCGATGCTCGGGCTGATCGCGCTCGGCGTGATCGACCGCTTGCTCATCTGGATCCTCGAATACTTCCACTAAGGGGGAGAGACACCCATGGCCCTCACACCCGTCGAGATCAGACACATCACGCCGCCCCGCACGAACTTCCGCGGCTACCGCATCGCACCCACCGACAAGCTGCTCGAGGATATCGCCGCGAGCTTCGAGGACGTCTGGCGCGAGCGCGCCGACCTCGCCGACAAGGTCGAGCAGCTCGAAGCCGATCTCATCCGCTTCCGCGAGCTCGAGACGCTCCTGCGAACGACTCTCGTCTCCGCCGAGCAGGCATCCGCCCAGATGAGAGACCAGGCGCGACAGGAGGCCGAGCTGATCCTCGGCAAGGCTCACGCCGAGGCCCGCGAGATCCAGCGGCGCGCGTACGCCGACAACGAACGGCTCACCCACGTGTCGCGCCGGGTCCGCGCGCAGCTCGTCGAAGCGCTTTCTGCATTCGACGATCCGAAGCCTGAGGACGCAGCCCAGGAGGTCGAGCCCAAGGCAACGCAGGAATCAGATTCGGGCGAAGAACGCAGCTGGTACGGCGTCCCGGACGCGGACGCAGCCTGAGACACCGGCCGCGAGCGCGGCCGGACGTAGACTGAGCGCATGACTGCGGAGACGACGCGGCTACGCGTGCGCGTCAGCCCAGGGGCGGGCAGAACGGCGCTGGTGGGGCGGCACGGCGACGCGTGGAAAGTGCGGGTCACCGAGGCCCCCGAGCGCGGGCGTGCAAACGAGGCGGTCCTCCGCCTCCTCGCCGAGACGCTCGCCCTCCCTCGCACCGCCCTGACGCTCGTTTCGGGTCACGGCGGGCGGGAGAAAATCGTGGAGCTGACAGGGGTCGGTCCGGCGCTCATCGAGCGACGCCTCGCTTCGGCGACCCAAGGTGTTCGGCCCGGCGCCGGCGGCACTTCCAGCCAACAGCCAGACCGGGGAAGAAAGGAGAGGCGGTGACGAGCATCGACACCGAGCGTTTCCGCGACGCGCTCCTCGACGAGCGGCGACGAGTCGAGCACGCGCTGGCCACGCTCCGCGACGAGCATCGCGGCTCGCTCGACGACGAGGTCGAGGAGATCGGCGCGAGCGACAACCACCTCGCCGAGACCGCCACGGCGACCCTGGGCCGCGAGATCGACTACACGCTGGGCGAGAACTCGGGCCAGGTGCTCGCGGCCATCGATGCAGCGCTGAAGCGCATTGACGAGGGTACATACGGCACGTGCGTCAGCTGCGCAGAGCAGATCCGATACGAACGGCTCGAGGCGACCCCGTGGGCGTCGCTCTGCATCGACTGCAAGCGGAAAGCCGAAGGAGGGTGAACGAGCCCCTGCAGCAACTGGAGGTGCGAGTCGGCTCGGCCACGGACGCGTTGACGCCGCTCTCCCGCGCCACCCGGTCGTTCGCCGCCACGTCAATGCAGTGGCTGTCCCTCGGGGCGATCGTGCTCGCCGCCCTCGTCGCCGACCAGGTGACGAAACACATCGTCGCCAGCAACCTCTCACTCGGGGAAGGGCTCCACGTCGTCGGTCCGTTCTCGATCCGGCACGTCCAGAACTCCGGCATCGCCTTCGGTCTCTTCTCGAACGCGACAGCCGCCGTGACCGTCGTGACGGCGATCGCAGTCGCCTGGATGCTCGTCTACTTCGCCCGCTCCGGCGGTCGGCATCCCGTGCTGCCCGTCGCCCTGGGCCTCGTGATAGGCGGTAGCGCCTCCAATCTCGCCGACCGCGTCCGGCTCGGCTTCGTCACCGACTTCCTCGACTTCCGCTACTGGCCGGCGTTCAACCTCGCGGACAGCTTCATCGTGATCGGAGTCGGGATCCTGCTCGCGGCGCTGCTCCTCGCCGAGCGAGAGCCACACTCGCCAAAGCACTGAACCGGCTCGTCGTCCCGCCCGAGACTGCTGGGGAGCGGCTGGACCGCTACCTCGCGGGGTTGCCCGATGTGGGCTCGCGAGCCGCGGCTGCGCGGCTGCTCGAGGCAGGCGCGGTCCTCGTGGACGGACAAGCACGCGGCAAGAGCCACAAGCTCGCGGGTGGGGAGGAGATCGCGATCGAACCTCCGGAGCCGGCCGCCGCGGCTCCCGACGTTCCGCCGCCCGAGCTCACGGTGGCCTACGCGGACGAGCACCTCATCGTCGTCGACAAGGCGGCAGGCGTCGTCGTCCATCCCGCGCCCGGGCACGCGGGCGGCACGCTCGCGCACGCTCTCGCGGCTGCAGGAGCCGAGGGTGGGGAGGAGGATCGGCCGGGCATCGTCCACCGCCTCGACCGGGACACGTCCGGGCTGCTCGTCGTCGCGCGGTCGCACCAGACCTATGAGCGGCTGCAGCGGCTCGTCCGGCGCCGAGCGCTGACGCGTGAATACCTCGGGCTCGTCGTGGGGAAGCCTCGTTCGCGCCGCGGGACGATCGACGCCCCGATCGGCCGCGACCGGCACGACCGGCTCCGGCACTCGCTCGACACCGCCAAGCCGCGCGCCGCGGTGACGCACTTCGAGCTCGACGAGCTTCTGCCGCAGCGCGCACTCTTGCGCGTCCGCCTGGAGACCGGCCGTACGCACCAGATCCGCGTGCATCTCGCCGCGATCGACCTCCCCGTCTCCGGTGATCCGCTCTACGGCGTCCCGCGCGATTTGGGGCTCGGGCGGCAGTTTCTCCACGCAACGCGACTCGCCTTCGACCATCCCGTCACGGGCGTGCCGGTCGACGTCACCTCGCCGCTCCCGCCCGACCTCGCCGCAGCGCTCGAAACGGCGCGCGGCAGCTAACCTTTCGGCGTCTCTGTACCTACTCCCCGGCGGCCCAGCCGTGGCGCGCGTGCCTCTCGTTGCGGGAGGTGCGCCTCGACTCCCGCCGGCGCTCGACACAAACGAAAACCCGGAAGGAGCTTCCTCATGGCAGTTGCGACTGGCGCGGTTTCGATGCGCGAGCTGCTGGAGGCCGGAGTCCACTTCGGCCACCAGACGCGGCGCTGGAATCCGAAGATGCGCCGCTTCATCTTCGCCGAGCGCGGCGGCATCTACATCATCGACCTCACGCAGACGTCGGAGCGTCTCGACGAGGCCCAGCAGTTTCTCCGTAACGTCGCCGAGCGCGGCGGCACCGTCCTCTTCGTCGGCACGAAGAAGCAGGCCCAGGATGCTGTCGAGCAGGAGGCGAAGCGCGTCGACATGCCGTACGTCAACCACCGCTGGCTCGGCGGTCTGCTGACGAACTGGCGCACGATGGCCGACCGCATCGACCGCCTGCACGAGATGCGCCGCCTGCGGGACGAAGGCCAGATGGAGCTTCTCCCCGCGAAGGAGCGGATCGCGATGGCGGGTGAGCTCGAGAAGCTCGAGGCCAACCTCGGCGGTGTCGCAGACCTGCGCCGCCAGCCCGACGCGGTCGTGATCGTGGACCTGAAGAAGGAGGCGCTCGCCGTGCGCGAAGCGCGCCGGCTCGGCATCCCCGTCGTCGCGCTCGTCGACACGAACTGTGACCCCGACGAGGCCGACTACGTGATCCCCGGCAACGACGATGCGATTCGCTCGTGCAACCTCGTCGTCCACGCACTCGCCGAGGCGATCTCGAACGGCAAGCAGAAGGTCTCGGCGCAGGAGCTGCAGCAGCAGCCAGACGAAGCTCCGGCACCGGTCGAGGAGAGCGACCCGGAGGCTGGAAGCGTCGCCGGCGTGGCCGTCGACGCCCAGCTGGAACAGGGGGGCGACGTGGAGCAGGTCGAGCCGGGCGCCGCGGTCGAGCCCGTGACCGAGGGCGAGAGCGTCCCGGTCCCGACCGGAGAGGATCCGGCGAAGGAAGGCGCAGAGGTCACGAAAGCGTCCGAAGCGGCGCTCGGCGATCCGACGCGCGGCGAGGGGGTGACCGAGTGATGGCAGCGGAGATCTCGGCTCAGCTCGTCCGCGAGCTTCGTGAGCAAACCGGCGCGGGAATGATGGACTGCAAGCGTGCGCTGCAGGACGCGAACGGCGACATGGAGGCAGCGGTCGTCCTCCTCCGCGAGAAGGGCATGGCGAACGCGGCGAAGCGCGCCGACCGGGCCACGACCGAGGGCCTCGTCGGCTACCGCCTGGCGGACGACCACTCTCGCGGGACGATGGTCGCCGTCGGCTGTGAGACCGAACCCGTCTCGAAGAGCGTGGAGTTCCAGGCGTTCGGCAAGAAGGCGCTGGAGCTCGTCGAGGCGGAGGGAATCGCGGCCGTCGCGCAGCTCGACGAGGAGCGCACGGAGCTCTCCGGCAAGCTCGGCGAGAACATCGCGGTCGCCGGAGCCGCCCGCTTCGAGGCCGTAAGCGACGGCCGCGTCGCTGCATACGTCCATCCACCGGCCAACAAGCTCGGTGTGCTCGTGCAGCTTCGGGGCGGCGACGACGAGCTCGCGCGCAACCTCGCGATGCACATCTCGTGGTCGGATCCGCGCTGGGTCGGACGGGAGGACGTTCCGGAGGACTTGCTCGCCGCCGAGCGCGAGATCTACCTGAACTCCGAGGAAGTGCAGTCGAAGCCCGAGCAGGCGCGTGAGAAGATCGTGACCGGGATGCTCGACAAGCGTTTCTTCGCCGAGCGCGGAGGCGTGCTCGCCGACCAGCCGTGGATCCACGACGGCTCGCTCACCGTCCGCAAGGTCCTCGAAGGCGCCGGTGCCGAGGTGCTCGAGTTCCAGCGCTTCTCCCTCGCGGGATGAGCGCTCCGGCGGAGACCGAGAGCAGCACGCGGCAGCACGGCCCCGTGTTTCGTCGTGTGTTGCTCAAGCTCTCGGGCGAGGCGCTCATGGGCGAGCGCGAGTACGGCATCGACCCGGACGTGACGCGGGCGCTCGCGACCGAGGTCGCGGGCATCCGGAGCGAGGGCGTGGACATTGCTCTCGTGGTCGGCGGCGGGAACTTCTACCGTGGCCTCGCGGCGGCGGCGGAGAGCGGGATGGACCGCGCCACCGCCGACTACGCGGGAATGCTCGCAACGCTTCTCAATGCGCTCGCGCTGCAGGATGCGCTCGAGCGGGAGGGAGCCGACACGCGGGTCCTCTCCGCGCTCGAGGTGTCCGAAGTGGCGGAGCCGTACATCCGCCGGCGGGCGATCCGGCACCTCGAGAAGGGCCGCGTCGTGATCTTCGCGGCCGGCACAGGTAATCCATTCTTCACGACGGACACTGCGGCCGCGCTGCGGGCGCTCGAGATGGGCGCCGACGCGATCCTGATGGCGAAGCACGGCGTCAAGGGCGTGTACGACGGCGACCCGCAGCAGGTCTCGGATGCCGAGTTCCTGCCACGCCTAACGCACTTGGAGGCGATCGAGCGCGGGCTCAAGGTGATGGACACGACCGCCCTCTCGCTCTGCATGGACAACCGCCTCACGATCCACGTCTTCGAGCTCGCCGAGGGCAACGTCGCCCGCGTCGTGGCCGGCGAGGAGGTCGGAACGATCATCGAGACCCCAGCTGAGGAGGGCTAAGGCATGGCGACAGCAGAAGAGCTGATCTCGGGCGCCCGCGATCGGATGGTGAAGTCGGTCGAGCACGCGCGGGCGGAGTTCGCGACCGTCCGCACCGGACGCGCCTCGGCGTCGCTCCTCGACCGGATCGAGGTCGATTACTACGGGACGCAGACGCCGTTGCGCCAGCTCTCGACGATCAACGTCCCCGAGCCGCGCATGCTCACGGTCCAGCCGTTCGACCCGAGCTCGATCAAGGCGATCGAGAAGGCTGTCCAGGAGTCCGACCTCGGCCTGACCCCGTCGAACGACGGCAAGATGATCCGGCTGCCGATCCCGCAGCTCACCGAAGAGCGGCGGAAGGAGCTCGTCAAGGTCGTCCGCAACATGGCGGAAGACCACCGGGTCGCCGTGCGCGAGATCCGGCGCGATGCGATGCGGCACCTGAAGGAGCTGGTCGACAAGGGCGAGGTCGGAGCCGACGACGAGCACCGGGCCGAGGGCCGCGTCCAGGAGCTCACCGACGAGCACACGAAGCACATCGACGAGCTCCTGAAGCACAAGGAAGCGGAGGTGATGGAGGTCTAGTGGCCCGCAGCGCGCCGCGTGGTCGCCGGCCAGAAGCCGGCATGTATTGCTGGTTGGGCCACTCGTGACCTCCATGACCGGGACGGACGTCACCCCCGAGGAGCATCTTCCCGAGGTCGCGCACGCGGTCGCGATCATCATGGACGGGAACGGTCGCTGGGCCGCGGAGAAAGACGTCTCGGTCGCCGAAGGCCACCGGGCCGGATCGCGCGCGCTGCGGCCGGTCGTCGAGTCGGCGATCGACCTCGGCATCGACTCTCTCGCCGTCTACGCGTTCTCGACCGAGAACTGGAGCCGAGACGTTGACGAGGTGGCGGCTCTGATGGAGATCTTCGGCGAGACGATCGACCGCGAGCTCGAAGACCTTGCGGCACAGGGCGTCAGATGCAGGTTCGTGGGCCGCCGCGACCGCGCTCCCGACTGGCTGCATGCCAAGATGGAGCACCTCGAGACCGCGACCGCGGACAGGTCGAAGCTTCAGCTTTGGATCGCCTTCGACTACGGCGGCCGCGCAGAGCTCGTAGACGCTGCCCGCCGGCTGCTCGAGAGCGGCAGCGATCCGGACGAAGTCGACGAAGCCGCGCTCGCCGCCTGCCTCTACGAGCCCGAGATGCCGGATCCAGACCTTGTGATCCGAACCTCCGGCGAGCGCCGCATCTCGAACTTCCTCCTCTGGCAGTCCGCATACGCGGAATACCTCTTTACCGACACCCTCTGGCCCGACTTCGGGCCCGAGGAGCTCCGGACCGCGATCGAGGAGTACGCGCGGCGGCGCCGTAGATTCGGCGGGCGATGACCAACTTCGCTTCGCGCCTGCTGGTCGCAACGGTCGGCCTGCCGCTCGCGCTCGGCATGCTCTGGCTCGGTGGCTGGTGGCTGTTCACGCTCGTCGCCGTCGCCGCGGTCGTCGCAGTGCACGAGTTTGTGACGACCGCCCGGCCCCTGCGACCGCTGGGAGCGGCGATCTACGGCGGCGTGCTCCTGGCGCTCTTCGGCGCGCAGAGCGGCGGAATCGTCTGGCTGCTTGCCGGGTTCCTCGCGACCTTCGTGCTCGGCTTCGTCCTCCACGCGCTTTCGAGCACGCGCGCTCCCACGACTGCCGCGGTCGGCTCGACCCTCCTCGGCTCGGCCTGGATCGGGCTGGGGCTCGGCTTCGTCCTCCTCCTGCGCCAGATGCACGACCAGGGACGCCTGCTCGCCTTCGCCGTCGTCCTGACCGTGTTCGCCGCCGACACGCTCGCCTACTTCACCGGCCGGGTCGCCGGCCGGCACAGCCTCGCGCCGCGCCTGTCGCCGAAGAAGACCTGGGAGGGACTCGTCGGCGGCGCGCTCGCGGGCGTGTTCGTCTCGTTCATCGCGCTGTACGACAAGCGCGACGTGTATCTGTGCGTCTGGCAGGCGATCGTCCTCGGGCTCGTCGTCGTGGTCGCCGCGGTGCTCGGCGACCTCTTCGAGTCCGCGCTCAAGCGCGATCTCGAGGTCAAGGACACCGGGCGGCTGCTCGGCGGGCACGGAGGCGTGCTCGATCGAGTGGACGCGCTCCTCTTTGCCGCGCCGGCCGCGTACTTCCTCGTCGTCTCGTACGGCTTCCGTTAGGAGGGTTACCTCCCTACACTTGCCCGGTGAAGCGCGTCGCGCTCCTCGGGGCAACGGGGTCGATCGGTCGCCAGGCGATCGAGATCGTGGAGGCTCATCCGCACCTCGAGCTGTGCGCAGCGGCCTCCGGCTCGACGCCGCTCGACGACCTCGACGCGCCGCTGAAGGAGGTCGGAGGCGATCTAACCGATCTCCTCGAACGCGCTCAGCCCGATGTCGTCCTCAATGCTGTGGTCGGGTTCGCGGGAGTCCACGCGACGCTCTGGGCGCTCGAGCACGGCGTCGACCTGGCGCTCGCGAACAAGGAGAGCCTTGTCGCGGCTGGCGATCTCGCGCTCGCGGCGCGGGAGCGGGGCCGAGGCCGGATCCTTCCGGTGGACAGTGAGCACTCGGCGCTCTTCCAGTGCCTCGAAGGACGCGACCCAGAGCAAATCGACACGCTCGTGCTCACCGGGTCGGGTGGGCCGTTCCGCGGCCGCACGCGCGCCGACCTCGAGGACGTGACGCCCGAGCAGGCGCTCGCACATCCGACTTGGCGCATGGGGCCGAAGATCACTGTGGACTCTGCAACGCTCGCGAACAAAGGGCTCGAGGTGATCGAGGCGCATTTCCTCTTCGGCGTCGAATACGAGCGGATCGAGGTTGCGATCCAGCCCACCTCGATCGTGCACTCGCTCGTCCGCTTCCGCGACGGCGCCTCCCTCGCGCATCTCGGTTACCCCGACATGCGCGTGCCGATCTCGTACGCGCTCACGTACCCGGAGCGAGCCGCGACCCCGCTGCCGCCGCTCGACCTGACATCGCTCACCCTCGAGTTCTCGCCCCCGGATACCGACACGTTCCCGATGCTCGCGCTGGCGCGCGCCGCAGGGCGCGAGGGCGGGAGCGCGCCGTGCGTCTACAACGCCGCGAACGAGATCGCCGTCGCCGCGTTCCTCGCAGACCGTCTCCCGTTCCTCGGCATCCCGGAGGTCGTGGGTGAGACGCTCGCCGTGGCAGAAACCGACCCGGTCCGCGACCTGGACGACCTCGTGGAGGCGGACCGGGCCGCCCGGGCGCTTGCCGAAGGAGCGCTGGCGGCAGCGTGACGTGGCTCGTCGTCATCGGCGGCCTGGTCCTGCTCGTCTTCCTGCACGAGCTCGGCCACTTCTCCGTGGCGCTCGCGGTCGGTATGCGGCCGCGGAGCTTCTACATCGGCTTCCCGCCCGCACTGGCGAAGGTCAAGCACAAGGGAATCGAGTACGGCATCGGCTTGATCCCGCTCGGCGGTCTCGTCCGGATCCCCGGCATGCACCGGCCGGCCGGTCGCGACCTCCGGGCGTTCATCGAGCCGGCCGTACGGGAGGAGCCGAGCCTTGCCGCACCTGTCGGCGCGGTCAGGCGGGCTCTCGAGATGGAGGACTACGCCGCGGCCCGGGACCTGTATCCGGAGCTCGAGCGCGAGGTGAACGCGGCGCATCTTTCGTCCGGCGCGCGACGCTCAGCGGAGCGCGCGCTACGCGAGGTAGAGGAGGGCACCTCGCAGGACGCGTACTGGCGGGCTGCGACCTGGAAGCGCGTCGCCGTGATCGCAGCCGGGCCGCTGGCGAACGTCGTCATCGCGTTCCTGATCCTCTTCCTCGTCTTCGCCGTGGGCGGAGGCCCATCGGACAGGCCCTCGACGAAGGTGGACTCCGTCAGCGCGGGGACTCCGGCGGCGGCAGCGGACCTCCGAGCCGGTGACCGCATCGTCGCGGTCGACGGCCGGCCAACCCGCACGTTCGCCGGCGTCTCGCACCTCATCAGGTTGAGCCACGGCGCTGCGGTGACCCTCACGGTGGTTCGACACGGGCATCGCACCTCGGTCGGACCGCAGCCGACGATCTTCCGCCAGGGGCGCTGGATCTTCGGCTTCACCCCGGCCGCGCAGCTCGTCCCGTTTTCGACAGGCAAGGCGGCCCGCTCGGCGGCGTCCGACCTGGGAAACGTCGTGACCGGCACTGCCAGCGGAATCGGTTCGCTCTTCTCGAAGCACGGTCGCAGCCAGGTTTCCGGCCCTGTCGGCATCGTCCGTGTCTCGCACGCCCAGCTGCAGGTCGGAGTCACGTGGTACTTCGAGATCCTCGCCTTCGTCAGCATGTCGCTCGCACTGCTGAACCTGCTGCCGCTACTGCCCCTCGACGGCGGCCACATCCTCTTCTCGCTCATCGAGGGAATCCGCCGCCGCGCGCTGGCCCGCGAGGTCTACGAGCGAGTGTCCGTGGTCGGGATCATGCTCATCGTTCTCGTCTTCGTGATCGCCTTCTCGAACGACGTTTCCGGAGGCACACCGCACTAGAGCGGCTCTTCAGCGTCCGTTGAGGGGTGCGAGTTCGCCCGAAACCACCGGGCTAGACTGACTTCGGATGGCCAGCGAGCGGCAGATCTCGGTTGGCGGCGTCGCGATCGGCGGCGGCGCGCCTGTCGTGGTCCAGTCGATGACGACGACGAAGACGCATGACGTCCCGGCGACGACTGCTCAGATTGCCGAGCTCGTCTCGGCGGGTTGCGAGATCGTCCGCGTCGCCGTCCCGAAGACCGAGGATGCGGAGGCACTGAGCCGCATCGTCCGCTTCTCGCCGATTCCGGTCATCGCGGACATCCACTTCAACGCGTCGCTTGCCCTCAAGGCGATCGACCAGGGCGTGGCCGCCGTCCGCATCAACCCGGGCAACATCGGCGGCTCCGAAAAGGTCGAGGAGGTCGTGAAGGCTGCGAAGAAGGCGGGGATCCCGATGCGGATCGGCGCGAACTCCGGGTCGCTGCCAAAGCACCTCTTCGAGCTCGCCCAGCAAGACCAGGCGGAGGCGCTGGTCGAAGCGGCGCTCGAGGAAGTCCGGCTGCTCGAGAAGCTCGACTTCCACGACTTCAAGATCTCCGTCAAATCGAGCCACGTGCCGACGATGATCCGCGCCTACCGGATGCTCTCGGCGAAAGTGCCGTACCCGCTCCACCTCGGTGTGACCGAGGCAGGCACCGTCTACTCAGGCTCGATCAAGAGCGCGGTGGGGATGGGCGCTCTCCTCGTCGACGGGATCGGCGACACGATCCGCGTCTCGCTCTCCGCGGATCCCGTCGAGGAACCGAAGGCTGCGTACGAGATTCTCAAAGCTCTCGGTTTGCGCGAGCGCGGGCCGATGATGATCGCCTGCCCCTCGTGCGGGCGCGACAACGTCGGCGTCCACACCCTCGCTGAGCAGGTCGAGGAACGGCTCGCGCAATACCCCCAGCATTTCGAGGTCGCGGTTCTCGGCTGCGCAGTGAACGGCCCGGGGGAGAGCGGCGACGCCGATTTCGGGATCGCCGGCGGCCGCGACGTCGGCTTCATCTACGCGCACGGCCGGGTCCTGAAGAAGGTTCAGTCGGACATCCTCGTCGAGGAGCTCTTCGCCGAGGTCGACAAGTGGATCGCCGACGGAATGAACCGGCCGAAGCGTCTCAAGATGGCGAAGCCCGCCGCGCTCGCGATGGCTGAAGCTTCGATGATCCCGCTCGAATAGCCTAGGGCGACAACGCCGATGATTGCCCGAGCCTCACAGCTCTTCCTGCCGACCCTGCGCGACGCACCCGCCGACGCGGACGCCGCGTCGCATCAGCTCCTCGTGCGCGGCGGCTTCATCCGCCAGATGGGGGCCGGCCTCTGGAGCTTCCTACCGCTCGGCTGGCGCGTGCACAGGCGGCTCGAGCAGATCATCCGGGAGGAGATCGAGGCGATCGGCGGCCAGGAGATGCGCTGCCCGACTCTGACGCCCGCCGAGCTCTGGGAGACGACCGGCCGGATCACCGTCCCGATCCTCTTCCACCTGAAGGACAGCGGCGGCCGGCCGTTCGTGCTCTCGTGGACGCACGAGGAATCGATGACGTTCCTCGGGCGCGAGATCCGGTCCTACAAGGAGCTGCCGCAGATCTGGTACCACTTCTCGACGAAGGACCGAGACGAGCCGCGGCCGCGCGGCGGCCTCCTACGCCTCCGCGAGTTCATCATGAAGGACTCGTACTCGTTCGACGCGGACGAGTCCGGTCTCGACGTCTCGTTCAGGGCGCATGAGAAGGCATACGCCCGGATCTTCGAGCGCTGCGGACTCGAGGCGTTCCTCGTCGAGGCGGAGTCAGGGACCATGGGCGGCAAGGAGTCGCTCGGATTCCTGGCGCCGACCGGCTCGGGCGAGAACGAGCTGATGCGGTGCGAGAACGGCGACTACTTCGCCGACGCCGAGGCTGCACGCGGGACGCCGCGGCCATCCCAGCTGCCTCCGCCGCTCGGAGCGCCGGAGGTGGTCGAGACGCCCGGGATCGGGACGATCGAACAGCTCGCTGAGTTCCTCGGGATCGCGGAGTCGGCGACCTCGAAGGCACTCCCGGTCGTCGCCGACGACCGGCTCGTCCTCGCGCTCGTCCGCGGCGACGACCGGCTCAGCCCGGAGAAGCTCGAGACGTTGTTCCAGAGCGCGTTCCGGCCCGCGACCGAGGAAGAGATCAGTGACGCCTTCGGCGCGGGAGGGGGCTCGCTGGGCCCGATCGGCGTCGACGTCGAGGTGATCGCGGACGAGGCCCTCCGCGAGGGGGAGTACGTCGCGGGCGCGAACGAGGATGGCCGGCATCTCCGCGGCGTCCAGGCGGGCCGCGACTACGTGCCGACCTTCGCCGACATCCGGCAGGCGAAAGACGGCGACGCCTGCCCCGACTGCGGTGGGACGCTCCGGATCCAGACGGCGATCGAGGTCGGTCACATCTTCAAGCTGGGCACGTTCCACTCGGATGCATTCGGTGCGACGTTTCTCGACGAGGACGGGAGGGAGAAGCCGCTGGTCATGGGCAGTTACGGGATCGGCCTCGCGCGGACGATGGCGGCGATCGTCGAGCAGCGCCACGACGAGAACGGGATCGTCTGGCCGCGAAGCGTGGCCCCGTACGACGCGCACGTCGTCGCACTAGCGGGCGCCGAAGAGATCGCCCTCGAAGCGGCCGAGGCGCTCTCTGCCGCGGGCCTCGACATCCTCCTCGACGACCGCGACCAGCGCGCGGGGGAGAAGTTCGCGGACGCCGACCTGATCGGCTGCCCGCTGCGCGTTACGGCAGGGAAGAAAAGCCTCGAAGACGGCGAGGTCGACGTGCGCGACCGGGCAAGCGGCGCCGAGACGCGCAAAGATGTTGCCGAGCTCGGCAAGGAGGCGTAGCAGTGGCGAAGCGGCGGCGGTTCAGTGAGGACGGGTTCGGCGAGACCGTGCAGCGGCTGATGGACGAGCTGGGGGTCACGTACCGGCAGCTTGCCGCCCGCACCGGCCTCTCCGCGGGCTACCTCAACCACCTCGTCCACGGAAACCGCCCCGTTCCGTCCAACGACGTCGTGACCACGCTTGCCAAGGCGCTCAAGGTGGAGCCCGAGCACTTTCGGGAGTACCGCCTGCGCATGATCACGGAGCGGCTCGAGGCGATGCCCGCCCTGATCGACCGCCTTTACCGCCAGCTCAGCCGTTAGGGAGCTCGCGAAGCTGGCGCTTCGCTCGCTGGGTTAACGGAACTGCGCGGGCCGGAAAGCGTGGTTTCCGGCCCGCTCCGTGCCTTTCGTCTGGGATCGTTGCGGCGGGAGGCCACCGTCGTGCGCTAGCGCGCGGCAGAGGCCGGCGCGAGCGCGGTCCGGCCTGCGGCTAAGTCGCCGCTACGCGGCTGTCTTAGCCTCCGGCCCTCAGCGCTACGTGATTTGAGCGTTTCGAATCTCGTTTGCGCGAAGGCGGCGGCGTAACGATGCGTTACGACGCCGCGGACGAGCGGGCCAGCACGCCGCAGGCCTGCTCGCCCGCGACAGAACAGAGCATTCGAACCCGCACAGGCCCAATGTGCCCTCAGCACGAAGCCGGCGGGAGACCGCGTCTCCCGTCGGCGCAGTTCCTTGACCCAGCGAGCGAGTGCGCAGCACTCGCGAGCTAGCGAAGCGAGTAGCGCAGAAAGAGGTGCGAGCCGTGCGTCCGCACCGAGCGGAGCCGGCCGGCCACCCGCGTCTGTGGCACGAGCTCGACTCCTTCGACGAGGCCGAGGCGGGCGGTGGCGGCGCGGCCGGCGAGGACGGGGGAGACGGTAAGGAAGAGCTCGTCCACGAGCCGGGACGCGACCAGCGAGCCGAATATCGACGGTCCTGCTTCCGACAGGATCACGTCGCAGCCGCGCTTTCGTAGGACTGCAATGGCAGCCGCGAGGTCCACGTTGTCGCCGTCATTCACCGCCACGACGTCAGCTGCTTCGGGGACGCGTGCACGAATCGCGGCCGCCGCTCCCACCGTCGTGAGGACGAGCGCTCCCGACTCGAGCACCGGATGGGCGGGGTCGAGCGAGGCGCCGGTGGTGACGACCGCGACCACCGGCTGCGGCGGACGGCCACGGCGCGCCCGCAGTTCCGCGAGGGCCTCCGCTGTAGGCGGATGTGCGCGATCGATCCGCCACGTCCCTTTCGGCGAGGCCAGGAGCGTCCCGGCCCCGACGACGACTGCATCGGAGCAGGCACGGACGAGGGCGAGGACGAACTTGTCCGCCTCGCTCTCGTCCCCGATCACCGCGTGCGAGCGCGGCAGCCTCGGCACGGCGACCACGCCGTCGAGCGATTCGACGAAGTTCGCGACGACGCACGGCTCGTCGAGCCCGATCACACCGCCGTACAGCGCTTCGATCTCGTCGGGGACGTCCCACCGCGGCAGGTCCTCGTCTTCGGCGAGAACCCTGAAAGCTTCGATTGGTGACCCACCCGGCACTACATACCGCGTTCCGGCCCGCGATCACGCGGCGACAGCACCGAGCGGGTCACCGCGTCAGCGTAAGGAACTCGGCGCGCAGCGACTCGTCCTCGTCGTACAAGCCGCGCCAGACCGTCGTCACCGTGAGCGAGCCGTCCTCCTCGACGCCGCGCATCGCGGTGCACATGTGCGCAGCCTCGAGCTTGACCGCCACGCCGCGCGCGCCGGCGAGCTCGCGCATGCCGTCCGCGATCTCCTCGGCGAGTCGCTCCTGCACCGTGAAGCGCCGGGCGTAAAGCCGGACGAGCCTCGTCAGCTTCGAGATGCCGAGGATCTCGTCGCCTGCGACGTAGCCGATGTGCGCGCGCCCGTGGAACGGCAGGGCGTGGTGCTCGCAGAGCGCGTAAAAGCCGACCGGCCCCTCGACGATCTGCGCATGGCGCCCCTCCACGCCCACGGGCCGCTCGGCCGGGAAGAGCGTACGCAGCTTAGGATCGCCGTCGTAGCCGGCCGTCGCGTCGTAGAGCGCGCGCAGGAACCGCCGTGGCGTGTCACGCGTGCCCGATGTGTCGAGATCCAAGCCGAACGCCTCGAGGATCTCGGCGGCGTTCCGCTCGAGGTGCGCCCACTCTGCCGGCGTCAGGTCACGCGCCGCCTCGCTCTCGTGGGCGGGGAGCTCGAAGACGTTACTCACGCGACTTCCTCCTGTCTCCTGGGCGCACGCCGGGGAAGGAGCGCGAGCGCGATTGTGCCGACCTCCGCCAGTGCGATCCACGCGAAGGCCGCAGGATGTCCGACTGCGATCAGGACCCCGAACAAGGAGAGCTGCGTCGACATGCCGAGGTTCGCGAGCAGCGACACCGCGGTCGAGCCGGCGAGCACCGGCCGCCGTGCGACGAGAGATTCCGCAAGGCGGTCCTGCGGCGAGTAGACGAGGCTGTAAAAGCGGCGGAGAAACGCTGTTGCGCGTCCCCCGGCCTCCGGCTCGGCGACTCCTCGCCGCGAGAGCCGCTCGGCATTGAAGTTGAGGCTGAGCACGCTCGTGAGTGCGAGGAGCCCGGCGAGCGCGAGTGCCGCCTCTCCGGTAGTCCAGGCCAGCGCCGCGAAGAGCGCCGCGTTGACAAGGAGGTCGACCTCCGAGTCGAGATAGCGACCGAAGGCGCTCGTCCGATTGGTGAGTCGCGCGAGCTGGCCGTCCGCGTTGTCGAGCAGCGTCTTGAGCTGTAGGAGGAGCGCGGCGACGAGCAGCGAGCCACGGCCAAGCTCGACAGCCGCCGCGACCCCCGCCGCGCCGGCGGAAACCACGACGAGCGGCGGCGGCACGCGCAGGCGGGCGAGCCCGAGGACGAGCGGATGCGCGAGCGGCCGGAAGATCCACTCGCACACGAGCTCGGTCCCACGGCGCGCCTTGCGCGAGCGGGCGAGGGCGGAGCTAGACAGCGAGAGCTCCCTCTCCGGCGCGGAGCAGGTCGCGGGCCGCGTCGAGCTTGTCCCAGACGTTCCAGAGCAACACACCGCGTGGCCGACCGTCCTCGACGTAGGTGACGACACCCTTGCGATACGGCTCCTGCCAGTCCTCGACCGCCTCGAGCCGCGAATCGACGATCCCGACTGCCTCGTAGCCGAGCTCGAACAGGTCGGAGTAGAAGAACGGCAGATGGTTGTACGGGGTGTCTGCGCCGGCCATGTTCGCGCCCACCGCGTGGCCGTGCATGTTGGCGTGATCCTCGTGCTCGATCCGCAACGAGGTGCCCAACGCACTGACGGGAAAGCGGGCGACGTCGCCGGCGGCGAAGACGTTCTCGTGCCCCGGTACACGCCCGTACTCGTCCACGACGATTCCGTCGTCGACCTCGAGCGCCGCAGCCTCTGCGAGCTCGGTGTCCGGTGTGACGCCGAGACCGGCGACGACTGCGTCGGCCTCGATCGTCTTGCCGGACTGGGTCTCGACCCGGTCGCCCGAGGCAGACGAAACCATCTCGCCTGCGAGCACCTCGACGCCCTTCTCACGGTAGTAGTCCGTCACGGAGGCCGAAAGGTCGGTGGGGAAGAGGCGATGACCGATCCCCGACTCGGGGAACAGCATCGTGACGCGACAGCCATTCGAGACGAGGCCGGCTGCGAGCTCGGAGCCGATGAAGCCTCCGCCGATCACCGCGACGTGCGCGCCCTCGTCCGCCGCCGCGCGCACGCGGCGGTAATCGTCGAGGGTGCGGAACCATACGACGCCCTCCGCGCCGGGAATCTGGCGCGGGCGAGCGCCGGTGGCGAGCAACAGCTTCTCCCAGGAGTACTCGTCGCCTGCGTCGTCCGTCGCCGTCTCTGCCCCGAGGTTGAGGTCGACGATCCGGCGTCCTGTGACGAGCTCGACGCCTTCGGCCGGGTCGCGCCACACCTTCTCCTCCGGCGCTCCCTGCCACAGGCCCTTCGTGAGGAGCGGCCGCTTGTACGGAGGGTTGGGATCGGCGCCGACCATCGTGATCGAGCCGTCGGAGTCGTGTTCGCGGATGCCCTTCGCCGCCATGTCGCCGGTCATGCCGGCGCCGACGATGAGGTACTTGGTCGTGTTCATCTGAGGCCTCTTTTCAGGAGACAGAGTCGAGTTCGAGGAGAGCGCGCAGGCTTTCGTGCTCCTCCGCGCAGGCGGGGCAGCCGACGAGGTGGGCGCGCAGGCCGGGGACGAGCGCATCGGCGGGCGCTCCGGCGAGCTCGAGCTCCACGTAGCGGTCGAGCTGCGCGAAGCACTCGTCGCAGCCGATCTCCGGTTCGCCGCTGCCGAGCAGGCGCAGAAGGGTCGGGTCGAGATCGCGTCCGGTCATTCGCTCACCTCCGGGAATCCCGCCGCGGCGACGTGCTCTCGCAGTCGCCGGCGCGCGTCGTGGAGCACTTTGTAGAGCGCGTTCCGGTTCGAGCCGAGCCGGTCTGCAAGCACGTCGATGGGCACACCTTCGAGCACGGCCGCGACGAGCACCTGCCGCTGCCGCGGAGTGAGGGCCGTCCGGATTCCATCGCGGACGGCGGCTAGCAGGGCCGCGTTTTCGGCGTCGTCGTCCGGCCCTGGCCCGGCGTGGGCGAGACTCTCCCAGCGCTCCGGCTCGAGCGTGACCTCGCGGTCGCGCCAAGCGCGCCGGCGCACCTTCACCGACGCTTCGAGCAGCGCGAACTTGTACGCCCACGTGCGGAAGCTGCTCTCGCCGCGGAAGTCATCGAGCCGCCGCAGCACCGAGAGCGCCGCATCGTCCGCCGCCTCCTCGGCAAGCTCGTCGAGCTCGACCGCCGAAAGCTGCGGGACAGAACCTCGCCGCCGGAACACCTCGAAGCGCGCCGCGCGCAGGAGCAGGCCGTGCAGGTGGGCCACTGCTTCGTCGCGCCGGGCGCCCTGCGCATGCAGGTCGAGATGCCACTCCTCGAGCCGAGTCGGGGCTGCTGCCAGTGCGCTCACATCAGGATTAGTGTCGGCCGCGGACAAGGTCTTACGTTCTACCGGCGCGCGCGTTCGCTACGCGGCGATGAGAGCCGACGTGCGCTCGGCCATTTCCCGGTCTTTCTCGGTGATTCCGCCCTCGGAATGCGTCGTCCAGCGGACGGTCACGCGGCGGTAGCGGATGTCGATGTCCGGGTGGTGGTCTTCGCTCTCGGCGAGCTCGGCGAGCCGGTCGACGAAGTCGATCGCAGCGGGGAACGACGGCAGCTCGAACTCCCGCATGAGCACGCCTGCCTGCTCCTGCCAGTCGGTCATCCGGGGAGTATTCCCCGTCCGGGACCTGCAAACGCTGCTCGAACGTACAAGACTGCGAAGGAGTGCGTGAACCAAGTGACCGGGACCTCGTACGGCGGGCGCGGCGCGGCGACCGAGAAGCCGCAGCTGCGCTGTTTCGCCGATACTGGCGCGACGCGTGGCGCGCCGCGTTCGCCATCACCGGCCGGCGCTCGCTGGCCGACGACGTCGCTGCGGATGGGTTCGAGCGCGCGTTCGCTGCGCTCGGCCGTTTCGACGAACGCCGTCCGTTCGGGCCCTGGCTGCACCGCATCGTCGCCAACCGCGCGCTCGACGTGCTGCGCGCCGAGCGCCGCCTCTCGGACGAGGAGCTTCCGGACACGCCCGACCTCGCACCTGTCCACGCTGCAGGAGACCGCAGCCTGCTCGCCGCGGTGTCCGAGCTCTCGCTCGAGCGGCGCGTCGTCGTCGTCCTGCGCCACGGGGTCGGGATGACGCCGAAGCAGATCGCCGAGGCGCTCGACCTCCCGGTCGGCACGGTCAACTCGCGGCTCGCCCGTTCTCTCGAGCAGCTGCGGGAGTCCCTGGAGGTCGAGCATGTCGAGTGAGCTTGAGCGCCGGCTCGAGGGGCTGCTTGCCGTGCTGCCCGAGCCGGACGCGGGAGCGGGGGAGGAGGCGCTACACCGCGCCCTGCGCGCACTCCATCCGGTCGCGCCGGCGCGGCGCGGGCTCCGCACCGCCGTGCTCGTCTTCGCGGCTGCCGCTGTCCTACTCGGGATCGCAGCCGGATCGCTCGCGGCAGCGGGCGCGCTGCACGTCCACTTCGGCGCCGCGAAGCCGAAGCCGATCGTGACCAAGACCTTGCAGCTGCCAAGCGGCACGGCAGGCATCGCCGCGGTCGTGAACGGCCGGCTCTCTGTCGTGACGAAGGGCGGCTTTCGCTTGCAGGGACTTCCCGTCTCTGCGGCTTCGCTCTCCCCGCACGCGCTCTTCGTGGCTGCGGGGATCGGCCGGTCGCTCGTCGCATTGAAGCCGAGCGGGCGCCAGGCGTGGTCGCATCCTGCCCGCGGCACGGTCGTCGCGATCGCCTGGGCGCCCTTCGGCAACCGAATCGCGTACGTCGTTCGGATCGGCCACCGCTTCGCGTTGCACGTGATCTGGGGCGACGGCACCCACGACACGAGCATCGACCGGCGTGTGCGGGCTGTCCGACCGTCTTGGCGGGCAGATTCGCTCGCATTCGCCTATGTCGGTGCCGGCGGGAAGGCGATCGTCTATGACGTCGGGCACCGCAACCGGAGCCTCCTCGCGGTCCGTGCCCCAGTGACGGGAGTGGCATTCGCTCCGACGGGAGATTCGGTCGCGGTGGAACAACTCGACGGTGTCTGGGTGCTCCACCAGAGCGCCGCACAGAAGATCCACGGCCATGTCGACGCGTTCGGGTGGCTGAGCGGGCGGCTGGCAGACGTGGTTCCGGGGCAGGGCTTCGTCCTCGTCCGGCTCTTCGCATCCAGCGGAGCATCACGGGGATCCTTCCGCGCACAGGGCGATGCCGTAACCGTGACGCCGAACGTCGTCGTCGTGCGGAAGGGACGAAACCTCGTCGCCGGGCACACGACGCTCCTGACGGTTCCGCGCGGCTCGTCGGTGCAGATGCTCGAGATCGGCTAGCCCGGCCAGAGGGAGATCGCGACGTACCGGGTCGCCGGCGCGACCTTCGTCGCCCAGAAGCGGTGGAGCGTCCCGCCCCTGAGCTCCGCGACCTCACCCGTGAAGAGCGACGACGTCACGACCTGCCCGCCGAACGTAGCGAGGTTGAACGAGCCGTACGGCATGCGGACGGTGCCGAGCCGCCGGTACGTCCGCCACAGCACCGCCTCGAGCGAGGATCCGTAACCGCTCGTGAGCAACGCCCGCGCTCCCGAGAAGGCGACCTCCTGAGGGGGCCGTCCTGCCCGAACGACTTTCACGACCTTCCCGGTCGCCGCGTTGAAGACGGTGACGTAGCGCGCCCGCGCCGAGCTCACCCAAACCGTCCGGCCGTCGGGCGCGAAGCCGATGCTGTGTCCCGGAAGGCGCGGATGGAGACGCGCAAGGATGCGGGGCCGGCTCAGTGCTGAGGTGTCGAGCCGGACGATCGTCGTCGCCACTTCGCCGAGGGCTATCCAGAGGCGCGTGCCGTCCGGGCTGAACGACATGTGGTGGGCGCCTGCGCCGACGTACAGGCGCCGGACGATCCGCAGCCGCGCGAGGTCGATCACGGTCAGCGTCCCCGCACCTCCGTCGGCGACGTAGGCGAAGCGGTCTCCTGGGGCGATCCGCGCGACCTGCGGATCGCGGAAGCCGTGGAAGACCTTGAGCCGGCGCAAGCTGTGCCCGGCCAGTAACGTCACGGTGCCGGTCGCCGGGCTGAGGACGACCGCGGGGCCGTGCAGCGGGGCCGCGACCATGAGCGGGTCGACGACGTGAACCCGCCTGAGCACGTGGCCGCCATGCGGTCCGAGCGAGACGGCGATCACCTGGTTGGAAGTCTCAGCCGCGACGATCGCGACCGGGCGGCCGCTCTGCGCGGCGGCGGACGCTCCCGGGACGAGAAGCACCAGGCCGGCCAGGCAGAGGATGCAACGCATGCCCTCGTTACGGCGCAGGCGTGCCGGGAGGTCCCGTGAGCTACGGTTGGGCCTCCCGGGGCGTGGCGCAGCCTGGTTAGCGCGTTGGTCTGGGGGACCAAAGGTCGCGAGTTCGAATCTCGCCGCCCCGACTGTGATTCCGGCATGAGGGTCTTCAGGAGCAGGGACGAGCGCGCGGCTCGGCAAGAAACGATCTCGAGCAGCGTGACCGCGAACACGCCGAGCGCTTTTGCCGCTGCAAGCGCCAAGGCCCACAAGAGCCCAATGCGCTGCTCGAGCTGCCGCGCATGGCTTCCGTCGACAGCCACCCGCTGCGACTACTGCGAGAGCGTCGACCTCGCCCCCAGGGCCCCCAGACGTCACGCCCGCTCCTACTGGGGGCGAGGCTCAGGACGAAGCGGCTTTCGGTTCTGCAGTCGACAGTTTTCTGCGCGGAATACCGGGCGGCTAGAAATCAGCCGGCCGCTTCGCGGGCAGCTTCCACGACCTGGTCCAGCCAGGGGCCGACCGCGAGGTCCTGTGCACCGTTCTCGCCGAACTCGCCGACTGCCCAGCCGTCGAAGCCGTACGCCTCGGCCGAGCCGCTCGCTTGCATCCCTTCGCGCACCGGCCTGATGTAGATCCCGGAGCCGCGTTCGTTCATCTGCATGAGCAGGTCGCGGAGGCGGCTGAACGTGCGCTCCTCCTCCAACGTCGACCACAGCTCGTCGCCTGCCGGCCCGAGCGTGAAGTGGTGCTCGTCGTCCATTCGGGACCTCCTCGATAGCGGTGAGCCAGAACCTAGCGCTTGGGTCAATGCAGGTGGAACACGTCCGCCGAACAGCCTGCGACAAGCGCGCTGCGCCAGTCTTCGACACCGGCGAGCTGAGCGTGGCCGACGTCGATCGAGATCTCCGGCCACGATTCGAGCCCGAGCGCGCGCCCGCCGGCGGCGGAGCCGATCGTCAGCAGGTCGTCGACCGCGAACACGTCGCGTCTGCCTGATTGCCGGCGCGCGATCCCGTCGAGCTCCCGCAACTCCTCGAGCGGATCGATGCGCACGTTCGAGTCTGAGCCGATGCACAGCTCGATGCCGCGGTGAAGCACGCGCTCGACGGGGAAGAAGCCGTCGCCGAGGTTCGCCTCCGTCGTCGGGCAGGCGCAGATACGCGCACCCGCGGCCGCGAGAAGGTCGAGCTCATGGCCGTCCGCGTGCGTCGCGTGGACGACGGTCGTGCGCGGTCCGAGACAACCGCAGGCGTCGAGCAGCTCGATCGGTCGCAGGCCGTGCTCGGCGAGGCACTCCTCGATCTCGCGCGGCTGCTCGTCGGCGTGGGCGTGCAGCGGCAGGTCGTGCTCGGAGGCGTAACGACCGAGCTCCTCGAGCCAGTCGCGTGGACACGCGCGGACGGAGTGCGGAGCGACGCCGACGCGGATCCCATCGGCTCGCAGCTCTTCGAGCTCACTCAGGTACGCGGCCACCGACTCCTGCCGGAAGCGCTCGATCCCGCCGCGCGCGTACGCGACGTGAAGGAGGACGAGCCCGATCTCCGCCTCGGCCGCAGCCTCGGCGGCCGCGCGCGCCTCCTCGAGCCCGAGATAGTGGAACTCGCCGACGGCGGTGTACCCGGCACCGCGGAGCTCCCGGTAGACGTCTGCGTAGCTCGTCCGCACGTGCTGCGGCGTCTGACCGCGGGCGAGCTCGAGCATCGTCTCGCGCCACGCCCAGAAGTCCTCGCCTTCGGTCCGTCCGCGCAGCGCACGCTGGAAGGCGTGGCAATGCGCGTCGACGAACCCGGGGATCCGCTGCAGGTCCGGCACGCGCCGGAGGATACGGCGCCACGGAACTTCGGCCGCGCCCCGCCGGCGTTGCCGGCTGCGTTTGCAGTCCTGAGGCGCCCCGTATCCTTCGTCACGTGGAGGCACCAGCCGTGTCAGCGCCGCTCGCCCAGCTCCCGAACGCGCTCACGATCGCGAGACTCGCCCTGATCCCGGTCTTCGTCCTGCTGATGGTGCGCGCCGGCCACCGGCCGAGCTGGCCGGCGGGCGTCGTGTTCGGCATCGCCGGGATCACCGACCAGGTGGACGGGTTCCTCGCGCGCCGCTGGCGCGTGCAATCGCACTTCGGGAAGCTCGCAGACCCCTTGGCCGACCGGCTGATGATCGACGCAGCGGTGATCCTCCTCTTTGCCTACGACCGTCTGCCGTGGGCCGGGCTGGTGGTCATCCTCGGCCGGGACCTGATCCTGCTCGCCGGCTCCGCACTCCTCGCGCCGCGCGGGCTCGAGATCGACGTCAACGTCCTCGGCAAAGCCGCCACCTGGGTGCTGTACGCGGCCATCTTCTTCCGCATCGTCACGCACAAGACGACGGACTGGCCTCTCGCCATCTTCTGGGCGGGCATCGCACTCGCCCTCGTCGCGGGCGTGTTCTACATCGTCACAGCGTGGAGAGAAGTGCGCCGATGAAGGCCGTCGTCATGGCCGGGGGAGAGGGCACCCGGCTCCGTCCGCTCACCTCGAACCAGCCGAAGCCGATGGTGCCGATCGTCGGCAAGCCGTGCATGGAGCACATTGTCGAGCTCCTCAAGCGGCACGGCTTCGAGGACGTGATCGTCACGGTCGCCTTCCTGCCACAGGCGATCCGGAGCTACTTCGGCAGCGGCGAGACGCTCGGCGTCGACATCGGCTACTCGGTCGAGGAGTCGCCGCTCGGCACCGCCGGCTCCGTGAGGCGCGCCGCCGGTCGGCTCGACGACACGTTCCTCGTCATCTCCGGCGACGCGCTCTGCGACGTCGACCTGACGGGGCTCGTCGCGGCGCACCGCGAGAAGGGGGCCTCGGTGACGATCGGCCTCAAGTCCGTCGACAACCCGCTCGAGTTCGGCATCGTCGTCACCGACGAGGACGGGCGCGTCGAGCGCTTCCTCGAGAAGCCGTCGTGGGGCCAGGTCTTCTCCGACACGATCAACACCGGCATCTACGTGCTCGAGCCGGAGGTGCTGAAGCACATCCCGGACGACCGGCCGTACGACTTCTCGAAGGAGCTCTTCCCGCTCCTGCTCGAGATGGGCCGGCCGATCTACGGCCACGTGTTCGACGGCTACTGGCAGGACATCGGCAACCTCGACCAGTACCGGCAGGCGAACTTCGATGCGCTCGAGGAGCGGGTGCAGCTCGACACCACCGGAATCCGCATCCGCGGCAACGTCTGGCTGGGGGACGGGGTGGACCTCGACGACCTCGACGCGATCGAGGGGCCGGCGTACCTCGGCAACTACTGCCGCATCGCGCGCGGCGCGCACGTCGGCCCGAACACGGTGCTCTCGACGAGCGTGACCGTCCGCGAACGCGGTCGCGTCGTCCGCTCGATCGTGGATGCCTCCACCTACATCGGCCGGAGCACCGACGTCGTCGGCGCGATCATCGGGCGGGGTTGCGACCTGCGCGCACACGTGCGGGTGCACGAGGGCGTCGCGATCGGCGACGAGGTCACCATCGGCGCCGAGAGCGTGATCCTGCCCGGCGTCCGGATCTATCCGTACAAGGAGGTCGAGACCGGTTCGCAGCTGCACGAAAGCCTGATCTGGGAGTCGCGGGGGACGACGCGCGTCTTCGGCGAGCAGGGCGTGGCCGGGATGGTCAACGTCGATCTCACACCGGACGTCGCCGTCAGACTTGCCGCCGCGCTCGGGACGGCGCTGAAGCGAGGCGCGCGTGTCGTCGCCAGCCGCGAAGGTGAGCGGGCGTGCCGGATGATCAAGCGGGCGATGATCTCCGGGATCTCGTCGACCGGCGTCCACGTCGCCGATCTCCGTGTCAGCCCCGCCGCCGTCGGCCGCCACCTCGTGAAGTCCGAGGCCCACGACGCGGGCTTCCACGTCGGCATCAGCCCGAACGACCCGGAGGTGATCCGCATCCAGTTCTTCGAGCCGCCCGGCATCGAGATGAGCGCAGCAATGCAGAAGGAGGTCGAGAAGCACTTCACGCGCGGCGAATTCCGTCGCGTCGCCGCCACCGAGGTCGGAGGCATCTCGTATCCGGCTCGGGTGCGCGAGACGTACGCCGCCGACCTGCTGTCGACCATCGACGCCCAGGCCGTACGAGACCGCCGCTTCCGCATCGTCGTCGACTACGGCTTGTCCGGCGCCTCGTACGTGCTCCCGCTCGTGCTCGGCCCGCTCGGCGTCGAGGTCGTCTCCGCCCACGCCTTCACCGGCGAGGGGCCCGACGACGCCGACGCCGCGCCCGGCCTGGCGGCCTCGATCGGACAGACGAAGCGGCTCGTGCCGGTGGTCGGTGCCGACCTCGGCGCCGTCTTCGACCGGTCGGCCGAGCGGCTCCATCTCGTCGACGAGCAGGCGCATGAAGTGCCGGTGGAGCAGGCGCTGCTCCTCTTCCTCCGCCTGCTCGGCTCGGACGGTCGCCGCGGCAAGCTCGCGTTTCCGGTCACGGTGACGAGCCAAGTCGAGCGGCTCGTGGCGGATTCGCAGCTCGAAGTCGTTCGAACGCCGACGTCCCTGCCCGAGCTGACGCGAGCCGCCGCCGAAGGAGGGGTCGTCTTTGCGGGAGCTGTGGGAGGCGGGTACGTCTTCCCCGAGTTCCTCCCGGGATATGACGCGGTCGCAAGCCTCGCGAAACTGCTCGAGCTGCTGGCGCCGGTCGACCGACCGCTGTCGGAGCTCGTCGCCGAGCTGCCGCAGCCGACGCTCGTCCACCACCAGGTGCCGTGCCCGTGGGGGCTGAAGGGGCTCGTGATGCGCGTCCTCAACGAGCGCCTCGCAGGGCGCGACGTCGACCTCACCGACGGGATCAAGATCTTCGACGAGCGCGGCTGGGCGCAGGTGCTGCCGGATCCCGACGAGCCGCTCATCCATCTCTATGCCGAAGGCGAGACGCGCGAGCAGTCCGAGGAACTCGCGCGGGAGCTGAGGAGTCTCGTCGACGAGATCGAACAGGGTGAAGCGGCCGCAACGCGTACGTAGCGGTCCTTTACGATGGCCGAACGCAAAGGCTAAAGTTCAGCTTCACCCTCGGTCGAGGGCGCCTATACCCCGTAGAAAGGGCACGATGGAACCGCTGCCGGATCTTGCGACGCTGTCCGACGAGGATCTCAAGAGACTCATCGACGAACTGACTCAGGAGGAGAACGAAGTCTCGTACCGCCGCCGACTCCTCCACGGGAAGATCGACATCCTGCGGGCCGAGCTCGTCGCTCGGTTGAAGGCGACGGAAGGGAAGAGCGTGCTCGATGCGGTCGACGTCGAGTCGCTGACCGAAATTCTCGCGGGCAAGGCGGCACCGCCCGCCTGATGGCGCACGTCTACTGTCCCGAGTGCGGGTACAACAACCCGGAGTCCGCGCACTTCTGTGCGAAGTGCGGCGCGGCGCTCGTCGTGCCCGAGGAAGGCGAGTCGACGGAGGCGTTCACGCCTCCGGACGTGCCAGATCTCGACCCGCTCGATGATCTTGGCGTGAGCGGTGCCGCGCTGGTCGTCCGCTCCGGGGGCGGCCGCTCAGGCGAGTCGTTCCTGCTCGACACGAGCCCCACCACGATCGGCCGCTCCCCGGAGTGCGCCATCTTCCTCGACGACGTCACCGTGTCGCGCAAGCACGCTGTCTTCGCCAAGGACGGCGAGCGTTGGCGGCTCGAGGACCAGGGCAGTCTGAACGGGACGTTCCTCAACCGCGAACGAGTCGAGACCGCGGAGCTCTCGGACGGCGACGAGCTCCAGATCGGCAAGTACCGGCTCACGTTCCTCCAGCGCTGATGTCGACTGCCGAGGCACCGTCGCGCGCGCGGCTCCTGACCATCGGGACCGTCTGCAACCGGCTCAAGGACGAGTTCCCGGAGGTCTCGATCTCGAAGATCCGCTATCTCGAAGACCAGGGGCTCCTGAACCCCCGCCGGACCCAGGGCGGCTACCGCCTCTTCACCGAGGACGACGTCGAGCGTCTGGAGACGATTCTCCGCCTACAGCGCGACGAGTTCCTGCCGCTCCGCGTGATCAGGCAGGAGCTCGAGGCCGGGGCGGGCAAGCAACGCCGGCGGCGGCGCGGCCTGGTCGAGGCGGGGGAGGAGGAGCTCGACCTCGAGGAGCTCTGCGACCGGGCGGGTATCACGGTCGAGGAGGCCCGCCGCCTCGAGGAGTTCGGCCTCCTCGAGTCGCGTATCGACGAGGGTCAGCGGATCTATGCCGAGAGCGAGGCGGATATTGCCGCGGCCTGCGAGGCCTTATCGAGGTTCGGGATCGACGCGCGCAACCTGCGCGCCTTTCGCACCGCAGCCGAAAGAGAAAGCGGCCTGCTCGAGGCGGTGATCGCGCCGGCCTTGCGCTCGCGAAACGCCGAGCGCCGGCAAGAAGCGCTCGGCGATCTCCAGCGGCTCGCGCAGAGCGCCGAAGAGCTCGCGGACCTGCTCTTGCGCCGCAACGTCCGCCGTCTGGTCGATTAGCCTCCGACCCGTGGCGGGAATCGATCTCACGACACGTGTCCGCGAGGTCCCGGACTTTCCGGAGCCCGGGGTCGGCTTCAAGGACATCTCGCCGCTGCTCCTCGACGCGGAGGCGCTGCGACAGGCTGTCGGCGACCTTGCCGCCTGGACGAGTGACCGCCAGGCCGATCTCGTTCTCGGCGCGGAGGCTCGCGGCTTCTGGCTCGGGGCAGCCGTCGCCGTCGAAGCGGGCTGCGGCTTCGTCGCGGCGCGGCGGCCCGGAAAGCTGCCTCCCGACACGGTCTCGGCGACATACGCGCTCGAGTACGGCAAGAACACGCTCGAGGTTGCGGCCGACGCAATCGCAGGCGGGGCCAGGGTCGTCATCCACGACGACGTGCTCGCAACAGGCGGCACCGTAGAGGCAATCGCCGGCCTCGTCGAAGGCCTGGGCGGCACCGTGGTGGGCGTCAACTTCGTGATCGAGCTCTCGTTCTTGGGCGGCCGCGACCGGCTGGCGAAGTACGACCTCTTCTCCCTCATCACGTACTGAGAGAACCCCGCGGCTCGTCGTCCGGCGTTGTCTCTACAACGTCCGCATGTACGACCCGCTGACAAGCCGGTATGCCTTTGCCTGCCCAGTGCGGGGCGAGACGCATGTGCCACTCTCAGCTTTTCGCAGCATCGAACAGCTTCCCGGCGCTTCGCATCCGGCGGTCTTTCGCGTCAGGTTCGGCTGTGGCTGCGGCACGGAGCACGACGGGCTCCTGACGCACGAGGATCTCGACTGGGCGCCACTCGGGCTCGACGCGGGCGAGTTCCTGAACCTGATGACCGACCGGCTCGAGCCGGTCGGCGGCGAGCTGGGCGAGCTCGCCGCAGTGCGGATCAGGCGAGGGGAGTGGCCGTGGAGCTTCTTCTGTTACCCCGAGGAGCGGCCGCGACCCGTCTTTCCGTCCTCGTTCACCCTCCTCACTGCAACAGGCGGAACGGTGGGGCTCGCCGTCCGCTGCCCGAGCTGCCGCCGTCTATCGCTGAACCTCGTTTCGCACCCGCACGTCGACGTACCGTTCCACAACGACCGCGAGGTGGGGGTGGTGGAACACCTGTTCGCCGAAGATGCGTTCGCGACGCTCGAAGAGTTCGCAGCAGAACTGTGGTCGAGCTCGTTCGACGCGCGCAGGCTGGCTCTCGAGTAGTCCGACACGCACCTCGAAGCGCGACTCGTCCGTTTCACTACGTCAGGAAACGGAACGAGGTGAAGAGAATGCGCAGCTACGGCATGTACGACGCGTCCCGGGGACTGACGCTCGCCCTCGCAGCGGCGCTCGCCGGACTCGCCCTCTGGGGCGCAAGCGAAGTTGGAACCCAGACGACAGGGCGCTTCTGGGTCGCGATGGCGATCGTGGCGGGTGCCGGGCTCGTGATGGCCCTGGCGAACCATGTGGGGACATGGACGAAGGGGCTCAGAATGCGAGTCTCGCCGAGCACCTTCGTGCTCGCGCTTCTGCCGGTGCTCGTCTGCGTCGGCTGGATTCTGCTTGCGACCCAGCCCGGCTCCGGCTGGCAGGAGGGGAGACTCGATCACTGGAGCAACTCGATCGGGATCATGGGTCTCGTGAAGTCGGTCGCGCTCTGGCACGGCGTGCTCGCGTTCGGCTTCGGGCTCGTCCTCGGCCAGTGCTTCGACGGCGTGCCTGCACCCGCCGCCGAGGAGGCTCCGGCGTACGCCCGAGCGGCACCCGCCGCGGATCGCCCGCCGGCCGACGAACCCGTCACCGCCGAGCGCCGCTGGGCGGCTGCCCGGCGCGAGCCGGCCGCGCCGCCGCCCGAGGAGGCGCCGGCAACTGAGGAGCCGACTCGTATGCGAAGGCGAATGCCGTCGCGCTGAACGAACGGCAGAATTCCGCGGCCGCATCTGCTTCGACGGCTCACGGCGGCCGCGGATCCCTGCCGGGAGGGATCACGCTAAAGGGGTAGGTCCTCCGATAAAGAGGACTGAGATGAACGTCATGCCGTCGGCAATTGGCCACCGGGGGGTGCGGCTTCTAGCTCGACACCTGGAGAGCCTCGATCCCGAGACGGTTTCGGCACGCGAGCGCCTGGATGAGGAGCTCGGTCCCGAGCTCGCGCGCAAGCTCGTCTTCGCGCTCGGCCCGCCGCGGCCCGCACGAGCGGCGTAGGCGAAAAGCCTAGGAGCGCCGTCGGCGCGCCGGCGTCTCCTCACCACGGAGACGGACGAGCAGCCAGATTCCTGCGAAGCTCACGAGCGCAAGAACGATCGCCGTCGCGCCGCTCGCACCTACCGCGAGGAGACCGAAGTAGATGTATGTCCCGAGCAGGACAGCCCAGACGAGGGCGATCACTCCCTGGTCGATGCTCGGAGGACGCGGAGGAATCTGCATCGCGGCGATCGTAGTCGAGGCGGACGCCGCGCGCGGCAGGGTGGGAGGGACCAAAAAATTCGCCGAGCCGGTCGCGGTTTCGTCCACAGCGCCGGTCGACTTTCCGTTTCGGCCCTTGCGAGCCGCTCCGTACGACCTCTCGGTGCTGCTTCGTCCTACTCCCGCGCCGTGCTCGGCGCAAAAGGGAATGTATGGCCTCTCGGGACATGCCGCAAGGGTGTGTCGAAACGAAAATGCCGCAATTTGCGAACGTTGAATAATCAACATTTCCACAGCCCTCTGTGCATCCTGTGGATAAGTGGGGAGGGAGGGCGGCGGCTGAGATGCTCTCCTTCTACTTGACATAACACCGCTTATCGTGCATTGGACTTGATCCGCGGGGGTCCGGCGTGTTTGGGTAGGTTCCGCACGCGGGAGGAACGTCCAGGGAGCGCCGAGCTGAGGGGGACGCCAGTGACGACGGTCGAGATCGAGTCCATCCTCGCGAGTGAGGAGCTCATGACGCTGCTCGAAGCGTCTGAGTCGAGCGGGCAGCTACGGCAGGTGGAGTTGGTCGAGGTGCTCGAACCGCTCGAGCTCGATCCGCTCGAGACCGAGGCGGTGTACCAGGAGCTCGACCGCCGTGGGATCGAGCTGCTGGCCGAGCCGGAACGGGAGCCCGAACCGGAGAAGGCGCCACAGACGATCGCGCAGCCGCTCGAGTCGACGACCGACGCGCTGCAGCTCTTCCTGCGGGAAGCCGGCCGCCACCAGCTGCTCACGGCAGCACAGGAGGTCGAGCTGGCGAAGCGCATCGAACGCGGGGACATGCCCGCAAAGCAGCGGATGATCCAGTCGAACCTCCGTCTCGTCGTCTCGATCGCGAAGAACTACCGCAACCAGGGTCTCCCCTTCCTCGACCTGATCCAGGAAGGCACGCTCGGCCTCATCCGCGCCGTCGAGAAGTTCGACTGGCGCCGTGGTTACAAGTTCTCGACCTACGCAACCTGGTGGATCAGGCAGGCGGTCGCGCGTGCGCTCGCCGACAAGGCCCGGACGATCCGGATGCCCGTCCACATCGTCGAGCGGATGCAGAAGATGAACCGCGCCGAGCGGACCCTCTGGATGGAGCTCGGCCGGGAACCGACTCTCGAGGAGATCGCCGTCGAGGCCTCACTGCCGATCGAACAGGCGCGAGAGGTCAAGGCGGCTGCGCGGGCGTCCGCGAGCCTCGATCAGCCGGTCGGCGATCAGGAGGACGCCGTCTTCGGCGACTTCGTCGCGGGCGACGAGCCGCTGCCGGAGGAGCGCGTCGAGGGCGCGCTGCGCAGCCAGGCCCTCGCGATCGCTCTGCAAGCGCTCGGGGAGCGCGAGCGGCAGGTGCTCGTCCTTCGTTACGGGCTCGTCGACGAGGAGCCCAAGACCCTCGAGGAGATCGGCAAGCGGCTCGGGCTCACCCGCGAGCGAGTCCGCCAGATCGAGCTCGACTCCCTCAGGCGTCTCGCGAACTTGCGCGAGATGCAGATGATCGCCAGCTAGCCGGACGAATAGCGCAGCTATTCGGACCGCAAATAGTGCTCGAGCCCGGGAGCGGCCAACCGCAGCTCGCGTAGCGCGCGCGTTTCGAGCTGGCGGACCCGCTCGCGCGTGATGCCGAGCTGCGAGCCCACCTCTTCGAGCGTCTGCGGGGCCGATCCATCGAGACCGAAGCGGAGCGAGAGCACGCGGTGCATACGGGGATTCAGCTGCTCGAGCGCTCCTGCGAGCTCTCTCCCTCGAGCCTGCTCGGCCGACTGCTCGTGGGGTGCAAGCGAGTGGACATCCTCTATGAGGTCGCCGTAGAGGCTCTCCCCGTCCCCCACCGGCGTCTCGAGGCTGACCGGATTCTCGACGAGCTCGAGCAGCTCGCGCACGCGCTCCTCAGACTGCTCGGCCGCGCGGGCGAGCTCGACGAGCGTCGGCTCGCGGTTGAGCTTCTGCGCGAGCTGCCGGCGGGCGCGCAGTAGGCGCCGCACCTGGTCGGCGACGTGCACGGGCAACCGGATCGTCCTTCCCTGGTCGGCGAGCGCCCGCGTGATCGCTTGCCGGATCCACCACGTGGCGTACGTCGAGAGCTTGTAGCCGAGCCGGTAGTCGAACTTCTCTACTGCGCGAATGAGACCGAGATTCCCTTCTTGGATCAGATCGAGCAGGGGAACGTTGGCCCTGGTGTAGTTGCGCGTGATGGCCATCACGAGCCGCAGGTTCGACTCGATCAGGCGTCGCTTCGCCTCTTCGTCGCCCTCGTCCTTCCGGCGGGCGAGCTCGCGCTCCTCTTCGCGCGTGAGCAGCGGGCCGCCACCGATCTGGCGCACGTAGAGCTTGAGCGGATCCTGCGCCGTTGCGTGCTCGGCGCGAAGGTCCTCAGCCGCAGACGAAGACTCCATTGCTGCGTGTATCGGCGCCATCCGAGGCTGGCTTTAGAAAGCCCTAACCGACGTGGCCTACGGTGGCAGGGAACGGATACCGATAGGGAGAAAGGCTTCGCCAGGACGCAAATGTGCGGAATCGCCGGATATAGCCTCTCGCAGCGGAGCGGGATCGACCGCACGCTCGCGGCGCAGGCGCTCCTTGCGGGGATCGCCGACCGCGGCGCGGATGCAGTCGGCTATGCCTACCGCGGCCATGCAGACCGGTATCCGGTCGTCACGAAGCAGCGCACGCCTGCGAGGCAGCTACTCGATCGGATCACGGTCCCGGCGCACGCCACTGAGCTTCTCGTTCACGTCCGCGACTACACGAAGGGCCATCCGTCGATCCCGGCCAACAACCACCCGGTGCGACACGGCCCGGTCGTCGGTATCCACAACGGGATCATCCTCAACGACGACGAGCTGCTCGCCCCCCACTCGTGCGCACGCTCCGAGCCCCGGATGACCGTCGACTCCGAGGCGATCTTCGCGCTCGCCGCGCACTCCCGGAACGAGCCGCGGGCGCTCGAGGCGCTTGCGGGCTCGATGGCCGCCGCCTGGCTTGACCAGCGGGAGCCTGGAACACTCTTCGCCGCGCACGGTGTCGGCCGCCCGCTGTGGCTCGGCCGCGGCCGCGACGAGGTCTTCTTCGCCTCGAACCGCGCCGCTCTCGAGATCGCCGCCGAGTACACGGGTGTGCGGCTCCGCGTGAGCGAGGTGCGCGACGGGACGTTCCTCGCCCTGCGAGCGGGCCGAGTCGCACGCACCGCGCGGTTCCGCCCCGATCGGAGCTATGTCGAGGAGACGGCGCTGCCCGCCGTCCGAGCTCCCGGGGAGAGCGCGCATTGCCTCGAGCGCCTCGCTGCGATCGCAGCGACCGGCTAGGTCACTTCAGCAGCGCCCCGTCGCTCGCGACGTCTCGCCCCTGCTCCGCGAGCCGCTGCCGAACGAGGAACTGGAACGTCGACCACGCGCCGCGACGCGCGTCGAACATCCGATAGACCTGCCATTCCGTCAGAAGAGCATCGTCCTGGCGCCGCGCCTCGCCCCAGTCGGCGAACTTCGGTAGCCGCCCGAGTTGCTCGGCCAGCACAACGCCTTGGTCGACGGCCCGCTCGAGCCTCTCCTCCCCCACCGGCACGTCGAATCCGGCCTCGCGGAGCGCGTTCGTGAGAGAACCGAACGTGTGCCAGTAGAGCGACTTCGAGGGCATCCGCCCCTTGCGCTCGTCGATGTCGCGCGCCGTCGGCGGCCGGCCGAGCTCGTCGCCGAGGGTGCGCAGAAGGCCGAGCAGCTCCTCGCGCGTCGCGAAGCGGCGCGGGACGAGCCCGGCGGCCCGCTTCGCGGCGTTCCACGAGCCGAAGTGCTCGATCACCGTCTGGGGATGTACGGCGGTCTCGGTGTCCGCTGCGAATTCGCGCATCGTCGGCGATCGGCCGAGCCGTTCGGCGCACGCGACGATCTCGGCCACGATCTGCTCGTCGGTGTACCGCTTGCGGATACCGGCCTGGAACTTCGCGAGCTCCCGCGGATCGATCGAGGCGAGCGCCCGGTAGCGGGGCTTCTCGGCCATGTCAATAAGTGTAGAGCAGGTTGAGGAATCCGCAAGTAGTCCCGTGCAGGCATGGCTTGACTAGGCTCGCCGGATGCGCCCCCGCTCCCCACTCGCGCTCGAGATCGCGCTTGCACGCGCCGTTGCAGCGCTCTCACGAGGAGTCCGAGTAGGCGGCGGCACCACGATCCCGGGGAAGCTCCTCGCCGAGCTCGACCGTGGCGCTATCGACCGCCTCGCCGCACGACTCTCTGACGGAACCGCCGTCCTCTCGGCCACCAACGGCAAGACGACTGCGACCGCGATGGCGGCCGAGATCCTCCGGCCGCGGCACAAGCTCGCCCACAACGCTGCTGGAGCGAACCTCGTTTCCGGTGTCGCCTCAGCGCTGCTCAGCTCGGGCGACGCAGACCTGGGCCTGTTCGAGGTGGACGAGGCGGCTCTCCCGGAGCTCGTGCGACGCCTGCGGCCGCGAACGGTTTGCCTCGGGAACCTCTTCCGCGACCAGCTCGACCGTTACGGCGAGCTCGAGCTCGTCGCCGAGCGCTGGCGCGGTGCCGTGGCCGATCTGCCAGAGGACGCGAAACTGGTCTACAACGCCGACGACCCGCAACTCGCGGCCGTGAGCGAGGCGCATCCGGGCAGCGTCGCGTTCGGTCTCGACGATCCACGGCTGGCCAGGCCCTCGCTCCAGCACGCGGCCGACTCGAAGTACTGCGTCCGCTGCGGCACCCCGTACGTCTACGCCGCGGCGTATGTCGGCCACCTCGGCGACTACCGCTGCCCTCGCGGCGACCACGCCCGGCCACCGCTCGACGTAGCAGGGCGGGACATCGTGATCCACGGACTCGAGCGCGCGTCGTTCCGGCTCGACACGCCGGACGGATCTCGTGCCGTCGAGCTCACGCTTCCCGGCCTCTACAACGTCTACAACGCGGTCGCAGCTGCGGCCCTCGCGCGCTCGCTCGGCGCGGAGCTCGACGAGATTGCCACGGGCCTCGGGCATTTCTCCGCCGCGTTCGGCCGCTTCGAGCGCGTCGCCGTCGGGGACAAACGCGTCCTGTTGCTCCTGATCAAGAATCCCGCAGGCGCCAACGAGGCCATCCGCACGCTCGTCGACGGGGGCTCGCCGCAGCTGCTCGTCGTGGCGCTCAACGACGAGATCGCGGACGGCCGCGACGTCTCGTGGATCTGGGACGTCGACTTCGAGCCGTTGCTGCCGGGTCTCGAGACGCTCGTCGCGAGCGGCGGCCGGGCCGCGGAGCTCGCGCTCCGCTTCCGCTACGGCGGCCTCAGCGACGAGGCGGTCGAGCTCGAGCCCGACGTGGGAAAGGCGCTCGACCGTGGGCTCGAGCTGACGCCGGACGGCGGCGAGCTCGTGGTCCTCCCCACCTACACCGCCATGCTCGGACTACAACGAGTCCTCGCCTCACGCGGGCTCGCGAAGCCGTACTGGGAGCGCCGGGGATGACCGCGATCCGCGTCGGCCACCTCTATCCGGAGTACCTCAACATCTACGCCGATCGCGGCAACATCGCCGTGCTCAATCGGCGTGCGGCGTGGCGCGGGCACGAGCTCGTGGTGACCGCGCTCGGCATGGGAGACGCGGTCGTGCCGGGCGACCACGACCTCTACTACGTCGGCGGCGGACAGGACCGCGAGCAGCTGCTCGTCGCAGAGGACCTTCTTGGCAAGGCGGCGGCGCTGCACGAGGCGGTCGCCGGAGGCGCGTCACTCCTCGCGGTCTGCGGCGGCTACCAGCTCCTCGGCCGCGGCTACCGCGGCTTTCACGGCGAGGACATGCCCGGCATCGGCCTTCTTCCCCTCGACACCGTCGCGGGCGAGCGGCGCATGATCGGTGACGTGCTGCTCGAGTGCGAGCTCGAGCCCGGAGAAAGGCGGACGCTCGCCGGCTTCGAGAACCACGCGGGCCGCACGCGCCTCGATCCCGGCGCGGACCCGCTCGGTCGGGTCCTCGCGGGCTTCGGAAACGACGGCGGAGGCGGTTTCGAGGGCTGCCGCGCCGGCCGGGTGATCGGCACCTACCTTCACGGTCCGCTTCTGCCACGCAACCCGTGGCTCGCGGACTGGCTGCTCGAGCAGGCGCTCGCACACCGCCTGGGCAGCGACGAGCCGCCGCCGCACCTCGAACCGCTGCCCGACGACCTCGAGCGACGTGCCCACGAGGTCTCCGCCGCCCGCGCGCGCTCGCGCGGCGGACGGTTCAGCTAACCGGCCTGCGCAAGCTTCAGCAGCTTTTCGACTGCGACGCGAAGTTCCGCAGGCACCTCGCCGTTGCCGCGGTAGCGCTGCCACGCCTTCTGCGGCTTCCGGCCACGGTTGCTCGCCTTGAGCCCGGACACCGTCTCGAAGTCCGGCGTGAGGACGACGGTGCGCCGACTGCCGGCAACCTCGCGGATCTGCCGATTAACGATGCGCTCCGATTCGACGGGCGAGACACCACGCGGCGCGTCGCGGTCGTGGACGACGACGTAGGGGACGCTGCACGCGTTGCAGATGCGCGCGAAGAGCGGCATGTTCCCCTTGCCGCCGCACTCGAAGACGAGGATCCCTTCCTTGTCGGGATCGACCCCGAGCGCGTCGAAGACGAGCGGAAACGTCAGCTTCTCCGTCCGTCCTTCGACGAGAACTGCGCAGCGTGCGAGGAAGAGCTCCGCACGATCACTGTCGAACTCCGAGAGTGCGCGGAACATCTCCGCCTCGGCCAGCGGCTGAGGCTGGAAGAGCGAGGTCCCCCCCGTCGGCGTGTGGCGCACGAGGGCGAGCTCCTCGAGCTTGTCGACGCTGAGGAAGACGGGTGCGTGCGTGGAGTAGAGGATCTGATTTCCCGCCTGCGCGAGCGCCCGCAGCAGGCCGTAGAGCTGGCGCTGCCCGTGCGGGCTGAGGTAGAGCTCCGGCTCCTCGATGAGGAGGACGAAGTGGCGGAGATTCGAGGCGAGGAGCCGCTCCATGCCGGCGACGAGGGCAAGTCCGCCGTCCGCTGCGGCCCAGTGATGGTCGACCGCAGGCGGCTGGAACAGCTCGGCGACTTCAGCCGCCCCGCGCCCGGTGGCCGGCGCGACGAGTGTCCGGGAGCGAAGGTTCGCCGGCAGGAAGAGCACCGGCGGCGCTCCGGCCCGGTTCAGGTTGAGTGTGTCGGGCGGCCGGGCGTCGAGGAAGATCGTCCCCTTTGCCACGCCCGCTTCGAGGTGGATTCGGCCACTTGCGCCGTCGCGCGCAACGTCGTCGATCGTCGGCGGCGGGGCCGCCGCTTCGAGCAGCGTCCAGATGGCCGTCAGGACGGTCGACTTACCGCTCGACGCCTCCCCGACGAGCGCACAGACCGATCCCGGCGAAAGCTCGAGCTCGCGGGCAGCGCGATAGCCCTGGATCGAGACGCGTCTGAGCGGCGGCGACGCGCTCACGGGGCCCACAGAGCGCCGAGATACACGGCCGGGTCGCCCGGCTCCCAGCGTCCGAGAAAACGCTGGAGCGGTGGGTGCAGGACGATGCTGTCCAGCTCACCCGGCTCGAAGAGGCGATGGCCGCGCACGGCGGCGTCGGTCGAGGTGACCTTCTCGAGCGAACGCCCGGAGAGGTCGGCGGCGAAGATGATGTGCACCACGTGCTTACCGACGAACGCCCGCTTCGGCGCGATCGAGTCGACCACGGCAACCGGGCCTTCAAACGTGAGGTCGTCGCCGATCGCCACCTCCTCGGCAAGCTCCCGGCGCAGCGCCTCGACGAGGCTTTCCCCGCTGTTGACGCCGCCGCCGGGCAGAAGCCAATACTCGCGTCCCGACTTCTCGTGCCGGCACAGGAGGACGCGGCCCTCCCAGCGCAGGACGGCAGAGACCCGGATGCGCGGCTCGAGCGGCATCAGCGGGCCGAGCTGCCGAAGCCCCGCTCGCCGCGCTCGCTCGCCGGGAGCTCGAGAACCTCCTTGGGCTCGGTCAAGACCACCGGGATCACCACGAGTTGCGCGATCCGCATCCCCGGCTCGACGACGAACGCCTCGTCTCGGTCCGTGTTGAGAAGTACGACCTTGAGCTCGCCGCGGTAGCCGGCGTCGACGAGGCCGGGCGAGTTGAGTACCGCGATGCCGTGACGGGCCGCCAGCCCCGAGCGCGGCTGGACGAAGCCTGCATGGCCGTCCGGAATCGCCACGGCCAGCCCGGTGCCCACTGCGGCGCGCTCACCGGGCCCGAGCTCGACGCGCTCCCCGGCGGCGAGGTCCAGGCCCGCATCGCCCTCGTAGGCGCGTGTCGGCAGCATCGCCTCGTCGTGCAGGCGCTTCACCGGCAGCTCCGTCATGCGCCTTTCCGGCGCCGCTCGGCCGGAGCGGCCTCGGCGACGAGGTACGGCGCGAAGCGCCGCAGCTCGCGCCGCGGGAGCCGAGCAACGACGAGTACCCCCTCCGGCGTGTCCTCCCGCTCGTCGATCGGCGCGCCGAGCGCGTAGAGCTCGTTGAGACGTCCCCCCTCGTCGTACGGCAACAGAAGGCGCACGCGTTCGAACCGCTCGCCGAAGCGCTCTGCGATGCGCGCGCGCAGCTCTTCGAGCCCTTCGCCTGAGAGCGCCGAGATCTGGAGCGCGTCCGGATAGCGGTTCGCGAGCCGGCGGCGGCCCAGCGCGTCCACCGCGTCGATCTTGTTGACGACGAGCTCGACCGGGAGCTCGTTCGCGCCGATCTCACGCAGGACTGCGTCCACGGCTGCGATCTGCTCGACGAGCTCATGCTCGGCGGCAGATCCGTCGACCACGTGGAGGACGAGATCGGCGACGAGCGTTTCCTCCAGCGTCGCGGCGAAGCCCTCGACGAGCTGGTGTGGCAGGCGGCGGACGAAGCCAACGGTGTCGGTCACGAGGTAGCGCCGCCCCTCGTGCTCGAAGCCGCGCGTCGTGGGATCGAGCGTCTCGAACAACCGGTCGCGAACGGAGACACCCGCCTCGGTGAGTGCGTTGAGGAGCGTCGACTTGCCGGCGTTCGTGTAACCGGCGAGCGCCACCGTCGGCGTCTCCGTCCGCCGCCGTTCCTTGCGCCGGATGTCGCGCTGCCGGCTGAGCTTGCGGAGCCGTTCGCGAAGGAGCGTGATCCGGCGACGCGCGAGGCGCCGGTCCGTCTCGAGCTGCGACTCGCCGGGGCCGCGGGTGCCGACTCCGGCGCCGAGACCGCCGGTGCCGCCGCCGAGCCGCTCGAGGTGCTGCCACAGGCCCCGCATGCGCGGCAGGTTGTAGTCGAGCTGGGCGAGCTCGACCTGGAGCTTCCCCTCGGCGCTGACGGCGTGCAGCGCGAAGATGTCGAGAATCAGCTGCGTCCGGTCGACGACGCGCGCCTGAAGGGCGTTCTCGAGCGTCCGCTGCTGTGCCGGGCTCAGCTCGGTGTCGACGAGCAGCACCTCAGCGCCGGCGTCGCCGTACTCATGCTTCAGCTCTTCGACCTTTCCCTTGCCGACGTACGTGCGCGCGTCGGGAAGCCGCCGATGCTGGACGACCCGGCGCACTGGCTCGACTCCGGCGGTCCGCGCGAGCTCCTCGAACTCCGCGAGCTCGTCTGCTCCGTCGGAGCCGGGAGGGAGCACAGCGAGCACGAGCCCACGCTCGGGCTCGGCCGGCCAGGAGCGATCGGGCTGTCTCACCGCCATCCGCCGGTCATTATGACTTCTGCCATGCCCGCTTCCGATCTCGCTGCCCGGACTCTCGAGCTCGTGAACGTCTCCTCGGAGAGCCGCCGAGAAGCCGCTGCGATGGAGCTCGTGCGGAGGCTCCTGCCCGGCGAGCCGCTCTACGACGACGGCGAGGCGATCGTCTGGGGAAGCGGCGACGCGCCGGTCGTGCTCGCGGGACACGTCGACACGGTGCCCGCCCAGGGGAACATCCCTGGCTGGATCGCCGGCGACGCCGTGCACGGCCTCGGCGCGAGCGACATGAAGGGCGGCGTTGCGGTGATGCTCGAGCTCGCGCGCGACGGCACACCTGGGCGCTACGTCTTCTTCACCCACGAGGAGGTCCCCATCGACGAAAGCCCGCTGCCCGGTGTCTTCGGCAGTGATGCACTCGCAGGCGTCGAGCTTGCGGTCGTGCTCGAGCCGACGGACGGGATCCTCCATGCCGGCTGCCTCGGCAACCTTCAGGCCCGCATCGCGTTTCACGGCGAGAGCGCGCATTCCGCGCGGCCCTGGACCGGCCACAACGCGATTCACGCGCTCGCCGCGGGTCTGGCGCCGCTTGCGTCGCTCGAGCCACGCGATGTCGAGCATGACGGCCTCGTGTTTCGAGAGGTGCTGAGCGCGGTGCGCGTCGAAGGCGGGATCGCAGCGAACGTCGTGCCGGCCCGAGCCTCCGCGGAGCTCAACTTCCGTTATGCGCCCGGCCGCTCCCGCGACGAAGCCGAGGCCCGGCTGCGGGAGCACGTCTCCGGCGGCGAGCTCGAGGTCCTCTACAACTCTCCGTCCGCAGTCCCGGCGCTGGCGAATCCGCTTGTGATGCGGCTCCGAGAGCTCGTGCCCGAGGTGGCGCCGAAGCAGGCGTGGACGCCGGTCGCGCAGTTTGCAGAGCATGGGATCGACGCGATCAACTACGGCCCGGGCGTCACGGCGGCCGCGCACCGGCAGGACGAGCACATCCCGATCGCGAACCTGCACGCGGTGTACGAGACGCTGGCTAGGTTCCTCTCGTGATCAATCCGGTGCTGACGGAGATGGCCGTGTACCCGTTCACGCGGCTCGAGGAGGAGCGGCGGAGGTTGCTCGCGGCGGGGGTCGAGGTGATCGACTTCGGCAAGGGCGATCCGAACGAGCCGACCGATCCGATGATCCGCGACGCGCTCGTCGAGGCGCTGCCGGCGCGCGCGCCGTATCCGCTCGCGCAGGGATTGCCCGAGCTTCGCGGCGCCGCCGCCGGGTGGATCGAGCGGCGCTTCGGCGTCTCGGTCGATCCGGAGACGGAGATCGTGCCGACGTACGGGTCGAAGGAGGCGATCTTCTCGCTCGCGCAGGTGCTCGAGACCGCGGGTCGCGTCGTGGCGTTCGGCGAGCCTGCCTACCCCGTGTACGAACGTGGTGCCCGTTTCGCCGGGGCACGAGTGCAGACGCTTCCGCTGCGGCGCGAGAACGGATTCCTGCCGGATCTCGCGGAGCTCGACGACGACGTCGCGTTGGTCTGGGTCAATTACCCGCACAACCCGACCGGAGCGGTGGCGCCGCGTGAGTTCTACGACGAGCTCGCGGAGGCGGCCGAGCGTCACGATTTCGTCGTCGGCTCGGATGAGGCGTACACGGAGCTGTGGTTCGACGAGCCGCCGCCCTCCGCGCTCCAGGCCGCGGATCGGTCGCGCACCGTCGTCTTCCAGACGCTGAGCAAGCGGTCTTCGATGACCGGTTACCGCTCCGGTTTCGTCGCCGCCCCGGCCGAAATCGTCGCCGCCCTGAAGTCGTATCGCCCGACGGTCGGGACGGCGCCACAGGAGTTCGTACAGCGGGCTTCCGTCGTCGCCTGGAACGACGAGCGCCACGTCGAGGACACGCGGGCGCGGTACCGCGCAAAGCGGGACGTGATGATCCCGGCGATCGAGGGCCGAGGCTGGGAGATCTTGGCGAGCGAGGCGACGATGTACCTCTGGGTCGTCGGACCCGACCCGGCTGAGCTCCTCGAGCGTGGGATCATCGTGTCCCCGGGCGAGATGTTCGGACCGAGCGGCGCGGGCTATGTCCGCTTCGCGCTCGTGCCTACCCTCGAGGAGTGCGAGTGCGCGGCAGAGATCCTGCGGGAGGTGTGATGGACGTCGAAAGCACGATCGCGGCGCTCGACCGCGGCGAAGTGCGGGTCGCCGAGAAGGTCGATGGCGACTGGCGGGTGAACGAGGAGGCGAAGGCGGCGATCCTCGAGTACTTCCGTATGCGGAAGGTGGAGCCGATCGAGGTTGGCCCGTTTGCGTACCTCGACAAGATCCCGCTCAAGCACGACCACGCCGAGCGCGGCGTCCGTGTCGTGCCGCCGGCGACCGCGCGGTACGGGTCGTTCCTTTCTCCCGGCGTGATCCTGATGCCGAGCTACGTCAACATCGGCGCCTGGGTCGGCCCGAACACGATGGTCGACACGTGGGCCACGGTCGGGTCGTGTGCACAGATCGGAGCAGACGTCCACCTAGCCGGCGGCGTCGGGGTCGGCGGGGTGCTCGAGCCCCTGCAGGCGCGGCCTGTGATCGTCGAGGACGGGGCGTTCGTCGGGTCCCGCTGCATCCTCACCGAGGGCGTCGTCATCGGGGAGCGTGCCGTGCTCGCGCCTAACGTCTCGTTGACGGGGTCGGTGCCGGTGATCGACGTGACGGGCTCCGAGCCCGTGGAGCACAGGGGGTACGTGCCGCCCCGAGCGGTGGTCGTGCCGGGAACGAGGCCGAAAGACTTCCCTGCGGGGACGTACCAGGTCGCGTGCGCCCTCGTCGTCGGCTGGCGGAGCGCTCAGACCGATCTCAAGACGAGCCTGAACGACGTGCTACGCGAGTTCGAAATCGGGGTCTAGCGCGGCGCACGGGTCGGTTGCGGCGGAGAAGATGTCGGAGCCCCGCCCATAGGGTGGGGTAGCTCCCTCCGCCCTCGGAGGCGACGATACCGCGGAACCTGTTACTCGCTCGTACCGGTTTCGTGACCGGAGCCCGGCAATTCGTCGAGCGGCTCCGCCGGCCCGGTGAGCCACGCGCGGCCTCCGGCCAGGCGCACCCGCAGGTCGCCGCCGGGAAAGTGGACGACGACTTCGCCCTCGCGGTAGGTCGCTGCCGCGACTGCCACCGCGCTCGTCCCGGACGCCTCCGTCTCCCCCACGCCGCGCTCCCAGACGCGGGCGGTCACTTCGCCAGGTGCGTTCACGCGGGCGACCTGCACGTTCGTCCGCTCCGGGAAGCGAGGATGCTTCTCGAGCCGTGGCCCGAGCTCCCCGATCAGGCTCGGGTCGCCCAGGACTACGGCGTGGGGATTGCCGACCACGACCGGCGTCAGCTCGATCCCGTCGACGAGCTCCGGCTCCCCCACCTCGACGGCACTGAACTCCGACTCGTAGAGGGCGTCCCCTGTCCGTCGCACCTCCACGCTGCTCGGCCCGACACGCACGCGGGCCCGCGACGATCCGGTGCGGCTCATCAACCAGGCCGCTGCGATGCGCGTCCCGTTGCCGGACATCTCGGCGCGCGATCCATCCGGATTGACGATGCTGACCGAGATGTCGTCACCCTCGACCGCGAGCACCTCGACCGCGCCGTCCGTCCCGGACAGATCGACGCCGGTCACCGGTCCTTCATGGACGAGGTAGACGTTCCCGTATGCGTGCCAGCGCGACGATCTCAGCAGCGGTCTCCTCGGGTGGTCGGTCGGCCGCGACGATAACGAGCCCTTCGAGCCGACGCAGCCACTTGCGCTGATATGCGGCGTAGCGCCGGGTTCGGACGATCAGCACCTCGATCGCCTCCGCGCGCGGAAGCGTCGCGACCTCGTCGAGGCCGATGATCTTCCTCGCTGTCGTGGACGGCTCGGCCGCGAGCGCCTTGCGCACCTCTTCCTCGACGCCGGCGCCGAACATTCGCCTGGTCCGCTCCGCGATCCGCCGGTCGAGCTCCGGCGTTGGCACGTCCAGCCCGATCAGGAGGGTGGGATGGCGCCAGGCGCCGCCAAAGAGGCTGTCGCGCCGAGGCACGAGCGAGTGACCTGCTTCCGCGAGCTCGAGCGCGCGAACGACACGGCGACGATCGTTTGGATGGATCCGGGCGGCTGCCGCCGGGTCGAGTGCACCGAGCCGAGCGTGCGCCGCACCCTCTCCGGCCTCGTCGTAGAGCTGTTCCCATCGCTCACGCGCGCCGGCTGCAGGCGCGGGAGGCAGCTCGAGCTCGGCGAGAGCCGCACGGAAGTAGAGCCCGGTCCCTCCCACGACGAGCGGCGTGCTGCCGGCGGCGAGAATCTCGTCGATCGCACTGTGCGCGAGCGGTGCGTACTCGCCGACCGACGCGAGATGCGAAAGCGGCCAGATCCCGATGAGCCGCTCGGGGTATGGCGACCGGTTCGTGAGGATCGGCAGGCCGTCATAGACCTGCATGGCGTCGGCCGAGACGACCTCGGACGGGAGCAACTCCGTGATGGCCGCTGCGACGTCCGACTTCCCGCTCGCGGTCGGCCCGAACAGGCCGATGACACGCTCAGCCACGGAGGCGCTCGCGGACGAGCTCGAGCTCCTCGGCCGTCAAGCCCGCCCTGCGGAGGTATGACTCCACGCCGCCGTAACGACGCTCGAGCTCGGCGAAGACGCCGGTCATCGAAGCTGCCGGAGTCTGCGCGATCCGCCTGAGCCGCTCGAGCTCCTCCTCCGACTCGGCGGCCTCGAACCACTCCTCGTGCCGCGCACGCAGCCGTTCCTCGCTGAGCGAGTAATCCGCCGCAATCTCGTCGCCGGCGACTCCGGCGAGATGGAGAAGGAAGGCGGAGAGCAGCCCCGTGCGATCCTTGCCGCCCGCACAGTGGATGACGATCCCGCCGGCGGGCGCTCTCGCAATCGCTCGGACGGCCGCGGCGACGTTCGAACGGAAGCGCTCGAGGAAGATCAGGTAGACGTCGCGGGTCGCGCTCGCCACATCGGGCGCTGCCGCGACAGCTGCGGCGAGCTCCTTGTCGATCTTCTCCCATTCAGCCTCGGTGGCCCCCAGGAACGGCACATGCACGACCTCGACCGGCACCGCGGCCGGGGGATCCTCAGCGCGCTCGTCGTCGCTCCGCAGATCGATCACCGTGCGGATGCCGTGGTCGACGAGTGACTGCCACCCTTCGCCGGTCAGCTGCCGGACACTGTCCGCACGCACGATGGCGCCGAACCGCGTCTCCCCGCCTTCCGCAGTCGGCAATCCGCCGAGCTCACGGACGTTGAGGCAGCCGTCCCAGACCAGGTCTCTAGGCTGCAGCGGCCGCAAGGTGAGCACCGCAAAGGGTCGCCGAGGTTGCGCTTGCGATCGCGACCTCGACGAGGTCGCCGGGAGCGGCGTCGCCGCTGAAGTTCACGGTTGTGTTGCGGCGCGTCCGGCCGCGCAGCAGCTCCGGCGCCGTGCGGCTTGGTCCCTCGACGAGCACCTCTTCGACCATCCCGACTCGACCCGCGTTCCGCTCAGCCGCAATCCGTTGCACGACCTCGACGAGCCGTTCGATGCGATCGCGCTTCACCTCGTCCGGCACCTGGTCCGGCATGGAGGCGGCTTCGGTTCCGGCACGGGGCGAGTAGACGAAGGTGAAGGCGCCGTCGAAGCCGACCTCCTCCACGACCTCGAGCGTCTCGAGAAACTCATCCTCGGTCTCACCGGGGAAGCCGACGATGATGTCGGTCGTCAGCGCGAGATCCGGGATCGCGGCTCGGAGCTCTTCGGCAAGGCGCTGGTAGCGCTCGCGGGAGTACGTCCGCCGCATCGCCTTGAGCACACGGCTCGACCCCGACTGGAGCGGCAGGTGAGCGTGCTCGCAGACCGCTGCACACTCCGCCATTGCGGTGATCACATCGCGGCGGAAGTCCTTCGGGTGCGGGCTCGTGAAGCGGATCCGCTCGATGCCCTCGACAGCGTCGATGGCGCGCAAGAGCTCCGCAAAGCTCGAGCCGACGTCGCGGCCGTACGAGTTGACGTTCTGGCCGAGCAGCGTCACCTCGCGGACGCCCTCCGCGGCGAGCCGCCCGACCTCGGCAACGACCTCGCCGGGACGGCGGGAGGTCTCGCGCCCGCGTACCGCGGGGACGATGCAGTAGGAACAAACCGAGTTGCAGCCCATCGAGACCTGGACCCACGCCTGGAAACGCCGCTCGCGCCGGACCGGAAGTCCTGCGGCGAACGCACGCTCCTCTCCGGTTCCGAAGGAGCTGCGCGCGATGCCCTCGCCGCCGGCGCCGAGCCAGTCACCGAGGTGCGAGATCGTTCCTGGCCCGAACGCAACGTCGACGGCCGGATAGAGAGCGAACAGCCGCTCGCGCTGGGCCTCGGCATAGCAACCACCGACGGCGACAACGGTGCCGGGGCGTTCGCGCTTGCGCTTCGCCGCATTTCCCATGTGCGCAGCGAAGCGCGTATCCGGCTTCTCGCGGATCGTGCACGTGTTGAGGACGATCACGTCTGCCTGCTCCTGTGATGCTGCTTCGCCAAGCCCGAGCTCCTCGAGCATGCCCTTGATCCGCTCCGAATCGTGGGCATTCATCTGGCATCCGAACGTCGTGACGTGGTACCTCTTCACGGCGCGTAGGGTAGCCCGGTTACGCGGCTTGAATTGGAGGCTGCTCGTGCACCGGCGCGTGTGCAGCCGTCGTCGAGTGGTTCTTCGCTACGTCGACGGCGCGGCTCTCGCGGATCACCGTGACCTTCACCTGGCCGGGGTATTCGAGGCGATCCTCGATCTCGCGCGCGATCTCGTGCGCGAGGAGCGCGGCTGCATCGTCGTCGACCTCGCCGGGGCTGACGATGACCCTGATCTCGCGTCCGGCCTGGAGCGCGTACACCTTCTCGACGCCCGGCTTGGACGCTGCGAGCTCTTCGAGGCCCTCGAGGCGCTTGATGTACTGCTCGAGGCTCTCGCCACGTGCGCCGGGCCGGCTCGCGGAGACGGCGTCCGCCGAAATCAGGAGAACGGCTTCGACGGTTTGCGGCTGCACCTCGTAGTGGTGCGCCTCGATGGCATGGACGACGCCCTGAGACTCGCCGTAGCGCCCTGCGAGCTGCGCGGAGATCAACGCGTGCGAGCCCTCGATCTCGTGTGTCATCGCCTTGCCGATGTCGTGGAGCATTGCCGCACGCTTCGCCGTCTGCACGCTCGCCTCCAGCTCCGTCGCCATGATTCCCGCGAGGTGCACGACCTCGAGCGTGTGCTTGAGGACGTTCTGGCCATAGCTCGTGCGGAAGCGGAGCCGGCCGAGGATCTGCACGAGCTCCTCGGGGAAGGGGCCGCAGTTCGCCTCGAAGACCGCCTGCTCGCCCGCCTGGCGCACGACCTCCTCGACCTCCGCCTTCGACTCGTAGTACGTCTCCTCGATCCGTGCCGGGTGGATCCGGCCGTCCTCGAGGAGCTTCGTCACGGTGAGCCGTGCGATCTCCCGGCGAAGCCCGTCGAATGAGGAGAGCACGACCGCGTGAGGGGTGTCGTCGACGATGAAGTCGACACCGGTGAGATGCTCGAGGGCGCGGATGTTGCGGCCCTCCCGGCCGATGATGCGCCCCTTCATGTCGTCTGAGGGGAGCTCCACGACCGTCACGGTCGTCTCTGCGGTGTGGCTCGCGGCAACCCGCTGCAGGGCATCCGCGACGAGGTTGCGCGCGCGACGCTTCGAATCGGCGCGTGCCTCGTCCTCGAGCGTGCGGACGCGCCGTGCGAGCTCGTGCCGCGCCTGCTCCTCGCCGCGCTCGAGCACCAGCGTCCGCGCCTCCGCCTGGGTCAGGCCGGCCACCCGCTCGAGCTCGGCGACCTGGGCGCTCTTCGTCTCCTTGAGCTCCTCCTGGAGCTGCCGGATGTGCTCCTCCCGGTCGGCAAGCCCCTGATCGCGGCGCGAGAGCTCCTCGAGCTTCTTCTCGGTCTCGAGCTCCTTCGCCAGAACGCGCTCCTCGATCTTCAGAACCTGAGCGCGGCGGTCGGTGAGCTCGGCGTCGATCTCGCTTCGCAGCCGGACCGCTTGCTCGCGCGCTTCGACCTGCGCCTCGCGCCGCACGGCGTCCCCTTCGCGTTGTGCGTCTTCGAGGAGCTGGTCGCGGATCCGGCGAGCCTTGGTCACTCCGGTCGTGCCGAAGACGGAGACGGCGAGCAGGGCCAGGGCGGCGCCTCCGGCGATCCCGATGGCAATTCCGATCCCGATCAGCATTGCCGGCTCCTCAGTCGAGGACTCAACCGCCGTTCGGCGGTACGTCCCATCCGGCGCCGGGCCTGGCCGGCAGCTATCCGAGAAGCCTCATTCGGCGGGCAGCTGCCCGCCGAAGGTCACCGCGCTACCGCGCGCGTAACCTCCGTGTCGTCGGGTCTAAGCGGTGGATCATCGGATGCGGTTTCGGAAAAGCTGCTTTTGCAGGCAAAACGTCGAATGGAATGCGTAACGATCCTACCGCGCCTCAGGCCCCTTGCGCAAACGCGGTCGTGACTTCCTCGAGGGTGTCGCGCGAGAACCCGCGACCGGAGAGGCGCCGGAGCAGTGCCGGCGTGAGGCTCTGACCTGCGAGCAGCCGCTGGGCGCGCTCGAGCTCTGGCTCCAGGGCGGCGACGGCGTCGGCCACGATGTCGGACGAGATGAGGCGCCGCCGTAGGTCGGCCCGGATGCCGGAGTCGCCGTAGCCGCGACGCGCGAGCAGCTCCGCCCGATTCTCGGCCAGGCGGGCATCGTCGACGATCCCGGCACGGGCGAGGGACGCGATCGCGTCTTCGCGCGCGGCAGCGGAGTGGCCCGCCAGTGCCAGCCGCTGCTCGAGAGCGCGTTCCGAGCGGCCGCTCGCTGCCAGCGATCGTTTCGCCGCCGCCAGCGCTTTGGCCCGGCGCAGCTCCCGGGCCAGCTCTCGGGCCTTAGGCCGATCCAGCTTGCGCCCCACCGTGAGCGCAGTCCGCACGACGGCATCTGCGGGCAGCACACGCCACGACCTACCGTCGAGCTCGACGGCGACCCGGCCGCGCTTCAGCTCGCGCAGTCCCGTGACGGTCGGGATCACGCCTCGGCTTCGGCCGCCGCCAGCGCCTCCGCCGCCACCTCAGCCTTGCCGTTGCTCGACGCGGATCCCTCGGCGGCGACCGGAAGCAGGCGCGCGGACACGATCTGGTCCGCGCCGAGCTCCGTCTGGATCTGCTGCAGGATCTGCTGCGTCACGTCGGGGTGCTCGCGGAGGAACGCGGTCGCGTTCTGGCGTCCTTGGCCCAGCCGCTCGTCACCGAAGCTGAAGTACGAGCCCGACTTCGTCACGACCTTCCGCTCGATCCCCGAGTCGAGCACGGTGCCTTCCCACGAGATGCCGGAGCCGTAGATGATGTCGAACTCGGCCTGCTTGAACGGCGGCGCGACCTTGTTCTTCACGACCTTGACGCGGACGCGGTTGCCGAACGCCTCGACGCCCTCCTTCAGCGTCTCGATGCGCCGGATGTCGAGCCGCACGGACGAGTAGAACTTCAGCGCGCGGCCGCCCGGCGTCGTCTCGGGGTTCCCGAACATGACGCCGATCTTCTCGCGCAGCTGATTCGTGAAGAGGCAGATCGTGTCGGTGCGGTTGAGAGTGCCGGCGAGCTTGCGCAAAGCCTGGCTCATGAGGCGCGCCTGCAGACCAACGTGGGAGTCGCCCATCTCGCCCTCGATCTCGGCCTTCGGGGTCAGCGCCGCGACGGAGTCGATCGCGACGACGTCGAGCGCGCCGGAGCGGATGAGGAGCTCAGTGATCTCGAGCGCCTGCTCGCCCGTGTCGGGCTGCGAGACGAGAAGGTTGTCGATGTCGACGCCGATCCGCTTCGCGTACGCCGGATCCATCGCGTGCTCGGCGTCGATGAAGGCGCAGATGCCACCCTTGCGCTGCGCCTCGGCGATCACGTGGTAGACGAGGGTCGTCTTCCCCGAAGACTCCGGCCCGAAGATCTCGACGATCCGGCCGCGCGGCAGGCCGCCGATCCCGAGCGCGAGATCGAGCGCGAGCGAGCCGGTGGAGACGGCGCCGACCGAGACCGCGGCGCGGTCGTTCATCTTCATAACCGAGCCCTTGCCGAACTGCCGCTCGATCTGGCCGAGCGCTACGTCGAGTGCTTCGTGCTTGTCCACTTCTCAGCCTCCTAAAGCGACAGATTCCAAGACTTCGTACCGCGCCCCGCCGGGGTGCAGTCGGGATAGGTAAGCAGCCGCATCGGACGGAACAAACGTTCCCACCGGCGGGAGTTCGGGCTGCAGCCGCGGGCGCTCCCGCCAGCGGGCGACCGTGAGGTGCGGCAGCCATGGCCGCCCCTCGCGGCGGTAGACGCCGAGCCGCTCGAGCCGCTCCTGCAAGTCGTCCGCGAGCGCAGCTGCACTGCCTCCGTCGTCCTCGAGGACGAGCATGCCGACACTCCTCGTCTCGCGGTAGCGGACCGGGCCGAGCCGGATCTCCCCGGCCCCGGCCGCCGCCCCCCGAAGGTCATCGACGATCGAATCGAGCTCCCCGACCGGCCGATGCCCGAGGAACGCGAGCGTGACATGCAGGTGCTCGCGGCGGACGAGCCTGACGCCCGCCAACTGGCCGCGCTGCCATCGCTCGACCTCGTCGAGGACGTCATCGGGCAGCCGTAGCGCGAGAAAGAGGCGGACCCGTTCATCGCTGCTCACGCTAGCGGGGGCAGTCACGCGTCTTCGTCGCGACTTCCCAGCAGAAGCGCACGCAGGAGATGGAGCGCCGTGACCGTCGCACGGACGCGTATCTGCTCGCGCTCGCCGGGCAGGTCGAGCATGCGCGCCAACGAGCCGTTCGGGCCCGCGGCGTGGATGTGGACGCGCCCGACCGGCTTCTCGGGCGTCCCGCCGTCAGGCCCCGCGATGCCGGTCACCGCGACGGCGACGTCGGCGTCGAGCCGGCCACGCGCTCCTTCTGCCATCGCAGCAGCGACCTCGGCCGAGACCGCGCCATGCTCGGACAGCAGCCCTTCCGGCACGTCGAGCTCACTCCGCTTCACCTCGTCGGCATACGCAACGACGCCCCCGACAAACGACGCACTCGAGCCGGGCACGCCGGTGAGCCGCGCTGCGACCATCCCTCCGGTGCACGACTCGGCGGTCGCGAGGCGCAGGCCGCGCGCGTCTGCGAGCTGGAGAACGAGCTCCTCGACTCGTCGCTCGTCGCGGGCGAACAGCCATTGCTCGAGCCTCTCGGCGAGCGCCCCCTCGAGCGCCTCGGCTCGCTCCTCCGCCTCGGGCTCGGCCAGTAGATCGACGTGGATCTCGAACTCGCGAGCGCAGATCGTTGCCTCGACGCCCGAGCCGTCCCCACCGGCCTCCTCCAGCGCACGCGCCACCGCGGACTCGCTCACTCCGAACAGCCGCAGCACGCGCCGTCCCGGAGGCTGCGCCCGCGAGAGCAACTCCCGCATCGGCTCACTCGCGAGCGCGTTCGGCCACAGCCGCCTCAGCTCGCCGGGCGGACCTGGAAGAACGACGACAACGCAACCGGTCGGGGTGCGGAAGACGAGGCCCGGGGCCGTCCCTGCGAGCCCGATCGAAACTGCGGTGGCCGGCCGCGTCGCCTGCTTCGTAACGCCGGACGCGAAGTCCGCGTACGGCCTCCGCAAGCGCTCCGCGACCGCGCGCGAGATCGACTCGATCTCCTCCTCGAGCGCTTCGTCGACGACGAGCTCGACCCCCGCCGCGCGCCCGAGCATCTCCACGGTCCGGTCGTCGTGCGTCGGGCCGAGACCGCCGGAGACGAGACACACGTCCGTATCCAGCCCCTCGCGCAACACCGCCTCCAGCTCGGCAGGCGAGTCTCCGACGATCGTGATGCGGGCGGGCTCGAGCCCGTGCGTCAGCGCCTCGGCCGCAAGGAACGGACCGTTGCGGTCGGTGCGCTCGCCGCGGACGAGCTCGCTGCCGGTGACGACGACGACGGCCCGCGGACGCGGGGTCACCCGTGGAGGAGTGTCGTCCGTTGCGGCGTGACGCGGACGCGAAGATTGTGCACGTTCGGCAACGCGACGGCTCGGCCATTGAGCGTGATGTCGAGGCCGGCAGGCCTGCGGACGAGAAGGTAGAAACGGCTCCCCGCGAGCCGGTCGGTCTCCCCCGCTCCCACCGTTCCCTGGAGATCGACCTTGCCGGACGCCTTGTTGCGGCGCACCTCGACGTACGTCCCGCGGCCGACGCCGCGCAAGACGAGCTGACGCGGTGGCGCTGAACGCTTCTGCTTCTGCTGCGTGCCGAGCCCCGGACTGTTGCTCGTCGACCCGCCATACCGCCAGGCCGCGAAGACGAGCGCGGTCACGACGGCTATGCCGGCGAGCACGACGAGAACCGCGCGTCGCTCGATCGGACGGTGACGAGTTCGAATTCGGTGCGGCCTTTCCCGCCGCGCGGGTACTTCGTCGCGCCAACTCATGAGGAAACGTGAGGCGTACTCGTCGACGTAGACCTCGCCGTCGAGCCCGAGATACTCCGCGTACGTCCTCAGGAACCCACGCGTATAGGCGTCCCCGGGGATCGCATCGAAGTCCTCCTCCTCGAGGGCCCGGATGTACTTCGCGCGGATCTTCGTCCCGAGCTCGATCTCGGGATAGCCGAGTCCTTGCCGTTCGCGCGCCTCCCGGAGGCTGTGGCCGATGTCGAACACGGAAGGAGTCTACGACTCAGTGCTCGAGGCGCAAGAGCAGCTCGTAGAGCCCCACAGCGATCGACGCGGAAAGCGTCAAGCAGATGCCTGCCACGGCAAGCATGCGCGCTAGCCGGATAGTGGCCGACCCGCCCGTTCGCTCGAGCGTCCGCGCGATCGCGCCGCGGGCTCCGCGGGCGAAGAGGAGCGAGGCCGTCGCCGCGAGGGCGGCGACCGGGATCGCCCAGACGGCGTCGAGAAGCGCAAGGCCGGAAATCTTCCGGGTCAGCTCGATCCCCACGGGAATCGCAGCAGCCGCCACGACGCCGAAAAGGAAGGCGAGCCACGCGCGGACGTTGAGTCGCCGCGGCTGCATCAGGGTCTGGGTACGGACAGCCAACTCAGCGGGCCATTGTAGGCGGCCGGAGGACGGCGAACTGGTCGGTTATCTCCAGCCGGCGGCTGCGGAACCGGTAGATCGCGGCGGGCCGGCCGCCGCCGCTGCCGTAACGGCGCCGCTCCCCCGTTTCCTCCAGCAGCTCCCGACGAAGCAGCACGCGCTGGAGGTTCGTCGCGCTCAGCGGATGCCCCAGGGCAGCGGCATAGAGGTCGCGCAGCTCAGCGAGCGTGAAGCTCGGGGGCGCCAGTGCGAAACCGAGGTTCGTGTAGGAGAGCTTGGCGCGAAGGCGCTCACGCGCGCTGAGGAGGAGCTCTTCGTGGTCGTAGGCGAGCTCCGGCAGCTCGTCGAGCGGATGCCAGCGCGTGTCGTCCGGCACCTCCGGGTCGAGCCCGTCCGGCACGAGCCCGAGGTAGCCGGTCGCGAGCTCGCGTAACGCCGGGTTGCGGTGCGGGTCGCTACGCGTCTCGAGCTGCTCGAGATGCGACAGCTCCCGCACATCCACCTTCTCCGCCAGGTGACGCCGCAACGACTGCTCGAGCGTCTCGTCGGCCGCCAGCGCCCCGCCCGGCAGCGCCCAACAGCCCGCGAACGGCTCGCGCGCCCGTTGCCACAGGAGCGCCTGGAGCTGCCCCTCCCTCACCTGAAGGACGGCCGCGAGAACGGCATGCGCTGCGGTGTTCGCCTGAGACTCATGCGCCATGTGAACTTGCGATCGAAGTTATCGATCGCAAGGCAAAAACGCGAGAGTTGAGACGTCTTTGCCCCACGGCCGGTAGCAGGCACCGTTACGCGACCGTAACGTCGCCGGGGCGGTCTGGCTCAGTCAAGCCTCAACAGGTCGTTACAAAGATGTGCAGTGCCTGCTACCGGTCTTACTGCTTGGCGTACGGCTTGCCGTCGGCGGCAGGCGCGACGGTGCGACCGATCACGCCGGCGACGGCGATCAGCGTGAGCACGTACGGGAGCGCCCGGAACATCGTCGCCGCCTGCGGCGAGTAGACCTGGAGCTTCAGCGCGAGCGCGTCCGAGAACCCGAAGAGCAAAGCCGCTCCGAACGCGCCGGCCGGCCGCCAGTTGCCGAAGATCATCGCGGCGAGCGCGATGAAGCCGCGCCCGTTCGTCATGTTGAAGATGAACGACCCGTTCCCCTCGGGCCCTTCCGAGAGGTACATGCCACCGAGCGCGACAAGGATCCCCGATAGGACGACGCAGCCGTACCGGATCGCGTAGACGTTGATCCCAACGGTGTCCGCAGCCCGAGGGTGCTCGCCGCAGGCGCGGATCCGCAGGCCGATCGGCGTCTTGAAGAGCACGACGTACGTGACGATCACGAGCGCGAAGCTAGCCCAAGTCAGGATGTTGAGGTCGCCGATCGCAGCTCCGAGGAAGTGCCCGATGCCCGGGATGTGCACGTTCGGCAGCAGCGACACGCCGCTCGGCACCGGGGCGTTGTTGTACAGCTGAACGAAGAAGTAGCCGGTTATGCCGACGGCGAGGAAGTTCACCGCCGTGCCGCCGACGATCTGGTCCGATCGCAGGTGGATCGCGAAGAACGCGTACACGAGCGCGAGCACGCCCCCGACACCCGCTGCGACGAGGAGCCCGACAACCCAGGTTCCGCCCCTGTCGGCCCCATAGACGCCCCAGAAGGCGCCCATCAGCATCATCCCCTCGAGGCCGATGTTCACGACGCCACTCCGTTCCGAGAAGATTCCGGCAATGGCGCCGAAGAGAAGCGGTGTCGTGAGGCCCAGCGTCTGCGCGATCAAGGTCGCATCGAATACGGCATTGAGGTTCCCGGTGCTCGAGCGCGTGGCCGCGATCCCGAGCCCGATTCCGATCACACCCGCGGCGACCGCTCCCCAGCCGAGCCGGCGGCGGTCCCGCGTGACCGTCCAGACGCCGAGGACGGCTGCGACGATGCCTACGAGAATCGGCCACGTAACCGCGCGAGCCTCGATCGGCGGGATCGCGAGGAACGCGGCGAACGCTCCGAGGAAGATCCCGAGGAAGCCGCTGACCGCCGGGTCGCGCAGGCGCTCGCTGACCGGGTTGTCGAGCCGTTCCGCCCAGGTGCTCATGCCGCCGCCTGTGCAGCCTTCGTCGATTCCGCGGGCGGCTTCCGGCGCAGCTTTTTGCGCGAATTCCAGACGTAGAGGATCAGGATGTCGGCGCCCACGAACAGGACGACCAGCCCCTGGATGATGTACGTGAGGTTGCCCGCCAGCTCCGGCTGGATGACGCTTCCGGAGCCGAGCCCGTGGTTCGTGCCGTACAGGAGCCCGCCGAAGAGAAGCGCGCCGAAGAGCGTGCCGACTGCGGTGTTACGGCCTAGCAATGCGACGGCGATGCCCAGGAACCCGACCTGGCTGAACGGGATGTCGAGCTGGCCGAACTGGTAGTTCGTCGTACCGCCGAGCATGTCGAGGGCACCCGCGAGCCCGGCGAAGGCGCCGGAGATCGCCATGGCGCGGATGAAGTTCTTCTTCACGTTGATGCCGCCGTACGCCGCGGCGTCGGGGTTGAAGCCGACCGCGCGCACCTCGTAGCCGAGTGTCGTCCGGTTGAGGAGGGCCCAGAAGACGACGAGGGCGGCGAGCGCGATGAAGATGCCGATGTGGAGACCTTGGAATCCCTGCACGCCCCAGAAGTCGGGCAGCCGCGCACCGGGCGAGACCTGGTTCGAAACCGGGTTCGACGCGTCCGTCGAGTTCTGGAGCGGCCCGCCCGCACCGAAGAGCCACTCGCCGAACCAGAAGGCGATCCAGTTGAGCATGATCGTCGTGATCACCTCGTGCGCGCCGACGGTCGCCTTGAGCACCCCGGCGATTCCCGCCCAGGCGGCTGCGGCGAGCGTGCCCGCAGAGATCGCGAGCACGATGTGCACGAACGAGTTCACCCCGGCGAAGTCGACGCCGACCCAGTTGGCGACGATCAGACCGACGAGGTACTGGCCCTGGCCCCCGATGTTGAACATGCCGCAGCGGAAAGCGAACGCGACGGCGAGGCCGGTGAGGATCAGTGTCGTGGTCTCGAGAAGCGTCTGCGAGAGGTTGTAGGCCGCGATGCTGGTGACCAGGTTCGTCGTCGGGTGGAAGATCCAGTTGAGACCCGTGCCCTCGAAGATCTCCTTGAAGGCAAGGAGAGCCGTGTGGAAGCTGCGTTGCGTGGCCGCAAGGACGATGAAGCTCATCACGAACGCGAACAGCACCGTCACGATCGGCACGATGATCCCGCCGGCACGCTGCTTGAGCGCGAGGCGCGCCGCGAGCGTGCCCGTCTCGGCGGCCTGCTCGGGAGCGGGAGACGGGCCCGGATCGGTCATGCGGCGGCGCGCTCCCCGCCGAGCATCTCGAGGCCGATCTCCTCCTCCGAGACCTCGCCCGTGTGCTCGCCGACGATCTCGCCCTCGTAGATCACGAGGATGCGGTCGGAGAGCGACATGATCTCCTCGAGCTCGAGCGAGACGAGCAGGATCGCCCGTCCCTCGTCGCGCTCGGCGACCAGCCTGCGGTGCAGGTATTCGATGGCGCCGACGTCGAGCCCACGCGTCGGCTGCGCCGCGATGAGGGCGCTCGGGTCTCTGTCGATCTCTCGCGCGGCGACGACCTTCTGCTGGTTGCCGCCCGAGAGCCCGCCCGCACGCGTGTACGGCCCGCCGCCGCGGACGTCGAACTCGCGAATCAGCGTCCGTGCCCGCTGGATCATCCGGGAAGGAAAAAGCCAGCCCCACTTCGCGTCGGGCGGTTTCGCGTAGTCGTGGAGCGCAATGTTCTCGGCGATCGAGAACTCGAGGATGAGCCCACGCCGCTGCCGGTCCTCGGGGATGTGACCTATCCCGGCGTCGAGCGCGGCTCGTGCGCTCGCGTGGGAGAGCTTGTGGCCGGCGATCGTCACCGTTCCACTCTCGATCTTCTGCAGCCCGCAGATCGCGTCGATGAGCTCGGTCTGGCCGTTGCCGTCGACTCCGGCGACGCCGACGATCTCACCAGCGCGGACGTCGAACGAGATGCCGCGCACCTTCTCGATGCCCCGGTCGTCGCGGACGTGGAGGTCCTGTACCGAGAGTAGGACGTCACCGGTCTCTGCGGGTTTCTTCTCGACGCGGAGGAGGACGTCGCGGCCGACCATCGCGCGGGCGAGAGATTCCTCCGTCGCTCCCTCGGCCGGCACCGTCTCGATCGTCTTACCGCGGCGGAGCACGGTGATGCGGTCGGCGATCTCGAGCACCTCGTTCAGCTTGTGGCTGATGAAGATGATCGACTTCCCGTCCGCCTGCAAACTGCGGACGATCTCGAACAGCTCGCCGGCCTCCTGCGGCGTCAGCACCGCAGTCGGCTCGTCGAGGATGAGCAGGTCGGCGCCGCGGTAGAGCGCCTTGAGGATTTCCACGCGCTGCTCCTGGCCAACCGTGATGTCGCTGATGAGCGCCGTCGGGTTCACGGCGAGGCCGAACTGCTCCGACAGGTCGCGCACGCGTTGCTCCGCACCGCGCTCGTCCAGCAGGAGGCCGGTGTGCGGCTCCACCCCGAGGACGATGTTCTCGGCGACGGTCATCACCGGGATGAGCATGAAGTGCTGGTGCACCATCCCGATCCCGGCCTGGATCGCATCGCGCGCCGAGGAGAACGAGACGGGCTTTCCGTTGAGGCGGATCTCTCCTCCGTCGGGCCGGTAGAGCCCGTAGAGGATGTTCATGAGGGTCGACTTGCCGGCGCCGTTCTCCCCCAGGAGTGCGTGCACCTCGCCGCGGCGCACCTCGAACGAGACCCCGTCGTTCGCGATGACGCCTGGGAACTCCTTGCGGATGTCTCGCATCTCGAGGACGAGATCGTCGCTCACGTCGTTCTGCGGCTCCGGTTCTGTCGATGGAAAGAGAGGGCGGGTTCTAACCCGCCCTCTCGCACCGTTGTCGTGTTTCTACTTCAGGTCAGCCGGGAGCTTCAGCTTCCCCTTGATGATCTTGGTCTTGTAGGTGTTCATCAGCTTGATCCACGACTTCGGGACCGTCGGGCTGATCTTGCCGACGCCGATTCCGTGGTTCTTCAGATTGAACTTGAGGTTCTTGCCGCCCTTGAACTGGCCCTTCGAGGCAGCGACCACGGTGTCGTAGACGCCGACATCGGTCTTCTTGATCGCGCTCGTGAGAATCCGCTTCGCGACGCCGTACTCGTCAGCGTCGACGCCGATGCCCCACTTCTTGAGCTTCGAAGCCTCCTTGAGGGCGCCGTCTCCGCAGAGACCGGCGACCTGGAAGATCACCTGAGCGCCGGAGCCGATCTCGTTCTGCGCCAGGTTCGAGCACGCGGCCTGATCCGTGAAGCTGTTCGAGAACTGGATGATCGTCTTGGTGCCCTTCACGGCCTTCGCCGCGCAGAACTTGTAGCCGGCGATCCACGAGGTGACGGCCGAGATCTTGATGCCGCCTACCGCACCGATCGTCTTCTTGCCCATCTTCTGAGCCTCTTTGGCTGCGAGCACCCCGACGAGACAGCCACCCTCCGGTGTCGCGTACGTGATGCCTTCCGTGTTCGCGGTCCCGCCGATGTTGGCGGAACTGTCGTCCGTGATCGCGAACTTGATGTTCGGATACTGCGTCGCGTACTGCTTCACCGTGTCTTCGAGCAGGAACCCCGCCGCGATGATGATCTTCGCGCCGTCGTGCACAGCCTGGTTGAAGTTCGGCTGGTAGTCGCTCGACGCATGCGAGATGTACGAGAGCGCCGTCCCGTTGATCGCCTTCGCCGCCCGCTTCAAGCCGATGAGCTGATTCTTGTTGAAACCGTTGTCGTTGAACGTGGCGACGTCGCTCACGATCGCCGCCTTGTAGCCAGCCTTCTGCGCAGCCGGCGCTTTCGCGCTACCGAACGCGGTGCCGACCGTAATTGCCGCCGCCAGCGCACAAACGCCCGCCGCGACCATCCAGCGTGTAACCCTCACGTGCCCTCCCTAAGTTCGTCATAAGCCGATCGCGTGCGATCCTAGCCCCCTTTTCGACGGACCGGAAGCCAGAGCGGTAAGGAAGCTGTTAGTCCGCGGCGGCGTACGTGTGGTACTGGCTCTCATCGACCAGAACGCGTCTCGGCTTCGAGCCCTCGTAACCCGAGACGATGCCGCGCCGCTCGAGCATGTCGATCAGCCGGCCGGCGCGTGTGTAGCCCACGCGGAGGCGCCGCTGGAGGAGCGAGACGGACGCAGTCTGAGTCTGGACGACGATCTCGATCGCCTTGTCGAGCAGCGGGTCGTCGTCGGGATCGAACTCACCGTCATCGCCGTCGCCCGTCGGCTCGGCGAAGACCTCAGGCAGTTCGAGGTAGCTCTCGTCGAGCTCCTGCTTGCGCTGCCGCGTCTGCTCGACGACGAGCGCGATCTCCTCCTCCGAGACGTAGGCGCCCTGCACGCGCTGCATGCGCGAGGTGCCGAGCGGCTTGAAGAGCATGTCGCCCTGGCCGAGCAGCGATTCAGCACCGCCGGAGTCGAGGATCACGCGCGAGTCCGTCTGCGACGACACCGCGAACGCGATGCGGGACGGCACGTTCGCCTTGATCATCCCGGTGATCACGTCGACGGACGGCCGCTGCGTCGCGAGGACGAGGTGGATGCCGACCGCGCGTGACTTCTGCGCAAGTCGGATCACGGCGTCCTCGACCGCCTGCGGCGCCACCATCATCAGGTCTGCAAGCTCATCGATCACGACGAGGACGTACGGCAGCGTCGCCTCGCCGCGCTGGCGGAAGGCGCGGTTGGCCTCGCTGATGTTGCGGGCGCGCACCGACGACAGGCGCTCGTAGCGGCGCTCCATCTCGGCCAGGCAGTTGGCGAGAACGGCGCTCGCCTCCTTCGGGCTCGAGACGACCGGAGTGAGCAGGTGCGGCACCGACTCGAAATGGCTGAGCTCGATCCGCTTCGGGTCGATCAGGATGAGGCGCACGTCGTCCGGCGTCGCGCGCAGGAGGACCGACGTGAGGAGCGCATTGAGGCAGCCCGACTTACCGGAGCCGGTCGTGCCAGCGATGAGGAGGTGCGGCATCCGCGCGAGGTCCGTCCACACCGCCGCGCCCGAGATGTCCTTTCCCAGCCAGACCGAGACCGGGCTCGCGGTCGCCGGCAGCGGCTCGTAGATGTCGCCGAGCGTGACGAGGTTCGGCGAAAGGTTCGGGAGCTCGACGCCGACCGCCTGCTTGCCGGGGATCGGCGCGAGGATCCGGATCTCCGTCGTCGCGAGCGCATAGGAGAGGTCGTCCTTCAGCGCCGCCACCTTGGCGACCTTCGTCCCGGGCGCCAGCTGGAGCTCGTACCGCGTCACGCGCGGCCCCGAGATCTGGCCGATCACCGTCGCCTCGACGCCGAAGTGCGCGAGCGTCTGCACGAGCAGCTCGGCGACGCGCGCCGCGGATTCGCCCGACTCGCCGTCCCGTTCTGGCGAGATGCGAAGAACGCCTGCGTCCGGAAGCTTGTATACGGCGTGTTCCGAGGTCACCTCGTCGAAGAGCGTCGGCGCCTCGTCGAGCAGCGCCGGCGGCTCGGTCTGCAGCGGGCTCGGCTGCGCGCCGGCATGCGGCGGCGGAACGCCCTCGCCGACGACGTCGGGGAACGCCGAGACGGCGTCCACCGGCGGCGTGAGCGTCGGCGCAGTGCGCATGGGCTGCGGCTCCGGCCAGGCCCCGGACTCCGGGCGCGTCCGCCGTGTGCGCGCCTTGCGCGCGGCGACGTGGATGCCGCGACCCGAGCGACGAAGGATCGCTCCGAGCGAGGCGCCGGAGAGGAGCAGCGAGCCGACGAGCATGAGGAAGATGCCGAGCAGGAGCGAGCCCGTGGCGGCGATGGCGACGCCCACCGCTCCGCCGAGGATCTGGCCGAGGTAGCCGCCCTGGTCCTTGCCGAGCGTGATCATGAGGCCGCAGCCGAGCACGCCGAGCCCCGTGCGGAACGGCCGCACCTCGACGAGCTCGCTCCGCGTCACTATGAGCGCGCCGAGCGCAACGAGCGCCACCGGCACGGCGTACCTCGCGTCGCCGACGACCCGGTCGAGCCCTTCTCCGAGCCAGCCGCCGACCTTACCGCCGTCCCAGCCCAAGTAGAGGACGGCGCCTAGGAAGAGGCCGAGCGCGACCGCGCCGAGGCCCCAGAGCTCCGGGTGCTGCTTGCGTGCGCCGGCGCCGCGCTTCGTCCGCGTCTTCTTGACGCGGCTCGGGAGCTTGGGGCGCAGCTTCGTCTTCCGCTTGCGGCGCGGCATGGGCTTGGTTTTCGCGCACGGCGGGGCCTATCCTCCGTCGATGACCCGCGAGGTCCGGTATGCCCGTAGCGGCGACGTCAACATCGCGTACCAGGTCGTCGGAGAGGGACCACTCGACCTCGTCTACGTGCCCGGGTGGGTCTCGAACGTCGAGTTGATGTGGGAGGAGCCGGCGATGGCGCGGTTCCTCGGTCGCCTCGCGTCATTCTCGCGCCTCATCCTGTTCGACAAACGCGGGACGGGCCTCTCCGACCGGGTGTCGAACGACAAGCTCCCGACGCTCGAGGAGCGGATGGACGACGTGCGGGCCGTCCTCGAGGCGGTCGGCTCGGAGCGGGCAGCGCTCTTCGGGCACTCCGAGGGCGGGAACATGTGCGTCCTCTTCGCCGCGACGTATCCCGACCGGACGGCCGCCCTGATCACGCTCGGCTGCTTCGCGAAGCGCCGCGACCCGGACGACGACTACCCGTGGGCGCCGACCCCCGAGGGCCGCGAAGAGACCGCAGCAGACGTCGAGCTGAACTGGGGCCACCTCCGGCCGGAGGATGTCGAGTACTACGCGCCCAGCCGCCTCGGGGACGCGCAGTTCGTACGGAACCTCGAGCAATATCTCCGGCGCGCCGCGAGCCCGGGAGCCGCCGCCGCTCTCCTGCGCATGAACTCGTACATCGACGTGCGGGAGGTGCTGCCGACGATCCGCGTCCCGACGCTCGTCCTCCACCGCACCGGCGACCATGACGTGAACGTCGCCGAGGGCCGCTACCTCGCCGGCAAGATCCCCGGCGCCCAATTCGTCGAGCTGCCGGGAGACGACCACTGGATCTCGGCCGGGAACCCTGACGAGATCGCGGACGAGATCGAGGAGTTCCTGACCGGCACGCGGCCGGTGCCGGAGCTCGACCGGGTCCTCGCGACGGTGCTCTTCACCGACATCGTCGGCTCGACCGAGCGAGCCGCGACGCTGGGAGACCGCCGGTGGCGCGAGCTGCTCAGCACCCACGACGCCGTGGTGCGGCGCGAGCTCGACCGTTTCCGGGGTCGCGAGGTCGACACGGCGGGCGACGGCTTCCTGGCCGCGTTCGACGGGCCTGCGCGTGCGGTCCGCTGCGCTATGGCCGCCGGCGAGGCAGTTCGTGATCTGGGAGTCGAGATCCGCGCAGGAATCCACACCGGCGAGTGTGAGCTCGACGGCCCGAAGATTCGCGGCATCGCCGTCCACACGGGAGCGCGTATCGCCTCGCTCGCTGGGGCGGGCGAGGTCCTCGTCTCGCAGACGGTCAAGGATCTCGTCTCCGGCTCGGGCCTCGCCTTCGACGACCGCGGAGTCCACGAGCTCAAGGGCGTGCCCGGCGAGTGGCGGGTCTACGCCGCGGTCTGAGCCCGCACCTCGGCGACGAGCATCCCGTAATAGGTCGGCGCGGCGTACGCGAGCACGTCGGCGCGTGCGTCCTCCCCGAGCGCGCCCTGGAGGACGACGAGCTGCCAGAGCGAGTCCGCCTTTCCCGGCTCGGCGAGCTCGGTCAGCGGGAAGAAGTCGAGCCGGTCGGAGGAGACGATCTCCTGCAGAAGCGCGTCGTACTCAGCGGCGGCCGGGTGGTAGCCGTAGATGCCGTCGGCGCGATGCGCGTGGCCGTGGTCTGCGCTCGCGATCAGGGCCACGCGTCCCGGCAGTGCGGCGATGACCTCGCCGAGGCGCAGATGCTCTTCGAGCGGCCGGTCACGTGCGGGCGAGACGACGACGACCTTCGGAGCGCGCAGGAACGTGAGCGGGATCTCCGTCCCCCAGTCGATCGGCATCTCCGCCGTCGGCGGGTCGTTGCCTCCGTACGACACACCGACGATCGGGAGGTCGGCTGCGAGCAGCGCCTCGGCCGTCGGGCGGTCGGTCTCCCACTCCCCGATCGTCCCGGCGGTGACGACTGCGAAGTGGCCGTCGACATGCACGTTGTGCGGCGTGATCACGACCGCGACCTCGGGTGCGGCTGCCTCGCAACGGCGACCGAGCTCCTCCATTGCGGCGCGCAGCTCCGGGTCGAGATCCATGTCGCCGTGCGGGGCAATCGCTGCGAAGACGATGCTCACGACAGCGACGCGATCCGCGAGACGAGCAGCTCGAGGAACCGCTCCGCGTCGACGTCGACTCCCACGTCCGCATTCTCCGGACGCCCCGTCACGCCGCGCACGTCGACCACGGTGCGGCCGTCGCAGAGCTCGGAGCGCGTCTCCACCGCGACGTTCACGTGGCGTGTCGTCACGAGAGTCGGGTCGATGACGTGCGCAACCGCCATCGCGTCGTGAATCGGCGAGCCCTCGAAGCCGTACGAGCGCTCGTGGAAGCGCTGGAAGAAGTCGGACAGCTCCGCGACGAACCGGCCTGCCCGCCCCGCCTCTCGCAGCTGCTCGGCGTGGGCGCGCGTGAAGAGCGCCTTGTGCGTCACGTCGAGGCCGATCATGGTGATCGGGATCCCGCTCGCGAAGACGATCGCCGCCGCTTCCGGATCGACGAAGGCGTTGAACTCCGCCGCCGGCGTGATGTTTCCCTCGGCGATCGCGCCACCCATCCAGACGATCCGATCGATCCGCTCGTGCACGTGCGAATCGCGCTCGAGGAGAAGTGCAACGTTGGTGAGCGGCGCCGTCGGGACGAGGACGGTCCCCGGCTCGATGAGCTCCGCCAGGAAGTCGGCGGCGTGCTCGGCGACCGGCTTCGCGGACGGCTCAGGCAGCTCGGGCCCGTCGAGGCCCGTCTCGCCGTGCACGTGCGCGGCCGTGCGGAGCTCGCGGCGGAGCGGCGCGTCCGCGCCCGCGGCGACCGGGATGTCGGAGCGGCCGCCGACCTCGAGCGTGAGGAGCGCGTTGCGGGTCGTCTTGTCCAGCGTCTGGTTGCCGGCGACGGTCGTGACGCCCACGAGGTCGAGCTCCGGCGAGGCGAGCGCGAGCAGAATCGCCATCGCGTCGTCGTGTCCCGGATCGCAGTCGATGACGATTCTCGTGCTCACAGAAGTGCGTCGACCTCCTCGGCCGTCGGGAGCGACGTCTGGGCGCCGAAGCGCGACGCTGCGAGAGCGCCGGCGGCGCAGGCACGGCGCAACGCCTCCTCCCGCGCGCGGCCCTCGAGCAGCGAGACCACGAGACAGGCGGTGAAGGCGTCGCCGGCGGCGGTGCCGTCGACGGCCTCGACCGAGGGCGGGGCCGCCCGTGCCACCTCCCTCCCATCCTCGAGGAGCACCGCTCCCTCTGCGCCGCGCGTGACGCACACCAGGCCGGCCCGCTCGCCGAGCGCCTCGAGCTCGAGCTGGTTCACGACCGTGAGCTCAGCCTTCGGCGCCTCGTCGCGGGCGGGCGCCGCGTTGAGGAAGAACCGCGGCGCGAGCTCGGCGGCGCGCGCAACCGTCTCGGCCGGGATCTCCTGCTGGCCCAGCACGGCGTCGGCGTCGCCGATCGCGAGGTCCGCGGGCACGAGCTCGGCGTTCGCACCAGGCGCGACGACGATGGTGGTCTCCCCCGCCGCGTCCACCGTGATCAGCGCGATCCCTGTCGGCGCATCCTTCACGAGCCAGCGCTCTTCGACGCCGGCTTCGCACAACCCCGCGAGCGCCGCTTCGGCGTGCTCGTCCCGGCCGACGGCACCCACCATCGACACTCTCGCCCCGAGCCGCGCGGCGGCGACGGCCTGGTTCGCGCCCTTGCCTCCGGGGACGCGCATGAAGCGCGCACCGCTCAACGTCTCCCCGGGGCGCGGCAGCCGTTCCGCTTGCACCACGAGGTCGAGGTTGATCGAGCCGACGACGGTCAACCGGGGCGGCGCAGGCATCCGGCGAGCCTATCCCGATGTGTATCCGCGCGTTCACCGGGGACAGAAACGGGTCGTGACTTCGAGGGAAGAGGAGAAGCGCGCCGCTAACGAGGCGACGTTCCGTGACGCCAACGAACGGATCCGTGCCACCGAGCAGGAGCTCGACCCCCCGCTCGAGCGCGTTCCGTACCTCTGCGAGTGCGACGACGTCGACTGCCGCGGGCTCATGCGGCTGACGGCACCGGAGTACGAGCGTGTTCGCGAGGACGGCGCGACGTTCGCCGTCCTTCGCGGACATTCGAGCAACGACGACGTCATCGAGGAGCACGACAACTACCTCGTCGTGCGCAAGGCCGCTGCCGGCGGTCAGGTCGCACGCGCGCTCGATCCCAGAGGGGAGGATGCGCATGAGCGAAGAGCAGGGTAGGCGAGTCGGCCGCAACGAATCGATCTTCCGGCAGGTGAACGAGCAGATCGAGAGCCTCAACCACAGTTTTGGGACAGAGATCGGCACGATGGCGGCCATCTGCGAATGCGCGGCCGGCGACTGCACCGAGCGCATCGAGATTGCCGTCTCCGAGTACGAGAAGGTTCGCGCCGACCCGCTCTGGTACATCGTCGTCCCGGGCCACGAGCTGCCCCACTACGAGTCCATCGTGGAAAGCGGCGACGGGTACGACGTCGTCCAGAAGGTCGACGGCACGGCCGCCGAGCTCGCCGTGGAGACTGATCCCCGGTCCTGACAGACTGCGGGCGGTGACCGTCGCGCACTGGGACGAGGTCGAGACGTTCCGCTCGGCCAAAGGGGAAATGGACGCGACGTGGCAGCGGCTCGGCGCCGCCGCGGGTACGCGCGCCGTAGGGGTGAACCGTGTCCGCGTCGAGCCGGGCAAGCTGCCGACGCCGCCACACTCGCATGGCGCGTCCGAGGAGCTCTACTTCGTTCTCGCCGGGTCGGGGCTCGCCTGGCAGGACGGCGAGGTGCACGAGGTGCGCCCGCTCGACTGCGTCATCCACCGGGTGGACGAGATGGAGCACACCTTCGTCGCCGGGCCCGACGGCCTCGAGTACCTCGTCTTCGGCACGCGCCATCCGACCGAGCTGGGCTGGCTGCCGCGCTCGCGCGCGATCCGGTTCGGCTGGCCCTGGGTCGAGGGACGGGACGACGACCCGTGGGACGTCGAGGCGACGGTCGGGCCACTCGAGGTCGGCGAGCCGGCGCCACGGCCGGCGAACATCGTCAACGTCGACGAGATCGAGGCCGAAACCGTCCGCCACCAGACGTTCTCCTACTTCACGCCGGGTGATGCGACGCAGCTCGCCGGCCTCTCCTGGGAGAAGCTCACGCCGGGACACCGCGGCAACCCCCCGCATTGCCACTCCGCCGAGGAAGAGGTGTACGTCATTCTCGACGGGACGGCGACGCTCGAGCTCTGGAACAACGACTGCGAGGTCGAGGAGACGGCGCTTCGCGCCGGGCATCTCGTGGCGCGCCCGCCCGGGACGAAGATCTCGCACTCCTTCCGTGCCGGCCCCGACGGCGTGACGATGCTCACCTACGGCACGCGCTCGCCGGACGACATGGCGTGGTTCCCGCGCTCGCGCAAGATCTCCTGGCGCGCGTTCGGCGTGCTCGGCCGGATCGAGAGCCTCGAGTACCACGACGGCGAGCCGATCGAGGACGACTGATGGCCTACGACGAGGAGCTCGCGGATCGGATCCGCGCGCTGCTCCACGATCGCCCCGGCCTGACGGAGAAGAAGATGTTCGGCGGGCTCGGGTTCATGATCGGCGGCAACATGGCGAGGACGGCGCGTTAGGCGAGTGGGTCGAGCGCGGCACCGCGTACGCCTCTTCGTTGCCTCCGAAGTAGCCGTGCTCGTATCCGTTCGGGCCATATGTCCGCGGGAGACTTGGCACGACACGGCGTCTAGCGGCGGCTCAGACCTCGATGATGACCGGCAGCACCATCGGGCGCCGCCGCGTCCGGTCGTAGACGACGCCGCCGAGAGCGTCGTGCAGATGTTCCTGGAGGAGCTTGATCTCGTTCACGTCGTCCGCGAGCAGCTCCCGCAGGACCCGATTCGCCTCGTCACGCAGCTCGTCGAGGAGCGGCTCCGCCCCCTCGCCGAAGCCGCGGGCGATTAGCTCCGGCGGTGCGGTGAGGCCGCCCTCGTCCTGCTGGGCGAGCGTCGCCACGACGATGAGAACTCCGTCCTCAGCGAGCTTCCGCCTGTCGCGCAGCGCGACGTCGTGGACGTCTCCCACTCCGAGCCCGTCGACGAACGTGACCCCCGCCTCGACCTCGCCGACGATGTGCGCCACGCCGTCCCGCAGCTCGACGACGCTGCCGTTCTCGGCGAGGACGATCCGGTCCTCCGGCACGCCTCCCTCTCGCGCGAGTTGGGCGTGCGCGGCGAGCATGCGGAACTCGCCGTGCACCGGCATCACCGCCTTCGGCCGCAGAAGCCCGATGATCGTCCGCAGCTCCTCGGCGCGGCCGTGGCCCGACACGTGCACCGGCGCATTGTCCTCGTGCAGCACCTCCGCACCCATCTTCGCGAGCCGGTTGATCGCGTCGTGGACACGGAGCTCGTTGCCTGGGATGGGCTTCGCGGAGATGATCACCGTGTCGCCGGCCTCGACCCGGACGGCGGGATGGTCGTTGTAGGCGATCCGGGTCATCGCCGACATCGGCTCGCCCTGGCTGCCGGTGCAGAGGATCAGCTGCTCGCCGCGCGGCAGCTCCGCGAGCTCCTGCGGTCGGAGGATCGCCTCCTCGGGCACGTCCATGTAGCCGAGGTTGCGCGCGATGTTCGCGTTCTTGCGCATCGAGCGGCCGACGAACGCCACCTTGCGCCCGCAGTCGACGCCGACATCGGCGGCCTGCTGCATGCGGTGCACGTTCGAGGCGAAGGAGGAGATGAGGATCCGTCCCTCCCGCGACGGAAAGATCTGGCGGAACGCCTCGCCCACGACCCGCTCGGACTCGGTGACGCCGGCTCGCTCCGCGTTCGTCGAGTCACCGAGCATGAGGTCGACGCCGCTGCTGCCGATCTCCGCAAGGCGACCGACGTCCGTGCGCTGTCCGTCCACCGGCGTGTGGTCGATCTTGTAGTCGCCCGTGTGGACGCAGCGGCCGCCCGGCGTGTCGAGCACGACCGCGGCCGCGTCGGGGATCGAGTGCGCCATCCGCACGAACTCGAGCCGGAACGGGCCGAGCTCGACGGGCGCGTCGCCCGGCATGAGCTCCTGCAGCTCGGCGGCGCGCAGCAGGCCGTGCTCGTCGAGCTTCGACTTGACGAGTGCGAGCGTCAGCCGGGTCGCGAGCACGAGCGGCACGCGCACCTCGCGCATGAGGTACGGGAGCGCGCCGACGTGATCCTCGTGCCCGTGTGTGAGCACGACCGCACGCACCATCTCCTCGCGCTCTCGCAAATACCCGAAGTCGGGCAGAACGAGGTCGACGCCGAGATGCTCGTCCCGTGGGAACGCAAGCCCGGCGTCGACCACGACGATCGCTCCTTCGGCCTCGTAGACGGTCATGTTCTTCCCGACCTCGCCGAGGCCGCCGAGCGGGATGATGCGGCACGCGCCCATAGGCGCTGATCCTACTTCTGCTCGGCGCGCTCTTAGGCCGAAGCGGTGGCCAGGAGACCTGCCCGCTCGAGGCAGGAGCGGATCTGCGTCAGCTCCGGTTCGTCCGGCTCGACCATCGGCAGCCGGTGACCGCCGACCTCATGGCCCGTGAGGTTGAGCGCGGCCTTGATCGGGATCGGGTTGATCTGGATCCGCAGCAGGTCGTACGACGGCCGCTGCTCCTCGTGCAGCGCGCCGGCGGCGTCGATGTCACCGTCGCGGTGGCGGCGGATCATCTCGGCGATCTGCGGGCCCCAGAGGTGCGCGGTCACCGACACGACTCCGACGGCGCCGAGATCGAGGAAAGAGAGCGTGTTCGGGTCGTCGCCGGAGTAGAGGTCGAGCCGTGTGTCCTCCACGATGAACCGCGCCTGCTCGGGGTCGTCGAGCGCTTGCTTCACCGCGACGACGTTCTCGATCTCGGCGAGCCGTTCGAACGTGCCCGACTCGATCTTCTCGACGACGCGGCTCGGGATGTTGTACGCGACCACGGGCAGGTGGGTCGCGCCGGCGATCTCCTCGAAGTGGCGGACGATCGCCCGCTGCGGCGGCCTGTTGTAGTACGGCGTCACGACGAGGATGCCGTCGACGCCGACCTCCGTCGCCTCTCTCGTGAGGGCGGCCGAGTGGGCCGTGTCGTAGGTGCCCGTTCCGGCGATGACCGTCGCGCGGCCGCCGACCGCGTCCACGGCCGTGCGGAAGAGGTCGAGCTTCTCGTCGTCGCTCAGCGTCGGCGACTCGCCGGTCGTCCCGCAGACGACGATCCCGTCGGAGCCGTTCTCGACGAGGAACGCGGCGAGCTCGCGGAAGCGCTCGAGGTCGACGGCGCCGTCGGCGCGAAACGGCGTGACCATCGCGGTGATGACGGAGCCGAGCATCGTGGCGAAGTCTACGAGAGCTGAGCCTGTAACTCCTGCAAGGCGAAGAAGACGCCCTCCGAGAAGGTCGGATAGGGCTGAATCGTGTCGAGGATCGTCTCCATTGGCACCTTCGCCCGGATCGCAAGTGTGAACTGGCCGAGCCACTCGGCCGCCTGCGGCCCGACGCAGACCGCGCCGACGAGGACGCCCGCCCCCGGATCGCCGAAGACGCGGACGAAGCCGTCGCGCTTCGGCCTCTCGTAGGTCGCTAGACGCGGCAGTGAGCCCAGCTCGATCCGCCCGCTCACGAGGTCGTCCCCGTACGTCCGGCCGACCGTCGCAACCTCGGGGTCGGTGAAGATACCCGCCGGGATCGCGCGGTAGTCCGCTTTGGCGTAGCGGCGCGTCATGTCCGCAGCGGCGACCCGGGCCTGGTACTTGCCGACGTGCGTGAACTGCGCGATTCCGGTCACGTCGCCGATCGCCCAGACGTTCTCGGCCGCCCGCAGGCGCTCGTCGACGACGACTCCGCGCGGCGAGATCTCCAGTCCCAGCTGCTCGAGCCCGAGCCGCTCGACGTTCGGCCGCCGCCCCGTCGCGATCAGCAGGCGCTCGGTCTCGAGCGTCGAGCCGTCCGACAGATGAACCTTCACGCCCGACTCGACCCGCTCGATCCCGACGCCGACGCGGACGTCGATCCCCTCCTCGCGGAAGATCTCCGCCATCAGGTCGCCTGCATCACCGTGGACGCGACCGAGCAGCCGTTCGCCGCGCTCGACAATGGTCACCTGGGTGCCCATCCGGGAGAAGAACTGCGCGAGCTCGGCGCCGACCGGGCCGCCGCCCATCACGACGAGGCTCTGCGGCAGCTTGTGCGTCCGCGTCGCCTCGCGGTTCGTCCAGTACTCGATCGAGTCGAGACCCTCGATCGGCGGGATCGCGGGCCTTGATCCCGTGGCGAGGACGAGCCGGTCGTACTCGAGCTCTTGCCCGTCGACCTCGACGACACCCGGTTCCGCAACGCGGCCTTCGCCGCGCACGAGCCGACAATTCCAGTCCTGGAGGTAATGGAGCTGACCGGAGTCGTCCCAGTCGCTCGTCATCCAGTCGCGCCACGACCAGACGCCCTCCTGCTCCGGCCGCTGGCCGTGCAGCCCCGGCGCCCGCTCGAGCGAGGAGCCGAGCTCGGTCGTCCGCAGCATCGTCTTCGTCGGCATGCAGGCGAAGTACGAGCACTCGCCGCCGACGAGGCGGCTCTCGACGAGCGTGATCTCGGAGTCGTCGCCGAACCGGCGGAGGGCACCGACGAAATGCTCGCCGGTCGACCCTCCGCCGAGGACGACGACCTTCAACTACGCGAGCCCGTTCGCCTGGAGGAACTTCTTCGCAACGGTCACGGCCGATTGCTTGTCGATGTTGACCGCCTTGTTCATCTGCTGGATCGCGTTCAGCGTCAGCTTCGATGACACGTTGTTGAGCGTCTGCCTGAGCAGCGCCCCGTTCGAGCCTGAGAGCAGGCTCTGCTTGACGACCGGCGCGACGTTCTGGAAGCCGAAGATGTGCTTGTCGTCGGTCAGCGCCGTGTACTTCTTGTCCAGCTGCTGCGGGTCGGTCGAGAAACCGTCTCCGCCGTCCGCCTTGTGCTGGTCGAGCAGCGTGTAGACGCTGATTGTGCCGAGCTGGACGAACTTGATGTTCTTCAGCCCGTAAATCTGCTTCATCCCGAGGATGCAGGTGATCCGAGTGTCGCATTCCGGATAGCCGGCATACGAGAACGACGGGAGCTTGCTCAAATCGCTCATCGTCTTCAGGCCGTCCTTGTTCGCCGTCGCCGTGAGCATGGTGAACGTGTCGGTGTCGGCAAACGGCGTCGGGTCGAGCAACGTCAGGCCGCGAGTCTCCTCGAACTTCTTCGCCGCCTGGAACGTCGCATCCGCCGACTTCGGAGCGTTCTTCACCTTCGCGAGGTCGAGCGCGATGATGCCCGTGTAGTCGGGATAGATGTTGATCTTGCCGCTCGTGATCGCGGTGTCGATCAGCTCAGAGCTGCCGATGCTCGGCTTGTAGCTGACCGGGAAGCCCTTCACCTTGAGCGCCTGGCCGTAGAGCTGGCCGAGCAGTGCCTCCTCGGGGAAGTTCTTGCTGCCGAGAATGATCTTCGGCATGTTGCCGCCTGCGGCGGTCGACGTCGTCGTCTTCTTGCTGCCCCCGCCGCAGGCGACGAGTCCGATCAGAAGCGCCACCCCGAACGAAACCGCAAAGGCCGCCTTGGCAGCGCGACGTGTGTGCTTGCGAACCATCAACGCCTCCTCTCTAGGGATCCCTCGCCGGGACCCTACGCCCTGGGAGCCATCCGACGCGACGCCGCACGCTGAGCGACCGCCAGCACGAGTGCGGTCAGGAGGGCGATGGCCGAGACCCACAACGCCGCAGCGAGCACGCCGGCAAGGCCGTAGTGCGACTGGGCCACGATGATGTCGCCGAGGCCGTTGCCACCGGCAATCGACGCGATCGTGGCGGTCGCGATGACGAAGACGGCCGCGATCCGGATTCCGGCAAGGATCAGTGGCAAGCCGAGCGGCAGCTCGACGCGAACGAGGATTTGCGACTCGGTCAGCCCCATCCCGCGCGCCGCCTCGACGGCGTCGCGATCCACCCCGTCGATGGCGAAGTACGTGTTGGCGAGGATCGGCGGGACGGCGAGGACGACCAGAGCGATCAGGTTGTTCCAGAAGCCGACGCCGAGGAGCGCGATGAAGAACGCGATGAGGGCGATGCTCGGCAATGCCCGGCCCAGCGTCGACGCGCCGAGCGCGACGAAGAGGCCTCGATGCCTGTGCCCGAGCCAGAGCCCGAGCGGCAGCGCAAGCACGAGCGCGGCTCCGAGGGCCGCGAAGGCGAGCTCGGAGAGCAATCCAGACTTCGTAAGCAGCAGCTGGAAGTTGTTGCCCATGAACCGGAAGGCATCGACGAACGTGGACGGCGTGAAATTGTCGGCGAGGACCCTCACCTGATCCGGCTCCAAGGCGTCACGACACGCTGGAGGAGCGCGAGGAGCCCGTCCGCGGTCAACGCGAGCAGGATCGCCAGCGCGCCGCCGGCGAGGATCTCCGTCCGGAAGAGGTTCTTCTGGATCCCTTCGAAGATCGGCCCGCCGAGGCCCTGCGGGATGATGAACGCCGCCACGGTGGCGATCGAGATCGTCGATACGGTTGCGATCCGCAGGCCCGCGATCACGGCCGGCGCCGCGAGCGGCAGCTCGACCTTGACGAATGTCTGCAGACGGGTGAAGCCCATCCCCCGTGCGACCTCGATCGCCTCTTCGGGCACGCTGTTCAGGCCGGCGATCATGTTGCGATAGAGGATGAAGAGCGTGTACGAGACGAGCGCGACCTCGACGGTCGGGACGCCGATCCCGATGATCGGCACGAGGAGCTGGAAGAGCGCCAGGCTCGGGATCGTGTAGAGGAAGTCACTAAAAACACCGAACGGCGCGTCGAAGAGACGCCAGCGAAAACCGATGAGCGCGAGCAGCGATGCGATCCCGAACCCGATGGCGACCGCGATCACGGTCAGCTCGATGTGCTGGACGAGCGCAGGCTGCAGCGTGCCTCCCCAGTTGTCGCGCAGCCAGTCGGTGCAGAACCAGCCGTTGTTGCGCTCGCAGGAGCTGCCGTGACCGAAGTTCGGGATGACCGGGCCGCCGGCCACGCGCCAGCCCGTCACCGGAGCAAGTCCTCGCGCTTGACGACTCCGAGCGGCGAGCCGTCCGCTCTCACGACGAGAAGTTCGTCGCGATGCTCTGCGATGAGGAGCGCAAGCGCGTCACGGAGGCTCGTCTCGACGGGCAGCCGCGGTAATCCGTCCCCCGCTACGGGCGCGAGCTCGAGCTCGCCGAGCGTCCGCAGCGAAAGCGCCTTGAGTGCCCGGTCGCGGCCGACGAAGTTGGCGACGAAGTCGTCCACCGGCTGCTCGAGGATGCGCTGCGGCGTGTCGTACTGCGCAAGCCGTCCTCCCTCGCGCAGGATCGCGATGCGGTCGCCGACCTTGATCGCCTCGTCGACGTCATGCGTGACGAAGACGACCGTCTTGCGCAGCTCCTGCTGAAGACGGAGGAACTCGTCCTGAAGGCGCGCACGGACGATCGGGTCGATCGCACCGAACGGCTCGTCCATCAGCATCAGCGCCGGGTTCGCCGCGAGAGCGCGCGCAAGACCGACGCGCTGACGCTGGCCGCCGGAGAGCTCCGCGGGGAAGCGCTTCCGGTCCTTGTCGGGTTCGAGGCCGACGAGCTCGAGGAGCTCGCCGACGCGTTCGCGTATCCGCCGTCGCTCCCAGCCGAGCAGTCGCGGCACCGTGCCGATGTTCCCCTCGATCGTCATGTGCGGGAAGAGCCCGACCTGCTGGATCACGTAGCCGATGGAGCGGCGGAGCTCGGTCACGTCGTAGTCGCCGATCTGCTTGCCGTCGATGCGGATGTAGCCGCTCGTGAGCGGGATCAGCCGGTTGACGAGCTTCAGCGCGGTTGTCTTGCCGCCGCCGGCCGGCCCGACGAGGACGCAGATCTCCCCCGCGGGGACGGTCAGCGAGAGATGGTCGACCGCGGCGCCGTCGCGGCCCGGGTAGACCTTCGTCGCCTCGTCGAAGACGAGCTCGGCCGCCGCGCTCGGCATGCACGAATCTTCTACGAAATGAGGGTCTCCAGGCCGATGGTCAGGCCCGGAGGGAGCTCCGACAGCTTCTCGAGCGCGAGGAGCACGCCGTCGGCGAACGACTCGCGCCCCGTCGTGTCGTGGCGGATCGTCAGCAGCTGCCCCTCCCCGCCGAAGATCACCTCCTGGTGCGCGACGAGCCCGGGGAGGCGCACGGAATGGATCGCAGGCTGTCCGCCGATCAGGTCGGCCGTCGCCTTCGCGGTCCCGGACGGCGCGTCCTTCTTCGCCTCGTTGTGCAGCTCCACGATCTCGGCCCGCGGGAAATGTGCTGCCGCATCCCGGGCGAAGCGCATCATCAGCACGGCTCCGATGGAGAAGTTCGGCGCGACGAAGAGCCGGAGGCTCTTCTCCGCGGCGAGCGCGCCGAGCTCGCCGGGCTCCCAGCCCGTCGTGCCGACGACGCAGGAGACGCCCTGCTCGAGCGCGCCGCGAACATTCTCCGGCGCGGCATCCGGGGTTGTGAAGTCGACGGCGGCGTCGCAGCCCGCGACGTCGGGCTCGTCGCCGAGGTCGATCCCGCGAATCTCGTGCCCGGCCGCTTCGAGCCGCGGCGCCAGCACGCTCCCGACCTTGCCTTCGGCTCCGAAGAGCGCGATCTTCACGCCGCCGCCTGCCCGACGAGACTCGAGCTCGCTCGACTCACGGCGGAGCGGAAATGCGCCTCGTCCGAGCCGACGCCTGCTGCTGCGAGTCGCTCCGGCGGCAGCAGCGCAGTGGCGAGCTCCGCAAGCTCGTCTCCGTCGACCGCATCGATCTCGGCCATCACCCGCTCGATCGTGAGGAGCTCGGTGTCGGTGACGAGCGACTTTCCGAGCCGGCTCATGCGGTTCGAGGTCGACTCGAGTGAGAGAACAATGCGCCCTTTGAGGCTCTCCTTCGCCCGCTCGAGCTCGCCCTTGCGCAGACGGCCCGCGGCGATCTCGGCGATCTGCTCGACGCAGATCTCGACGCACGGGCCGAGGTTCTCCTCGCGCGTGCCGACGTAGACGCCGACGACGCCGGTGTCGGTGTACTGCGCGCCGAAGCTGTAGACGGCGTAGGCCATGCCGCGCTTCTCGCGAATCTCCTGGAAGAGCCGTGACGACGCAGACCCGCCGAGAATCGCGTCGAGGAGCGACGCTGCGAAGCGGCGGCGATCGGAGCGCGAGATGCCCGTCGCGCCGAGGCAGAGGTGGTACTGCTCCGTCTCCTTGCGCTGGAAGCGGAGCCCTGGGCCGGGAAGCCGCGCGAGCGGGCGGCGAACGCGGGTGCCTGCGCGTGCGGGTGCGCCGGCGCGGCGCTCGCTCCGCTGCAGGAGCGCGACGAGACGGTCGTGCTCGAGATTCCCTGCCGCAGCGACGACGACATTCCCCGGTGCGTAGGCCGTGCGGTGATAGCCCGAGAGCGCCCGGCGGCTCACGGAGGAGATGACCTCGGCCGTGCCAATCACGGGCCGCCCGAGCGGGTGGTCGCCGAAGACGGCCTGGGAGAAGAGGTCGTGGACGAGCTCCTGCGGCGTGTCCTCGTACATCGCGATCTCCTCGAGCACGACGTCACGCTCCTGGTCGACCTCGGCGAACGAGGGCGCGAAGACCATGTCCGTCATCACCTCGAGCGCGGTCTCGACGTGGTGGTCGGGGACGCGTGCGTAGACGACCGTGTTCTCGCGCGAGGTCGCCGCGTTCAGCTCGGCGCCCATCGCGTCGAACGTCTCCGCGATCTCCTGCGCGTCGAAGCGGCGCGTGCCCTTGAAGAGGAGGTGCTCGATGAAGTGCGAGACGCCTGCGCGGTCCGCGCGCTCGTCACGGGAGCCGACGTCGATCCAGAAGCCGAGAGCGACGGAGCGCACGCTCGCAACCCGCTCGGAGATCACGCGCTCCCCACCGTCGAGCTCGCTCAGCACGACCTTCTGCACTGTTCCGCTCGGGCGCCGGCTAAGCCGGCACCTCCGCTCCTTTCCGTGCTCCGTCACGCCTACGCACGGCCGGATGGTAGGCGACCTGGGGACGTGTGTACTAGGCGCGCGCGACGAAGCCCAGCCGGGAGCCGCTGCGCTTGGCCTCGTACTGCGCCTCGTCGGCGAGGCGAAACAGCGTCTTCGGGTCGCTCGCATCGTCCGGACACGTGGCATAGCCGAAGCTCGCACCGAGATCGGCGAGCCAGTGAGCGCCGCCGGCCGACCCTTGGTCGAGCATTGCCCTGACCCGCTCGACGACGAACCGGGCGTCGTGCTCCGTCGCCTCTGCGAGCAGCACGGCGAACTCGTCACCGCCGATGCGAAAAGCGTCGTCCGGCTTCCGCAGCGACTCGGCGAGGATGTTCGCGAACGTAACGAGCGCCTCGTCCCCGACGGCATGTCCATAGCGGTCGTTGAGCTGCTTGAAACCGTCGAGGTCTGCGATCACGAGGCCGAGTGGGCGCCCGTAGCGCTGCGCTCGGGAGACCTCTCCGTCGAGGCGGTTCATGAACGCCCTCCGGTTGAGGAGGCGTGTGAGCGGGTCGTGATCTGCGAGGAAACGGAGCTCGCCAAGATGCCGGCCCGAGACGAGCGCGGCCGCGGCTGCGTTCGCGAAGATCCGCAGCGCCTGCAGCCGCTCGGGGGACGGCCGGAGGCGGTCGCCGGGATTGTCGACCCAGAGGACCCCGAGCAGCGCGCCGTCTCCGTCCTTGAGCGGTACGATCAACCAGTGGCGGTTCCACGCCCAGGGTCCACGCCCGTTGAGCTGCGACGGATAGACATCGACCCCGCTGCCGAGCCGCGACCTCGCCTCTTCGTGCGTGAAGAGGTAGCAGCCCTCGTGGAGGAAGGCGTCGTCGAGCAGAGGTTCGAGCTCCGCCACAGTCACGAGCACGCGCTGCCGCAACTCCTCGAGCCGCCAGCCGGCCGTCGCCTGCGGCGCGACGACGCCGGTCTCCGGATCGACGAGCGCCGCGCAGACGTTGCGGAAGTCGAGGGCGTCGCGGATACCGCTGCACGCCTGGCGGAGGATCTCGGTGTTCGACGGTTCCGCGGTGATTCGCGACGACAGCGCGAGCAACTCTTCGAGAGCACGCTGGTGCCGAGCCGACTCAGCTGACTCGCGTGCGGCCTCGACGGCGAGCGTCGCGTGGTCGGCGATCGAGACGAGGACATCGAGCTCATCGTCGGTGGGACGGCGGCCGCTCACCGGCTCGTCGACCGAGATGATCCCGAGCAGAGCGCCCTGCTGGTCGCGCATCGCAACGAACAGAGCGTCCTCGGGATCCCAGGCCTCGGGGTGGCACGACCGCCCTCCTTGCGGCACGTAGCTCGGTCCGAGCGAGTCCCAGTCGACCGACCCGCTGGGCACGACGTAGGCGCCGCGACGCTCGAAACGGTCGCTGAGCAGGACACTCCAGTCGTCGCCGGGGCGCGCATGGCCGAGCAGCGTCGTCCGAGCCTCCTCGTTCCCGTAGACGGTCGTCACGTGGAAGTCGTCCCACTCGGGCCGGTAGAGGTTGACCGCAACGGTCCGGTAACCGAGCGACTCGCCGATGGTTCGGGCGACGGCGTCGAGCAGCGCGGGAAGATCCTCACGCGCCCGCAGAAGGCGGGTCACCTCGACGAGGCCCCGCAGCGGTGAGATGGTCGGAAGACTCAAGTGTTGGGCTCGCTCGACTCATCGGCAGGCGATGAGCGGGGGATGAGCCGACTTGGGTCCCGAACGGGTGAATTGGCGGGCGGCTCTCGCCGCCCGCCTCAGCACCGTGCGCTACTCGTCGTCGCGACGGGGGCCGCGTCCGCGGCCGCCACCCCGACCGCCGCGGCGATCGCCGCGCGGCCGGTCCTCCTCCGGAGGACGCGGCGGCGCGTCCTTCGCCCGTTCGATCAGCTCCTCGGGCTGAACGAGGTTGCCGTTCTCGTGCTTCGCGACGAGCTTGAGGCCGATCCGGCCACGAGCCTTGTCGACCTCCTGGACGATGACGTCGACGACGTCGCCGCGGCTCATCACGTCCTCGATGTGCGCGACCCGTCCAGGGCCGACGTTCGAGACGTGCAGGAGCCCGTCCGTTCCCTTCTTCAGCTCCACGAAGGCGCCGAACTGGGTCGTCTTCACGACCTTGCCGGTGAAGGTGTCCCCCACCTCCGGCTCCTTCGTCAGCGACTCGATCGCGGCGACGGCCTCCCTGGCCTTCGTGCCCTCGGTCGCGTAGATGAGGATCGTGCCGTCCTCCTCGATGTCGATCTGCACCTCGTAGTCGGACTCGAGGCCGCGGATCGTCTCGCCGCCCTTGCCGATGACCATGCCGATCTTCTCCTGATCGATCTTGATCGTCGTGATGCGCGGCGCGTTCTCGGAGAGCTCGGAACGCGACTCCGGAATCACTTCCAGCATCTTTTCGAGGATGAACTCGCGCGCCCGCTTCGCCTGCTCGAGCGCGTCACGCATGATCTGCTGGGTGACGCCCGTGATCTTGATGTCCATCTGGAGCGCGGTGATCCCGGTGCGGGACCCGGCGACCTTGAAGTCCATGTCACCGAGGTGGTCTTCCGCTCCCTGGATGTCGGTGAGGATGACGTAGTCGTCGCCCTCCTTCACGAGGCCCATCGCGATGCCGGAGACCGGCGCCTTGATCGGCACACCCGCGTCCATCAGCGACAGCGTTGAGCCGCAGACCGAGCCCATTGACGACGAGCCATTCGACTCGAGCGTCTCCGAGACGATGCGGATCGTGTACGGGAACTCGTCCGGGCTCGGGATGACCGCCTCGAGCGCGCGCTGTGCGAGCGCACCGTGGCCGATGTCACGCCGCTTCGGGCCGCGCATGAAGCCCGTCTCCCCGACCGAGTAGGGCGGGAAGTTGTAGTGGTGCATGTAGCGGCGCTCCGCCTCGAGTGAGAGGTCGTCGATCCGCTGCCCCTCCTTCGCGGTGCCGAGCGTGAGCGAGGAGAGGATCTGCGTCTGGCCACGCGTGAACAGGCCGGAGCCGTGCGTGCGCGGGTTGACGCCGACCTCGACCTCGATCGGGCGGACCTCCTCCGCCCCGCGGCCGTCCGGGCGCCGCTTGTCGACGGCGATCTTCTGCCGCACGAGGTCCTTGTAGATCGACTCGCACGCCTTCTTGACGTACGACTTGGTCTGCGAGTCCTTCGTCGCCGGCAGCGTCTCGCCGGTCTCGGAGTCGGTTGACGCCGATCCGGCCGGGAACGGCAGTTCGGTCTCCTCCAGGATCCGGTCGAAGAGCAGCTGCCGCTTGGCCGACTTGAGCGCCTTCGAGTCCTGCTCGGCGTCGGTGAGTGCCTTCAGCTCGTCGCCGAACTGCTCGCGCACCGGGCCCTCGACGGCGACCGACCGCTGCTTCTCGAGCAGCGACACGAGCGCCGATTTCACCTGAACCTGGCGCTGGATGTCGTCGTCGGTCGAGTCCATCGTGATCGGCGGCGCGAGCTCGGCGAGGAGCTCGTCGACGATCGTTCCGGCTTCGCGAAGACCAACCTGTTGGATGCGGTCCCAGATGGAGTGCCCATGGTCGCGCTCGATCTCGGCGGTGAGCTCGAGGTCCAGCCACTTCGGCTTGCCGGCCTGGCGGCGCAGATCCTCCTGCGCCTCGCAGAGCTTCACGATCTCGCCGTGCGCGAGCTCGAGCGCCTCAAGGATCTTCTCCTCGGGCACCTCGTTCGCGCCGGCCTCGACCATCGTCAGCGCTTCCTTTGTGCCGACGACGATCAGGTCCATCTCCGCGTTCTCGCTCTCGGCCAACGTCGGGTTGACAACGAGCTGGTCCTCGATCAGGCCGACGCGGACAGCGCCGACCGGGCCGAGGAACGGCAGCGGCGAGAGCATCAGCGCCGCGGACGCGCCGTTGATGCAGAGGATGTCGTGGGCCGTGACCATGTCCGCGCTGAGCACGGTGCAGATCACCTGCACCTCGTTGCGGAAGCCCTTCGGCCAGAGCGGCCGGATCGGCCGGTCGATCATCCGTGCCGTGAGGATTGCGCGCTCCGTCGGGCGCCCCTCACGCTTGAAGAAGCCGCCCGGGATCTTCCCGGCGGCATACATCCGCTCCTCGACGTCGACGGTGAGCGGGAAGAAGTCGGCCCCTTCGCGCGCCTCGGCGCGCCCCTGGGCCGTAGCGAGCACCATCGTGTCGCCTCCGCGGACGACGACTGCGCCGTCCGCCTGCTTCGCGAGATGGCCGGTTTCGAAGCTGATCTCCTGTGTCCCGATCTGGACGGAGACCTGCGCCCGGCGCTCGGTCGCGATACTCATCAATTGTCCTCCACTTTGCTTGTGGAGGGCGGGAGCTCGAGCCAATCCAATGCCGGTGGATTCGCTCGAACTTCCACCCTCCGTGTTCTTGGGAGCTAGCGGCGCAGGCCGAGCTCCTTGATGAGGGCGCGGTAGCCCTCGAGGTCGTTCCTCTGCAGGTAGTTCAGGAAGCGGCGGCGCTGCCCGACGAGCTTGAGCAGCCCGCGCCGCGAGTAGTGGTCGTGCTTGTGCTCGCGCAGGTGCTCGGTCAGGTCGTTGATCCGTTGCGTCAGCATCGCGATCTGCACCTGCGGCGAGCCGGTGTCGGCCTCGTTGCGGCCGTGCTTCGAGATGATCTCCTGCTTTGCTTCCTTGGTCAGGGCCACGCCCTCTCCTTCCTCGATGCCTCCCGAGGCTCCGCCCGCGGCGCCAAGGAACGTTGGCGCGGGCCGGGCCTGGGTCGCGGGTAGGGTAGCGGAAAGCGGCATGGGAAGCCCGATTCCGCAGGAATGGCTGGCCGAGACCGTGCGCGAGGCGCAGGGGCAGACGGGCATTTCCGTCGTCGCTGCGGCGCTGCACGTCGACGGCCGGACGGTGTTCGCCGGCAAGCACGACCGCTCGTTTCGGATCAGGAGTGGCCCGAGCTCCACGAACCCGTCGTGGACGCCCTCGGCGCGCAGTACGCGCTCGGCTGGTGGGTACGGCCCGGCGTGCTCGACCACGAGGGCTCGGTTGCCGGCTACCAGTCGCTGCTGCTGCTCGTCCCGGCGCGCCCGCTCGTGCTTGCCGTGCTGACGAACTCGTGGCGCGGCTCGGCGTTGATCCACCGCGTCGTCGATGACCTGCAGTTGGAGCTTCCTGCGCCGACGGCCGGGGGTGTCGAGCCGGTCGACGGGAGGTACGCGATCGACGGCTTCGAGGCGGTTCTCGCCAACGGCTCGATCACGGAGATCGAGACGGACCCGGTGACCGGCGAGAGGTTCGAGTCGCGCTACCCGCTTCGCCTCGACGCGCCGCTCATGTCCTGGCGGAGCGACTTCCCGCGGCCGGGGGTCGGACGGATCGGCTGGGTCGCGCTTCCGCGCGTGGACGCCTAGCCGGGCCGACGGGCTGCCCGGGTGCGCTCGACGTCGTCGTCGATCGCGGCCACGAGCTCCTCGAGCGAGTCGAACCGGCGCTGCTCACGGATCGTGCTCCACAGCTCGACGATCAGCCGCTCGCCGTACAGATCGCCGTCGAAGTCGAGCAAATGCGCCTCGACGCGCCGCTCGACGCCGTCGAAATGCGGGTTCGTCCCGATCGACACCGCCGCGCGCCGGTCGTGAGACCAGCCCGCATAGACGCCGTCCGGGGGAACGAGGAGCCCTTCGGGGACGTCTAGGTTCGCGGTGGGAAACCCGAGCTCGCGGCCGCGTCCGTCACCGCGGACGACGATCCCCTCAACCTCCGGCGGTCGCCCGAGCAGCGCCGCGGCCGCCTCGGTCTCGCCGGCGTGAACGAGCTGCCGGATGCGGCTCGAGGAGACATTCTCGACGAGCGGCACCCGCCGCACATCGAAACCGAGCCGCTCGAGCAGCGCGAGATCGCCCTCACGTCCGCGCCCGAAGCGAAACGTCTCGCCGGCGGCGACGGTCTCGGCGCCGATCCCGCGCAGCATCCGCTCGGCAAACTCAGCGGGCAGGAGCTCCGCGAGCCGCTCGTCGAAACGGAGCACGAGCACGTCGTCGACTCCCGTCTCGTCGAAGAGCTCGAGGCGTCGCTGCAGGGTGGCGAGGAGCTCGACCTGTCCCCCCAGTACGACGCGGGGATGCGGGTCGAAGGTTACGACGCCCGTCCGCAGGCCGGCGCTCCGTGCAGCATCGATCACGCGGAGATGGCCGCGGTGCACGCCGTCGAAGGTGCCGACGGCGATCGCACGCGGCGCCTCGGCCAGCTCGGCGGGCTCGCGAGCGACGTTCACACGCGCTCCAGCACTTCGGCCTCCGTCAGGAGTCGTTCGGCCGTGAATGCCTCCGGACCGACCGCGTCATCGACCGCAAATGGCCCGATCTCGGTCCGGCGCAGCGACACGCAGTGCCCGCCGAGGGCGATAGCCAGCGAACGAACGTAGGTTCCGGAGCTGACGCGCAGGTCTAGCGTCACCGTCTCGCCCGTGTACGCGACGACCTCGAGCGCATGCACCGTCGAGCGGCGCACGGGCATCTCCACCTCGATGCCCCGCCGGGCGAGCTTGTACGCACGCTGCCCGCCGATCTTTACCGCCGATGCCGCCGGAACCGGCAGCTCGACCTCGCCACGGAGGCGCTCGAGCCGCTGCTCCAGCTCGTCCTCGCTCGGCGATGCGTGGCGCTCGAGGACATCGCTCTCCGGATCCCCCGTCGAGGTTCGCCCGGTGAGGTCGATCTCGGTGAGGTAGCGCTTGTCGAGCCCGACGAGAGCCGGCGCCAGCTTGGTTGCCCTCCCCGAGAGCAGGAGGAGAAGCCCCGTCGCGAACGGATCGAGCGTTCCGGCGTGGCCGGTCCGCGCGCGCGTCACCCGCCGGATCTGCGCAACGACCGCGAAGGAGGAAGGGCCGCTCGGCTTGTCGACGAGCGCGACGCCCGCAGGCTCAAGTCCGCGCGGTGGCACGTTGCTCGAGGAAGGCCAGTCGGATGCGCTCGACGATCTCCTCGAGCGGAGCGTCGCTCGAGAAGCCTGCGGCCTGCCTGTGTCCGCCGCCGCCGAACGAGCGGGCGATCACCGAGACGTCGAGCTCGTCGATGCTCGAGCGCAGCGACCCCTTGTGGGCGCGAGGACTGCCGTGCAGCTGCTCCCTGATCAGCGCGGCCAGCTCGGCTCCCTCGACGGCCCGCAGGTAGTCGATGATCCCCTCGGAATACGGTTCGGCCGCGCCCACTTCCGTGAAGTCGGTGCGTAGGAGATGCGAGACGACGATCCGGCCGCCTTCGAGCACCTCGGCACGGCCGAGGGCGCGCGCGAGCAGCTTCAGCTTCGCGAACTCGACCGACTCGTAGACCTCCTGGAAGACGGCGTGGACGTCGGCTCCGGCTTCGACGAGCTCGGCCGCCAGGCGGAGCGACTTCGGCGTCGTGTTCGCGTACTGGAAGCGCCCGGTGTCCGTGACGAGCGCGATGTAGAGCGGCTCCGCGAGCTCGGGCGTCAGCTCGACGCCGAGCTCGGCAAAGACATCGCGCAGGACCTCCCCGGTCGACGACGCGTCGGCGACGATCAGGTTGAGGTCGCCGAAACGCGTGTTGTCGTGGTGATGGTCGATGTCGAGAACGAGCGGCGCTGCGGAGAGGACGGTCTCGTCGCCGATCCGGTCCTCCTTGGCACAGTCGACCGCGAGAAGCACCCGCTCCGCAGCGTCGTCGGGCCGCTCGCGAACCAGGCCGCCGAGCGGCATGAACGCGTACTCCTGCGGCAGGGGAGTCTGGCCAGGGAGGTACATGACCGCGTCCTTGCCGAGCTGCCGTAGAGCGAGGCTGAGGGCGAGCAGCGACCCGAGAGCGTCGCCGTCGGGGTTTTCGTGCGTGACGACGAGGAAGCGGTCGTGCCGCTGGAGGGCGTCCGCGATCGCCTTCAGGTCAGTCGTCTGTGTCATCGTCGTCCGGCGCGAGCTCGTCGATCAGGCGGGTCATGCGCACGCCGCGCTCGACCGTCGGATCGTACTCGAAGGTCAGCTGAGGAGTTCGTTTCATTCTGAGCTCGCGCGCGAGCCGCGACTGGAGGACACCGTGCGCAGCCTCGAGCCCAACCAGGCTGGCGCGCCGTTTCCTGCTCGACCCGAGCACGCTGACGTAGACCGTCGCGTGCCGCAAATCCGGCGCCGTCTCGACCGCGGTCACAGTGATGAGCCCGATCCGGGGGTCCTTGAGCTCGGGAAGCGCTTCGGCGAGCACCCGCCGCACCGACTCGTTCACTCTGCGCATGCGCTCGCTCATTGCAACGCCCTGCTCACTGCAACACCTCGAGGACGAGCGGCCGCGGCTCCACCTTGCCGTCCCCGATCTCGTACGCCGCCAGCAGCGACGCCTCTGCCTTCTCTGCTGCCGCCTCGCCCCGCGCATGGATCTCGGCGAGCGGCTCGCCTGCAGCGACCGGCTCCCCGCGCTTGCGCAGGCAGACGACGCCGACGGCGTGGTCGATCGGCTGCCCGGCGACCTCCCGCCCCGCGCCCAGCTCCATGGCCGTGATGGCGACCTCCCTCGCCCCAAGCTCGTGGACGTAGCCGCTCGCCGGCGCGACAACCTGCCGCACGACGGGCGCCGCAGGAAGCCGAGCAGGATCGGGGTCGCCGCCCTGCGCCCGCACCCAGCGGTCGTAGGTCGCGAGGGCCGAGCCGTCTCCGAGCGCCGCCTCCGCGCGGCGCCGACCCTCGTCCTCGTCGATGCCGAGATCCGAGAGCGCGAGGAGCTGTGCAGCCGCGTCCACCACGAGCTCACGAGTGTCCTCCGGCCCGCCGCCACTCACCGTCTCCCACGCCTCCCGCACCTCGAGCGCGTTCCCGACCGCACGACCGAGCGGCTGGTCCATGTCCGTCAGCACGCAGACGACGTCCATCCCGGCCTGCTCGCCGAGGGCGCGCATCTCCTCCGCGAGCTCCCGCGCATCGTCAACCGTCCGCATGAATGCACCCTCCCCGACCTTGACGTCGAGGACGACCGCACTCGCGCCGGCGGCGATCTTCTTGGACATGATGCTCGCCGCGATCAGCGAGACCTGGTCGATCGTCGCCGTCACGTCGCGCAGCGCATAGAGCTTCTTGTCGGCCGGCACGAGGTCGGCGGTTTGCCCGGCGACAGCGATTCCGATCTCACGTGTCTGCTCGACCAGCTCGTCGGTCGTCAGCTCGACGCGAAAGCCGGGGATGGACTCGAGCTTGTCGAGCGTGCCGCCCGTGTGGCCGAGCCCGCGCCCGCTCATCTTCCCGAACGGAACGCCGCACGCGGCGACGACCGGCCCGACCGCGATCGTGATCTTGTCGCCGACGCCGCCCGTCGAGTGCTTGTCCACGACACGGCGCCCGAGCCGGGCTGCGAGGTCGACGGTGTCGCCGCTCGCAACCATCGCATCCGTCATGGCATAGGTCTCGGCAGGCGTCAGGCCGCAAAACCACACCGCCATGAGGAACGCCGCGGTCTGGTACTCGGGCACATCCCCGCGCACGTACGCGGCGATGAACTCCCGGACGTCGGGGGCGGAAAGCTCCTCCCCGTTCCGCTTCCGCTCGATCAGCTCGACGGCTTGCATGCAGCGCCGAGCCTAGTCCTCGGGATCGATCAGGAGCCGCTCCGCTCGCGCGACGTCCCACTCCTGCCCGCGCAGCCAGCGCTCCGCCTCGTCGAGCAGCCGCTCGACCTCGCTGTGCTCACGGGCGACACACGCCGCTGTGATGCGAGCCCGCTGCCAAACGTCGTGGTGATCGACCTCCGCGACCGACGCACCGACACGGTTCTGAAGCTGCGCCTTCGCGGAGCGCAGGTAGTGGCGCTTCTCCTTCAGCGAGTGCGCCTCGGGAAAGTGCAGCTCACAGACCAAAATCCCGACCCAGCCATGCGCCATGCGCGCATTATCCGGGCGGAGAGCTCCGCTCTAACGCGGAGTTCCGTTTCCCAGCGAGCGAAGCGCAGCTTCTCGAGCTACGGAGCTTCGTCGAGCGACGTTCTCTCGACCTCGCGCGTCTCGAAGATCTCGAGCACGTCGCCTTCTTTCACGTCGTTGAAGCCTTCGAGCAGGATGCCGCACTCGAAGCCCTCCGCAACTTCGCGGACATCGTCCTTGAATCGCTTCAACTGCGAGATCGTCGTCGTGTAGATCACGGCGCCGTCGCGGATGACGCGGACGCTCGCGTTGCGGCGGACGACGCCGTCCGTGACCATGCAGCCGGCGATCGTGCCGAGCCGCGATACGCGGAACAGCGCACGCACTTCCGCCTCGCCGATCGTGTCCTCCGTCGTGACTGCGGCGAGCTTGCCGACGAGGGCCTGTTCGATGTCCTCGGTGAGCTTGTAGATGACGTCGTACGTGCGGATCCCGACGCCTTCGCGAGATGCGAGCTCGCGCGCCTCGGCGTTCGGCCGGATGTTGAAGCCGACGATGAGGGCGTCGGACGCGGAGGCGAGCATGATGTCGTTCTGGGTGATCGCACCCACTCCCTCGGCTATCACGTTGAGCCGCACCTCCGGGTGCTCGAACTTCGACAGCTCGGAGACGACGGCCTCGACCGAGCCGACGACGTCGCCGCGGACGATGAGGTTGAGATCGGAAACCTCACCCGCTTGCAGCTGCTCGTACAGCCCCTCGAGCGAGACTCCGGTGTCCGGGCGCACGGCCGCGAGCTGCTCGCGTCGCAGCCTCTCCCCGCGCCGGTTCGCGAGCTCGCGAGCTTCACGGTCGTTCGCGACGACCCGTGCGAGCTCGCCCGCCGCGGGAGGCTTGTCGAAGCCGAGGATCTCGATCGGATCGCCCGGCGCCGCCTTCTCCTGGCGCTCGCCCTTGTAGTCGAAGAGCGCCTTGACGCGACCGTGGGCGTCGCCGGCGACGATGGCGTCGCCGACCTTCAACGTCCCGCGCTGCACGAGCATCGTCGCGACCGGCCCGCGGCCGACGTCGAGTCGTGACTCGATGATCGGTCCTGAGGCTTCGGCGTTCGGATTCGCCTTCAGGCCCTCGAGCTCGAGGTCGGCGACGAGGAGCACCTTCTCGAGCAGGTCGTCGAGGTTCTGCTGCGTCTTCGCCGACACTTCCGCGAACTGCGTCGTGCCGCCCCAGTCCTCGGGTTGGAGCTCCTCCTGCGCGAGCTCGCCCTTGACGCGGTCGATGTTCGCGTCGGCGAGGTCGATCTTGTTCACCGCGACGACGATCGGCACCGCGGCCGCCCGCGCGTGCGCGATCGACTCCTTCGTCTGCGGCATCACGCCGTCGTCGGCGGCGACGACGAGAACGGCGATGTCGGTCACCTTCGCGCCGCGGGCGCGCATGGCGGTGAAAGCCTCGTGGCCGGGCGTGTCGAGGAAGGTGATCTTCCGGCCGTCGACGTCGACCTGATAGGCGCCGATGTGCTGGGTGATGCCGCCGGCCTCGGTGGCGACGACGCGCGCGTTGCGGATGGCGTCGAGGAGCGTCGTCTTCCCGTGGTCGACGTGACCCATGATCGTGACGACCGGCGGCCGCGCCTTGAGCGCCTCGTCCGGATCGTCGAACGCTTCCGGCTCCTCCTCCTCGTCGGCGGCGTGCTTGATCGTCACCTCGCGACCGACCTCGTTCGCGATCAGGTCGACCTCCTCGTCCGATAGCGACTGCGTCGCCGTGCGCATCTGGCCAAGACCCATGAGGATCTTGATGATGTTCGCCATCGGGACGCCGAGCGCCTGAGAGAGGTTCTGGACGCTGATGCCGGACTCGACGGAGACAGGGCCCGTCGGCGGCGGCGCCGGCGGGCGGGGCTCGCGGCGCGGCGCGTCCTGGCGCGCCTGCCGCTGCTCGCGCGAGGGCCGAGCGCCCCCCTGGTCGATGACGACGCGACGACGCCGGTTGCCCGGTCCGCCTCCTCCGCGGGGGCGGAGCGGGCGGTTCGGTCTGTTGCCTCCGTTAGCCATGGCCGACACCAGTGTAGAGGCCCCGCAGTTCCGGCCCTATGCGGAGCTGCTGTCGCAGGACACGCGTGAACATCCCGCGCTCTGCGGCACGGTCGAAGCACGCCAGGTCACGGCACGTGTAGGCGCCGCGGCCCGGCTCCTTCCGGCCGGCCACGAGAACGCCTTCTCGGGCCGCGAAGCGGAGCAGATCGCGCTGCGGCGCGTGCCGGCCGCAGCCTGCGCAGCGTCGCGTGGGCTCGTGCCCTACGACTCCTCCTCCGCCGGAGGCTCGCTGGCCTCGATCGGAATGCCGTCCGTCGTGTCCTCCACGGTCGCCATCTGTGGCTGCGGGGCGACCGTGTCGAGGTCGACCTCTCCCTCGGCCTCTGCGACCGCAACCGCGTCCGGGCCGTGCGTCGCCGCAACGTCTGCCGGTGCCTCCGAGTCAATGGCGGGCACCTCGGGCTCCGGCAGCGACGGGCCGACGCTCTCCGCGTCCGGCTCCATCGTGTCGGCGAGCGCCTCGAGCTCCGGCTCCTCCTCGGTCACCATCGGCTCCTCGTCGTCCGAGTCGCGGAGCGCAAGCTCCTGGTGTGCCGCCACACCGCAGTACTTCGAGCCGGGCAACGCGGCGTTCGGACAACGCTTGCCGTTGGAGAGGATCGCGCCGCAACGGCCGGAGTAGTCCTCCCCACCTTCGCCGTCGCCGCCGCCGAAGGCCGCGTCGGCCTCGGCCTGCGCGAACTCGGTGTCGCTCTGGATGTCGATCTTCCAGCCGGTAAGGCGCGCGGCGAGGCGGGCGTTCATGCCCTCCTTGCCGATCGCGAGCGCGAGCTGGTCGTCGGGCACGACGACGGTCGCCTCGCGCCCCTCGTCGTCGAGGTACACCTCGCGCACGCGCGCGGGCGAGAGAGCCTTCGCGACGAACCGCGCCGGCTCCGGGTTCCACGGGATGATGTCGATCTTCTCGCCGCGCAGCTCGGAGACGACCATCCGCACACGCGAACCGCGCGGGCCGACGCAGGCGCCCACCGGATCGACGCCTTGGGCGTGCGACTCGACGGCGATCTTCGAGCGGTAGCCCGGCTCGCGAGCGACGCCGCGGATGTCGACGAGCCCGTCGGCGATCTCCGGCACCTCGAGCTCGAACAGCGTCTTAATCAGCTCTGGATCGCGGCGGGAGAGGATGACCTGCGGGCCCTTCGTCCCGGAGCGCACCTCGGTGATGACGGCCTTGATTCGTGAGCCCTGCTCGTAGCGCTCGCCGTCGACCTGCTCGGAACGCGGCAAGAGCGCCTCGACCCTGCCGAGATCGACGAGGACGTTGTTGCGGTCGCCGGCCTGCTGGACGATGCCGGTCACTACCTCGGTCACGCGGTCGATGTACTCGTCGTACATCATCCGCCGCTCCTCCTCGCGGATCCGCTGCAGGATGACCTGCTTTGCCGTCTGTGCGGCGATGCGGCCGAAGCCGTCCGGCGTGACGTCTTCACGCTGGACGTGCTCGTCGGGGACGTCGGACCAGTCGATGTCGAGGTCGTCGTCGGAGATGAGGGTGTGCTGGCGCTCGCCGGTCTCCTCTTCGAGCTTCTCGAGCTCTTCGAGCTTGCGCTCGCGCGCCTCGTCGAGCAGGCGCTCCTCGATGTCGGAGGGAAGCTCGACCGAGAAGACGCGGAAGTCGCCGGTGTGGTCGTCCATCTCGACGGCGGCGTGACGCGATGCGCCGGGCGTCTTCTTGTACGCCGCGAGCAGCGCGTCCTCGAGGGCCGCGACGAGCGCGCCCTCCTCGATTCCCTTGTCGCGCTCGATCTCGCGAACGGCCTCGATGATCTCCTCGGTCATCTCACGCTCCCTCATCGATCAGGTTGGCCCGCACGATCTCGGCGTACGGGATCTCGGTCTCGGCGCCGTCGGAGGCGGCGACCGTCACACTCTGCTCATTGGCGGCGAGGACCTCGCCGCGCAACTTCTTGCCGGTCGTGCGGAGCCGGACGCGATGTCCCTGGGCCGCGGCGAAATGCTCCTGACGGCGAAGCGGGCGGTCGAGCCCCGGCGACGACACCTCGATGGCGTATTCGCGGAGGTAGTCGCGCAGGACGTCGGTGACCCGCTTGCACAGCGCGTGGTCGACGCCGTCGGGATGGTCGACGTAGACGCAGAAGCGAGACGGCGTGAGCAGCTCGACCGCGAGCACGTCGACGCCCGGCAGGTCCTGCTCGACCCGCGGTGCGATCTCGTCCTGCAGTTGGCGTTCTCTCTCGAATGTCGTCGGCATCGCCGTCCTCGTCATAAAAAATGGGCCCGCAGGCCCATTTCTCCAAACCGGTGAAATGTGGTGCGGGCAGTGTAGCTAACAGGCCTAAGCGGCTGCGAGGTGGCCGCCGAGGCGGACCAGCCGTCCGGCCGAGACGAGCTCGTCCGGGAGGCCATCGTCCCAGTACCAGCTCCACGAGAACCAGCGGGCCAGCTCTTGTTCGGGTGCGACGACTGCTGCCCGCACCCCGACACAGAGCAGGTCGCCGAGCGCCTGCCACGGGTAGTCGGCTCCGCTCGGCTCGGCGTGCACCTGGTCCCAGCGAGAGAGGAGGCTCGTGTGCCGGTGGGGGTCCTCGTAGACGATCGAGCGGGCGACGATCGCGCCGCAGCGTTCGAGCGGCGTACGGAGGCTCTTCAGCTCCTTCGGCGTCAACGACAGCTCGGTCTGGAGATCGTCCAGCTCCGACGGACCGGCGTCGGCGAGGTGACGCAGTAGCCGCCCCCACCCCTCGTCGTCGGTCTCCATCCGCGCGAGCTCGGCGCGGCAGATCGGATCGAGGAGGTCTGCGACATCATCGGTGATGAGGACGCTCTTGCCGCGGTGGATCGCAAGGGTGAGGTGGCCACGCGCGCCGAGCCGGCCGAACCACGGGAACTTCGTCGCGGGCCACTGCCCGAAGCCCGGGCTGTCGCGTGCATACGGCTCCTCGTGACACGCCTCGAAGAGGCTCGGCAGCGCCGAATCGGTGGTTCGGGTGAGAAGGCCACGGTCGTGGAGGAACTTCTCCGCCTCGTCGAGCGTCGCGAGCGCGCGGTCCGGCGTGAGCCGGCAGTCGTACGCTCGCCGCTCCTCGAGCTCCGCGAGCGTCATGCGTCGAGCACGATCGTGACCGGCCCGTCGTTCACGAGCTCCAGCTGCATCTGAGCGCCGAAGACGCCGGTCTCGACCGGCACCCCAAGAGCGCGCAGCTCGTCGCAGAAGCGCAGGTAGAGCGGCTTCGCCTGCTCGGGCGGTGCGGCGTCGGCGAAGCTCGGCCGGTTCCCCTTCGCGGTGTCTGCGATGAGCGTGAACTGGGAGACGACGAGCGCCGCGCCGCCGACGTCGGCGATCGAGCGATCGAAACGGCCGTCGTCGTCGGGGAAGATCCGGAGGCGCGCGACCTTGCCGGCGAGCCGCACAGCCTCCTCCTCCCCGTCCCCGCGAGCCACGCCGAGGAGCACGCAGAAGCCGCGGCCGATCTCGCCGCCGGGCGTGACCCGAGCCCGCGAGACGCGTTGCACCACCGCCCTCATGGGGCGACGCTACTCCAGCTCGCGGATGCGGGCCCGGTACTGCTCCGACTCGGGCCGAAGCGAGCTCGCCAGCTTGTAGTGCCGGTTCGCCTCGGCGTCGCGTCCCTGCTTCTCGAGGCAGCGCCCGAGCGCATAGTGCGCGTAGTCGTTGACCGGCGAGATGTCCAGCAGCTTGCGGAACTCGGCCTCGGCCTCGCTCCAGCGCCGGATCCGGAAGTACGCGATTCCAAGAGCCTCGCGGATCGACGCCTTGTCCGGCTCGCGCCGCTTCGCCTTCTCGAGCGAGACGGTGGCCTGCGCTGCCATGCCCGCCCGTAGGTGTCGACGGCCGCGTTGGAAGAGGCTGTACGTGGACTCAGTCACGACCCCACACTCACGCTTTCCAGTGAAGCGGATGCGTCAACCGGCGTCGCGGCCCGGGCGAGAGAGCGGAGCGAGAAGACGCCGCGGATCCGTTCCCAGCGCGTGAGCCCGCGGCGGCTGTCGTCGAGGAGTCCCCGGAGCTCGCGACGCGCCGCGCGGGCGGCCGGCATGGCAGCGTCCTCCGGCGCGAAGCGTGCGGCGCTCGCCGCCGCGACGAACGGTCCGGGGTCGGCCCCGAACTCGTATTGGACGAGCTCGCCGAGCTCGCCGAGCGTGGCGCTTCGCGGCACGTCGATCCGCTGGTCGACGAGGAACGACACGAGCTCCGCGCGGCAAGCAGCGGCGACGCGGCGAGGGTCACGCGCTGCGCGCCTTCGCAGACGGAAACCTGCCTTCGCCGCGACGATCGCGCCGGCAGCGGCACCCAGGGCGAGCAGCAGAAGCAGCACGGACCGGCCGCGGCCAGCGACGCCCCTTCCGCGGCTACGCACCACCGGGACGTGGGTTCCAACCCCCGCATGCGGCCGAACGAGCCCGTTCTGACGGCTGAGCTTGCCGGCGACCGCGGACGTCCCGCTGAAGTCTGCGATGCCGAGGAAGGTCGGGGCCGTCGGCGGTGCGCTGCTCTCGACTGGGATGCTCGATCCGGGCAGCGTCGGAACTCGCGTCGAACCCGGAACCGGAGGAGTCGGGTCGAACGGAATCCAGCCGTATCCCTTGAACCAGACCTCGACCCAGGCGTGGGAGTCCAGGTCGCTAACGAGCCAGGCGTGGCGGTGCGCGCTGTATGTCCCGCCGGCAAACCCGACGGCGACGCGGGCAGGAATGCCGAGGTAGCGGAGCATGAGCGCCATCGCTCCCGCGAAGTACTGGCAGTAGCCGGCACGTGTCTGCGTGACGAAGCTGACGAGTGGCGGCGAGATCACGGGCGGTTGGTTCGAGTAGCGGAACCGGCCCGAGACGAGGAACCACTTCTCGAGGCGCGCAACCGCGTCGTACGGCGTCCTGGCGCGGCCGGCGACCTCGTCCGCAACGCGCGCGAGGGGCCGGTACGAATAGAGATCCGGATTGGTGGCGAGCAGGCCCTGAACCGAGCCGGCGCGATCCTGCGCGCCGAACGCGGGCATCGCCACGTCGCGACCGACGTCGAAGAAGTCACCACGGGCCAGCGCCGAGGGATAGTCCGCCGGCGAGCGGCGAAGCTCGGCCGCGGTCACCCGTGGGTTGTAGCTCCACACCGTGTACTGGAAACCGGGAGGGAGTCCCTCGTCGAGGGAAACGAGGCCACGCACGTTCTGCTTGATCTCTGCGCCACCGACGAGGTAGCGGACCGGGATGCTGCCGCCCACGAGCTCCCTGTTGGCGAGCCCCTTCACCGTCACGAGCTCACGGGTCTGGTTCTGCCGGCGCAGCGCCGCTGCGGGCTCGAGGAAATCGGCGGACCGAGGCAGCCCCACCTCCCACCGGTCGCCGATGAAGTCGTCGAGCACGGCTGCACGCAGGTAGGACGGGCGGTGATCGGACTGGACGTCGAGGACGACGGTCGGGTGGGACGGCCATTTGAGGCCGTCGTAGCGCGCGTTCCAGACGAAGTCGACTCCAACGGAACTGGTTCCCGAGTGTGCGAGCTTCCAGGACTGCCAGTGCACGAGCGGATGCCGCGATGCCGTGGCCGAGCCGACTGCCAGGGCGCCTGCCGCCACGATCGCCACGGCCGGCACCGCGAGCGCCGGGGCGCGCCGCGAGGCAAGGCCGGCGAGCACGAGAAGCGCGACGCCGAGGATCGCTACTCCCATTGCCACGGCGTGAGACGGCCCGAGGAGCGTGGCCGGCCAGCCTGCACCCACGAGGACGGCGCACGCCGCGGCGACCGGCTTGCGCTCCGCCGCGAGCAGCGCGGCCACGAGCGTGAAGCCGAAGATCGCGGCAAGGACGAGCTCGGCCATCGCCACGTGCACGCTGGGATCGAAGGGAAGGTGCGTGTCGTAGAAGTCCGAGAAGCCGTTGCTGAACTGCGTCCCGACGGTCGAGAACCCAGCTGCGGCACGCCAGGGCTGCAGGTCGACACCGAAGACGATCCGCGCCGCCACAGCCGTCCCGACAAGGCTGCCGAGCAGGCGAAAGGAGCGCCGCTGCGGCGCAGCCGCGGCGAGGGCTAGCGCGACGAGCACGATCGCGCGCCAGAGCGGCGCGAGCGGCTGCTCGAAGCGCAGCCACGCCGTCGCGACGACGACGAGGGCAGGAGCCATGACCCCAACCGTCCGGACCGCGCTACGCATGCGCGAGCTCCCCGGCTCCCACTCCTGCGAGGGCGACCGCGAGGTCGTCCCCCTGCCGCACGACCGCGATCGGCACGCCGGCCGCCTGCAGGCGGAGCAGCGCAGGTTCCGGCCGGTGAGGGCGTCCGGCGAAGCTCCCCGCCTCGACGTGGACGAGCGCCGCGGCGCGGCGGGTGAGCGCGCGCCCGAGCAGCCGATCGACGAGTGCCGGCTCGATCCGGGAGGTGACGACGACGAGCTCGAGCGATCGGGTCGCGGGGCTGACACCCGACTCGAGCAACGCCCCCGCGGGAAGTGACGCATCGGGCTCGGCCGCGGCAAGGAGCTCGAGAACGCGCTGCCACTCCGGCCCGTCCGAGGAGACCGTCTGCACCTCCCGATTCGCCGTGTTCAGGGCCAACACACAGCGGCGGCCGCGTCGAAGCTGTGCCAGCAGGATGCTGCCGGCCGCGCGGACGGCGGTGTCGAACGACGAGTCCGGCGGCGAGCCGACGACAGCCGCAGCGTCGCCGTCGAGAAGCACGGCAACCTCATCGCGCGGCGAATCCTCGAGCTCTTTCACCATCAGCGCGCCGCGCCGCGCGGTCGACGGCCAGTGCACGCGTCGCAGCGACTCGCCCTGCTGGTGCTCGCGGACGCTGTGGAGCTCGAAGCCGACGGGGCGCCGCAGCAGGAGTCTGCGGCCGTGCTCGGGGCCCGCGCCACCGTCGAAGAAGAGGCGGTCGAGCTCCGTCAGGCGCGGATAGACCACGAGCGCCTGCCGCTCGTCGAGCGACAGTTCAGCCTCGGCCAGCCCGAACGGGTCCGTAATCGACAGCTGAACCGGGGCGAAGCCGTGCCGTCCCCGCGGCACGTCGTGGAGGCGATACGAGCCTGCGTGGCGACCTCGCCCGCGCGAGCGCAGCTCGACCTCCTGTTCAGCGAGCTTCCCAACGCGCTCGTGGGCGACCACCGCCGCCAGCGGGACGCCGGGCTCGCGCTCGAGCACGAGATCCAGCGTGACGTCGCAGCGTTCGAGCAGGTTCTCGTGCGGCCACCGCCTGCTCAGGTGCGGCTGCCGAAGCGTGATTCGCACCCACGCGAGCGCCAGCGGCACCACGAGGACGAGTCCTGCCGCCACGGGGAAGAGCGAGCGCGAGCCGAAGACGACGGCCGCGATCCAGCACACGATTCCCAGTCCGAGTACCACCCGACCCCGGGCGGTCATCAGACTGGAACCGGGGTGTGCACGAGCGCGTCTGCGATGAGCTCGTCGGCCCCTAGCGCGGCCGAGCGAGCCTCGGGCGCGAGGATCAGCCGGTGGGCGAGCACCGGCCCCGCGACCTCCTTCACGTCGTCGGGCACCACGAACTCCCGGCCCTCGGCGAGCGCCCGTGCCTTGGCGACCCGGAGCAGCGCGATTCCGGCGCGCGGGCTGGCCCCGAGGTAGACGCGGGTGTCTCCGCGCGTCTGGCGGAGGAGTGCGACGACGTAGCGGCCGAGGCTCTCCTCGACGAAGACGCCTCGCGCGGCCTCGACGAGGCGGAGCACGTCGGCGCCGCCCGCGACCGCCTGCAGCGAGTCGAGCGGCGGCGCATTGGTCTGCTCGTCGAGCATCCGCGCCTCCTCCGCGAGCGGTGGGTAGCCGAGCGACAGGCGCATGGTGAACCGGTCGAGCTGCGCCTCCGGCAGCGGGTACGTCCCCTCGTACTCGATCGGGTTCTGCGTCGCCATGACCATGAACGGCGGCTCGAGCGCGTATGTGACCCCGTCGACGGACACCTGCCGCTCCTCCATGCACTCGAGGAGCGCCGCCTGCGTCTTCGGCGATGCACGGTTGACCTCGTCGACGAGGAGGAGGTTCGCGAAGACCGGCCCCGGCCGGAACTCGAACTCGTTCTGCTGCTGGTTGAAGACGTTGACGCCGGTGACGTCCGACGGGAGCAGGTCGGGCGTGAACTGGAGACGGGAGAAGTTGCAGTCGAGCGAGCGAGCGAGCGCCTTGGCGAGCATCGTCTTTCCGACGCCGGGGAAGTCCTCGATGATCGCGTGACCCTCCGCGACGAGACAGAGGACGACGAGCCGCAGGGTCTCGTCGGGGGCGTGGATGACTCGGCCGAGGTTCTCGACGATCGTCGAGATCTGGTCGCTCGCGGCAGGTGCGACCGCCCGCTCAGCCATTGCCGAGCAGCGCCTCCACCTCGTCGAGGATCGCCGCGGCGATCTCGTCCTTCGGCGCCTTCGGCACCGCTCGCTCGCCGCCGGCCGTAAGGAGCGTCACCTCGTTCTCGTACGTGTCGAACCCGATGTCGGTTCGCCCCACGTCGTTGAGGACGAAGAGATCGGCCCGCTTGTGAGAGAGCTTCTCCCGCGCGCGCTCGAGGCCGGTGGCTCCCGTCTCGGCCGCGAAGCCCACGAGAAGCTGGCCGTCGCGGCGGCGTTCGCCGAGCGCCGAGAGCACGTCGGTCGTCGGCTCGAGCTCGAGCGTCCAGGTCGCGGTGTCCTTCGGCCGCTTCGCCACGAGAGCCTCCGCAGGCCGGTAGTCGGCGACGGCGGCCGCCATGACGACGACATCGGCCTCGGCGCCGCGGACGATCGCCGCTCGCTCGAGATCGGCGGCCGTCGGCGTCTCGACGAGCTCGACGCCGGGCGGCGCTGGAACGGCGAGGTTGGCCGCGAGCAGTGTCACCTCGGCGCCGCGTCTGCGCGCCTCGGCGGCGAGCGCGACTCCCATGCGGCCCGACGACCGGTTGCCGACGAAGCGGACGGCGTCGAGGGGCTCGCGGGTGCCGCCGGCCGAGACGAGCACTGTCTTTCCTTGTAACAGACTGTTACTTGGGAAGAGGAGAGCGTGAGCCGCGCGGAAGATCTCTTCCGGCTCGGCCATCCGCCCCACGCCGAGCTCACCTTCCGCCGTCTCCCCCTCGTCCGGGCCGACGAGGACGACGCCCCGGGAACGCAAGGCCTCGGCGTTGGCGCGCGTCGCGGGATGCGCCCACATGCGCGGGTTCATCGCGGGGGCGACGAGCACCGGCCCGCGATGCGCGAGCGCCGCCTCGGTGAGGACGTTGTCCGCGAGGCCGTGGGCGAGCTTCGCGAGCGTGTTCGCCGTGCATGGCGCGACGACGAGCAGGTCGGCGCGCGTCAGGTGGAGATAGACGTCGTCTCCGGGCGGACGCCGCGCGAGGGCGCGAAACGTCTCGTCCGTGACGAATCGCCGGGCGCCGGGCGTGACCAGAGGCACGACGTCGTGGCCGTCCTTGACCAGGAGCCGGCACAGCTCGCACGCCTTGTACGCGGCGATGCCGCCGGTGACGCCGAGGAGAACGCGGGACATGTCGAAATGATGCCTGCCCCCGGCGGAAACGCCTAACGCGCGTCAGACGGAGCGCTACGCGGTGTAGTCGTACTTGAGCATGCCCTCGGAGGTTTCCTCCAAGGCCATGGTCAAGTAGTTCTTGGACCGGCTCTCGACGAGGGGCGGCAGGTTGTCGCCGAACGTGCCCTCACCGAGCTGGTGGTGGTAGTTGTTGATCTGCCGGGCGCGCTTGGCCGCCACGATCACGAGGGCGTAGCGGGAATCCACTTTCTCCAGCAGTTCGTCGACGCGGGGTTCGATCATCGCCGCGGCATGGTAGCGGTCGCGCCGAGGAGGCCGCGCACCAGCGTCGTGAGCTCGCCGACCGCGCGCTCGAGGTCGTCGTTCTCGATCACGTAGTCGAACTCGCCTGCCTGCTCGAGCTGCTTCCGGGCGATCTTGATCCGCTCGCCGATCTCACCCGTGCTCTCCGTCGCCCGCTCGCGGAGTCGCCGTTCCAGCTCCTCGACCCGAGCCGAGATGAAGATCGTCACCGCGCCGGGAACCTCGCCCTTGACGCGGAGCGCGCCAACGGTCTCGAGCTCGAGCAGCGGCACGTGACCCTTGCCCGAGATCCGCTTCAGCTCCGAGCGCAATGTCCCGTAGCGATGACCGGAGACGTACTCGACGTGCTCGAGGAAGTCGTCCTGCTCGACGCCGGCGAGGAACTCCGCGTCGGAGAGGAACCAGTACTCGCGGCCGTTCTCCTCCCCGCGCCGCCGCTCGCGGGTGGTGGCCGAGACGGTGACCTCGATCCCCGGCACGCGCTCGACGAGCTCGCGGATCAGCGTCCCCTTGCCGGCGCCTGATGGGCCCGTCACGACGAGCACCGTCGGCATCGGCCCCACCTTCACTAGCGGCTGTTGAAGAGGCCGATCAGCTCGGTGCGCTGCCGGTCGGACAGCCCGCCGACGGTCTTCGACTGGCTGATGCGGCAGGTGTTGAGGAACCGCGCGGCCTTCACGCGACCGAACTTCGGCACGGCCATCAGGATGTCGATCACCTTCGCCGTCGAGACGTACTCGGGCGGCTTATCGAGGATCTGCTCGATCTTGACCTTGCCCTCTTTCAGGTCCTTCTTGAGCTTCGCGCGCCTGACGCGCACGTCATTCGCTCGCTTGAGGGCGTCCATCCGCTGGTCGAGTGAACGAAGCGGAGCATGCGCCTGCGTCTTGGTCGGACTCACGGCCGGCCGATCTTACCAATGCGCGCGCGACCTTCAAGCTCGGACTTTTCGCCCGGTTTCCGGGCTTTTTGCCAAGCTCACGGCGTCTTCCGGTTTGACAACGCCAGCGTCTTCGCATGCAGCGTCGAGCTCGGCGCGGACGCGCGCGGGCGCGCCGGGGTCCTTGAAGAGGGCGGTTCCGAGCGCGACGTCGCGGGCACCACAAGCTGCAAACTCGAGCGCGTCGCGGCCCGTTTCGATGCCGCCCATGCCGACGATCGGCAGGCCGGTCGCCTCATGGCAGACGCTCACGGCGTGGAGGGCGACGGGCTTCAGCGCCGGGCCCGAGAGTCCGCCGCTCCCGCGCGCGAGCGCCGGGCGGAGGTGCCGGTCGAGCGCGACTGCGCGCAGCGTGTTGATGAGCGAGAGGCCGTCGGCGCCGGCGGCGGCGACCGCCTGAGCGACCTCCGCGAGGTTGGGGTGTGCGGCGGAGAGCTTCGCGTACAGCGGCAGCTCGGTCGCCCGGCGGCAGCTCAGGACGATCTCCGCAGCCGAGTCGGCAGCCTCGTCCACGTTCGGACAGGAGAGGTTGAGCTCGACCGCCTCGAGGTCGGTCAGCTGCGAGCACGTTTCCGCGTAATCCTCGGCGCAGAAGCCTCCGACGCTGACCCAGAGCGGGATCCCGAGCTCGCGGAGTCGCGGCAGGTGGTCGGCGAGGAAACGGTCGCGGCCGGGATTGGCGAGGCCGATCGCGTTCAGCATTCCGTGCGCGGTCTCGGCGATCCGCAGCGGCGCATTTCCCTCGCGCATTAGTGGCGTGACGGTCTTCGTCACGAAGGCGTCGAGCTGGCGTGCGACCTCGGACGCGGCGAGCGCGTCGAGGCAGCCGCTGGCGTTGAGGATCCTCACGCGGACACGGCCCCACTGGACACGACCGGTGCCTGGCACCGGTCGTGTCCGTTTATGCGGGCGGCGTCGAGCACGGGCCCTTCGAGGCAGAGCCGCTTCAGCGCGTTGTCGACCTCGACGACGCAGCCGTAGCAGGCGCCGTACCCGCATGCCATCGGGGCCTCCCAGGCGAGCTGCGCGCCGGGGCAGAGTTCGGCCACCGCGTGCAGCATCGGCTCGGGACCGCACGCGAGGACGTCGTAGCCCCCGGGCAGCACCTCGGTCACGAGGACGGGATCGAGCACGACCTCGGCGCCCGGCAGGAGCGCAGCCGCCTCGGCGTACTCCTCGCTCCGGAAGCCGAGCACGACCGGCGGCGCGCCGCCCAGCTGCTCCGCGAGGTAGGGCAACGGCGCGATTCCGATCCCGCCGCCGACGAGGAGCGGCCGCGCGACGTCGAGTCGGTAGCCGTGACCGAGCGGCCCGAGCACCGAGATCCTGTCGCCGGCCTGCAGCTCACAGATTGCCTGCGTCCCCGGCCCGATCGGGTCGACGAGGAAGGCGAGCTCCCCGGGCGGCGCCAAGCAAAGTGAGAACGGCCTGGGCAGCAGCCGCCCCGGGGCCTCGAGCATGAAGAACTGTCCCGGCGCGCCCGGGTCGAGGTCTCCGCGCTCGAGCCGCAGCAACGTGTACGGCCCGATGCGCTCGGAGCCGGTGACCCTGAGAGTTCGCTTCGAGCCGATCACGCGCTTAGGCCGAGTGGGCGACGCCAAGCTCTGCATCGATCCGTTCCTGGAGGGACACCGTCTGCTCGGCCCGCGCGGTCGCGATCGCGTGCACGGCCGCTGCGGCGCCCGAGAGCGTCGTGATGCACGGCACGCGGCGCGCGAGCGCGGCCTCGCGAATCGCGTAGCCGTCGGAGCGCGCGTTGCGACCCTCCGGCGTGTTGATCACGAGGTCGCAGCGACCACGCCGGATGAGGTCGACCACCGTAGGCTCGCCGTCGGTCGCCTCGCTGAGCTTCCGCACCGGCTCGACGGCGATCCCGGCCGCGGCGAGGGTCGCGGCGGTGCCCTCGGTCGCATACAGCTCGAAGCCGAGGCCGACGAGCGTCGCGGCGATCGGCACCGCCTGCTGGTGGTCGGGCTCTCGGATGGAGATGAAGACCGAGCCCGAGCGCGGCAGACGACGTCCCGCGGCTCGCTCCGCCTTGTCGAGCGCGGTCGAGAGGTCGGCGGCGCTCGCCATCACCTCGCCGGTCGAGCGCATCTCGGGCCCGAGCACCGGATCGCTGCCGGGGAATCGTGCGAAGGGAAGCACCGCCGCCTTCACGCTCCACTGGCGAGGCGGCCGCTCGGGCGGCAGCCCGAGCTCCGCGATCGTCGCTCCCAGCGCGAGCCGGCAGGCCGCCTTGACGAGCTCGACCCCCGTCGCCTTGCTGACGAACGGCACCGTCCGAGAGGCGCGTGGATTCGCTTCGAGCACGTACACGTCGCCGTCGCCGGTCACCGCGAGCTGGACGTTGAGGAGCCCGACCGTGCCGAGCGCCTTCCCGAGGATCCGCACGATTCGGGCGATTTCCTGCCCTTGCGCAAACGACAGGCTCGGCGCCGGGAGGACGCACGCCGAGTCACCGGAATGGACGCCCGCTTCCTCGACGTGCTGCATGACTGCAGCGACGTAGGTGTCGACGCCGTCGCAGAGCGCGTCGACGTCCACCTCGATCGCGTTCTCGACGAAGCGGTCGACGAGCACTCTTGCAAAGCGCGGCATCTCCCGCACGTCGTCGGCCGTGTAGCAGACGCGCATCGCGCGGCCACCGAGGACGTAGGAGGGCCGGACGAGCACGGGATACCCGATCCGCTCGGCGATCTCGACGGCTTCGTCGGGGGAGGCGGCGATCCCCCACTCCGGCGAGCGGAGCCCGTGCGCACGCAGCAGGCCGGCGAAGCGTTCGCGATCCTCGGCGAGGTCGACGGCGTCGAACGGCGTGCCGAGGATGCGGTAGCCCGCGTCTTCGATCACGCGCGCGAGCTTGAGCGGCGTCTGGCCGCCGAACTGGATCACGACGCCGTCGGGCCTCTCACGCTCGCAGATCGCGAGCACCGACTCGGTATCGAGCGGCTCGAAGTAGAGGCGATCGGAGGTGTCGTAGTCGGTCGAGACGGTCTCGGGGTTGCAGTTGACCATCACCGCCTCGTAGCCGAGCTCGCGGTACGTCGTGACCGCATGGACGCAGCAGTAGTCGAACTCGATCCCCTGGCCGATCCGGTTCGGGCCCGAGCCGAGGATGACGACGCGCGGCGTTGACCCACTTGGCGGGGCCTCGTCTGCCTCGCCCCAGGTCGAGTAGTAGTAGTTGGAGGCCGCTTCGACCTCGCCGGCGCAGGAGTCGACCCGCCGGTACGCGGGCCGGACGCCGCAGTCGCGCCGCCGCTGCCGCACGGCCGTCTCCGTTGAGCCCGCCGCGACGGCGATGTCGGCGTCGGAGAGTCCGAGCCGCTTCAGGCGCAGCCAGTCGCCCGCGACGAGCGCGTCGACGTCGCTGAGACCGTCGAGCGCGCCGCGAATCTCAGCGAGCTCCAGCTGGAAGAACGGATGCACGTCTTCCGGAACCTCGGCGAGCGCCTGCCACGGCGTCGCCGCGCCCGCGTCGAGCTCGCGCGAGCGGTACGACTTGAGGAACGCCTCGGCGAAGGTGCGGCCGATGCCCATCGTCTCGCCCACCGACTTCATCTGCGTGCCGAGCGTCCGGTCGGCGCCCGGGAACTTCTCGAAGGCGAAGCGCGGGAACTTGACGACGACGTAGTCGAGCGTCGGCTCGAAGCTCGCGGGCGTCGTCCCGGTCAGGTCGTTCGGGATCTCGTCGAGCGTGTAGCCGACCGCGAGCCGCGCCGCGACCTTCGCGATCGGATAACCGGTGGCCTTCGAGGCGAGCGCGGACGAGCGCGAGACGCGCGGGTTCATCTCGATCACGCGCACGTCGCCGGTCTCGCGGCTGCGCGCGAACTGGATGTTCGAGCCGCCGGTGTCGACGCCGACGGCGCGGATCACCGCCGCGGCCGCGTCGCGCAGCTCCTGGTACGCCTCGTCAGGGAGTGTCATCTGCGGCGCGACCGTGACGGAGTCGCCCGTGTGGACGCCCATCGGGTCGAGGTTCTCGATCGAACAGACGATCACGACGTTGTCGATCCGGTCGCGGACGACTTCGAGCTCGAACTCGTCCCAGCCGCGCACCGACTCCTCGACGAGCACCTGCCCGATCGGGGATTCGGAGAGGCCTCGCTCGACCTGCCGGTACAGCTCGTCCTCCGTGTAGGCGAAGCCGCCCCCGTGCCCGCCGAGCGTGAAGGCGGGGCGAACGACGGCCGGTACCTCGAGCCCTTCGAGCTCGTCGAGCGAGGTGACGATGGCCGAGGCCGGCACCTTGAGTCCGCACGACTCGACCGCCTCCTTGAACTTGAGCCGGTCCTCGGCGCGCTCGATCGCGTCGAGGCGCGCGCCGATCAGCTCGACCCCGAGCTCGTCGAGGACACCGGCCCCCGCGAGCTCACGTGCGAGGTTGAGCGCGGTCTGGCCGCCCATGGTCGGCAGGAGCGCGTCCGGACGCTCGATCCGCAACACGTCCGCCACCGCGTCGACGTCGAGCGGCTCGATGTACGTGCGGTCGGCGAAGCCGGGGTCGGTCATGATCGTCGCCGGATTCGAGTTGACGACGATCGTGCGGAACCCGTCCTCGCGGAGCACCTTCAGCGCCTGGCAGCCCGCGTAGTCGAACTCGGCGGCCTGGCCGATCACGATCGGCCCGGAGCCGACGATGCAGATCGATTCGAGGTCGTTACGCCGCGGCATCGGCCACCTCCTTCACCCACGCCTCGAGCAACGGCCAGGCGTCATGCGGGCCCGGGCCGGCTTCGGGATGGAACTGGAGCGAGCGCGCGCGCAGCTCCGGGAGATCGAGACCCTCCACCGTCCCGTCGTACAGCGAGACGTGCGAGACCTCGGCCGCCTCGCTCGGCTTCACCGCGAAGCCGTGGTTCTGGCTCGTCACGAGCACTCGGCCGGTGAGCTGCTCGTGCACAGGGTGGTTCGCGCCGCGGTGACCGAACGGGAGCTTGTACGTCTCGTGGCCGGTCGCGCGGGCGATCAGCTGGTGGCCGAGGCAGATTCCGAGCACGTACGTCCGGCCGAGCAGCTCGCGCACGGTCTGCGTCTGCGCCTCGAGCGGCTCGGGGTCGCCGGGGCCCGGCGAGAGGAGGACGCCGTCGTGGCGCGCCAGCTCGTCCGCGTCGGTGTCGTGCGGATGGACGGTGACGGCCGCGCCTGCCTTCGCGAGGCGGCGCAGGACCGAGTTCTTCACCCCGTAGTCGACGACACAGATCCGGACGCGGCCCTCGGCCGTGTAGACGTACGGCTCGTGCGTCGACACGTTCTCGACGAGCGCGCGCCCGAGCATCGTTGGCTGCTTCGCCGCGAGCTCGACCGCCTCCTCGACGTCGAGATCGGACGCGACCGCGATGCCCGGCGCGGAGCCGGCGTCGCGGAGGTGGAGGACAAGACTCCGGGTGTCGATTCCCGTGAGGGCGACGACGCCATGCTCGCGCAGCCATTCCGTCCACGCAGGCCCGCGCGCCTCCCGCATGAGCACGGCGCGCGCGTGCGTCCGGGCCGACTCGCTTCGTTCGTCGGCGACGCCGTAGTTGCCAACCATCGGCGCCGTGAAGCAGATGAGCTGGTCCTCGAAGCTCGGGTCGGTGACCGCCTCCTGGTAACCGGACATGCCGGTCGTGAAGACGGCCTCGCCGAGCGCGTCACCCTCGGCGCCGACCGACTCTCCGGGCCAGACCGTCCCGTCTGCAAGCGCGAGGTAGCTCATTCGAACTCCTTGCTTGCTGCAAAGACTGGCGCCCCACCGGCGAGCGTCATGCGCACCGCGCCGGTCACCGTCGAGCCGAGCAGCCAGGAGTTTGCGGAGCGCGACCGGAACGGCTGCTCGCCAACCGTCCATTCGGCCCCGAGATCGAGGAGGACGAGGTTCGCGCGCGCGCCCGTCGCGACCCGCGGCCGGTCGAGCCCGAAGATGCGGGCCGGCCCTGCCGACATCCGCTCGAGCAGCGTCTCGAGGGGCAACAGTCCCGGCTTGACCAGGTGCGTGTAGAGGGCGGCGAACGCGGTCTCGAGGCCGGTGACCCCGAACGGCGCCGCCTCGAACGGCACGTCCTTCTCGTGCACGGCATGCGGAGCGTGGTCCGTCGCGACCGCCTCGATCGTCCCGTCGCGTAGCGCCTCGAGCAGCGCGAGCCGATCCTGCTCCGCGCGCAGCGGCGGGTTCATCTTCACGTTCGGGTCGAGCGAGCGCACCGCGTCGTCGGTGAGAACGAGGTGGTGCGGCGTCGCCTCGCCGCTCGCGGCGACTCCCGTCTCCCGCGCGCGGCGCAGCGCGTCGGCCGACTCCGCCGCCGAGAGGTGAAGGACGTGGACGCGGCCACGTTCGTAGCCGGCGAGCGCGAGGTCGCGCTCGACCGCGACGGATTCCGCGACGGAGGGGTAGCCCGCGAAGCCGAGCTCGGCCGCGACGCGTCCCTCGTGGACGTGGCCGCCGTGCGAGAGTGTCGGCTCCTCGCAGTGGAGAGCGAGCGGCCGGTCCGTGGTCGAGGCGTACTGGAGCGCGCGGCGCATGAGCCCGGCAGAGGTAACCGGCACGCCGTCGTCGGAGAAGGCGACCGCTCCGGTCTCGGCGAGCTCGCCCATCTCGGTCAGCTCCTCCCCGCGCTGCCCCCGCGTGATCGCAGCGAGGAAGCCGGTCGGCACCGCCGCATCGCGCCGCGCCGACTCGACGAGAGCGCCGAGCGTCGCAGCCGAATCGACGACCGGATCGGTGTTCGGCATGGCGAGGATCGCGCAATAGCCGCCGACCGCCGCGGCCGCGGTGCCGCTCGCGACGGTCTCCTCGTCTTCGCGGCCGGGCATGCGCAGGTGGACATGCGGGTCGACGAAGGCGGGCGCGAGGACGAGCCCGTCGGCCTCGACGACGCGATGCTCGTTCGTGTCCACCTTCTCGGCGACCTCGGCGATCGTCCCGTCGTCGATCCGCACCTCGAGCCGCGCATCGATCCCCTCGACCGGGTCGAGCACGCGCGCGCCGCGAACCACGAGGTTCGCGCCGGGCAGATCCTTCTGCCACAGCATCACGCCACCTCCGCGGCCGCGAGCGCCTGGACCCCGACCGGCCCGCCGGTGAGCACGTCGTAGAGGACGGCCATCCGCACGACGAGCCCGGAGCGGACCTGCGTCGTGATCAGTGACTCCGGCGAGTCGGCGACCCGCGGGTCGATCTCGACGCCGCGGTTCATCGGCCCCGGATGCATGACCTTCTGCCCCGGCTGCAGCCGCTCGGGCGTGATTCCCCAGCGTGCCGTGTACTCGCGGAGGCTCGGCACGAAGTTGGCGCCGGCCTCCATCCGCTCGTTCTGCATCCGGAGGACGTAGACGACGTCGGCGTCGCGGATAGCCCCGATGTCCGTCGACGTCTCGGCCGGAAGCTCGCGCGGCAGCAACGCAGGCGGCCCGACGAGCGTGGCCCGGATCCCGACGAGCGCGAACGCCTGCAGCAGCGACCGAGCGACACGTGAGTGAAGGACGTCGCCGACGATCGCGACGTGCAGGCCGTCGAGGCGGCCGAGCTCCTCTCGCAACGTGTAGAGGTCGAGGAGCGCCTGGGTCGGGTGCTGGTGCTTCCCGTCCCCGGCGTTGACGACGTGCGCGTCGGTCGCGCGTGCGACGAGCTGCGGCGCCCCGATGTGCGGGTGCCGGATCACGATCACGTCGGGGTCGTACGCGCCGAGCGTGAGCGCCGTGTCCTTCAGCGACTCGCCCTTCTCCACGGAGGAGCCGGTCGACTTGACGGTGAGCGTGTCCGCCGAGAGCCGTTTCGCCGCGAGCTCGAAGGAGGACGACGTGCGGGTCGACGACTCGTAGAAGAGGTTGACGATGAGATGCCCCTTGAGCGTGGGCAGCTTCTTCACGTGCCGCTCGAGCGAGCCCGCGAACGTGCGCGCCGTACCGAGCAAGCGCTCGACGTCGGCGCGGGTCAGGTCTGCAACCGACAGCAGATGCCTCTTCGGCGGCCGGCCGGGCGGCTCCGCCGCCCGGCGTCCCCGCTGAGCGTCGGCGGTTCCGCCGCCGACGCTTCCAGCCCATTCGGGCGGCCTGAGGTCGTCAGTGACGAGACGGATCATCGGCTCTCCTCCCCACCGCCGTCGAAGACGGCGGGATCTTCAGGCCGGGCGCCGTCGGCTTTGCCGCCGGCGCTTCCAGCCAATCTCGAGACGAGCAGGACGGCGTCGACTTCGTCCACCTCGACGAGCTGCACCTGGATCCGCTCAGCGCGCGCGGTGGGCAGGTTCTTGCCGACGTAGTCAGGCCGGATCGGCAGCTCGCGATGGCCGCGGTCGACGACCACGGCGAGCTGGACGCGGGCGGGGCGGCCGTAGTCGAAGAGCGTCTCGATCGCCGCGCGGATCGTGCGGCCCGTGTAGAGGACGTCGTCGACGAGGACGACCGTCCTTCCGTCGAGCGGGAAGTCGAGCTGCGTGGCGCGCACGACGGGCTGCGCGGCGAGCGGCGCCTCGCCGTGGCGAACGGAGACGTCGTCGCGATGGAACGTGATGTCGACGGTGCCGACGTCGGGCGCGACTCCGGCGCGCTCCTCGATCAGGCGCGCCAGCCGCCGCGCCAGGGGAACACCGCGAGTCTGGATCCCGACGAGGGCGACGTCGTCGAGCTCGGGGTTGCCCTCGATGATCTCGTGGGCGATTCTCGAAAGGGTCCTCCCCAGCCCGTCGGCGTCGAGGAGAATTTTCCCCTGCGTAGGGGCGTGCGTGTTCATCCGACTCCTTTCCGGCCTCGCTGGACCGGGTTAAAGGGGTTCGTGCCGCGTGGACAATAGCGGGTCGTGCGGATGATCCGGAAAGTGACCGAAGCCGAGGTGCTCGACTGCTTCTGGCGCGCGGAGCTCTCGCCAAGCTCGCGCTGGAAGGACGCAGAGGTCGAGGAGCGGAAGCGAGCCTGGCGCGAGCGCACCGGCCTCTTCCACGGCTTTCCGTACGACGTCGACTGGGAACGCGCGGCGCTACCGGCCGACGAGGTGCTCGGGATCCTCTACATCGACTGGGACTGGTGGCTACGCGTCTCGAAGGGGACACGGCTCGCCACGGTCGCCGTCGAGGTGCAGGGCCGCGACGACGGCGACCGCGCGATTGCGGCCGCCGTCGACACGAATCCGGAGCTGATCGTCGTCACGGATCCGGCGCACTCGAGGCTCGTGCTGCTCGAGGGGCACGTCCGGCTGACGGCTTACGCCGCGTTTCCGGAGTACCTGCCCGCCGAGCTCGAGCTCTATCTCGGGACGTCACCGACGATCGCGGACTGGTCGGAGTTCTGAGCCTGCGCTAGGCGGGCACTCCTGCCGTCACGCCGGTTGCGTCTCCCTTGGTCACCTGCGGCGGGTTGGGGACGAGGTTGGACAGGTTCTCCTGCACCCAGGTCGCGGCGGCTGCCGTCGACTCCTCGGCTGCCTCCTCCGAGTCGAAGACGCTGATCGTCGCGAGGATGCCGCCGCCCGCGTCGACGACCCAGTACGACTGGAACCCCGGCGCGTCGCGGAGCGTCGGCGCGAATTCCTCGACGGCTCGCCGCGCCACCTCCGCGGTGTCCTGAACGCCCTGGTACCTACGGATGACGGTGTGCATCGCACCTCCTCGCATGGGGACCCTTCCAGCCGACTCTCTTCCCCGCTTCGGGCCAAGTCAAGCGCCAGGAAGAGTCCAGAAGCCGTCGGTGAGCCCGAGGCTCGCAAGGACGGCGGTGTTCTGGTCGCGCGTGTGCGGAACCCAGCCGGGCGAGAGGCGGTCATCCCACCACGCCAGCGCGAGCTCCGCGAGCTTGTTCACCGAGATGGTCGCACCGGGCTCCCTTCCGCCGAGCCAGCGGGCGACGTGCTCTTCCGACCGGAAGAGGTTCATCCCGCTTCAGGTGAAGACGATGTCGTCCCACCAGTGAGTGGCGGGAACGAGGCAGTGGAAGAGCAGCGACTCGTCAGCCGGGCTACCGTCCCGAAGCTCGGTAGCGAGCGGCTCGCCACAGTCGGGGCAGGACGTCTCGATCCGGCCGTCGGCGTGCAGCGCGGCACAGATGCCGAATGCGTCCCAGGCGCAGTTGCCGTACCACCAGCGGCCGCCGGCGTGCACGCGGTAGGCCGTAGGCACGACGGAGAACGGATTGAGCATCCGCAGCTCGTCGGTGGCGGCATTGAGGACGAGGGCGTGCTCGGCATGAAGTCGGCGCCAGCCCTCGAGGACCTCGAACGGGTCGCCGAGCTCCTCGGCCGCGGGAGCGCGACCATGCTCCACGAAGAACGCGTAGGTGCGGCGGCGCAGCTCGAGGTCGCTTCCCTCCACCCGTGGCGACGCTATACGGTCCCGACCGTGGACGAGGATCTTCTCGACCGCTACGCCGAGCTGATCGTCGGCTTCGGCGCCAACGTCCAGCCCGATCAGGTCCTGGCGGTGGAAGGGCCGCTCGAAGCGGCGCCGCTCGTCCGCCGGATCGCCCGCGGCGCATACGAACGAGGTGCCCGCTACGTGGACGTCGTCTACTACGACGCCTACGTGAAGCGGATCCGGATCGAGTCCGCACCCGACGACTCGCTCGAGTGGGTCCCGCCCTGGCTGGGCCGGCGCATGCTCGATCTCGGCGACCTCGACGCTGCCCGCGTGGTCCTCTCGCCGTTCATCCCACCCGGCATGCTGGAGGGGCTCGACCCCGAGCGCGCCGGCCGCGACCGGCTGCCCACGGTGCCGGAGCTGTACAAGGTCGTCGACGACCGGTCCGTCGCCTGGACCGTCTCGCCGTTCGTGACGGAGGGGTGGGCCCGGCTCGTCTTCCCCGAGCTCGAGCCCGCAGCCGCAGTCGAGGCGCTCTGGCGTGACGTCTCCCACGTCTGCCGGCTCGACGAGCCCGATCCCGTGGCCGCCTGGGAACGGCGCATCGACGAGATCTGGCAGGTCGCGTCCCGCCTCGACAAGCTCGACCTCGACGCTCTTCACTTCATGGGTCCGGGCACCGACCTGACCGTCGGCCTCCTCCCCAGCTCGCGCTTTGCGAAGGACGGCGGGTTCTCGACGACCCGCAGCGGCATCAAGCACGTGCCGAACCTTCCGACAGAGGAGCTCTACACGACGCCCGATCCCGAGCGGACGGAGGGCGTCGTCGCTTCGACCAAGCCGCTCGACGTCGGCGGCGCCATCGTCCGAGGACTACGGGTTCGCTTCGAAGGCGGGCGCGCGGTCGAGATCGACGCCGACGCCAATGCGGAAGCACTGCGCAGGCGTTGCGCCACCGACGAGGGCGCGGCGCGGCTCGGAGAGGTTGCGCTCGTCGACCGCGAGAGCCGCATCGGCCGCCTCGGCCGGACGTTTTTCAACACGCTGCTCGACGAGAACGCGGCAAGCCACATCGCGCTCGGCGACGCTTACGCGAGCCCGATCGGAGATCCCGCTGACCTGCCGCAGATCAACGAGAGCGAGATCCACGTCGACTTCATGGTCGGCTCGGACGATGTCACCGTCACCGGCGTGACCCGCGGCGGCGACGAGCTGCCGGTGCTCGTGGGCGGGGCGTGGCAGATCTGACCGCCGCGTAGAGCCGCGCCCACTGGCGCGCGTCGAGATCGCGAGCGCCGGCGTGCGGGTCGAAGCCGAGCTCGTGGGCGGCTCGGTGGACGAGGCGGCGTGGGAGTTGCCGGTCGAGTGGCGCCTGGGCCGCGAAGGCGCGATGGAGGAGCGCCGAGTACGCCACCGCCTCCGCCGGCGGGACGAGCGGCTCGGGCCGCCGGATCGCACGGAAGAGCGCTGCGTCGACGCTGGGCGGCGGGGCGAAGCACGCCCGTGGCACCCGCCGGACGAGGCTGAGCTCGTACCACGCTCCCCACGTGCAGCCGAGCACCGTCGACGGCCAGACCGCGGTGCGCTTCGCTGCCAACCCCCACTCCACGATCACGTCGAGCTGGGTCAGCTCCACGTGCGGCTCGCCCAGGAGGCGACGCAGAATCCCCGTTCCCGCTGCGAACGGCAGGTTCGCGACGACGGCGAACGGTTCGTCCGGCAGGCGCACGACGGTTGCGTCGCCCTCCAGCACCTCCACGCGCGGGTCGTCGCCGAAGCGGGCACGGAGCTGCTGGAACGCTGCCGGGTCGAGCTCGACCGCCCGCACGCGAGCTCCCGCGTCCGCGAGAGCGCGGGTCAGGACGCCACCGCCGGCGCCGAGGTCGAGCACGAGCGACCCCTGCACGATGCCGGCGTCACGGACGAGCTCGTCTGCGAAGACGCGACTACGAAGGGAGTGGCGACCGCGTGGCCGCGCCTGCGGTGAGGCGCGCCCTGCCACGGAAGAAGCTCATGGTTGGCATTGGCTTAAGGCTCCGAAATCAAATCGTCGGGCTCGGTAAGGGCCTCGATCGCGTCCTTCGCCGTCTCGAGCTCCGCCTCGGGGACGAGCACGGTGACCGCGTCCTCCTCCGGCGACTGCTCGATCGACGAGTCGATGCCGGCGTTGCGAAGAATCTCCTGCATCTCCTCCGCCTCGGCGACGTCGCCGGCGACCGCGACCTGGACCATCCCGCTCATGAGGGCTCGATCATAGGTACTTCGTCGGTCCGCGGAGGCCGTGCACCACTCTTGACCAACCGCGGAGCACCGCGTTCGGGGAACGGCACCTCGATCAGGTCGAAATCGCGAGGCACGACGGTGTCGGGGAAGACACCGCGCGCCTCGTCGGCGAGCTCCGGGCCGAAGTAGCGCGGAGACACGTGCGTGAGCGCGAGCAGCCGCACCCGCGCGAGCCGCGCGACCTCGGCTGCGTCGGCTGCCGTCGAGTGCAACGTCTCCTGCGCGCGCTCCTTCTCCTCGGTCAGGAAGCTCGCCTCGTGCACGAGCAGGTCTGCCTCGTGCGCAGCCTCGATGACGATGGGCGACGGCGCCGTGTCGCCCGTGAGGACGAGCTTCCGCCCGGGCCGCGGCTCGCCGAGCACCTCTGTGGGGGTCACGGTGCGGCCGGAGGCGACCGTCACGTCCTCACCGGCCTGCAAACGCCCGCGCGGCGGGCCGTCGGGGACGCCGAGCGCGTCGGCGGCGCTCACGTCGAAGCGCCCGGGGCGCTCCGGCTCGACGATCGCGTAGCCGAGCGCATCGGGACCGTGCTCGACGGAGAACGCCTCGATCCCATACTCGCCGCGCTCCAGCCTCTCCCCCGGCTCGAGCTCGACGACCGTCAGCGGATACGGCAAGCGACCCACAAACGGCCGGAGACGGTTGAAGAGCTCCCGCAGCCCATGCGGGCCGTACACGGTGAGCGGTGTTTCGTCGCGGCCCCGTAGCGCGAAGGTCTTGAGCATTCCCGGCAGGCCGAGGAAATGGTCGGCATGGAAGTGCGTGAGGAAGATCTCTTGCAGATCCGGGAGGCCGATCGCCGACCGCTGCAGCTGCCGCTGCGTCCCCTCGCCGCAGTCGAAAAGGAGACGCTCGCTGCCACGGCGCACGAGCAACGCCGCAGGGCTGCGCTGCGCGGTCGGCATCGAAGCAGCGGTGCCGAGGAAGACGACGTCGAGGTCCATCCGGCGATTCTAGGAACGGGGACTAATTTCAAGGCACTGCGCGGCCGATATAGGGCCGATGGACGAGGCCCCGGGGCGGCTGCGGCGCGGACGCGACCTCGAACGGTCGCTCACGCTTCTGCGCGTCTTCCTGCTTGCCTCCGCGCTCATCTGCGCGGGCGCAGGCGTTGCTCTCGGCTCGATCCTCTCCCGCTCGCTGAAGTCGGAGGCGCTGAACGCCGAGAAGACCTCTCTCGCCCGCTACGTCCGCGGCGTGGTGCAGCCGGCACTCGTGCGCGGCAACCGCATCGACATCCCCTGGAAGCAGGACGCCCAGCTCGCGGACGGAGTACTCAGACAGCAGGACATCGTCACGGTCAAGGTCTGGCGGGCCGACGGCGTCCTTGCCTGGACGAATTCGCTTTCCCGCTCGAGCCACGGTCGCCTCGTACCGAATCGCAATCGCGACGAGATCGACAAGAATCTCGGCCTCGACGACGAGCTCGAAGAGGCGATCGACACGAACCAACCTGTCGCGGCCCTCGTCGGCACCGGCGGGAAGGGTGAGGATGCCTTCGAGCGCAACGACCTCGGCTATCGGCACCTGTTCGAGGTGTACGCGCCGATCGTGGGCGAAAGGAGCAAGCGTCCGATCGGCGCCTATGAGATCTACGCGAATCCCCACGCGCTCGATCGCCTGATCGGCTCGCGCCGAACGACGCTCTGGCTCGCGCTCGCCGGCGTCTTCGTCGCGCTCTGGGCGGCGCTCGCGCTGCTCGTGCGTGGCGCCTCGCGCACGCTCAGCGGGCAGAACGAGAAGCTCCGCGCCCGGACAGTCGAGCTTGGCGAGTCGAATCGGCTACTCGAGAAGAGCGCACTCGAGGCGGTCGAGAGCCTCAACGCGACGGTCGACGCGAAGGATCCGTACACGGCGGGGCACTCCCAGCGCGTGCGCCGGATCGCCGTCGCAATCGGCGAGGAGCTTGGGCTCGACGCGGAAAGCCTCGACGTCCTCCGCTTCGCCGGGCTTTTCCACGACATCGGCAAGATCGGCGTTCCGGACGCGATCCTCACGAAGCCGGCTCGCCTCACGGAGCTCGAGTTCGAGATCGTGAAACGCCATCCGGAGGACGGCGCGCGGATCGTGGGACGGCTCCAACGGATGCACGCGACGGTGCCCGCGATCCTCCACCACCACGAGCGATGGGACGGGAACGGCTATCCGCATCGGCTGGCCGGTAGCGAGATCCCGCTGGAGGCCTCGATCGTCGGTCTGGCCGATGCGGTCGACGCGATGACGACGGATCGCCCATACAGCTCCGCCCGGACGCTTGACGAAGCGACCGTCGAGGTCATCTCGAACAGCGGCACACAGTTCGCGCCGGCAGTCGTCGACGCGTTCGTCGCGCTCGTGGAGCGCATGCCGGAGCTGTTCGGCATCGACCCGGCGGCCGGCGAGCTCGTGTCCGTCTGAATCCGCGCGCGATAGGCTCGCGGCATGGCCGACCCGACCGTGCTCGAGGTCTATCGCCGTGAGGTGACGCCCGAGCTCTACCGCGACGTCCGGGAGCTCTACAAGAAGCATTCCCTCGCCGAGGACGCGCGTGATCTCGCAGGCCTGATCTCGACGCTCACGCCGGACTGCGTCTACGAGCTCGTTCAGACCGGGCATCGCTGGGAGGGTCATGAGGGCGCACGCCGCTTCTACACCGAACTCCTCACCGCCTTCCCGGACATCCGATTCGACCTGACCGACATCGTGATCGGGCCGCAGGGCGTGTGCGAGGAGGCAAACGTCTCGGCCAGGCAGCACGGGCCGTGGCTCGGCAGCCCGCCCACGGGCGAGCCGCTCGAATGGAAGGTCGTGATCTGGTTTCCCTGGGATCCCGAGCAGCGCCTCTTCCGCGGCGAGAAGGTCTACGTCTCGGGAATCGATCTCCCGCCCGCCGAGGCCTAGGGCACAACGAGCTTCTGGCCGGGGACGATCGTGTTCCCATCGAGGTGGTTGCGCTGCTCGATCTCCCACACACCCTGGCGTGGATCGCCGGAATACGTGTGCTCGGCGACGCTCCAGAGCGTGTCGCCCGCCTTTACGACGTAGATCTGCCTCGGTCCCGCCCCGTTCGAGCTGTGGGCTGCGAGCCCGACGGCGAGCGCCGCTGCGCAGATCAGTATCGCGAGCTTCACGAACATCTGTTCGCATGATAGAGCGAACGTGCGTTCGTGTCAAGAGAGCTCGATCAGCTCAGGCTCGATCCGGCCCGCCGCCACCTCGAGCACGAGCATGGTGTGCGATGGCCCTCGCCGCCGCTCGGTGGGCGAGCCCGGGTTGAGGATCCAGACGTCCCCCACGCGCTCGCGCTGTGGCTGGTGAGTGTGGCCGTAGACGACGGCCGCACAGCCGGGAAAACGCCGCATGAGTCGCTCTTCGCGCCCGACGCGAGCGCCCGCGTCGTGCGTCATCCCGATCCGAAGCCCGCCGACCTCCGCGACGAGGGAGCCCGGCAGCCGGTCATGCAATGCGGCTTCGTCCATGTTCCCGTGCACGGCGCGGACGGGAGCCCCCAGTGCCTCGAGCTCGGCGAGGACGTCGGCCGCCACGATGTCGCCGGCATGGAGGATCAGGTCGGCCGCACGGAGGCGCTCGACACACGACTCGGGCAGGCGGCGGCCGCCGCGCGGCATGTGAGTGTCGGCGATGACGGCGACGAGCACAGCTATGGCGCGGCGGCGAGAACTGCGTCGACGAGCCGCGCCGCGCCGAAACGGACCGGATCGTCGGCGGTGAGGCCGGTCTCCTCTTCCGCCGCGGCAACTGCCGCCCGCGCCTCGTCCTCACCCAGCGCCCGCGTATTGAGCGCGACGGCGACGACTCGCGCGGGACGCGCCGGCAGGGCGAACCGCTCGTGCAGCTCCACGAGTTCGCTCAGCGGAGGAATCGCGTGCGGCCCACCGCCTGCGCCCTCGATCTCGGTCCGCCCCACTTCGTGGCAAAGGACGAGGAGGTGCGGGACGCTCCCGTGGTAGAGGCCGAGCATGACGCCCGAGTAGACCGGGTGCAGGAGGGCACCCTGGCCCTCGACCCAGAGCAGCTCGCCGCCGCGCGCGCGTCCCTCGATGACGAGCCGCTCGGCCGCACCCGCAAGGAAGTCGGCGACGACCGCGTCGATCGCGATTCCCCAGCCGGCGATCGCCATGCCCGTCTGCCCGGTCGGGACGAAGACCGAGCGCAGCCCTCGACGCCGCGCTTCCAGATCGAGCTCGCAGGAAACGGTCATCTTCCCGATCGCGCAGTCGGACCCGACCGTGAGCACGATCGTCGCGTCGACACCGAGGTTCTCCCCGGTTGCCGTGGAGAGATCCGCCGGCGGCCGCCGCAGGTCGCGCAGCTCGACACCGCGCTCCTCGGCGAGCGCGCGGAGCTCGGGGTCGTCCGCGAGAAAGACGTGCAAGCCGTTCTCGACGTCGAGCCCGTTCTCGACACAGGCGCGGAGGAGCTTCATCCACTCCGGCGGGAAATGCCCGCCCTGCGTCACGACCCCGACGAGCGCGGTCGTCGGACCGAGCGGCGACGCCTCTTCGACCGTGCCGACCACCGGCACGCCGTCCTCGGTCTCCCCGGCGCGCGTCGAGTCGAGAATCGCCACGACGTCGTCGCGCCGATAGCGCAAGACGCCGCGCATGGTCTTCCCGTAGAGCGGGTTGCCCGAAAAACCCTCAGCGAGCAGCAGATACCGCGTGGACACCGAGTCCCGGCTCCTCCGGCGGAAGCTGGACGCCGTCGACGAACGGGACGCCCGGCCAGGGGTCGTGCCCGAGCAGAAGGTTGCCGTCGAGGTCGACGTGATCGAAGAGCGACGCGATCTGAGCCCCGGCGGAGATACTGAGCCCGGACTCGATCATGCAGCCCAGCATGCAGCCGAGCCCGAGCGCACGGGCCGCATGCACCATGCGCACCGCCTCGCGGATCCCGCCGGACTTCGCGAGCTTGACGTTGATCCCATGAGCACGAGCCGCGCACGCGGCGACGTCGGCGAGCGCGTGGCAGTCCTCGTCGACGTAGATCGGGAGCGGCGAGCGCTCCTTCAGCTGCGCGCCGCCCTCGTCGCCAGCCGGCAGCGGCTGCTCGCAGTACGCGACGCCCAGCTCCGCCAGCGCAGGCAGCGCCTCGAGCGCCTCATCGAGGCTCCACGCCTCGTTGACGTCGACCTGCAGCGGAAGGTCGCCGGCGACTCGGCGAACGGCGCGCACGCGCTCGACGTCGAATCCGTCGCGGCCCCCGAGCTTGAGCTTCAGCCGCTGGAACCGGCCGAGCGCCTTCTCGGCCCGGCGTGCCATGTCGTCGGGATCGCCGAGCCACACGGTCCAGCTCGTCGGCGGGCCGGCGCGCCCCAGCCCGAGCAAGCGCCAGACCGGCTGGCCGAGCAGCTTGCCCTGCAGGTCGTGGAGCGCCGCATCGATTGCCGACCGCGCCGCGAACTCGCGGGCAGGTAGCCGCTCCATCACTTCCTCGAGCGCGAAAGGGTCGCCCCCGATCAGCTCGGCGTTCTCCTCGACGTACGCCTGGGCCGATCCCACCGACTCCTCGTAGTGCTCGATCGGCGCTGCCTCGCCGAAACCGGAGACGCCCGAGTGACGCAGCTCCACCACGAGGACGTCGGCTGTATCGCTCGCGTCGCGGGAGATGACGAACGTCTCGGCCAGCTCGAGCGTGACGATCCGCGCGGAGACCTCCACGAAGCCTGAGGCTACACTCCCCTTTCTCCCCGGCGCCTGTAGCTCAGGGGATAGAGCGCGCGCCTCCGGAGCGCGAGGTCGCAGGTTCGATTCCTGCCAGGCGCATCAGACGATCGGTTCGAGTTCGGCGCCGAGGCCGAGCAACAGCCCGTCGTCGGAGACCGCCGCGCTCGTCGTGAGGAAGAGGACGACGCCGTCTCGTGGGGCCTGGATCTCCTCTTGCACCTCTCCGTGGAGGGTCGTTACGCGACCGAGTAGCTGCCCGTCCCCCACCTTGTCGCCGGCGCCGACCGCGGCCTCCCAGAAGCCAGCGTTACGGCAGCGCAACCAATCGAATGCGCCGACGAGCCGCATGTCCGCACGCGGCGGACGCACCGGCCCTGGCAGCATCTCGAGCGAGCGAAGCACGTTCCGGGTTCCCTCCACGAGCATCTCGACCGCGCCGGGATCGAGCAGGCCGCACCCTCCCGCCTCGGCGATGACCGCGGGGATCCCGGCGTGCGCAGCGGCGCTGCAGGTCATGCCCGCGAGCCCGTCCGCCGGATCCTCGCGGACGACGTACGGCAGCCCGAAGGCGATGGCCAGCGCCCGCGCGTGCTCCTCGACGGGCGAGGCGTCGTAGATCGCGAACGGCTCGAGCGCTTCGACGAGATCGCCGCCGTGGAGGTCGATCAAGACGTCGGCAGGCGCGATCAGCTCGTCGAAGATCGATCGCGCGAGCGCGTCGGTGTACGTCCCGTCGTACGTCCCGGGAAAGGTGCGGTTGAGGTTCTTCCCGTCCTCGGGGACGACGAACGGCGAGCGTCGCTCGAATGACTGCATGCTCACGACGGGGACCGCGGTGATCGAGCCGGCGAGCTCGGTGGTATCGAGCTCGCTCATGAAGCGAATGACGGCGGCGATCGACGAGTACTCGCAGCCGTGAATGCCGGCGATCAGCGCGACGTGCGGGCCGTCACGTTCGCCACGAGCCTCGAAGGCGGGATGCTCGAGCCCGGCGAGACGTTCGTCGGAGAACACGATCGTGCGGCGCTCCTTCATGAGACGCATTCTCGCGCGATGTTGCATCCGCCCACGGGGCAGGCGACACTAACTTGCGATGGCCGTCGATCGGGAGCTTCGCGAAGCTGGCCCGGCGGACGCAGCACACACGGTTCTGCTGCTTCCGGGCGGCATGTGCAGCGCCGGTTCGTTCGCCGAGCTCATGGCGCAGCCTTCCCTCGCCGGAATCCGCATGGTCGCGACGACGATGCCCGGCCAAGCCGGCGCACCGCCGCCGGACGACTCCAGCGTCGAGCACTACGCTCGACTCACGTCAGAGCTGGCCGCGAAGGTCGGCGCGGACGTCATTGTCGGCTTCAGCATGGGCGCGGTCGTCGCCGTCGAGATGGTCGTGTCCGGCGCCTTCACCGGTCCCGTCGTCCTACTAGGGGTCAGCTTGTCGACCAAGGACGAACCCGCGTTCTTCCGTGCGCTTGTCCGGCTCAGCGCAGTGCTGGGTGGGCTGCCTTTCGCACTGCTGGCCAAGGTTGCTGCCTCGATGGTCAAGCGCATTCCAGTGTCACCCGAGCGCCAGGCAGAGCTGCGCGAGGACTTTCGCCGGAACGTTCCAGCGGATGTGAAAGGCGGGCTCCGCGAGTACCTGGGCTGGCTGCACCGCGGCGAGGGCCGTGCCCACCGGCTGTGCGAGACCGGCGTCCCGATTTGGATCGTCCACGCCGAGAAGGGCGACGGCGGGCTGACGGATGAGGAGCGCCGGACACTCGAGGCGTGCCCGCACGCCCACCTCGTGACGATTCCCGGCCACGTCTTCTTCTTGCCGAACGAGGTGCCGGAAGCGATCGCCCCCGTCGTCCTCGAGGCTGTCGGCAGAAGCATGTAGCCGGTCGGGGCAGGCGCTGGGAACCCCGAACGCCCGCGGGTTAGACCCCGAGCGAGTTTCGAGGTAGAAGACGACCAGCGGCGCGGGTTGCGTCATCGACGGCGAGATCCTCTTTAGACAGGTGCCTCCGTCAGGGCGTTTCGTCAGACATTGGGCGCGACCCGCTGCCTCACCTCGCAGGTTTCGCAGAACCGCCTAGCTAGCCTCCTCGCCGGTGCGCCGCTACCTCCGGAGCCTCGACCCTCGCCTGCCGCGCGACGTGTACGTCCTCGAGGCCGGGGCGCTCGTCAACGCGTTCGGGAACGGCGTCGTCCTTCCGTTCCTGCTCATCTATCTCCACAACGTCCGCGGGATCCCGTTCGGGCTCGCCGGCAGCGCGGCGGCGGTCCAGTCGGCGGCGGCACTCGCGAGCGGCTTCCTCGGCGGGACGCTCTCCGATCGGGTCGGCCCGAAGCGCGTGTTGCTCGGCGCGCTCGTCGTGATGACGGTCGCGTTCGCGCTGATGCCGCTGATTCGGACGGCGTGGCAGGCGTTCGCGATCTACACGCTGTGGGGAGTCGGCAGCGGCGCGTTCTGGCCGTCGCAATCGGCTCTCCTCGCCGGCCTGACGCCCTCGGCCCGGCGAGCGCCCGCGTACGCGCTGCAGCGCCTCGCCATGAACGTCGGCGTCGCGCTCGGTGGCGTCGTCGCGGGGCTGATCGCCTCGGTCGGCCATCCGCGGACGTTCACCGTCCTCTTCGCGATCGACTGCGTGACGTTTCTCGGGTACATGGTCGTCCTCGCGCGGGTTCGCGCGCCCGCGCTGCACGAGGGACATCTCGGCGGCAGCTGGCGCAGCGTCCTGCGCGACCGCGTCTTCACTGTCTACACGCTGCTCAACGCCGCGTTCATGACAGCGGCGATCTCACTCGTCGTCGAGCTGCTGCCCGCCTTCGGGAAGAACGTGACGCACATCAGCGAGAAGGAGGTCGGAATCGTGTTCGCGCTCGACGCGGTCGGCGTCGTGGTCTTCCAGCTCCCGGTCGTGAAGCTCTCCGAGGGACGACGGCGCATGCGCGGCTTCGCCCTCATGGGGACGTTGTGGGCGGCCTCGCTCATCGCCGTCTGGGCCACCGGCGAATGGGCACGCACCACGACGGCGTTCGGGATCCTCGCCGCGGCGATGCTGATCTTCGCGGTCGGCGAGTGCCTGCACGGCGCGATCCACGCCCCGCTCAGCGTCGACCTCGCGCCGCCGCAGCTCGTCGGCCGGTACCTCGCCGCCGCGAGCATCTCGTGGCAGATCGGCTGGATCGTCGGCCCGGCCGCCGGCGGCTTCTTCCTCCAGCACCGGCCGCTCTTGCTCTGGCCGCTCGCCGCAGGAGTCAACCTCGCGTGCGCGGCAGGAGCGCTCGCGCTCGAGCCGCGGCTGCCGCAACAGGTGCGCCGGACACCGCATGGCGAAGCCGTTCCAGCCCTGCCCGTCGCTGCCAGCGGCTAGGATTCCCGCGCCATGCCCGCGACCGCCGACCCCCTCAGTACAAGTGCCCAGCCTGCCGCGCATCCGTTCGCGCCGCGGGGCGCCTGCCGGGACGCCGGTCGTGGAGGCACGCCCGCGCATCACTGAGCTCCAGGGCGAGGGCATCTCCTGGATCCATCTCCTCGGCCCCACGACCGAGGAAGCGCAGCTGCTCTCGAGCCGCTTCGGCTGGCACCCGCTCGACGTCGAGGACGTCCTTTCGCGGCGCCAGCGGCCGAAGGTCGACGTCTACGCGGACGACCCCGAGGGCGGCTACCTCTTCGCCGTTCTCCACTTTCCGGTCTACGACAAGACCGTCGGCCGGCTGAACGCCGGCGAGCTCGACGTCTTCCTTGGGCCCAACTACCTCGTCACGCTGCCGACGGTCGAGTTGCGGCCGGTCACGCTCCTCTTCCGGCGCGCATACGAGAGCGAGGAGGTCCGGCGCCAGCTCCTCGCGCGCGGCACGGGGCGCCTCTTTTACGAGGTGCTCGACGATCTCTACGACTACTGCTTCCCGATCCTCGACAAGATCGGCTTCAAGCTCGAGCAGATCGACGAGGAGATCGGCGCGGCGGAGGGTGCGAAGGGGCTCGTCACCGACATCCACAAGGTCAAGCAGGAGATCATCTCCTACCGCAAGATCATCAAGCCGCAGCGCCCGACCCTGCGCCAGCTCGAGCGCTCGATCGAGCGGTTCCTGCCCGAGGACCTCGAGCTCTACTTCGACGACATCGTCGACGCGAGCGAGCGGATCTGGGATCTCCTCGACAACTACAAGGAGGTCGTCGAGGCGCTCGAGGACACGAACGAGTCGCTCATCTCGCACCAGCAGAACGACATCCTCTACGTGCTCACGGTCTTCAGCGTCGTGATGCTGCCGCTGACGTTTCTCACCGGCTTCTTCGGGATGAACGTCCACTTCCCGGGCTTCGACTCCTGGGGCGCCTTCTGGGGGAGCCTCGGGCTGATGGCGGTCACCATCGTCGGCATGCTCGCGTTCTTCCGCTGGAAGCGCTGGCTCTGAGCTAGGGATCGGTCGCGAGACGCGACCAGATCTCGGTGTCCTCGCGCCGGCCCGGCTTGACGAAGGACGACCGGAGCACGCCTTCGCGGATGTAGCCGCAGCGCTCGGCCACCTTCATCGATGCCGGGTTGTCGACGCTGATCAGTAGCTCGAGCCGGATTATCCGGAGCTGCCCGAACGCCCACTCGGTCAGCTGGCGAAGTGCCTCGCTCGCGACGCCTCGTCCGCGTACGGCCGGCGCGACGACGTACCCGAGCTCGGCCGTCGCGGTCTCGTGGTCGATTCCGGGCGCCATCGCGATGCCGAGGAACTCGCCTGCCTCGTCGACGACCGCGAACGCCTCACGGTTTCCAGCGTGGCGCCCCTCCTCGTAGCGCTCGAGCCAGGACCGCGCGAAGCCCGGCGGCACCGGCTCTGGGATGCGCGTGAAGCGCAGCACGTCGGGATCGTCGAGCATCGCTTCGACCGCGACGAGATGCCGCTCGCCGAACGGCTCTAGACGGATCGTCAGTTGCGCTAGCTCGGCTCGTCGCCCGCCGGCTCCGACGCTTCCCCAGCGCCGGCGTCGGCGGCCGGCTCGGAAGGCATCGACGGAGGTTCGGGGGCGGTCGCCGGAGCGGCCGGCTCACTCGCTGCCGAGGAGTCGGAGCCGCCGCGCAGCCACTGCATCAGTTTGCTCAGCATGCGAGCGATGCTACAAGGCCCCTCGGCCGGGCGCTAGTAGCCTCCCGGCGATGAAGCAGCTGTGGGCGCCATGGCGGCTCGAATACGTCCAGCACGCAGACGATGGAGACGAATGCGTCTTCTGCCGCGCCGCCGCGCTGCCCGAGGACGAGCCGGAGCTCGTAATCCACCGCGGCGAGCGCGCTTTCGCCCTCCTCAACAAGTTCCCGTACGCGTCCGGCCACCTGATGGTCGCGCCGTACCGGCACGGCTCGGCGTTCGACGACCTCGACGAAGCGGAGGCGCTCGACGTCCATCGGCTTGCCAACCACGCGATCGAGGCGCTGCGAAGCGTCTTCTCGCCGGAGGGGTTCAACGTCGGCTGGAACCTCGGTCGGGTCGCCGGCGCCGGCATCGTCGACCACGGGCATGTCCACGTCGTGCCGCGCTGGAACGGGGACACGAACTTCATGCCGGTGCTCGCCGACATCAAGGTCATCCCCGAGCACCTGCAGGAGACGCGCAGCAAGCTCGCAGCGGCCTGGCCGTGATCGAAGTCGCCGCGGCGGCTGATCGTCTCGGCGATCCCGGTCGAACGGCTGGCGCGCGCCCGCGGAGGCTCACCTACTCGGTGAAGATGCTGAGAGACGTGGTTGCGGTAGTCGTGATGGCCCTCATGTTCGGGGACATCGCTCGCATGCTGCTCGCCGGCCGCTAGGCATCCCGCCGAAGGCGCGCCACGAGGTAGCCCGCAAGCGTGACGACCGCTGCCGCCTCGGCTGCGACCGCGACGACGATCTCCGTTCGGAAGCCGTAGTCCTGGAAGCCGAACAGCGGCTGGTGCTCGCTGACGAACAGGAAGACGAATGCCGTCGCCGCAAGGCCGATGCCACCGAGGGAGAGCAGGAGATGCAGCGGTCGCATCCGCCTCCCTGGGATGAGCAGCCCGAGCCCGATCAGGGTCGCGCCCACGAAGTTGAGCACGAAAAGCGGGCCGATGATCGGCACCACGTTGAAGTGCTCGGCGAAGTACTGCTCTAGGTGGACGGCTCCGACGACGAGCACGGAGAGCGCGCCGACCGCACGAAGGATCGTCGGCCAACGGCTCGGCCGCGGGAGTTCGACTTCGTCTGGCACAGGCCGGACCGTCTCGGTGCGACCTTCGCGTAGCTGCGTCATCCGTAGCCACCTCCTCCGCCGTTCGAGCCGCCATTCGAGCCGGAGTTGGACCCGGAAACGGACTCGGGCTCGAGCGGGTCGCCTTGCGAGTTGACGAGGTACCAGCCCGAACCGAACTGCTCGATGTCCTCGCCCTTCGTTTTGCCGGGTGTGCTCGCGTCGGCGGCGTAGTAGTAGAGCGGGTGGCCGTGGAAGGTCACCTGCATGTCGCCGTCGTCGCGCTTGATCGTCCCGAGCGCGCCGTGCTCGATCCCCGTGCCGGCGCTCGGTGCCGCCGAGGTCTCGAGCGGCGGCCAGACCGCCGCGCAGGCGCCCGTGCAGTAGCTCTCTCCCCCCTCGTCCTTCTCGAACAGGTAGACGCTCTGCCCCCGTTGGTCGACGAGGTATTTCCCATCCATCTTCAGGGCGGCCGGACCCCCGTTGGCGCTCGGAATCGCGCCACCACAGCCCGCGGTGACCACCGCCAGGCCTATGACCCCACCACGACCGCGTGTAGAGGACGCATAGCGAACCCTCCTTATCGCGGAGTCGTTTCGACCTTCTACGGAGGTCGGACGGGATCGGTTTTCAGACGTGTGACGATCGCCGCCGCGGTGCCGTATTCAAGCGGGGATGAAGCGTCGAGTCCTCCCGGCAGACGCCGTCGTCCTCGTCCTCAGCGCGGGCGGCTCGAGCGAACGCTCCGCCGCCCGCCGCGACTCAGCGTTCAGCGGTGAGCTCGCGGGTCGTCGGTTCGTCGCGCGCGGCGAGAGCCAGCCGCCGCGACCGCCGGGGCGGAAGCATCAGGGTCTCCGGCGGAACGGCCACTGCGTGGCTGTCTCCCCAGTACCGGATAATCGCCTCTCCCCGGGTCATGTGGAGGAACGTTGCGCGGCGGCCGCCGTGCATCACCTGCTGGTCGGCGGACCAGACGGCGATTGAGCCCGAATCTACATGTGAGTCCATGGCACCTGCCCTTTCGGCGCGTGGGACTGGTTGTCCTTAGTTGTTACCGGCACGAAGAGTTTGCTAACAGGGTCGGCTGGAGCGGCTACCTATCTCTCCGCGCGAGCGACTTCCGGCTGCACCACCGGCCAACCGTAGTCCGCGTCCGCGGCGAGAGGGCTCGTCGCGTCGTCAGCGATCTGAGCCTCGTTGTCGAGCTCGAACTCGTCGAGCATCAGGGCGATTGCGTCGGCCGGCTCGTGAGCCGTGCCCGCATTGACTCGCGCGCGGTCTGCCATGAAGACCGCCCCGTACCCAAGGCCAGCCAGCAGCCCGCAGACGATCGCCGCGCCGAGCCCAGCGGTCATCCATACGACACCAAAGGCGAACCCGACCGCAAATCCGAAATAGCGCATCTTGCTGTCCACCGTGTACCTCCTCGGATGAAGCCTTGCCCGAGGACGGTTCGCGGTAGCGCAGCGGACACCTGCAATGAAGCGGGAGACGGGACTCGAACCCGCGACCCTTGGCTTGGGAAGCCAATGCTCTACCAACTGAGCTACTCCCGCCGGCTGCGGCGATTGTAGCCCGGCCATAATGGAACTCCCGAGACAGCCAGACAGGGAGATTTCATGTCGCACACCGAGCTGCACGAGACCGCGGCCGCGCTCGTGACGGAGGGGAAGGGAATCCTCGCCGCAGACGAGAGCAGCGGGACGATCAAGAAGCGCTTCGATTCGATCGGCGTCGAGTCGACCGAGGAGAACCGCCGCGCCTACCGCAATCTGCTCTTCACCACGCCGGGCGCCGACGAGTACATCAGCGGCGTCATCCTCTTCGACGAGACGATCCGCCAGAGCACCGACGACGGGACGCCGTTCCCGGAGCTGCTCGCCTCGAAGGGCGTCATTCCGGGCATCAAGGTCGACCAGGGCGCGAAGCCTCTTGCCCACGCCGACGGCGAGACGGTGACGGAAGGGCTTGACGGGCTGCGGCAGCGGCTCGAGGAGTACCGCGAGCTCGGCGCCCGGTTTGCGAAATGGCGGGCGACCTACTCGATCAGCGACACGCTCCCGAGCGAGTACTGCATCTGGACGAACGCGCATGCGCTCGCCCGCTACGCCGCGCTCTGCCAGGAGGCCGGGATCGTCCCAATCGTCGAGCCCGAGGTGTTGCAGGACGGGACGCACTCCATCGAGCGCAGCGGCTTCGTCACCTCGCGCGTCCTTGCCGCCGTCTACACCGAGCTCTTCGACCAGCGCGTCGACGTCGAGGGCACGCTGCTGAAGCCGAACATGGTGCTCTCCGGCTACGAGGCGTCAAACCGGGCGGGGGCCGAGGAGGTCGCGGCGGCGACGCTGCACACGCTGTCGAAGCACGTGCCTGCCGCGGTGCCGGGGATCGTCTTCCTTTCCGGCGGCCAGTCGGACGAGGACGCGACCGCGCACCTCAACGCGATGAACGCGCACGGGCCGCACCCGTGGCAGCTGTCCTTCTCCTACGGGCGCGCGTTGCAGGCGCCGGCGCTGAAGGCCTGGGGCGGTAAGCCGGAGAACGTCGAGGCCGGCCAGCGCGCGTACTACCACCGCGCGAAGATGAACGCGGCGGCGCGCACCGGCACGTACGCGCCGGAGATGGAGCGCGAAGCGGTCGGCGTCTGATGAAGCTCACCGACGCGGGGCTGGAGACGGTGCTCGTCTTCGACGAGAGCATCGATCTCCCTCACTTCGCCGCGTTTCCCCTTGTCGACAGCGAGGACGGTCGCGCCGCGCTCCGCCGCTATTACGGGCCCTTCTTCGAGCTCGCACGGGACCGCAATGTCCCGCTCGTCCTGTCCGCGCCGACCTGGCGCGCGAACACCGACTGGGGATGTCTGCTCGGCTACGACAGCGAAGACCTCGCGGGCGTCAACACACGTGCGGTGGAATTCGTCGAGTCGGTGCGCGACGAGGTGCTGGCGCCGGCCGAGCGCGGCAACGTCGTCGTCGAGGGATCCGTAGGCCCCCGCAGCGACGCCTACAACCCGACGCTTCTCATGGATGCGGACGAGGCCGAGCGGTATCACGCCGCGCAGCTCCAGACGTTCGCCGACGCAGGATGTGCGCAGGCGACCGCTCTCACGCTGACCTACCCGGAGGAAGGCATCGGGATCGCCCGCGCGGCCAAGTCCGTCGGAATCCCGATTGTCGTCGGCTTCACCGTCGAGACCGACGGGCGGCTTCCGAGTGGCGACTCGATCGAGGACGCGATCCTCGCCGTGGACGACGCCACCGACGGCGCCGCCGAGTTCTTCGTCATCAACTGCGCCCACCCGACGCACTTCGCCGACGCGCTGCCCGAGGGCCACTCACGGACGCGCATCCACGGGCTGCGGGCGAACGCCTCGAAGCTCAGCCACACCGAGCTCGACGAGGCGAAAGAGCTCGACTCCGGCGATCCTTCCGACCTCGCCGAGCGATACGTGGCGCTCCGCCGCGACCTGCCCGAGCTCGAGGTCCTGGGCGGCTGCTGCGGAACCGACATCCGCCACGTGACGGCGATCTGCGATGCCTGGCTCGCGGCCGGCTGACGGCTACTCGCCGGCCAGGGAAACGCACCGGGCGAAGTCTCTGCGTGTTACGTGTACTCGAAGCCCGTCATGGCGGACAACTTGGCCAGCGACTGCTGCGCCACGACCCGCCGGACCGTACCCGATCGCGAGCGCATAACGATCGAGTCCGTTTCGGCGCCGCCGGGCGAGTACGCCACGCCACGCAGCAACGGGCCGTTCGTCACGCCGGTGGCCGCGACGAAGACGTCGTCGCCGGAGACGAGATCGTCTGTGTGGAGGACGCGCTCGGGATCGAGACCCGCGTCGAGGAGCTGCCGGCGCTCGGCGTCATCGCGCGGCCAGAGGCGTCCCTGAATGCCGCCACCGACACACTTCAGCGCGGCGGCGGAGATCACGCCCTCCGGTGTGCCGCCGATGCCGTACAGCATGTCGACGTTCGTCCCCCGCTGGCCGGCGGCGATCGCCGGGGCCACGTCTCCGTCACGGATGAGGCGCACCCGCGCGCCCGCCCCGCGCAGCTCCGCGATCAGCTCGTCGTGCCGGTCGCGCTCGAGGACGATGACGTCGACCTCGCGAGGAGACTTCCCGAGTGCGCCGGCAACCGCCTGCACGTTCTCGGACGGGCTCTTCGTGATGTCGATCGCATCGATCGCGGCCGGCCCGACGGCGATCTTCTCCATGTAGACGGCGGCGCCGGGGAAGAGCATCGTCCCGCGCTCGGCGACGGCGATCACGGCGATCGCGCCCGTCTGGCCCAGAGCGGTCAGGCGCGTGCCCTCGAGCGGATCGACGGCGACGTCGACCTCCGGGCCCTCGCCGTTCCCGACCTCTTCGCCGTTGTAGAGCATCGGCGCCTCGTCCTTCTCTCCCTCGCCGATCACGACGACGCCGCGCATCGAGACGCTGTCGAGCACGAAGCGCATGGCGTCGACCGCCGCCTGGTCGGCGCTCTCTTTCTCGCCGCGACCGATCCAGCGCGCGGCCGCCATCGCTCCCGCCTCGGTGACGCGGACGAGCTCCATCGCGATGTTGCGGTCGGGTGCGGTCCGGGCGCTCATCAGCTCACATCCTCTCAGGTGCCTCGACGCCGACGAGATCGAGGCAGCGCGCGATCACCGCTTGCGTCGCGCGGCAGAGGCCGAGCCTGAACGCCTCCTGCTCGCTCTCGAGCACTCGGTGCTCGTGGTAGAAGCGGTGAAAGTCGTCGGCGACGCGGATCGCGTACGTCGGGATGCCCTGCGGGCCGCGCTTCATCAGCGCTTCCGCCGCGACCGCCGGCAGCTCGGCGAGCCGCTTGACGAGCTCCTGCTCCTCCGGCGCGAGCGGACCGGCGGGCTCGGCCGAGGCTCTCGCGTCCCCGGCGTTGCGGAGGATCGCGGCGATCCGGGCGTGCGCGTATTGAACGTAGTAGACGGGGTTCTTCTGCGTCCGCTCGGCGGCGAGGTCGACGTCGAGCTCGATCGTCTGGTCGGGGCCGCGGTTGACGAGATACCAGCGCGCGGCGTCGACGCCGATCTCGTCCATGAAATCGTCGAGGAAGACGATGTCTCCGCGGCGCCGCGAAAGTCGCTTCTGCTCGCCGCCCTTCGTCAGGTTGACCATCTGGTAGAGGAGCACCTCGATGCGGTCGGGGTCGTACCCGAGCATCCGGCCGACCGCCGCGTACCAGTTGCGCGTGCCGTGGTGGTCGGCGCCCAGGACATAGATCGCGCGGTCGAAGCCGCGATCGAGCTTGTCGACGAGGTAGGCGACGTCGGCGGCGCGATACGTCGGCGAGCGGTCTTCGGAGCGGAGAAGAACGCGGTCCTCGTCGTCACCGTGGGCGGACGAGCGCGCCCAGAGGGCGCCGTCCTTCTCATACGTGTCGAGCTTGGGGAGGAGCTCGGGGAGGCGCAGCTCGAGCTCGCTCTGCCGGCGGAAGCTGTCGAACTGGACGCGGAAGCGCTCGAGGCTCGTCTCGATTTCCTTCAGCATCAGCGGGACCGGATCGCCCTTCAAGGCGGCGAGATCGACGATGTAGGCGCCCTTGTAGCCGTCCTCCGGCGGCTCCTCGCCGCGGCGCACGGCCTCGACCGAAGCGCGGAACCGGTCCATCTGCCCGCCGGAGTCGTTGTAGTAGTACTCGCGCTCCACCGCGTGACCGCCGAGCTCGAACAGTCGCGCGACCGCGTCGCCATACGCACCGTTGCGGCCGTGGGCGACGTGCAACGGCCCCGTCGGGTTCGCGGAGACCATCTCCACCTGCACACGCTCCCGCCGCTGGGCGGCGCCGCCGCCGTACGCGTCGCCGTCGCCGAGGATCTCGCTCAACGCGGAGCCGAACCACTTCTCCTCGAGGAAGAAGTTGACGAAGCCGGGCCCCGCGACCTCCGTGCGCTCGACCGCCGGGAGACCCTCTGCCGCCGCCGCGATCTCCGCCGCGATCTCGCGCGGCGGCTTCCGGCGTGTCCCCGCCAGCCGGAGAGCGACGTTCGTCGCGTAGTCGCCGTGCTCGGGCTCAGTGGGACGCTCGAGGTCGAGCTCGGCGCCCGCCGCCGAAGCAAGCTCCGCCGCCAGCGTCCTGACGGGATCAGCCGGCAACGGCCTCGCGCGGAGCGAAGAGGTCTTCCAGCGCTCTGATCTCGTCGGGTGAGCCGACGCCGATCAGAACGTCACCGACCGCGATCGGCGTGTCCGGCTCCGGCGTCGTGTCGAAGCTGCCATCGGCCTTCCGCAACGAGACGACGAGCGCCCCCGTCTCGTGGCGGATACGGAGGTCGCGGATCGTGCGGCCCGCTGCCGACGAGGTCTCGCTCACTGCGATCTCCGCGAGTTGCAGATCGGGTCCGGTCGCCGTCGTCACGACGTCGAGGAATGCCGTCACCTGCGGCTTGAGCACGAGGTTCGCCATCACCCGCCCTGCCGTCGTGTACGGGAGCACGACGCGGTCGGCGCCGGCGAGGACGAGCTTCCGCTCGGCGTCCCCGTCGGAGGCGCGAGCGACGATGGTCAGGTCGGGGCGCGCCGTCCGGGCGGACAGCACGACGTAGAGGTTGTCGGCGTCGGAGTCGGATGCGGCGACGAGCCCTTGCGCGCGCTCGAGCCCTGCGCGGCGGAGGTTCTCGTCCTTCGTCGCGTCGCCCTCGACCATGAGCACCGCGTCCTCCTGAGCCGCCTCCACGGCGTCCTCGTGGTAGTCGAGCACGAGGTACGGGACGCCCGCCGCCCGGAACTCCTCGGCAACGCGCCGTCCCACGCGCCCGTAGCCGCAGATGATGAAGTGGTCGTGCAGCTGCTGAATCGCGCGCTCCCTCCGCCGTTCCGCCAGCGCACCGCTGAGGACGCCGCCGGCGATCGCCTCGACGATAACCGCACCCGCGTACGCGATGATCGCCAGCCCGACAGCGACGAGGACGAGCGAGACGATGCGGGCGCCGTTGTTGCTCGGCACCGAGTCCAGCCCGGTCAGCGTGGTGGTGACGACGGCGCGGTAGAACGACTGGAACCACGACTCGTGGAGCGTGTGCCGGAAGCCGATCGTCCCGCCGAGCAGCGTTGCCACGAGGGCAGCGAGCACCCGCGCGGTCTGACGCAGGCGAAAGGGGACGGCCATGCTCCTAGTATGTGGCCATGGAAGAAGACGAGCTCGGCTTACCTGAGCCGGAACCGGACGACGAGCGCCGGCTCAACATCCAGATGCCGGCGGAGCTGATCGGCGGCACGTACGCCAACTTCGCCAACGTCAGCTTCTCGCAGTACGAGTTCACGCTGACCTTCGCCCGGATCGAGCACGAGACCGAGGAGGGCGACGTCCCCGGAGCGGTCGTCGCGAGGGTCAATGCTTCTCCCCGCTTCGTCCCGGAGCTCATCGCCGCGCTGCAGGACTCGTGGTCGAAGTACGTCACGCGCGAAGGCATCCGGAACCTGCCCGAGGCGCCGGGCCACCCGGACCCGGACGAGCCGGCCGGGGAATAACGCTCTCCCTCGTCCCGTCGTACGCCGTCCTCTGCGCCGTGCAGGCGGCGACGGCGGCGGCGCCCGCGCGCCAGGCACGCGTCCGCGGTCGAAGCTGGATCTGGGTCGCCGTGCCGGCGGCGCTGCTCGCGGCCGGGATCGCGATCATCGACCTCGTCCCGCAGGGGCCGCACGCGCTCGCGCTGGTCGCGACCTTCGGCACTCCGGTGCTCGCCGCCGCCGGAGGGCTCTTCCGCGGCAGCCCGCGTTGGTGGTTGTGGCCGCCGGTCGCGGGGGGTTTGTGGCTCGCGGCCTGGCTGGCGAGCGGTCTCGTTCAGGACGCGGCGGGCGTCGCGCTGATCGCCGGCGCGTGCCTCGCGGCGGCGTCCGCCGTGGCGACGGTCGCGCCGGCGTGGTCGATTCGCGCCGGCCTCGTCTGCCTCGCCGCGCTCGACGTGGTTCTCGTCTGGGCGACGACCGGCGTCCGCGAAGCGACGGATGCGCTCCAAGCGGTCGCTCTCCCCCACGCCGCCGGCACACCGCTGCCGAGCCTGCAGCAGGCGACCTTCGGCTCCGCCGTCATGGGCTGGCTCGATCTCCTCGCGCCCGCCTTGCTCGGCGTTGTCGTCGCCGGGCGGCGGAAGCTCGGCGCCGCGGCGATCACCGGTCTCGCGGCGGGCGCCTGGGGACTGCTCCTCTACGTCACCTCGGAGGTTGCGGCAACGGTACCCGTCCTCGCGGGACTAGCTTTCGCCGGTGCGAGTCGCAGTCGTCTCCGACATTCACTCGAACCTGCACGCGCTGGAGGCGGTTCTCGCCGCGATCGACGCGGACGCGCCTGACGAGCTCTGGTGTCTCGGCGACCTCGTCGGCTACGGGGCACGACCGAACGAGTGCTGCGCCGTGATCGCCGAGCGCGCCGACGTCTGCCTCGCCGGTAACCACGACCTCGCCGTGCGCGGGACGATCGATCTCGCCGAGTTCGGTGGCGAGGCGGGAGTCGCGGCGAGGTGGACGCGTGAAATGCTCGAGCCCAAGGCCCAGGAGCTCCTCGACAGCCTGGAGCCGCAGGGTGTGGCGCGCGGCGTCGCGCTCTTCCACGGCTCGGCGCGCGATCCGATCTGGGAGTACGTCCTCAGCGACGAGGCGGCCTTCGTGACGATCGCGCTGGCGAACGTCCCGCTCGTCCTCGTCGGACACAGCCACGTGGCGCTGCAGATCGCGCTAGCTGGGGAGGAGATCCGGGGTGGCGTCGCGCCCGCGGGCACCGAGCTCGAGCTCGACGGCGTGCAGGCGCTCCTCAACCCCGGGTCGGTGGGGCAACCGCGCGACAGCGATCCGCGAGCCGCGTATCTCCTCCTCGACCTCGACGCCCGACTCGCGAGCTTCCGTCGCGTCGAGTACGACGTCGCACGCACCCAGAGCGAGATCCGGGAAGCCGGCCTGCCCGAACTGCTCGCGGCGCGACTCGAGCTCGGTATCTAGTTCTAGCTAGGCCGCGGGAAGCGCGGGCGGCCCAAGCAGGGGCACCACGGCCGCAGCCTCCGCATCGGCGACGGCCTCGACCTCCCGGTCGCCGAAGACGTCGATTCCCTCGCGCGCCAGCGCGAGCTGGACGTCCTCGCGGGCTTTCCAGATCCGCCACTTGACCGTGGCGAGCGTCACCTCGAGCGAATCCGCGATCTCGCTGTACGAGAGCCCGACCACGTCGCGGAGGAGAAGGGCCATCTTCAGGTCGACGCTGAGCCGCTCGACCGCGCGCCACACCGCGTCGATCGCCTCCAGCCGCTCGAACGGCGCGTCGACGACCTCGAGCGGCGGGATGTCGTCGAGGTCGACCACCGCCCGCGGCCGGCGCTCGATCGTCCGAAGCTCGTCGAGGACGCGGTTCTTCGTCACCTGGAACAGCCACGTCGTGAACTTCGAGCGGAGCGAGAATCGCGGCAGCCCCTGGAAGACGCGGAGGAAGACCTCCTGCGTCAAATCCTCGGCGAGGGCACGGTCGCCGACCATGCGCAGCACGTAGTTGTAGACCGGGATCTGATACGTGCGAACGATGATCGAGAAAGCTCGCTCATCGCCCCGTTGCGCCTTCCGCAGGACGCCGTGATCAGGCTGGGGCAGCGACAAGGTGCCGCAGTATAGACCGATTATTCACGTCTCTTGTACGAGATTTTTACCTGTCATTACAGGCGGAGCCTCGATCCCGAGAAGCGCCAGTACTGTCGGGGCCACGTCGGCAAGTTCGCCATCGCACAAGGTGGCTCCGGAAGCCGTGAGAATAACCGGAACCGGGTTCGTCGTATGGGCGGTATGCGGGCTGACCCCGTCGTCCTCGAGCAGCGTCTCGGCGTTTCCATGGTCGGCGATCACGATTGAGACGCCGCCCGCTCGCTCGACAGCGTCGACGACCTGCCCGAGGCACGTATCGGTTGTCTCGACGGCCTTCACGACGGCCGGGATCACGCCGGTATGGCCGACCATGTCCGGGTTCGCGAAGTTGACGATCACGAAGCCGTAGCCGTCGTCGTCGATCGCCCGGACGACGCGATCCGCGACCTCGGCCGCCGACATCTCCGGCTTGTGGTCGTAGCTCGGGACGTCTCTGGGCGAGTCGACGAGGATCCGCTCCTCGCCCGCGAACGGCTGCTCGCGCCCGCCGTCCAGGAAGTAGGTGACGTGGGCGTACTTCTCGGTCTCCGCCGCGTGGAGCTGGCGGATGCCGTGGACCGAGAGCACCTCGGCGAGCACGTCCTCGACCTCCTGCTCCCGGAAGACGACCGGGAAGTCGAAGTCGTCCCGGTAGCGGGTCATTGTCGTCAGGTCGACGCCGAGCTCACCGAGCTTCTCGGAGAGTTGCCGCGCGCGATCGGGGCGGAAGTTGAAGAAGATCGCGGTGTCGCGTCCGGGATCGAGGCGCGGACGGCCATCGATGACGGTGGGCTCGATGAACTCGTCCGTGACTCCGCGGTCGTAGCTCGCCTGGACGGCGGCGATCGGATCGTCGGCGTGCTCGCCCTCTCCCTCGACGATCGCGCGGAGCGCGCGCTCGGTGCGATCCCAGCGCTTGTCGCGGTCCATCGCGTAGTAGCGCCCCGCGACGGTCGCGATGCGGTCGGTCGGCAGCTCGGCGAGATCGTGCACTGCCGAATGCGGCGAGACGTCGCGTCCGTCGGTGAACGCATGGATCCACGTCTTCTCCGGCGCGATCCGCAGCAGGGCGTGGAGATGATCGATGTGCGAGTGAACGCCGCCGTGTGAGACGAGCCCCAGCAGGTGGACGTTCTCGCCGCGCACGAAGGCGGTGCGCAGTACCTCGTTCTCGAAAAGCTCACCGCTCTCGATCGCCAGGTTCACGCGCACGAGATCCTGGGAGAGGATGCGGCCGGAGCCGATCGTGAGATGGCCCACTTCGGAGTTGCCCATCTGGCCCTCCGGCAGGCCGACAGCCCCACCCGATGCGACGAGTCGCGCGTGCGGATAGTCGCGCCAGAGGCGGTCGAAGACCGGCGTCTCGGCGAGCTCGATCGCGTTCCCCGGTCCGGGCGGCGCGATCCCCCACCCGTCGAGGATCACGAGCGCTACGAGGGGATACGTGCTGCCGTCTCGCATATCGCCCGGAAGGAGTCGACGTCGAGCGAGGCGCCGCCCACGAGCGCGCCGTCGACGTCCGCCTGCGCGAGGAGCCCGGCGGCGTTGTCGGCCTTGACCGAGCCGCCGTAGAGAACGGGCGCGTCGAGCAGCGACTTGATGAACGCGTGCGCTTCCTGCGCCATCTCCGGCGTCGCAGTGAGGCCGGTGCCGATCGCCCAGACCGGCTCGTACGCGAGCACGAGATCGTCGTGTGGCTCGAGAACCGAGAGCTGGCGGCGGAGAACCTCCTCGGTCTCGCCGCCCTCGCGCTCCTCCTGGGTTTCGCCAACGCACGCGATCACGCGCAGGCCCGCGTCGAGCGCCGCCCGGGCGCGTTGGGCGACCGTCTCGTCGGTCTCGCCGAAGTACTGCCGCCGCTCGGAATGGCCCACGAGGGAGCCGGCGACGCCGAGCTCGAGCAGCAGCGGCGCCGAGATCTCCCCGGTGTAGGCGCCCTCGGGCTCCCAGTGGACGTTCTGCGCGTACGTCGTCAAACCCGCATCGACGCAATCCCGCAGCCGCGTGAACGGCGGGCAGATGACCGCACCCAGCCCGGCGAGCGCCTCGGGATCCGGTCCGCGGAACATCTTCCAGTTGCCGGCGATCAGCATGACGAGCGCATCGTACGGGCATGCCCGAGGCGTGAAAGGCGAGCGGCGGACCGTCCTCATCGCGCTTGCGGCTAACGCCGTGATCGCGGTCGCCAAGGGAGCGGGCGCGACCCGACTACGCGCTGGCCTACGGCGAGGCGCTCGGGATAGCGGCCACGCCGGGCAGCTCCTTGCCCTCGAGCAGCTCGAGGCTCGCCCCGCCGCCGGTCGAGACCCATGAGACGCGATCGGCGAGGCCGAGCTCGTTGAGCGCGCGCACCGAGTCGGCGCCGCCGACGACCGAGAACGCCGCGTCGTTCGCGGCCACCGCCTCGGCGACCGCCTTCGTTCCCTCCGCGAAGCGCGACCACTCGAACACGCCCATCGGGCCATTCCAGAAGATCGTGCGCGCTTCGCCGAGCGCCCGGGCGAAACGCTCGCGCGTCTCGGGCCCGATGTCGAGACCCAGCCAGCCGTCCGGGAGCGCGTCATACGGGCAGACGCGCGACTCCGCGTCCCCGGCGAACTCGGCCGCGCCGACAACGTCCACCGGTAGCTCGACCTCGAAGTCGAGCGGGTTCTCGCTGCGCAGCTCCTCGGCCATCTTGCCGCCGATCAGCACCGTGTCCGCTCGGCCACCGAGGTTGCGGAGCACGCCGAGCTTATCCTCGACCTTCGCGCCGCCCGAAATGAGGGCGAACGGCTGCTCGACGTCGCCGAGCAGCCGTCCGAGGTGCTCGAGCTCGGCGAGGAGGAGCAGACCGGCGTAGGCCGGGAGCAGGTGCGCCACCGCCTCGGTCGACGCGTGCGCGCGATGCGCAGAGCCGAAGGCGTCGTCGACGTAGAGGTCGCAGCCGTCGGCGAGCTCGCGGGCGAAGCGCTCTTCGTTCTTCGTCTCCCCCGCGTCGAACCGCGTGTTCTCGAGGACGTGGACGCGGTCGTCGGGCAGGAGCTCGCGTAGCCGGGCCGCAACCGGCGCCATCGCGTACTTCGCTCGATCCTCGTCGGTCTTCGGCCGGCCAAGGTGCGAGCAGACGCGCAGCTTCGCTGCGCCACGATCGAGCAGGAGCTCGAGGGTCGGCAGCGAGGCGCGGATGCGTGTGTCGTCGGCGACCCGGCCGTCGTCGAGCGGCACGTTCAGGTCGGCGCGGACCAGCACCGTCTGGCCGGCGACGTCGGCCTCGCGAACGGAGCGCGGCAGTCGCACTACTAGGCGGCGACGGCGGCCGGCAGCGTCTGGCCGATCCTGGCGACGAGATCGACGAGCCGGCAGCTGTAGCCCCACTCGTTGTCGTACCAGGAGAAGACCTTGACGAGGTTCCCGTTCGCCATCGTCAGCCCGCTGTCGAAGATCGACGAGTACGACGAGTGGACGATGTCGGTCGAGACGATCGGCTCGTCGGTGTAGCGGAGGATCCCATCGAGGTCGCCGGTGTCGGCCTGCGACCGGAAGAGCTCGTTGATCTGCTCCACGGTCGGCTCTGAGCCAACCTGGACGGCGAGGTCGACGATCGAGCCGGTCGGCACCGGCGCGCGCATCGACATGCCGTCGACCTTGCCCTTCAGGTCGGGCATGACGACGCCGATCGCCCGGGCCGCGCCGGTCGACGTCGGGATCAGGTTGATCGCAGCCGCCCGTGCGCGGCGCAGGTCCTTGTGCGGGAGGTCGAGCACCTGCTGGTCGTTCGTGTACGCGTGAATCGTCGTCATGAACCCGCGATCGATCCCGTACGCCTCATGGAGAACTTTCGCCACCGGCGCGACGCAGTTGGTCGTGCAGGACGCGTTCGAGACGATGTGATGCTGCTCAGGGTCGTACTCCCGGTCGTTCACGCCGAGGACGAGCGTGATGTCCGGATCCGTTGCCGGAGCGGAGATGACGACCTTCTTCGCGCCGGCCTGGAGGTGCTTCTCCGCATCCTGGCGCTTCGTGAACAGACCGGTCGACTCGATCGCGACGTCGACGCCGAGGTCTGCCCACGGGAGGTCGGCGGGGTCGCGCTCGGAGAGGAGCTTGATCTCGTGCCCCCCGACTCGAATCGCTCCGTCACCCGCCTCGACCGGCAGGTCGAGCGTCCCGAGCACCGAGTCGTGCTTGAGCAGGTACGCCATCGTGTTCGCGTCGCCGAGGTCGTTCGCGGCCACGATCTCGAAGCCGCTCTGCTCGAGCTGGGCGCGAAGGAAGTTGCGGCCGATGCGGCCGAAGCCGTTGATCCCGACCCTGATCTTCGCCATCACTGAACCTTTCTCGTCGTCGGTTTCCTGAATCGAGTCTAACCGCGTGGATGTGCGAGGAATCCGCACTTTTCCGCAGTGTCGCCGCGGCCTTCGCGTCGAAGGCGGGCGGACCGGGAAGCTCCGAGGACGACCCTCCCGGTCCCTGACCCGCTCGAGACCTGACGGCGGACGGGGTCTGAATCCACCGCCGGACGAGCAGGACCCGCCTTGGCGAGTATGACTCCTGGGTTGTTGCCGCGCCAGAAGACTTGCAACGGATAACGACCCTGTTTCAGGTCCGGGAAAGCTCCTGCAAACGACGCAGTCTCCGGTAGGCGCTCGCCTTCGAGAGCCCGGGCTTGCAGCGGCGCGCGAGCTCGGCCGTCGACGCCGTCGGATGGCGCAGACGCAGGAGCGCGATCTCGCGGAGATCGTCGGGGAGCGCGTCGACATCGAGACGTCCGAGCGCCTCGAGCTGGGCGTGAGCGGCTCGGCCGGTGCGGACGAGGTTGGCGTGGTCGGCATTCGCGAGGCGGTTTGCGTCCGCGCGGGTCGCCGCGAGCACCGCCTGCTCCTCGAGCCCGAGCACGAGATCGACGGCTCCGGCGGCGACGAGCACGTCGGCGATCGCCTCCGTCCCCTTTGCGTAGGCGGTCGCATGCGAGACGCGCCCCTGCACGTGCAGCTCGGCGCCGAGGCGCGCCGCGAGCCCGGCGAGAAACTCGGCTCCCTCGGCCTCCGCCGTGCGGATCTCGAGGTGCGGGCCTCTCGGCCCGCTGAGCGTGCCCGAGCCGAGGAGCGCGCCGCGGAGGTAGGCGGCCGCGCAGCAGCGGCGAGCGACGACGCGCCGTGGCGGGCGGCCGAGCGGGCGGTGCGCACGGTCGAGAACGCCGGCCCGGTTCAGCGTTGCGTATGCCTCCCCCGAGCCCTCCACGTGGAGCTGGTAGCGCGTCGACTTGTCGAACGCGCGGCGCGAGTAGGTGCGGATCTCGGAGGTGACCTCGACCGCGCGCAGGAGGGCGAACGCGCGGCGGGCGACCGTCGGGCTCGAGACGTCGAGGTGGACGTCGACAGTGCCCAGGCCTCGGAGATGCGCACGGCCGGCCACGTGGAAGAGTCCGGAGAGCTCGGCGAGCCTGTCGCACTCGCGCGCGGGGGCGATCGCGGCGAGTTCCTCCCGCAGGTCGTCAGAGAGCATGGGCGTAGCCTTCGAGCGCGAGGAGGCGGCGTTTGTAGTCGAGGCCGTAGGAGCCGTAGGAGCCGAGGCCGTCGGCGCCGACCACGCGGTGGCAGGGGACGAAGATGGAGAGGCGACTTCGTGCGCAGAAGCTGCCGGCAGCGCGGGCGGCCCTCGGCGCACCGGCGAGAGCGGCAAGCTCGCCGTAGGTGACGACCTCCCCGCGCGGAATCGTCCGTAGCGCCTCAGCGCAGCGGGCAAGGAACTGCGTCTCGTACTCGAGGTCGACCGGCACCTCCTCGATCGGCGCGCGCTCGCCCGCGAAGTACGCCTGCAGCACCTGGACCACTTCCGCCACGAAGTCGCTTGATCCGCGTGATTGCTTCCGTGATACGACCGGCCCTAGCCCCGGGTGGGCGGGGGTTTGGGATGGGTCCTGAGAGGAGCCCGCACGAGGCCACGGCAGCTCATGCCACACGACGCGCTCGTCTGCGACCACGAGCTCCCCCACGCCCCAGCCCTCGACCTCGTACGCGACCTGCGTCACCGGCACGACTCGGAATCCTAGAATCGCCACATGAGCAGCCACGGCATCTTCCGCGTTCCCGAGCCCTTCAACGAACCGGTGCTCGGCTACGAGCCCAGCAGCCCCGAGCGCGCCGCGCTCCGCCAGCGCCTCGACGAGCTCTCCGGCCAGCGGCTCGAGATCCCGCTCGTGATCGGCGGCGAGGACGTCCAGACCGGCGACACCTTTGAAGCAGTCATGCCGCATAAACGCAACCACGTGCTCGCCGACGTCGACAAGGGCGGCGCCGCTGAGGTCGACCGCGCCATCACCGCCGCGGCCAACGCTTGGGAGGACTGGTCGCGGACGCCGTGGGAGGATCGCGCTGCCGTCATCCTCCGCGCCGCCGAGCTCCTCGCCGGCCCGTGGCGACAGACGCTGAACGCGGCCACGATGCTCGGCCAGTCGAAGACCGCGCACCAGGCCGAGATCGACTCAGCGTGCGAGCTGATCGACTTCTGGCGCTTCAACGTCCAGTACATGACGCGCATCTACGAGCAGCAGCCAATCTCCTCGCCCGGTGTCTGGAACCGGCTCGAGTACCGGCCGCTCGAAGGCTTCGTCTTCGCCGTCACGCCGTTCAACTTCACGGCGATCGCCGGCAACCTCCCCACCTCGGCAGCGCTGATGGGGAACACGGTCGTCTGGAAGCCCGCCTCCACCGCAGCGCTGAGCGCGCACTTCCTGATGAAGCTCTGGGAGGAGGCCGGCCTCCCGCCGGGCGTGATCAACCTCGTCTACGGCTCCGGCGCGGCCGTCGGCGACCCCGCGCTCGCCAGCGAGCACCTCGCGGGCATCCACTTCACCGGCTCGACGCCGGTCTTCCAGGGGATGTGGCACACCGTCGGGGAGAACATCGCCCGCTATCGCAACTACCCGCGGATCGTCGGCGAGACGGGCGGCAAGGACTTCATCGTCGCGCACCCGAGCGCCGACGCAGAGGCGCTCGCCACCGCCATCCTCCGCGGCTCGTTCGAGTACCAGGGCCAGAAGTGCTCGGCTGCCTCGCGCGTCTTCGCGCCCGCGAGCCTCTGGCCGCAGGTCCGAGACCAGGTCGTCGAGGCGATCGGCGAGATGAAAATGGGCGATGTCGCCGACTTCTCCAACTTCGTCGGCGCCGTCATCGACGGCAGCTCGTTCGCGACGCAGAAGGCGGCGATCGAGGAGGCCAAGGCGTCAAACGGGATGGCGCAGGTGATCGCAGGCGGTGGCTACGACGACAGCGACGGCTGGTTCGTGCAGCCCACGGTGATCGAGACCTCCGACCCCGACTTCCGGACGATGAAAGAGGAGCTGTTCGGGCCCGTCGTGACCGCGTTCGTCTACGACGACTCGCGCTACGAGGACACGCTCGACCTGATCGACAACGGCACGACGTACGGACTCACCGGCGCAGTCTTCGCGCGCGACCTCGGCGCGATCGAGCGGACGCAGGACCGGCTCCGGTACGCCGCCGGCAACTTCTACGTCAACGACAAGCCCACGGGAGCGGTCGTCGGGCAGCAGCCGTTCGGTGGAGCGAGAGCATCCGGGACGAACGACAAGGCAGGCTCGATGTGGAACCTGATCCGCTGGGTCAGCCCGCGCACGATCAAGGAGACGTTCGTGCCGCCGCGCGACTACCGGTATCCGTTCCTCGGGCCGGACTCCGAGTAGCTACCCACGGCCGGCCCCGCCACCGGCTTTGTGCAGCTGCGCGTAGACGCTGCGCGCGACCTTCGCGGGTACGCCGGGAACGCCCTCCAGCTCCTCCGGAGTCGCCGCGAGCATCGCGTCGACCGAGCCGAAATGGTTGAGGAGCGCGCGCCGGCGGGCCGGGCCTACTCCCTCGAGCTCGTCGAAGAGTGACGTGAAGCCACGCGTGTCGCGCCGCTGCCGGTGGAAGCCGACTGCGAAGCGGTGCGCCTCGTCGCGGATCCGCTGCAGGAGCTGCAGCCCCGGGTCGTGACGTGACAACACAACCGGCCGCGCTCGGCCCGGCACGAACACCTCCTCCTCCCGCTTCGCAAGCGCGATCACGGCCACCCGCGGCAGGTCGAACGCCTGCATCGCCGCGATCGCCGCGGCGAGCTGGCCCTTGCCGCCGTCGACGACCACGAGATTCGGCGTCGCGGCGAACGACTCGTCGTACTCCTCCGCGGTGGCGCCGTTCGCGAGCCGGGCGAACCGGCGCGACACCATCTCCGCCATCGCGGCGAAGTCGTCCATCCCCTCCTGGCCTCGGATCGCGAACTTGCGGTAGTGCGCCTTCTTCGGCAGCGCGTCCTGGAAGACGACCATCGAGCCGACGTTGTCCTGACCCATCGCAGTCGAGATGTCGAAGCACTCGATGCGCAGCGGGAGCGACTCGAGGTTGAGCGTCTCGCGCAGCTGCTCGAGCGCCTCGACGCGGCGCAAGCGCCGCTGCTCTCCCTGCGCGAGGTCGCTCGTGAGGACGTGCAGCGCGTTCTCGTCGGCGAGCCGCTGCAGGCGCCGCTTCTCGCCGCGCTCGGCGATACGGATCTCGACGCGTGCACCGCGCCGCTCGGACAGGAGCTCGGCCAGCGCCGACAAATCGCCCGCGTCGCTCGGGACGACGATCTGCGGCGGGACGCTCGGCGCGCTCCCGTAGTACTCGAGGCCGAACGACTCGAGGATCGTCGTCACGTCCTGACCGCCAACGTTCTCGAGATGGAACGAGTGCCGGTCGACCATCTTGCCGCCGCGCAGCGGGAAGATCTGCACGACGGCGCGATCGCCCTCGGCGGCGAACCCGATCACGTCAACCGTCCCGACCGACTGCCGCTCGACCGCCTGCCGCTCGACGAGGTGCTGCAGGGAAAAGAGCCGGTTGCGGTAGCGCGCGGCGTCCTCGAAGCGCTCTGCCGCCGCCGCCTCGTGCATCCGCCGCTCGAGCTCCCGCTGAATCGGCTTCACGTCGCCGGACAGGAACTCGATGACGCCGTCGACGATCGCGCGGTAGTCGTCCACCGAGACGTAGCCCACGCAAGGCGCCAGGCAGCGATCGATGTGGTAGTCGAGGCACGGGATCCCGCTGTGCCGGCCGGGCTTCGGCCCCTCGCACGGCCGGTAGCGGAAGACGCGGTTGAGGACATCGAGCGTCTCGCGCACCTTCTTCGCGTTCGCGTACGGCCCGAAGTACCAGACGCCCGGGCGGTGCCGCTCGCGCGTGAACATCACGCGCGGATACTCGTCCTCGACCGTGACCGCGATGTACGGGAACGACTTGTCGTCTCGGAGCCGGACGTTGAACGGCGGCCGGTGCCGCTTGACGAGGTTCTGCTCAAGGTGGAGCGCCTCGACCTCGCTGCCGGTCACGATCACCTCGACGTCGGCGACGCGTCCCGGCAGGCTGCGGATCTGCGCGCGCCCATCCGTCGTCTTCTGGAAGTAGGAGCGGACGCGGGAGCGGAGCGTCTTCGCCTTGCCGACGTAGAGCACCGCGCCGTCGGTATCTCGGAACAGGTAGACGCCCGGCTTCGCCGGCAGCGATTTCAGCTGAGTCTCGACCCGCGGGGACATGGCTACCATCCTGCCGATGGAAGGCCAGTACGTCGCGTACACCTTCTACCGGCTCGATCCGGCGTGGCGGCGGCTGCCGGTCGACCAGCGCCAGGCTCAGAAGGACGAGTTCGCCGAGGTGGTCGACTCCTTCGCCGAGCGTTTCGAGCACCTACGCGCGTACACGACCGCCGGCGTGCGCCCCGACAGCGAGTTCTTCCTCTGGAAGATCACGGAGCGCTACGACGACCTCGAGGAGCTCGGGGCCGCGCTCAACGGTACGGCGCTTGCGGGCTGGCTCGAGACGCCGTACTCGTATCTCGCGACGACGAAGGCGTCGCAGTACACGAGCGCCCGCAAGGCGCGCAAGATCACGCCGCACGGCCTCCCCTACCTCGTCGTCTATCCATTCGTGAAGGTGCGGCCGTGGTACGCGCTCACCGAGACAGAGCGGCAGCGGGCGATGGACGAGCACATCCAGATCGGTCGCGAGGAGTTCCCGGGGATCAAGAACCACACGACGTACTCCTTCGGGATCGACGACCAGGAGTTCATGACGGCCTTCGAGTGCGAGGAGCCGGCGGACTTCATGCACCTCATGCTGCGGCTGCGAGACAGCGAGGCCTCGCGCTACACCGAGCGCGACACGCCGATCTTCGTCGGGCGCTTCGTGTCGGTGCGCGAAGCGCTCGCCGCGCTCGACGGCGCGTCTGCGCGCGTCGAGATCTAGCTGCAGACGCGCGAGTAGCTCCGGCCACCGACGAACCGGTGCCACTCCTCGAGTGTGAAGTTGCGACCGGCGACGGTGCATGCGTGCTGCTCCCAGGCCTTGACCGAGGTCGGCCAGACGAATCCGGTTCCGTCCGCGTACATCACGACGAGGTCGGACCCGTTCGGTGTGAACTCGGCATTCCCCCACTGCCCAGGATCGCCTGGGAAGGTCGAGCCGACCTGCTGACCTGTTTTCGTGTCCCAGAGCTTCGCCAGTCCGTCCGATCCACCCGCGGTGGCGAAGATCGCGCCGGTCGGGTCGAAGGAGATGCTCGCCACCGGTGCGGCCGCGACGAGGATCTTGTGGCCGAGCAGAGCACCGGTTCTTGGATCCCAGCGCTGGACGATCCCGGCCCATGTCCCGGTGGCGAGTGTCCCGTCGGGATCGAACGAGACGGCTACGGGGCTGAAGGGAGTCGCGCCGTCAAGCGCGAGATGGTGTTCGACTCGGCCCGTCTTGGCCCCGTAGACGAGGGCAAAGCCGGACTCAGGCTTGTGGTTCACGGTGCTGCCCCCCTCCCTCGCCGCCGCTAGAAGATCACCGTCCGCCGAGAAGGCGAGCGACGTGACCCAACCGTCTCTCGAGCGGGCCTTCCAGATCAGCCGGCCAGATCGGACATCCCAGACGGCTGTCGTGCCGAAGCGGTAGTCCGTGGTGGCCGAGGTGTGGTTGACGTCGCCGGCGGCGAGCATGTTGCCGTCTGGCGAGAAGGCCACGCCAGTCACCGTCTCGGGCAGTTCGTTGGTCGACCTGAGTCCGACAAGTCTCCTGACGAGCCGCGGCGCGCCTTGAACATCCCACAGCTGAACCAGGCCATCGGCTCCGGTGACCGCCAGCGTTCCTTGCGAAGACCAGGCCACGGCGGCTACGTCCGCCGAGACCGGCAGATTCGCGACACGCCGAGTGCTCGTCGTCGAGTAGATCCCGACGGAAGAGACGCCGAGGCGGGTCGCAAAACGGGAGCCGTCGGGGGAGATTGCAAGTGGTGTCGTGCCGAACTCGTCCTGCCCGAGCGGCTGCGGGTACCCCGTTCGGAACGACCTGCCGAATCGGTGCTGCTCGGAGAGATCCCACTCGAAGACGGTGCCGTCGAGACTTGCGGTGAAGAGCGTCTTGCCATCGGCGTTGAAATCGGCGCCCACGACGCGTGCGCTCCCATGACCGCTGAGCCGTGCCAGAGGCTGTCCGGTCACGGGATCCCACAGGATGCTGAGGCCGTCGTCGCCGCCGCTCTCGGCGACCCGCGAATCAGGCGAGAACGTGATTTGCACGACGCCCGCCGCATGTCCGCCGAGGCTGTCGGCGATATTGCCGGTCTGAAGGTCGATGAAATGAACCGTCCCGTCCTCGAGCCCCCATGCGAAGAACCGCCCGTCGGGACTGAACGCCGCCGCTGCACCGGCAGCCCCCCGGGGCATTTGCACCGAGTGGATCTTCTTCATTGTCTTCGCATTCCACGTCGAGATCGTTTCGTCGGTCGCGACAATGACCTTGTCGCCGGGTAGTGCGCCGGCCGCGACCATGTCCTTCCCCCCGAGCCGGACGAGCTGTGACGGTCCACCTCTGTCGAGCCGCCACTTCTCGACATACGCCGGCCCGACGCTGCCGTCGGGGCTGCCGGCCGCCCAGAAGAGCAAGCCGTAACGACCGTCGCGCGTGACGACCATGGGCTCGGCCCCAACCCCCGGCGACTTCACCCAGAGCTTGCTCAGCCCGAAGCTCCGTACCGTCTGCCTAGTTCGGGGATCGACGAGGACAACCCCGTTTTCCGTGGGAGTTGGCGTCGGGGGGGCGAGCCCGAGAATGTCGCCCGTGGCCGGGACGTAGGCGTACTCGGTGTTGTCGAGCGGAAACTTGCCGACCTGTTGGTGAGTCCGGGTGTTGAACAACCGCATCACGCCGTTGTTCGTGATTACCGCGATGGTGCGACCGTCCGGTGAGACCTTTACGTCTTGCGGGCGATCCTCAATCGGCATCGTGAACGTGCCGATCACGGTCGGCGCGCGGAGGAGCGTCGCCAGCAGCGTTCCCTCGGTTTGGGTCGAGCGGTCGAGATTCAGCGATTCACGCGCGAGCAACATCGCGAGGTCGATCCGCGGCTGCGAGACCGCCTCGGCGCCGAGCTGGCGGCCGAGCGCGACCTTCGCCTCGTGTTGCGCGTTTGAGCGCGACACGAGCGCGATCGCTCCCGCGATGACGGCGAGCACGAGCAGCCCGACGGCGCCCGCGAGTAGTGTCCTCAGACGCCGGTTCTGCCGACGCTGCCGAGCGAGCTCGAGCTCGTTCGCCGCGGTGCTCGCCTCGACGAACTCGCGCTCGAGCTCGGTGAGGGCGATCGTCGAATCGTCCGCCAGCAACTCGAACTGCACGAGGTTGCTGCCGCGCAGGAGATAGCTCGGCTCGCGCCCGGCGTCCTCCCACTCCCGCGCCGCGGTGGCGAGCCGCCGGTGCAGCCGCACCTCCTCGCGCCCGCTGTCGATCCAGCGGCGGAAGCGGCCCCACTCGCGCATGAGCGCCTCGTGCGCCACCTCGATGGTCGGCGTGCCGCTCCGCGGGTCGCGGTCGAACGAGAGGAGGCGCCATGCGCCGAACTCCTGGATCGCCTCCTCGAGCGCAAGCTGGTCGACCTCCATCGAGGCGAGCTCGGTCCGCTCGACGCGCCGGCGGGTGTCCTCGGCGCCTTCGCCGAGCGTGACGAGGCGAAGGAACAGCTGCCTGGCCGCCTCCTGCGCCGGTTCATCGAGGCTGCCGTAGATCTCTTCTGCACGTCCCGCAAGGGCTCCCGAGATCCCGCCGATGGAGCGGTAGGCGTCCGCCGTGAGCGTGCTCCCTTCGCGGCGCTCATACAGCTCGGTCAGCGCGTACTGCAGCAGCGGCAGTGCGCCGGGCTCGTCGGCCACGTCCGTCACGAGCTCCGAAAGCAGGCCCGGCTCGAACCGCGCCCCCACGCGCTCCGCGGGCCCGGCGATCGCCCGTTCGAATTCGTCGGCCTTCAACGGGACGAGCGCCTCGACGTAGTCGCGCAGCAATTCGGCGAAGCCGCTGTAAAGCAGCGGCCGGTCGTAGAAGTCGGCGCGCAGCGTGACGACGACGCGCAGCCGCGCGTGCGGATCCAGGACCGCGCGCTCGAGCAACGCGAGGAACTGCGTGCGCCGCGCCTCGTCCTCGACGAGTGTGAACGCCTCCTCAAGCTGGTCGACGACGAGCACGAGCTCCGACCCGTCGTCGGCGAGGAGCTGTTTTACCGCCCGCAGCAGGCCGAGCTCGTCGCGCTCGAGCTGCTCGATCAGGCCGGTCGACGGCCTGTCGGCGACGCGCAGCAGCGCCGCCTCGAGCTCCTCCAGCGGGTACGCGCCGGGGAACATCTCGACGACGGACCAGCGCTCGGAACCGGGCAGGGCACCCTCGCGGATCCTCGGGACGAGGCCCGCGCGCACGACCGACGACTTGCCGCTGCCGCTCGGGCCGACGACGGCGAGGAAGCGCGTCTGCCCGAGGCGCTCGACAAGATGCTCGGTCAGCACCTCCCGGCCGAAGAAGTCCCCGGCATCGTCCTCGGCGAAGGCGCGCAGACCCTTGTAGGGGTTGCGCGTCTCGGCGCCGACGGCGACGGCCGGATCGAGCGCGCGCCGGAACGCAAGATCGCGCGCAACGTCCTCGCGCTCGGGACGGACGGCGACCACCTCCACCGGCTTCTCGAGCCCCTTGACGCGAACGGCTCCGCGCTCGATGTAATCGAGCCCTTCGACCTTGCGCGCGAGGTGCGCAACGCCCGGACTCACGAGCACCTCCCCCGGCCCGGCGAGGGAGCAGAGCCGCGCTGCGAGGTTGAGCGCGCCGCCGCGGTAGCCGCCGTCGACAGGCACCGCCTCGCCGGCGTCGAGGCCGATGCCCACCGCGAGCGGCAGGCTCGCATCGGCGACCGTCTCGGCGACGAACCGCTGCTGCATGTCGGACGCCGCTCGGATTGCCTGCCGCGCCGAGTCGAAGACGGCCATCGCTTCGTCCCCGCGAAGCTCGACGAGGGTGCCTCCGGCTGCTTCGATCGTCTCGCGCGCAAGCTCCGCAAATCGCGTCGCAAGGCGCGCAGCTGCCTCGTCGCCACGCTCGTTCGTGAACCTCGTGTATCCCCGAACGTCGGCGATCAGGAACGTCTTGATCCCGGCCTCGACAACCGTCATGCGCGGATCGTGCGCTTCCGGCCGAGGTAAATCAAGACGCGATCCAGGTACACTCGCGCCGCCGGCCGTCTACGACGAAAGGAGGGCCGCGACGTGAGCAACGAACTCAGCGCAGTCGCCCTCCTCCCGAACGGCCCGGCCGCCGCGCGCTAGCGCCGCGTGACGAGGGCTGCCTGCGCCCCTCGTCACCCAGAGAAAGGATCGCTAGTGCGCAGAGCGCGCAAGCCCGGCCGTCCGGCGCAGGTGCGTCGGGTCACGGCCCGGATCAACGAACAGATCGGCGATCGGCCCGTGCGGCTCGTCGCCGAGGACGGAAGCCAGCTGGGCGTTATGGCCGCGGACGACGCGCGCGCCTATGCCTACGAGCGCTGCCTGGACGTCGTCGAGGTCGCGGCGGCCTCCGATCCACCGGTGTGTCGCGTGATGGACTACGGCAAGTGGCGCTACGAGGAGGAGCGCAAGCTGCGACAGAGCCGTCGCAACCAGGTGCACGTCTCGTTCAAGGAGGTACGGCTGCGCCCGAAGATCGGGGTGCACGATTACGAGTGGAAGCGCAACCAGGCGCTCGCCTTCCTCGAGGGTGGGTCGAAGGTGAAAGCGACCGTGTTCTTCCGCGGCCGCGAGCGCGAGCATCCCGAGCGCGGGCGGGTGCTGATCGATCGCCTCGCGGCCGACGTCGGCGAGGTCGGGAAGCTCGAGGGCCAGCCGGTTTTCGAGAGCCGGACGATGACGGCGGTGTTCGCGCCGCTATGACCGGTCGTCACCTCCACAACCTGTGCGCGTTGCTCGGTGAGGACCTCGACGTCGAGCGGGCGAGGGACGAATACCTCGCCTCGCTCGACGCCGACGACGGGCTGGCGGTGCTCCTGATCCCACGCGACGAGATCCTCGCCGCCGCGACCGCGCGTCCGCCGGTGTCTCGCTGCGACCGGTGCGGCGCACGGCTTTCCCGCAAACGCCACCGTTGCAGCCGCTGTGGTCTACGTCACGCGTAGGTGTGCTGGTCGCGCCAGGTGCGCCACATGGCGATGCCGCACAGCGCGAGCACCGCCACGAAGGCGAGGAGCTGGTAACCGACCGCGCCGCCGTACCAGTAGACGCCGACGTCCGCCACGGCGAGAACCGCGGCACCGTAGAAGACGGTCTGGGCGCGCCGTGACCACATCGAGATCCCCTCCCGGCGTTCGCGCCAGACGAGGAAGATGAAATACGCGATCGCGAGCATGAAGGCGATCCGCGCCAGGAGGCTCAGCGCCACCAGCGTCTGCTCGAGCTGGAAGACGACGATCAGCCCGGCGATCGCTGCGAGGATCGCAAGACCGCGCAGGGTCGGGTTGATGCGCGAGAAGAATCTGCTCATGTGGCCGTCAAGTACGCCCGCACCGCGAGCGCTCCGGCCACCAAGGTAGCGCCCGTGAACCACGCGAGCCGTCCGCGCCGCTCGGCCGGCGCATACATCCACGGCGCTAGCACCGCGAGCAGCGAAAGCGTGCCGTACAGGTAATGGAGCTTGTCGGCCGCCCGGTGGTGGCTCGACAGGAGGAGGAGGCCGAGACCGACCTGGGCCACGAGCAGCGTCTGGGCGAGCGCGAGCAGATGCGTGAGCAGCCCGCGCGCCTCTCGGTGGCGGTAGTACGTCCACGCGCCGGCCGCCGCGGCGCCGAAGGTCGCGGCGATGACCGCAAAGGCGACGGCATGGTGGACGCCGAGCATCGCCGCCGGAGCCTAGCGGCGTGGTTCGCCGGGGCCTTACTCGTTCTCGGGCTGGCCCGGATCGGGCGCCGGCGTCGGCGGCGTGCCCTCGTCGGGCGGTGGGTACGGCTCCGGGATCTCCGCCGGCTGCGGCGGGTTGCCCTCGTCCGGCGGCGGATACGGAGCACTCGGCTCGTTTGGAGTAACCATCACGGTGTCCTGTACCGGAAGCCGGGCCCGGCGAATCCTCTCGTCGGCTCCGGCGAGCTGCACCGCGAGCTCGTCTTGGACGCGCTTCCGTTCGTCCTCGAGCTCCACGAGCCGCTGCCGCGCCTCGTCCTCCGCGCTCGCGTCGCCGCGCCAGACGGCTTCGCCGAGTGCCTGGAACGCCGGGCGTCGGTCGACGTCGATGGCATCGAGGCGCGAACGCGAGCGCCAGCGCGTGACCGTCGTGTCGAACCGAGTGCGCCACACCTCGGCGGTGGTCGCGGCATGGGCGCGCCGTTCCGAGGCGAAGCGGGAAGACTGCTCCAGCCAGACGTCGCTGCCCTGGCGCGCCGCCGCCACGAGCCCGAAGAGAAAGATTCCGGCGAGGAGCAGCATCACGATCCCCCACGCCCAGCTCCCCGTCGCGAAGAGCCCGATCGCAGCGCCGAACGACGCGAAGCCGAGGCAGAGGAGCGCAAACCGCGCCGGGACACCGAGCCAGCGGCGCTCGACACTCTCGTGCACGACCGGGCCGGGGACCGTTTCGAGCGGCGGCAGCTCACCCACCGGGGCGCCGCAGCTCGAGCAGAAGCGCGCGTTAGGCGCGGGCTCCTCGCCGCACCTAGGGCACGCGTTCTCCCGGATCGGGGACGCGCTCATGGCGGGCTCCTTCCCCGTGCTCCAAAGCTCGTAACACCTCCGCGGCCCGTCTGCGGAGCGGCCCTACCTGTGCCCGGTAGTCCTCGTCCGAGATCTTCCCCGTGCGATGGTCGAACTCGAGCTCCTTCAGCGCAGCGAGGGCGCGATCCCGCTCCTCGGCCAGCGCGAGGCGTTCGCGCGCCTCCGGAGCGAGCTCGTCGAGGCGGTCGCTCGCGGGGGAAGGGTCGCGGAGGAACGGGCGCGCGACGAAGACGACGGCGATGACGGCGAGCATCGCCGCGAGAGCCAGCGCCCAGCCCACGTCAGATCCCGGCCGGCGCCGCTCCGGCCGCGTACCGGGCGGCAAGTCGCCGCTGCTCGACCGCATCCGGCCACATCGCGATCAGCGCGCCCGCCACGAACACGAATCCGGCCACCCAGATGAGGTTGATCAGCGGCTTCACGAACACCTTCACGTCGATCCTGCCGTTGCTCTTGGGGATGAGCTGCGCCGTCGTGAAGACGTCGCCGAGCGAGTGCGGGTCGTGGTAGATCGAGGCCTCGTTCGATTGGCCTTCGATCGGGTAGTTGTTCTCGCCTGGGCTGAGGTTGAAGCGCTCCCCATGGCCGGAGACGGCGAGGAGCGCCCGGAAGCCGGTGTAGTTCGCGCCCTTGACGTCTGTCAGCCCGGAGTACCGGAGCGTGTAACCGGCCGCCTCGATCGACTGGCCGGGCTTCAACACCCGCTCGCGCTGGGTCTGGTACGCGCTCGAGCCGGCGATGCCGATCGCGAGCAGGACGATCGCGGCGTGGACGACGTAACCGCCGTAGCGGCGCCGGTTGCGGGCGATCAGCCGGAAGACCCCTCCCGCCGCTGCGCGGCCCCGCACAAACTCGAGCACGATCGAAGCCCCGACGAAGGCCGAGAACGTATACGCGAGCAGGCCCGGCCACGAGCTCCCGAAGCCGAGCGTGAGCAGGACGGCGCCGGTCGCGACGGCCGCAGCGAACGGCGCTACGAAGGTCTTACCGAGCGAGCGCAGCGACGCCTTCCGCCACGCCACGAGCGGCCCCAGCCCCATCAACAGAAGCAGGGGCAGGCCGAACGTGTGGAGGAAGAAGTCGTAGTACGGCTTCGAGACCGAGCGCGTCTCGCCGCGCACGGCTTCCGACAGGATCGGATAGAGGACGCCCCAGAGGATCGTGAGAGCGAGCGCGACGAGCAGCAGGTTGTTGTAGAGGAACGTCGCCTCGCGGGAGACGAGCGACTCGAGCCGAGTCTTCGTCCGCAGCAACGGCAGCCGCCAGCGGATCAGCGCGACCGAGAGGACAACCATCAGCGAGAGGAAGGCCAAGAACCAGCCGCCGATCGAGCTTTTCGCGAACGAGTGGATCGAGTCGATCACGCCCGAACGCGTCAAGAACGTGCCGAACAGCGACAGGTTGAAGGCGAGCGCGACGAGCACCATGTTCCAGACCTTCAGCATCCCGCGCTTCTCCTGGATCATCACCGAGTGGAGGAACGCGGTCGCCGCGAGCCACGGCATGAGCGCGGCGTTCTCGACCGGATCCCAGGCGTAATAGCCGCCCCACCCGATCTCGACGTACGCCCAGTGAGCGCCGATCAGCTGGCCGACGCCGAGGAACGTCCAGGCGGCAAGCGTCCAGCGGCGGGTCGCGACGATCCAGCGCTCGTCCGTCCGCCCGGAGAGAAGTGCGCCCATCGCGAAGGCGAACGGGACGGTGAGCCCGACGTAGCCGAGATAGAGCAGCGGCGGATGCGCCAGCATGTACGGGTTCTGCAGGCTCGGCACCATCCCCTGGCCGTCGCCGCCCGCCGGCTGGACGTTGAACGGGCTCGAGACGAAGCAGAGCATGAAGGCGAAGAAGCAGGCGACGAGCCCGAACACAGGCACGGTCCACGCGATCAGCTCGCGCGAGCGGCGGTTGAGCCAGACCGCGAGGCCGGCATAGCCGGTGAGGACGAGCAGCCAGAGCAGAAGCGATCCCTCCTGCCCGCCCCAGAACGCCGAAAGCGCGTAGCCGAGCGGTAGCTCGTGGCTCGTGTGCTGCCAGACGTAGACGAACGTCATGTCGCGGCGGCCGAGCGCGACGAGGAGGAGAACGGCGGCGACGAGCGTCACCGGGAATGCTGCGAGGAGCGCGTTCTGCGCGGAGTGCGCGAGCCGGCGCCGGCGCTTCCACGCGGCGTAAGAGCCGGCGACCAGCGCGTACGCGACGAGGCCGAAGGCGAGGAGGAGCGCGGCGCGCCCGAGGTAGGCCATTAGGTCTTCGAGGACTTGGCCGGCGCGTACTTCGACGGGCACTTCGTCGACAGAGAGCCCTTGTCGGCGAGGAAGCGTCCGTCGGTGAGCTTCCCGTTCACGACGACGACCCGCCCGACCTTGTACAGGTCGGGGACGGTGCCGTGGTACACGACCGGAACCCGAGCGCTTCCGCTCGGGTCACGAAGGACGAGATGCATGCCCGCGGCGGTGTGCGCGTCCCCCCGCGTGGCGACGACGGTGCCGACGAGGATCACGTCCTTCCCCGCGTAGTGGTGCACCTTCGACGGGAGGATCTGCGGAACGCCCGCGCCCGCGAGTGCCGTGTAGACGACGAAGACGGCGAGAGCGGCCGCGACAGAGAGGGCGATTACAAGCCGCGCAGGACTGGATCCCACTCGAGCATCGTAGCCCCCGTTCGCCCGGGGGAGCGGCAGTCCTGCGTGGTTTCAGCTCTTGGGCGAGTTGGCCGGTTTCCGCGCCGGAATGCGGTACCCGTGCTCGTGGCACAGCGAGCCCGGCGCGTCTTCGGTGAGCGCGTCACAGTACCCCTTGCCGTAGGCGGCCCGGAGGAAGGCGGCGACGACTTCGAGGTTCCAGTCCGTCACTTCGAGGGTCTCGCGCCAGAGATCGGCGAGACGGAGGTCGATGTCGAGCTCGAGGAGATCGATTCTGGAAGGGCTCTTGGGCATGGCAAAAACGTAGAAAAAGGGTCGGACGGCATAGGCTCCTCGCGTGGGTGAGATCCGGTACGGGCCCGGCGGGCTGCCCGCCGCCCCCACCTTCGAGGAGGCGTTCGCTGCGCTTGGGGCCGAGGGCTACCGGGCGTGTGAGGTCGGGTTCGTCAGCGGCTTCTGGCTCGACTACGAGACGGCTCCGGTGTTCGGGGCTGCGGCGGCCGCCGCGGACGTCGTCCTCTCGGTACATGCCCCGCTCGCCGCCTTCATGGGCCATGCCGACCGCGGCAAGAAGTTCAAGATGGCGCTGGGGATGCTCGACCACACGGCGGGGCTCGCCCAGGCCTGCGGCGCTCGGCTCATCGTCCTCCACCCGGGGTTCCTCCTCGGCCGCGAGCGGGAGCACGCGATCGCCGACGTCGTCGATCAGCTCGGCGACCTGCGCGATCGGCTCGAGGGCAAGGGCCGCCTCGTCCCGTTCGGCGTCGAGGTGATGGGGCGGGTCCGCGATCTCGGCACCGTGGACGACGTGCTTGCGATCGCCGAGCGGGTCGACTTCGTCCGCCCGGTGCTCGACTTCGCCCACATGCACGCCACGAGCGACGGCGCGTTTCTCGAGGCCGACGCGTTCGCGGACGCGCTCGCCGGCGCCGACGCGGTGCTGGAGCCCGGCGCGCCGTTCCACATCCACTTCAGCGACATCCAGTACGCGAACCGCAACGAGACCAAGCACCTCCCCTACGGCGAGGGGACGCTGCGGGCCGAGCCGCTGCGCGAGGCGCTCGATCGCTTCGAGCGGCCGGCGACTGTGATCAGCGAGGCGCCCGACTCCGTCTCCACGCGGTTGATCGGGGACGTGCTGCTCTCGCCCGCGTAGCATCGCGCCCGTGCTCGATCCGAAGGTCTTCAAGGCGTACGACGTGCGCGGGATCTATCCCGACCAGCTCGACGAGGCGGGCGCGGAGGCGATCGGACGCGCGTACGTCGAGCAGTTCGAGCCGCGCCGGCTGGCGGTCGGCCGCGACATGCGGCTCTCGTCGGCGGTCATGCAGGAGGCGCTGATGCGCGGCGCTGCGGCGGCGGGAGCGGACGTCGTCGACCTCGGCCTGGTAGGCACCGAGATGGTCTATTTCGCGGTCGGCTCGCTCGGGCTCGAGGGCGGTGCGATGGTCACGGCCTCCCACAATCCGAAGGAGTACACGGGGATGAAGCTCGTGCGCCGCGGCGCCCTGCCCGTGGGCGGCGAGTCGGGCCTCCTCGACGTCCGCGACCGAGCCATGTCCGCAGCGGACACGGCCGGTGTCAGACACCGTGACGCAAAGGTCACAGTGGGAGCGGTCGAGCCTTACGACATCTGGCCCGCGTACGTCGACCGCGTCCTCTCGTTCGTGAATGTGTCAAAGATCAAGCCGCTGAAGGTCGTGATCGACGCGGCGAACGGGATGGCCGGGGCGATGCTCCCGCCGGTGCTCGAGCGGCTGCCGATCGAGACCGTCCGCTGCTACTTCGAGCCGGACGGCTCGTTCCCGAATCACGAGCCGAACCCGCTTCTGCCCGAGAACCGGGAGTTCATCATTCGCAAGACGCTCGAGGAGGGCGCCGACCTCGGGGTCGCGTTCGACGGCGACGCTGACCGCTGCTTCTTCGTGGACGACACCGGCGAGTTCGTCCCCGGCGACTTCGTCACCGCGCTGTTCGCCGAGAGCGTGCTCGAGAAGGAACCGGGAGCGAAGGTCATCTACGACGTGCGCGCCAGCCGCGCGGTGCCGGACACCATCGAGGGTGCCGGCGGCGTGGCGCTCGTGAACCGCGTCGGCCACGCGTTCATCAAGGCGCGGATGCGAAAGGAGGATGCCGCGTTCGCCGGCGAGGTCTCGGGCCACTACTACTTCCGCGACTTCAGCCAGGCCGATTCCGGCGTCGTCCCGTTCCTGCTCATGCTCGAGCGCATCTCGAAGAAGGGTGGGCGACTGTCGGAGATCCTCGCGCCTCTGCGCTCGCGCTACTTCATCACGGGCGAGCTCAACACTCCCGTCCCGGACGTCGCGCTGAAGCTGCAGGAACTGAAGGAGCGCTACGCCGACGGGCGCGTCTCCCATCTCGACGGCATCTCCGTCGACTTCGACGACTGGCACTTCAACGTCCGGCCCTCGAACACCGAGCCGCTGCTGCGGCTCAACCTCGAGGCGATGTCGGAGGAGCTCATGGAGCGCAAGCGGGACGAGGTGCTCGAGATGATCCGCTCGTGAGCGGCGAGTACCCCTTCTCGACGCGGACGCGCGTCGGCTTCTCCGACACCGACGCGCAGGGGATCGTCTACTACGGCCGTTACAACCCGTACTTCGACCTTGCACGCGTCGAGTACCTCCGCGCGCTCGGGCTCCTCTTTCACGAGGCCGGCGGCGAGTTCGTGATGCGTGCGAACGACGTCGAGTACTTCGCTCCCGCTCGCTTCGACGACGAGCTCGAGATCCACATCCGGGTCTCGCGCATCGGACGGACGAGCATGACCTACGAGTTCGCAGCCTTCAAGGTGCCGGATGGCACGCTGCTGGTGACGGCGCACCAGACGCTCGTCTTCATCGATCTCGACAAGCGCCGGCCGATCCCGATCCCCGACCCCTACCGGGCGCCGTTCGATGTCGGTTGACGCAGACGACCTGCTGCGCCGGGCCGTGTCCGAGCTCGCCGCCCGGCAGGGCTGCACCTGGGCGGGGGTCTACTTGGTCGAGGAGGGCAGCCTCGTGCTCGGTCCGGAAGCGGGAACGCCGAATCCCGAGCGGCGGACGACCGTGCCCGTCCTGTGGCGCGACACGCGAGTGGCCGAGCTCGCGGCGGACGGCGACGTCGAGCGGACCGACCTCGAAACGGTCGCCGCAGAGATCGCAGACCTCTGCCTCGTGGGCTGGGACACCGGGGGCGAGGTGTGGCAAAGCTGACGATCCCGTCCCTCGTTCGAGGGGCAGGCCCCGCACCCGTACTGACGTCTCCCTCGAACGGGGTAACCCCCGGTCGGCGAACCTGGATCCCTCGAACGAGGGAACTACGAGGGCGTGACGCGACGGGCGTCGAAGACGCCGTCGATGTTGCGCAGCGAGCTGAGGAGGGCGCGCAGGGCCTTGACCTCGCCGACCTCGGCCACGTACCAGTTGCGAGCCATCTGGTTCTCGACGGTGCCGCCGTAGGAGACGATGTTGGAGCCGTGCTCGGCGAACGTCCGGGCGACGTCCTCGAGCAGCCGCGGCCTGTCCCAGGAGTCGAC
>JBJMKF010000015.1:0-57230 GCA_045805965.1 Gaiellaceae bacterium
CACGCCGGCCAGATACTTCTTCTCCGCCTCCGGAATCCCCAGCTTGTCCCACGTATCCTTGATGTCAGCCGGCAGATCCTCCCACGAGTTCGCCTGATTCTCGGTCGGCTTGATGTAGTAGAAGATGTTGTCGAAATCGATGCCGCTCAGGTCACCACCCCAGGTCGGCATCGGCCGCGCCAGGAAATAGTCCAGGCTCTTGTGCCGGAACTTCCGCATCCAATCCGGCTCGCCCTTATGCGACGAAATCGCGTCCACCAGCTCATGGTCGACCCCACGCCCCGACTTGAAAAAATAATCCTCCGCGACCGAAAACCCATACTTGATCGCGTAATCGGAACCGATCCCCTCAACAATCTCAGTCTCGGTCTGCGTCATACCTCCGCCTTCGCCGGAATGAAGGGGTCGTAACCCTCTGCCTCGAGCTTCTCCGCGAGCTCGGCCCCACCCGACTCCACGATACGCCCGTCGACGAACACGTGGACGTGATCGGGCGTCACGTAGTTCAGGATCCGCTGGTAGTGCGTGATCACGAGAGCGCCCATGTCGGGGCCGACCAGCTCGTTCACGCCGCTCGCGACGACGCGCAGCGCGTCGATGTCGAGGCCGGAGTCGGTCTCGTCGAGCACCGCGATGCGCGGCTTGAGCATCGCCATCTGGAGGATCTCGACCCGCTTCTTCTCGCCGCCCGAGAAGCCGTCGTTGAGGTAGCGCGACGCGAGCTCGCGGCTCACCTTGAGGCGATCCATCTGCCCGAGGAGCTCCTTGCGGAACTCGGGGATCGCGATCGGGTCGTCGGTGCCGCCGTTGCGGGCCTTGCGCACGGCGTTGATCGCGCTGCGCAGGAAGCTCGTGACGGTGACGCCCGGAATCGCGTGCGGGTACTGGAACGCGAGGAAGAGGCCGCGCTGGGCGCGCTCGTCGGCGCCCATCTCGGTTACGTCCTCGCCCTCGAAATACAGATGTCCCTCGGTGATCTCGTAGGCCGGGTGGCCCATGAGCGCGTAGGCGAGGGTCGACTTGCCGGAGCCGTTCGGCCCCATGATCGCGTGCACCTCGTTCGTATCCACCTCGAGGTCGACGCCCTTGACGATCTCCGTGCCGTCCTCGAGAGCGACGTGCAGATTCTCCAGTTTCAGCAATGCCACTAAATCACTCCTCTTTAGGCCAAAGAGCGGGGCTTTCGCCCCGCCCGACCAACCTCGACCAGTCTAGCGACAGCGCGTCTCTCCGAGACCAAGTCCCAACAAACGCTGAACAGGCGCTACTCTGCGCCTGTGGGGTATTTCCAAACTCCCTGGCACATCGTCCTGCTCCTTCTGATCGCGCTCCTCCTCTTCGGCGGCAAGCGGCTGCCGGAGATCGGGAAGGCGCTCGGGTCCGGGATGCGCGAGTTCAAGGATGCGGTCACCGGCAACAACTCGTCTCAAGACGAGCCGCAGTCTGAGCTCCCGCCGGCCGAGCCGACGGCGGCGTCGACGACGGCGACGCCGACCGAGCGCGAGACCGTCTAGCACCGGAGGATGGCAAGGCTTCCGCGCCGTCTCGGCCACGCCGAGGAGGCGACACTCGGCGAGCACCTCGATGAGCTCCGCGGCCGGATCATGGCCATGCTGGGCGCGCTCATCCTGGGGACGGTCGTCGCCTTCGTCTTTCACAATCACGTCCTCGACTGGCTGAACCGCCCACTCCCGCCGAACCACGACAAGGTCGTGGCGCTCGGGGTGGCGGAGCCGTTCACGATCACGATCACGGTCTGCCTCTATGCCGGCTTCGTCCTCGCGCTGCCGGTGATCCTCTGGCAGCTCTGGCTCTTCCTCGCGCCGGCCTTCGATCCGACGGCCGAACGCAAGGTCCTGGGGCTAGCGCTCTTCGCGGTCGTCCTCGCGGCCGGCGGCGTGGCGTTCGGCTACTGGGTGCTGCTGCCGCGGGCGATCCACTTCCTCACGAACTACGACAACACGCATTTCCAGCACCTGATCCAGGCGAAGCCGTACTACAACTTCGTCGTCACGGTGCTGGTGGGGATCGTGCTCGTGTTCCAGACGCCGTTGATCGTGCTCGCACTCGTCTATCTCGGAATCCTCAGCTCGCGCACACTGCGCAGGCAGCGGCGGATGGGCTACCTGGTCACTGCGGCGATCGCGCTCGCGCTGCCAGGGCCGGATCCGGTGACCACGCTCCTCGAGCTGCTGCCGATGTGGGCGCTCTTCGAAGGGTCGATCTGGCTCGCGGTTCTCTTCGAGCGGCGCCAGGCTAGGGCCGCTCCTGCCTCGGCTACTCTGGGCGGCTGATGGCGCGCGCAGCGGTCAAGGCGAAGCAGCAGGCGAAGGCAAAGGCGCATCCGTCGAAGGCCGCCCGCAAGCGCGGCCGTCGTGGGCACAGCGGCGGCGGCAGCGCGAATCAGGATCTTTTCTTCGTCCGCCTGCGGCGCCGGCAGAAGTGGATCTACGCCTTCCTCGCCGTCATCTTCGCGCTGACGTTCGCCGGTGTGGGCGTCGGCTCAGGCAACGGCGGCGGCCTCGACCAGCTCTACTCCGGACTCTTCGGCGGCGGCGGCAGCTCCGTGTCGAAGGCGCAGGACGAGATCAAGAAGCATCCGGCCAAGGGGTACCGCGACCTCGCGACCGCATACGAGACGAAGGGCGACAACGCGGGCGCGGTCACCGCACTTCAGAGCTACCTCGCCCTGAAGAAGAAGGACGCGGACGTGTGGGCCGAGCTCGGCAGCCTCGAGCTGACCCGGGCGCAGACGGCCGGGACGCAGTACCAGGCGGCCCAGCAGGCCTCTCAGCTCGCCGACCCGAGCGCCGCGTTCCTGCCCGGCGGCACGCTCGCGCAGGCGGTCGGCACGAACGCCGCCTACCAGAACGCCGCGCAGCAGGCGTCGACTCAGGCGTCCGCGCTCTACACCCAGTTCACGACTTCGCTGAGCGGAGCCGTCAAGGACTACCAGCAGGTGACGAAGATCCGGCCCCACAGCTCGACGGCGTTCGAGGAGCTGGCGACCGTGGCGACGAACGCCGGTAGCGCGCAGGTCGCGATCGACGCATGGAAGCAAGTCTTGAAGCTCGACCCGCACACGGCGCAGCGCAAGCAGATCGAGCAGCAGATCAAGCAGCTCGAGAAGAGCCTGCCGGCGAGCCAGTCGAAGCCGAAGGCCAGCAGCTCAAACGGCAACAAGTAGGACGATTACCGCTTCGGCCACGCGGATAGACTCTCGCGCGAGCGGCCCGCCTGGGTCGAATCGAGCAACTCAGGGGGGTTCGCGCGCATGAACTTCGACATCAAGACCGAGCAGCTCTCCGGCGACGCATACGTCATCTCGCTCACGGGCGAGGTCGACCTGTACACGGCGCCCGAGTTCAAGCAGCAGTTGCTCGAAGTGATCGGCCAGGGCGGCAAGGAGGTGGTCGTCGACTTCAGCGGCACGACGTTCATCGACTCGACGACGCTCGGCGTCCTCGTGGGCGGCGTCAAGCGGCTGCGGACGAACGACGGTCAGCTCTCCCTCGTCTGCAGCGACCGCAACATCACGAAGATCTTCGAGATCACGGGTCTCGACAAGGTCTTCACGATCTATCCCACGCGTGAGGAAGCCGTCTCGGCGGTGGGAGTCCCCCAAGGTTGAAACAGCGTTGAGACGGCCGCACCGGGTCGGAGTCCTGGGGGCAGGGCTGGCGGCGGTCGTGCTGCTGGCCGCCGGCTGCGGCAACGGCGGTGTCGCCAAGGGCGCACAGCGGCCGGACACGAACAACGGCCAGAAGCTCTTCTCGCAGAGCTGCGCCGCGTGCCACACGCTGCAGGCTGCGGGCGCGACGGGAACGATCGGCCCGAATCTCGACAACGCGTTCGCGGCTGATCGCAAGGACGGCTATCCCGACAGCTCGATCGAGAACGTCGTCCTCGACCAGATCCGGCTCGGCTCGGGGCCGATCGCGACCTACACGACGAACAAGAAGTTCACGCCGCAGACGACGATGCCGGCGAATCTCGTCAAGGGCCAGGACGCGATCGACATCGCCGCCTACGTCGCATCGGTCGCCGGAGTCGGTGGGTTCGCCGCCGCTCCGGGGAATGTCGGGACGAACGGCGCAGCAATCTTCAAGGCGAACTGCTCGAGCTGCCACACCCTCGCGGCGGCAGGCACGACGGGGACCGTCGGCCCGAACCTCGACCAGCTCAAGCCGGCGATGGCCGTCGTCGTCCACCAGGTGACGAACGGCGGCGCGGTGATGCCGGCGTTCAAGGGGAAGCTCAGCGCCGCCCAGATCCAGGCCGTCGCGAAGTACGTCTCGTCTTCGGCCGGCAAGAAGTAGTAGCCAGCTAGGCGCGGCTGACGGGAATCGCGACCCGCGCACGGATCGCCTGCGCCAGGTCGTCGTCGCCCACCACGAGGACCTCGTCCGCCCCGAAGACGCGCAGCGCGTCCTCGACCGCGAGCCCCGGATCGTCCGCGCCGACTTCGACCCTCGCACCGGACAAGCGTGACTCGAGCGCCGCGGCGGTCGCCTCCGCCTCGGCGCGGCGATCGTCCACCGCTCCCGTCAGCGCCTCGACGGTCGCGGCGAGCGCGGGTACCACGACGAGCACCTCGGCGCCGTCCGGCACCGTCACCGCGTCGGTTCCCGGCGGCGCAACGACAAGCACGCGGTGCGTGCCGGGCGGCGTCCCGGACGCGACGACCGGCGGCGGGTCGGCTGCGCCTGGCACCGGCTCCTGCATCAGCCAGCGGGTGAGAGCCAGGAAGGCGATTACCGCGACGGCGACGCCGACCCACGTGTTGATGAAGGCAGCGCCGATGATCACCGCCGCGCCGACGATGACCACGCCCAGGAAGCGGTACGCCTCGGCTTCGCTGCGGAGCGGATTACGCATCCCCGCTCCCTTACCCGCTGATCAGAGGATGTAGACCGTCGCGAACACGACGATCCACATCACGTCGACGAAGTGCCAGTAGATCCCGCCGATCTCGACGCCGTGGTGGTGGTCGGCCGAGAAATGGCCACGGAAGGCGCGGATCGTCATGAAGGCCAGGATCGAGAGGCCGATGAAGACGTGGCAGCCGTGCAAGCCGGTGAGGCAGAAGAAGATCGTCGGGAACGCCCCGTTCGACGTGTTGAAGCCGGCGCGCATGTACTCGAACAGCTGCGAGGTGAGGAACGCAAGGCCCATCAGGAACGTCAGCAGCAGGCCCGCCCGCATCCCCCAGACGTTCCCGCGCTTGATCGACACGGTCGCCCAGTGCATCGTCGCGCTCGAGGTCATGAGGATGAACGTGTTGACCGTCGCTACGAAAACCGGCAGGTGGTAGGGCGGGGTCGGCCACGGCGTCCCGTTCACGATCCGGACGAAGAAGTAGGCCGTGAAGAACGAGCCGAAGAGCATGATCTCCGACGCGATGAACAGGTACATGCCGAGCGTCTCGGGCTTGATCCGCGAGCTGTAGTGCGGGACGGGTGGCCCGTGATGCTCGTGCGCGTCGGCGTGCGCGGCGGCGCTCACGCGAGCACCTCCGTCTCGGCCTTCTCGACCACGACGTGCTCGACCGGCAGGCCGGTCTCCTTGCGCAAGCGCTCCACGAGGTCCTTGCGCAGCCAGCCGGAGCTGAGCGGCTCGAACGTCGAGACGACGATCTCGTCGGTGCGCTCGTCGTGCACCGCCTCCATCGCAGCGCTGAACGGATCGGGATGCGCGACCTGGCCGTGGACGTCGATCCCCTCGCCGCGCAGCTGGGAGAGCGCGCGCTTGAGCCGCCTGTCGGCCTCCGGATGGTCGCCGGCCGTCGGGTCGGTCTGCGGGGAGATGATGAGGAAGCTCGCCGGGCCAGCAGCGGCCCGCTCGCGGATCTTCGCCAGGAGCGGCTCGCCGACCACCGTCTCGTTCGCGATCACGAGCACGTTCTTCTCCTCGGCCCCGCCGTCGCCGGCGACCAGGTGCTCGACCGGCACCGATCCGGCTGCGCTGCGGATCCGTTCGAGGACGTTGCGCCGCAACCACCCCGACTTCTCCTCGGGATGCGTCGAGACGAGGATCTCGTCGACGGGCGGCTCGAGCTGTGCGAGCGCATCGCGCACCGCAGCCGCGGGATCGGCCTCGACGACGTAGCCGTCGGCGGGAACGCCGGCCTCGCGCAGGTGCTCGAGCGCCCGCTCGAGCCGGCGGCGCGCCGACGCGCGGCGCGTGTCGCTGTAGACGACGTAGCCGCGCTGCGGCTCGTTCACCGGCGAGACGACGGTGACGCTGACGTCGTCGCCGCGCGCCGCGAGCGCGTCCCGCAGCGTCCGCGCATCGACCGTCTCGTTAGCGACGACGAGGACGTGCGTCATACCGGCACCTCCTCCATCTCGCGCGCCTTGGACGGCGCGAGGATGGCGTGCTGGGCACCGGGGACGCCGTATTCGTACGGCGAGCCGACGACCTGCGGGATCTCGTCGAAGTTGAAGGTCGGCGGCGGCGACGTGACCTGCCACTCGAGCGTCATCGCACGCCACGGGTTCGCCGGCGCGATCTCGCCGAAGCGCCAGCTCGTGATCATGTTGTAGAGGAAGACGATCACCGAGGCGCCGAGCCCGAACGAGGCGAGCGAGATGAACATGTTCAGGTCACCGAACCGCGGCGGATAGTCGGCGACGCGTCGGATCATTCCCTCCGTCCCGAGGATGTGCATCGGGAAGAAGGTGAGGTTGAAGCCGACGAAGGTGAGCCAGAAGTGGAGCTTGCCGAGCCGCTCGTTGTACATCCGGCCGGTCATCTTCGGGAACCAGTAGTACATCCCGGCGAAGATCGTGAACACCGAGCCGCCGAAGAGCACGTAATGGATGTGCGCCACGATGAAGTACGTGTCGGTGACGTGGATGTCGATCGGGACCGCGCCGAGCATCACGCCCGAAAGACCGCCGATCACGAACATCGAGAGGAAGCCGAGCGCGAACAGCATCGGCGTCTTGAGATGGAGCTTCCCCTCCCAGATCGTCGCGAGCCAGCTGAAGATCTTGATCCCGGTCGGGACGGCGATCAGCAGCGTCGTGATCATCATCGGCACACGCAGCCACGACGACATGCCGCTCGTGAACATGTGGTGCGCCCAGACCGAGAAACCAAGCACGACGATCGCCATCAGGGACAGCGCCATCAGCCGGTAGCCGAAGATCGGCTTGCGGCTGAACACGGATATGACCTCGCTCATGATCCCGAAGCCGGGCAACATCATGATGTACACGGCCGGGTGCGAGTAGAACCAGAAGATGTGCTGGTACCCAAGGGGGTAACCACCCCCCACCGGGTTGAAGAACGCGGTGTGCATCACGTGGTCGAACATCGAGAAGAACTGCGACCCGGCGATGAACGGCGTCGCGATCACGACGAGGAGCGACGTCGTGAAGTTCGCCCACACGAGCAGTGGTAACCGCCAAAAGGTCATCCCCGGCGCACGCATCGTGATGATGGTGACGAGGAAGTTGAGCGCGGTCATGATCGACGACGCCCCGGCCCACTGCACTCCCTGGTTGAAGAAAATCGCCCCGAGCGGCTGATGGTCGGAGTTGAGCGGCGCGTAGCCCGTCCAGCCACCGGCGAAGGCGCCGACGATGAACGAGCTCAGCATCATGACCCCGGCGATCGGCAGCAGCCAGAACGAGAGCGCGTTCAGCCTCGGGAAGGCCATGTCCGCCGCGCCGAGCATCAGCGGAACGACGAAGTTCGCAAGCCCCGCGAAGGCCGGGATCACGAAGAGGAAGATCATCAGCGAGGCGTGGACGGAGAAGAGCCCGTTGTACGTCTGCGGGTCGAAGTACTGGATGCCCGGCTTGGCGAGCTCCGCGCGGACGAGCAGCGCGAGCAGGCCGCCGGCGAGGAAGAAGAAGACCGTCGTGACGAGGTACTGGACGCCGATCACCTTGTGGTCGGTGTTGACCCGGAGGTAGTCGCGCCAGCTCTGCGCTCCGTGCCCCGAGTGGTCCTCCTCGCGCGTTGGCGAGCCGATGCAGTAGCGCGCCCAGTAGTCGAAGGCGCCGATGCCGGCAAGGAAACCGATCGGCGCCGTGACGAGCCCTGCGACGAGAACGAGCGACTGGGTCTCGATGATCGGGTGCCAGTGCGCCAGCCAGCGGATGAGGACGACGAGGCCGAAGCCGAATCCACCGAAGCCCGGCGTCATCCAGGCTGCCCGCAAAAGGCCGCCGCGGAGAAGCAGCCGCCAGCCGCCGCCTCCGGTCGAGGAGGGCGCGTGCTGGACGTCGTGCGCAGTCTCGGTCGTCGTCAACGCCGGTTCACCCCTTCGTGCTCTGCTTTTGCTGTCTCAGCCACGCGTCGAACGCCGCGGGTTTCATCACGATCGCCTGTGTGCGCATCAGCGAGTGCCCGAGCCCGCAGAGCTCGTTGCAGATCAACGGGAAGGTGCCGACCCGGTCGGGCGTGATGTGTACGTCCGTGACGAGGCCCGGGACGATGTCCTCGTTCGTCCGGAACTCGGGCACGAAGAACGCATGGATCACGTCGAGCGAGCGCATGTCGACCTCGACCGAGCGCCCCTCGGGAAGACGGAGGACCGGGCTCGTCGCATTGTTCGCATCCGGATAGCTGAACGTCCAGGAGAACTGCTGGGCGGTCGCGTTGATGTGGAGCGTGTTCCCCGCCTCGGCGTCGTTCCGCGAGAGGACGATCGCGCTCACGATTGCGATCGCGGTGACGAGGACGAACGGGATCGCCGTCCACGTGATCTCGAGGCCGGTGTGCCCGTGCACCGGTGGCCCGTCCTCGTGATCGTCGGGCTGGACGCGGAAGCGCAGAACCGCGTAGATCATCACCGCGGCGACGAGCGCGAAGATCGCGATGCAGATCGCGATCACGAACCAAAAGACAAAGTCGATGCGCCCGGCCTCGCGCGAGGCGTCCTTGGGCAGCCATGTGGGCACGAGCGCGACGGCGGTGGCGACACCGCCGGCGATCAGTCCGATCCCCAAGAGCGCGACGATGGAGCCCCTGCGCATCCGTTTTGGAGCCTAGACGAAAGCGAAAGCGACCGAACCCGGAAGCGGCCCTTGTGCGTTTCTCTCCCGGACCCCGGACAAAGGAGGAGTTCATGGGGCTCGGAGTAGGACTCATATTGTCGGCTGTAGGCGCTGTGCTCGCCTTCGCCGTGAATGCGACCGTTTCCGGCGTCGACATCCACACGATCGGCTGGATCCTGCTGATCGTGGGCATCGTCGGGATCCTGCTGTCGCTCGTCTTCTGGTCCTCGTGGGCCGGCCCCGGCTACTTCAGCCGCAGGCGGACGGCGTACTACGACGAGGGCCCCGCAGGCGGACCCCCGCCTTACTAGACGCGATAGGTCTGAATCGGACACGGCCGGAACCTGGTTCCGGCCGTGTCCGCACTAGCCGCGTCACGCGATCGGCAGCTCGAGGAAGAACGAGGAGCCGCTTCGCCCATCGGACACGACCCAGACGCGGCCGTACATGCGCGTCACGAGCTCGCGGGTGATGTAGAGCCCGAGGCCAGTGCCGCCGACGCCCCGCGTGAGGTTCGGGTCGAGCCGGAAGAACTTCTCGAAGATCCGGTCCTGCTCCGCGGGCGGCACGCCCAGCCCTTCGTCGGTGACGCAAAACCGGACGCGGCCGCCGCTGCGGCCGATCTCGACTCCGACGCGGCCACCTTCGGGTGAGTACTTGATCGCGTTGTCGATCAGGTTCGTGAGGATCTGGCGCAGCTTGTCCGGGTCGGCGGCCACGGGCGGCAGGCCGCGCGACTTGCTGATCACGACCTCGATCCCTTCGGGCGCCCGCGAGCGCAAGACATCCACGACCTCGCTCGCGAGTGCGCCGGCATCGCAGCGTTCGATCGCGATGCTCATGCGGCCCGACTCGAGCCGGCTCGCCCAGAGGATGTCGTTCACGATCCGCGCGAGGCGGTCCGCCTCGCTGGAGACCACCTCGAGCAGCCGGTCGCGCTGCGACTCCTCGACGACTACGTCGCGGCGCTGCAGGGTCATCGCGGCCCCGTAGATCGCGGCGAGCGGAGTCCGGAGCTCGTGCGACACGGTGGAGACGAAATCCGTCTTCATCTGCTCCACCGCACGCTCGTCGGTGACGTCGCGGAACGCGTATACGGTGCCGCCGGTGAACTGGACCGCTGAGATCGAGAGCCAGCGCTCCTCTCCCGCGACCTCCACGGGCAGCGTCAGGGCGCGCGAGGCACCCCCGGGCTGCGGCTCGGAGGCGACGGGGATTCGCGACTGGAGCGACTCCCAGTCGGCCAGCAGCTCGGCGATCGGGCGACCGACAGCCTCGACGGCAGGTCGCCGCAGGCTGATTGCGGCGGTCGGGTTCCAGAGGCGGACGATGCCCGCCTCGTCCACGAGGATGACGCCGTCGTCAACGTACTCGAGCGCCTGGGCCGAATGCGCGCGCTCCTGCACCTCGGCGAAGAGACGAGCGTTGTCGAGGGCGAGTGAGATCCGGCGTGCGAGCTCCATCGCCATCGTCCGGTCGGACTCGTCGAAGCGCGGCTGGCCTCCGATGGTGCCCAGGCTGATCGCGCCGAGCGTCCTTCCGCGGGCCGCGAGCGGCGCAACGATGCCGGAGGTGTTCGCGATCGCTCGGATCGCGCGCGCATGCTTGGCGTCATGGGCCATGGCGGCGGTCTCCGCCTGGAGATCGGGCAGCAGCTGGGCCTCGCCCGTCCGCAGCGCGACCTGGATCGGATGCGTCGAGAGCGTCGGCGGATAGCTCGCGCGCAGCTCCCGCACGAGCTCGGTCTTCTCGGGATCCGCGTGCACCGCGACGACCCAGTGGAGCTCGTCGTCCTCGTCGAGCAGGTCGATCACGAGGTAGCCCGCGAGCGCAGGGACCGCGAGGTCGGCGATCGCATCGAGCGTGCGCTCCCAGTCGAGGCTCGCGTCAAGCAGCTCGTTCGCCTGGGAGAGGAAGCCGAGCTGTTGCTCCGAGCGGCTGCGACGCGTCACGTCGGCGACGATCGCCACGGCGGAGACGATCTCGTCGTAAGCGTCGCGCACTGGGGCCGCGCTGATCTCGAGGGTGCGCGGGCCGTCGTCCCCCTGCAGCTCTCGCCGCTCAGCGATCGTCACCTCGCCGGTCTCGATCGCGCGCTCGAGCGGCCAGCCGCTCGTGCTGATCTGGCGATGATCGGAGCCGAGTGCGACCGGCGCACCCCAGACGCGCTCGAGCTCGTCGTTGCGCAGAACGACATGGTGGTCTGCGTCGGTGATCACGACGCCGAGAGGCAGCTGCGCGATCACCGCCTGCAGCTGCGCCAGCGAGTCCTGCGCGCGCCCGTGCAGGTCGACGAGGTCGACCGCGAGGGAGACGCGGCGCGCAAGCTCCGATACGAGCTCGAAGTCCTCGTCGCCGAGCCGGCCGGGCTCGGTCGAGGTGACGGCAAGCACGCCGAGCCGTCTGGCACCGGTCTCCAGCGGGACGACGATCAGCGAGCGCGACTCCATCTGGACGAGCTCCTCCTCGCCGGGCCGCGCGACCTTCGACAGCGGACGCACCAGGGCGGCCCGGTGGATCGGCTTGCCGGAGCGGAAGACCTCGACTACCGGGATGCGGCGATGGCGCGAGACGTCGTAGACGGCGTCGATCTTGTCCAGGAGCGCTGCGATTCGCGGCTCGACATGCGCATGCGCGACACGGACGAGCTCGGTGTCCTCGTCGCGCGCGAGGTAGATGTGGCAGCCGTCGGCGATGCGCGGGACGACGAGCTTCGGCACGCGCCGGAGCAGCTCCTCGTAGTCGAGCGTCTGGCTCAGCTGCTCCGTCGCCTCGAGGAGCAGCGCGAGCCGGGCGCGCGAGCCCTCGGCCTCGCGGCGGGCTTCGCGCTCTCGCTGCGCTGCGACCGTCTCCTGGGTGATGTCGCGTGTGACGTTGACGACGAGCTCGACGCTGCCGTCGGCGGCGAAGACCGGCGTCGAGCGTAGTGCGACCCAATGCTCCCAGTCGTCCGCTTTGGAGCGGATGCGGACGACGCCCGAGCTCTCGGCTCCGCCCAGCGCCTTCGACGGCGGCAGGGCGTCGAACGCCAGCCGAGTGCCCTCGCTGTCGAACACGTCGTAGAGCCCCGCTCGTTCGCGCGGCGTGAGCGCGACGAGCTCGTCGCCGGACTCGAGCCCGACGTGGCGCGCCGCGGCGTCGTTGGCGAACAGGAACCGGCCCTCGCGGTTCGTCGCGGTGATCCCTTCATCGACCGTCCGCAGGATGCTCGCGAGCTGCTCGCTCGACTCGTGCAGGGCGAGCTCCGCCCGCGCCCGCTCGGCGACCGAGGCGAGGTGGTTCCCGATCGTCCGCGAGAGCAGCACCTCGCGGTCGCTCCAGCGGTGCGCCGCGTTGCGGTAGACGCTGATCCGCCCGAACAACCTGCCGCCCCGGACGAGCGGGATGAAGGCGAGCGCCCCGATGCCCTCCTTGCGCATGACTCGCTCGAGCGCGACCTCGTAGCCGGCGTCGCCGATGTCCTCGACGAGCACGGGCTCGGGATCGTTGTCTTCCGGCTGCCACGGCGAGCGCCCCTCGGTGTACGCGCGGTAGCGGTCGGAGAGGCCGCGCCAGGCGCGGAAGCGGAGCACGCCGGCGTCGTCGGCAAGGAGAACCGCGGCGCGGTCGGCGCCGGTTGCCTCGAGAAGCGCCTCGAGAGCCGCGGCGAGCACGTCGTCGAGCGCAGGTGCGCCGGCAACGGCGTCGGCGAATCGGTAGACGGCGTCGAGGTCGCGCAGGCGCCAGCGAAGCTCTTCGCGCTCGCTGACGTCGCGCGCCGTCCCGAGCAGGAAGCGAAGCTCGCCTTCGACGTCGCGCACGGCGGACCCATTCACCTCGAACCACCCGAAGCTCCCGCTCTCCCGGCGGAGCCGGATCGTCACGGCGTCGACGTCGGTGCCGGAGGCGACCTCCATCCAGGCCGACGTCGCCTTGGCCGCGTCGTCCGGGTGGATCACGTCGAGCACGGGAACGCCGACGAGCGCGGCGGGTTCCCAGCCCACGCTGGCCCAGGACGGCGAGGCGTAGACGATCGCGCCGGACGGGTCGCAGAGCGTGACGAGGTCGTGCGAGCGTTCGACGACGAGCCGGCGGACGGCGTCGTCGACGCTCTCAGCACTTGTCGCAAGCGGTTCCGTGCCGCTGCTCGTGGCTCTGCCCCCCAAAGGCCGCGCGTTTCTCGTCGCAGTCTGCACGATCCCTGGCGGAAAGGCCAGAGGCGCGGCGGGCCCGGCTCTCAGCTCTGCTGCTCGAAAACGGCCTTCAAGCCGGCGAGATCGGCGGCTCCGAAGACAAGGCGGTTCTTGGTTGCGACGTAGACGAGGTCGAGGTCGATGCCCGCTCGTGCCACCTTGCGAGTCAATTCGGCGAGCACGCCCGGCCGGTCTTCGACATCGACGACGACTACCTCGCGCTCTCGAGTGACGGCGAGCTGCGAGAGCGCCAAGGCGTGCTTGGCAGCTTCGGGGTGCGGGACGAGGATGTGCAGCTCGACATCGTCGGCGGCCCCGAGACAGGTCGCCGCCGCAAGGTTGACGCCTGCATCGCTGACGGCGGCCGCGACGCGCGCGAGCGAACCCGGCTCGTGCTTGATCTCGATGACCAGGTCGAACGGAATCGAACGCCCTCCACGTCGCTGACTGCGATGGGCCGTGCAGGGATCGAACCTGCGACCTTGGGATTAAGAGTCCCCTGCTCTACCAGCTGAGCTAACGGCCCGAACGGCGGGCCATTGTAGCCTCGCCCCCGTGAAGGTCCTCTCCGTCGTCGGCAACCGCCCGCAGTTCATCAAGTCCGGTCCCGTCAGTGCCGCGCTCCGCGAGGCCGGCATCGAGGAGGTCGGCGTCCACACCGGGCAGCACTGGGATCGAGAGCTCTCCGCCGTCTTCTACGAGGAGCTCGGGCTGCCCGAGCCGCGCTATCGGCTCGACCTCCACACTGCCGACGCCGAGGCGATGCGACCGGCCATCGCCGCCGTGCTCGGGGAGGAGCGGCCCGACTGGACGCTCGTCTACGGCGACACCAACTCGACGCTCGCAGGCGCGGAGGCGGCCGGCGACGCGGGCGTTCCGGTCGCGCACGTCGAGGCCGGTCTGCGCAGCGGCGACCTGTCGATGCCGGAGGAGCACAACCGGATCGCGGTCGATGCGGTGGCCGCGCTACTCCTCTGCCCCGACGAAGGCTCGCGCGAGACGTTGGCCGCGGAGGGCGTCCCCGGGTCCGTCGCGGTCGTGGGCGACGTGATGCGCGACGCGCTCGACCTCTTTCTCCCGGTCGCGCTGCGAACCCCGCCGCCCTACGCGAAGCCGTATGCCGTGCTGACGCTGCACCGTGCGGCGAACACCGAGCCCGAGCAGCTGCGGCGGATCGTCGACGAGGTCAACGCGACCGGCTGGACGTTCGTCTTCCCCGTCCACCCGCGGACCCGCCATGTACTCGACGAGCACGGCATCGAGCTCGGCCCGACCCTCCAGCCGGTCGCGCCGCTCGGCTACCTCGAGATGCTCGCACTCGCCGCAGGCGCTTCGCGTGTCGTCACCGACTCGGGCGGACTGCAGAAGGAGGCGTACTGGCTCGGCGTCCCGTGCATCACGCTCCGGCCGAGCACGGAATGGGTCGACACCGTTCGCCTCGGCGCGAACACGCTGATCGACCCGGCGGATCCACGCGAGCTCGCCACCACGCTCGCGCAAGCGCGGTTCCCTGCCGACGCGCCGCCGCTCTACGGTGACGGTCACGCTGCGGAACGGGTCGCAGCTAGCCTTGCCGCGCATGGCTGAGTACGACGTCGCCGTAGTCGGCGCCGGCTACGTCGGCGTTCCGCTCGCAGCCACGTTCGCAGAGGCGGACTGCCGTGTTCTCCTCGTCGACGTGCTCGATGACGTGGTCGCGGCGCTCAACCGCGGCGAGTCGCACATCGTCGATGTCCCGAGCGAGCGGCTGGCTCCTCTCGTCGAGCGTGGACTCATCCATGCGACGACGGAGTATGCGGAGGTGGGCGATGCCGACGCGATCGTGATCGCCTTGCCGACGCCGCTCTCGCGCCAGCGCGAGCCGGACCTCTCGATCGTGGAGAGCGCCGCCGGCCGCCTCGGCGAGGTACTTCGTGAGGGCCAGGTCGTCGTGCTCGAGTCGACGACGTGGCCGGGCACGACGCGCGAGGTACTGCAGCCGATCCTCGAAGCGGCAAGCGGGCTCCGCGCCGGCGAAGGCTTCTTCCTCGCCATGTCGCCGGAGCGAGTCGACCCTGGTCGCGAGGACTGGACGACCAAGACGACGCCGAAGGTTCTCGGCGGAATCACGCCCGAGTGCAGCCGCCGCGCCGCCGAGGTCTACCGCAAGGCGATCGATACCGTGCACGTGCTCTCGAGCCCCGAGGCGGCCGAGCTGACGAAGCTGCTCGAGAACATCTTCCGCTCGGTCAACATCGCCCTCGTCAACGAGCTCGCGATCCTCTGCGACCGCATGGGGATCGACATCTGGGAGGTCGTCGACGCGGCCGCGACGAAACCGTTCGGCTACATGCGCTTCAGCCCGGGGCCGGGCCTCGGCGGCCACTGCATCCCCGTCGACCCTTTCTACCTGACGTGGAAGGCGCGCGAGTTCGGCTTCTACACGGAGTTCATCGAGCTCGCCGGCAAGGTCAACGAGGAGATGCCGTACTTCTGCCGCTCGCTCGTCTCGCAGGCGCTCAACCACCACGCACGGCTCGCGATGAAGGGCTCGAAGATCCTCGTTCTCGGCGTCTCCTATAAGCCCGACATCGGCGACCTGCGGGAATCCCCCGCGCTGAAGCTCATCTCGCTGCTCCAGAACGCCGGCTCGAACGTCGAGTACCACGACCCGCACGTGCCGCGCATCCACGAGGAGGGCGTCGAGCTGTCCTCGGTCGCGTACGAGCCCCAGGGCTACGACTGCGTCGTCATCGTCACCGACCACTCCGCGCTCGATTACGACCAGCTGGTGGACGAGGCATCGCTCGTCGTCGACCTGCGCAACGCGACCGGCGTGAAGGGCAGCGCCGCGGAGCACGTCTTCAAGCTGTGAGCCTGCGGGTCGGACAGGTCGGGCTGGGCTACTGGGGCCGGAACCTCGCGCGTGTCTTCCATGACGAGGCCGACCTCGCGTGGGTCTGCGACGCGAGTGAAGCGCTGAGGGAGGAGTTCGCCCGCCGCTACCCGGACGCGCGCGTGACCGGCGAGTTCGCGGAGATGATCTCCTCCGACATCGAGGCGGTCGTCGTCGCGACGCCGGTGCCGACGCACTATCCGCTCGCCAAGGCGGCGCTCGAGGCCGGCAAGCACGTCTTCGTCGAGAAGCCGCCGGCGATGCGGGTCGCGGAGATGGAGGAGCTGATCGGCCTCGCCGAGGCGCACGGGCTCGTCCTCATGCCCGGCCACCTCCTCCTCTACCACCCGGGCGTGCAGAAGATGAAGGAGCTCGTCGACGCGGGCGAGCTCGGCGAGGTGCTCGTCGTCTACGGCAACCGCCAGAACCTCGGCAAGATCCGCAAGGACGAGAACGCGCTGTGGTCTCTCGGCGTCCACGACCTCTCGGTGATCCTGTACCTGATCCAGGAGGAGATCGTGGAGGCGGCAGCGCACGGCCACGCCTTCCTCAACGAGGGCGTCGAAGACGTCGTCTTCTGCTACCTCCGCTTCGGCTCGGGGAAGATCGCGCACATGCACCTCTCGTGGCTCGACCCGCACAAGATGCGGCGGTTCACGGTCGTGGGGCGCGACAAGATGGCGGTGTTCGACGACATGGATCTCGACCGGAAGATCACCGTCTACGACAAGGCCCCGGAGCAGCCCTCGGACACATACGGCGAGTGGCGGACCCGCACGGGCGACATCTTCAGCCCGAAGGTCTCGAATGCCGAGCCACTGCGGCTCGAGTGCCAGCATTTCCTGCGGCTCGTCGAGGAGGGCTGGGACGGCCGGGAGATGCGCGACGGGCTCGAGGTCGTGCGCGCGCTCGAGCTCCTCACGGAGTCGTTGCGTGGCTGAGATCCACCCTACGGCGATCGTCTACCCGGGCACGGTGCTCGGCGATGGCGTGAAGGTGCTCGAGTACGCCGTCGTCGGCAAGCAGCCCTCGCTCTCCCCCCGCTCGACGGCGAAGCCGACGGAACTGCCGCCGGCGCAGATCGGCGACGGGACGGTCGTCTCCACCGGCGCAGTCGTCTTCGCCGGCTCCCAGATCGGCGCGCGCGTCATCCTCGGCGACCAGTCGTGCGTGCGCGAGCGGGTCGTCATCGGCGACGACGTCGTGATCGGGCGTGGGTCGCTCGTGGAGAACGACACGACGATCGGGGCGATGTCGAAGATCCAGGCCGAGGCGTACATCACGGCCTACTCGACGCTCGAGGAGCAGGTCTTCATCGCGCCCTGCGTCGTGACGACGAACGACAACTTCATGGGCCGCACGGAACGGCGCCACGCGCTCCGCAAGGGTCCGACCATCCGCCGCGGCGCGCGGGTCGGCGGCGGCGCGATCCTCCTTCCGGGCGTCGAGATCGGCGAGGAGGCGTTCGTCGGAGCGGGCGCCGTCGTGACGAAAGACATCGAGGCGCGGATGCTCGTCGTCGGCAGCCCCGCGCGCGTGATGCGGCCCGTCGCCGAGGACGAGCTACTCGAGAACCAGTAAGCGCTCTAGGAGCTCTCGTTGAGCCGCAGCGTGTAGCGGCCGGCGCCGGACGCGACGCGCACTTCGACGTAGTACCAGCCGGTCTGACGCACCCGGTACGCGAGGTGCGTCGTCTGCCCCGGATGAGCGGCGCGCGCCAGCGGTGTCTTCGGTCCGCCGAGCAGGAGCAGGTTCACCGTCGGCCGAGCGCGCACCCGCGCCAGCAGCCGCTGGCCGCGCGCGAGCTTCACGCGATAGACATCCACGGAGTCGTCCCAGGTGTCGAGCGTGGCGCCGACGATAGGCCGCAGGCCCCTCAGCCTGTGCGCCTGTGGGATGCTGTCGTTGGGCTCGAACCGGTCGGAGGGCGGGAGCCGAGTGCCCGGGCTGATCGCAGCCACCGCCTTCGCGACATCGAGGCTGCCCCAGCCGCTGAACTTGTCGCGGCCGGTCGGACAGGCGGCACACCCGGTCGTGGCGCTCACGTCTTCCGTCTGCCGCTCGAGGATCGTCGTCACCTGGCTGGGGCTGAGCGCCGGGTTAAGGCCCAGGAGAACCGCCGCAGCCGCCGACACCTGCGGCGCCGCGAACGAGGTGCCCTCAGGCTGACGATAGTCGCCGCTCGCGCAATCGGTATACCCCTGCGGCGCGCAGCTCGACTGTGCGCCCGTCAGCAGCTTCGGGAAGGTGGAGAAGATGCCCGTTCCGGGCGCGGCGATGTCGACGTACATCGGATCCTCGTCCGAGAAGTCCGGAACGTTGCCGGAGCGGCTCAGCGCGCCGACGCCGATCACGTGCGGGAGCGCGGCCGGCCAGCTCGCATACGGCCATGGAGTCGTGTACGCCTCGTCCGAGTTCCCGACCGCGGCGACCACGATCGCCTTGTGCTTCACCGCATATGCCACGGCCTGAGCCTCGACCTTCGAGTACGTGTCGAGGGCCGCGTTCTCCGGGTCGCGAACCGCGCCGAAGCTCATGTTGATGACGCGCGCGCCCTGCTGCACGGCCCAGCGGATGGCGTCCGCCTCGGCCTGGAGCGGGATGGTGCCGTCGGCGGCGACCACCTTGGCCACGATGAGCTGGGAGGAGTACGCGAGGCCGACGACGCCGGCCTCGTTGAGCGCCCCGGCGATCTCGCCGGCCACGATCGTCCCGTGCCCCTGGCTGTCGATGCACGGGTTGCCTCCGACGAAGCTCTTCGAGGCCGCGATCTGCTTGACGAAATCCGGTAGCGCGCAGTCGACGCCGGAGTCGATGAGCGCGATCTTGACCGGCTGCAGCGGCGGCGGGGCCGTGGGCCAGGCGTCGAACGCCTGGTCCTGCTCCAGGTACCACTGCTTTGGGTAATACGTGTTGGTCGGCGTGAACGCCGCAGCGGAGGAGGTCGCAACGAGTGCGGCCGCCACCGCGACGGGCACCGCCAGCCGCAGCTTCTTCACCACCTCAAAATAGCCGGAGTTCAGCCGTTTTGCTGGACCCGGATGCGCACGGACCCGGCCGCGTCTTGGGCGGTCGCCAGCCGGTAGTCGGTCGTCACGTTCGGTCTGACGACCAGGCGAAAGGCGCCGGTCTTCGTCGTGGGAGCGAGCGACTTGAAGGGCTGCCACGGCGTTCCGGCCGTCCGCTCCTGCACGACCACGCCGCTTACGCCTCGCACGACGCCGGTGAGCAGGACACTCGTGCCGGACGCAACGACGGGGTTGGGGGCAGGCGGCTGGAGCGAGAGCACGCCGACGCTGAACCACGTCGAGCGGAGCCCGAGCCCAGCCCGGACCGCTGCGCCGCCGACGGACGCGGTGACCGGTGCCCCGTGGGCGAGCGACGTGATCGTGACGCTCTTCGCGCGCCGCGAGGGGTTGCGCTTGACGGTCGCGTCCACGACGCGTCCTGCGATGCCGAAGGCATGGCCGAGCGCGGCGCCGGCAACCGGCACGGGGCCCCAGTTGTGGTACGGCGAGATCTTGTCGTACGGATCGCTCAGCGAGACGAGATAGGGCCAGCCGGGCGGCCCGAAGGCATCCGCCGCCGACTGCGTCCGGCCGCCGGTGCTCGACGAGAAGAACGTCTCGGCGACGTTGCCGTTGTAGAGGAGCACCTCTCCGGCGGTCTCGTCCACCGCCTCTTTCGCAGCCGGCGTCTCGACGGAGACTCCGAGATACGCCTGGCTGCGTCCGTCGGCGTAGACGTCGAACGCCGCTCCCCCTCGGCGGCCGGCCAGGGCGTACGACCGCGCGGCGACCGCCTGCGACTCGAGCGCTGCGGGCAGCCAGGTCGACGGCATCTCTGCCGAAACGACGCCGTACAGGTACTGCTCGAGCGGGAGGGCGTTGATCGCGCGGAGCTTCTTGTTCACGACGTCGACGACGAGCTGTCCGCGGTACGCGCGGCCGAGCGTCAGCGTCGACCCGCCCGCCGGCGAGAAGGTGAGTGGGGGGTTGAGGGCCTGCGGCGGCCCGCCGTCCACAGGTAGTGCGAGCGCGGGCGTGAGGGTGGTCTTGCCCGATGGGAGCGTGTGCTCGATCCCGTCGTCGTCCTCGACAGTGATCGCCTTGCGAGAGGAGATCGTGAGCGTCTTCTTCCCATTCGCGAGCAGCACGCGGATCGATGTCGCCGTCGTCTGGCCGGCTATCGTGCCGGGGTAGTAGGCGGCGAGGATCTGGTCGTCCGTGTAGCCCTGCAGCGCGTAGCCCTGCGCGCCCCACTGACCCATGCCCACGCCGTGCCCATAGCCGTGGCCGTTGATGAGAAAGAGGGCGCCCGAGCCGGGCGGCGCGACGTACTGCTTGGCGGCGTGCGAGCGCGCCGCGTGCGGTGCCGAGACGAGCGAGACGGCGGCGACGAGGGCGAGAAGGGCGGCGAGAGTCCGGGCCATGCGGCGAAGCTCCCCGAGGGTAGCGGCCATTTCGGCCGGGCCGGCCTGTACACTTCCGGCCGACATTGCGAGGCGACGAAGCCTCGGTCTCCACAGAAGGTGGCGGCCGGGGCTTTTTGCATTTCTACGACCGAGTCAGGAGGGAGAATGGCCTACGTGGAGAGCAGGAACAGAGCGACATCCGATCCAGGTGTTCGCAGAGAGGTCCTCACGGAGATCGAGACCCGTGGCATCGAGGACGTCCTTCTCTGGTTCACCGATCTCGAAGGGCATCTGAAGAGCTTCGCGATCACGATCGGCGAGGTCGAGGGCGCGCTCGACGACGGAATGGGCTTCGACGGCTCGTCGATCACCGGCTTCAACGCGATCGAGGAGTCGGACATGGTCGCGATCCCCGACCCCGAGACGTTCCGAGTGCTGCCTGAGGGCAAGACGGCCCGGATGATCTGCGACGTCGTCACCCCCGACGGCCAGCCATACGCCGGCGATCCACGCTTCGCGCTTCGGCGCGCGCTCGAGCGGATGGAGGCGCTGGGCTTCGACACGTTCAACGTGGGTCCGGAGGCGGAGTACTTCCTCTTCAAGGACGAGACCGGCACGGAGACCCTCGACGAGGGTGGCTACTTCGCGCAGACGACGATGGACGCGGCGACCGGCGTCCGGCGCGACACGATCCGCGCGCTCGAGTCGATGGGCATCCCGGTCGAGTACCACCATCACGAGGTCGGCCCTTCGCAGCACGAGATCGACATCCGCTACGCGGGCGCGCTCGACATGGCCGACTACATGCTCACGTACCGGCTCGTCGTGAAGGAGGTAGCGAAGCAGCACGGCTATCACGCGACCTTCATGCCGAAGCCCCTCTTCGGCGAGAACGGCTCGGGCATGCACACGCACATGTCGCTCTTCACCGACGGCCGTAACACGTTCTTCGACGAGGACGACAAGTGGCATCTCTCCGACGTCGCGAAGGCGTTCATCGCCGGCCAGTTGCGCCATGCGCGCGAGCTGTCCGCCGTCTTCGCGCAGTGGGTCAACTCGTACAAGCGGCTCGTGCCGGGCTTCGAGGCGCCGGTCTATGTCGCCTGGTCGCAGCGGAACCGCTCCGCGCTGATCCGGATCCCGCTCTACAAGCCGGGCTCCGAGCAGGCGACCCGTGCCGAGATCCGCTGCCCGGATCCTGCGTGCAACCCGTACCTCACCTTCGCGGCGCTCCTGCACGCCGGCCTCGAGGGGATCGAGCAGGGGTACGAGCTGCCCGACCCGATGGAGACGAACCTCTACCACCTCACCGCCGAGCAGCGGCGCGAGCGCGGCATCGTCTCCCTGCCCGAGACGCTCGGCGAGGCGATCGACGAGCTCTCGCAGTCGGAGCTCATGCGCAAGGCGCTCGGCCCGCACATCTTCGACCGCTACGTCGAGCTGAAGCGGAAGGAATGGGACGAGTACCGCGTGCAGCTCACCGACTGGGAGATGAAGAAGTACCTCGCAGTGCTCTAGAGGTTCTCGCCAGTTGAATCGCGCCCTCTCCGGGTGTTGAATCGGTGTCGGTCAACGAGGGGAGGGCGCGATGCGCGTCGAAGGCTCTGTCACCGCGATCTCGTGGATTCCGTCAGAGGCGATCCAGGGCTTGCCAAAACTGCCGTTCGAGCTCGGCGTCGGCCACTACGACGAGCCGCCGCCAGATCGCCTCTCGCCGGGTGATCTGGGACGTCTCCGGGACGCCGACCGGTTCCGCGAGGCGAACGAGATGACGGCGTGGATCGAAGTAGAGGACGGCGCGATCGTCGAAGCCGGCTACGGGGGCGGCGGACTTGTCGGCTCGACGACCTTCCGCCTTGGCCCGAAGGCGATCGTCGTTCCGGGAGTGCCATTCGAGGTCCTGCGGCCCGATCCGGTGATCACCGCCGACAGTGCCCGATTCGTCCAGACGGTCGGCGGTCGTGCGGGCTTCCCGGCTCCGCGGCGCGTCAAGGGTGGGCCGTTGTTCCGCATCAACTCTGCGACTGCGTGGACGACGCTCGCGCTGACGCTGCACGCGGATGGCCGCATCGAGCACGAGCTCGTCGGCGCGAGCCCGTTCCCGCGCCACTGGATCTACGACCACGAAGGCGCCCTCGTGCAGAAGAGCGGCACCGTCGACTTCAAGACCTGGTACCGCGAGTCGCACGGCGACAACACGCCGTGGGGCGACGACGAGTCGGAGGCGGTGGTCGCGGCGGCGGAGAGCGCGCTCGAGCGCGAGCTGTCGCGGACGCTCTTCTCGGGAGACGGGAAGTTCTACCGGCGCAAGCTCGACGAGGGCGCGGTGCTCGTGACGCAGGGTGCGGAGGGAGACAAGCTCTACCTCATCCTCGACGGCGTGCTCGGCGTCGAGGTCGACGGCGAGCAGGTCGCCGAGATGGGGCCCGGAACGATGGTGGGCGAGCGGGCGGTGCTCGAGGGCGGCCTCCGCACCGCAACCCTGCGGGCGCTGACGCCGTGCCGCGTCGCAGTGATCCCGGCGGAGCTCGTCGGCGAGGGCGAGCTGGCAATGCTCGCAGCCGACCGGCATCGCGAGGACTAGCAGGCCTACGTAGACGGCGGCGGACGGAGCGGTTCCGTCCGCCGCTGCACGCATCGTTTCGGCGTGGCCGGGCTCGGCTCGCCTTTCCTTCTCTTGATCTTCCTGGCCGCCGCGGCAGCGACGTGGGTGGCAGGCATCTTCCTGTCGAAGACGACAGACGCGCTCGATGCGCGGCTTGGCCTCGGCGACGAGCTCGGCGGCCTGGTTCTGCTGTCGGTCGCCGGAAGCCTGCCGGAGCTTGCGATCACGATCTCGGCGGCGGCCGAGGGGAACCTGTCGCTCGCGGCCGGGAACCTGATCGGCGGCATCGCGATTCAGACCATGGTCTTGCTCATCTGCGACGTCGCCGTCGGGCCAGAGCGGCCGCTCACATTCCTCGTCGGGAGACTGACGCCCGTGCTCGAAGGCCTGCTCGTGATCATCGTCGTGGCCGGCGTCGAGATGGGCGCGTTGCTGAAGAAATCGACCGCGATCGCCGGTCGCGTCAGCCCGGCCTCGCTCGGAATCGTCGTCGTCTGGGTCGTCGGCCTCTACACCATCCAGCGTGCCGCAAAGGATCCGCGCTGGAGCATCGAGATGCCCGGCAGCCGTCCCGGGCGGCATCGCGGCGAGCGGGCCCGGACGGATCAACCCCATCCGTACACCAGCTCATCCACGGCTCGGGTCGCGGGGATCTTCGGCCTCGCGTGCCTCGTCACGCTGGGCGCCGGCATCGCTCTCGAGGTGAGTGGCAACGACCTTGCGAACCGGCTGAGCGTCAACGGAGTCATCTTCGGGGCGACGGTGCTGGCCGCTGCGACGGCGCTCCCGGAGATCTCCTCGGGCATCGCGGCGGTACGGCTTGGTGACCACGCGCTCGCGATGGGAGACATCTTCGGCGGCAACGCGTTCCAGGTCTGCCTCTTCCTCGTGGCGGATCTCGTCGCCGGTAAGCCGGTTCTGCCGTCCGCAGGAGACCTGAACGCCTGGCTCGCTGCGCTGGGCGTCGCACTGACTGCGATCTACGGCTTCGGAGTGATCAGCCGGCCGATGCACTGCCGCTTCCGGCTCGGGCCCGACTCGCTTCTCGCGCTGGCCTTCTTCGGCCTCGGCATAGCCGGCCTCTTCGCCGTCCCGCACTAGCGCGGCCCGGTCCTCCCTTGTAACAGTCTGTTGCAAGCTGCAGCCGGAGCTCGCATTCCTCCATCAGCAGACCTGTCCACACAGGCCGCGGCCCCGTTAGTAACAGACTGTTACTTGGGAAGCTCGGAGGCTCCTACGATTGACTGCGTGGAGACGACTGAGCGCCACCTGCGGCTGCTGACCGAGACGATCGCGACCGTCAACTCGACGCTCGACCTCGAGGAGGTGCTGCACCTCGTTGCGAACGAGGTCGCGGCTGCGCTCGAGGCCGACGCGTGCTTCGTTTATCTCTACGACGAGACCGCGGGGGAGCTAGTACTCCGCGCGACCCACGGCACGCCGCTCGACGAGATGACGCGCCGGCCACGCCTGCGCCCCGGAGAGGGAATCACCGGCACGGCAGCCGCCGAGCTCCGACCGGTCGCGCTCGCCGCAAACGCCGACCTCGACCCGCGCTGGAAGGAGTTCCCGAACCTGCCGGAGTCCGAGTACGAGTCGATCCTCGCCGTCCCGATCCTCGCCCGTGAGCAGCTCGCGGGCGCGCTCAACGTCCGCACGCGCGAGGCCCGAGATTTCCGGCCGGACGAGATCGAGCTGCTGCAGGCGATCGCGGGGCAGGTGGCGCAGTCGATCGTCCACGCGCAGCTCTACACCGAGGCGCAACGGCGCGTGGCCGAGCTCGAAGCACTGGCCCGCATCTCCGAAGCCGTCTCACAGTCGCTCTACCTCGAGGAGTCGCTCGAGGCGATCGTGAAGACGACCATGGACGCGGTGCACGCGACGGGCGCGGCGCTCGTGCTCGAGGACGGACGGATCGCATGGCCCGGGGGACGCCCCGGCACCCACGCCGTCCGCACGCCGCTCCGCTGGAAACGGCGGGAAATCGGCGAGCTCGTCGCCGACAGGGACGCGCCGTTCACCGACGAGGAGCGCGCGCTGCTCGAGGCGATCGCCCACCATGCGGCCGTCGCGCTCGAGCACGGCCGCGCGGTGATGCGCGGCGTCCTCGCTCAGGAGATCCACCACCGCGTCAAGAACAACCTCCAGACGGTCGCCTCCCTCCTCCGCCTGCAAGCGCGAGCCGAGGGCGTCGACCCCCGCGAGGCGCTCGAGCACTCGGTCAACCGGATCCTCGCCATCGCCGCCGTGCACGAGGCGCTGACCCAGCAGCGCGAGGAGGACGTCGAGCTGGCGGAGTTGATCGACCGGCTGCGCGCAATGCTCGTGCAAGGGCTCGGCGGCGGACGCGACGTCCAGGCGCAGCTCGAGCCGGTCTCGCTCGCAGGCACCCGCGCGACCGCGCTCGCGCTCGTCTTCTCCGAGCTGCTCCAGAACGCACTCGAGCACGGCACCGGGACGGTCCGGATCGAGCTCACGCGGCGGCACGGCGATGTTGTTCTCGCGATCGCCGACGAGGGGTCCGGCTCGGACGGCACCTCGACCGGCACGGGACTATCGATCGTCCGCGCCCTCGTCGCCGACGAGCTGCAGGGCAGCTTCGCCTTCACGGGCGCGCGAGCCGAGGTCGTGTTCCCGGCATGAGGACGCAAGAAGTCCTGGTCGTCGTGCGGCGCGCCGGCGAGTTCCTCGTCGTCCACCGCTCGCCTGAGAACGACGCGTACTGGCACCAGATTGCGGGCGGCGTCGAGGAGGGTGAGACGTTCGCCGAGGCCGCGGTGCGCGAACTGCGGGAGGAGACCGGCCTGGATGCCACCGTCGAACCGCTCTACGCGCCGTTCGACTACGAAGGCGTTCACGTCGAGACGTTCCTCGCCAATGCGCCGGCCGGCTGGGAGCCCACGCTCGACTGGGAGCACGACGACTACCGGTGGCTACGACGCGACGAAGCGGCCGGGCTCCTCTTCTGGCCCGAGCCCGCCGCCCTCCTCCGGTCACTGCCGTGAACGAGCTCTGGCATGTGAGCGAGGACCCGAAGATCGAGGTCTTCCACCCGCACCAGAACGAGCTGCATGCACTCGACGAGCCGCTCGTCTGGGCGGTGGACTCTCGCTACCAATGGCTGTACTGGTTCCCGCGCGACTGCCCGCGCGCCTGCTTCGAGGCCAACGACGAGACGACGGACGAGGACGTCGAGCGCTGGCTCGACGGCGACCGCACGCGGCGCGTCGCCGTCATCGAGACTGGCTGGCTCGAGCACTTCCACTCGGCACGGGTCTACGCGTACCGCTTCCCGCCCGACACGTTCGAGCCGTGGGACAAGTTCTTCGTCTCGCGTGAGACCGTCGTCCCACTCGAGCTCGTCGAGCTCGGCGACCTGCTCGCGCGGCACGCCGCAGCGGGGAACGAGTTACGAATCGCACCGACCGTGTATCCGCTCTGGGACGAGGTGATCGAGACGACGCTCGACTTCAGCGGCATCCGGCTCAGGAATGCTGTGCGGCCGTGAGGATCCTGGTCGCAGAAGACGAGACGATCATCCGGCTCGACCTGCGTGACCTGCTCGAGCGGGCAGGCTTCGAGGTGTGCGGCGAAGCGAAGGACGGCGAGGAGGCGGTAGAGCTCGCCCGCTCCGAGGAGCCGGATCTCGCCGTGCTCGACGTGAAGATGCCGAAGCTCGACGGGATCGAGGCTGCGCGGCGGATCCTCGACGAGCGGCCGATCCCGATCGTGATGCTCACCGCATACGGCCAGGACGAACTCGTCTCGCGGGCTGTGGAGGCCGGCGTCTTCGGCTACCTCGTGAAGCCATTCCGCGAGCAGGACCTCCTGCCCGCGATCGCAGCCGCACGCGCGAGACACGAGGAGCTACAGGCGCTGCGCGCCGAAGCCGAGTCGCTCGCCGACGCCCTCGCCGCGCGGAAGGTCATCGAGCAGGCGAAAGGGCTCCTCATGCAGAACGAGCAGCTCAGCGAGCAGGAGGCTTTCGCGCGCCTCCGCAAGGCGAGCCAAGCGTCGGGCCGTCCGCTGAAGGTGATCGCGGAAGCCGTGGTCACGACGCTCGGCGGCGACGCGTGAGCGACGCGGAGCATCCGAACGCCGCGCTCGTGCGACGCGTCTTCGCCGCGTTCGGCAAGGACGCGATGGCGGTTTCGGCCGCCTTCGCGCGCGACATCGTGTGGCGCGTCCCCGGTCACACCGTGATGAGCGGCGAGTACCGCGGACGCCGCGACGTCGTGGACTTCCTGCGCCGAACGGGGCTCGAGACGAGCGGCACCTACCGCAGCAGCCTGCACACGGTCTTCGCGGACGACGACTGGGCCGTCGCGATCTACCGCGCCACCGGCACGCGGAACGGGATCGACCTCGAGGTCGACCAGGCGCTCGTGATCCGGATCACGGACGGGGTCTGGCAGGAAGTGACCGCGGTGCCCCTCGACTCTGCGTTCGAGCGGTTCTGGGCTTAGAGCCTCGCTCTAAGCGCCCGCTCCGCTCAGTGACGATCCGCAGTACTTGCATCTCGTCGCGCCCATCGGCAGCCCCTCCGACAGGCAGGCCGGACACGTCTGCGACGGCGCCGGCTCTCCGAAGACCGTGACGCCGCGCCGCGCCGAGATTGAGCGATAGGGGACGACGAGCACGAAGTAGATGACCGCCATGAAGATCACGAAGTAGATGACATCCGAGATGAAGGCTCCGAAGTCGACGTGCTGGCCCCTCACCGTGAAGCCCAGCCCGTTCGATCCACCGCCGATGGAGTTCACGAGCGGCGTGATGATGTTCGTGGTGAACGACGAGATCAGTCCGCTGAATGCGAGCGCCACCACCAGGCCAATGGCAACGACCACGACGTCGCCCTGCAGCAGGAAGTTCTTGAAGCCCTGTAGGAAGCTCAGCGAGGGACGCTCGTGGCGTGCCTCTTCGGACGTAGCAACCACAGTGTTTCCTCCTCACTCGGGGTCTGTGCGAGGAGTATTAACTACGCCTGCGCCTGCTCGAACAGCTGCTCCCAGCGTTCAAGAAGCGCAGTGAGCGCGTCGCGGCTGCGCTTGTGGGCGGCGAGGACGTCGACGTCGGTCCAGTCCTCGGCCAGCTTCTTCTCGAGCTCGGCGACCTCCAGCTCTCGCGCCGCGATCTCCGCTTCGAGCCGCTCGAGCGCCGCCGCTCGCTTCGCCTTCGGCTTCGGCTTCGGAGCCACCGCGGCCCTCGGCGCCGGCGTCGGACGCTCGGCCTGCGGAGCGGGCTTGGCAGCGCGCGCCTCCCGCTCCTCTCGCGCGCGCAGCAGCTCGGCCCAGCCGCCGTCGTAGGCGCGCAGCTGACCGTCCTCGATCGCAAGCGTCCGCTCGGCGATCGCGTCCAGGAGAGCGCGGTCGTGCGAGACGAGCAGCACGGTTCCCGGGAATGCGTCGAGAGCCGCCTCGAGCGCCTCGCGACTCTCGAGGTCGAGATGGTTGGTCGGCTCGTCGAGCACGAGGAAGTTCGCGCCGGAGGCGACCGTCACGGCAAGCGCGAGGCGCCGTCGCTCGCCTCCCGAGAGCACGGAGACCGGTTTCTCGTGCGCATCCCAGCCGGAGAAGAGGAAACGACCGAGAAGGGACTGCGCGTCGGGCCGCGAGAGGCCGGTCATGTTCTGCACGCACTGGAGGACGGAGCCACGCGCGTCGAGCTCCACCTCCTGCTGCGAGAAGTAGCCGACCTGAACGCCGTGGCCGGTGCGAATGCCTTCGCCGTGCACGAGCTGCTCGAGGAGCGTCGTCTTGCCGGAGCCGTTCGGGCCAACGAGCGCGACGTGCTCTCCCCGCTCGAGCGCGAACGAGGCCTGACTGAGCAAAACCCGGTTGCCCGGCACCGAGACGTCCAGACCATCCGCCTCGACCACCGTGCGTCCACTCCGCGCAGGCTTGAGGAACTCGAAGCCGAGCCCGCGCGTCTTGCGGGAGAGGAGCGCGACCTCGTCGGCGGCGGCAGCGCGCTCCTGCTCGAGCCGGCCGATGTGCGTCAACTTCGCCTGCGCCTGCTTCGCCTTGTTCTTCTTGGAGCGGAACCGCTCGACGAAGCGCTCGAGCCGGACGATGTCGGCCTGCACGCGCTGCACCTCCTTCTGCGCGTGCAGGGCCCGCGCCGCCTTCTCGCGCCGCCACGTGTGCCACGGGCCGGGGAAGAACGTCGCGCGACCGGCGTCGAGCTCGAGCGTGGCCGTCGTCACCGCCTCGAGGAACCAACGGTCGTGGGCGACGAGAATTACCGCTGCGTCGAGCGACGCGAGCTCGCGCTCGAGCCACTCGAGGTTCGCGACGTCGAGGTGGTTCGTCGGCTCGTCGAGGAGGAGCAAATCGGGATCGCCGCCGAGCGAGCGTGCCAGAGACGCACGCGTCAGCTCGCCGCCCGAGAAGGTGCGGAGCGGACGGTCGAGGTCTTCCTCGCCGAAGCCGAGACCGCGCACGACGGAGGTCGCCCGGTCGCGCCACGCGTAGCCCCCGGCGTGCTCGAGCCGAGCCTGCGCCTCGGCGTAGCGGTTCAGCGTCGCCTGGGCGTGGTCGCCCTTCGCCATCACGTCCTCCAGGCTGCGCAGCTCGTCCTCGAGCGCGACGAGGTCGCGCGCACCGGCGAGCACGTATTCACGGAGCGTCAGCTCCTGCTCGAGCGGCGGGCGCTGGTCGTGCAGCGCCACCCGCGCCCCTTTCGCGAATGCGAGCTCGCCGCCATGCTTCTCGGTCTCGCCGGCGAGGATCCGGAGCAGCGTCGTCTTGCCGGCGCCGTTCGGCCCGGAGAGCGCGACACGGTCGCGGCGCTCGACGGAGAACGAAACTCCGTCGAAGAGGAGCGTGCCTGCGAGCTCCTTCCGCAGGTTGGAGGCGATGACGACTGCCATGGCCGAGCCACTGTAGATTCGGCCGCGTGGCGGTGGCTACCCGTTGGCACGTCAGCGGCAGGTACTTCGAGTCCTGCAACTGCGACCCGATCTGCCCGTGCCGCCGCATCGACGGCGTCCCGGGCGGCCGCTCGACGCACGGCATCTGCACCGGCGTCCTCTCGTGGCTGATCGAGGAAGGCTCCGCTGCCGAGATGGATCTCACCGGACTGGCAGTCGCGATGGCGATCCGCTACGACGACGACGAGCCGGGCTCTCCGTGGAGCTGGATCCTCTATCTCGACGACCGCGCAAGCGCCGAACAGCACGAGGCGCTCGAGGAGATCTTCACCGGCCGGCTGGGCGGCGACGCCGAGACCCACTTCCCATGGGTCTGGAAGCCGAGCGATCTGCTCGCGGTGCGGCGAGTCGGGATCGAGCACGAACACGCCAGCCGCCGGCAGTGGCTCCGGATCCGCGACCACGTCACGGTTCGGATCCGCGACCGCTACCCGGGCGAAGAGGCCGTGACCTGCGTGATCCCCGGCCACGACCGGGACGGCGAGGAGCTCGTCACCGCCGAGCTTCGCGTCGGCGACGGGCCGCTCGCATTCGACTACGAAGGCACGTGCGGCTACGGCGCGACCTTCAGCTACGCCGGCTGATGTGCAGTCAACGGAGCGAGGAGCTGCGAGCGCTCGCGCAGCGCATCGCCGACTCGTTCCCGGCCGAGGTGGTCGAGGTCGTCGTGACCGGCAGCGTCTCGCGTGGCCTCGCCGACGAGCTCTCCGACATCGAGATGCTCGTGGTCACGGAGGAGCAGCTCTCGCTCGAGCGGGCGTTCGAGCTCGCCGCGGCTGCGGGGCTCGAGGATCGCGACAGCTGGGGCGATCCCGGGACGCCGACGCGGAGGGTGCACGGCTATCTCGACGGCCAGTCGGTGGAGACGATCTGGTGGTCGCGCGAATTCGCGGAGGAGCACTTCGACGCGCCCGGCTCCGATCAGGCGCTCTTCCACGGCTTCCCGCTCCGGACGTGCGGCCTGCTCGAACGCTGGCAGAAACAGCTCGCCGTCTATCCCGACGAGCTCGCGGCCGAGCGCATCGAGAAGGCGGCCGAACGCTGGGGCGGGTTCTCGCCGGGCGGCCTCCTCACCATCGCCCGGCCGGATACCGCACTTGCCCGCGCAGAGTGGCTCGTCGAGTCCGCCCAGCGCGTGCTTGCGATCGTCTACGCCATCAACAGAGAGCGGCAACCGACCTCGAAGCGCCTCGCCACGAACGTGGCACCGCTCGCCGTCAAGCCGGAGCGGCTCGCGGAGCGGATCGAGGAGGCGCTCGCGGAGACGGATCCGCGTACGGCGCTGCGCACGATGACCGAGCTGCAGCTCGAGACGGTGCGCCTCGCACCGAGCGGGCCGAACGTCGACCGTGCGCGAACGTGGCTCGCGGAAGCGCTCGCGATCCTGCGAGGCGCCTAGATGCGCGTCTTTTCTGCCGCTACGACGCCCTGACCCGGGCGAGCTCGCGCACGGCCCCCGCGATCCCGTCGGCGTCGATGCCGGCCTCGGCGAGCAGCTCCGCCGGCTTGCCCGAGTGCGGCATCCCGTGCACCGCGAGCTGGACGACGGGCGGCCGCTCGTCCGAGTCCCCGAGCGCCGAGAGTACTGCCTCGCCGAGCCCGCCCTCGGGCCAGTGGTCCTCGACCGTGACGATCGGACACGTGAGCGAGCGCAGCGTCTCGGTGTCGAGCGGCTTGATCGAGTAGAGATCGATCACCCGCGCCTCGATCCCGTCCTGTGCGAGCGCGTCGGCCGCTTTGAGCGCCTCGTGCACAGTGATCCCCGCCCCGACGATCGCGACGTCGTCACCCTCGCGGACCGTCCGCGAGCCGCCGATCTCGAACTGCTCGTCCGGTCCGTAGATGACCGGCGTGTTGGGACGCAGCGTGCGGAGGTAGACGATCCCCTCGGTGTCGGCCATCCGCTCGACGAGCTTCGCGGTCTGGTTCGCGTCGCACGGATGCAGCACGGTCGAACCGTGCACTGCGCGTAGCGAGGCAATGTCCTCGAGCGCCATCTGCGACGGCCCGTCCTCGCCGATCGAGATCCCTGCATGCGAGCCACAGAGGCAGTAGCTCGCGCGACTGATCGCGGACATGCGGATGAAGTCGTAGGCGCGAGAGAGGAAGGCGGCGAACGTCGACGCGAAGGGCCGCCAGCCGAGCACCTGCATCCCCACCGCGGTCGCGACCATCTGCTGCTCGGCGATGTACATCTCGAAGTAGCGGTCCGGGATCGAGTCGCGGAACTGCTCGGCGAAGGTCGAGTTCGAGACCTCGCCGTCGAGCGCGACCACGTCGCCGCGTGCCTTGCCGAGCGCCACGAGGGCGTCGCCGTATGCCTTCCGCGTCGCCACCTCCGAGCCGAGCTCGTACTGCGGCAGCTCGAGCGCGCCGCCTGGGAACTCGTGCTTCGCGCTGCCCGTCTCCGGCTTCGCCACATCCACCTCGAGGTTGCGGACCCCGCCGAGCGTCGCGATCACCTCGTCTGAGTGGTCGAGCGCCTTACCGTGGAAGCCGTTCTTGTCCTCGACCTCGGGATCGCCCTTGCCCTTGATCGTCTTCGCCACGATCACGACGGGCTGTCCGGAGATGTCGATCGCCTCGGCGTAGGCGCGGTCGATCGCCTCGACGTCGTGGCCGTCGATCTCGATCGTGTGGCAGCCGAAGGCCCGCGCGCGGTTCACGTAGGAGTCGAGATCCCAGCCGTGCATCGTCTCCCCGCGCTGGCCGAGCCGGTTCACGTCGAGGATCGCGACGAGGTTGTCGAGCTCGTAGAACGCCGCGTGCTCGAGCGCCTCCCACTGCGAGCCCTCGGCGATTTCGCTGTCGCCGCAGAGCGTCCAGACGCGGAAGGGAAGCCGGTCGAGCCGCTTGCCCGCGAGCGCCATCCCGACCGCGTACGGCAGCCCCTGGCCGAGCGACCCGGTCGCGACGTCGACCCACGGGATCCTCGGCGTCGGGTGCCCCTCGTAGATCGAGTCGAACTGCCGGTAGCTCAGCAGCTCCTCCTCCGAGATCGCGCCGGCGGCACGGAACATCGCATAGAGGAGCGTCGACGCGTGGCCCTTCGAGAACACGAGCCGGTCGTTGTGCGGATCATGCGGCTTCGCGAAGTCGTACCGCAGGTACTTCGCCATGAGGACGGCCATCAGGTCGGCCGCCGACATGGCCGAGGTCGGGTGGCCTGAGCCAGCCTTCGCCGCCGGGCGGATCGCGTCGACGCGGAGCTGCTGTCCCAGCTCGCGCCAGAGCTCGACATCGTTCATGAGTCGATTCTAGGCCCGGAGAGGGTACGGTCCGCTGCGTGAACGTCGCCGTTGCCTTCGACCATCGCGGCGTCCATCTCCGGGACAAGATCCTCGAAACGCTGCGCGAGGAGGGTCACGAGATCGTCGACCTCGGCACCGACACCGACGTGGTCCGGATCGACTTCCCCGACAAGGCCGCTGAGCTCGGCGCCGCGATCAAGGACGGACAGGCGGAGCGCGGCGTCCTCGTCTGCGGCTCCGGTGTGGGCGCGGCGGTTGCCGCGTGCAAGATCGCCGGAATCCGGGCAGCAATCTGTCACGACGTGTACTCCGCGCACCAGGGCGTCGAGCACGACGACATGAACGTCATCTGCCTGGGCTCGGAGGTCATCGGGCCCAGCCTCGCCACCGACCTCGTGCGGACGTTTCTCGGCGCACGGTTCGACGGAGGAGAGCGTTACGTCGCCAGACTGGAGAAGATCCGACGGATGGAAGAAGGGATGCGGAATGGCTGAATCGAGACTCCACCAGCTCAGCGCGCGCGGGCAGTCGGTCTGGATCGACTACCTCTCGCGCGACTTGCTCCAGACGGGCGAGCTGAAGCGAATGATGGAAGAGGACGCCGTCGTCGGCGTGACCTCGAACCCCACCATCTTCCAGAAGGCGATCTCACAGGGCAACGCGTACGACGAACAGCTGAAGGAGCTGCTCGAGCACGAGGACGACGCGAAGGAGATCTTCCTCAACCTCGCCGTGCGCGACGTCGAGTCGGCGCTCGACCTGCTCGCGCCCGTGCACGACGCGAACGCGCAGGACGGCTACGTCTCGATCGAGGTCGACCCGAACCTCGCCTACGACACCAAGGCGACGTACAACGAAGCGATCCGGCTGCACGAGTGGATCGACCGGCCGAACCTCTACGTGAAGATCCCGGGAACGGAGCCGGGCGTCAGGGCGATCGAGGACTGCATCGCGGCGGGGCGCAGCATCAATGTCACGCTGCTGTTCTCGCTGAAGATGCACGGCGAGGCGATGGAGGCGTACGTCAAGGGGCTCGAGCGGTTCGTCGAGGGCGGCGGCGATCCGGCGAAGGTGCGCTCGGTGGCGAGCTTCTTCGTCTCGCGCGTCGACACCGAGGCCGACAAGCGGCTCGAGGCGATCGGCACGGCCGAGGCGCTCGCGCTGCGCGGCAAGCTCGCAATCGCGAACGCGCGCATCGCGTACGAGAACTACGAGAAGGTGTTCAGCGGCGAGCGCTGGGAGGCCCTCGAGGCGAAGGGCGCGCTGCCGCAGCGCTGCTTGTGGGCTTCGACCTCCACGAAGAACCCCGAGTACCGCGACGTCCTCTACGCCGAGGAGCTGATCGGCCCGCACACGGTGAACACGATGCCCGAGGAGACGATCAAGGCCTTCCAGGATCACGGCGAGGTGCGCGGCGACACCGTCGAGGACGACCTCGCGGCGGCGCATGCGCTGCTGGAGGAGGAGCTCCCGGCTGTGGGCGTCGACTACGACGACGTGGTGCTGACGCTCGAGAAGGAGGGCGTGCAGAAGTTCTCCGACTCGTTCGCCGAGCTGCTCGACGGCGTGAAGGCGAAGCGCGGAGCTCTCGTGGCTTCGTGAATCGGGAGCGCCTGATCGAAGGCATCTGGGAGCGCGATGCCACGACGTGGACCGGCGGCGACGAGGCGCAGTGGCTCGGCTGGCTCGACGAGCCGCTGCACATCCAGGAGCAGCTCGAAGACATCCGCCGCTTCGCGGAGTCGCTCCACGAGGAGGTCGACCACGTCGTCCTCTGTGGGATGGGCGGCTCGTCGCTCGCGCCGGAGGTGTTGCGGCGCAGCTTCGGCGTCGACTGGTTCCACGTCCTCGACACGACGCATCCTCGCGCGATCCGGGCACTCGAAGCGGAGCTAGACCTCGAGCGGACGTTTTTCGTCTCGTCCTCGAAGTCCGGCTCGACGCTCGAGACCCGCTCCCACACCGACTACTTCTGGGAGAGGGCCGGCAAGCGCGGCGAGATGTTCTGTGCAATCACCGATCCCGGCTCCGAGCTCGAGCACCTGGCCCGCGAGCGGGGCTTCCGCGCGGTCTTCTCCGGTGAACCCTCGATCGGCGGCCGCTACTCGGCGCTCTCGCCGTTCGGGATCGTGCCGGCCGTCCTGATGGGCGCGGACGCGGCGCGGATCCTCGAGCGGGCGCAAGAGATGCGCGAGGCCTGCCGTTCCGGCGAGGGCAATCCCGGCTACGAGCTCGGGAGCCGCCTCGGCGAGGGCTGGCGCGATGCACGCGACAAGGTCTGCATCGGCGACGCCCCCGGCGATTTCGGCCTCTGGGCCGAGCAGCTGATCGCCGAGTCGACCGGCAAGCACGGGAAGGGGCTGATCCCCGCGCCCGGCGAGTCCGCGGCGGGCGCTGACCGACAGGGCGCCACGCCCGAGCTACCGGACCCGTATGCGCTTGGCGCCGAGTTCTTTCGCTGGGAGTTCGCGATCGCCGTCGCCGGCACGTACCTCGAGATCAATCCATTCGACCAGCCGGATGTGCAAGCGGCGAAGGACAAGACGAACGAGGTGCTCGCCACCGGCGAGGAGCCGGAGCTCGAGCCGGAAGGGTCGGTCGACGAGCTGCTCGCACAGGCGAAGGAAGGCGACTACTTCTGCATCCAGGCGTTCGTCGAGCCGGGAGCCGAAGCGGAAGCGACGCTCGACCGGGTGATCGCAGACGTGCGGAGCCGCAGCGGTCTCGTCGTCACGCACGGATACGGCCCGCGGTACCAGCACTCGACGGGTCAGCTCCACAAGGGCGGCCCGAACACCGGCCTCTTCCTCCAAGTGATCGACGACCAGGGAGACGAGCTGCCGATTCCCGGGAAGCCGTTCGGCTTCCGGCGGCTGATCCGGGCCCAGGCCGCGGGGGATCTCGAGACGCTGAAGGAGCGCGGGCGACGGGTCGCGCGCGCGCGATTGGAGGATCTCTAGTGCAGCTCGGGATGGTCGGTCTCGGCCGGATGGGGGCAAACATGACCGAGCGCCTCCGCGCCGCAGGCCACGACCTCAAGACCTTCGATCCGAACGTCGAGTCGCGCACTGCGGCCTCGCTCGAGGAGCTCGTGCAGCAGCTCGACCCTCCGCGCTCGGTCTGGTTGATGGTCCCGGCGGGGATTGTCGACTCCGTCCTGCGGGAGCTCGCGCCGCACCTCGCGCAGGACGACACGATCATCGACGGCGGCAACTCGTACTACGTCGACGACCTCCGCCGCGCGAGCGAGCTCGGCGAGGGGAAGATCCACTACGTCGACGTCGGCGTCAGCGGCGGCGTCTGGGGCCTCGAGCGCGGCTACTGCATGATGGTCGGCGGCGACGACGAGGCCGTGGCCCGCCTCGAGCCGGTGCTCGAAGCGTTGGCACCCGGAGTGGGCTCTGCCGTGCGAACTCCCGGCCGCGAAGGCGACGCATCGCCCGAGGAGCAGGGCTGGCTCCACTGCGGCCCAGCAGGCGCGGGCCACTTCGTGAAGATGGTCCACAACGGCATCGAGTACGGCCTCATGCAGGCATACGCCGAAGGGCTGAACGTGCTCAAGCACGCGAACATCGGCCTGCACGCGCAGGAAACGGACGCCGAGACGACGCCGCTGCGTGACCCCGACCTCTACAAGTACGAGCTCGATATCGCCGCGATCACCGAGCTCTGGCGGCGCGGCTCGGTGATCGCCTCGTGGCTGCTCGACCTCACGGCGCAGGCGCTGCACGAGTCCCCGAATCTCGACGACTACGCCGGCCGCGTGAGCGATTCCGGCGAGGGTCGCTGGACGGTGCAGGCCGCCGTCGAAGAGGGGGTGCCGGCGCCGGTGCTCGCAGCGTCGCTGTTCGACCGCTTCGCCTCGCGCGGCGAGGCGGACTGGGGCAACCGCGTTCTCTCCGCGATGCGAAAGGGCTTCGGCGGCCACCTCGAGAAGAGCCCCGAACAATGAACAGAGCGCAGTGACGGCGACGGCAGCGGATCAGCAGCACGAGAACCCGCTCACCCAGGGGCTCGCGCTGCGGCGGACACCCGATCCCTGCGCGCTCGTCATCTTCGGAGCATCCGGAGACCTGAACCACAAGAAACTCATGCCGGCGCTCTACGCGCTCGCCGTCCGACGGCTGTTGCCGCAGCGGTTCGCGATCGTCGGCGTCGCGCGCACCGACGGCGACGACGACTCGTTCCGGGAGGACATGGCGACCGCGGTGAAGCAGCACGCGCGCGACCCGTTCCGCCAGGACGTCTGGGACGAGCTCGCCGCGCAGCTCCACTACGTCGCGACCGACTTCGCCGACGCGGGCGGAGAGGACGAGGTGCACGACCTGCTCGCGAAGCTCGACGAGGACGAGCAGCTCGGCGGCAACCGCGTCTTCTATCTCGCGGTGCCTCCCCCCGCTTTCCCGACCATCGTCGACGCGCTCGGCAGGCGCCGCGACGACCGCGGCTGGACGCGGCTCGTCGTCGAGAAGCCGTTCGGCCACGACCTCGCGTCCGCCAAGGAACTGACCGCGACGCTGATGGAGTACTTCAAGGAAGAGGAGATCTTCCGGATCGACCACTACCTCGGCAAGGAGACGGTCCAGAACATGCTCGCGCTCCGCTTCGCGAACGGGATCTTCGAGCCGATCTGGAACCGCCAGTTCGTCGACCACGTCCAGATCACGGTGGCCGAGGCGATCGGGATCGAGGCGCGCGCGGGCTACTACGAGCATGCGGGGGCGATCCGCGACATCTTCCAGAATCACCTCCTGCAGCTGCTCGCGCTGACCGCGATGGAGCCGCCGATCGACTTCACCTCCGACTCGGTGCACAACGAGAAGGTGAAGGTGCTGCGCGCGCTGCACACGCCCGGGCCGAAGTCGGTTGCGCGCGGCCAATACGGACGCGGCTTCGTCGAGGGCGACGAGGTCGTCGCCTACCGCGAAGAGGACGGCGTCGCGCCCGACTCGATGACCGAGACCTACGTGGCGGCGAAGCTCTACGTCGACAACTGGCGCTGGGCGGACACACCCTTCTACGTGCGAATGGGCAAGCGGCTCGCGCGGCACGAGACGACGATCGCGATCCAGTTCAAGCAAGCTCCGCACCCGCCGTTCGAGGAGAGCGCTGCGGAAGGACTGCGCCCGAACGTGCTCGTCGTCCACGTGCAGCCCGACGAGGGCGTTTCGCTCGCGATCGGCGCGAAGGTGCCGGGCCAGGGAATGACGATCCGCACCGTCCACATGGACTTCCTCTACGGCGGCGCGTTCCGCACCGGGATGCCGGAGGCGTACGAGCGGCTCATCCTCGACACGATGCTGGGCGACCAGACGCTGTTCACCCGGGCCGACGAGGTCGAAGAGCAGTGGCTGCTCGTCGACTCGATCGTCGCTGCGTGGCAGCGTGACAAGCCGGCGTTCCCGAACTATCCGTCCGGAACGTGGGGTCCGCCGAGCGCCGACGAGCTCCTGCACCGTGACGGCCGGTCGTGGCGACGGCACTGAACGAGCTCAGCTGGTTCGGCGAGGACGTGACCCTCGCCGACGTCGACGCCGCGCTCTCGCGGCTGAGGACCGAGGCGTCCGCCGAGCGGCCGAGCATGCGGACGTCGGTGATGACGCACATTGCGTGGGTACCGACCGGCTGGGTCGAGCAGGCGCGCGCCGCGCTCGAAGGGATGGCCGAGCTGCACCCGTCGCGGACGATCCTCCTCCTCCCTCAGCCTCATGCCGACGACAACCGGATCGACGCGCGTGCGGAGGTCGAGCGGTGGGAGGTGCCGGACACGGATCGCGGCCTCGTGACCGAAGTCGTCGAGCTCACGCTCCGCGGATCGCGGGCGACGGCGCCGGCGAGCATCGTCGAGCCACTCCTCATTTCAGATCTGCCCGTGTTCCTTCGCTGGCGTGGCGAGCCGCCGTGGGGCGCACAGGAGCTCGACCAGCTGGTCGGCGTCACGGATCGGCTGATCGTCGACTCGATCGAGTGGGGCGACGTGCCTGGTCCGTACGCGCGGCTGGCCGAGCTCTTTCCCCGCTGCGCGGCTTCCGACATCGCCTGGGCGCGCACGTCGCGCTGGCGCTCACACCTCGCCACGCTCTGGCCGGCGATCGCGGATGTGCGGACGGTCCGCGTGCATGGAACGGCAGCGCAAGCATGGTTGCTGTGCGGCTGGCTCCGCGCGCGGCTCGGACGGCACGAGATCGCGCTCGAGCACGATCCGGCGGAGCAGCTGGAGGGCGTCGCGCTGGACGGGGAAGCGGTACCGCTGCCACCCGGCGACCCGCCCGCGCCGAGCGACGTCCTCTCGGATGAGCTCGAGCGCTTCATCCCGGATCCGGTCTACGAAGCCGCCGTCCTCGCCACACTCGACTAGCGGACGAGCGGACCGGAGTGGCGCGAACGCGGCGCTGCGACCCCGCGTTGGGCCGGCGCGCGCGGTGCGAGCTTGCCTTGTAACAGACTGTTACTTGCCTTTTTCGTGCGCTCTTGGCACGGAGCCGGCGCGATTTCGTGGCGTCCACGGGACGATGCTGGCGGCGTGCTCTCCTTTGCACCGAGGATCCCGCGGCGACTGCTCGACGAGATCGAGCGCCAGTCGCGACGATCGGTTCCGATCGCCGAGATGAATCGCTGCGTCGGTCGCGCGGCAGGCCGAATGGGGCTCCACAGGCCGAGTTACGAGCAGGTGCGAGTACTCGTGCATACCGCCCGACGCCTCCGCCGACGAGGCGGAGCACGGGTGTCGACGGTGGCGTTGGACGTGGTCTTTCGGGTCAGGCCGCCCGTGGCGCTGCTCGATCCAATGTTCGCACCGCCAGCTCCTCGACTGAGCGACCGTGCACCACCCAAGTAACAGTCTGTTACAAGGAAAGCTCGGGCCAGTCGCGCCCCGCGAGCCGGGTGGCGAGCAGGCGGCCGGCGGCGAGGACGCGCGCGTCGGCGCCACGAGGAGCCGCGAGCTGCAGAGACGCCGGCAGGCCGTCCTCCGCCACGCCGCAGGGGAGCGCGAGCGTCGGCCAGCCCAGCGAGCTGAACGGAAACGTGAGCGCCGTGCCGCGATCCCTGAGCTCGAGCTCGTCGATGTCGGCCGGCGGGGCCACGAAGCCGAGCGTAGGCGTGACGACGAGGTCGAGCTCACCGACCGCCTCCGCCATGCGCTCGCTGTACTCGGCCCTTTCCCGCTCCGCCGCGACCGCGTCGGCGTCGCTGACGCGCATGGCGCGCTCGATCTTGCCGCGCACGTTGTCGCCGTACAGCTCCTCGTTGCCGAGAACGAGGGGTCGGTGGACATCGGCCACCTCGCGCATGAAATCTGCTCGGTTGTCGGGCGCTAGTGGCAGCTCGATCTCGCGGCGGCGCGAAAACAGGGCCGCAGCCTCGGCAACGCGCTCGCGAACGAGCGGCTCGGCCTCCCCGAGCCACGCGACTCCGACCTCGAGCTCCTCCAGCGACTCGAGCTCGGCCGGCTCGAACCCGGAAGCGAGTATCCGCATCAGCCGCTCGCAGCCTTCCACCGACGATGCCATCGGCCCCACCGTGTCGTAGCTCGGCGCGAGCGGGAAGCAACCCTCGGCCGAGACGAGGCCGTACGTCGGCTTGAAGCCGACGCAGCCGCACCAGGCCGCGGGGATCCGGATCGAGCCGGCCGAATCGCTGCCGAGCGCGAGCTCGACGTCGCCCGCGGCGATTGCCGCAGCCGACCCGCCGCTCGAGCCGCCGGCGAGCCGGCCGGGCGCGGCCGGGTTCGGGACCGTCCCGTAGTGCGGGTTCTGGGACGAGATCCCGTACGCAAACTCGTGGAGGTTCGTCTTGCCGGCGACGGCGTAGCCGGCCGCGTCGAGCAGCTCCACCACAGCGGCGCTCACGACCGGCACGTGCTCCGCGAAGAGCGCCGAGCCGTACGTCGTCGTCAGGCCCGCGGTGTCGAGCAGGTCCTTGACCGCCACCGGCTCGCCCGCGCCCGCTTCGTCCGGGCGCGCCAGCCAGATCCCGTCCATCAGTCGAAGTGGAGGTACAGAAGCGCGATCGCGAAGCAGCCGGCGAAGAGGAGCACGAAGACGCCAAACAGCATCAAGCCGAGGCGGACGTTGCGACGTGCGAGCTCGGGATCCATCTAAATCACCGCATCGACGGCAAGCGCCGCGAAGAGCAGCGCGAGGTAGAGGAGCGAGTAGTGGAAGAGCAGCATCGCCCGCCGAGGCGTCGTGTCGCGCCGTAGCCGCTCGGCGAGCCAGACGAAGACGGCTCCCAGAGCGAGCGCGCAGACGACGTAGACCGGACCCGCGCCGCCCCAGGCCCACGGCAGCAGCGTCGCCGCGACAAGGACGAGCGAGTAGACCACGATCTGCCGCGCGGTCGCCCGATCGCCGCGCACGACCGGCAGCATCGGCACGCGCGCGTTCGCGTAGTTGTCCTTGATCAGCAGCGCGAGCGCCCAGAAGTGCGGCGGCGTCCAGATGAAGACGATCGCGAAGAGAAGCAGCGCCGCGATCCCGACGTGCCCGGTTGCGGCGGCCCAGCCCACGAGCGGCGGTACCGCGCCCGCGGCGCCGCCGATCACGATGTTCTGCGGCGTCGAGCGCTTGAGCCAGCGCGTGTAGACAAGGACGTAGAAGAGGTTCCCGACGAGCGCGAGCACCGCCGTCAGCACGTTGACCGCGGTCGCGAGCAGGACGAAGGAGAGGGCCGAGAGCGCGAGCCCGAACTCGAGTGCGCGGCTCGGCGCCACGCGGCCCGACGCAACGGGGCGCGAGCGCGTCCGCTCCCCCATCAGCGGGTCGATGTCGCGGTCGAGCACGTGGTTGAGCGCCGACGCGCCGCCGCACGCCAGCGCGAGACCGCCCATCGCAGCGACGGCGAGCCCAGTACCGGGCCAGCCGCGAGCGCCGGCGATCATCCCGCAGAAGCCGGTTGTGAGGAGTAGCGACATGATCCGCGGCTTCGTGAGCATCACGTAGTCGCGCCAGGAACCCCACGCCACCCGCTCGCCGCGGTAGCTCTCCGCGACGACCACGACGAGCGCCGCCAGCGCGAACGCTGCGAGCCCGGAGTGCGCGTGCGGCCCCGGAACCGCGGCCGCGGCAGCGAAGAGCGCCGCGGCGGCGAGCGCAGCCGGCACGAGCCGCCGGTGCGCGTACCAGGCCGAGACGATGAGCGCCGCGAGCGGCGGCGCGACGAGCGCCGCCAGCAACCGGTGCGTCGTCCCCAACCCCTCGGCACCGGAGACAACCGCGAGCAGCGTCCCGCCGGCCGCGACCAGCGCGGAGACACGAAGCCACGGGCCAGGAGCCAGCTCGCTCCTCATTGCGGCTGCTCCGCGAGGCGCCGCCGCAAGTCGCGCAGCGGCCGCGCGCTCGTCACGTACGGGACCCTGTCGAAGTTGTGCGCCGGCGGCGGTGAGGTCGTGTACCACTCGAGCGTGTCGGCGAGCCACGGGTCGTTCCCGGCGCGCACGCCCTTGCGCAACCCGTGCGCGATCCAGACGTTGGCGAGGAAGACGGCGATCGACAGCGCCATCACGCCGGAGCCGATCGAAGACATGAGGTTGTAGGCCTCCCAGAGCCCGCCGTGGTGGTACGTGTAGATCCGGCGCGGCATCCCGAGCAGCCCGAGCATGTGCTGCGGCAGGAAGGTGAGGTTGAAGCCGACGAACATCAGCCAGAAGTGCCACTTGCCGAGACGCTCGTCGAGCATACGGCCGAACATCTTCGGCCACCAGTAGTAGAGGCCCCCGAAAAGCCCGAAGGCCGAGCCGCCGAAGAGGACGTAGTGGAAGTGGGCGACGACGTAGTACGAGTCGTTCACCTGCCAGTCGACGGGGAAGGCCGCGAGGAAGATCCCCGAGAGACCGCCCATCGTGAAGAGCGCGATGAAACCGAGCGCGAACAGCATCGGCGTGTCGAAGATGAGGTTGCCGCGCCAGGTGGTCGCGATCCAGTTGAAGATCTTGACCCCGGTCGGGACCGCGATCACCATCGAGGAGATCATGAAGAACGAGTCGAGCCCCACGGGCATCCCGACGGTGAACATGTGGTGCGCCCAGACGAGCATCGAGAAGAACGCGATCCCGATCGTCGAGAACGCGACCGCCTTGTAGCCGAAGATCGGCTTGCGCGAGAAGACGGGCAGGATCTCCGAGATCATCCCGAAGACGGGCAACACCATGATGTAGACCTCGGGGTGCCCGAAAAACCAGAACAGGTGCTGGTAGAGCAGAAGGCTCCCGTGCGGCGGGATGAAGAAGTGCGACCCCACGGTGCGGTCGAGCAGCAGCATCGTCACGGCTGCTGAGAGCGCCGGCAGCGCGACGAGCAGGAGGATCGCGTAGGTCTCCATGGCCCAGATGAAGAGCGGCATCCGCATCCACGTCATGCCCGGCGCCCGCATGTTGTGGATCGTGACGATGAAGTTGATCGCCGCCAGCAGCGACGACAGCGACAGGATGTGGAGGCTGAGGATCCAGTAGTCCTGGCCGTGGCCCGGGCTCGCCCACGGGAAGTTCTCCGACAGCGTCGGGTACGACCACCAGCCCGCGTGCGGCCCGCCGCCCTTCGAGAACCAGCTCAGCCAGAGCACGATCCCGCCGAGCAGGAAGAGCCAGTACGAGAGCGCGTTGAGGCGCGGGAACGCCATGTCGCGCGCTCCGATCATCAGCGGTACGAGGAAGTTGCCGAACCCGGCGAGGATCGGGACGATGACGAGGAAGATCATCGTCGTGCCGTGCATCGTCAGGACCTCGTTGTACGAGTTCTTCGTCAGGAAGTGCTCGTTCGGCGTTGCGAGCTGCGAGCGCATGAGGAGCGCGAGAATCCCTCCCGCGACGAACCACATGAGCGACGTCGCGATGTACAGGATCCCGATCCGCTTGTGGTCGACGGTGACGAGCCAGCTCGCGATGCGGCCGCCCTTCCAGCCGACCGGGTAGACGGCTTCTGACCTAGCCGCCACTTGTCGCTCCCAGTGGCGCGGCCTTGTAGATGTGCTTCTTCACGTAGGCGACGAGCGCGGAGATCTGGGCGTTCGTCCAGCCCTTGCCCACGGGCGGCATCGCGCCCTGCGTGCCGGTGAAGCCGTTCTCGAGGATTCCCTCCAAAGCGCTTTGCTGCGTGAGCAGGGTGTTATTGGCGATCGCGGGCCCATAGCCGCCCTGGCCGAGGTTGCCGTGGCAGGTCGCGCAGACGCCGCTCCACTCCTGCTTGCCGATCGTTTGGCGAGCGGTCGTGGAGATGTAGTGCTCGTACGACTGCTGCGGCTCGGCCACGACCGTCGCGAGCATCGACGCGTGATAGACGCCGCAGAGCTCCGCGCACTGGCCCTCGTAGCTGCCGGCCCTATTCGCCTTGAACCAGAGGTGGTTCGGGTGGCCCGGGATGGCCTGAACCTTGCCGCCGAGCGCCGGGATCCACCAGCTGTGGATGACGTCCGGCGAGATCACATTGAGATCGACGACGGCGCCGGTCGGCACGTGCAGCGTCCCGATCGAGCGAGCCCCTCCCGGGTAGTCGAACTGCCAGTAGTACTGATGCCCCTCGACGGTGATCCGGACGGGGTTGTTGGAAGCCGGCGCATCGTTGATCTTCGGCAGCTCGACAAAGACGACGACGCCGATCACGCACAGGATCAGCACGGGAATCACCGTCCAGATCAGCTCGAGGCGCGTGTGCCCGTGCACCTGTGCGCCTTCGACGGCCCGGCCGCGACCGCGACGCCGGTACTTCACGATGAAGACGACAAGGAGCCCCTCGACCAGAACGAAGATCGCCGAGGTGAAGCCGAGGATGACGTAGTAGGCCGTCTGCGTGTGGCTCGCGTTCGGCGACTCGGGCGTCACGGGCGTGAAGCCGCCGTTCGAGGCTGCAGCAACGCCCGCCGTCGCAAGCGCGAGCAGCACGACAAGCACGAAGGACGGCAGCTTGCGACGCACCCGACGGGCATTCTATGAAGGTGTCCGAGCGCTCGCGGATCGAACTGCCGGAGCACGTGCCGCCGGCCTTCGAGGTCTACGTGGGTGGCGTCCGGCAACTGCCCGGACGCGACTTCGACGTGCAGGGACGGACGCTTGTCTTCCCCCGGCCGATCGCCCAGGAGGGCACACTTGGCTTCTGGCGCTGGGCGTCGATGTGGCTCGGCATCGCCGGCACGTATCGCAAGCACGAGGCGGTCGACATCGTCTACACGGTCGACGGCCGGCGCGAGGTGGAGACGGGTCTCCAGCCCGAGCCGTACGACTCAGACTGACGCCGGGGCCAGCTCGCGCTGACCGGCCGAAGCCGCTACTTCGCTACCGGCTCGAGCCGGTAGCCGACGCCGTAGCGCGTCTGGATGAACGTATGCGTGGATGCCGGCCGGTCGACTTTCTCGCGCAGGCGCCTGACGAACACATCGACAGTGCGGTCGCGATGCGATTCGCGCCGGCCCCACAGCTTCTGCAGCAGCTCGTCGCGGGTGACGACGCGTCCGCGGTCGAGGGCGAGCTGGTACAGGAGACGAAACTCCGTTGGCGTCAGCTCGGCGCTGCGGTCGTCGACGTACGCCTGCACTTCGAGTGGGTCGATCCGCAGCTCCTCGATCTCGATCGGCTCGCCGCGCGGGGTCTCCTCACGGCGAATCGCCCGCCGCGACGCTGCACGCACGCGCGCTACGAGCTCCTTCATCGAGAAGGGCTTCACAAGGTAGTCGTCGGCGCCGATCTCAAGCGCGTGCACGCGGTCGTGCTCGGTGCCGCGGGCGGAGACGACGACGATCGGGGTGCCGATCCCCTCGTTCCGGGCCATCTCGATCAGCTTCCAGCCGTCGACACCGGGAAGCATCAGGTCGAGGACGCAGACGTCCGCCTTCTCGTAGCGGAGCCGCGCCAGGCCCTGCGTGCCATTGCCGACCGAAACCGGATCGAAGCCGGCGGCGCCCAGGTGCCGCGCCATCCCCTGCGCGATGACCTCGTCGTCCTCGACGATCAGAACCTTCGGCATGGTTGACTCATTATCGGTCGCGACCGGGTAGGTGAAGGGTAGACACATGGTGAAGGAGTGGTGAACGAAGGGCTCGCCAGGACGCTCGCCGCGAGCTGTGACGAACCACTCGTCGTTCTCGACAATGAGCGGCGAGTGGTCGCGATGACCGCCGGGGCCCGCAACGCGATCGGCGATCTCGAAGCCGGGAGGCGGCTCCCCGAGGAACTCATCGCAGATCACCCGGGCGTCCTCGTTCTCTTCCTGGACTCGCCGCCGGAGCTCTCCGCCTACCAGGAGCTGCGCGCCGGCTTCACAGCCGCAGTGTCCCACGAGCTGCGAACGCCGCTCGCGCGGCTGCTGGTGCTGCTCGAGACCGCGGCTCTCCCCGGCTCCGAGGTCGGCGAGCTGATGGAACAGGCACGCCAGGAGGTCGAGCAGGCACGCGAGCTGATCGACGACGTGCTCTTCCTCGGCGAGCTCGAGACGGGTCGTGAGGTCGTCTCCCTCGGGCGCACCCTGGCGCAGCCGATCGTGGAGGAGATCGTGGCCGGATTCGCGGACCGCGCAGACAACGCACAGGTCACGATCAAGGTCCAGGCCGACAACCGAGTCGAGCTGCCGCTGCGACCGCGGATGCTGCGCGTCGTGCTCGAGAACCTGCTCGCGAACGCGATCCGCTACGCAGGGCCGGGCACCACCTGCACCATCGAGGTGTCCGAATCGGGTGCGGGCGCGCTGCTCGCCGTCTCCGACGACGGTAAAGGCGTGTGGGCCAGCGACTTACCGCGGCTGTTCGAGCGCTTCTACCGCGGCGACCAGGCGCGCACGAGCCGCGGCACCGGGCTCGGCCTGGCGATCGTGAAGCACGTCGTCACGGCGGCCGGCGGTGAGATCGAAGCGACGAGTGAGCCCGGATCGGGCCTCACCATCCGCGCAAGCTTCCCCGCGCGCTAAAAAACTCGCAAGTAACAGTCTGTTACTTGCTCGGACAATGGCCCGATCGGACGCGGCCATCGGGATAGCAGCGACGTTTCCGCCGCAGCTGGTAACAGTCTGTTACAAGGAAACATTGGGGCAGCGGTGCCTAGCCGAAGCGGCCCGTCACGTAGTCCTCTGTCCGCTTGTCGGACGGGGCCGTGAAGATCTTCTCGGTCGCGTCGTACTCGACGAGCTCGCCCCACCGCTGGCCCTCCTCGCCGCGTGAGATCGAGAAGAACGCGGTCATGTCGGCGACGCGGGCGGCCTGCTGCATGTTGTGAGTCACGATCACGAACGAGTACTCGTTCTTGAGCTCGTTGAGGAGTAGCTCGATCGCCTGCGTCGCGATCGGGTCGAGCGCCGAGGCGGGCTCATCCATGAGGACGACATCCGGCTCGACCGCAATGGCGCGGGCGATGCAGAGGCGCTGCTGCTGACCGCCCGAGAGGGACAGCCCGCTCGCTTTCAACCGGTCCTTCACCTCGTCCCAGAGCGCAGCCTGCGTCAGTGCACGTTCCACTCGCTCGTCGAGGTTGTCCTTCATCCCGAGCACCTTCAGTCCCCAGGCGACGTTGTCGAAGATCGACTTCGGGAACGGGTTCGGCCGCTGAAAGACCATCCCGATCGTCCTTCGCACCGCGACGGGATCCACGTCCTTGGCCGCGATGTCCTGGCCGTGGTAGCGGATCGCCCCCGTCTGGCGGAAGCCCGGCACCAGGTCGTTCATGCGATTGAGGCACCGGATGAAGGTGCTCTTGCCGCAGCCCGAGGGGCCGATGACGGCCGTGACGAGATTCTTGTAGACCTCCATCGACACGCCCTTGAGGGCGGGCTTCGTGCCGTAGATCGCATCGAGGCCCTGAATGTCGAAGATCTGTTCGAGCCGCTCGCGCGGCGGCAGCGGCTGACGCTTCGTCTCGACGCGCACGGCGTGCTCGATCGTACTCGACGCGGACACGGAATCTCCCCTCATTTCGCTCATCAACCGGCGCGCATGATCTTGCGACGACTACGGGTGGCGAGCCAGCGCGCCGTCAGGCTCGCGACGAGGATGAACAGCAGCAAGACCAGGGCGGCCGCCCACGCACGCGCAACACCGGCCGGGTCGCCCTGCTCTGACAACTCGAAGATCGCGAGCGGTACCGAAAAGAGCGCGTGATGCGGATTCCAGCCGACCGCAGTGCCGACGATCGAGGAGCAGAGGAGGAGCGGGGCGGTCTCACCGGACACGCGGGCAACGGCGAGCACCGTTCCGGTCACGATCCCACCGATCGTCTGCGGCAGGACGATCCCGAGGGTCGTCCGCCAGCGCGGAACGCCGAGGCCGAGCGACGCCTCGCGCAGCGAGTCGGGCACAAGGGCAAGCACCTCGATCGTGGCTCGCGCGACGAGCGGGAGCATCAGCACGGCAAGCGCGAACGCCCCGGCGAATCCGCTCGGCCCGTGGCCGACCACGAGCAGGCCGTAGACGAAGATGCCGATCACGATCGCAGGGATGCCGTTGAGCACGTCGAGGGCGAGGCCGACGCCGTTCCGGATAGCACGCGGAGCGAACTCGTTGACGTAGATCGCGACGAGGATGCCAACCGGCAGGGCCATCAAGGTGGCGATCCCGACGATCACGAGGCTGCCGGCGAACGCATTGGCTAGGCCTTCGGCGGCGGGATGGAGTGCATATGGATTCTGAGCTTGGCTCTTCGTCAGCAGGTTGAGATCGAGCTCACTCGCCCCGCGCTTCGCTATCGACCAGACGACGATGCCGAGGATCGCGACGGCGACGGCGGCGGCGAGCCACGCGAGCGCCTCCATGCTTCGGTTGACGACCCGGCGTCTCCACAGCCTGTCGTTGGGGCGCTGCAGCGTGCTTAGGTCGACGGCGCTCACCGAGCAGCAAGTCCCTGACGTCGAGCGACGCGCCGCACGATGATCTGGGCGAACGTGTTCACGACCAGCGAGAAGACGAGCAGGATCAGGGCGAGGTAGAAGAGAGACGAGATCTCGGAGTGCGTCGTCGCGTTCGTGAATTCGTTCGCGATCTTTGCGGCGGGCGTGTCACCCCCGTTGAACAGGTTCCAGCTGATGCCGTTGTCGAAGGAGCCGATGACCTGAGCGACGGCGATCGCCTCTCCGATCGCCCGGCCGAGACCGAGGATCATCGCCGCCGCCACTCCGCCTCGCGCATAGGGGAAGATGACACTGCGGACCATCTCCCAGCGCGTCGTGCCGAGCCCCAACGCCGCTTCTTTGAGCTCGGACGGGACGCCGAGAAAAAGCTCGCGAGAGATGCTCGAGACGATCGGCAGGATCATGATCGTCAGGACGACGATGGCCGTGAAGATTCCTGTGCCGGTGGGGCTCGGAGTGCCGAAGAGCGGGATGAAACCAAGCGTCGAGTGAAGCGCCGGCATGACGTGGTCGCGCAGCACCGGGCCGAGCACGATGATCCCCCAGAGCCCGATCACCACGCTCGGGATCGCCGCAAGCGTCTCGACGAGCGCCGTGACCGGGCCCCTGATCCAGCGAGGAGCCAGCTCGGTGAGGAAGAGCGCGATCCCGAGCGCGAGCGGCGTGGCGAGGAGCAAGGCGCCGAGTGAGGTGACCGCGGCGCCGAAGAGGAAGACCGCGGCCCCCATCTTGTTGTGGACGGGGTCCCAGCCGATGCGCGAGAGGAACCCGAGCCCGAAGGTCGAGAGACCGAGCCGGGAGCCCTCGACGACCTTGTACGCGATCAGGCCGAGGAGGACGACCGCGCCGGCCGCAGCCGTGCCGGCGACTCCTTGCAGGAGGACGTCGCCAAGACGCGCGCGCCGCCCCGCGAAGGGGCGGCGGGCGGTCTCACTGGTGGCGTCGAGAGTGCTCACGAGTCGACGCGATTCGCTTCTAGTGGATCGAGGCCAGCGTCTTGTTCGCGGCCTTGCTCACCGAGCTCGGCATCGGCGCGAAGACGTACGGCTTGATCGCGTTCTGCGCGCTGGCGCTGAGCGCGAACTTGACGAACGCCTTGATCTGGGCCGCCTTCGGGCTCGAGGTCGGAACGATCACGTAGGTGAACGTCGACATCGGCCAGGCGTTCTTGTACTGCTTCGACTTCGGCGGATTGGTGAGCGAGATCTTGTTGTTGGCGGGGACCTTCGCCCCGTTCACCAGCTGAGCCGCGGCCTCGATCGAGGTGATCTTCGGCAGCACATACGCGCCCGCGGCGTTCTTCATCCGCGGCTTCGCGATGTGGTTCTGGATCGCGTAGAAGTCGGAGACGTAGCCGATTGCGCCCGCTGTCGAGCTGACGAGCGCGGCCACGCCCGGGTTCTTCGACCCGCCGGGGCCTGTCGGCCAGCTGACGGTGGTCGCACAGCCGACCTTGCTCTTCCAGCTCTTGTTCACCTTCGAGAGATAGTTCGTGAAGACGTAGGTGTCGCCCGAGCCGTCGCTGCGGTGGACCGGCACGATCTTTTTGTCCGGCAGGCTGAGGCCCCTGTTCAGCGCCTTGATGGCCGGGTCGTTCCAGTTCGCGATGTTGCCTAGGTAGATGTTCGCTAGCACCGTGCCCGTGAGTTTCAGCTGGTGGTCGGCAACCCCCGGGATGTTGTAGACCGGGATGGTCGCGGTGAGCGCCCACGGGATCTGGACGCAGCCGTGACAGCCGTCGCCCTGGCTCTTCGTGAGCGGGGCGTCGCTCGCGCCGAAGTCGACGGAACGCGCGGAGATCTGCGAGATGCCACCACCGGAACCGATCGGCGAGAAGTTGATCGTGCTGGCGCCGTACATCGACGCCCATTTCGCGACTGCGGGCGCAACAAGCGACGATCCGGCGCCGTTCAGAGTTCCGGCCGACCGCTTCCCGGCGGCACCGGCGCTCGTGACTGCCAGCGCAGCAAAGAGACCCGCGGCGGCGAGAGCAAGCGTGACGCGAACGAGCTTGCCGTTTCTCGGCATGTCTTTCTTCCTCCTCCTCAAGGGTTCGCGGGGACGGTACGGCGCAACTTCCAGAGGGTGGGATACGCCGCCGTTGCGAGGTGGAGACGAAGTGGTTAAGAACCCTGGCGCCCGCTCGTAGAGCCAACTAGTACCCTGGCTCACGATGGCGATCGACGCCGCACTAGAGCAGATCGAGGCCGAGCTCCAGGAGATGGGGGCGCGCGTCCTCAGCGCCGTCCACGGGGCGATTCGGGCGCTCGAGGAGCGCGATCGCGAGCTCGCCGCCGAGGTGATCGCCTTCGACGACGAGGTCGACAACCACTTCCTCGGCATCGAGCAGTCCATCCAATCGCTGCTGGCGCTGCAGACACCGGTCGCCCGGGATCTCCGGCTGCTGCTCGCGATGATCCACATCAACCTCTTGCTCGAGCGGAGCGCCGACGGTTGCGTGACGATCGCGAAGCTGTCGCAGCTCGTCGCCGACGTCGAGCCCGATCCGGCGCTGGTGGAGGTCCTGACCGAGATGGGCGAACGGGCCGAGGAGATGCTGCGGGTGGCGCTCGACTCCTTCAGCCGCCGCGACCTCGCGCGCGCCGAGAGCCTCGTCGAGCTCGACGAGTTGATCGATCGCGCGAACCGGCGCTTCGTCGAGCGTCTCGTCGACGTGATGGCGGCTGCCGAATTTCGCGAGTGGGGCCTGCGGATGGTCGTCGTCGCCCGGACAATCGAGCGAATCGGTGACCGCGCGGTGGACATCGGCGAGCAGACGGCGTACCTGCTGACCGCCGAGTTCCGCGAATTCACAGACGCTTCTCACCCGGTCGGCTAGGGCTCACGAGCGTTGGACTGGCGCCTCTACAAGGCGATCTACGAGGTCTCTCTCCACCACCACTGGGTGGGGACGCTCTTCTCGGACATCGAGAAGGCGAGCATCCCCGTGATGGTCGTCATCACCGCGGCTCTCTGGTTCCTGAGCCGGCCGGGTGGAGATCGCAAGTGGAAACTCGCCTGCGGGAGCGGCTTTGCGGCAGCCGCACTCTCGTACGCGGTCGCGTTCGTCATCCATCACGCGTACGACCGTCCGCGACCGTACGAGTCGCATCACATCAGCCATCCGTGGTCGAACACGACCGATGCGACCTTCCCGAGCGACCACACCACCGTCTCGTTCGCCATCGCGTTCGCGGTGCTGTCTTTCGACGCCGCAGCCGGAGCGATCTTCCTCGTGGTAGCGGCGATCATCGGCGTTGGACGGCTGTTCATCGGCGCGCACTATCCGAGCGACATCGCTGCAGGGATCGTCGTTGGACTAGTGGCCGCAGGCGTCGTCGTCCGTCTCCTGCCGCGCTTCGTCTCGTGGGTCGTCGCCTACGTCGAACGGGTCACGGATCCGCTGCTGCGCTCAGTCGGTCGACGCACGACGGAGTAGCTCAGGTCAAGCGGCCGTTACGTTCGCCTAGGTTGCGCAAGCGCCTCGCCAGCGCCGACGTCAACGAGCCGCGCTCGAGCTGCCAACCCCAGTTTCCATTTGTCACGCCCGGCCTGTTCATCCGCGCCTCGTTGCCGAGGCCGAGCACGTCCTGCGCCGGGACGATCGCGAGCCGCGCACGCGACTCGTATCCGAGCTCGATCAGGCCCCAGTGCGGCTCCTGCGGGTCCAGCCCGGTGGCGAGTCGCTGTTGCGGCGCCAGGCTCTGGAACCAGCCGACGGCCGTGGCCGTGTCGTGCGTGCTCGTGTACGCAACCGAGTTGACACGGTGGTTCACGGGCGCGTGCGGATTACGCCGGCTCGGACGGAAAGCCCAGAGCAGGACGACCGTTCCCGGCAGGCCGAGCTCATCGCGCAGCCGGTACACCGGCGGCGTGATGTGACCGAGGTCCTCGGCGATCAGCGACAGGTGGCCGAGATCCTCCGCGACCGCGTGAAAGGGCTCGGCGCCGGGGCCGGTCCGCCAGCGCCCGTTCTTCGCGGTCCGGTTCCGTTCGGGAATCGCCCAGTAGGAGACGAAGCCCCGGAAGTGATCCACGCGGCAGACGTCCACGAGCTCGAACGTGCGCCGAAAGCGCTCGCGCCACCAGCGATAGCGGGTCGCCCGGTGCGCCGGCCAGTCGTAGAGCGGATTCCCCCACCGCTGTCCGAGCGCGTTGAGCGCGTCGGGCGGAGCTCCCGCGACCTCGCCGGACGCGAACAGCTCCGGCCATCCAGCGTGGTCGGCCCCTTCGTCGGAGACGTAGATCGGCAGGTCGCCGATCAGCCGGACGCCGCGCTCCGCCGCGTAGGAGCGCAGCGCTCCCCATTCCCGCTCGAAGCGCACCTGGTCGGCGATGGCCGCGCCGCCTGCGAAGCGCGCCCAGCTCCCGATCCAGTACGGATGCCGCGCGACGAAATCCTCGACCTCGCCCGGCGTGACGCGCGCCTCGGGCTGGGCGAGAAGCTGCGGAGAGGCGGCGAAGGCAGACGGCGAGCGGTACGGCGAGCGGAACTCGTCCGGCGGCCCGAGAGGCAGCACCTGCCACCACGACTGCCCGGCCGCCGCGAGCCAGTCGACGAACCGGTACGCCTCGCGGTCGAGCTTCCCCGACGGCAAAGACGTCGGGTGAAGGAGGATGCCGGCCGAGCGCGCGAGGTCCACGTTCTGATCCTCTCCCATCGGTGAGACTTCGCACGTGGCGATGCCGAAGACACCTCCCGCACGGATCCAGATCCAGGAGGTCGCACCGCAGATCGACTGTGGCCGGTACCCGGTCAAGCGCACGGTCGGCGAGCGGGTCGAGGTGACCGCGCGGATCTTCCGCGACGGGCACGAGACGCTCGGCGCGGCGATCCGCCACCGGAGCCCGGGATCCACCGGCTGGACCGAGACGCGGCTCGAGCCAGTCGGCAACGACTTCTGGAGCGGCTCGTTCGAGATCGACCGGCCCGGTCTATGGAGCTTCCGGATCGAGGCGTGGGTCGACCGGGTCGCGTCGTTCCAGGAGGAACTGCGCCGCAAGGTCGCCGCCGGCCAGAAGGATCTCGCCGGCGAGCTGTCGGAAGGCGCGGTGTTGCTCGACACCGAGACGCTGACCGTCGACGAGGCGCTCGCTGCGCCGGCGGGACAACGGTCCGAGAAAGCGTGGTCGGCGACGTACGAGATCGACGCCGACCGCATCCTCGCCCGTTTCGGCTCCTGGTACGAGCTCTTCCCGCGCTCCTGGGACGGCTTCAAGGGCGTCCGCGCGCAGCTGCCGCGCTTCGCCGAGCTCGGCGTCGACGTCCTCTACCTGCCGCCGATCCACCCGATCGGGCATACGAACCGCAAGGGCCGGAACAACTCCGAGACCGCGGGGGCCGGCGACGTCGGCAGCCCGTGGGCGATTGGCTCCGAGAAGGGCGGCCACGACGCTATCGAGCCGTCGCTCGGGACCGAGAAGCAGTTCCGCAAACTCGTCAGCGACGCGAAGGAGCTCGGAATCGAGATCGCGCTCGACTTCGCGATCCAGTGCTCGCCCGACCATCCCTGGCTGAAGCAGCACCCCGAGTGGTTCTTCCGCCGGCCCGACGGGACGCTCAAGTACGCCGAGAACCCCCCGAAGCGCTACCAGGACATCTACAACGTCGACTTCGGGAGCGAGGACTGGCGCGGCCTCTGGCAGGCGCTGCTCGAAGTCCTGCGGCACTGGGTCGACTGCGGGGTCACGGTCTTCCGCGTCGACAATCCGCACACGAAGCCCATGCCGTTCTGGGAGTGGCTGATCCGCGAGGTGCGGCAGGAGAGCCCGGACGTGATCTTCTTCTCCGAGGCCTTCACCCGGCCCGCGCCGATGACGACGCTCGCCAAGGCCGGCTTCGCGCAGAGCTACACGTACTTCACGTGGAAGAACACGCGCTGGGAGCTGCTCGAGTTCCTCGGCGAGCTCCACGAGTGGCGTGACTTCTACCGGCCGAACTGCTTCGCGAACACGCCGGACATCCTCCACGAGTACCTCCAGTCGGGTGGCCGGGCGGCCTTCGAGGCGCGGCTCGTGCTCGCGGCGACCCTCTCGCCGGCGTACGGCATCTACTCCGGCTTCGAGAACTGCGAGAACGTGCCCGTACGGCGCGGATCCGAGGAGTACCTCGACTCGGAGAAGTACGAGGTGAAGGAGCGGACGCTCGACGGTGCGCTCCTGCCGCTCCTCGCCAAGCTCAACGCCGCGCGACGGGAGAATCCGGCCCTCCAGTGGCTCGAGCCGCTCACGATCCTCGAGACGGAGAACGAGCAGCTCTTCGCCTTCCTCAAGCGGCGCGGGCAGAACACCGTCGTCACGATCGTCAACCTCGACTCACGGGCGACGCAGGTCGGCGCCTGCGTCCTGCCGGTGTCGACCGGGCTACCGCCGGCGTATCCGGTGCGCGACCTCCTCTCGGACGACACCTGGACGTGGCGGATCGGCCGCAACTACGTCAAGCTCGCGCCGGGAAAGAGCCACGTCTTGAGGATCGGCGGCTGATGAGCGAGCAATGGTTCGAGCGAGACCCGCTGTGGTTCAAGCGGGCCGTCTTCTACGAGATCCACATCCGTGGCTTCTTCGACGGGAACGACGACGGCTCCGGTGACTTCCGCGGGCTGATCGACAAGCTCGACTACCTCGAGTGGCTCGGCGTCGACTGCCTCTGGTTGCTGCCGATGTACGAGTCACCGCTTCGCGACGGCGGCTACGACATCTCGAACTTCTTCGCGCTCCACCCCGACTACGGGACGGTCGAGGACTTCCGTGAGTTCGTCGAGCAGGCACACCAGCGCGGGATGCGAGTGATCGCCGACCTCGTGATGAACCACACCTCGGCCGACCATCCCTGGTTCCAGGAGTCGCGCGACCCTGCCGGCCAGAAAGCCAACTGGTACGTCTGGTCGGATTCGGACGAGCGCTACCCCGACGCGCGCGTCATCTTCATCGATGCCGAGCCGTCGAACTGGACGCTCGACCAGCTCCGCGGCGAGTACTACTGGCACCGCTTCTTCCACCACCAGCCGGATCTCAACTTCGACAACCCGGAGGTGCAGGAGGCGATGCTCGAGGTGCTGCGCTTCTGGCTCGACCTCGGGATCGACGGCTTCCGGCTCGACGCCGTGCCCTACCTCTTCGAGCGCGAGGGGACGAACGGCGAGAACCTCCCCGAGACGCACGAGTACCTCAAGCGGGTCCGGGCCGAGGTCGACGCGCGTTACCCCGACCGCCTCCTCCTCGCCGAGGCGAACCAGTGGCCGGAGGACGTCGTCGACTACTTCGGCGACGGCGACGAGTGCCAGATGTGCTTCCACTTCCCGGTCATGCCGCGGATGTTCATGGCGCTGCGACGGGAGGATGCGACGCCGATCTACGAGATCCTCGACCGCACTCCGCGCATCCCCGACAATTGCCAGTGGGGCCTCTTCCTCCGCAACCACGACGAGCTGACGCTCGAGATGGTGACCGACGAGGAGCGGGACTACATGTACGCGGAGTACGCGAAGGACCCACGCATGAAGCTCAATCTCGGCATCCGGCGACGCCTCGCGCCACTCCTCGACGCCGGTCGTGACGAGGCAGAACTCCTGCACGCGATCCTTTTTTCGCTCCCGGGTTCACCGGTTCTCTATTACGGGGACGAGATCGGGATGGGCGACAACGTCTACCTCGGCGATCGCGACGGCGTGCGGACGCCGATGCAGTGGTCGGGCGACCGCAACTCAGGCTTCTCGCGCGCCGACTGGGCCCAGCTGTACCTCCAGCCGCTGATGGATCCGGTCTACGGCTTTCAGGCGGTCAACGTCGAGGCGCAGCTGCGCACGCCGAACTCACTCCTGCGCTGGATGCAGCGCTTCATCGCGCTGCGCAAGGAGCATCCCGTCTTCGGCCTCGGCTCGTACCAACCTCTGCCGGCCGAGAATACGCGGATCTTCGCCCACATCAGGACGTGGGAGGAAGACATCGTCCTCTGCGTCCACAACCTCGCGCGCTCGGCCCAAGCCGTGCAACTCGACCTTTCGGAGTACTCGGGCATGGTGCCGGTGGAGATGCTGGGCCGGACGGCTTTCCCGCCGATCGGGGAGCTGCCCTATCTCCTGACGCTCGCGCCGCGCGGGTTCTTCTGGTTCCAGCTTCGGCCGGCGGAGCAAGTGGAGTGACGATGGACGAGA
>JBJMKF010000016.1:0-214740 GCA_045805965.1 Gaiellaceae bacterium
AACATCATCGATACGCCCGGGCACGTGGACTTTACGGTCGAGGTGGAGCGCAGCCTGCGCGTGCTCGACGGTGCGGTCGCCGTGTTCGACTCCGTCGCCGGCGTGCAGCCTCAGTCCGAGACGGTCTGGCGCCAGGCGGACAAGTACAAGGTTCCGCGCATCTCCTTCATCAACAAGATGGACCGCACCGGCGCGAACTTCTTCGCCGCCGTGCAGTCGATGCGCGACCGGCTCGCCGCCAATCCGGTGCCGCTCCAGATCCCGATCGGCGCGGAGGACAACTTCACCGGCGTCGTCGACCTCGTCGACATGCAGGCGGTCGTCTACAAGGACGATCTCGGCCAGACGTTCGACGTCACCGAGATCCCGGCCGAGCTCCTCGAGCAGGCGCAGGAGTACCACCACCAGCTGATCGACGCGATCTCGCACTTCGACGACGAGGTCCTCGCGGCCTACATCGAGGACGAGTCCTCGGTGAGTGCGGAGATGATCCGCCGCGCCGTCCGCGCCGGCACGCTTGCCGACGAGATCACGCCCGTTCTGCTCGGCTCCGCGTTCAAGAACAAGGGGGTCCAGCTCCTGCTCGACGCCGTCGTCGACTATCTGCCGAGCCCGCTCGACGTGCCGGCGGTACACGGCACCGACCCGAAGAGCGGGAACGACGAGGAGCGGCCGGCCGACCCGAAGGCGCCGTTCTCAGCCCTTGCGTTCAAGGTCATGTCCGATCCGTACGTCGGCAAGCTGACGTACTTCCGCGTCTACTCCGGCACGCTCAAGGCCGGAGACCGCGTCCTCAACACCATCACGGGCCGCACCGAGCGCGTCGGCCGCATCCTCCAGATGCACGCCAATCACCGCGAGGAGCGCGACGAGATCATGGCCGGTGAGATCGCGGCGGGCGTCGGCCTCAAGTCGACGACGACCGGCGACACGCTCGCAGCCGACAGCGCGCCGATCGTGCTCGAGTCGATGACGTTCCCGGACCCGGTCATCTCGGTCGCGGTCGAGCCGAAGTCGAAGGCCGACCAGGACAAGCTCTCGACCGGTCTCACCCGGCTGGCCGAGGAGGATCCGACCTTCCGCGTCGAGACCGACGAGGAGACGGGGCAGACGCTGATCTCAGGGATGGGCGAGCTCCACCTCGAGATCATCGTCGACCGCCTCAAGCGGGAGTTCAACGTCGACGCGAACGTCGGCCGGCCCCAGGTCGCCTATCGCGAGACGATCTCGAAGCCCGTGGAGAAGATCCAGGGCAAGTTCGTCCGGCAGACGGGCGGCTCGGGCCAGTACGGCGACGCCGTCATCAACCTCTCGCCGCAGGAGCCGGGTGCGGGCTACGAGTTCGTCGACAAGATCGTCGGCGGCAAGATCCCGAAGGAATACATTCCGGCCGTCGACGCCGGGATCCAGGAGGCGATGGGCTCAGGCATCCTCGCGGGCTACCCCGTCGTGGACGTCAGGATCGAGCTCGTCGAGGGGTCGTACCACGACGTCGACTCGAGCGAGCGGGCATTCAAGATCGCCGGCTCGATGGCCTTCAAGGAGGCGATGAAGCGGGCGAAGCCGATCCTGCTCGAGCCGATGATGGCGGTCGAGGTGACGACGCCCGAGGAGTACCTCGGAGACGTGATGGGGAACCTCAGTAGTCGCCGCGGCCGCATCGAGTCGATGAACCCTCTCGGCAACGCCCAGGTCGTGAAGGCGAGCGTGCCGCTGTCGGAGATGTTTGGCTATGCGACCGACCTGCGCTCGATGACGCAGGGCCGGGCCGATTTCACCATGCAGTTCGATCGCTACGAGGAAGTGCCTCAGTCGATCGCGAGCGAGATCATGGACTCGCAAGGCTGACCGAGCGAGAAAGGGAGACAGGGAGAGCCACCAATGGCAAAGCAGAAGTTCGAACGGACTAAGCCGCACGTCAACGTCGGCACCATCGGTCACATCGACCACGGCAAGACGACCCTGACCGCGGCGATCACGAAGGTGCTTGCCGAGAAGGGCACCAACACCGCAGTGCGTGACTTCGCGTCGATCGACGCGGCGCCCGAGGAGCGGCAGCGCGGCATCACGATCAACACCGCGCACGTCGAGTACGAGACCGACAACCGCCACTACGCGCACGTCGATTGCCCAGGGCACGCCGACTACATCAAGAACATGATCACGGGTGCCGCCCAGATGGACGGCGCGATCCTCGTGGTCTCGGCGGCGGACGGCCCGATGCCGCAGACGCGCGAGCACATCCTGCTCGCCCGCCAGGTCGAGGTGCCGGCCATCGTCGTCGCCCTCAACAAGGCAGACATGGTCGACGATCCGGAGCTGGTCGAGCTCGTCGAGATGGAGGTGCGCGAGCTGCTCTCTCGCTACGAGTTCCCCGGAGACGACATTCCGATCGTGCAGGTCTCGGCGCTGAAGGCGCTCGAGGGCGACGCGGATTGGACGGGGAAGATCCTCGAGCTCATGGAGGCCGTCGACACTTACATTCCGGAGCCGACGCGTGCGCTCGACAAGCCGTTCCTGATGCCGATCGAGGACGTGTTCACGATCACGGGTCGCGGCACCGTCGTCACCGGCCGCGTCGAGCAGGGGCAGGTCAAGATCGGCGAGGAGGTCGAGATCGTCGGCATCCATCCTGAGGTGGCGAAGACGGTCGTCACGGGCGTCGAGATGTTCAACAAGACCCTCGACTCCGCGCAGGCGGGCGACAACGCGGGCGCGCTGCTTCGCGGCACCAAGCGCGAGGAAGTCGAGCGCGGGCAGGTGCTCGCCAAGCCGGGCTCGATCACCCCGCACACGCATTACAAGGCCGAGGTCTACGTCCTCTCGAAGGACGAGGGTGGCCGCCACACGCCGTTCTTCAACGGCTACCGGCCGCAGTTCTACTTCCGCACGACGGACGTGACCGGCTCGATCAAGCTCCCGGAGGGCCAGGAGATGGTCATGCCGGGCGACAACACGAACATGGAGATCGAGATGATCCAGCCGATCGCCATGGACCAGGGCCTCCGCTTCGCGATCCGCGAGGGCGGCCGCACCGTGGGTGCGGGCGTCGTGACCGAGATCATCAAGTAGGAAGGTCGGGGAGGCGCCGGTGCCGCAACAGAAGATCCGTATCCGTCTGAAGGGCTACGACCACCAGCAGGTGGACAAGTCTGCGCGCGACATCGTGGACACGGCCCAGCGCACCGGCGCCACCATCACCGGCCCTGTGCCCCTGCCCACCGAGAAGAACGTCTACTGCGTGATCCGATCGCCGTTCAAGGACAAGGACTCGCGGGAGCACTTCGAGGTGCGCACACACAAGCGCCTGATCGACATCCACTCGCCGACCCCGAAGACGGTCGACTCGCTCATGCGACTCGACCTCCCGGCCGGCGTCGACATCGAGATCAAGCTGTAGATGAAGGGTCTGGTCGGCAAGAAGCTCGGCATGACGCAACTCTTCGACGAGGAGAGCGGAGGCGTAACGCCCGTGACGGTGATCGAGGCCGGCCCGTGCCCGGTCGTCGCCGTCCGCACGCCCGACGCCGACGGCTACGAGGCGATTCAGCTCGCCTGGGAGCCCGTCGTGGAGTGGAAGATCTCCAAGGGCGAGCGTGGCCACCTCGCAAAAGCCGGCATCGACGGCGCCTACCGGCACCTCGTCGAGTTCCGCGGACACTTCGCGGAGGCCGTCCAGGGCGAGAGCGTCACCGTCGAGATCTTTCAGCCCGGCGACAAGGTCAAGGTCTCGGGCACCGGCATCGGCAAGGGCTTCCAGGGAACGATCAAGCGGCACAACTTCAGCCGCGGCCCGGTCACGCACGGCTCGCACAACGTCCGCAAGCCGGGCTCGATCGGCGCTTCTGCGACGCCGTCGCGCGTCTTCAAGGGCGTGAAGATGGCCGGCCGGATGGGCGGCAAGCGCAAGACCCAGGTCGGGCTCACCGTCCACTCCGTCGACCCGGAGCGGAACCTTCTGCTCGTCAAGGGCGCCGTGCCGGGGCCGAAGAACGGCCTGGTCGAGATTCGTGAGGACATCAGGTAGTGGCTGCGCTGAAGGCACCCCTGCTGGGCGGCGCGAAAAAGGAGGTCTCGCTCGACGAGGCCGTCTTCGGCGCCGAGATCAAGCCGCATCTCGTGCACGAGGCCGTCCGCGCCGAGCTCAACGCGCGCCGGCAAGGCACGCGGGCAGCGAAGAGCCGTGGCCTCGTCGCCGGCGGACGCGCGAAGCCGTGGCGCCAGAAGGGCACCGGTCGCGCCCGCCAGGGCACGATCCGCGCGCCGCAGTTCACCGGCGGAGGCGTCGCCTTCCCGCCGGTGCCGCGCGACTTCTCGCTGAAGGTGAACAAGAAGGCCGCCCGCGCTGCGCTACGCGCGGCGCTGAGCGATCACGCGACCGCCGGGACGCTTGGCCTCGTCGCCGGCGACTCCTTTGCTGAGCCGTCCACGAAGAAGGCCATCGAGCTCCTGCAAGGCTGGGGCCAGGCGACGCCGACCGTTGTCGTCGCGGGCGAGGACGAGGAGACGCTCATCAAGTCGTTCCGGAACCTGCGGAAGGTGCTCGTGACGGTGCCGGCCGAGCTCGAGGTTGCACATGTCGTGTGGGCGCGCTCGCTCGTCGTGAGCGAGGCTGCGCTGCCGCAGGTTCAGGGGAGGGCGTCATGAGCCTCCATCCCGCCCAGGTTCTGCTCGCGCCGGTTGTGAGCGAGAAGAGCTACCACCAGATCACCGAAAACCGATACACGTTCAAGGTGCACAAGGACGCGCACAAGACGCAGGTTCGCCAGGCCGTCGAGGAGCTCTTCGAGGTCAAGGTCGTGGGTGTGAACCTCATCAAGATGCCGGCGAAGCCGAAGCGGCGCGGCATGACCAAGGGCACGCGCCCCGGCTGGAAGAAGGCCATCGTCGAGCTCAGGGCCGGCGACAAGATCGACATCTTCGAGGGGGCGCAACTTTGATAGCGGTGGCCTCCCGCACATCTCGCACGCTGGATGCGGCTGCAAACGATCGCATCGCCGCGTCCTCGGTCGCCCCCGTAGCATCCGGCTACGAAGGCTCCCTGCGTCCTTGCGCTGCTCGGTTTTCGCCGCCCCAGCGCACGATCTGCGCGAAAGGACACCGCTGATGCCCCTTCGCAGGTACAAGCCGACGAGCCCCGGCCGCCGCTTCATGTCCGTCTCGACGTTCGAGGAGGTCACGAAGTCCGAGCCGGAGAAGAGCTTGCTCGCGCCGCTCTCGAAGAAGGGCGGCCGTAACGCGAACGGCCGCATCACGACGCGCCACCAGGGCGGCGGTCACAAGCGCCGCTACCGCATCATCGATTTCAAGCGGCGCAAGGACGGAGTGCCGGCGCGGGTCGCGGCGATCGAGTACGACCCGAACCGGTCGGCGCGGATCGCGCTGCTCCACTACGCAGACGGGGCGAAGGCGTATATCCTCGCGCCCGCGCAGCTACGGGTCGGTGCGACCGTCGAGTCGGGTCCGGCCGCCGATATCCGGGTCGGCAACGCGCTTCCGCTCGAGAACATCCCGACGGGCACGCTCGTCCATGCGGTCGAGCTCAAACCCGGCCAGGGCGCGAAGATGGCGCGCTCGGCCGGCTCGGGAATCCAGCTCGTGGCCAAGGACGCGGGCTTCGCGGTGCTGCGCCTGCCGTCCGGCGAGATGCGCCGCGTTTTGCTCTCGTGTCGCGCAACGATCGGGCAGGTCGGGAACGTCGACCACCAGAACATCACCGGCGGCAAGGCCGGTCGTAGCCGCTGGCGCGGAAAGCGCCCGTCGGTGCGCGGCTCCGCGATGAACCCCGTCGACCATCCGCACGGCGGCGGCGAGGGCAAGTCGAAGGGCGGCCGCCACCCGGTCACGCCGTGGGGCGTGCCGACGCTCGGCAAGCGCACCAGGCGCAAGCACAAGGAATCGGACAAGCTGATCGTCCGCGGCCGCCGCCGCGGCAAGGAGGGTCGCCGCTAGTGAGCAGGTCTTCTAAGAAGGGGCCTTTCGTGGAAGAGCGGCTGATGAGCCGGATCGAGGCGATGAACGAGTCGGGCCAGAAGAACATGATCCGTACCTGGTCGCGCGCCTCGACGATCTTCCCCGAGATGGTCGGCCACACGATCGCCGTCCACGACGGCCGCAAGCACGTGCCGGTCTTCATCTCCGAGCAGATGGTCGGGCACAAGCTCGGCGAGTTCGCGCCGACGAGGACGTTCCGCGGCCACGCGGGGGATCGGGCCGCGAAGGTGAGGCGCTGATGGCGGCTGTCATGGAGGAGCGGCAGACCGTGCGCGCTCAGGCGCGCTGGGTGCATTCGAGCGCGCGGAAGGCGCGGCTCGTCACCGACCTCATTCGTGGACGCTCCGTTCCGGAGGCGCGTACGATCCTCGCCTTCTCGAGCCGTGCGGTGGCGACGGACGTCGAGAAGGTGCTGCGCTCGGCCGTGGCGAACGCCGAGTCGCGCCCCGATCTCCACTGGTCGGGCGACGAGCTCGTCGTCGTCGCTGCCTATGCCGACGAGGGGCCGACGCTGAAGCGCTGGCGCGCCCGCGCCCGTGGCCGCGTCGCCCGGATCCGCAAGCGCACCTGCCACATCACCATCGAGCTCGCCCAGGGAGGCGCGATCTCCCAGGCTCCGTCGGTGCCGGCGATGGCAGCACCCGAGCCCGAGCCGATCGAGGAGCCGGAGGCCGCCGCGGAGACGGAAGCGGTGGACGAGCCCGAGACGGTGGAGGCGCCGGAGGCAACCCAAGAGCCGGAGGCAACCGAAGAGCCGGAGGCGACTGAAGAACCGGAGACCGAAGAGTCCGAAGAGCCGGAAGAGGCCGAGACGGAGAGCGAGGAGTAGTGGGACAGAAGATTCATCCGGGCGGGCTTCGCGTGGGCGTCATCCACGACTGGAAGTCCAACTGGTACACAGGCAAGAAGGAGTTCGCGGCCTACATCCTCGAGGACGTCCGCATCCGCGAGCACATCTACAACAAGCTCGCGCACGCGGGCCTGTCCGACATCCTGATCCGCAAGGACAAGCAGCGGATCACGGTCGACATCTACACGGCGCGGCCGGGGATCGTGATCGGGAAGTCCGGAGTCGAGGTCGATGCGCTCCGTAAGGAGCTGCACGCCCTGACCCAGAAGAACGTCCACATCAACATCAACGAAATCAAGCGGCCGGAGCTCGACGCGAAGCTCGTCGCGCAGTCGATCGCAGAGCAGCTCTCGAACCGTGTCGCCTTCCGGCGCGCGATGAAGCGCGCGCTCGCCTCGGCGATCCGCTCGGGCGCAGCCGGCGTGAAGATCCAGTGCTCGGGACGTCTTGGCGGCGGTGAGATGAGCAGGCGCGAGATGTACAGCGAGGGTCGCGTCCCACTGCACACGATCCGCGCCGACATCGACTACGGCTTCGTCGAGGCGAAGACGAGCGCCGGCCGGATCGGCGTCAAGGTCTGGATCAACAAGGGCGAGATCATGCCGGAGGGCTTCGGCGACACCGACACGCGTCTCGGCGACCAGGACACACGGCGTCGCCGCGGCGGAGCGCTCGAGGGTCTGGGCGCATCCCGCGAGAGCGGGCGACGCAGTGGCCAGGACCGCGAGGGCCTCGGCCCGGTGCGGCAGCGGCGGCGTGGTCAGGGCGGCGGGGGTCCAGGCCGGCCCGGACAGCGCCGCGGTGGCGGCGGCGGACGTCCGCGCCGCGACCAGCGGGTGGAGCAGCCGCGCACCGACGAACAGGGGGTCTCCGCAGAGGGCCGCGAGCAGCCGGTGATCGAGCCGCAGGTCGAGGTCACTCCCCAGGAAGTCGCGCAGGTGCCGGACACGACGACACCGACGCAGCAGGTCGAGGACCCGACGAAGCTCGAGCAGTCCGGCGACCCCTCGCAGGAGAAGCCGAAGCGCGCGCCCCGGAAGACGACCAAGAAGGCGGCGGAGCCGAAGGCCGAGGAATCAGCGAAGCCGGAGGAGTCGGAGTAAGCCATGTTGATGCCGAAGAAGACCAAGTTCCGCAAGGTGCATCGCGGCCGCCGCCGCGGCTTCGCCAGCGGCCAGACCGCCGTCCAGTTCGGCGACTACGGCCTCAAGGCGCTCGACGCCGGCTGGATCACGAACCGCCAGATCGAGGCGGCTCGTATCGCGATGACGCGCAAGATCAAGCGCGGCGGCAAGGTCTGGATCAACGTCTTTCCCGACAAGAGCTTCACGAAGAAGCCTGCCGAGACCCGCATGGGCTCCGGCAAGGGCTCTCCCGAGGGCTGGGTCTGCGTGATCAAGCCCGGCCGCGTGATGTTCGAGCTCGCCGGCGTGCCGGAGCAGCTGGCAAAGGAAGCACTTCGCCTCGCCGGGCAGAAGCTCTCGGTGAAGACGAAGGTCGTGAAAAGAGAGGAAGAGCTGTTTTGACCAGGGCATCCGAGCTGCGTGACCTGACCGACGACGAGCTGGAGCATCGGCTTGCGGAGCGGCGGCAGGAGCTGTTCAACCTGCGCTTCCAGTCGGTCACGGGCGCGATCGAGAGCCACGCGCGCCTGAAGCTGGCCAAGCGCGAGATCGCGCGGATTCTGACGGTGGTCAACGAGCGTGAAGCAGAAAAGGCGAAGACCATTTCATGAGTGAGAACGAAAAGAACGAAGACCAGATTGAGGAGACTCCGGCTGCGCCGGAGTCGAGTGAGGAGACCCCGGTAGAACCCGAGGCTCCTGTCGAGGAACCGGCTGCTGAGGAACCGGAGGCCGTAGAGGAGCCTGCGGTAGAGGAGCCTGCGCCCGAGGAGCCTGCGGCTGAGGAGCCTGCTGCGGCTGAGGAGCCTGCGGCTGAGGAGCCTGTCGCTGAAGAGCCTGCCGCGGAGGAAACCGCTGCCGAGGAGCCTGCGGCCGAGGAGCCTGCGGCTGCTGAAGAGCCTGCCGCCGAGAAAGCTCCCGCGCCGCAGTCCGAGCCGAAGAAGAAGCGGAAGCGGCTGCCGCGCCGCCTGCGCCCGCAGAAGACGCGCCGTCGCACGGCCCCGAGCGCCGAGCGCAAGCCGATCGTCCGCGAGCCGAAGCCCGAGCACGACCGTGGCCGGCGCCAGGAGCGCCGAGGCGTCGTCGTCTCGAGCGCGATGGACAAGTCGATCGTCGTCAAGGTCGAGCTGATCAGCTCGCACCAGCGCTACAAGAAGGTCATCCGGCGCAGCGTCAAGTTCCATGCGCACGACGAGCAGAACGAGGCGAAGGTCGGCGACGTCGTCCGCATCGTCGAGACGCGTCCGCTGTCCAAGACGAAGCGCTGGCGCCTGGCCGAGGTCGTGGAGGCCGCCCGGTGATCGAGGTGACTCGATGATCCAGCAGGAATCCCGCCTCAGGATCGCCGACAACACCGGCGCCCGCGAGATCCTCTGCATCCGCGTCGTCGGCGGCCACCACCGTCGTTACGCACGGGTCGGCGACATCATCGTCGGCACCGTCAAGACGGCGACTCCGCAGGGCGCCGTCAAGAAGGGAGAGGTCGTGCGTGCCGTGGTCGTGCGGACGAAGAAGCCATTCGGCCGCAACGACGGCACGACGATCGCCTTCGACGAGAACGCCGCGGTGATCATCGACCAGCAGCGGAACCCGCGCGGCACGCGCATCTTCGGCCCGGTCGCGCGCGAGCTGCGGGAGAAGAACTTCATGAAGATCGTCAGCCTGGCTCCGGAGGTGCTCTGACAGTGGCTCAGACAATGAAGGTACGGAAGGGCGACGTCGTGCACGTCCTCCGCGGTAAGGACGCGGGCAAGGAAGGACGTGTGCTCGAAGCGCGGCCGAAGGAAGGGCGCGTCGTCGTCGAGAACATCAACGTCGTCAAGCGGCACCGTCGCCCGCGGCCGATCCAGAACACGACCGGGCTCGGCGGGGCGCAGATCATCCCCGGCGGCATCATCGAGCTGCCGGCGCCGTTGCCGGTCTCGAACGTGATGGTCGTCTGCCCCGTGTGCGGCAAGCCGACCCGCGTCGGCACGATCGAGAAGACGATCAAGGACAAGAACGTGCGCATCCGCGTCTGCAAGCGGTGCGGGGAGGAGATCGACCGCGGATGAGCGCCGTCGCCGACACCTACACGCCGCGCCTGAAGGACCAGTACGAGCGCGAGATCCGGCCGCGCCTCAAGGAGGAGCTCGGGCTCGACTCGATCATGCAGGCGCCGCGGATCCAGAAGATCACGCTCAACATGGGCGTCGGCGAGGCGAAGACCGAGTCGAAGCTGCTCGACTCCGCGCTCGAGGAGCTGACCACGATCGCCGGGCAACGTGCTCAGATCCGGAAGGCCCGCAAGTCGATCGCGCAGTTCAAGCTGCGCGAAGGGATGGCAGTCGGCGCGCGCGTCACGCTGCGCGGCCCGCGGATGTACGAGTTCCTCGACCGGCTCGTCTCGATCGCGCTCCCGCGAATCCGCGACTTCCGCGGCCTCAGCCCGCGCTCGTTCGACGGGCGCGGAAACTACTCGCTCGGCATCCGCGAGCAGCTCATCTTCCCGGAGATCAACTACGACGACATCCAGCAGGTCCGCGGCCTCGACGTGACCATCACGACGAGCGCCCAGACGGACGAGCACGCCCTCGCGCTGCTGCGGGCGCTCGGCCTGCCCTTCGCGGACGTCGACAGGAGGAACGACTAATGGCGAAGACGTCGCTCGTCGTCAAGCAACGGCGACCCCAGAAGTTCAAGGTGCGCAACTACACGCGCTGCAACCGGTGCGGCCGGCCGCGCGCGGTGTTCCGCAAGTTCGGGCTCTGCCGGATCTGCCTGCGCGAGCTTGCGCACCAGGGCGCGATCCCCGGCATGACCAAATCGAGCTGGTAGGAGAGAAACGGTGCTGACCGATCCAATCGCAGACATGCTCACCCGCATCCGCAACGCCAACAAGGCGCTGCACGAGCACGCGACGATGCCCACCTCGAGGATGAAGGTCGAGATCGCCCGCCTCCTCAAGGAGGAGGGCTACATCCGCGATTACCACGTGGAGAAGGGAGAGTCCTTCGATACCCTGGTCGTCGACCTCAAGTTCGGCCGCAACCGCGAGCGGGTCATCTCCGGCCTGAAGCGCGTGTCGAAGCCGGGCCGCAGGGTCTACGCACGGAAGGACCGTCTTCCGCGCGTGCTCGGCGGGCTGGGCGTCGCGATCCTCTCGACGTCCTCCGGTCTCGTCACGAGCCGCACCGCGCAGGAGCGCGGAATCGGCGGCGAAGTGGTGGCCTTCATCTGGTAACGGAATGAGCAGAATCGGCAACGCACCCATCCAGATCCCCGACGGTGTCACCGTCACGATCGACTCTGCCCGCGTCTCTGTCGCCGGCCCACTCGGGACGCTGCAGCAGCAGGTGCCGACGCGGATGAAGATCGAGCAGACCGACGGTGTCGTCACGGTGAAGCGGCCGACCGAGCGCGGGGAGGATCGTGCGCTGCACGGCCTCACCCGGACGCTCGTGGCGAACATGGTGCAAGGCGTCACCCAGGGCTTCGAGAAGAAGCTCGAGATCCAGGGCGTCGGCTACCGCGCGTCGCTCAAAGGCACCGACCTGGAGCTCGCCGTCGGCTACTCGCACTCCGTCACGATCAAGCCGCGCACCGGCATCGCCTTCGAGGTGCCGACTCCGACCGAGATCTTCGTCAAGGGCACGGACAAGCAGATGGTCGGCCAGACGGCCGCCGAGATCCGCAAGGTGCGCCCGCCCGAGCCGTACAAGGGCAAGGGCATTCGCTACGAAGGCGAGTACGTCCGCCGGAAGGTCGGAAAGCGTGCCTAGCCTGACCGTGAGAGACGCTCGTCTGCGGCGCCACCGGCGCGTGCGCGCAAAGGTGCGCGGCACGGCAGAACGGCCACGGCTCGTGGTCTTCCGCTCCAACCGCGGCATCGAGGCGCAGCTCGTCGACGACGACTCGGGCAAGACGCTCGCTTCTGCGTCGCATCTCGCGCTCGCGAAGTCGTTCAAGGGCGACAAGACCGCCCAGGCGGAAGCGGTTGGGAAGGTTCTCGCCGCGGCCGGCAAGAAAGCCGGTGTCGACGCGTGCGTCTTCGACCGCGGCGGCTACCTCTACCACGGACGCGTGAAGGCGCTCGCTGACGGCGCCCGCGAGGGAGGACTTGCGTTTTGAGCACGGGCGAATACACCGAGACGCGCGAGCTCAAGGAGCGCGTCGTCGAGATCAACCGCGTGGCGAAGGTCGTCAAAGGCGGCCGGCGCTTCTCGTTCACGGCGCTCGTCGTGGTGGGCGACGAGGTCGACCGCGTCGGCGTCGGCTACGGCAAGGCGCGCGAGGTTCCACTGGCGATCACGAAGGCCGTCGAAGATGCGAAGAAGAACCTCTTCACGATCCCGAAGCACGGCTCCACGATCACGCACGAGGTGCTCGGCAGGTTCGACGCGGCCCGGGTGCTCCTTCGTCCCGCCTCCGAGGGAACCGGCGTAATCGCCGGCGGCGGCGTGCGCGCCGTGCTCGAGCTCGGCGGTGTCCGCAACGTCCTCGCGAAGAGTCTCGGCACGACGAACCCGATCAACATGGCCAAGGCGACCGTCGCCGCGCTGAAGGATCTGCGCCGTCCGGAGGACGTGGCGAAGATCCGCGGCAAGCGCATCTCCGAGGTGTTGCCGCTCCCCGCAGTCGCGCCGACCGAAGAAGAACCAGCTGCGGAAGCGGCTCCCGCAGTCGTGGTCGAAGCTGAGCCTGCGGCGGTCGAGGAGACTCCTGTCGTCGAGGAGGCTCCCGTGGTGGAGTCGGCCCCCGTGCCAGCGGATGAGGGTGAAGAGGTCGTGGATGAGCCCGGCCGCGCGTCGGCGGCTGAGCCGCCGACGCTTGCAGCCGAAGAGAAGCCGAAGCGGAGACTGCGCCGGAAGAAGGACGATTCCTAGTGGCCAGGCTGCTGATCACGCAGGTCCGGTCCCAGATCGGACAGTCCCAGCGTCATCGCGGTACCCTGCGCGCTCTCGGGCTCGGTCGCATCGGCCGTAGCGCCGAGCACGAGGAGTCCCCGACGCTGGCCGGAATGCTCCGCAAGGTTCGCCACCTCGTGAAGATCGAGAACGCCTGAGCCAATGCCCGAGAAGCAGCTGAATCTCTCCAGTCTCTCGCCCGCACAGCCGCGCGAAGATCGCAAGCGCGTCGGGCGCGGCCTGGGCTCCGGCAAGGGCCGCTATTCCGGCCGCGGCATCAAGGGGCAGAAGTCCAGGTCCGGCTCGCACAAGATGCGCGCGGGCTTCGAGGGCGGCCAGACGCCGATCTACATGCGGCTCGGCAAGTTGCGCGGCGCGACGTCGAAGGACGCGATGCCGATCGGCCCGTTCCGCACCTATACCCAGCCGGTCAACGTCCGCGACCTCGACCGGTTCGAGGCCGGCGACGAGGTGACGCCCGAGACGCTCGTCTCCAAGCACGTGATCAAGAACACGCGCACCGATGTGAAGTTGCTCGGGGTCGGCGAGGTGACGAAGAAGCTCACTGTCCGCGTCCACGCGATCTCGGCGTCGGCGCGCGAGAAGATCGAGGGTGCGGGTGGCACCGTCGAACTCCTGCGCGAGCCGAAGGTGAAGAAGGCGCGCCATCGCAAGGCGAAGCCGGCGGCCGCGGAAGAGCGCGAGGCCGCGGCGGAGGAGCAGCCCGAGACTCCCGCCGAGGAGTCGGAACCCTCCGCGGAAGAGACAGAAGAGCCCGAAGGGACGGAGGAGTAGATGTTCGGCTGGCTCGTCAACGCCTGGCGTGTCCCCGAGCTACGTCGAAGGCTGCTGTTCACTGCCGGCGTGCTCGCGGTCTACCGCTTCGGCTCCTGGGTGCCTGCGCCCGGTATCAACGAGTCGGCACTCAGCCAGCTGTTCGGCGGTTCGGCGGGCAACGGCGTGCTCGGTCTTCTCAACCTGTTCTCGGGCTCAGCGCTCTCGCGCTTCTCCCTCTTCGCGCTCGGCATCATGCCCTACGTCACGGCCTCGATCATCTTCCAGGTACTCGCGGTCGTCGTCCCGTCTCTCGAGCGGCTCCAGAAAGAGGGCGAGGCCGGGTACGCGAAGATCACGCAGTACACCCGCTACCTCACCGTCGCGCTGGCGGCGGCTCAGGCGACGGGCTACGCGTTCCTCTTCAAGTCGCAGGCCAATGCCATTCAGAACGCCAACGCGGGCAGGATCATCATCATCATCCTCACGCTCACAGCGGGAACGACGCTGCTGATGTGGATGGGCGAACAGATCACGAAGCGCGGCATCGGCAACGGCATCTCGCTCCTGATCTTCGCCTCGATCCTCGCCTACGCTCCGCAGGGGCTCAGCGGCTGGATCAACGGCGACACGTCGGCACGGCTCTTCTTCCCGCTGGTCGCCATTGGGATCGTCGTCGCGGTCGTGTTCGTGATGGAGGGCCAGCGCCGGATCCCGATTCAGTACGCGCGGCGCCAGCTCGGCAACCGCCAGACGACCGGTGGCTCGACCTACATGCCGCTCAGCGTCGTCATGGCCGGCGTGATCCCGATCATTTTCGCGGCGGCGATCCTCGCCGTACCGCAGACGATCGGCAGCTTCAAGCCGGCCTGGAACATCTGGCTCCAGAACAACTTCGCCTACTCGGGCTGGAAGTACCTGCTCGCCGAGGCGCTGCTGATCATGATGATGACCTACTTCTACACGTCGGTCGTCTTCAACCCGGTCGACCAGGCCGACAACCTACGCAAGTACAACGGCTACATCCCCGGCATTCGGCCAGGGCCGCCGACGGCCGCGTACTTCGACCGCGTGCTGAGCCGGCTCACGTTCCCGGGCGCGCTGTTCCTCGCATCGGTCGCCGTGGCGCCGTCGATCTTCATCGCGCATTTCCACTTCTCGCAAGCGACGTACCGCGCTCTCGGGGGTACGTCCGTTCTCATCGTCGTGGGCGTGGCGTTGCAGACCATGCGACAAATGGAGTCGCAGATGGTCATGCGCCACTACGAAGGGTTCCTACGCTGAACATCCTCGTCCTCGGGCCTCAGGGCTCGGGGAAGGGCACGCAGGCGCGGCGGATCAACGCGATGTACGGGGTTCCGCACATCGCCACGGGGGACATGCTCCGTGAGATGCGCGAGCTCGACACGCCCGTGGCCCGCGAGCTCAGGGCGGTGCTCGATCGCGGCGACCTCGTCGACGACGAGTTGATGATCGACCTGATCCGCGATCGCCTTTCGCGGGGCGACACGGTCGTGGGCTTCGTGCTCGACGGCTTCCCGCGCACGCTGGCGCAGGCGGAGGCGCTCGACGAGCTCCTCCGTGAGCTGGGGCGAGAGCTCGACATCGTCTTCGACCTTCAGGTGCCGAAGCGCGAAATGCTCCTGGAGCGCCTCCTACGCCGCGCAGCGGAGGAGGGGCGCGCCGACGACACACCCGAGGTGATCGAGCGACGGCTCGAGCTCTACGAAAGCGAGACGGCGCCGCTGGTCGACTATTACCGCACGCACCAGGCGAACGTCGTCGGCATCCATGCCGACCGCAGCGTCGACGAGGTCTTCCACGAGGTCGAGCAGTCGCTCGAGTCGGTGGAGGCGCGCGCTTGAAGTCGGCCGCCTCTCTCGCGCCTCCGACGAGCCCGGCGGGAACGGACGATCCGCTCGGAGCCGGCCGATGATCATCCGCAAGTCCCAGGCCGAGATCGACGGGATGGCGCGCGCCGGCGCCCTCCTCTCCGAGACACTTGCGGTCGTCGCCGAGCACCTCGAGCCCGGCATCGAGATGCGCGAGCTCGACCGCATGGCGGACGAGCACATCGCTGCTCGAGGCGGGAAGCCGACCTCCAAGGGCTACAAGGGGTTCCCGGCCGCGCTCTGCATCTCGCCGAACTCGATGGTCGTGCACGGGATTCCCGACGACTACCGGGCACGGGAGGGAGATCTGATCTCCGTAGACCTCGGCATCACGCTCAACGGCCTCGTCGCCGACAGCGCGGTGACGTTGCCCGTCGGTGAGATCTCGTCCGAGGCGCAGCGGCTACTCGACGTCTGCCGGGAAGCGCTCGACGCCGGCATCGAGCAGGCCCGCGTCGGCAACCATCTCTCAGACATCTCTCACGCCGTCCAGATCGTCGTCGAGGGAGCGGGCTTCTCCGTCGTGCGGAGCCTCGTCGGACACGGCGTCGGGAGGTCGTACCACGAGGACCCGCAGATCCCGAATTACGGCCCTCCGGGCCGCGGGCCCCTGCTGCAGGAGGGTATGACTCTCGCGATCGAACCGATGATCACGGCCGGCGAGCCCGACGTCTACGTGCACGCCGACGAATGGTCGATCTCCTCCGTCGACGAGTCCCTCGCGGCCCACTTCGAGCACACCGTCGCAGTCACCGCGGACGGGCCTCGTGTCCTGACGCTGGCCAAGGCCCCTTTGCTACGATGACCCCCTTGCGCGCACGGCTCTGCCGTGCGCGTGTGCGCGTCTGAGACACCTATTCACTGAAGGGAATTTGCCTACCAAGGAAGAGAAGATCGAGGTCGAAGGCGAGGTCGTCGAAGCGCTCCCGAGCACGATGTTTCGGGTGCAGCTCGACGGGGGCCACTCGGTGCTCGCGACGATCTCCGGGAAAATGCGGAAGCACTACATCCGAATTCTCCCGGGCGACAAGGTCAAGGTCGAGCTCAGCCCCTATGACCTCAATCGCGGCCGGATCACCTACCGGCACCGCTGAGGTACATCATGAAAGTCCGTCCGTCCGTCAAGCCCATGTGCGAACGCTGCCGCGTGATCAAGCGGCACGGAACGACCATGGTCATCTGCACCAATCCTCGTCACAAGCAAAGGCAGGGATAGCGATCAGTGGCACGCATCGCCGGAGTCAATCTTCCGAACCAGAAGCGGCTGGAGATCGGCCTGACCTACATCTACGGGATCGGCCAGCCCACTGCGCGCAAGGTCGCCGTCGAGCTCGGTCTCAACCCGGACACGAAGGTCAAGGACCTCACCGACGAAGAGGTCACGAAGCTCCGCAATTACATCGACTCGAATCTCGAGGTCGAGGGTGACCTGCGCCGCGACCGCCAGCAGGCGATCAAGCGGCTCTCGGAGATCGGCGCCTATCGGGGCGTTCGCCACCGGCGCGGGCTGCCCGTGAACGGACAGCGGACGAAGACAAACGCGCGCAGCCGCAAGGGGTCGAAGAAGACCGTCGGACGCGGCAAGAAGGCGGCGAAGTAGCTTGGCACCCCCTCGCAGGGCAGCGGCCACGCGCGGCCGCACGCGCCGTCGCGTCCGCAAGAACATCGCCATCGGCCAGGCGCACATCAAGACGAGCTTCAACAACACGATCGTCGCGCTCACCGACCGCGAGGGCAACGTGATCGCGTGGGAATCCGCCGGCTCCGCCGGCTTCAAGGGCTCCCGCAAGTCGACGCCGTTCGCCGCGCAGGTGACCGCTGACGCGGCGGCTCGGAAGGGCATGGAGCACGGCCTCCAGAAGGTCGAGGTCTTCGTCAAGGGCCCGGGCTCAGGTCGCGAAACCGCGATCCGCTCGCTGCAAGCGGCAGGTCTCGAGATCCTCTCCGTCAAGGACGTGACCCCGCAGGCGCACAACGGTGTGCGCCCGAGGAAGCGGAGGCGCGTCTAGTGGCTAGAGATCTCGGGCCGAAATGCCGCATCTGCCGTCGCGAGGGGATGAAGCTGTTCCTCAAGGGCGAGCGCTGCCTGACGGAGAAGTGCGCGATCGAGCGTCGCTCCTACCCGCCGGGCGAGCACGGCCGTGGCCGCATCAAGCAGAGCGAGTACCTGTTGCAGCTGCGCGAGAAACAGAAGGCGCGCCGCTACTACGGCCTGCTCGAGAAACAGTTCCGCACCTATTACGAAAAGGCATCCAAGCGCTCGGGCGTCACCGGCGAGGAGCTGCTGCGGATGCTCGAGACCCGGCTCGACAACGTCGTCTACCGGCTCGGCTTCGCCGCGTCACGTGCTCAGGCGCGGCAGCTCGTCCGCCATGGCCATTTCCAGGTCAATGGGCGCCGGGTCAACATCCCGAGCTATCAGGTGCGGCCGAATGACGTCGTCACGGTTGCGTCGAGCTCCTCGGCGCAGCAGGTGATCCGGGACGCGACCGATCTTGTCTCGACGGTCGCTCCGTGGCTACAGGCCGACCACGACGGGCTCACCGGCAAGATGCTCAAGCAGCCCGAGCGTGACGAGATCGACACGCCGGTGCAGGAGCAGCTGATCATCGAGCTCTACTCGAAGTAACGGAAAGAGGGAACTTCTTTGGCGACTAGAGAAATGGACTTCCAGATCCCGAAGATCGTCCACGAGGACGCGGACGACCATCGCGGGGTCTTTGCAATCGAGCCGCTCGACCGCGGCTTCGGTCACACGTTCGGCAACTCGCTGCGGCGCGTGCTGCTCTCCTCCCTGGAGGGCGCCGCCGTCACCTCTGTCAAGGTCGAAGGGACGGCGCACGAGTTCACCACCCTGCCGGGCGTCCGCGAGGACGTCACCGACATCATCCTGAACCTGAAGAACCTCGTTGCGCGGCTCCACGGCGAGTCGCCCGAAATCGAGGTGCACATCGCGAAGAAGGGGCCGGGTGCCGTGACGGCGGCCGACATCGAGGCCCCCGCCGATCTCGAGATCCTCAACCCGGAGCTCGAGATCGCGAACCTGTCCGACAAGGGCAGGCTCGAAGTGACGCTGACCATCGGTCGCGGCCGCGGCTACTCGCCGGCCGAGCTCAACCGGGGTCCGCAGCACACGATCGGCGTGATCCCGATGGATTCGATCTTCTCGCCCGTGCGCCGCGTCGCGTACCAGGTCGAGGCGGCTCGCGTGGGCCAGCGGACGGACTACGACAAGCTCACGCTCGACATCACAACCGACGGCTCCGTCGAGCCGAAGGATGCGCTTGGGGAGGCCGCCGAGATCCTGATCCGGCAGCTGGCGATCTTCACCGACCTCGAACGAATCGAGGGCTTCGGGGACGCGCCGCCCGTCGACGGCGGTGTCACGCCCGAGGCTGCGCTCGCACACGGGATGGAGAACTTTCCGATCGAGGAGCTCGAGCTCGGCGTCCGCTCCTACAACTGTCTCAAGCGGGTCGGGATCGAGACGATCGGCGACCTCGTGATGAAGACCGAGCAGGAGCTGGCCGCGATCCCGAACTTCGGCAAGAAGTCGATCGAGGAGGTGCGCGAGACGCTCTCGCAGCACGGTCTCCACCTCCGCGGCGAGAACGGCTCCGGCGGCTTCGAGTAAGAAGGAGCCTGCGATGCGCCACGCCCGCACAGGGAAGAAGCTCGGCCGCGATGCGGCGCATCGCAAGGCGCTCTACTCGAACCTCACGTGCTCCCTGATCGAGCACGGGCGGATCCGGACGACCGAGGCGAAGGCGAAGGCTGTGAAGCCGTTCGCCGAGCAGATGATCACGCTCGGGCGCCGTGGCGACCTCCACGCGCGGCGGCAAGCACTCTCCGTGCTCCGCTCACAGGAGGTCGTGTACAAGCTCTTCGCCGACGTCGGGCCGCGGATGGCGGACCGGCCGGGTGGCTACTCCCGCATCGTCAAGCTGGGGCACCGCTCCGGCGACGCCGCCGAGATGGTCTATCTCGAGCTCGTCGACTTCGAGCCGTAGGCGCTAGCCGCCGACCGGCGCACCGAGGATAGATCCCAAGCCTGCGCTGATCGCCGCGATCAGGATCCCGGCGAACGTGACGATCCCCAGGGCGCGGATGAACGTGTCCTGGAAGAAGCGGTAGCGGAAGTAGGCGAGCATCAGCAGCTCGAACGCGACGACGGCGACCGCGAAGAAGAGCGCCACGTGGTAATTCGAGATCAGGAATGGCAGCGAGTGGAGGATGCCGCCGAGGAAGGTTCCGCCCCCGGTGATCGTCCCGCGCCCCCAAGGGCTGCCGCGCCCGGTCAGCTCTCCGGTGTCCGAGAGCGCTTCCGAAAAGCCCATGCTGATCGCCGCGCCGAGCGACGTCGCGAGGCCGGCGATGAACGCATAGCGCGTGTCATGCGAGGCGAGCACGACTGCGAAGATCGGCGCAAGCGTCGAGAGCGAGCCGTCGATGAGGCCCACCATGGCGGGCTGGACCCGCTGCAGAAGGAAGGTATGCTCGTCGCTCACGAAGTAGAGTGTAACAATCGATGTGCAATATAGTAGAGCATAAGGAACGCCTGACAAACAGCGTCAGGGTGCCCTGACGTGCGGCTAATCCTGACGCTCGAGTACGACGGTACGCCGTTCTACGGCTGGGCGGCTCAGCCCGGGTTGCCCACGGTCGAGGCGGCGCTGCGGGAGGCGCTCGCCGGGACGTTCGCTTCGGTCGAGAAACTCGCGGTGGCCGGCCGCACCGACACGGGTGTTCATGCGCTCGGCCAGGTCGCCTCGGTGGACGTCGAGGGTGGCCCGCCGCCGGAGAGGGTCGCCGCTGCGCTCAACCCGCGGCTGCCCGACGAGATCACCGTTCTCTCGTCCGCTGCCGCGCCCGTCGACTTCCACGCTCGTCACTCCGCCCGCTCGCGCAGCTACCGCTACCGGCTCTTCACCCGCGCGGCGCCCTCGCCGTTCGAAATGCGGCGCAGCTGGTGGGTTCCGCATCCGCTCGACGAGGACGCGCTCAGCGCGGCTGCAGTTGCGCTCGCGGGTAAGCACGACTTCCGGGCGTTCACCCCGACGCAGACGCGGCACGAGGTCTTCGCGTGCGTAGTGGAGCGGGCGGAGTGGGTCCGGCGCGGCGACCACCTCGATTTCGAGATCACGGCCAAGAGCTACCTCCGGCACATGGTCCGCAGCCTGGTGGGCACGATGGTCGAGGCGCCGAGCGCTATTTCGGACCTACTCGAAGGCCGGGAGCGCTCGGAGGCGGGTGCAACTGCGCCTCCCTGGGGCCTCTACCTGGTCTCAGTCGCCTATTAGGAAGGTCGCGATCTCGCCGGGCGCGAGCTCGAGGCCGGCGTCGACATCGTTCTCCTCGTCAAGACGGATGCGCCGCGCGGTCCGGCTCAGCGTGAGCGCCTCCGGCTGCGGATTCGGATTGAAGACACGCAGGACGAGATCCGCGCCGGTTTCGGGCTGCTTCAGGCACGAGAAGACGACGTCGCCGCTCAGCTCGAGCGGAGGCTCGAACGGGTCGCCGAGGAGGAAGTCGGTGCAGTAGTCCTGGTTCGCCCGGACGAGCGCCGCGTCGGAAAGCGTTTCGCCGTCGAGACGGAGCGCGTACTCGAGAACGTGGCGCCCGCGGCACTGGCCCTCCGGGGTGGCGATTTGGGGTCCTGCGCCGACCGGGCGCGTCTCCATTCCGGGCGGGCGCGAGATTGTTCCGACACATCGCAGCAAAGTCAGCCGCACCCCGTCTGCGGACGCCTCGTACTCTGGCAGGCCCTTGGCCATCAGCACGAGCGGGCCGAACGCGACGGCCCCGAGGGTGTGAGCAGTCGCCACGGGTGGCTCGACCCATCGGACCCGCGCAGGAGGAGGCGTTAGCGGTCGCCGGACCACGGCGAACTGGCTCTCGGCGCGCACCTCGTTCGCGCCGCTCTCCGAGCGAACGAGGACACGCAGCCGGTGGTCGTCCGCATCGTTGTCGATGACGCTCGTCAGCTCGACGCGGTCGAGACCCGGAACGATGCGAATCGTCGTCTCGATCCGTACTCCGGGCAGCTTGTGGTCCAGGACGAGCGCATTGCCCTCGTGCCGGGAACTGACCAACTGAGCCGACGTGGGCTTGCCCCCGGGGCAGAACGTGTACAGGTCGCCAATGTCCGGATCGTCCTCGAACACGAGCAACTCCGCGATCGCCTCGAGTGCGAACGGCGTCTCCTGTGTCGCAAGGGGCTCGGGTCGCCCGCCGGAGAAGCCGTCGAGCTCGAAAAGTTCGCCGTCGACCACACGGCGCCGTGCGAAGGGGAGCGGGTTGACGAACGCACCACCGACGCCCAGCGCCTCCCGCCCGACGAAGTCGAGCGTTCGGTCGAGCTGCTCGTAACGGACGACCATGTCGCGGTGGACCTCGTCGCACGAGCAGCCGCAGATCGAGTCGTGCGGGTGGTTGCGGAGAAGGTCGCGCCACGCGAGGCGGAGGTCTGCGGCGGGATAGGGTGCGTCCTCGCGGAGGACGCGCAGCGCCGCCGCGGTCTCGATCGAGAGGAGTCGCCGCTCTGCGCGCTCGTTCGCCTGCTTGAGGTAGATCCGCGCCGAGTTGACGCCGCGCAGCACGTTCTGGAGCCGGCTGCCGACAAGCTCGCCCTCGTGGACCGGCAGCCCGTCCGACTCGGGCGCATGGTCGTCGTACCGGCCGATCCGGAAGCTGGCGTCGAAGGTCTGCTCGAGCTCCGTCAGGATGTCCGGCAGCTCGGGCTCGATCGGTAGATGGTCGGAGCCGTTCGCGAGGACGATCTCGTCCTGACCGGCGCGCTTCACGAAGTCGCCGAGGTGCTCGACGATCGCGCGCAGGCGCTGCTCGGCGTCGTGCTGCCAGGTCAGGCGCGCGAAGTTGTCGTAGTGCGGAAGCATCTGGCAGGCGACGACCTCCGCGGGGCCGGCCCGCCAGCGGAAGGCGACGCCGACGTCGTCGATCTCGTCGCCCATCCCGCGGGAGAAGAGGAAGGTGCCGATACCGAAACCCGCGAGGATCTGTGGCAGCTGCGCCGGGTGCCCGAAGCTGTCCGGGAGATAGCCGGCACCGCTCGGCTCGACGCCGAAACGCCGACAGACTCTCCGTCCGAGGAGGAGGTTGCGGACGAGCGACTCGCCGCCGACGAGGATCTCGTCCGGTAGGACATAGGACGGGCCGACCTCGAGGCGCCCGTCGGCGAGCAGTGCGCGCAGCCGTCCTTCGTTCTCCGGTCGCACCTCGACGTAGTCCTCGAGCACGATCGCCTGCCCGTCGAGCGTGAACGAGGTGAACGACGGGTCGCTCTCGAGTGTGTCGAGGACGCCGTCGACCACCGCGCCGAGTCTCAGCCGAAACTGTTCGAACGGGAGGTACCACTCACGATCCCAATGCGTGTGCGGGACGACGAGGTAGCGGAAATCCGATACGTCGGGCACGGCGGGAGCCTACTGAGGAGGCGCGGATACGATCGATGCGTGCGGTTCGGGACCGTTCTCTTCGACTTCGACGGCACGGTCGTCGACTCCGGCGCGATCATCCTCGCCTCGATGCGGCACGCGACACGCGAGGTGCTCGGTCACGAGTACTCGGACGCGGAGCTCATGCAGACGGTCGGGGGTCCCGGCCTCGAAGCGCAGATGCGCGCGCTCGCCCCCGACCACGTCGACCGGCTCGTGGACGTCTACCGCGCGCACAACGAGCCGCTCCACGACGAGCTCGAGGCGTGCGCCGGCATGAAAGACGTTCTCGTGCAGCTGCGCGAGGAGGGTCGGCGCCTCGGCATCGTCACCGCGAAGCGACGTTCGACCGTCGAGCTCGGCTTCGCGCGCGTGCCCATCGCTCACCTCTTCGAGACGGTCGTCGGAGGCGACGAGACGGAGCAGCAGAAGCCCGACCCGGAACCGCTTCTCCTGGCCGCAGAGCGCCTCGGAGCCGACCCTGCGGATACGGCGTACGTCGGCGACTCTCCGTTCGACATCCGCGCGGCGAAGGCCGCGGGCATGTTCGCCGTCGCGGTGACGTGGGGCGGGATCCACGACACGGCAAAGCTCGAAGCCGAGGAGCCGGACACAATCGTCGACACCGCCGGGGAGCTCCTTGGCGTCCTCTAAGACAACGACTGCCGTGGCCCGCGCCGCCGAGCTCCGCGACGTCCTCAACCGCGCGCTGATCGCGTATCACGTCGAGGACGAGCCGATCATGGATGACGCGGCCTACGACGCCCTCTTCGACGAGCTGCTCGCGCTCGAGGAGGAGCATTCCGAGCTCGTCACGCCCGACTCGCCGACGCGGCGCGTAGGAGGTTTGTCGGACAAGTTCGTGAAGGTTCAGCACCTCGAGCCGATGGGATCGCTCGAGAAGGTGACGACCGAAGAGGGGCTGCGGAAGTGGGCCGACGACGTCCGCAAGCGGCTCGGCACCGACGAGGCGGTGGCGTTCGTCCTCGAGCCGAAGATCGATGGGCTCGCTGTGAATCTGACCTACGAGGACGGCGTCCTCGCGCGCGGCGCGACCCGCGGCGACGGCGTACAGGGGGAGGACGTGTCGCCGAATATCCGGACGATCGAGGCGATCCCCCTGCGCCTGAAGGGTGATGCGCCGCCCGTGATCGAGGTGCGCGGCGAGGTGTATCTGCCGCTCTCAGGCTTCCAGGAGCTGAACGAGCGGCTCGCCGGGACGAACCAGAAGCTCGCACCGAATCCACGTAACGCCGCTGCAGGGAGCCTGCGGCAGAAGAACTCTGCGATCACTGCCGACCGGCCGCTCTCGATCTGGGTCTACGGTGCCGGCCATCGCGAAGGCGTCGAGTTCGAGACGCAGTTCGGGATGCTCGAGTGGCTCCGCGAGCACGGCTTGCGCACCAACCCGTACGCCGAGCGGCTCGAGTCGATCGAGGACGTCTCGGCCGCCTGTGTCGAGTGGGAGAAGCGGCGGCTGGAGCTCGACTACGAGATCGACGGCGTCGTGATCAAGGTCGACTCGCTCGACCAGCAGCGAAGGCTTGGCGTTCTGCATTCCCGCCCGCGGTGGGCGCGCGCCTACAAGTGGGCGCCCATGACTGCGGTGACGCGACTGCTCGAGATCCGCATCCGCGTGGGACGTACCGGCGCGCTCAACCCGTGGGCGATCATGGAGCCGGTACAGGTCGGCGGCGTCACCGTCACCCGCGCGACGTTGCACAACGAGGAAGACATCAACCGCAAGCAGATCCGACAGGGCGACGACGTCATCGTCCAGCGCGCTGGTGACGTCATCCCGCAGATCGTCGGTCCCGCCGGGCCGCACCGGCGTGGGTCGAAGGAGTTCCGGATGCCGACGCACTGCCCGCTCTGCGGCACGGAGATCGTGAAGCCGGAGGGCGAGGCGATGCACCGCTGTCCGAATCGGGCCTGCCCGTCGCGCGGTCTCGAGACGCTGATCAACTGGACGGGGGTCGCCGACATCGACGGCGTCGGCGAGCAGACGATCCGCATCCTGTGGGAGAAGGGCCTCGTCCGGTCGCTGCCCGGCCTCTACCGACTGACGAAGGAGCAGGTGCTCGAGCTCGAGGGCTTCGGAGAGATCTCCGCAAGCGCGGCGATCGAGTCCATCCAGCGTTCCAAGCAGGTGCCGTTCTCGCGCGTCCTCCTCGGCCTGAACATCCCGGGGATCGGCTGGGTGCTCGCGCGCAACTTGGCGAGCCATTTCGGCACCGTCGACGGGCTGGTCGCGGCGAGTCCGGAAGAGATGGCCGAGGTCGAAGGCTTCGGCCCCGACCGCGCCGAGGACGTGGTCGATTGGTTCGCGGACGAGCAAAACTGCGCACTCGTCGAGGAGCTTCGAGATCTCGGCCTCCGCTTCGAGGCCGGCGAGGAGGAGCGGCCGCGAGAGGGGCCGCTGACCGGGAGCACGTACGTCATCACCGGCACGCTCGAGCGTTTCACCCGCGAGGACGCGAAGGCCCGGCTCGAGGCGCTCGGCGCGAAGGTGACCGACTCGGTTTCGGCGAAGACGACGGGGCTCGTCGTAGGGGAGGAGCCGGGCGCCTCGAAGCTGACGAAGGCGCAGAAGGCTGAGGTGCCGATCCTCGGCGAGAACGATCTGCTCGCGCTGCTCGGCGAGTCCTAGCTCACTGCGGCGACTCGCGCGAGCACCTGCGCGAAGCGGTTCTGCGACCGTTCCGCGTTCAGCGTCCGAACCGGCCGGCCGTTCTCCAGGATCGAGAAGACATACCGGCTGCCGACGAAGCCCGAGAGTGCCGACGAGTTGTCCGTGGTGCCCGTCTTGGCGCGCACGACACCGTGGGCCGGGCCGCTTCGCATGCGGTAGTGGAGCGTCCCGGTTTCTCCGGCGATCGGCAGGGCACGTAGGACGTACGGCTCCAGGTCGGGGTCGCGCCACATCGTCTGCAAGAGGGACGCCAGCGCACGAGGTGTCCAGCGATCGAGGAGCGAGAGGCCGGAGCCGTCCACCATCCTGACCCCGGCGAGCGGCACGCCGGCCTCCCCGAGTAGCTGTCGCGTCACCACGAGCCCAGCTGCCGCAGATCCGCCGCTGCCCTGCACGGCGCCGATCTCCTTCAGCAGCATCTCCGCGTAGAAGTTGTCGCTGTAGACGTCCATGTGGCGCACGAGCGCCGAGAGCGGCGGCGACTCGACGTCTGCGAGCTGGACGGCGTCGGCCGACGCCACGCCGACCGCAGTTCCGCCGGTCACCGCGACTCCCGCGTGGCGTAGATCGAGCCGGAAGAGCTGCGCGGCCATGAGCGCCGGACGCGCCGTCTCGTAGCGGCCGGTCCAGCCGCGGTTGACGATCAGCGCCGAGAGAGCGGGCGACTCGTGGAGATAGAACTGCGCCTTCCATCCGACCCCGGTGCGACGCGTGTCGAACCAGCTCTCGTCGCCGAGAATCCGGCCGCTGACATTCCTGATCCCGGCCGCAGCGACCTGTCGGGCAAGGGAGCTCAGCTGGGCGCCCGAGAGGGCGGGATCGCCGTATCCCTTGAGCACGAGGTCTCCCCGCCAGGTCGCTCCGCTCAGTTGCCCATCGCCCAGCACGTCGGTCTCGATCCTGAAGGACGGGCCGAGCCCGGTCAGCGCGGCATACGTCGTCGCGAGCTTCTGGTTCGACGCCGGTCGTAGGGCCAGGCTCGCGTGTTGCGCAAAGACGGTCTGTCCGGTGCGGAGGTCGAGGACGACCGCGCCCGTCTGGCCCGGGCTCACATGCGGTGCCCGGAGCGCGCCGGCGAGCTGACGCTGGAAGACGTCGACGGACCCCGCAATCGCAGCGGGCACGAGAAGGAAGGCGATGATCCCGGCGGTTGCGGCAGCAAGACGAAGCGGCACGGCCTTTCCATTTTTCAAGCGGGGGTGCAAACGTCAAGCCGAATGGGTCGATCGGCGCTCAAAGATGGGCCGTGCGGCCCATTCCGCTGGCCGCTTCGCCATCCAATAATCATGGGTCATGCCGCTGCGGGACGAGATCACGGATCTGCTGGACCTGCCCGAGACCGGCGCCGGCGCGCCGAGCCTCGACGCGATCGAATCGACGCTGACGACGGGCTACGCCGCCAAGCTCGCCCTCGAGGCGGAGCGTTGGCGGATCGAGCGACGCCTGGGCGAGGTCGCGCAAGACGCCGGCGAAGTGATTGCACATGGGGTCGCTGCCGAGCTCGCCGCGCTCTCCGACCGTCTCGAGACCGCCGATGGGGAGCTCGCACGGCTTCGTTCGCTCCTCCGCAAGCTCCAGAGCGTCAGGCGCCGCCGCAGAGCGGCTCCGACCGGTTAGACGATTCCGCTGCGGACCGCGTAGACAGCCGCCTGGATGCGGTTGTCGATCTGGAGCTTCATGAGAATGTTCGAGATGTGGTTCTTGACGGTCTTCGGGCTGATGTGCAGCTCGGCGGCGATGACGGCGTTGTCCTTGCCGTTCGCGATCAGCTTCAGGACCTCGATCTCTCGCTCCGAGAGCTCTGCCCGGATCATCTCCTCGATCTCGGGCTGTGCGCTCGTGGCGCGGATCCGCTGCAACACCTTCGTGGCGATGTGCGGAGAGATGAGCGCCTCGCCGCGGGCGGCTGCCTGGATCCCCGAGACCAGCTCTTGGATCGAGGCGTCCTTGAGGAGGTAGCCGCACGCCCCAGCGAGGATCGCGTCGGTGACGTCTGAGTCCTCGTCCGAGATCGTGAGCATGACTACCCGCGTAAGCGGTGAGACCTCCGCGATGTGGCGAGTCGCTTCGACGCCGCCCATCGCGGGCATGTTGAGATCCATGACGACGACGTCGGGGGTCAACTCGCGGACGTACGCGATGGCCTCCCCGCCGGTCCCCGCCTCGCCGACGATCGCGAGACCCTGCTCCTCGAGCAGGTTCCGCAGTCCCGTCCTGAAAAGGTCGTGGTCGTCGACGAGCAGCACGCGAAGTGCCTCAGTCCGACGTTCCTCGGCCGTCTCCACGAGCTCAGTCAACGCGATCCCCCTTTCGCGGCGCCAGTCTAGCCCGTGGGGCGAAGACCTGCGCTCTTCGCGCCGGGCAAAGAGCTGCGCTCTTCGCCCGGGGATGACCGAACTGCGCGGGCCGAGATTGCGATCTCGGGCCCGCTCCGTGCTGAGGGCACATTGGGTTTGCGTGGGTTCGGGCGGCTGTTTCGTCGCGGGCGAGCAGGCTTTGCGTGCTCGCCCGCTGGTTCGCGGCGTCGTAACGCATCGTTACGCCGCCGCCTTGACGCGGAAGAGGGTCGGAACGTGCCGACCACAGTTGCGCGAAAGGCCGGAGGCTAAGACACCCGCGCAGCGGGGACTTAGCCGCGGGCCGAACCGCGCTCGCGCCGGCCTCCGCCGCGCGCGAGCGCACGACAGCGGCCTCCCGCCCAAGAGAGATCCAAAATGAAAACTGCACGGAGCGGGCCGGAAACCGCGCTTTCCGGCCCGCGCAGTTCCTTCAGACCTCGGAAACGCGCAGCGTTTCCGAGGCGCCCAAGCTAGTAGACCGTGATGGTCACGGTCCTGCGGCCCCAGGCGGCGCATTCGGCGTACGTCGGATACCACAGGTCGATGATGTTCCCGCGGATGCCGCCGCCGATGTCGGCGGCGACGCCGTTGCCGTAGCCGGGGATGTACAGCTTGCTGCCGAGCGGGATGACGGACGGGTCGACCGCCACGACGCCCCGGCCGACGGGCATCCCCGTTGCCGTCTTGCCCGGCAGGTCGTAGCACGTCGCGCTCACGACGAGCTGGTGCTTTCCTTCCGGCGGCGGTGCGGGTGTCGGCCCCTGAAGTTGCTGGGACTTTTGCTGGGCCGCCTGCGCCACCGCTTCGACGCTACGGACCTGCGTCGTCTGCAGGCGTTCCCGCGTGCGGAGGGAGGACACATACGCGAGGCGGACGGCAGCCGCCGCAGCGAGCTTCTGCTCGCCCTGCCGAGCGGCGGCAAGCGAACGCGCCAGCCGGCGCTCCTCTGCGGCGAGGCGAAGTTGCGAGCCCTGAAGGCGCTGGTGCGCTGCGGTCGTCACGGCGACGATCCGCTTGCTCTGGTCGGCGACGCGCGAGAGGGCGTCGAGCTGTCGCAGCCCGTTGGTGAGTGAGGCCGCTCCCAGCATGACCGCCACCGGATCGACGTTGCCCCGCTCGTAAAGAGCGCGCAGCTCGAGTGCGAGCTGGTGCTGGCCACTCTCGAGGGACGTCCGTGCCGCGCCGAGCTCCTGCCGAAGCGCACTTTGCTGCTTCTGCAGGGAGGCCGCTGCGGCTTCGAGCGATGCGACTCGCGCGCGCCACGCATGCAGCCGCGAATCGAGCGCGTACAGGCTGAGAAGCGCCTGATGGGCGCGGCTGCTCAGTCGTTGCGTCGAGCTCGTCCGCGTGTGACCTGCGCTCCCCGGAGCGGCGAGCGCAGCCGAGGTGGCCATGAGTGTGAGCACCGCTGCGGCAACTGCAAACCGCGCGGTGCGGGATCGCGTCCTCCCGAGCACGTCGGGCGGACCGTACTCGACGAACAGACTTTGTGCGGCGGGTGCGAAACCCGATTTTCAAAGCGTATACGCCCAATTGCAGGATTTTCGCGACGGTTCCCAGCTTGCGGGTATCCGGCAGCCCTGTTACCGTCCACCCCTTGTGACGGCGGGAGGACGTCATTTGCGTGCGCCGAGACGCCTCGCGGCAATCTCGGCGCTGCTGAGCGGCTTGCTGGTGGTCGGCCTACTCGGGGCGACGGCCACGCGTGCGCACGCGGACCAGATCGCCGCCAAACGGGCGCAGGCTCAGTCCGTGCTCGAGCGACTGCAGCAGCTCGATGCAGCGGCTCAGCTGGCGAACAGCCGCTACCAGGCGGCGAGCCAGAGACTGAAGAGCGTCCAGCGCCAGCTCGACGTCAACCGGCAGGCGCTGGGCGTCGCCCGCGGAAATCTCTCTCAGGCGCAGGTTGTGCTCGAGAAGCGGCTCGTCGCGATCTACACGTCGGATGAGCAGCAGTCCTCGCTCGCCGTCATCCTCGGTGCTCGCAGCCTCGACGACCTCATCTCCCGGATCGAGACGGTCAACTCGGTCTCGAAACAGGACTCGGACCTGATCAACCAGGTGGTCGGATTCCAGCACCAGGTCGTCCAGCGCCGGGTGCTGCTGCACCATCAGCGGGAGAGCGCGCACCGGCTGGTCGCCGTTCGCGCCGCGGCGCGTAGCCGGATCACGGGGAGGCTCGCTGCCGAGCGCCGTCTGTACAGCTCGGTCCGCTCGCAGATCCAACAGATGATCTCGCAGCAGCAGGCAGCCCAGGCGGCGGCTGCCCGTGAAGCGCGCGCTGCTGCGGCCCAGGCAAACTCACCGCTCAGCAACGTCGGCATCACCGATCCCACTTCTGGACCGGTGCCGGCGGCTCGCTACAGCGGCGTCGTCGGAATCGCAATGCAGTACCTCGGTACTCCGTACGTGTGGGGCGGGGCGAGCCCGAGCGGATTCGACTGCTCCGGCTTCGTCATGTACGTCTTCGCCCAGATCGGCATCTCGCTTCCGCATTACACGGTCGCTCAGTACAACTACTCGAACTCTGTCTCGGTGTCTCGCAGCCAGCTCCAGCCGGGCGACCTCGTCTTCTTCGCCGGCCTCGGCCACGTCGGGATCTACGTCGGCAACGGGCAGTTCATCCACGCGCCGCACACCGGTGACGTCGTCCGGATCGACAGCCTCAGCGGGAGCTGGTACTCCTCGGAGTACGACGGCGCCAAGCGGATCCTCGGCTAGCTCGGGTCGTACAGCTTCTCGATCTCGTCCGCGAAGTGTTCGTGGATGACCGAGCGACGCAGTTTCAGAGTCGGCGTCACCTCGCCCTGTTCCTGCGTGAACTCGCGCGGGAGGATCACGAATCGCTTGATCTGCTCGACGCGCATCCGGTCACGGTTGACGTCGTCGACAACCTCCTGCACAAGCTGCTGACGGTCTCGGCCACTCGAGGCGATCTCCGTCTCGTCGAGCGTGACGAGCGCCGTCACGTATGGGCGGCGGTCGCCGACGACGATTGCCTGTGAGACGAACCGCGATGTCTTGAGGGCGTTCTCGAGGTTCTGCGGCGCGATGTTCTTGCCGCCGGCGGTGATGATGAGGTCCTTCTTCCGGTCGGTGATGCGCAGGAACCCTTCGGCGTCGATCTGGCCGACGTCGCCCGTGCGCAGCCACCCTTCCTCGGTCAGCGCCGCCGCCGTTGCGTCCGGCTCCCGGTAGTAGCCCGCGAAGACGGCGTCGCTGCGGATCAGGATCTCGCCGTCCTCGGCGAGCCGGATTTCGGCGCCCTCTACCGGCCGGCCGACGGTGCCGATCCGGAAGTCGTCCAGCTCGTTGACGGTCGCAGAGCTTGCCGTCTCCGTCAGCCCATACCCCTCGATCACCGGCACGCCCAGCGCGTGGAAGAACTCCATCACGTCGGTGGAGAGGGGCGCCGCGCCGGAGACCCCCACGCGCAGCCGACCGCCAAGCCGGTCGCGCACCTTCGCGAACACGAGCCGGTCGGCCACCCGCTGCTGCAGCCCGAGGAAGCGCGGCACCGAAGCGCCCTCGCGACGAACGCGGCTCGCGCGGGCGCCGACACCGAGCGCCCAGAGCCCAATCTTCCCGCGAAGGCCGCCCGCGCGCTCGATCTCGCCGAGCGTGTTGGCATGCACCTTCTCGTAGACACGCGGCACGGCCGGAAGGACGTGCGGCCGCACTGCCGCCATTGCCTCCGGCACGCGGCCGACGTCGGCCACGACCGCGACGGTCGCGCCACGGAACGACGCCGCCTGGTGTGCAAGCCGGCCGTAGCTGTGCGCGAGCGGGAGGAACACGAGCACGATGTCACCTGCGGCCTGCAGCCCTTCCACGACGCAGGTCGCGGCTGTGACGACGTTCCGATGCCTGAGCATGCAGCCTTTCGGCGGCCCGGTCGTGCCGGAGGTGTAGATGAGCGTCGCGAGGTCTTCCTCCTCGACCGGCTCGGGCCGAAGGTGCTTGGCCAGGCGCCCGTCCGCTTCGAGCTTCTCGAGCCAGTCGAAGGGAACGATCTCGCGCAGCGCGGGCAATGAGCCACGGATCGAGACGAGCTTGCGCGTCTGCTCCTCGTCCTCTGTGAAGGCAAGCACCGCTTCGCAGTGCTCGAGGATGTATCCGCACTCCTTGGCCGAGCTCGTCGGGTAGAGCCCGACGACGACGGCGCCGATCGACATCAATGCCCAGTCGAGCAGGATCCACTCGAGCCGCGTGCGTGACAGAACCGCGACCCGGTCGCCGTGACGGACGCCGCGCGCCAGGAGGCCGTGGGCCAGATCGTCGACGCGCTCGGCTGCCTCGGCCCAAGAAACGGGCTCCCATCCGTCCGCCCGCTCCTCCATGTAGGCAGGCTCAGGAGGCGCGTCGCTCACAGCGTCGCGCCAGAGCTCCGGCGCGGTGCGCCGCTCCATGTGCCCAATCGTATGCAGGAGGGAAGCGGGCCGTCAGCGGGAATTCCGGGGTCCGCTACTAGACTGGAAAGAGGCAATGCGGACTATCTGGAACGGATCGATCAGCTTCGGCCTCGTCAACATCCCCGTCGGGCTCGCGCTTGCGACCCAGCGGCAGGACGTGTCGTTCCGCACCCTGCACAGGGAGTGCGGGTCGCCGATCAAGCAGAAGCGCTGGTGCCCGGTGCACGAGCGCGACGTCGAGCCGGACGAGCTCGTCAAGGGCTGGGAGTTCTCGAAGGGGCAGTATGTCTTTGTCGAGGAGGCCGACCTGGAGGCCGTTGCGCTCCAGCGCTCGCAGTCGATCGCGATCCTCCGCTTCGTTCGGCTCGAGGACGTCGACCCGGTCTACTTCGACCGCACGTATTACCTCGCGCCTTCCGACGCCGACGCGCAGCGGCGTCCCTACGTCCTCCTCCTGCGGGCGATGGAGGACTCGGGGATGGCGGCGGTCGGCAAGTTCGTCCTCTGGGGCAAGGAGAACCTCTGCCTGATCCGGGCCAGGGCCGGCGCACTGCTGCTCGAGACGCTCTTCTTCGCCGAGGATGTGCGTGCGAAGGACGAGATCGAGGAAGCGGTTGCCGAGACCGATGTTCAGGAGGCAGAGCTGAAGCTCGCCGAGCAGGTGATCTCGAGCCTCTCCGGCGAGTGGGCGCCGGAAGCTTTCGAGAACGACTATCGCCGCGACCTAGCCCAGATGCTCGAGGCCAAGCTCGCCGGCCAGGAGATCGTCGCGCCGGAGCCGGTCGCCGAGGCTCCGGTCATCGACCTCATGGAGGCGCTCCGCCAGAGCGTCGCCGACGCGCAGAGCCGGCGCTCCGCCGAGGATTCGACGGACGGGAAGACGGCTTCGAAGAGCCGCTCCCGTTCCCGCAAGACTCCCGCGAAGAAGTCCGCCTAGCGAAAGGGGCGGCTCGTCGCCGCCCCCTTACCGCTGGTCCGAGTCGCGCCTAGGCTGCGTGCGGAGCGGCTTCGTGCTGGCTATTGAGGCTGAGAAGAAAGAGGTACTTGTCGATCTTCCCCTGGTAGATGGGCACGCCTTCTTCGACGCACACCCTGATCACCTCTTGCCTGTCGAGACCGAGCTCCTTCGACAGTTCTTCGGGCGTGAGGTGATTTGCCATCCTCTTGCTCCTTCCCTTAGGAACGAAAAAACCCGCCGCGCTCAACGCGCTGGCGGGTTAGGTCGCACCCTCGCTTGTCGTTTCTGCGGACATCACTCTGCCCGCCCTGCAGAAGCATTCATTGGTGCAAAGAATATGCCTCTTTGGTGACGGAGAGCAAACACCGGCTTTCGGGATTCGAGGAACGAGAGCTCGAGTGGCACGGAACGCGGCTTTGCTACGCCATCGGCGGCGCCGGTCCGCCACTCGTGCTGGTGCACGGGCTCGGCGGGACGATCGAGAACTGGCGCGCTCTCGCGTCCGCGCTCACCGCCCGTCACCGCGTGATCGTCCCCGACCTACCAGGCCATGGAGGATCGGCGCCGCTGCCCGAGCCGTGCGACCTGGACGCGATCGCGGAAGCGCTCGGAGCAATCGCGGATGCCGAGGAGACGGGCAGCGCGGTGTGGATCGGCCACTCACTCGGAGGTCTCGTCGTTGTGCGTGCCTCCGTCCTGCGGCGCGAGGCAGTGCGCGGCGTCGTCCTCGCTGCTGCGGCGGGAATCGGCTCGGGATCCCGCGGTGCGCGCGTGACGCTCACGGTGCTGGGCATCACCCGGCCGGGACGCCTGATTGCGCCCTTTCGACATGCGTGGGCACAGTCACGGCTCGGCCGACGCGTTGCGTTCGGCTGGTGGGGCGTGTCCGATCCGGACGCGCTCGACCCCGCCCTCGCCGAGGCCTTCCTCGTCGGGCCCGCGCATCACACCGACACCCGTCAGGCCGCCCGCGCGCTGCTTCTCTCGGATCCGCGCAAGGAGCTCGATCGCGTGACCTGTCCGTGCCTTTGCCTCTGGGGAGCGAGCGACAACTGGGTCCGACCGGAGGACGGAATGGAGTACGCGCGCCGCCTCGGCGCTCCGTTGCGGACCATCGCCGGCTGCGGTCACCTCCTCATCGGCGAGCGACCCGATGCCTGCCTCGCCGCGATCGGCGACTTCGTCGATTCGCTCGGCTAGCTGTGCTGCAAGCGCCGGCGGCTAAGCCGTCGGCGCGCGGCGAGAGACCGCCCGCCCTAGGCGGGCCCCGCAGCGGCCGGCGCTTCGAACGGGATCACGTCCGCTCCGGCGCCCTCCTCCTCATCATGCCGCGGCCCGCCGCCGAGGAACTCGACCCGCCGAGCGACCACCTCGATCGCGCTGCGCCGTTTGCCTTCCTCCTCCCACGAACGGGACTTCAGCCGTCCGTCGATGGCCACCCGCCGGCCCTTGCCGAGATACTCGGCGCACAGCTCTCCTTGTCGGTCCCATGCCGACACGGTCACGAAGTCGGCGCCGCCGTCGCGGCTCGCCCGCTCGACGGCAAGCACGAAGCTCGCCACCCGCTTGTCGGGCGCGACCTCGCGCACCTCGACCTCGGTCGCGAGGTTCCCGATCAGGGTCACCACGTTCATGCCGTGCACGCTAGGCGGGAATCCGTCACGGCGGAGTCAAGGCTTTGTGCCGGTTTGAGGTTAGAGTGACCCCGGTCATGGGCCTCTTTTCCGGATTGACCGGCTTCGGCGGTCGCGACATGGCCGTGGACCTCGGGACCGCCAACACGCTCGTCTATGTGCGCGGCCGCGGCATCGTCCTCTCCGAGCCTTCGGTGGTCGCGATCGACCAGCGCTCGGGCGAGGTTCATGCCGTTGGCGTCGAGGCCAAGCGGATGCTCGGCCGGACGCCCGGGACGATCCAGGCGATTCGTCCGCTCAAGGACGGCGTGATCGCCGACTTCGACGTCACCGAGCAGATGCTGCGTCACTTCATCCAGAAGGTGCATCAGCACCGCTTCGCGCACCCGCGCGTCGTCGTGTGCGTGCCTTCGGGCGTGACGGGCGTCGAGAAGCGGGCCGTCGAGGAGGCGACGCTTTCGGCCGGGGCGCGCCAGGCGTACCTGATCGAAGAGCCGATGGCCGCCGCGATCGGCGCCGGGCTTCCCGTTGCCGAGCCGACGGGGAACATGATCGTCGACATCGGCGGCGGCACCACCGAGGTCGCTGTCATCTCGCTCGGCGGCATCGTCGTCTCGCAGTCGCTGCGCGTCGGCGGCGACGAGATGGACGAGGCGATCATCAATCACATCAAGCGCGACTACAAGCTCCTGATCGGTCAGCAGACCGCGGAGGAGATCAAGCTCGAGATCGGCTCCGCGTGGGATCTGCGCGAGGAGCTGCAGGCCGAGGTTCGCGGGCGGGACATGCTCACGGGCCTGCCGAAGACGGTCATCCTCACCTCGGAGGAGATCCGCCGGGCGCTCGACGAGCCGGTCACGCAGATCATCGAGGCGATCAAGTCCACGCTCGACAAGACGCCGCCCGAGCTCGCGGCGGACATCATGGATCGCGGCATCGTCCTCGCCGGCGGCGGCGCGCTCGTCACCGGACTCGACGAGCGGCTGCGCCACGAGACCCAGATGCCGGTCCACCTCGCGGAAAGCCCGCTCACGTGCGTGGCCGTCGGCTCCGGCCGGAGCCTCGAGGAGTTCGAGGCCATCCACCGCAGCAACAAGGCGCGCTCGCGCAACGGCCGCCGCTACTAGGCGAGCCGGCGTGGACATCGAGGAAGTGGACGCGCGCAGCGCGTCCGACGACGTATTGGCCTGTTTCCATGCGCTCGAGCTCGCGTGCCACGAGGAGCTGAGCCCGGGTCAGCCGCCGCGGAGCGTCGAGGAAGTACTCGCGTTCCACCGTCACCTCCCGGAAACACAGACCAGCTGCCACTGGCTCGCGGACGGGGGCATGGCGGCGCTCTACGTGCACGGCCCGACCGCGACCTTCCTCGACCTGCTCGTCGAGCCCGGGCGGCGGCGACGCGGCCTGGGCACCGCTCTGCTCGAACGGGCGCTCGCGCGATGCCGCGAGCTCGGGGTCGAGGGGCTCCGCAGCGTGCACTCGACCGCTGCGGGAGCCGCCTTCGCCGCGTCGGCCGGCGCGGCGGACGAGCAACGGATCGTCCGGTCGCACCTCGACCTCCACGCGGCCGAGCTGCCCGAGCCCAATCTCCCCGACGGCTTTCGCCTCGTCAGCTGGCTCGGCCGCGTTCCCGAGGAAGTTCTCGACGCCTACGTCACGGCCCGCACGGCTATGGACGACGCGCCTGCGCCCGACGGCATGGACTTCCCGGCGTGGACGGCCGAGAAGATACGGGCGTCCGAGGAGTCGCTCGCACAGCGCGACCGCGAGATGCGGCTCACGGTCGCAATGAACGCGGACGGCGAGATCGCCTCGTTCACGGAGCTTCGCGTCTCGCGCGGCTCCACGCTCGGCTTCACCGACGACACCGGAACCGTCGGCGCCCAACGCGGAAAGGGTCTCGCGCGGGCGGTCAAGCTCGAGTCGCTGCGGCGGCTCCGGGCCGATCACCCCGAGGTCGACGTCGTAGTCACCTCGAACGCCGAGGAGAACGGCGTGATGCGGCATCTGAACGAGTCGATCGGCTTCTTGCCCTCCGTCGTCGGGACGCTCGCCGTCATCGATCTCGGCCGTCCGACCCAGACCGACGGGAACCCGAGGTAACCTGTCTCGGTGGCTCCACCAAGTCGCAGCGCGCGCGCGGCTGTGCTCGCCTCATCGGTTCAACGTTCGAAGCCGGCTCCGTATCCCTCGAAGGCACGCAGCGCGCTTATCCGGAGGACGGTCGTCGTCGTCCTCGTTCTCGTCGCGCTGACGCTCGTGACGATCTCGTTCCGCTCGCCCACGGCCGGAGCGCTGCACGACATCCAAGGTGCAGGCTCGACCGCGCTGCGCCCCTTCCAGATCGCAGCGACGCGGGTCGCACAGCCGTTCCGTGACGCATACAACTACATCGACGGCCTTACCACGGCAAAGGCGGAAAACAAGAAGCTGAAGAAGGAGCTCATCCAGTACCGGGCTGCGCAGATCAGGGCGAGCGCTGCGGCGGCCAAGGAGCAGCAGCTCGAGAGGCTCCTCCATTTCGAACGACTCCCGCGCTTCCCGAACAACTACCGGGCCATCAACGCCGAGGTCACCTCGTTCCCTTCCGGCCCCTTCACGCACACGCTGACGATCGCCGCAGGCTCCTCCGCGGGCGTTCGCCTGAACTCGGCGGTCGTGAGTGGCTACGGCCTCGTCGGGATCGTGTCGAACGTCTTCCCGGACACGGCGATCGTGACGCTGATCAGCGATCCGGACACCTTCGTCGCCGCGCGGGACCTGCGGACGCGCGTGCGCGGTGTTGTCGGCACGGGAGCGGGTGGGACGCTGATCCTCGACCACGTGTCGAAGACTGAGGTCGTCAGGCAGGGCGACACGATCGTCACCGATGGGACGCACAACGCGCGCTATCCGGATCTCTACCCGTACGGGATCCCGATCGGCCGAGTCTCGGCACCCCCCGGCGTCACCGACACGGCGAACTTCCTCCAGGTGCAGGTGCAGCCCTTTGCGAACCTCGGCTCGCTCGACGCGGTAGGAGTACTCGTCCCCACGCACCAGCGCCGATGAGCTTGCTCGACGGCGTCAAGGCCGCCGTACTGCTCTTTGTGGCGGCGATCGCGCAGGTCTCGATCTTCTCCCAGGCCCACGTCTTCGGCGCCGTCCCCGACTTCCTGCTCGTCTCGCTCGTCGCGCTCGCCCTGCTGCGCGGCAGCGTCGCGGGCGCAGTCGGAGGCTTTTTCGCGGGGCTCCTCGTCGATACTGCATCGCTCGGCACGCTCGGGCTCACGTCGCTCGTGCTCACGCTCGCCGGCTACTGGATCGGTCGCTACGGAGAGACGACCGGCCGCGATCGCGCGCACGCACCGTTCCTCTCGATCGCCGTCGTGACCGTTCTCTACGAGCTCGGCTTGCTCGTGGTGCATTTCGTGCTCGGCGAGAGCGCGCCGGCCGCAGCAGTCGTGCGCAGCCTCGTCCCGGCGATCGTCCTCAACCTGATCCTCACCGCGCCGGTCTACGCACTCGCGCGGCGGCTGCTGCGGCCGGCTGAGCGGGCCGAGCTCAGCGCGGAGGTGCAGCTCCTTGGCTAGCACCACGACGCGGCGACTCCCTCTGCCACCGTCGCGCCGCGCACGCGTGGAGGAGCCGGACGCCGAGCAGACCGCGGTCGAGCCCTATCGGCTGACGCCCAAGCTCGCGCGACGAGTGGCGCTGCTCGGAGGCCTTGTCGTGATCGGTTTTGCGGCGCTCGTCGGGCGGCTCTGGGCGTTACAGGTGCTCGCAGGACCGAACTACGCCGCACGTGCGCAGGCGAACCAGGTACGCAGCGTGCGCGTCGAGGCGCCGCGCGGGCAGATCGTCGACCGGAATCGCAACGTCCTCGTGACGAACAAGCCGGTCACCGCGGTCGAGCTCTGGCCGTCGGGCCTGCCGAAGGTCTACTCGCGCCGCGTGGCCGAGCTCCGTGAGCTCGCACAGATCACGCGCGTGAACGTCCGTCAGGTGACCAGACTGATCCTCGCGCGTCGCCAGATGGGGGACATGCTCGACCCGGTCGTCGTGCGCCCCGATGCACCGGCGCCGATGCTGACGTACCTGCAGGAGCGAGCCGCCAACTTCCCGGGCCTGACGCTCGCGCGGAGCTACGTCCGCCGTTATCCGCACGGAGATCTCGCCTCACAGTTGCTCGGTTACGTCGGGCCGATCTCAGCGCCGGAGCTGCAGACCCTGGGGAAGGACGGCTATGCGCTGACCGACGTGATCGGGCAGACGGGAATCGAGGCGACCTACAACAAGTACCTCTTCGGCATTCCCGGTGCGGCGCGCGTCCGCGTCGATTCCCTCGGCCGTCCTCGCAGCGCGCGCACCCTGACGACCCAGCCGCAGGCGGGGCAGACTGTCCGTCTCACCATCGACACCGGCCTGCAGCTCGCCGCCCAGAACGCGCTGGACTACGGCATCCAGACCGCCCGCAACGAGGGCAAGTGGGCGGCCGACGGCGGCGCGATCGTTGCCATGAGCCCGAAGGACGGCTCGATCCTCGCGCTCGCCTCCTCGCCGACGTACGACCCGTCCGTCTACACCGGGCGCGTTACGACCGGCAAGCTCAAGGCGCAGGGGCTCGTTGGAGCGTCGGCTTTCGACAAGAACTACCCGTCGCTCGACCGCGCGCTCGACGCCACGTATCCGCCCGGCTCGACGTTCAAGCCGCTCACGGCGATCGCGGCGCTCGAGGAGCATCTGATCAAGCCGTACGCCTTCTATCCCTGCACCGGCACGTACACCTCGCCGGACGACAACTCGCATCACGTCTTCCACAACTGGGACAAGTTCGTCGACCAGGGGATGGATCTGCCGACCGCGCTCGCGCGGTCGTGCGACACGTACTTCTATCGCGCCGGGAACGCGTTCTACGAACTGCCGAAGGACCGCGGTCAGCCGCTACAGAAGTGGGCCCGCGCGTTCGGCTTCGGACGGCCCAGCGCCGTGGACGTCGGCCCCGACGTCGGCGGCACCGTCCCGACGATCGCCTACAAGCACAGGAGATTCACGAAGGCAGACGATCCGAACTGGCAGATCGACCGCCTCTGGAAGCCCGGCGACTCGATCACCCTCGCGATCGGCCAGGGCGACCTGCTCGTGACGCCGCTGCAGATGACGCGCTTCTACGCGGCGATCGCGAACGGCGGCCAGCTCGTCACGCCCCACGTCCTGCTGAACGTCGAGAACCCGAACGGGACGATCGTCCCGACGACGCCTCCGCCGGCCCGGCGACCGGTCCCGGGTCTCGATCGTGCCTACGTCAAGGTCGTCCAGCAGGGCCTCTTCCAGGCGACGCACGATGCGTATGGGACGTCGTTCGGCGTCTTCGGCAACTTCCCGTACCCGATCGCCGGTAAGACGGGCACCGCGCAGAAGACCGTCAGTCTTCCGGGCTACACGGGTGAGCAGGACCAGTCGTGGTGGTGCGGCTATGGTCCCGCGAACCATCCGAAGCTCGTCGTGTGCGCCATGATCGAGAACGGCGGCGAGGGCGGCGCGGCTGCGGCGCCGGCTGCAGAGCGGGTCTTCGCGAAGTTCTTCCACGTGCACGCGACACAACCAGTACTCATCCCCTCCGACTGATGCTCGAATACGCGGGATCACAACGAGCCGGCCTGCGCAACGAGCGCGACGCTCCCCATCTGCTGAGCGTCGCGCGCTCGCTCGACTGGGTGCTGTTCGTCGGCGTCGCGGCGCTCGTTCTCGTGGGCCTGTGGGGCGTCGCGGGGGTCACGAAGTTCGCCGTCCCGAACGATCCGAGCTACTACCTCAATCGCCAGATCCTCTACGCAGCCGTCGGCGGTGTCGTGCTCGTGGTCGCGGCGCTCGTCGACCCGGATCTCTACCGCCGCTACTGGCGCGGCATCTTCATCGGCACGGCGACGGTGATCGCGTTCGTTCTCCTGATCGGGCACGCGGCGCGCGGCTCGACGCGTTGGATCCACCTCGGCTTCTTCACGTTCCAGCCGTCGGAGTTCGGGAAGCTTCTCTTCGTGCTGGCGCTGGCCGGGCTGCTGGCCGAGCGCCAACGGGTCGTGGGCGCCTGGGAGACGACCCTGCGGGTCGTCGGGCTCGGCCTCCTGCCGGTCGTGCTCGTCTTCGCCCAGCCCGACCTCGGCACGGCGCTCGTTTACCTCGCGGCGCTCGGCGCGATGCTCTTCGTCGCCGGAGTGCCGTGGCGCCATCTCGCGGTGCTCGGAAGTCTCGTCGTGATCGTGGCGGTCGGCGTTCTCTGGGCCGGCCCCGCCGCCGGGGTCAACGTGCTCAAGAGCTACCAGCAGCAGCGCTTGACGTGCTTCACGCATCCCTCGAACTGTCCGGCTTCAGCGGGCTACAACCTCGATCAGGCAAAGACGACGGTCGGCTCCGGGCAGATCCGCGGACGCGGTACGAACGGCTCGACGCAGGTCAAATTCGGCTTCCTCCCCGAGAGCCAGACCGACTTCGTATTCGCAGCCTTTGCGGAGCAGCGAGGTTTCCTCGGAGCGGCGCTTCTGCTCGGGCTATATCTCATCGTGCTGTGGCGCGGGCTGCGTGTGATCACCGTCGCCCGCGACCTCTTCTCGGCCGTGGTCGCCGGCGGCATCGTGGTCGCGCTGCTCTTCCAGATCTTCATCAATGTCGGCATGACGATGGGAATCGCGCCGATCACCGGCATCCCCTTGCCGTTCGTCAGCGTCGGCGGCTCGTCGCTGATCGCGAACCTGGCCGCGATGGGCGTGCTGCTCGCGATCCACGCGCGCGGTCGCGTCTCTCGCGGGCGAAGAGCTTCGCTCTCCGCCCGGGGATGACCGAACTGCGCCGACGGGAGACGCGGTCTCCCGTCGGGTCCGTGCTGAGGGCACATTGGGCCTGTGTGGTTCGAATGCTTTGTTCTGACGTGGGCGAGGTTCGAAACGGTTCGACCATCGTTGCGCGAAAGGCCGGAGGCTAAGGCTCCCGCGTAGCGGGGACTTAGCCGCAGGCCGAACCGCGCTCGCGCCGGCCTCCGCCGCGCGCGAGCGCACGACAGTGACCTCCCGCCACAACGATCCCAATCCAAACTGCACGGAGCGGGCCGGAAACCGCGCTTTCCGGCCCGCGCAGTTCGGTTATCCCAGCGAAGCGAAGCGTCAGCTTCGTGCTTCGCTATGCGGCAGCAGGCCGCAGTCGCGCGCGCCGCGCTCTGATCGCGCGCAGCCTCTGACTCAGGCGTGCCCACGCCCAGGGCTCGATCTCGCGGTAGCGGCTCTCCGACTGGCTGTGTGTCGCCTCGAGGTACTCGAACCACGCGTCTGCCTCTTCGATCAGCAGGAGCTCTTCGGCTTCACGATTCGCCACTACGGTTCACCTCCCGGACGTGATTGGCCGGATCGTAGGTCCGGGCTCGGACGGACTCCGCCGGTGCGATTGCTACCCTGGCGACGTAGGCCATGCCAAGCCTTTTCATTGACAACGAGCGCGCGCGCACCCCGACCGGGGTTGCTGGCGCGCGCCGCCACGAAGGAGTTCTTACTTGCCCTGGTTCCGTATCCGGAAGAAGCGATCTTCCGACGACCAAATCTCTGATGTACCCGAGCTCGAGGCGAAGCCCGAGCCCGAGCTAGTCCCGGCCCGCGACGCGGCCGACACCGAATCAACCGATCCCACCAAGCCGAAGCGCCGGCGTGGTAGCCGCGGCGGACGAGGCCGGAAGAAGCCCGGCTCCGATTCCACCGCGACGACTGCAGCGCCCCAGCGGAAGGAGAAGGCGGAGGGGAAACAGCCGCAGCGCCGCGAGCTCTCCCAGCGGCAGGAGCGCCGCCGCGACCAGTCGTCGCGCCGGCGTCGCGAGCCGCAGCGCCGGGCGCCGCTTCCCGCTGCGAAGCGCGAGCTGCTCGTCTCCGTCGACGTCGGCGAGCGCCGCGTCGCGATCCTCGAGGACGAGCGCGTGGCCGAGGTCTACCTCGAGCGGCCGGAGCGCCGCTCGATCGCGGGCAACATCTACCTCGGCCGCGTGGACAACGTCCTGCCCGGGATGGAGGCCGCCTTCGTCGAGATCGGCCTCGAGAAGAACGGCTTCCTCTACGTCGACGAGATCGTCCGCCCCGAGCTCGAGAAGGGCCACGGCCGCAAGATCCAGGACCTCGTCTCGCGCGGCCAGACGATCCTCGTCCAGGCCGTCAAGGACCCGATGAAGACGAAGGGCGCGCGGCTCACCACGCAGATCTCGCTGCCCGGCCGGTTCGTCGTTCTCGTCCCGCAGGGAGAGGGCCTCGGCGTATCGCGCCGGCTCGACGACGACGAGCGGAACCGCCTGAAGGACATCCTCAAGCGCCTCGACGTGAAGGAGGGCGGCGTGATCGTCCGCACCGCCGCCGAGGGCGCGTCCGAGGAGGACATCGAGCGCGACCTCGTCTTCCTGCAGCGGCTCTGGCGCTCGATCCAGGCGAAGGCGAAGAACGCGAAGGCTCCCGAGCTGATCTACCAGGAGGCCGAGCTTCCGCTGCGCGTCGTCCGAGATCTCTTCACCGGCGATTTCGAGAAGGCCTACATCGACGATGAGCGCACGCATCGGCGCATCGTGGGCTATCTCAAGAAGACGTCTCCCCACATGGCCGAGCGCGTCGTTCGCTACAGGGAGAAGGCGCCGCTGATGGAGTCGTTCGGCGTCGAGCAGGAGATCAAGTCGACGATCAGCCGCCGCGTTGACCTTCCCTCCGGCGGCTACCTGATCTTCGACTACGCCGAGGCGTTCACCGTCATCGACGTCAACACCGGCCGCTTCGTCGGCGGCCGCGGGAAGAACTCCGGTGGCCGGCTCGAGGACACGATCACGAAGAACAACCTCGAGGCGGTGAAGGAGGTCGTCCGCCAGCTGCGGCTGCGCGACATCGGCGGGATCATCGTCATCGACTTCATCGACATGGCCAACCCGAAGAACCGAGTGACTGTCGAGGAAGCGCTGCGGACCGAGCTCGAGCGCGACCGGACGAAGACCTACGTCGTCGAGATCTCGCCGCTCGGCCTCGTGGAGATGACGCGCCAGAACGTCACCGACGGCCCGCGCGAAGTGATGACGCGCAAGTGCCCGACCTGCGGCGGCGACGGAATCGTCTACTCCGAGGCTTCCGCGGCAATCGACGTCGAGCGGAGGCTCCGCGCACTCGCTGCCGGCTCGCGGGCGCTTGCGTTCAGAGTGGAGCTCGCGGATGCGATCGCGAGCGCGCTCGTCGGCCCCGGCGCGCGTCGGCTGATCGAGCTCGAGGCGCTGACGAAGAAGCGGTTCTTCCTCGAAGGCAAGTCGGAAACACATCTCGACCACTTTGTCGTCGTCAGTGAAGGCAAGCTCGCCGATCTGGCTCCGCCGGCGCCCGTCGGGGAGGACGCCGAGACGATGCTGCAGCTCGTCGAGGTCGACCGCTACGACGCTGCTGCAGCTGTCGGCAAGCTCGACGGGCTCGACCTCGTCGTCGCCGACGCGGCTTCGCTTGTCGGCAAGCGTGTCAAGGTGCGCGTGGAGCGCGTACTCGACGGGCGCGCCTACGCCGTTCTCGTCCGCAAGACGAAGGAGGCGTCGGAGCCGCTCACGGCCGAAGGCGAGGCCGAGAAGCCGACCCGCAAGCCGCCGGCGCGCAAGGGGGCCGCGGTTGCGAAGGACGCCGAGCCCGCCGAGATCGGAGAGCCGGTGGTTGTCGACGAGCCCGAGGCCGAGGCGGAGGCTGACGGCGAGGAGTCGGCGGAAGCCGAGGAAGCTCCGACGCCGAAGAAGAAGACCCGGCGCGGCTCGCGCGGCGGACGCAAGCGCAAGAAGCCAGCGACTGCACAAACGGCAGAGGCTGGGACGGAGGACGAAGCCGCCGCCGAGGAAACCCCTGAACCGTCGCGCGGGGTCACGATCCATGTCCCGGGCGACGATCTCGGTCGGGAGGGCGGCGCCGAGGCTGCCGAGCCCGCGACTCCTGAGCCCGGGGCCGCAGACGAGCCCACGTCGGCGGAGGCCGTGCAAGAGGCTTCGGAGCTCGTGGATGAGCCCGGACCCGCGCCGGCGGCTTCGCCGACGGCGCATGCAGCCAAGAAGAAGACCCGCCGCGGCTCCCGTGGCGGGAAGAACCGTAAGAAGAAGCCTGCAACTGCAACCGCTGCGACGAATGGCGCCGAGGCGAGCGAGTCGTCAGAGCAACCTCAAGAGGAGGCGGAGCCGCAGCCCACGAACGGCGACTTCGAGTACGTCCCGATGTCGGAGTGGGGCGACGAGCTCGGCAGGAGTCGTTAGCTACACTGCCCTGTCGCGGGCGCAACGCCCGCGTTTCCACGCCATGAGCTCCTACGCGATCATCAGTCTGGGCGGCAAGCAGTACCGCGTCCGGGAGGGCGAGCGGCTGCTCGTCGACCGCCTGCGCGCCGACGAGGGCGCGACTGTTGAGCCGCGCGTCCTGCTGGTCGGCGGCGACGGCACGCCGGATCTCGCGCCGTCCACGACCGTCACCGCGCGCGTCGTCGGGCATGAGCTCGGCGAGAAAATCCGCATCGGCAAGTACCGCCGCCGCACGGGCTACAAGAAGCACACCGGCCACCGCAGCCGGCTGACCCGGATCGAGATCGAGTCGATCGGCGCCGCGCAGCGCTCCAAGGCTGGAAGCACCGCCGGCAAAGCCGCCGGTGCCCGGCCAAAAGACCGCGCGGCTGCTGCCGCGCCCAGGGCGGCCGCCAAGCCGAAGGCCGAAGTGGCGGAGCCGAAATCCGCCGCGGCCCCCGCGCCGAAGGAAGAGACCGAGTCGGCGCTCCCGGAGGGCTACGCGGCGATGACGATCGCGCAGCTCACCGAGGCAGCAGGCAGCTGGAGCCGCGAGCAGGTCGAGGCAGCGCTCGAGCACGAGGGCTCCGGCAAGGCGCGCAAGGGCGCGCTCGCAGCATTGGAATCGGCACTCGAGGAGAAGTAGGAATGGCACACAAGAAGGGACTCGGCTCGTCGCGGAACGGCCGCGACTCCAATCCGCAGATGCTCGGCGTGAAGCTCTTCGCCGGCCAGGACGTGACGGCGGGGATGATCCTCGTCCGGCAGCGCGGCACGCGCTTCCGCCCGGGCCCCGGCGCCGGGATCGGCAAGGACGACACGATCTTCGCGATGCGCGACGGCAGAGTCGCCTTCCGGACGAGCGGCGAGCGCCGCTTCGTCTCAGTCGTCGACGCCGGGTAGGTCATGTTCCACGACCGCGCGCGCCTGACGGCCGTCGCGGGCCGTGGCGGCGACGGCGCGATCCATTTCCGGCGGGAGAAGTACGTGCCCCGCGGAGGTCCGGACGGCGGCGACGGCGGCGACGGCGGCGACGTCGTGATCGTCGCCGATCCACGTCGGCGAGACCTGTCGGGGTTCCGTCCGAACCAGAGGCTCAGCGCCGGACGCGGCGGAGGAGGCGGTGGCCAGCTTGCTAACGGAGCCCGCGGAGAGGATGCGGTGCTCGCCGTTCCAGTGGGCACACAGATCTTCGAGGGCGACGAGCTCGTCGCCGACCTCGCTCACCCGGGAGCGCGCATAACCGTCGCGGAGGGGGGTGCGGGTGGTCGAGGCAACAAGCGTTTCGCCGGGCCGAGCCGGCAGACACCACGTTTCGCGGAGGTCGGCCTTCCCGGGGAAGGGCGAGAGATCGAGCTGCGCCTGAAGCTCCTTGCGGATGCCGCTCTCGTGGGTCTCCCGAACGCCGGCAAGTCGTCTCTGCTGACCCGGATCTCCAACGCGCGTCCGAAGGTCGCGGAGTATCCGTTCACCACGCTTTCGCCCGTGCTCGGGACGGTCGAGGCCTCCGACGGACGGCAGCTCGTTGTCGCCGACGTCCCCGGTTTGATCGAGGGCGCGAGCGAGGGGGTCGGCCTCGGGCACGAGTTCCTCGCGCACCTCGAGCGGGCTGCGCTGCTCGTGCACGTGATCGACTCGGCCGAGGACGATGCCGACGAGCGCTGGCGGACGATCGACGCCGAGCTCGCCGCCTACGGGGCGGGGCTCGACGAACGGCCGCAGATCGTTGTCCTCAACAAGATCGACCTGAGCCCCGAGCCGCCCTCGTTCGGCATCGAAGACGAGCGGATCCTCCGCGTCCTTCGTATCTCCGCCGCGACGGGTGCGGGCCTCGGCGAGGTCCGCGGCGCGCTGTTCGAGCTCGTGCCGCAGGAGGAAGAGGCGTCGCACGAGCCCGTCGACGACATGGTCGACTTCCTCGTCTACCGTCCGCGTCCGTCGCGACGTGCGTTTCGCGTCTACCGCACCGAGCGCGGCTTTCGCGTCACCGGTACTCCACCTGCTGAGGCAGAGCTCGAGGCGATCCTCCGTGGAGCCGGGGCGCGAATGGGAGACGAGGTCGAGGTGGGGGAGGAGCTGCTCGAGTGGGAGTAGTGCTCTACGGCGGCGCATTCGATCCGCCGCATCTCGGCCACCTCGCCCTCGCCGATGCTGCGAGGAAGCAGTTCGGCGCAGACCGCCTGGTCGTGCTCGTGAGCGAGCGGCCGGCCCATCGCACCGTCCACGCGTCGCCCGAGGATCGGCTCGCGCTCGCACGCGCGGCCTTCCCGCGCGACGACGTCCGCCTCGATCCGTACCCGCGCACCATCGACCTGCTTCGGGCCGAGAGCTTCGACGACCCGGTCTTCGTGATCGGCGCAGACCAGTTCCGTGGCTTCCTCGACTGGAGCGAGCCGGACGCGGTGCTCGAACGGACGCGGGTCGCCGTCGCCACGCGGCCCGGCTTCCCACGCGCCGAGCTCGACGGCGTGCTCGCTCAGCTCGATCAGGCGGAGCGCGTCATCCTCTTCGAGATCGAGCCGAACCCAGTGGCTGCGACGGACGTGCGAGCCCGAATCGGCTCAGGGGAGCCACTCGACGGCCTGGTGCCTCCCGCGGTTGCGACGCTGATTTCGGAGCGCGGCCTTTACCGTCCATGACTCGGGGATACACTGGAAGACACGCGATCCAAGGACACGAGCAGACTCTGACCTCCCTCCAACAGGCCCGCCGAATCGCCGCTCTCGCCCTCGAGAAGCTGGCGGAAGACGTCGTGATCCTCGACATGCGGCCCGAGTGCTCGTTCACCGACTACTTCGTGATCGCCACCGGTCGCACCCCGCGCCAGACCGCGTCGATCTGGGACGAGGTGCACGGGCGCTTGAAGCAGGAGGAGCGGCTGCTGCCGCAGAACGTCGACGGCACGCGCGAGGGCGAGTGGATCGTGGCCGACTACCTCGACGTCGTCCTGCACGTGTTCACGCCGGACGCGCGGAGCTTCTACCGGCTCGAGGAGCTGTGGAGCGACGTGCCGGCCGTGGATCTCGACGCCGCGGCCGTCTAGGCAGGCTGCAGCCCCTTCGGGTCAGCAGGACGTTTCCGGCCTGTCTCGGGAGGCCGGTGACGAGCTTCCCGCCCATACGGACGTCGAGGCTCGGCGGATCGCCGACGTCGATCCAGACGGGGCCGCTCTTCAGATTGACCGGCAGCGTCTTCCCCTGCGCGAGCGTCGCTTCGTAGACCGTCGGCCCGCTCGCGCTGCCCGAGCGGATCCAGAGCCAGCAGTCGCCTCGAGACGCGACGAGGACGGCACGGGTCGGGAGCGCGACGGTGACGTGGTGCTTGTGCTTCTTCTTCGGCTTCTTCGGAGTCGTGTGTGTTGTGGTCGTGGTCTGCGTGGACACGGGCGGCGCGCCTTGGTTGTCCTTGCCGGATGAGCCTGCGAGCTGCCAGGCTGCCACCGCGGCGACGATCACCGCGAGCACGCCGACCGCGATCACGGGACTCAAGAGCCCCGAGCCGCGCAGGCGCGGGCCGGGTCCCGCGAACCGCTCGGGCACGAAATGCGGTTCCTCGTGCTGCGCGAAGCGGTTGTTGTACTCGTCGACGTAGAGGGTGCCGTCGAGGCCGAGATAATCCGCGTACGTTCGCAGGAATCCCTTCACGTAGGCGTCGCCGGGTAGAACCTCCCAGCGCTCCTCCTCGAGCGCCTGGAGGTAGCGGTCGCGAATCCGGATCGCCTTCTGGACGTCGGCGGCCGTGAGCCCTCGCTTCAGGCGGGCCTCGCGCAGGCTCCCACCGATCTCGAACATGCCGCATTGTCACGAATGCGGCGCGTAGCCGCCAATGTCCCTACACCAGGCTTCGCTGCGTCACCGGCGGGAGGAGCTCGTCGTAGAGCTCGTCGACGCGGCGGTGCAGGGCGAGGAAGGCTGCGCCGAGCTTCTCGGTCTCGTCGTCGCTGAGGCTCCCGGCATCCATCCGGCGCACAGCCTGCCGCTCGAGCAGCTCTCCGAGAATTTCGACGAGCACGAGGACGAGCTGCGCGAGGCCGCGCTGAAGCGAGTTCTCGTCCGCGTCGACGCGAGCCGGCATCCGCGCGCGCCTTTCGCGTCGCTCGCGGTGCGGGAACTCGAGGTCGTCCGCGCCCTCGGTGCCGACGGAGGCGAGCAGCGCCTTCAGCCGCAGGGCAATGAGGTCGACGCCGGCGACCGAGATGGTTACGTCGCCGCCCGCCGCGACACCCGTGTCGACGAGCGAGTCGAGAAGATCGACGAGGGCGTCGCTCACGGCAAGCGCGCGAACGAGTACGGCGGCCACGGGCCGGTGACCCGCAGCTCGTATCCCTCGGCCTCGAGATCCGAGATGGCGGCCGCAAACTCGTCCTGCCGAGCGGTGGCGACGAGGTACGCGTTGCCGGCAACGTCTTCGCTCGCTGCGGCGAGCCGTTCGCGCAATCCCGGCCGTGCCGTCGTCGCAAGGCGGGCGCCGAGGTACTGGGCGGCGTCCACCTCCGGCACGCTCCCGACTGTCTCGACGCTCCACTCGGCGTTGCCACGCAACCGGTCGAGCTCAGCGGCGAGAGCCGCATGATGTAGTTCGAGCCACGCCTCGAGTGCCTCGCGGTCTGGGAACGTCGTACCAAAACGGAAGGGCACGACAGCGCCTTCCTCGAGCGCGGCGAGCAGCAGTTCGTTGTGCGCGCGCACGAGCCGCTCGAGCCGGGATTCGTCCTCGAGGTCTCCCGGCTGGAGCTCGAGCACGAGCGGTCGGACGCGGTCGGCCACGCCGGCTAGCGCGACAAGTGGCCGTCCCCCCAGCTTTTCCCCGACGCGACGCAGGAGATCCTCGGAGAAGAGACGGCGCAGGGTCTCGGCGACTTCCGCCCGCGCGTCGCCTTCCGCCTGCCTGATCAGGTCGCCGACGTCGAGCTCGCGCTCGGCGAGGATCCGTGCGAGCTCCTCGTGGGAGCTCACCGGCCGTTCCTTTCGACCGCGCGCTCGAGCCGTTCGAGGCGCTCACGCAGGTCGCGGTTCTCCTGCTCCAGCTGGCGGTCGCGAGCGCGCGAGCTGAGCGCGGGGTCGTGCTCCCACCAGTCGATGCCCATCGACTTGGCCGTATCGGCGGAGGCGATCAGCAACCGCAGCTTGAGCGTCAGCAGCTCGATGTCGAGCAGGTTCACCTGCACGTCGCCGGCGATGACGATTCCCTTGTCGAGCACCCGCTCGAGCAGGTCGGCCAGCGTCGCGCCGGAGGGCGGTTGGGCACGCGTTTCGAGAGCACTCATTCGTCCTCCTGCCGTTGCGTCGGATCCACCTGGTTGCGCGGGTAGCGGCGCGTCCGGTGCGCGCCGACGAGGTTCCCGTCCCCGTCGAGTGTCGCTTCGTAGGTGCCGAGCACGCTCGTCGTGTCGGGGATGCGGGGGAGCTCGAGCAGCTCGAGGGTGATCGTCCAGCCTTTGCCGTCGCCGTTTTCCTGCTCGAAGCCGGAGACGGCATCGACGGGCTTGCCGAACAGCTCCTCCATCTGCTCGCGGGCGCGGCCGACGACCTCAGGCGGAGACAGGTTCTTCTTGCTCTCAGCCATTGAGGCTGTCGAGGAGCTCCCGCTCCAGCGCTTCGTAGGTTTCCTCGTCGATCTCGCCGCGATCGAGCGCCGCCTCGGCGTTGGCCAGCTCGGCGCGGATGCGTCCCGGGTCGTGGAGCTGCGCCTCGGCCTCGTCGACGACCTGCTCGAACACCCATGCGAGCCCGCGCACCGGCGCGAGCGGAAGCGTGAGCAGGCCGCCGATCAGTCCCATCAGGCCACCGCGGGCATGGCGAGCCGGACGAAGCTGTACGGGGGTAGCGGACCGACTAGCTTGAAGTGGAGCGGTGGAGAGAGCCGCTCGGCGAGTCCCTCGAGCCGCTTCTCGATCGCACCGACCTGATCGCGGTCGATCAGCACCGCGAGGTCGAAAGCGGCGAGCTCCCCAGCCGGCTCGCTCGAGACGAAATCGAGGATGAGTGGACGCATCTCTTCGAGAACAGCGGATTCGTCGCGGGCGCGCCGCTCGTTGAGTTGCTGTCCGACGGCCTCGCCGAGTGCGATGCCTGCGTCAATGGACGGCACGGCGCGGTAGACGTCGCGAAGAGGCTGCAGCGGCGCAGCGATCTCAGCGAGCACCGAATCCTCATACGTGCCTTTGAGCGTCAGCTCGCAGGTGCGCTCGTGGCGCTCGAGCAGCTGCTCGACCTCCGGAACGTCGAGCAGCTCGAGCGCCTCTTCGCGGCTGTCGAGAACGTGGCCGAAACGCGCGGGCAGTACGACGCCGTCCTCGTGCAGCTGCTCGACGACGTCGGCGTGTGCGAGCAGGTTCCGGCGTGTCGCCTCCACGGGCCCATCCTCGAGCGCCGACACGATCGTCGCACGATCGTCGGCGGTGACCAGAAAGACCCCATCGCCCGTGAGCCGCTTGCCGATTTCGCGCGGACGGGTGATGCCGTAGAGATAGAGCTTGCTCACCGGTCGTTGCCACTGCTGCGCGAGCGGCTGCCGGAGCGCTCTTTGTCGTCGTCGCCGCGGTTTCCGAGGCCCATCTTCTCCTTGATCGCGTCCATGCCGCCTTCGACAGCGCCCTTGGCTTCGTGTCCGGCCATGTCTTCCCCACCTTTCTCGAACAGGTCGGGCACACTCTTGGAATCGTCCGCCGCGCGAAGATCGAGGCGGTTCACGGCCTCGGCGAAGCGCAGATACGTGTCGACACTCGCAATCACGACGCGGAGGTCGACCGTGAGGAGCTCGATCCCCACGAGCGAGACGCGAACGTAGGCGTCGATAACGAGTCCTCGATCGAGCAGGATCTCCAGGACGTCGGCCAGCCCACTCGAGCGTGGGGCTCGAGTGATGTAGCCCGCCGACGATTCGCGTTGCATCACCGCCACTTCAGATCACCCTTTCCGGTTCGCTTCGGCCTTGCCGGCTGTGCGAGTCGGACTCCCCGCGCCCACATGTCGGCAAACCGCCGCTCATGCGTTCTTCGCCAGACCGAGCTGGCTGGCAAGGCCGAGGTAGTCCCAGCTCGACCACTCTTCGGCGATCCGGCCGCCGTCGAGCCGGAGGATCGCGATTCCGTCGATTTCTCCTTCTCGTTTCGTTTCCCCGTGGCGCGCGCGCATCGTGGCTCGCACCGCGGCGTGCCCGTTGTGGCAGAGGAGTTCTTGGAGCTCGTACTCGACCTCTGCGAACGCCTTTGCATGACCGCCCACGATGTCGACCAGCTCGTCGGCGTCACGCTCCTCCATGCCCTCGAGCGTGTGGACGTGAGCCAGATAGTCGTCGGTCACGAGATCTCTGATCGCGTCGCCGTCGCCCTCAGACCAGGCGTCGAAGTACGCTCGGACGACGTCCCCCGACCCTGCACGGCGGCGACGGAGCGAGTGCGCGAGCGCAGCTGCGAGAGCGACAGCGCCAATTCTCAGCGCCAGCCGCTTCATCGATCGAGGACGACCCGCTCAGGCGGGAGGAGGATCTCCTTCTCCCCCTCGAAGCACGCGTCGAGGTAGATGCGCACCGAACGCTCCCGGGCGTTCACTCCCACGATCGTCCCGGCGGCCGAAGCGCCTTTGCCGAGGAAGATGCCGAGATAGGGCAACCCCGAAAGATCGACCCGTACGCGTGCGCCGGGAAGGTACGGTGCCGCGCCGACGTACGCAACCGGAGCCGGTGTCGGCTGCGGCGGCGGCGACCATTCGAGCTCGGCGTTCCAATCGAGCTTCGTCTCGTCGGCGCGCGGCTGTGAGTTGCCCTGGGGTCCGCTCGACTGCCTCTCGCGGTCGTCCCCGTCCGCGTCCACTTCCTCGTCCACTTCCTCGTCCTCGTCCTCGTCCTCGTCGGAGTCGTCGCGTGCCGCGAGCGCCTTCTCGATCTCGTCCTTCGTCAAGCGGCTCTCGACGGCCTGGACGAGCTCGTCCTTCGTGCGCGAGGACAGCTTCTTCAACAGCTCGTCCTTGGTTCCCTCGCTGTCGTCGTCGAGCAGCTTCGAGATCTCGTCCTTCTTCAACCGCGAGCCCAGCAGCTCGACGAGCTCGGCCTTCGTGGACTGTGAGCTCAGCTCGTCGACGAGCTCCGACTTCGTTTCCGACGCCATGACGCTCCTTGTCCGAGATGCAGGGGAAACGTTCCCCCGGCAGTCGAAACGCGAACACGGGCGTGCGCGATACGCCGAATGGACCCAGCCGGGCTCGAACCGGCGACCTTCGCGCTGCCAGCGCGACGCTCTCCCAGCTGAGCTATGGGCCCGTGGGAAGGCGATTGTAGCCGCCCTCGGACCGCGGCAGATGGCTGGCCGGGGTCGTGCCTGCATGAGGAGGCATCGGCTCCGCAGTGCCTGCCTAGACTCCGTGGGTGAGCGAGGAGCCTGCAAGCAGGGAAAGCGCCGAGCTCCTTCTCCGCGGCTACCACGCCTTCGTCGCGGGAGATCTCGAGGCGATCGAGGAGATGCTCGATCCCGACGTGGAATGGGTCGCCGCAGGGGAGTCCGAGGCGATCGTCATCAGCCGCGACCGCGTGCTCGAGGTCGTCGCCGAGCGCGCCGCGGAGGGATACCACGTCGTCGTCGACCGCGCGACCGGGCTCGCCGACCGTGTCGTCGTCAGCATGCGTTTCTCGCGGATCGAGATCGATCCCTCCGACGAGCGACCGTTGCAAAGCCGCCGCTCGTATCTCCTGGGCCGCTGGGCTGCCGTCGTGCACACGCGCGATGGGCGGGTCGTTCGGGTCGAGGAGCACCCGCATCTCGAGTCGGCTCTCGAGGCGGCCGATCTCGGCACTGAGTAGGTACAATCGGGATACCTACTACAGCTTGGAGTGTGATTCAGCCTTGTCCGATCTCTTGCTCGTCCCGTTGGAGGACACGGTCGTCTTCCCCGGCATGAACGTCACCCTCACGGTGGACGTCGGGGACGAGGATCGCGTCGTGCTCGTGCCGCGTCATGAAAGCGAATACGCGGCCGTCGGCACCGTTGCCGAGGTCACCGATCGCGTTCGGATGCGCGGCGGTGTGCGCGCGGTCACGCTCGACGGCCTCCATCGCGGCGTCATCGGCGCCGCCCACACCGATGCCCTGGGCGGCCTGCGTGCCGAGGTCGACGAACGTCCGGACGAGAACCCGCCGCCTGTCCAGACGCGGGACCTCGAGCGCGAGTACCGCGCCGTCGTCGAGGAGATTCTCGACCTGCGCGGCGCGGACGATCGCGTCCGTGAGTTCCTTCGCGCGATCAGCGAGGCCGGCGCGCTCGCCGACACGTGCGCGTACGCGCCCGACATCACGTTCGCCCAGCGCGTCGAGCTGCTCGAGACGGTCGACGTCGTCGAGCGGCTGAAGCTCTCTCTCGAGCTCCAACGCGAACGGCTCGCCGAGCTGCAGGTGAGGCAGCGCATCCGCGACGACGTCGAGGAGGGCGCGCAGAAGCAGCAGCGCGAGTGGTTCCTGCGCCAGCAGATGAACTCGATCCGCAAGGAGCTCGGCGAGGACGAGGGGTCCGTCGTCGAGGAGTACCGGACGAAGATCGACGAGGCAGGGATGCCCGAAGAGGTGCGGGGGCAGGCCGAGCGCGAGCTGCGGCGCCTGGAGTCGATGGGCGACGCGAGCGGCGAGGCATCGATGATCCGCACGTACCTCGACTGGCTCATCTCCGTGCCGTGGTCGAAGCGAAGCGACGAGACACTCGACCCGACGGGCGCGAGGGATGTCCTCGACGCCGACCACGCGGGTCTCCAAGACGTCAAGGATCGGATCGTCGAGTACCTCGCGGTTCGCAAGCTCCGCCAGGACCGCGGAATCCCGAACGACAAGAAGAGCGGGGCAATCCTGACGCTGATCGGGCCTCCCGGCACCGGCAAGACGTCGATCGGCGAATCGGTCGCCCGCGCGCTCAACCGCGAGTTCGTGCGCATGTCGCTCGGCGGCATCCGCGACGAGGCCGAGATCCGCGGCCATCGGCGCACGTACATCGGCGCGCTCCCGGGCCGGCTCGTCCGCGCGCTGCGCGACGCGGGCACGATGAACCCGGTCATCCTCCTCGACGAGGTGGACAAGGTCGGCGCCGACTGGCGCGGCGATCCGTCTGCGGCTCTGCTGGAGGTGCTCGATCCGGCGCAGAACCATTCGTTTCGGGACCACTACCTCGACGTCGAGCTCGACCTCTCCGAGGTCTTCTTCATCGCGACCGCGAACGTCGCCGACACGATCCCCGGCCCGCTGCTCGACCGGATGGAGGTCATCCGCTTCGACGGCTACACAGTCGACGAGAAGACGGCGATCGCGCGCGGCTACCTCTGGCCGCGGCAGGTCGAGCGGAACGGGCTGCGCGAGGACGAGGTCTCCGTCTCGGACGACACGATCCAGCTCGTTGTCTCGGAGTACACGCGTGAGGCGGGCGTCCGGCAGCTCGAGCGCGAGTTCGGCACGATCCTCCGCAAGACCGCGACCCGCATCGCGGCGGGCCAGGCCGAGGCGCCGGTCGAGGTCGACGTGGACGTCGTGAGGGATGCTCTCGGCCGCCAGAAGTTCTTTCAAGAGGCGGCAGAGCGCACAGCCGTTCCCGGCGTCGCGACCGGCCTTGCCGTGACCGGCACCGGCGGGGACGTGCTCTTCGTCGAGGCGACCTCGATGGACGGCGGCAACGGCAACGAGCTCGTCCTCACCGGACAGCTCGGCGACGTGATGAAGGAGTCGGCCCGCATCGCGCTCTCCTTCGTCCACTCGCACGCGGAGGAGCTCGGGGTCGGGCACGACGCGTTCAAGGACAAGTCGTTCCATGTCCACGTCCCGGCGGGCGCGATCCCGAAGGACGGCCCGAGCGCGGGGATCACGATGACGACTGCGCTCGCGTCGCTCCTGTCGGACCGTCCGGTGAAGCACACGGTCGGCATGACCGGCGAGGTGACGCTGCAGGGCCGCGTCCTGCCGATCGGCGGGCTGAAGCAGAAGGTGCTGGCGGCCCACGCCGCCGGGCTGACCGACGTGATCATCCCGGAACGGAACCGCGCCGATCTCGACGACGTGCCGGAGGACGTGCGCGAGGCGATGCGCTTCCACCCGGTGATGACGCTCGGCGAGGTGCTCGACCTTGCGCTCGAGCCCAAGCTGAAGCCGAGCCTGCACGCCGCCTAGCTCGATGCGCTGCCGTCCCTGCCAGCCGCTTCCCGAGGAGGTCGCGCGCGCTGCCGACCTCCTCGGGCGGCGCTGGGCGCTCGCAATCCTCTGGGCGGCGGCCGAGGCGGGCGCCGTCCGCTTCAACGAGTTCAAGCAGACCCTCGAGGGCATTCCTCCGCGAACGCTCGCCGCGCGCCTGAGCGAGTTGGAGGAGGCGGGTGTGCTCGAGCGGCGCGTCTTCGACTCGCGGCCGCCGCGCGTCGAGTATCGCCTCACCGAGGTCGGACGGCGTCTCAATTACGTGGTCGAGGCACTGAACGCCTGGGCCACGTCCGCGTAGCTAGGCCGGAGCGAGTGCGGCGATCTCGCGCTCGCGGGCGAGTCGCTCGAGAGCCATGGTCTCGATCTGGCGCACGCGCTCGCGGGTGAGGCCCATCTCTCGCCCGATTGTCTCCAGAGACTTCGGATCCCGGTCCCCGTTGAGCCCGTAGCGGAGCTTGATCACGTGCTGCTCGCGCTCCGGCAGCTTCTCGACCGCAGCGCGCAGCAGATGCTCGCTGAGACCGACGACGACCTCCTCTTCGACGTCGCCCTTGTCGGTGGCGACGATGTCGCCGAAGGCCGTGTCGCTCTCGTCGCCGAGCGGCTTGTCGAGGCTCGCCACGGCACGCGCCGCCGCGCGCACCTCGCGGACGTGCTTGAGGGAGAGCTTGGCGGTCTTCGCAATTTCCTCGTCGGTCGGCGGCCGCTCGAGTTTCAGGGTCAGCTCTCTTTCGGCGCGGGCGATCTTCTGCTCGCGCTCGACGATGTGCACGGGGATCCGGATCGTGCGCGACTTGTTCGCGACCCCGCGCTGCACCGCCTGGCGGATCCACCACGTCGCGTACGTCGAGAACTTGTAGCCGCGCCGCCAGTCGAACTTCTCCACCGCGCGGATCAGCCCGATGATCCCCTCCTGGATCAGGTCGAGCAGCGAGAGGCCGTGGCCCTGATACTTCTTCGCGATCGAGACCACGAGGCGGAGGTTCGAGTTGATCATCCTGTCCTTCGCCTGGGGGTCGCCGCGCTCGATGCGCTTCGCGAGCTCCACCTCCTCGGCTGCGGTCAGCAGCGGATAGCGGCCCGCCTCGTTGAGGAACAGCTGCAGCGAGTCGGTCGTCATCGCGGCGACCGTCTCGTTCGAGAAGTGCGTCTCCTCCACGTCCGGGAGGCTGCAGTCGTCGGTGAGCTCGATCCCCTGCTTCTCGAGCTGCTCGTACAGCGCAGAGACCTCGTCGTCGCCGAGGTCCATCTCGGTCAGGAGCTGGGTGAGGGCCGACAGGTTCACACAGCCGGCATCGTGGGCGTGCTCCATCAGAGCACGAAGCTGGTCATGGCTCATGTCGGTCCTATTGCCGGGGTCGGCGGATCGGTAACGCGCGCATGGTGTGGAGAGGTCTTGACTGGGCCCGGCCGCTCACCGGCGGCTTTGCCGCCGGTGATTGCAGCCATCCATTCAGGGGTACACTCAGACGCAGTGAAGGCGCCGGACACGCTCTGGGAGCTCGTCTTCCTCATGGTGATCCTCAAGATCCCCATCGCGTATCTCTGCTACGTGGTGTGGTACGCGATCAAGGCGGAGCCGAGACGGGGGAGGGGCGGGCTTGCCGGCGTGCGTGTCTTGCCGGAGCCGCCGTCGCCGAGCTTCGATCGTGTCCGCCGGCCGCCGCGCCGGCGGCCGCAGCGCCCGCACGGAGGCCCCGCTCGGGTCTACGCCCGCACGGCACGCGCCGCAGCTGCGCGCGCCGATAGGATCGCCGATCGTTGAACGTCGAGAGTGAGGCGTTCCACGAACCGGCTCGCCGGACTTCAGCGGAGACGGTCGCCGGTTACCTCTCCGCAGTAGCGATCTTCGTGAGCCTGGTCGGGATCGCGTGGCACCCGCTGCGGCTGATCCTTCCGTCGGCCGCGATCGCCTTGATCGCGTCGGGGATGTCCAGCAAGCGCCAGCAGCTTTCGCTTGCGGCTGTGGTGATCTGCGCCGTCAGCCTCTTCCTCGGGTTCGCGGTCGCGGTGGCCACGAGCCATCCCCTCTGGTAGCCGCAGCGCCCCTGCTACAACAGGCGTGGTTATGGGACATCCCGACGTCGACGGGCTGAACACCGGGTACGCGGCGCTGCTCCTCGAGCAGTACCTCGACAACCCCAGCGCAGTCCCGGAGGAATGGCGCCACCTGTTCGAGAGCGAACCGGAAGCTCTCTTACGCAGCCAACCAGGCCTCGTGCGTTTGCTCGAGCTCGCCGCCGATGGAGACGGCCACGCGACTCCGCCGGTCGCAGCGCCACAGCCTCCTCCGCCGGCCCCGCCCGCTCCGGTCGCGGCTGACAAGGAGCTCCTCGGCGGGATCGCCGCTTCGATGGCGCTCGTCAAGGCGATCCGGATGCACGGCCATCTCGCAGCGCACCTCGATCCGCTCGGATCGGAACCGCCCGGCGACCCCGCCCTCGAACCCGAACGCCTCACGCCGAAGCTCACTCCGCAGCTGCAGGCGCGCATCCCCGCGCCGCTCCTTCGCCTCCACGTCGAGGGTGAAACGCTCGCCGACGCATACCCGCGGCTGCTCGAGACCTACACCGGCACGATCGCTTACGAGATCGAGCACATCTCGGATCACGAAGAGCGCGTCTGGTTGCGGCAGGCGATCGAATCCGGCCGCTACCGGCGTCCGTTCTCGCGGGACGAGCGGGTGCGGCTGCTCAGACGACTGAGCCAGGTGGAAGGAATGGAGCGGTACCTGCGCCGTGCCTTCCTCGGGCAGAAGCAGTTCTCCGTCGAGGGTCTCGACGTGATGATCCCGATGCTCGACGAGGCGATCGACCTCGCGGCCGGTGGAGGTGCGCACGAGGTCGTGGTGGGCATGGCGCACCGCGGCAGGCTCAACGTCCTCGCTCACGTCGTCGGGCGTCCGTACGAGACGATTCTCCGCGAGTTCGAGGGCGAGCGGACGATCGAGGCTGTCGTCTCGAGCGAGGAGGGAGGCAGTGGCGACGTCAAGTACCACCTCGGTGCGCAGGGAACGCGCTCGACCTCGGCCGGCGACATCACGATCACTCTCGTCTCCAACCCGAGCCACCTCGAGGCGGTCGACCCGGTCGTCGAGGGAAGGGCCCGGGCGGAGCAGACCGACCGTTCGTCGCGGCAGGGCTACCACGATCCGAGCGTCGCTCTCCCGATTCTCATCCATGGCGACGCGTCGTTCGCCGGCCAGGGCAGCGTCGCCGAGACCCTCAACCTCCAGGCGCTCGCGGGCTATTCCACCGGCGGCACGCTCCACCTGATCGCGAACAACCAGGTCGGCTTCACGACCGACCCGGAGAGCGGGCGCTCCACGCGCTACTCGAGCGACCTCGCGAAGGGCTTCGACATCCCGATCGTCCACGTCAACGCGGACGACCCGGAGGCCGCGCTCGCGGCGATCCGGCTCGCGCTCGCGTACCGTCGCCGCTTCGGCCATGACGTCGTCGTCGACCTCGTCGGTTATCGGCGGCACGGTCACAACGAGCAGGACGAGGCGGCCTACACGCAGCCGATCCTTGCTGCGGCGATCGCAGACCATGCGACGGCGCGCGAGCAGTTCGCTGCGCGCCTCGTGGCCGAAGGCGACATCACGCAGGCGCAGGCGGACGAGCTCGAGGCGGATGTCGCGACCGAGCTTCGCAGCGCACACGAGGCACTCAAGGAGACGTTCGGGCAGCCGGAGGCTCCGCCGCGCGACGACACGCATGTCCCGGCCGCGACCGGGGACGAGGTCGTCACGGCCGTCGCCGCCGGCCGGCTGCGTTCACTCAACGAGCAGCTGCTCCGCGTGCCCGAGGGCTTCTCTCCGCACCCCAAGCTGATGCGCCAGCTCGAGCGGCGGCGCGAGGCGCTCGAGGACGGCGGGATCGACTGGGGGCAGGCCGAGGCGCTTGCCTTCGCCTCGCTCCTCGTCGAGGGCATCCCGATCCGACTCACCGGACAGGACACCGAGCGCGGCACCTTCTCCCACCGGCACGACGTCCTCCACGACGTGAACACCGGAGGCACCTTCACGCCGCTTCAGCATCTCGACGACGCAGGTGCGGCCTTCGAGATCTACAACTCGCCGCTCTCCGAGTACGCCTGCGTCGGCTTCGAGTACGGCTACGCGGCCGCGGCGCCCGAGGCGCTCGTGCTCTGGGAGGCGCAGTTCGGCGACTTCGTCAACGGCGCGCAGATCATCATCGACCAGTTCATCGCCGCGGGGCTCTCGAAGTGGCGGGAGTCGACCCGCCTGACGCTCCTCTTGCCGCACGGCTACGAGGGCAACGGGCCGGAGCACTCGAGCGCCCGCCTCGAACGCTTCCTCCAGCTCGCCGCGCAGGAGAACCTCCGGATCGCGAACTGCACGACCTCCGGCCAGTACTTCCACCTCCTGCGGCGCCAGGCGCTCGACGCGACGGCCCGGCCGCTCGTCGTCATGACCCCGAAGGGGCTGCTGCGGCTGAAGCAGGCGAGCTCGACGCTCGACGATCTGGCGGGCGGCGAGTTCCGACCGGTTCTCGACGACTCGGGCGCCGACCGCGACCGTGTCGAGCGGCTCGTGCTCTGCCAGGGCAAGGTCTATTACGACATCACCGGCCACGCCGAGCGCGCGAACGCGCCCGGCGTGGCGGTCGCACGGGTCGAGCAGCTCTACCCGTTCCCGGGTGAGCGGGTGAAGGCCGTCGTCGCGCGATACCCGAACTTGCGGGAGCTCGTGTGGGCTCAGGAGGAGCCGCAGAACATGGGCGCATGGCGCGCCCTTCGCCACCGGCTCGAAGAGACGAAGCCCGAAAGCATCCCGCTGCGCTACATCGGACGGCCCTGGCGCGCGAGCCCGAGTGAGGGCTATCCGACCGCGCACTTGCGGGAGCAGGACAGGATCGTCCGCGCCGCGCTCACGGTTTAGCTGCCCGCCTAGCTGCTGCTGCGGCGCCGGCTGCTCGCGGCCTTCGCCGCGCGCGCAGCGAGCTTGGGACCGTGCTTCCGTGCGAGCTTCATGAGCTGCCGGCGCTGTGCCGGCGGAAGACGCCGCCAGATGTCCCAGGCGGCGACGGTGAGCGCCCATGGCGTGGGACGAAACTTGCTCAAGCGTGGCATCGCCCCATCCTTGCAGATCGCGGCCGGGCTAAACCGCCCCGCGGTTGCCGCGTCTACGTCTTCGGATCGTGGTCGTCGTCGTGTGGCTTCGGGGCCGGCGGCGGCCTGTCCGCCGGTGCAGTCTTCGCCTTCGGTTCCGGATTGGGCTTCGGGTGCGGAGCGCCGTCGACCCGAAGATCGTGGCCGACCGAGTTCCCGGTGCCCACGACCGCGTTCGCATTACCTGTGACCACGAGGTCGTGGCCAACCGAGTTGCCGTCCACCACGATCGCGTTGGCGTTCCCCGCGACCACGAGATCGTGCCCGACGTTGCTGCCGCCGTTCGGGCAGCCCCCGATGAGCAACGCGCCGGCGGACGCGAGCCCGCCGGCGATCACCAGGTCGTGCCCGACCTCCGTGCCGCAGACATTGTTTCCGGTCGACGCGGCAGATCCGCTGAGCCCCTCGATCCGGAGGTCGTGGCCGATCGAGTCCCCGCTGATGACGATGCCGGCCGGGTTCTGGGCGACCAGGTCGTGTTGGATGGTCACCGTCGGGTCGATCAGCGTCCCGCCCGGGTCCACCGTGAGATCGTGGGTCACCGTCGTACCGGAAGTCAGCACGCAGGTCGCGCCACTGGGAACGGTTACGTTCTTGCCCGTGCCGCCGTAGGTCCCGTCGCACATCGTCGTGTCTGCCGAGAGCGGAACCGCCACGACCGGTGGTGGTGGCGGTGGTGGTGGAGGCGGAGGAGGAGGCGGCGGAGGCGGAGGCGGAGGCGGAGGCGGAGGCGGTGTATGTGGCCGACCTCGCGGATGGACTCTGTGGTGCCGCCGCGGGACCTTCGTAGGAGGCGTCGACGGGGTCTGGCGCGTCGTGTGTGTTCGTGAGACCCTGATCGTCCTCTTCACCACGCGCGTGACGTGCGTAACAGGCCGCGCCGGAGCTTTCCTCGAGCGCGGCGCCTCGCGCCTTCTCGGGGCAGGGCTGGGAACGGTGACGACGATGCGCGGTGCGGTTACACGTGGCGCAGCGAGATCGAGCCCTTGGCTGGGCTCCGGTTCCACGAGCACGTGGGGAACGAGCACGGCACCGGCGAGTACGCCGGCCAGCATGAACGCTGCGAGCACGCGCGCGAAGATTCCTAGGCCCCCGTCTTCCCCGGCTGGCAGCATTTCCCGAGAGAGGCATGGCCATCGATCGGAACCGTCATGGCGCGAAATATCTCAACTCGGGTGGACGGCGCCCGGAGGCGGCTTTGACACTCTCGAGTGAGAAACGTGCCGAAATCCCCGTTATCATCCCCGCGGGAGGACGAGCACGACAACGGGAGGAAGCTTTATGCCGGTAGAGACACCGTCCATTTTCGCGCAGGTCATCAGGGAGCACCTCGACCTGAAGGAGCGCAACGCGCGCCTTGGCAACGCAATGCCGATCGACCGCTACAAGGGCGAAGATCCATTCGACAACCATCCTCTCTTTAAGAGTGAGGAGCAGGCGCGAATCGAGGAAACGATGGACGGCGTCGAGCCGGACTTCAGCGACGCAAGCCTGGAGAACGTCGTGGAGTGGCCTGGCGAGGAGCCGCTCGAGGAGGTCACGGCCGAGACTCGGGAAGCCGCTGTACCCGCAATCGCGGAGTCCGCATTCTGGGGCACCGGCGGCGCGCGCGACTTCGACTGGGGCGACTAAGCCTCGCCAGACCGGGGGCGTCTAGAGCACCGACGCCACGAGCTTTAGATCGCTGACGAACGCCTCCATCTCCTTGTGGCGTGACTCGTCGTCGCGCTGGCGGAGGACTGCGCTCGGATGGATCGTCGCCGTGACGTGATCGGCGAGGTCGGATTCGACCCACTCGCCGCGCTGGCGCGTGACCCTAAACTGGCGGCCCAGTAGGGCCTGTGCGGCTGTCGCGCCCAGGCAGACGAGCACGCGCGGACGCACGACGGCGAGCTCCGCTTCGAGCCACGGGCGGCAGGCGGTGAGCTCGCTCCAGCTCGGCTTCGCGTGGATGCGGCGCTTGCCTCGCGGCTCCCACTTGAAGTGCTTGACCGCGTTCGTGACGTAGGCCGCCCGACGATCGATGCCGGCAAGGTCGAGAGCGTCGTCGAGGATGCGGCCAGCCGGCCCGACGAACGGCGTGCCCTGCCGATCTTCCCGGTCGCCCGGCTGTTCCCCGACGAACATCGCCACGGAGCTTCGGCGGCCCGCGCCGAACACCGTCTGGGTCGCGTTCTCCCAGAGCGGACACGCCCGGCAGTCGGCTGCCGCCTCGCGCAGCTTCGGCAGGGTCGGCCGCGCGGGGACCAGGTCGAGGGCGGAATCCGGCATCTTCAGCGCTTTCCCAGGCCTGACGAGGGCGAAGCATGGGACGTGCGATCACTCGTACGAGGGACAGGCGCAGCGGACTTTGCACCGATTCTTGATCGGTCCGCTGCGGAACGTCCTTCGGAGGCTAAAAACGGTGCATTTCGACGCGAATCGAGTAGGGAATCGGTGGTGATCCGGCCGAACCATCTCCGGCTGCTCGAGGGCGATGGCGAACCTGGCGATCCCACGCTGGTCGAGTCCTACCGACGCCTCGCCGACGTCTTCCACGAGGTCCTCGCCGAGCAGAGCCTTGACGCGCTCCTCGTCCGCATCGCGGACGCCGTCGGCGACCTGATCCCGCTCGACACGCTGACGATCTACGAGGCCGATGAAGCGAAGCGCGTGCTGAAGCCGGTCCTCGTCCGCGACGTGTACGCCGACGAGATCATGAGCACGACGATCAGCTTCGACGAGGGAATCACCGGCTGGGCCGCCAGGAACCGCGAGGCGGTGCTCTCGAACCAGGCGCATCTGGACCCGCGCGTGCGCACCGTGCCCGGTACGCCGCTCGAGCCGGAGGCACTGATCTGCGTCCCGCTCATCGCGCGTGGCCAGATCAAGGGCGCGCTCAACATCTACCGTGAAGGCGACGCGGTCGCCTTCAGCGAGATGGAGTTCGAGATCGCGAAGCGGTTCGGCGACGCGGCCGCCCTGGCGCTCGACAACGCCGAGGTTCGCGCGCGTCTCGAGCATCAGGCCCGGACCGACTCGCTCACCGGCCTCTTCAACCACAGCGTCTTCTACGAGCGACTGCTTCAGTCGCTGCAGGAGTCGAGCCGCACGCGCGCGCCGCTCGCCGTGCTCATGCTCGACATCGACGACTTCAAGCAGGTCAACGACGTCCATGGGCATGCGGTCGGCGACGAGCTTCTCCGCTTCCTCGCCGAGGCGCTGCGCGCGATCGTCCGCCCGGAGGACGGCATCTGCCGACTCGGCGGCGAGGAGTTTGCCGTCGTCATGGAGGACTGCAACGGCGAGGACGCCGTCCGCGTGGCCGAGCGGGTGCAGAAGCGTCTGGTTGCGGTCGAGTTTCCCGGTATCGGGCAGATGACCGTCTCGATCGGGCTCGCCTTGGGACCCGAGCACGCCATGAACCCGCGCGAGCTCGCGGCGTGCGCGGAGGCGGCGATGATGACTGCGAAGGCGCAGGGAAAGAACCAGGTCGTTCTCTACGCCGATGATGCGACGCGCCGGCCCGATGCGCCGGGCATCGAGCGCGACGTCCGCTCCATCGCACACCTCAAGATGTTGCAGAGTCTGAGCGGGAAGCTCAACCGTCTGAACGACGTCCGGGAGATCGGCGACGCGATCGCGGCCGAGCTCCGCTCGCTGGTCGATTATCACAACTGCCGCGTCTTCGTCGCCGACGGAGACGAGCTGCTCCCCGTTGCATTTCTCGGAGAGCTCAGCTCCAGCACAGCGTCTCTATCCCTAGACCTCCTCCGGATCCACGTCGGCGAGGGCATCACCGGCCGGTGCGCCGAGCTCGGCGAGTCGATCGTGGTCGCGGACGCCGCGAACTGCGAGTTCGGCCGGCAGATCGAGGGCACCGATCCGATCGAGGAGTCGCTTCTGGCGGTGCCGCTCCGTTACGGGTCGCGCGTCGTGGGCGTGGTCGTCGTCTCGAAGCTCGGCCTGAACCAGTTCGACGAGGACGACGTTCGGCTGCTCGAGGTCCTCGCAGGACACGCGGCCGTCGCCGTCGAGAACGCGAGCTTGTACGAGTCGGCGCGGCGCGAGGCCGAGAGCGCGACGTCGCTGCTCCAGTTCGGCCGCGAGCTGGCGACTCTCGTCGACCTCGAGGACATCGCCGGCCGCGTCACCGAGCTCTCGGGGGAGATCCTCGGCAGCCGCCACACATCCTTCTACTTCGCGACCGACGGCAGTCTCTGCCTGCGCGCGGAGCACGGCCATCCCTCGGAGATGGTTGCGGAGCTTGCCGCGCGGCCGCTGCCGCTCGAGGCTCTCGACGTCGACCGGGACCCCTACATCGCCGAGCCGCGGGACTACGAGCCGTTGATCGGAGAAGCGCCCGTCCCCGGCGGTCGCTACGCGGTGGCGCCGTTCGTCGTCGACGGCCGGGCCGGCTGCCTCGTTGCGCTCGTCGAGCGGGAAGACTTCGGGGAGCGCGAGCTACGACTGCTCGGCGGTCTCGCACAGCAGGCGAAGCTCGCGATTGCGAACGCCTCGAGCTACGAAGGCCTCGAGCGGACGTTCGTCTCCACGGTCGAGGCTCTCGCCAACGCTCTCGAGGCGAACGACGAGTACACGTCCACTCACGCCCGCTGGATCAAGGATCTCTCGCTGCGCGTGGGTCAGGAGCTCGGCCTCGACGATCGTGCGCTCAAGCGCCTCGAGCTCGGCGCCCTGTTGCACGACATCGGCAAGATCGGCATCCCGAGCGACGTGCTCTCGAAGCCGGGGCGGCTCACGGCGGCGGAGCGGACGATCGTGCAGACGCATCCGGAACTCGGTGAGCGGATCATCGCCCCGATCGACCGGCTCCAGGCCGTGCGGCCGATCGTCCGCCATTGCCACGAACGCTGGGACGGCTGCGGCTACCCCGACGGCGTCGCCGGCGACGAGATCCCGCTCGAGTCGCGGATCATCTTCGTCTGCGACGCGTACCACGCGATGACGACCGACCGGCCGTACCGGCGCCGCCTCAGCCATCGCGAAGCTGTGCGGAGGCTCGCCGAATCGTCGGGAAGCCAGTTCGATCCCGACGTGGTCGAGGTCGCGCTACGCGTTCTCGAACTGCCGGCAGAGGAGCTCGAACTGGGCACTCCCGATCCGCCGGAAGCCGCCTAGCCCGCCGCAGCCAGTTCCGGCTCTCCGCCCTCGAGCGTGTGCGCGAGGCGCCGGAACGGTCCGTCGACGGCGAGTAGCTCGCGCTCGCTGCCCCGCTGCGAGATGTTGCCGTTCTCGACCACGAGGATCTCGTCGGCACGCCGAACGGTGGAGAGGCGGTGGGCGATGATGATCGAGGTGCGACCTTTCAGGAGCCGGTCGAGCGCCTGCTCGATGAGCACCTCGGTGGGTCGGTCGATGTTCGAGGTCGCCTCGTCGAGAACGAGGATGCGTGGGTCGGCCAGCAGCGCCCGCGCGATCGAGATGAGCTGGCGCTCGCCGGCCGAGAGGCCTGCGCCGCCCTCGCGGACTTCGTGATCCAGGCCTCCGGAGAGCCGCGCCGCCACGCGATCGACGCCCACAGCGGCGGCTGCAGCCTCGACCTCCTCGTCCGACGCATCCGGCTTTGCGAACCGGATGTTCGAGGCGATCGTGCCGCTGAAGAGGAACGGATCCTGCAACACGACGCCCAGCTGGCGCCGGTACGAACGGAGCTCGACGTCGCGCAGGTTGTGCCCGTCCACGCGCACGGCCCCCTGGTCGGGGTCGTAGTGGCGGCCGATCAGCCGTGCGAGCGTCGACTTCCCGTGGCCCGACTCGCCGACGAGCGCGAAGCAGCTACCCGGCGCCATGTGGAACGAGATCCCGTGCAGCACAGGGTCCTTGCCGTACGCGAACACGACCGAGTCGATCTCGAGATCGCCGTCGAGACGCGGTAGCGGCTCCGCTCCCGGCCGTTCGCGGATCTCCGACTCCTCGTCGAGGATGCTCGCAATCTTCACCATCGCCGCGCCGGCCGACTGCAGCTGGCCGTAGACGTCAGACAACTCCTGCAGTGGCTGGAAGACGAGTTGCAGGAGGTAGATCGCCGTGATCAGCGTCCCGATCGTGAGCGTGTCGTGCTCGTAGAGGTGCGAGCCGACATAGACGACCGTCCCCATCGCGAGCACGCCGAGGAACTCGATCGAGGGGAAGAAGCTCGAAAAGATCTTCTGCACGTACGTCGACTGGGCGCGGTTCGCCTCGTTCAGCGCGTCGAACTCGTCCTGGAAGCGGCGCTCGCGATTGAACGCCTGCACCACCGCCATCCCCGCCACCGACTCCGCGATCTGGGCCGTGACGGCAGCGATCCGGTTGCGCTGCTCGACGTTCGCCGCATGTGAGGTGCGTTGGAACCAGCGCGAGAGGATGAGCGCCGGCGGCAGGACGGCGAACGAGACGAGCCCGAGGCGCCAGTCGGCGATGAGGAGCGCCGTGACTGCCGCCGGCAGGAGGGTGACGTTGGAGACGAGGGTCGGCATCCCCTGCGACAGAACGTCCGAGACGGCGTCGACGTCGCTCGTCAGGCGCGCGATGATCCAACCCGCTTTCTGCTGAGAGAAGTAGCGGAGCGAGAGTCCGGTCAGGTGATCGAAGAGGTTGCGCCGCAGACCGATCACGACCGCCTGCCCGATCCTCGCAAGACCGCGGATGAGCCACGCCTGCAGCAGCCAGCCCACCGCGGCGACCCCGAGGTAGATAGCGACGACGATCGTCAGGTGGTGCTCGTTACCGACGATTACCCCGTGCTTGTTGCGGACGACGATCCCCTCGTCGATCGCGTTGCGGACGAGCAGCCAGCCACCGGTCTGCGCCGCAGCGTTGCCCGCTCCGACGAGGACCATCACCGCGGCCGCGAGCTTGCGGCCCTCCATGTACCTCCAGAGGCGTTTCACGCGGCCACCACCTCGTCCCCGAAGAGCGTCGCGAACGCCCCGCCTGCGCGCAGCAGGTCGGCTGGCGTTCCCGTCTCGACGATCCGCCCGTCCGACAGCACCACCGCGCGGTCCGCAAGCGCGACCGTCGACAGGCGTTGGGTCGCGACGAGGACGGTGCGGCCGGAGAGCGCAGGCCTGAGCCGGGAGACCAGCCGCCGCTCGGTCAGCGTGTCGACTGCGGAAAGAGGGTCGTCGAGCACGACGACCCGCGCGCCCGTGACGAGCGCGCGCGCGAGCGCCACGCGCTGCCGCTGGCCGCCCGAGAGATTGACGCCCCGCTCGCCGATCAGCGTGTCGTAGCCATCGGGGAGTTTCGGCCCGAACGCGTCGACGCCGGCCGCTTCGCACGCCGCGAGCACCTCGTCCCAGTCGGCCTCTTCGCGGCCCGCGGTGAGGTTCTCGCGCAGCGGCACCGAGAAGAGCACCGGGCGTTGCGTGACGAGCGCGACGTCTCGCCGGAGTTCGGCGATCGGCAGGTCGCGTGTGTCGACGCCTCCGACGAGAACGCGCCCACCGGTCGGGTCGTAGAACCGCGGCAGGAGGTTGAGGAGGGATGTCTTGCCAGAGCCGGTCGAGCCACAGACAGCCACGATCTCGCCCGGCTCGATGCTGAGGTCCAGCTCGCGCAGGACGTCCACCTCGCCGCCGTACGCGAAGCTGACACCCTCGAATTGGACGCCGAGCGGGCCAGAAGGCAGGTGCTGCGGGGTCACCGGCTCGGGGAGCGGCTGGATGCCTTCGAGCCAGCCGAAGCTGCGGCCTGCGGAGGCGAGCGCCCGCTGCGCGAGGTCGAGGATCCAGCCGATCGCCTCGAGCGGCCAGACGAGCTGGAGGAGAAGCGTCTCGAAGAGGACGAACTGGCCGATGGTGATGTCGTGGTCGATGACGGCACGGCCGCCGAAGAAGACGACGGCGGCGATCGAAAGGGCCGGCAGGTAATAGAGGCCCGGCACGTGCTGCGCCTCGACGCCGGCCTGGCGGAGCGCTGCGGAGCGGACTCCCTCGGCTCTGTCGCCGAAGCGCTCGCGCATGTCGTTCTCGCGGCCGAAGGCCTGCACCATCTCGATCCCGACGACGGCCTCGTCCGCCGACTCCGTCACGTCTCCCTTACGCGCCTGAACCTCGCGCGAGATCGGCGAGACGCGATGCCCGAAACGATTGGCGATATACCCAATCGGCGGCAAGGAGACGGCCGCGTAGAGGGTCAGCTGTGGGTCGACCAGCGCGAGGACGATCCCGACGGCGATGATCATCATCACGCTCTGGATCCCCTGCACGAGCCCCCAGCCGATGAAGTAACGGATGGGGTAGAGGTCGTTCGTGGCGCGCGACAGCACCTGGCCGGTGGCGTGCCGGTCGTAGAACGCGCGCGGGTAGCGGAGATACGCCTGATAGAGGAGCTCGCGCATCCGCGCCTCGATCCGCACGCCGATCCGCGCGGTCGCGAAACGGCGGTTGAAGTTGATGACCCAGCGCACGGCCGCCAGGCCGACGATCGCGGCGAGGTACGGCCAGAGCCGCGACTCGTGATGGGGGACGATCGCGTGGTCGATCGCTCGCTGGGTGAGGATCGGGATCGTCGTCGAGATCAGCGTGTACGCAAGCGAGCAGCTGAGCGCGAACACGCCCAGATGCCACTGCTCGCGCCAGAGGCGAAGCAGCCTGCGGAAGGTCGGCAGCAGGCCGAGGTCGGGCGGGTCGACGGCATTCATGTACGTAGACATGACAAAACGGCCCTCGCAGCGGGCCCCCAGCCCGGGCGACGAGCGAATCGACGATACCAGCGCGGCTGCGGGCCGCTGCCCTGGCAGCGTTTCCTGACCCGCTAGGAGGCCTTCGTGCTTCGGCTGCGAGGCTTCGCGCCCGCGGCCGGCTCGAGATCGGGCTCGCTCGGCGGCTGCGGCAACGGCGTCGGAGGCGGCGGCTCGCTATCCGGCTCGGACGGTTCGGGCTCGTTCAGGCCGCCGCTCGCCACCCGCGCTCGTTCCTCCTGCAGCTTGACGCGCAGCCCGGCGAGCTCCCGTTCGACTTTCCGGATCGACTGCTCGCGCTCGTCGAGCCGCTCCCGCTCGGCCTTCGCGAGCGCGAGCTCCTGCACTGCCTCGCGTTCGCGCTTCTCGGCCTCTGCAATCTTCTTGGCGAGCTCGCCCGAGCGGTCGGGCCCCGACGGCGCGGGAGCCGGAGCAGAAGCGCGCCGGCGACCCTGCCGGCCGGCGACCTCGAGCCGAAGCTCCTCGAGCTCCTTCTCGCGCGCCGCGACATTCTGTGCGTGCTCGCGCAGCCGCCGCTTCATGTCCTCGACCTCCGCGAGCGCTTGCTCGTAGCGGCCCCTCATGTCCAACGCGTCGTTCACCAAGACGAAGTGTCGCTTTCAAACCGGCTGGTCGCAACCATCAACGGTCATACATCATGACGCCGGTGGCAGAACCCGAGTTGCAAGTCGCAAGCGACGGCGTGGTCACGCTGCAGCCGCCGCGCCCCGGTGACGCGCAATTGCTCGTTGCGGGGAGGGACGAGGAGTTCTTCAGGTGGCTCGGCCCAGGAGCCGAAGAGCCGAATCCCACAGCCTGTGTCTGGGTCCGTGACGAGCTGATCGGGTGGGTCGACTACGACCTCGAGCACGACTGGCTCGAGCCCGGCGAGGTGAACGTCGGCTACTACCTGTTCCCCAGTGCGCGGGGGAAGGGCTATGCATCGCGTGCCGTCGAGCTCCTGCTCCAGCACCTGAGCCGCAACACGGAGCACACCGTCGCAACGCTCCTCATCCGACCTGAGAACTCCCGCTCGCTTCTGTTAGCCCAGCGTCTGGGCTTTGTGCAGAAGGGCGAAATGGAAGGAGGTCTGTTCCTCGCCCGAGACGTCTAGGGGTTCAATTTTGTGAACTCGGGGATGGAGCCGGCCATGGGTTTCATAGTCAGCATCATCCTCATCGCAGTCGGCTTCATCCTCGCGCTCGCGGTGCATCCGACAAACCCGCACCCGGTCGACGTGAACAGCGTCGGCTGGATCCTGGTCGTGGTCGGCTTCCTCGGCTTCATCGCCGACCTGATGCTCTGGTCGTCGTGGGGGCCTGGCTACCTACGCCGGAGGACATACGTCGACCAGGGCCCGGGTTACGGCGCCTATCCGACGCGCCGCGGTTATCCGGGTCGCCGTGTGATCGAGGATGAAGAGTCCGGGCCGCCAGGGCCGGGTTACTAAGGGCCCCGAATGTAAAACCCGCCTTCAGCGGCGGGTTTTCAGGTGGAGCGTACCGGGATCGAACCGGTGACCTCCGGCTTGCAAAGCCGGCGCTCTCCCAGCTGAGCTAACGCCCCGAGAGAGCTTCAGTGTAGAGGTCGATTCGGCTCAGGCCGCGCGCTCGAGCCGTTCCTCGACCCGCGCGCGCGCGACGATCTTCTCGCGATCGCCGAAGCGCAGACGGGCGCGGACAGCTCGGTGCTCGTCCCAGAGGAGGTCGAGCTGCGCGTCGATCTCGTGGATCTCCGCCCGGACCTCCGGGTCGTGCTGGTCAGAGAGCCTGTGCCAGAGCTCGGTGCGCTCTTCGCTCAGGCGCTCGATCCGCTCGTGGATCTCATCAAGGGTTCGCATGCCGATTTCAACGGCTCGCATGCCCATCGCATTCCAGGTGAATCCTCAGCGTTAGCGGAAGTACGTCACCACGCCGGGCGGCTCGGCGGCACTCTCGGCCGACCGCGGGCGGCGAGCAGGACGAGACCGGTCGCGAGCCCGAACGCGAACCCCCCGATGTGCGCGAAGAACGCGGTGCCGCCGCCGGACTGCGGCTGCAGGAACGTGAGCCCGCCCGACCACAGCTGCAGACCGATCCAGATGCCGAGGAACCACACCGCCGGGATCTCGCGGATGAGGATGATCCCGAAGACGATCACCGTGAGCACGCGGGCGCGCGGGAGAAGCACGAAGTAGGCGCCGAGGACGCCGGCGATCGCGCCACTCGCACCGATGTTCGGGACGCTCGCCGCACCGACCCCGGCGAACTCCAGCGTAACGAAGCTCTGCACCGCCATCGCCGCGATGCCAGCGACGAGGTACCAGGCAAGGAAGCCGACGTGCCCGAGCGCGTCCTCGACGTTGTTGCCGAAGATCCAGAAGAAGAGCATGTTGCCGAGGATGTGCTCCCAGCTGGCGTGCATGAACATGCCGGTGAAGACGCCCTCGTACCACGGCAGGTGGTGGAAGCCTGTCGGCAGATGGCAAGGTCCGTGGAGCGCGCACGGATAGAAGCCGTCGCGGAAGACGTGCACGTCGACGCCGGGATGGCTCAGCTCCCAGAACCAGACGAGGAAGTTCACGACGATCAGCCCGATCGTCACGAACGGCACCGTCCGTGTCGGGACGTTGTCCTTTAGCGGGAGCATCTAGACCGCGGCGAGCGACTCGCGGATCCGATCCGCGACGGCCCCCAGCTCGAGTGCCTCGCCGGTGACCTCGCGGAGCAGCTCGTCCGCGGTCGGCTTCTGGCCCTCGGCCCAGAGCTCGCGCAGCAGCGAGCCGGCCTCGCGCTTCGAGAACCACGCGTTGCCGAAGCGCTCGCGCAGGTAGGTGCGCAGCTGCGCTTCGAACGCCCACGCGCGGAGGTACTGCGAGGCGTAGAACCCGTCGTCGATGTCGCCGAGGTAGTCGACCGCTGCGGGCTCGACCTTCGTCGCGCCCATGAGCAGCTCGACGTAGCGTGGGCGCAGCTCGGTCAGGTCGTCCGCGGTGTGGAACTCGAGCTCGTACAACAGCTTGGCGCAGTAGCGCCGGACGAGCCAGAGGAGCTCTGTCGCGCCTTCTGCCGCGAATTCGTACGGGCGCGGGAAGTCGAGGCGCCGCTCGAGCCAGACCGGATCGATGGTCAGATGCTCGAGCAGCATCGCCCACCCCTCGGTGACGGCGTTGTCGCCGAGCCGTCGCTCCTCCGGAGAGAGGGAAGCGGACGTGTGCGCGAAATGCTCGGTGTGGCCGGCCTCGTGGAAGAGCGTCCGCCAGTCGGCAGGGCCGCCCTGCGGCTTCATCACCAGTACGACCCTGCCCGGCACCTCGATCGGCGCGCAGAACGCGCGGGGATCCTTGTTCGGCCGCTCCTCGAGGTCGAGCTCGATGTTCTTCTGGCCGTAGAGATCGACTCCGAGCTCGGCGAGCGTTACCTCGAGGGCCGGGGCCATGGCTTCGGCGGGAAAGGCCGCGTCCCAGTCGGCGCCGCGCCATGCCCGCCCAAGGTCCCAGCGGGCGATCTCGCCCAGGCCGATCCCGACGCGCGACCGGAAGAAGCGGTCGCCTGCCTCCTCCCACAGGTCCTCCGTCTCGGCAAGCAGGTGGCGGCACTGCTCCGCGAGGTCATCGAGGGGAAAGCCAAAGCTGCGGTACAGGTCTGCGTAGTTCGCGGCGCCGAGTCGACGCGTCTCGCGCTGGACGATCCGCGCGGCTTGCAGCTCGAGGGCATTCAGGTGCTCCTCCGTGAGCTCGTTTCTGGCCGCCTCGACCCGTGCCCGGACGTCGCGGTTCTCTTCGTTTCCGAGCCGCGGTTTGAGCATCCGGAACGGGATCTCATCGCCGTCGACGCTCGCCGTGAGAGTCGCCTCCAGCTCGGCGATGCGCTCCGCCTCCTCGCTCACGAAGTTGCCGAGATACCCCTCGCACGAGAACTTCCAGAGCTCTCGTCTGCGGTGGTCGCCGTCGACCGAGGCGCCGAGGGCAAGGGCTGTGCCGAGTTCCGTCAGGCGCTCGTGGCGCTCGTAGATCGGCGCGAGATCGTACGTCTCCTTGAGGCCCGCGAAGTGGAGGTATGTCTCCTCGCCGAGCTCCGCATGGAAGCGGTCGCCGTCCGCGCTGAGCGCCTCGATCTCACCTTGTTCGAGCGGCTCCGCCATGCGGGTTCGTAGGATAGACCCGTGCGGGAGATTTCCCTCAAGACCGATCGGAAGACGCAACTGATCGAGATCACCGATCTCGTTCGCGACGCGCTCGGCGGGACGAACGGCGCGTCGGCAGCGCTCGTCTACGTCCCGCACACGACGGCCGGCGTGGCGATCAACGAGCGTATCGACCCCGAGCTCGTGACCGACCTCGAGAACGCCTTCCAGCGCGTAGTCGGCGACGACTGGGAGTGGCGGCACGACGACCAAGACGGGCCGAACGCGCCGTCCCATGCCCGCGCCTCGCTCGCCTCGAGCCCGCAGGTGCTCATCCCGCTTCGTGAAGGGAGCCTCGCGCTCGGCACATACCAGGGCGTCTTCTTCTGCGAGTTCGACGGGCCGCGCGACCGCAAGATCTACGTGACGACGCTGTAGGAGGGTTCACCAAACCCTCCTGACGCTACGGTGCGCGCATGGCCGCGCCCGTCACGAAGGGAGAGGAGCTCGAGCTCGACGTCGACTCGCTCGCGTACGGCGGCAACGGCGTGGCGCGGCTCGACGGCTTCGTCGTCTTCGTGCGGCGAGGCTTGCCCGGCGACCGTGTCCGGGCGCGGGTCACGAAGGTCAAGCGCAGCCATGCCGAGGCGCTCGCAACCGAGGTGCTGCGGCCGGGGCCAGAGCGGGTCGAAGCACCGTGCGCACACTTCCCCGCGTGCGGCGGGTGCCGCTTCCAGGATCTCGCGTACGAGGCGCAGCTCGAGCAGAAGCAAATGCAGGTGCGCGACGCGCTACAGCGCTTGGCGGGTATCGCCGAGCCGCCGCTCGAGCGGATCCTCCCGTGCGAACCGGAGATCTTCCACTACCGCAACAAGCTCGAGTACTCATTTACCACGACGCCGGACGGCCCCGCGCTCGGCTTCCACCGGGCCGGCCGCTGGGACGAGGTGCTCGAGATCGAGCGCTGCTGGCTCACTGACGAGCTCGGGAACGCGATTCGCAGTGCCGTCCGCGACTGGGCGCGCGAGGAGGCGCTCGAGCCGTACTCGCAGGCCGACGGCAGCGGCTACCTCCGCCACCTCGTCGTCCGGCAGGGCCGCAACACAGGGCAGGCGCTCGTCCAGCTCGTGACCGCGCCGGGCGAGCGGTTCGAGACCGGCTATCTCGTCGACGTTCTCCGCCGCTTCCCGGAGGTGCGCTCGATCCACTGGTCGATCAACGACACGCCCGCCGAGGTGACGAATCTCCCCACCCGGCTGCTCTGGGGAGAGGGGTGGGTCGAGGAGGAGCTTTGCGGCCTGCGTTTTCGCGTGCGTCCGAACGCGTTCCTCCAGACGAATACGGCTATGGCCGAGCGGCTGTACGCCCTCGCACGCGACGCGGCCCAGCTCAGCGGCGAGGAGACGGTCTGGGATCTGTACTGCGGGATCGGCACCATCGGGCTCTCGCTCGCGCACGACGCCTTGACGGTCTGGGGGATCGAGGTCTCCGAGGAGTCGGTCGCCTGCGCGCTCGAGAGTGCCGAGCTCAACGGGATCACGAACGCCGCCTTCTTCGCGGGCAATGTCGGCGAGGTCGTCGAGGAGCTGCTCGAGCGCTCGGGCCCGCCGGACGTCGTCGTCGTCGACCCGCCGCGTGCGGGCCTTGCAGGCAGGGCACTACGACGGCTCGGGCGCATCGGCGCTCCGCGGCTCGTCTACGTCTCGTGCAACCCGACCACGCTCGCCGGAGACGTGAAGGCCCTTCGCGAGGACTACGGTTACGACCTGCGGCACGTGACGCCGGTGGACATGTTCCCGCACACGCCGCACGTCGAGTGCGTCGCGCTGCTCGAGCGCGTCAGCGTGCCTGCCTGAACCGTCGCCAGAGGAGGTCGGCGTTCGCGAGGAGGAAGCCGAAGGAGAGGAAGGGCAGCGCGGGCAGGCCGTTGACGTCTGTGAGGTTGGCGATCACGAGAGTCAGCGAATACATCCCCGTCATCGCAAGCCACGTCCACAAAGGCCGAAGCCTCCACCGCACCGTCGCAGCGAGGAAGAGGGCGAAGAAGAGAATGTCCGGTGGCCCGAGGTCTGCGGCCAGGCCGCCGGGTGCGAGGAAGGCGACCGCGACGGCCGAGTAGACCTCGAAGTGATGGTTGACGATGGCCTTCGTCGGCCCGGCGGCGACCGAGATCGCGTCGACGAAGGGGATGATCGCGGCGACGATGATCACCCAGCTGAGCGCCTCGAACAGCCAGAGGAACGCCCAGCCGGCGCAGGTGTAGGCGCCGAGCTTCGCGAAGTTCGAGGCGAGGTGCGAGTTCAGCTCCCAGCTCACGACGGCGGCGACGCCGAACGCGGCCCCGACGACGATGATCCAGCGGCGTGACCAGAGCGGCAGTGCGAGGAGGATCAGACCCAGCGTCGCGGGCATCACTCCCGCCGCGATGACCGCGACCGTCGGCCAGAGCGAGAGCTCGTCGACGTGGGGCGCGACGGCATCCCACGTCACGACCGCCGCGGCGAGCACGACGAAGGCGCCGACGCGGCTCAGTACGGAGGCGTCTCGCTCCACCATTCGCCGAGCACCTTGAAGGCGTTCCAGAACGCCGTCTTCGCCGGCTGCTCGTCGAGCGAGGAGTCGATGTCGGGCGTGACGAGCCCCTGGATCGTCGGCGTGTACTCCTGGAGCTCGCCCTCGGCCGGCTTCAACTCGCGCGAGAGCGGGAAGCGTGCCGCGTTGAGGAAGTCGAGCGCGGACGGGCCCATCGCGACCACGAGCTTCGGCTGCACGATGTGCAGCTCGCGCAGGAGGTACGGCTGCGACTCCTCCTCGTCGCCTCCGGCGAACTTGAGGCAGTTCGTCCCGTAGATCGCCATCGGGTCGACGTGCAGGCGCTGCAGGGACTTGAGGAGCGCGTTGCCGGCGCGACCGTAGAAGGCGACGCCCTCCTGCAGCTCCGATGACTGCGGCGCGTACTTGAGGAGGAAGACGTCCGCCAGCGGATGGCCCGAGCCGAGCACGGGAACCCGCGCCCCGCCCGCGGCTTGCGCAAGCTCGTCACCGAGAGCGTTGCTCTCGGTGATCGCCTTTTGCAGGTATTTCTCGTAGATCTCGTCGTTCGCCACGGTCACAGATTGCCCCGGGAGAAAGGTTCGGGATCAGCGCACCCGTTCCTTGGCCCGTCCGGCCGGAAGATCCGGCCGTGCTCGTTCGATCGGCTCGGCGAGGGGTCGCGGCTGAGGCGCCAGTTCGAGCTGCGCTTGGAGGGGCCGGAGATGTTGATTCGTGCGCCGGTTCCTGCCCGCTGCTCGTTAGCGCACCCGCTCCTTGGCCTGGGCGACCCACTTGAGACCCTGGAGATAGACGAGCGACTTCGGGCGACGGAGCACCTCGGCGTCGTGAAGTGAGACGAGGAACTCCTCGGGGCCGCTGAAACGGCGCATCCGGACGGCGCCCGTGCCGACCCCGGCGAGTACGTGGGCGTCTGATCCGGCGCCCGGCGTGAGGTTGTACTTGCGGGCGAAGCGAAGCGCTTCCTCGTTGTACGCCTCGAAGAGGAGCCGGGCGTTGTAGACCTCGAGCACGTCGATCTCCGCCAGATGGCGGTGCAGCGTGGCCGGCTCAGGGATCGCGTGCAAGCGGTCGAACGGGTGCGGGAGGTAGACGAGGCCGCCCTGCGCGCGGATGGCGGCAATGGTCTCGCCGAAGGACATGCCTCGCGGGATCTCTTCCCGCAGGAAGAGCCCGATCACCTCTCCTTGGTCGGCCGTCTTCACCTCCTCGCCCGGAATGACGACGACGCGGCGGCTGCGAGCGCGTTCCACTGCCTCGAGCGCGCCGCCGAAAACGTTGTGGTCGGTGACCGCGATCGCGCCGAGCCCCTGTGCCTCGGCGTGGTCGAGCAGCTCGTCGACGTCGATCGAGCAGTCGTGCGACCAGCTCGTGTGCAGGTGGAGGTCGGCGATCACCCAGTCGCGCTCCTCGAGCGGTCGGCGGGAGGCCGGGGCACGCCGCCGCGAGGCGAGCCGCTCGTACACCTCTTCGACGTGGTCGGCGAGGGATCCGACCGTCTGCGACCCAGCCGCCGTGAGTCCTTCGGCCGCCCGCCGGGCACGGAAGTCCTCGTCCTCGATCATCCGCGCCGTCTCGGCGGCGGCGAGCTCAGGCTGCGCGTCGCGCCCCGGCGGAGCGGCGATCGCGGCGCCGGCAGTCTGCGCCTCGGCGATCAGGCGCGGTAGCCCGTCGACGGAGGGAACGAAAATCGCGGCGGAAGGGAGCAGTTCCGCGCGGGTGCTGCCGGTGCGGGCGGTGCGGACTCGCATCCGTCCTCTGAGCCGCGGGGAGACTGCAGGCCGGGAGGCGGGCGTGCGGATCCGCAGCAGCACGAGCTCCCAACCGGGCTGTTGCGCGAGCTCGCGCACGAGGGCCCGCAGGAGCGGCCTCTCGGTCTGTCGCCACTCCATTACTACGAGCTTCTTCTTCGTGGCAGGGGCGAACAGCTCGGGATCGATCCCGTGCGGCACGAGCTCGTAGCGGCCGGGAAAGCGGGTCGCGGCGGCTTCGGCGACTTCCTCGTTCGTCGCGAGCAGTGCGTCGACGCGGCCCAGTAGGCGCTCGCGCTGCGCGCGCCCCGGGGGATAGCCGAGGCGTTCGTGCGAGAAGAACGTCGCAGCCGTCAGCGCCGCCGAGTCGCGGAGAGCCAGATACGACAGGCTGGGCAGGCCCGGCTCGAATCCGTGCACGACGTCGAACCGACCCCGGGCGAGAGCCAGCGAAAGGCTCGCCCGGACTCCGACCGGGACGCCCATTCGGCTGCGGCGCGAGATCGGCACGGCTGGGCCGAGGGCGATCAGCTCCTGGTCGTCGAAGGTTCCCAATAGGGCGCGCCGCCCGGCCGCGAGGTCGCGCGCGCGGTTCGAGGGAGCCAGCACGGTGACTTCGTGCTTGCGGGTGCGCAGCTCACGCGCAAGCCCGTCCACGTGCTCGTTGACGTCGTGCGGCTGCGACCAGGCGAACGGCGTGACGAGCGCGATCCGCACGCTGATCGAGTCTAGTGCTCCTCGAGCTCGAGCAACATCTCGTGCTGACGAACGACGACCGTCGCGCCGAGCGAGCGAAATGCCGTCGCGGCCGGGTCGTCGTCGGGCAGATTGAGGATGCTGACCGGTCCGAGGCTTCGAAGCCCACGAAGCAGTGGCGCCGCGTCGCCGGCGATCTGGACGACTTGGAGGTTCTCGCCGGGCTGTCGGTAGACGGCCGCGCCCCCGTCAGTGACGAGCCCGCGCGCGTCGTCGTAGTGGGCGAGGCTCGCGTCGGCGCGCTGCCACGGCTCACGCTCCGTTCGCCGCTCGCGGACCTTCTCGTGAGCTTCTGCGGCCGGGACTTCACGCGCCGCCGGCTCGCCGTCTTCTGCGGCGGAGAGCGACCAGACCTCGACGTCGCGAAGAGTCCGGTAGCCGAGTTTCTCGTAGAGCGCGAAGGCACCGGTGTTCTCGACGATCACCTCGAGCCACACGCGCCGGATGCAGCGCTCCCGCGCCTGCTCGTGCAGCGCGCGCATGAGCGTCTCGCCCACACCCGTCCGGCGCGCGGTGGTAACCACCCCGACGCCGCCGATCCAGGCGTCCTCCCCACGAATACCGAGATTGCCGAGCCCCACAGCCTCCCCGTCGCGGAAGGCGATTCGCGAGGCGTCGGCATCGAGATCGAACGCCTCGCGCATCGCCGCGACGGTGTCCTCGTCGATGTGAAACGGAATGAGGTAGCCCTCGTACGCAGCGTTGAAGAGCGCCGCGTACTCGGCGAGGCCGAGCGAGCGCGCCGGCAGGAGCGCCAGTTCGTCGGTCACGCTAGGTCTCGCAGATTCCCGGCGTGCGGAAGACGAGCAGACCGACGGCGCAGGCAAGCGCCGGTTACCGTCGCCAGGATCGGGACGAGGACCGCGAGCGGTGTCAGCAACCTCCCCGCCGCCACCGCCCGCGTGACCATCGGCTCTTAGACCTCTGCCGGAGCCTCGTGCTTCGCGGCGACGCGTGCGTTCTCGCGGATGAACTCCTCGGTCAGCTCGTACGCCTCGTCGTCGACGATCTGCTTCGGCGGCGACTTCATGAGGTACGAGCTCGGGCCGATGAGCGCGCCCGAGACGCCATTGTTGAGCGCGAGCTTCGAGAGGCGGACAGCGTCGATCACGATTCCGGCCGAGTTGGGTGAGTCCCAGACCTCGAGCTTGAGCTCGACGTTGAGCGGGACGTCGCCGAACGACGAGCCCTCCATTCGGATGTAAGCCCACTTGCGGTCGGTCAGCCACGGCACGTAGTCGGAGGGGCCGACATGGACGTTCCCGGGGCCGAGGTCGTAGTCGAGCATCGACGTAACGGCGTTCGTTTTCGAGATCTTCTTCGACTCGAGGCGCTCCCGCTCGAGCATGTTGAGGAAGTCGGAGTTGCCGCCGACGTTGAGCTGCATCGTCTTGTCGAGATGCACGCCGCGCTCGCGGAAGAGCGAGGTCAGCACACGGTGCGTGATCGTGGCGCCGACCTGCGACTTGATGTCGTCGCCGATGATCGGCAAGCCCTTCTCCGTGAACCGCTTGCCCCAGTAGTCCTCGCGGGCGATGAAGACCGGCATGCAGTTCACCATCGCGCAGCCGGCCTCGAGGATCTGCTCGGCGTACCACTTGGTCGCCGCCTCGGAGCCCACCGGGAGGTAGTTGACGACGACATCGGTCTTCGTCTCCTTGAGGATCCCAACCACGTCGTCCGTCTTACCGTGCGCCTTTTCGACGACCTGAGACAGGTACTTGCCGAGGCCGTCGTGCGTCATGCCGCGCGAGACCTTGACGCCGGTCTGCGGCACATCGGCGAACTTGATCGTGTCGTTCGGATGCGCCCACATCGCTTCGGCGAGATCCTCGCCGACCTTGCCTTTGACGACGTCGAAGGCGGCGGTGAACTCCACGTCCCGGACGTGGTAGCCGCCGAGGTTGACGTGCATGAGGCCCGGCACGAACTGGTCGTCGGGCGCGTCCTTGTAGTACTCGACGCCCTGGAGCAGCGAGTTCGCGCAGTTCCCGACGCCGATGATCGCGACGCGGACCTTGCCGTCGTCGAGCCTTGCCCTACCGTTCGTTGCTGCCACTGGTTCCTCCAGAAAGTTGCTTGCGGACGTGCAGGATGCGCTGGACGACCGTGAGCCAGGCGGTCGCCGCCAGCGCGACGATCGCCCAGGGCAGGCCGCCCCATGGCGCGAAGATGAGACCGGCGGTGATGAGCACGACGCGCTCCGCGCGCGAGCCCAGGCCGACGTCGCCGCGCAATCCAAGTGCCTCTGCGCGGGCGCGGGTATAGGAAACAAGGAAGGAACCGACGACTGCCACGACCGCGAGCACGACCGCCCAGTCCTTCCCGTGTCGCGAGAAGACGAGCGCGATCGCGGCGAGCATCGCGCCCTCTCCGACCCGGTCTGTCGTGGAGTCGATGAACGCCCCGAACGGGGTGGTCTTGCCGCCAACGCGAGCGAGGGCGCCGTCGAGGATGTCGAGCAGCGAGCCGACCACGAAAGTGCCGGCGGCCAGCCAGAAGAAGAGGAGCGTTCCGTGATCCTCGAACGGAACGAGGATCGCAGCCGCCAGGCAAAGCGAGACGCCGGTGGCCGTGAGGACGTTCGGCGTGACGCCGGTGCGGGCGAGGCTCGTGACCGAGCGGCTTGCGAGGGAGCGCGCTCCACTCGTGTAGCCATGCTTGACGCGGCGGAGCCTGGGGGTCGCGTTCATCTCCAACATAGCATTCCTGCTATGTCGACTATAGCAGGTTTGCGATAGCGGGGCCAAGCCCGCGAACACGCTCGAGAAGCCGTGGCGACCACGCTGTAGCGAGCAGCGCGGTGACTGCGACGCCGATCCCCGCGACGACGTCGAGGAGGTAGTGGTTCGCGGTCGCGACGACGCAGAACCAGACCCAGAGAGGCCAGAGCGCCCAGAGCGTCTTCGCCCAGACCGTCCTCGAGGTGGACACGAGGAACCAGCCAACGATGAGCGCGTCCGCCGCATGCAGGCTCGGCATCGCCGCGTACGGATTGCCCAGCGTCTTCAGAAGCGCGCTCGAATGATTGACGCCGTCGACGAATCCCATGTGCGGGAACATCCAGGGCGGTGCGGTCGGCATCAGAGCGAAGCCGAGGAGCCCGATGAGGTTGGCGAGCAGAATCGTGTTCCGGAAGCGGCTGAAGCCTTCGTGCCGGCGGAGGTAGACCCAGAGCAGTGCCAGGCCGATCACGGTGAACTCCGAGTTCCAGTATGTCCACGCCGCAGCGGTTATGAGCAGAGAGGAGGAGTCGGCGACGCGCTCCACGGTCAGCTCGAAGAGGTGATGCGTCATCCGTTGCTCGAGCGAGATCACGCGCAGCCCGTTCCCGAGAGCCTTGCCCGGGGTTGCGTACGTGAGGTGCCTGACCCCGAGGTACGAGAAGTAGAACCCGAACCAGATGACGAGTTGGATTCCGAAGTGCCGCCAACCGCGCGGCAACACACGACGTCCCAGCGCCGCGACTCGCTCCATGGAGCAACTCTAATCCTTGGGGTTACAGGAAGGCCACGGTGACTATCCGCCGATGTACGACATCTCGACCTTCGGCACCGACGCCGTCTCCGCGGTTCGCAGCTCGGAGTAACGGTCGGTGCGGCGGGTCCAGATCGCGCGGAGCTGCTCGGCGACCTCCTCGTCGGACGCACCGAGGCGCAGCGGCGCGCGGAGATCGTGGCCGCGGGCTGCGAAGAGGCAGGTGTAGAGCCGTCCTTCTGCCGAGAGCCGCGCACGGGAGCAGGCGCCGCAGAACGGTTGCGTGACCGACGCGACGACGCCGATCTCGCCGGCGCCGTCGGCGTAGCGCCAGCGGCGCGCGGTCGCGTCCGGGCGCTCAAGTGCGACTGGTTCGAGTGGCCAGCGCTCCGAGATGCGCCGCACGATCTCGTCTGCGCTGACGACGTCTTCGAGTCGCCACCCGTTGCTCGAGCCAACATCCATGTACTCGATGAAGCGCAGCCCGTGCCCGCTGCCGCGGAAGTGCTCCGCGAGGGCGAGGACATCGCCGTCGTTCGCGCCTCGCTTGACGACCGCGTTGACCTTCACGGGCAGCCCGGCCGACGCGGCTGCGTCGATTCCCTCGAGCACGCGCTGCACCGGGAAGTCGACGTCGTTCATCGCGCGGAAGGCCCCGTCGTCGAGGGAGTCGAGGCTGACTGTGACGCGGTTCAAGCCGGCTGCGGCAAGAGCCTCGGCCTTTTGAGTGAGGAGCGAGCCGTTGGTCGTCAGCGCGAGCTCGAGCCGATTGCCTTCCCGCGTTTCGATTGCAGCGAGCAGGTCGACGAGGTGCTCGACGTTGCGGCGAACCAGGGGCTCGCCGCCTGTGATGCGCACCGTGCGGACGCCGAGGCCGGCGAAGATGCCGACGACGCGCGCGAGCTCCTCGAGCGTGAGCAGCTCGCGGCGCTCGAGGAACGCGTAGTCGCGGCCGAAGACCTCCTTCGGCATGCAGTAGACGCAGCGGAAGTTGCACCGGTCGGTGATCGAGATTCGCAGCGTCTCGAGCGGGCGCCCGAGCCGGTCGAGGAGCGGTTCCATGCCCTCAGTATGCGCGTTACTGCCCGGCCCACACCCGTGCGAGCTCGACGAGCGTCGCGGCGGCCAGGCCCATGTCCTCGATGCAGATCCACTCGCGCTCGCTGTGTGCGTCGTGGCCGCCCGTGAAGACGTTCGCCGTGGGCAGACCCATCTCGGTCAGCGCGGAGCCGTCGGTTCCACCGCGGATCGCCGTTTGCCTCGGCTCGAGTCCGACGCGGCGAATCGCCTCCTCGAGGTTGGCCACGATCTCCGGATACCGCGCGAGCCCATCTCTCGTGTTGAGGTACTGGATGCGATCCTCGACCTCGATCGAGCAGCGAGGTTCGGCAGCGCCGACCTCCTCCGCGAGAGCACGCAGGAAGGCGACATGCTCGGCAAGGCGGTCGTTCTCGAAATCGCGGGCGATGAAGCGCAGCTCGACCTCGGTGGAGTCGCCCTCGACAAGCGCAGGGTGGACGTATCCCTCGCGTCCCGCGCTCGTCTCGGGCGAAAGCCTGTCCTGCGGCAGCCGAGAGAGGATCTCGTTGGCAACCTTGATCGCGTTCACGAGCTCACCCTTGGCCCAGCCGGGATGGATCGAGCGGCCATGGATGCGCATGCGCACCTGCGCGGCGGAGAAGGTCTCCGACTGCAACTCGCCGGCCGTGGAGCCGTCGACCGTGTAGGCGGCTGCCGCACCGAAGGTCTCGACCGGGAAATGGATGACGCCGCGGCCGACTTCCTCGTCGGGGTTGAAGGCGATCTTGACGGTTCCGTGCGGGATTTCGGGCCGCGCGGCGAGATAGGCCACCGCGGCCATGATCTCGGCGACGCCTGCCTTGTCGTCGGCCCCGAGGAGCGTCGTGCCGTCGGTCGTGATCAGCTCGTGTCCGAGGTGGTTCGCGAGCTCCGGCGATTGCTCGGGCCGGATCGACTGTCCAGAGGTGCCGAGCGGGATCTCGCCGCCGTCGTACTGCACATGTTGTGGCGAGACGTTGGCGCCGGTCACCTCGCGAGCCGTGTCGGCGTGGGCGAACAGGGCGATGGTAGGGACGTCCTCGTCGACAGTGGCCGGCAGGGTCGCAGTCACATAGCCATGCCGGTCGATCGCCGCGTCGACGAGCCCCACGTCCTCGAGCTCGTCGCGCAGCAGCCGAAGCAGGTCGAGCTGCTTCTCCGTGCTCGGGTACGTCTCCGAGTCCTCGTCGGACTGCGTATCGATGCGGACGTAGCGAAGGAAGCGCTCGGCGGCGTCCTCGGCGAGCTGGGCGGCGAGCGTCGTCTCCGCAGGCATCGCGCGAGTGTACGTTCGGGGAATGCGGTTGCGTCTCGTCCAGCTCTACGGCGGTCTTCTCCTCTACGGCGCCAGCTCGTCACTGCTCGTGCTGGCGGGCCTCGGGCTCGATCCGTGGGACGTCTTCCACCAGGGGCTCTCCAAGACGTTCGGCCTCGCGATCGGGACGTGGGCGATCCTCGTCGGCGTCGTCGTGCTGCTGCTCTGGATCCCGCTCTGGCAGCGGCCGGGGATCGGGACGGTGAGCAACGTCGTTCTCGTCGGCGCGACGATGGATCTCGTGCTCGGCCACGTCCACGCGCCACATGCGATGGCGGCCCGCATCGCCTGCCTCGTCTGCGGCGTGTTCCTGAACGGCGTCGCGACGGGCGCGTACATCGGCGCCGGGCTCGGGCCGGGCCCGCGTGACGGCCTGATGACAGGGCTCGCCGCGCGCGGGCATTCGATCCGCGTCGTCCGCACCGGGATCGAGGTGATCGTGCTCGCCTCCGGTTGGCTCCTCGGCGGCACGGTCGGCGTGGGGACTGTGCTGTACGCGCTCGCGATCGGCCCGCTTGCGCACGTATTCGTGCCGCTCTTCGCCCGCGGCAGGCCGACGCCGGAGCATGCGCTGGAGGCCGCATAGCCGCCGTCGGGCTCGGGCTGCTCTCTGCGCTGCTGTTCGGGGCTATGAGCGTCGCGTTGCGCATGGGGCTCGACCGGGACCCCGACGTCGCGCTCGGAACGATCGCCACCCTCTCGGTCGGTCTCGCCGTGACGGCGGTCGCGGTCGTCGCCGAGGCGCCCACGCGAGGGTTGCACCTGGGCTCCGCGTGGCCGTTCGTCCTCGCAGGGCTGCTCTCGCCTGGGCTGGCGCAGATCTTCGTCACCGTCGGCATCCGCGAGTCGGGTGCATCTCGGGTCTCGATGGTCTTCGGCGCGGCGCCGCTCGTCTCGGTCACGATTGCGCTCATCTTCCTCGGCGAGCCGGCCCGAGCGCCGCTCCTCGCGGGCGCTGTGCTCGTCGTCGCAGGAGGCGTTGAGCTCGCCCGTGAGCGCGACCGCCCCGCGCACCTCAACCGGCTCGGCCTGCTCTATGCATTCGTTGGTGCGGCGCTGTTCGCGATCCGGGACAACCTCGTGCGCCACTTCGCAGTGGGCAAGACGCCGGTGCCCCCGGCGGTCGCGGGGGCGACGGCGCTCGTCGGAGGGATGCTCGTGGCTGCGGTCTGGGCGCGTCGACGGGTGTCGCGCCGTTGGCTCGCCTTCGTGCCGGCCGGCCTTCTCTTCGGCGCGTCGTACATCGCGCTTTTCGAGGCGTACTACCGCGGTCGCGTCACGGTCGTGGCCCCGCTCGTCGCGATCGAGTCACTAGCCGGGGTCGCGCTCTCAGTGGTCTTTCTCCGCGGGTCGGAGCTCGTGGGGAAGAGGCTCGTCTTCGGCGCGGCGCTGATCGTGGCGGGTGGCGCGCTCATCGGCGCGACGCGCTGAGCGCGTCGAGGCGCAACATGCTGAGGCCGGTGGCAGGCACTGCACGGGATCGTGACATCTCATCCACAGCCGCGAGCTCCATTTCGTAAGTAGAACCAACCGGGCTGCGACGCGCCCTTGACGGTCTTGTATCGGTGGCTGCCACCGGTCGGCGTGCTTGCTCGACAAGTCACGAAGCCATATCTGCTATAACCGGGCTAAGGTTTTCTCAACGAGGAGGAAGAAGACAGCATGGCGAAGACCATCGGCATCGACCTGGGCACGACGAACTCGTGCATGGCCGTGCTCGAGGGCGGCGAGCCGGCCGTCATCCCGAACGCCGAGGGGGGTCGCACGACGCCCTCCGTCGTCGCGTTCACGAAGGACGGCCAGCGGCTCGTCGGCGCTCCGGCCCGGCGGCAGCAGGTCACGAACCCGCAGAACACGATCTTCTCGATCAAGCGCTTCATGGGGCGCAAGTTCGACGAGGTCACGGAGGAGATGACTATCGTCCCGTACGAGGTCGTCCAGGGCCCGAACGGCGACGTCCGCGTGAAGGCGGAGAGCAAGGAGTACGCCCCGCCTGAGATCAGCGCGATGATCCTCCAGAAACTCAAGCAGGACGCGGAGGCGTATCTCGGCGAGACCGTGACGGACGCCGTGATCACCGTCCCCGCCTACTTCAACAATGCGCAGCGCGAGGCGACGAAGGACGCCGGCAAGATCGCCGGCCTCAACGTGCTGCGCATCATCAACGAGCCGACCGCGGCCGCACTCGCGTATGGGCTCGACAAGGAGGGCTCCGACCAGACGATCCTCGTGTTCGACCTAGGCGGCGGCACGTTCGACGTGTCGGTGCTCGAGCTCGGCGAGGGCGTCTTCGAGGTCAAGTCGACTGCGGGTGACAACCACCTCGGCGGCGACAACTTCGACAAGTCGGTCGTCGACTGGATGGCCGCGGAGTTCAAGAAGGACCAGGGCATCGACCTGACGCAGGACAAGATGGCGCTGCAGCGCCTCTACGAGGCTGCGGAGAAGGCGAAGATCGAGCTGTCGTCGACGATGACGACACAGATCAACCTCCCGTTCATCACGGCGACCGCCGAGGGCCCGAAGCACCTCGACCTGCAGCTCACGCGGGCGAAGCTCGAGGAGATCACGGCCGACCTGCTCGAGCGCACGGTTGGTCCGACGAAGCAGGCGCTCTCCGACGCCGGCCTCGACTCTTCGAAGATCGACCACGTCGTTCTCGTCGGCGGCATGACCCGCATGCCGGCGGTGCAGGAGAAGGTCAAGGGGCTGATCGGCAAGGAGCCGCACAAGGGCGTCAACCCAGACGAGGTCGTCGCGGTCGGCGCAGCGCTCCAGGCCGGCGTGCTCAAAGGAGAGGTCAAGGACATCCTCCTGCTCGACGTCACTCCGCTCTCCCTCGGCATCGAGACGAAGGGCGGCGTGATGAACGCGCTGATCGAGCGCAACACGACCATCCCCACGAAGAAGTCGCAGGTCTACACGACCGCGGAGGACAACCAGCCCTCGGTCGAGGTGCACGTCCTGCAGGGCGAGTCGGAGATGGCCGCGTACAACAAGACGCTCGGCAAGTTCCAGCTCGTCGGGATCCCGCCGGCGCCGCGCGGCATGCCGCAGATCGAGGTCACCTTCGACATCGACGCGAACGGGATCATCAACGTGTCCGCGAAGGACATGGGCACCGGGAACGTCCAGCAGATCCAGATCCAGGGCGGCTCCGGGCTCTCCGAGGACGAGGTCCAGGAGATGATCCGCAACGCGGAGTCGCACGCCGACGAGGCGCACCGGCTGCGCGAGGCGGCGGACACGAAGAACCTCGCCGAGACGCTCGCGTACCAGACCGAGCGGTCGCTCTCCGAGCACCGCGACAAGCTCGACGAGTCCGACGCCTCGACGATCGAGGGCCGGGTCATGGAGCTGCGGCAGGCGCTCGAGAGCGACGACCTCGGCGAGATCCGCGCCAAGATGGAGGCGTTGCAGGAGGCCTCGCACAAGCTCGCCGAGGCGGTCTACGCCGAGGCGACTGCGCAGGCGCAGGCGGCGTCCGCGAGCGGCGGCAACGGCGAGTCCGCCTCCGACGACGAGGTCGTCGAGGAGGGCGAGTACGAGGTCGTCGACGAGGAGGCGCCCACCTCGTGAGTGAGGAGCACCTTCAGCAGGACGAGGCGCAGGACGAAAGTCGGGTGCCTGGCACGGAAGAGCCGAGCCAGGCACCGGACGGTGAAGCGTCGAACGACGCCGCCGTCGAGGACGACCGTCTCCTCAGGCTCGCCGCTGACTTCGAGAACTACAAGAAGCGGGCGGCGCGCGAGCGGCAGGAGTACGTCGCGCTCGCGAACGAGCGGCTGATCGCCGAGCTTCTCCCGATTCTCGACGACCTCGAGCGCGCGCTGAGCGCGGCCGAGCAGCACGAGGAGGCGCAACTCGAGGAAGGCGTGGAGCTCGTCCACCGCTCCCTCGCGGGGCTACTCGAACGTCACGGCGTGCAGCCGATCGCCACGGAGGGCACGTTCGACCCGCACGTGCACGAGGCTTTGCTCTCCCAGCCGTCCGAGGCGGAGGAGGGCTCGGTGATCGACGTCGTCCAGAAGGGCTACAAGCTCGGTGACCGCGTCGTGCGTCCGGCCCGTGTCGTCGTCGCGGCGGCGGCGCCGGAGGAAACGACGGGCGGCGATGCCTGAGACGCTCTACGAGACGCTCGGCGTGAAGAAGGCCTCGTCCGCCGACGAGATCAAGAAGGCGTACCGCAAGCTTGCCCGGCAGTACCACCCCGACACGAACCAGGGCGACAAGGCCGCGGAGGAGCGCTTCAAGCAGGTGCAGACCGCGTACGACGTCCTGTCCGATCCCGAGAAGCGGAAGGCGTACGACCGGTTCGGCTCGACGAACGGCCGTGGCGCCCCCGGCCCTGGCGGTGTCAACGTCGACTTCGGCGATCTCGGTGACCTCGGCGACATCCTCGGCGGCATCTTCGGCAACTTCGGCGGTGCCGCGCGTGGCGCCCGCGGTCGCGCCCGGACGCAGCCCGTCCGCGGCGCCGACGTCGAGACCGAGGTGCGTCTCTCGTTCGAGGACTCGCTTCGCGGCGCCGAGGCCAAGGTGCCCGTCGAGCTGACCGTCGCCTGCTCGCAGTGCGGCGGCACCGGCGCCGAGCCCGGCACTGCTCCGGTCATCTGCCCGGAATGCAACGGCCGCGGCGTGATCTCGGAGTCGCAGGGCCTGTTCGCCCTTTCGCAGCCGTGCCCTCGCTGCCGCGGCAACGGCACCGTGATCGAGAAGCCGTGTGCGAAATGCCACGGCTCCGGCCGCGAACGGCGGCGGCGCACGTTCACTGTGAAGATCAAGCCGGGCGTCAAGGACGGTACGAAGATCCGGCTCAAGGGCAAGGGCGAGGCCGGCCAGCATGGCGGCCCGAACGGCGACCTGATCGTCGTCACACGGGTCGAGACGTCGGCGACGTACGAGCGCCGCGGCGACGACCTGATCGTCCAGGTGCCGGTCTCCTTCCCGATGGCCGCGCTCGGCGGCAAGGTCGACGTTCCGACGCCGGAGGGCACGGTATCGCTCAAGATTCCGGCCGGTTCCGAGGACGGGAAGCTCCTGCGGATCAAGGGCCGCGGCGCGCCGAAGCTCAGCGGCTCGGGCAAGGGTGACGTGCTCGCGCGCGTGCGCATCCAGGTGCCGAAGCGCGTGAACAAGAAGGAGCGCGAGCTACTCGAAGAGCTCCAGAAGGGCGTCGGCTGAATGTCGAACCACGACGAGCTGCTCAAGGAGGGCGCACGGGAGGCGCCAGAGCCCGAGTCCGCGGAGGAGAAGAGTCGCAAGCTCGGTCTGAAGACCGCAGGTGGCGCGGTCGCCGGCGGCGGCGCGGTCGCTGCGAAGGCGGGCGCCATCGGCGGCCTCGGCAAGCTCTTCTTCTGGCTCTTCGCGTGGAACGGCGTCAGCACGGCGCTCCGCATCGGCGGCTGGGTCGGTATCGCTCTCGTTGTGGCACTCGTGGCCGGCGTCATCCTCTACCGCCGCAGCCGGAGGCACGCCTGATGGAGACCTCCGAGCGTCCGATCTACATGATCTCGGTCGCGGCCGACCTCGTCGGCATGCACCCGCAGACGCTGCGCATGTACGAGACGAAGGGTCTCGTGCGGCCGCACCGCACGCCGGGCGGCACGCGGATCTACTCCGAGGCCGACGTCGAGCGGTTGCGGATCGTCCAGCGGCTCACCTCCGAGCTCGGCCTCAACCTCGCCGGCGTCGAGCTCGTGCTGCGACTGGAGGACGAGTTGCGCAAGGCGCACGCGCACGTCGAGCGCCTGCAGCGAGAGCTCCGCACCGAGGTGCAGAACGTCCACAGGCAGTACCGCCGCGATCTCGTGCTCGTGCGCGACGAGCGGCTTCCGGAAAGGCAGAGGAACTAGATGGATTTCAACAGGCTCACGATCAAGGCGCAGGAGGCGGTCGCAACCGCGCAGGAGCTGGCGCGCCGGAGCGGCAACCCGGAGCTCTATCCCGAGCATCTGCTCCTCGCGCTTCTCGATCAGGAGCTGCCGCGCGAGCTCGTTCCCGATGCGGACGCGCTGCGCGCGCAGGCCGAGGCGACCCTGGCGCAGAAGCCGCGCATCGAAGGCTCGCAGCAGCAGCCGGGCCTCTCCGCCGCGCTGTCGAAGGTGCTCGACCGCGCTTTCGACGAGGCGAAGCGGATGGAGGACGACTACGTCGCCGCGCAGCACCTCTTGCTCTCGCTCGACGTCATCCCGCGCGACGAGCTGCTCGCGAAGATCGCCGAGGTGACGGGAGGGCGGCGCGTCACGTCCTCCGACCCGGAGGGCACGTACCAGGCGCTCTCGAAGTTCGGCCGCGACCTGACCGAGGCCGCCGAGAGCGGCAAGCTCGACCCGGTCATCGGCCGCGACGAGGAGATCCGCCGCGTGATCCAGGTGCTCTCCCGCCGCACGAAGAACAACCCGGTCCTGATCGGCGAGCCCGGCGTCGGCAAGACCGCGATCGTCGAAGGGCTCGCGCAGCGGATCGTCGCCGGCGACGTTCCCGAGTCGCTGAAGGGGAAGCGCGTCTGGGCGCTCGACATCGGCGGCCTGCTCGCCGGCTCGAAGTATCGCGGCGAGTTCGAGGAGCGCCTCAAGGCCGTGCTCGAGGAGATCGAGAACGCGGCGGGCGAGATCATCGTCTTCATCGACGAGCTCCACACGATCGTCGGCGCCGGCGCGGCCGAGGGCGCGGTCGACGCGGCGAACATGCTGAAGCCGATGCTCGCGCGTGGCGAGCTCCGCTGCGTCGGCGCGACGACGCTCGACGAGTACCGCAAGCACATCGAGAAGGACGCCGCGCTCGAACGGCGCTTCCAGCCGGTCTTCGTCGGCGAGCCGTCCGTCGCCGACACGATCGCGATCCTCCGCGGCCTGAAGGAGCGCTACGAGGCGCACCATAAGGTGCGGATTCGCGATTCGGCGCTCGTCGCCGCGGCCTTCCTCTCCGATCGCTACATCTCCGACCGGCAGCTCCCCGACAAGGCGATCGACCTCGTCGACGAGGCCGCCTCGCGGCTCAAGATGGAGATCGAGTCGTCGCCCGTCGAGCTCGACGAGGCGAACCGGCGCGTGACGCAGCTCGAGATCGAGCTTGCGGCCATGGCCGGCGAGGCCGAAGAGGCGCGCGGGCCGCTCGAGGGCGAGCTAGCCGAGGCGAAGGAGCGCCGCGACGGATTGGCCGCTCGCTGGGCGCGCGAGAAGGAGGCGCTCGACCGGATCGGCGTGATTACCCAGCAGATCGACGCGCTACGGATGGAGGCCGAGCGGGCAGAGCGCGAGGGCAACCTGCAGCGCGTCGCGGAGATCCGGTACGGCGAGCTGCCCGCGCTCGAGAAGGAGCTCGAAGAGCGCGACTCGCTGCAGGCAGCCGACTCGATGGTGAAGGAGGAGGTCGACGAGGACGACGTCGCCGCCGTCGTGGCGCGCTGGACTGGCATCCCGGTCGACCGGCTCCTCGAGGGTGAGACCGAGAAGCTGATCCACATGGAGGAGCGGTTGCACCAGCGCGTCATCGGCCAGGACGAGGCGGTCGAGGCGATCGCCAACGCGCTGCGGCGTGCTCGCACCGGCCTGCAGGACCCGAACCGGCCGATTGGCTCCTTCATCTTCCTCGGCCCGACGGGCGTGGGGAAGACGGAGCTCGCACGGGCGCTCGCGGAGTTCATGTTCGACGACGACCACGCGCTCGTCCGGCTCGACATGAGCGAGTACCAGGAGCGGCACACGGTTGCGCGCCTGCTCGGCGCCCCGCCCGGCTATATCGGCTACGACGAGGGCGGCCAGCTGACCGAGGCGGTGCGGCGGCGGCCGTACAGCGTGATCCTCCTCGACGAGATCGAGAAGGCCCACGCCGAGGTATTCGACGTCCTCCTGCAGGTGCTCGACGACGGGCGCCTCACCGACGGCCAGGGCCGCACGGTCGACTTCCGCAACACCGTCCTGATCATGACCTCGAACCTTCGCTCGACCGACGCGCTGCGGGATGTTTTCAGGCCCGAATTCCTGAACCGCATAGACGAGGTGATCGAGTTCAAGGCGCTCTCGAAGGAGCAGATCGCGGAGATCGTCGAGCTGCAGCTCGGCAAGTTGCGCGAGCGGCTCGCCGAGCGGCGGATCGAGCTCGAGCTGTCCGGGGCGGCGAAGGAGGCGCTCGCGGAGGCCGGCTGGGATCCGGCCTACGGCGCGCGACCGCTCAAGCGAGCGATCCAGCGGCTCGTCGAGAACCCGCTCGCGCTACGTCTGCTCGAGGCCGATTTCGCCGACGGCGACACGATCCGCGTGGACGCCCAGGACGGCGAGATCCGCTTCGAGAAGGTCGGAGCTGCGGCCGCCGCCGCGGCCGCCTAGCTCTCGGCGTAGATCCGTGCCGGCCCCCACTGCCGCACGCGGCGAGCCTTGCCCGAGCTACGGTCCGCTCCGTGATGCTCGTCGTCGCCGCCACCGAGCGCGAGCTCGCGCTCCTCGGCGGGCACGACACTTTCTGCTGCGGGATCGGCCCCGTCGAGGCGGCGCTCCAGACCGCTCGTGTCCTCGCGGAGCGGTGGACGGACGCGGTGGTCCATGTCGGGATCGCAGGGTCACGGACGCTCGAGCCTCCCGCGCTCGTGCTCGGGAGCGAAGCGGTCTACTGCGACGTGATCGACCCCGCGTCGACGCTGCCGCGGGTCGAGCGCGTCAGTCCGAATGCGGCGCTGCTCGAACGCGCGCGCGTGGCGCTTCCCGAGGCGCACGTGCTCCCGATCGCGACCTGCGGAAAGGTCGGCGGGGGCACGGGATTCGACGTCGAGGCGATGGAGGGCTTCGGCGTGCTGCGCGCGTGCGACCTCGCGGGAGTGCCGGCGATCGAGCTGCGCGCGATCTCGAACTCGCCGGACGAGGGTGACCGCACGCGCTGGCGTTTCGACGACGCGTTCGCCGCGCTCGCCGCGGCGCTAGATCGACTCGACGTCGTCTAGAAACTCGGCATTGCCGTGGCGCGTCGGCGCGCCGTAGACGAAGACGAGGATCTCCTCGTCGCTCTCGTTCCGCATCTGGAGCGGCGTGCCCGCGTGGACGACGACGACTCCGCTCGGTTCGACGTCCACCCGCTCCCACGGCTCGCCGAGCAGCATCGTCAGCGTGCCGCGCAGAGGTACGAACACTTCTTCCTGATCCGGATCGAGATGCCGTCGACCGCGGGTGTGCGCCGGATAGCGCCACATGCGGGCGCGCGACTCCGTCATGTTTGCGGCCTCGGTCAGCGTGGCCGCGTGGCGGGGCTCCTGCCCCTCATGTCCCGGCCGCTTCTCCCACTCGAGGTCGGCGCGCTGCACGACGTCCCAGCCCATGGGGCGACGATACCCTCCGCGCCGATGGCCGAGCTGCGTCCTGTCGCGTTGCCGCCCGCCGAGCGCACGATCGGCCAGCTCGTGGCCGAGTCGATTCGCTTCTACGGGGAGCATTTCTGGCAGGTGTTGCCGCTCGGGCTCAGTCTTGTCGCCGTTGACGTTGCGAGCCTCCACCGCAGCGTCAATGTCCAAACGTTGATCCTGTGGGCGTTTGCGCCGCTGCTATCCGCCGCTTACGTCCATGCGGCAAGCCTCGTTCGCAACGAACTGTGGACGTGGCCTGCTTTCGTCGCCGCTCTTATCGTCTTCGTGCCGTTCCCGATCTTGGTGCGTCTGTATCTGCTCCCTGGACTCGTCTGGTTCGCGCTCTTCGGGCTATCCGTTCCGGCTGCCATCTCAGAGCGGCTAAGGGTTGGAGCCGCTCTGCATCGTGGCTGGCAGCTCGCGCGGGCAGATCTCGTCCACGCGATCGCCGGACTCGTCACGGTCGGACTCGTCTACTTCGTATGTCGCTACTTCCTCCTAATCCTCATCCACGGCTTCGGAGGGCAGGGCCAGACCGTGGCCGGAATCCTCGCCGACCTCGTCCTCTCGCCGCTCCTCTTCATCGGCGCAGCCCACCTCTACGTCGATCAAGCGGCGCGGGTCGAGTAAGGTCGCGGCCATGCCCATCTTCATCCTGCTTTCACGGCTCTCGCAGCAAGGCGTGCAGACGCTTCAGAGCAACCCGGCCCGGCTCCAGGAGGTCAATCGCGACGTCGAGGAGCTCGGAGCCAAGGTGCTCCACCAGTGGGCGACGCTCGGCGAGTTCGACTTCGTGAACGTCGTCGAGGCGCCCGACACGGCGACGATCGCGAAGGTCTCGGTCGCCCTCGGCGCCCGCGGCTCGACGCGGATCCAGACGCTGCCCGCGCTCAGCATCGACGAGTTCGTTCAGACGATCCAGTAGCTAGTCCTCGACCGCGACGCGGCGGACGGTGACGCCCCAGGCCGCGCCGGTCTCGAACAGCGCATCTGGGTCGACCTCGCCCAGCCAGCCGAGAAAGTGCGGCTGCGGATCGTCCTCCGTGCAGCCGTACACCGCAGCCTGTAGCTCCGGAGCAGGTGGCTCGTCCTTGACGTGTGCGGCTTCCTCCGCCCGGCGCTCGGCCTCCTCGGCGGCGGGGCCTTCCATGTAACCGCGCGGCATGGCACGAGGGTAGTGACTACCCTCGGCGCGTGCCGGATGCGCTAGCCGTCCACGCGCTCGAGAAGCGCTACGGGTCCGTGGAGGCGCTCAAGGGCGTCGATCTGGCCGTGGAGGAGGGAGAGCTCGTTGGGCTGCTCGGCCCCAACGGCGCGGGCAAGTCGACGCTCGTAAAGATCGCGGTCGGGCTGGTGCGCGCTACGCGTGGCCACGCGGAGGTCGCGGGCGCTCGCGCCGGCTCGCGCGCGGCGCGAGCGGAGCTCGGCTATCTCGCCGAGCTCTTTCGTTTCCCGGGCTGGTACACGGCCGACGAGGTCCTGACGCTCCATCAACGGCTCACACGCTCGGAGGGGGGCACGGCCGAGCGCAAGCGGCTGCTGGAGATCGTCGCGCTCGCCGATGCGCGCGACCGCCGCGTCGACGGAATGTCGAAGGGGATGCAGCAACGGCTCGGGATCGCCCAGGCGCTCGTCGGCTCGCCGCGCGTCCTCGTCCTCGACGAGCCCACCTCGGCTCTCGACCCGGCCGGGCGTCGCGTCGTGCGCGTCCTGCTCGAGGAGCTCCGCGCGAGCGGCGCCTCCGTCCTCCTCAACTCGCACCTCCTCTCGGAGATCGAGCTCGTCTGCGACCGCGTGGCGATCCTCCGCGCCGGCGAGGTGGTCGCGGCCGGCTCGCCCGCCGAGCTCGCGCGGCCTCGCGGGGTCGAGCTCGAGACCGACGAAGGCGTCCATACGGTCGAGGGCGCCACGCGTGAGGACGCGGCGCGACTCGTCGCCGAGGCGGTCGCGGCCGGAAGGCAGGTCTACGGCGTCCGTGTGCTGACCTCCACCCTCGAGGACACGTACCTCGAGGCGGTCGGAGACGAGGTCTCGTGAGCGCCGTCCTCACCATCGCCGGCTATGGATTCCGGGAAGCCGTGCGCCGGAAGGTGTTCGCAGTCGTCGTTCTGCTGACGGCGGCCTTCCTGTTCCTCTTCTGGCTCGCGAACCACTACGTCTTCACGCGGCTTTCGACGATCTCGCCGCCTGCGGGTGTCCACGTCGACACGCGCACCTTCGCCGGCGCCTTTCTCCTCGGGCTCGCGATGTTCGCGACGCTCTTCCTCGGCGTCGTCCTCGCCGTGTTCCTCACTCTTGGCGTCGTGACCGGGGACGCCGAACGCGGCCTGCTGCAGCCGCTCGTCGTGCGCCCGGTCGGTCGCAGCACGCTCTTGCTCTCCCGGTTCCTCGGCGCGGCGGCCGTCTGCATCGTCTACGTGCTCGCCGTGTACGGGATCGCGCTCACGATCATCGACATGACCGGGCATTGGACGCCGGCCTCGAAGGTCGCGCCGGGACTGGAGCTCGCGGGTGGAGTCGTGATCGTGATCGCCCTGTCGATCCTCGGCTCCGTCGTCCTGTCCTCGACGGCGAACGGGATCGCCGTCTTCATGCTGTTCGGAGCCGGGCTCACCGCGGGGCTGCTCGGGACGATCGGCCACGCGTTGAACTCGCACTCGATCCAGCACGCATCGAAGGTCGCGGCCTGGGCACTCCCGTTCGAGGCGCTCTACCAGGACGGGCTACGGCTGATCTCGAGCAACGCGAGCGGGCTCACGGGTTTCCTGCTCCAACTCGGGCCGTTCGGCGGCGCGTACGTGCACGGCTGGGGGATCCGGATCTGGTCCGTCGGGTACCTCGCGGTCGCGCTCGCTCTCGCGCTGCTTGCTTTCTCGCGGCGGGACCTCTAGAGCGCGCCGGCGACCTCTCCCGCGAGACGGGCGTTCTGCGCCACGAGCGCTTTGTTCGCGGCCTCGGTGCGACCGCCGCTCTCGCGGTGTAGGTGCGCGAGGACATACGGCGTCACCGCCTGGCCGCGCACTCCGTCTGCAGCGGCCGCCGCCAGCGCCTCCTCGACCAGCGGCTCGACGTCGTCGAGAGGCTCGTCGGGCGGCCGGCCGAGCAGGAGGCCTGCGCCGCCGAGCCGCCAGTGCGCCTCGGCCACGCGTGCCGCCTCCTCCGCCGAGGAGACCCGGGCCGAGACGGGCGGCCCGCCCGCCGCCGCGAAGAAGAGCGGCAGCGAGTCGACGCGGAACCCGAGCACCGGAACGCCGAGCGACTCGAGCAGCTCCGCCGTCGCCGGCACGTCGAGAAGCGACTTCACGCCCGCCGAGACCACGAGCGCCGGCGTGCGCGCGAGCTGCGCGAGGTCGGCCGAGACGTCCGGGGGATGGGGGAACCCGCGATGGACACCGCCGATTCCGCCTGTGGCGAGAACGCGGATGCCCGCAGCCCGCGCGACGGCAAGCGTTCCGCCCACGGTCGTCGCGCCGACCGCGTTCTGGACGACGGTGGCCGCGAGATCGCGCGGCCCGACCTTACGCGCATCGGGAGCGAAGCGAGCGAGCTCGTTCTCGCCGAGGCCGACGCGCACTTCGCCATCCAGCACGCCGACGGTCGCCGGGACCGCACCGACCGCACGCACCTGCCGCTCCGACTCGAGCCCGACCTCGACGCCTTCGCCCGGTGGGAACCCGTGCGCGACGAGCGTGGTCTCGAGCGCGACGACGGCCGCGCCGCTCGCGAGCGCCTCGCGCACTTCGTCGGTGAGGCGGATCACGCCGACCGCTCCATCTCGACGAAGCGGCTCTCCTCGCCGCGCCGCGCCTCGTGGAAGCCCGCGCGCCGGTAGGCACGAAGCGCGCGCTCGTTCCAGCTTGCAACCCAGAGGCGAAACGTCCGCGGGCGCCACTCGCGGCGCGCGTACTCGAGCCCGGCGGTGATGAACGGCTGGGCGAGGCCGCGGCCGGTCAGGTCAGGGCGCATGCCGAGGCCGAGCCGCACCTCGGGCCCCTCGGGGACGAAGTTGAAGAAGCCGACGAGCTCGCCGTCGTCGTCGACGACCGCTCGGAGATGCGTCCGCCGAGCCGGGTTCGCGAACAACTCGATCCGTCGCGGATCGGCCGACGTGTCGTACCACTCGTACGGGAACTCGTACCGCCAGCCCGCGATCGCCGCCGCCTGCTCGTCGGTGATCGGCTGCACCTTCACGGCATCGAGCCTACTTTCGCGACGCAGCGGGCGGCCGCCTCGAGGCCACGCCGTGCGGCCTCCTCGAGCGAGCCTCCGAGGAGGAAGCCCGCGGCGAGCGCGTCCCCGGCGCCGGTCGGGTCGACGACCTCGGAGTCGAGCGCGGCGAAGCCGAGCGTTGCGTCCTCCGTGACCACGGTGCATCCGCGCGCGCCCCGCTTCAGCACGCCGACCGGCGCGGTCAGGTACGCGCCGCCGAGCAGCTCCCACTCCGCCTCGGTCGCGAAGAGAATGTCGGGCGCGAGCACGTCGAGCAGCTCGCGGAACTGCACCGGCCCATAGCTGCGGATCTCCGTCCACGCTGCGACGTCGACCGAGACGCGCGCACCCTGCTCTCGCGCAAGCCGACCCGCGAGGAGCGCTGCAGCTGCGATCGGCTCCCGAAGCAGCGCATAGCCGGACAGGTGGAGGACATCGCACGCGACCCAGCCGGCGTCGAGCTCCTCCGGCGCCAGGGTGGGCGCGACACCCGGATCGGAGGCCAGCGCACGGTCGCCGTCGCCGACGATCGAGACGACGACTCCGGTCGGCCCTGACGCCAGCGGGCCGACGAGCTCGACCCTGTGTGCCGCGAGCTCTCGTGCGACGAGCTCGCCCGCCGGATCGTCGCCGCGTTTCGCGATGCACCGCGCCTCCTCAGCGCCGAGCTCCGCGGCCCAGGCGGCGACGTTGGCCGCCTGGCCCCCGGCTCCCGCCCGGTTCGAGGCGCGCACGTCCGCGCCGGCGGCCAGCGGCTCCGAGAGGAGGACCACCACGTCGAGCAATACGTCACCCAGCGTCGCGATGCGCAAGGCACAATCGTCCCATGGACGCGGAGAGAAGAGGCGGAAGAGCGAGGGACTTCCTCCTGGGCGGCCTCGTCGGCGCCTCGGCGGCGGTCGCGGCTGCGCGGCGGCGGCGTCAGTTGCGTCGCCGGAGCGAGCAGCGGTTGGAACGACCCGCGGGCCTCGCCGCGTTCGAGGGCGCGCCCTGCTTCGAGGAGCTGCTCGAGGAGCACAGGGCGGAGCACGTACGGTGAACCAATCGTTTGCCAGCAGTCTTCGGTGAGAATGAGCAACTGATGGTCCGCCCGACCCGCCTCCTTGCCCTGCTCGCGGTTCTCGCGGCGGTTGCCGTCGCACTCGCCGCGCCCGGGGCTGCCTCCGCGCGCCAGAACCCGACCGGAGAGAACTTCCGGGTCGTCGTCCTCGACCGGATCAGCGACGCGACGTTCGCGACGCTCGCCGAGCGCGGCGCCGTCGGCTTGCTGCGACCGAGCTACGGCCCCACGACGAATCGCCGCCGCGCGCTTGCCGAGCTGGTTCGCGGCACCGAGGTAAGTGCGCGGCTCGGCGGGGTGCCGAAAGGCAAGCCGCTGATCGACGCGCAGAAGGCCAGCGTCTTCCCCAACTGCCGCATGTGCATCGTCGTCCAGCTGCCGCCGCGCGGCGCGCCGACCTCGAACGACCGCCTCTACCGCATCGCCGTGATCGGCCGCAATTTCCACGGTCTGCTCACGTCGCCGACGACGCACATCCCGGGCCTCGTCTCCGTCGTCGACGTGGCGCCCACTTCGCTAGGGCACGTCGCGACGACACTCTCCTGGACGCCCTCGAATCACGCGGTCGGGCAGCTGTCGCGGCTCGGCAACGCGATCGACTCGAACAATCGACTCAAGTTCCCGGTCCTGTTCATCCTCGCCGGCGTCCTCCTCCTGCTCGCACTGCTCGGGTTGCGCGCAGCAGTGACGGCGATCCCGGCTGCGCTGCTGATCAACCTCGGGCTCGGGATCGGCCAGGTCTCGAACGAGGTGCTTCTGTGCGCGGCCGTCTCGGCTGGAACCGTGCTTCTGGCGCTCGCGCTCGCGCGCTTCTGTCGCAGCGAGTCGGCGCTCCTCGGGCTCTACGGCGGAGTCGTGGCGCTCTACGCGTTCGTCATGGTCACACGACCCGAGTGGCAGGCGGTGAACCCGTTCGGCCCCACCCAGAACTCGCGCTTCTGGGGGATCGGCAACCAGGTCGAGACGTTGCTGCTCGCACCGCTTCTCGCGGGGGCGTTCCTCGCGCGCCGGCGGTTCGGGCTCGTCGGCTTCGTTCTCTTCGGCGTCTTCGGCCTCTACGTGATGACGGACAACCGGCTCGGCGCCGACGGTGGTGGTGCGATCGCGCTCGGCATCGCATTGGCGGTGCTGGGGATGCGGTTGTTCCGCCTCGGCCTCGGCGGCTTCGTCGGGATGCTCGCGTCGGCGGCGGTCGCGGTTCTCTGGATCGTCTCGCAGGGCCTGTCCGAACCAGGCCCGAATCACCTGCGCAGTGCGTTCTCGCACGGCGGCGGTGGGCTGCTCGCGTCGCTCGAGAGCAGGGTTCCGCTCTCGTACGTTCCCGCCCTGCACGCGTGGCACCTGGTGGTCCCGCTGTTGTTCGTGCTGGCGGTGACGTTCGCGCTCGCCTGGCGTGCTGCGCGGCAGCAGTCGACGCGCGACGTGCTTCTCGCGTTCGGCGTCGCCATCGTGACGTCGCTGCTCGTCAACGACTCGGCCGCCTACGAGCTGACCGGGGGAATCGCCGTGGTGGGAGCCTTCGCCCGCTTCGCGCCTGCACTGGCGCCGGCCCGTGGTCGCGTTCGCGCACCGGCCAGGCTCGAGCCCGAGCCCGTCCCGATCGAGACGCCGCCCGGCTAGGGCAGGAGCCTCCTGCGGCGCTGGTACCGTCCGCAGCCGTGCCGATCTACGAGTACCGCTGCCCCAACGGGCACCACTTCGAGCGCTTCCAGGCGATGACGGCTCCGCCGCCGGAGAAATGCGACGTCTGTGAGGCGTCCCCCGTCGAGCTCGTCCTCTACCCGATCGCGATCCACTACAAGGGCTCCGGCTTCTACACGACGGATTACGGCAAGGGGAAAGCCGCCAAAAAGGAAGGCGAGGGTGGATCCTCGGGCGGGGACAGCGGCAAGCCCGACTCGAAGCCGGCGGAGAAGAAGGCCGCCGCTTCCGGCGACTAGTTAGTAGCCGGCCGAGCCGACGATGCAGCCGGGCGCGTAGGGCTGTCCCTTGGGAGGCGGCTGCGGCGCCGACTCCCCGAGCACCTCGTCGATCACTCGGATGTTCTCTGCGCTGCCGATGATGTAGTCGCCGCCGCCGATCGTCTCGGACGTCCCGCCGAGCCGGCAGTGGATCGTCTTGCCGGACCGGAACTTGTTCCAGGCCAGCTGCATGAGTTCCCAGGTCGAGAGATCCGTCGCGATCGGCTTGAGCAGCGAGCTCCCGTTGAACGGAAGGGAGAAGAACCTCGACGGGCTCGACAGCTTGCTCAACGTCGCCTGCTCGACGAGCTGCTGGTCGTGCTGGCGGTCGAAGTCCGTGTACGACCGGTCGAGCTGGTTCTCGCGCACCCGGGAGAAGATCAGCGCTTCGTGTCCGCTCATGTGCGTCGGGCCCTTGTTGAACCGCCAGCCCTTCCACTGCAGGCACCGCGACTGCGTCGAGTACGGGCAGTCGAAGCGGTTCGAGAGGATGTTCTTCGGCACGTTGACGGTGATCCCGCCGATGGCGTCGATGAGCTTCTCGAACTGGTTGAAGTCGACGATCACGATGTGGTTGACCGGCAACGACTTTCCCAGGAGGACATCGAGCGTCCGGACGGCGAGCCTCGGCCCACCGAACTGCATCGCCGCGTTGATCTTCTGGTAGCCGTAGCCCGGGATGTTCACGCGGAGGTCGCGCGGGATCGAGAGGTAGTAGAGGCGGTGGTGGCCCGGATCGGTGTGGAGGAGCGTGATCGAGTCCGCGTGCTGGTCGGTGCCGCGGCCGGTGCTTCCCTTGCCGGTCGCGTGGTCGCTGCCGAGCAAGAGGATCGTCGTCGAGTTCGATAAGAGAAGCCCGTTGTCCGGGGTGAGCGTCGGTCGCACGTTCTCGGGCAGCCGCGCGTTGGCGTCACTGACGCCGCTCGAGACGGCGAGGTAGCCGGCCAGTCCCCAGAGCGCGAAGAAGAGGACCAGGAGCAGGACTGTGACGAGCGACCAGCGCCGCCACGTCCAGCCGAGCCAGAGACGGCGGCGGCGGGGGGGCCGCTCGACGATCTTGCCGGGCCCTGGTCCGTCGCTGCGGACGGCCCGTCGGGCCGCGCGCTCGTGCCGCGCGAGCGGCACCTTCCCCTTGGTGCGGCCGCCGCGATAGACGCGATACGGCTTCTCCCCGGACGCGGCCATGCGGGGGGTTACGGTACCCGCAGTGCAGGCGAGCCACGCGATCGGGGTCGACCTCGGCGGCACGAAGATCCTCGCCGGCGTCGTCGCCCGCGATGGGAGCATCGTCCGCCGTCATGAGCGCCCGACCCCGCAGGACTCCCAGGAGCACGTCCTTGCCGAGCTCGAGGCCGCCGTTGCCGAGCTGCTGGGCGAGTCTGTTGGCGCGGTCGGCTTCGGCGTGCCGTCGCCGATCGACCAGGTGCACGGCGTCGTCGTGCGCTGTGTCAACGTGCCGCTCGAAAACGCGCCGCTCCGCGACCGGATGCACGAGCGGTTCGGGATCCCCATCGGGCTCGACAACGACGCGAACGCGGCCTCGATCGGCGAGTGGCGAGCGGGCGCGGGGCGTGAGGAGGACGACCTCGTCATGCTCACGCTGGGTACCGGCGTGGGCGGCGGAGTCATCTCGGGCGCGGCCCCGTTCCGCGGCCGGAACGGGGCCGGCGCCGAGCTCGGCCATGTCGTGATCGTCCACGACGGCAGGCCGTGCCAGGGCGCCTGCACCGGGCGCGGCCATCTGGAGACCTACGTGAGTGGCACGGCCGTGACTGCAGCCGCGCGAGAGACGTTCGGGCCGTCGGCGGACGCGCGTCGGCTCGTGCGGCTGGCAAACGAGGGTGACGCGAAGGCGCAGGAGCTGCTCGCCGAGGTCGGCGGCTACCTCGGCTCAGGAATCGGCTCGTTCGTCAACCTCTTCGGGCCGCAGCTCGTGATCCTGGGCGGCGGTTTCGGCGTCGCCGCGTACGACCATCTCCGGGGCCCGGCCGAAGAGGTGATGCGGCGCGAGGCGCTCGAGCCGATGCGCGGCGCGGTGCGTGTCGCCAAGGCCGAGCTCGGCACTGCAGCCGGCCTCATAGGCGCCGCCTTCGTCGGCTTCGAGGCGCTGGACGCAGCGAGCTCTTGATGCCGCTCGCGGTCTGCGCGACGCCGATCGGCAATCTCGAGGACGTGACGCTACGCGTTCTTGCCGAGCTCACCGCAGCAGAGGTCGTGCTCTGTGAGGACACTCGCCATACTCGCGTCCTGCTCGAACGGCACGGCATCGCCGTCCGCCTGCTCTCGTGCCACGAGCACAACGAGGCGCAGCGCACGGCCGAGCTTCTGCCGCGACTCGAGGCGGGCGAGCGAATCGCGCTCGTCTCCGACGCCGGGCTTCCCGGCGTGTCCGATCCAGGTGCGCGGCTTGTGCGCGCCGCCCTCGACGCGGGGGTGGACGTGACGGTGTTGCCGGGGGCGTCCGCCGTCGAGACGGCACTCGTCGCGTCGGGGCTCGTGGCCGAGCAGTACCGCTTTCTCGGTTTTCTTCCGCGCGGGGAGAAGAGGCTTGCCGCGATGTGGGAGGAGCTGCGGGGCTGGCCGTGGCCGGCCGTTGCATTCGAGTCGCCGCAACGGCTGCCGGCGACGTTGCGCTCGCTCGCAGGCGCAGATCCCGAGCGGGAGGTCGCGGTCTGCCGCGAGCTCACGAAGCGGTTCGAAGAGGTCGTGCGAGGGGCGGCCCGAGAGCTCGCGCAGCGATTCGATGCGCCGCCGAAGGGCGAGATCACGCTCGTCCTCGGCCGGGCAGCGGAGTCGGCCGAAAACGGCGAGGCCGAAGAGCGGGCTCTCGCGGCCGTCGCCGAACTCGTCGAGGCTGGCGTACCACGGAAGCGCGCCGCGGAGGTCGTCTCGAAGCTCGCAGGCATCTCGCGGAACCGGCTCTATAAGGCATCTCTGTAAGCAGAGTTGACAACGTAGCTCCGAGTCGCTAACCTGCGCAGCCTGTTGCTAATTATGACAACACAGCTCCGGAGACTCGCCCTGCCGGTGCTCGTCTTCCTCGTCTGGACGCCCGTCGCGCACGCCTGGAGCTGGCCGGTTCAGGGCCCGGTGGTGCAACCGTTCGCCTATGACCCGGCGCACCCGTACGCCTCCGGCCAGCACCGCGGCATCGACATCGGCGCCGACGCTAGCGGCGAGAGCGTGGTCGCGCCGGAGGCCGGCACGGTGAGCTTCGCCGGCGCGGTGCCGACGAGCGGCGCATCGGTCACGATCGAGACTGCGGACGGCTATTCCGTCACGCTGACTCATCTCGGCTCGATCGTCGTGACCAAGGGCGCCTCCGTGGCCGAGGGAGACGAGGTCGGCACGATCGGTCCGAGCGGCACACCTGAGACGGACGGGCCGTACGTCCACCTCGGGGTACGCACCACAGCGGATCCCAACGGCTATATCGATCCGCTCGGCCTTCTGCCGCCGGTCGTGGAGACGGGCGGGAGTGACAGTGGCTCGACTACGACTCAGCCCAGCGCCGGAAGTGCGTCCTCGTCTTCGGCCGCGCCCGCGCCAGCGAGCACAGCGGCACCCGCGTCGGCCGCGCCTACGCCGGCGGCGACCGCGCAGGCACCGATCGCCCGGACCACTCGAGCTCACGCCTCGCAGCACAAGAGCGGACGTACGCCGGCGTCCCACTCCAACTCTCGACCGCAGCGCTCGTCCAATCGGCCGCGCGTGTCGCAGCCACTCAGGACCGAAGGGCGGGTGCCGCATCATCCCCGGATGCCTCATCGTCACGTCAGCGAGCCGACGCCCGCAGCACCGCGGCCGGTCGTCGAGGTGGCGGCTCCCGGCGAGCCGACCGGCCTCGACGCCGGCCATAGGTTGAAGCCGCCCGGAGAAGTCGTGCAGCCCGAGCAGCGGCAGCAACAGGGGTCGTCCGTCGACCTGCTCGCACTTCTCTTGAACAGCGCGGCCGCACTGGTGGCCTTGGCGGCCGCATTCGCCGCTGCGGGTCGCCGTTCCCGCACGAATCCGATCGCAGGCGCGCAGATTCTCCACCTACCGACCCCTTCGCTCGAGCGCCGCCGCGCAGCCTGAGGGCCGCACCTGCCCTCGTATCATGGTCGCGTGCGCTTCTACCTCACCACGCCGATCTATTACGTCAACTCGACGCCGACGCTCGGGAATGCCTACACCACCGCGGTTGGCGACATGCTCGTCCGCCATCAACGGCAGCGCGGCGCTGACACCTTCTTCCTGACCGGGGTTGACGAGCATGCGACAAAGGTTTGGCGCGTCGCTGAAGAGCAGGGACTCGAGGCGCAGGAGTACGCCGATCGCATTGCTGTTCCGTGGCGGGACCTCGCGCCGCGGCTGAACGCTGACGTGGACTTCTTCATCCGCACGAGCGACGACGGGCACAAGCAGTTCGTCCGTGAGTTCCTGCAGCGGATCTACGACAACGGCGACGTCTACGAGGACGTCTACGCCGGCCTGTACTGCGTGGGCTGCGAGGCATTCAAGACTGAGGATGAACTTACGCCCGACGGGCTTTGTCCGGATCACCTCGTCCCGCCTGAGTGGATCGAGGAGAAGAACTACTTCTTCCGTCTCTCGGCATACCAGGATCGGCTGCTCGCGCTCTACGACGAGCGCCCCGATCTCGTTCTGCCCGACTTCCGCTTCAACGAGGCGCGCTCGTTCATCGCGGGCGGCCTGCGGGACTTCAGCATCTCGCGTGCCGGCCAGCCCTGGGGGATCCCGCTCCCGTGGGACGAGAGCCAAGTCGCGTATGTCTGGGCGGACGCGCTCGTCAACTATGTGAGCGCGCTTACGTACGCGCGCCCGGGCGAGGACCTCCGCGATCGCTATTGGCCGGTCGCGCATCACGTGCTCGGGAAGGACATCCTCCGCTTCCACTGCGTCTACTGGCCCGCGATGCTCCTCTCTGCGGGTTATGAGCCGCCGCGGCAGCTCTTCGTGCACGGCTTCCTCTTGCTCGATGACCGCAAGATCTCTAAGTCGGCCGGCAATGCGATCGATCCGCTCGAGCTCATCGACGTGTACGGCGCCGACGCCCTGCGTTACTGGATGGCACGGGCGATCTCCTTCGGTCAGGACGGCAGCGCTTCGATCGAGGGAATCCGCGAGCGCTACGACAACGAGCTCGCCAACGACCTCGGCAACCTGCTCTCGCGCACGACTGCGATGGTCGCGCAGTACCGCGACGGAACCCTCCGTCGCGGCGAGGCCGAGCCGCCTGTCGACCTGGCGGCTCTCGGCGACGACGTTGCGGAACGCATGGATCGCTTCGACGTGACGGGCGCGCTCGACGCAGTCTGGGACGGGGTGCGCGCGCTCAACCAGTACGTCACGGCCGAGGCGCCGTGGCAGCTCGCGAAGGACGAGACGAACGCGGCTCGACTCGACGGGGTTCTCTACAACCTGGTGGACGGGTTGACCGCGCTCGCAGTCGCGCTTGCTCCGTTCCTGCCTGAGACAGCGCCTCGCATCCTCGAAGCGCTGCAGCAGCCGGACGATCTCGCGTGGGATCGGGTGCGGAACGGAGTCGCGGACGAGGTGGACGGGATCGAAGCCGCCAAGCCGCTCTTTCCGCGGATCGAGCTGCCCGCGCCCGCTGCGTGATCGATACGCACGCGCATCTCGGCGCCCTCGACGACGCGGACGAGGCGGTCGATCGCGCGGCCGAGGCGGGCGTCACGCGCATCCTCACGGTCGGCACCGACATCGACGACTGTCGCCGCGCGCTTTCGTTCGCGGAGCGGCATGACGGCGTATTCGCAATCCTTGGGATCCACCCCCACGGGGCAGGGACGGCGACGGACGACGACATCGCCGCGCTGCGCGATCTGCTCGAGCACCCAAAGGCGGTCGCGGTGGGCGAGACGGGGCTCGACTGGTTCCGTGACTACGCGCCGCGCGACGACCAGCGTCGCCTCTTCGCGGCCGAGCTCGGGCTGGCCGCCGAGCTTGGGAAACCGGTCGTGATCCACACGCGCGCAGCCGACGACGACACCCTCGTTGCGCTTGTGGACTTCGCGGGCACGGTCGTTCTCCACTGCTTCTCGTCGCCGCACATGCTCCCGACGGCGCTCGAGCGGGATTGGTACGTCTCGTTCGCCGGCAACGCGACCTTCCCGAAGGCAGTCGACCTCCGCCTGGCCGCGACCGAGGTCCCGGCGGAGCGCATCCTCGCCGAGACCGACTCGCCGTACCTCGCACCGCAGCCCGTGCGCAGCCGCCGCAACGAGCCGGCGAACGTCGTGCACACGCTCGCCGCGCTTGCGCGGGCGCGCGGGGAGGAGCCGGAGGACTTGGAAGCGCAGATCGACCGAAACGCCACTGCATGCTTCGGGCTGTGAAGAAGGAATACGGCCAGCACTTCCTGCGTGACCCCAACATCCTCGAGGTGATCGGTCGCCTTGCCGACCTCGGGCCGGACGACGTCGTGCTCGAGATCGGCCCGGGCGAGGGCGTGCTGACGCGCTACCTCGCCGAATACGTTCGGCTCATCCACGCGGTCGAGATCGACCGCGAGCTCGAGCCGGCTCTCAGCGGCCTGCCGGACAACGTCGACCTCGTCTTCGGAGACGCGCTACAGATCGAGTTGCCGCAGGACGCGACGAAGCTCGTGGCCAACCTCCCGTACAACGTCGCCACGCCATTGATCGTCGAGAGCCTCGACGGGCTGCCGAACGTCGGGCAGTGGTGCGTGATGGTGCAGCGGGAGGTCGCCGACCGTCTCTTCGCCAGTCCCGGGACGAAGGACTATGGCGCCGTCTCGGTACTCGTCCAGCTCGCAGCCGAGCGTACCGGTTTCCACCCGGTTTCGAGGTGGGTCTTCCACCCGCCGCCGAACGTTGACTCGGCTCTCGTCGCGTTTCGACGGAAGGAGCTTCCGGCGGACTTCCCTCGCCTGAAGCGCGTCGTCGCGGCGTCTTTCGCGCACCGGCGCAAAACGTTCCCGAACTCGCTCGCGCTGGCGGGCCTCACGACACGTGAACGGGCCGCAGGGGCCCTCGCCGTGATTGGTCAGCGGGCCGAAGTGCGTGCCGAGGCGCTGGCGCCCGCAGACTTCGTCGCACTGACGAGGGCATTGGAGTGAGAGCGCCGGCCGCCGCGAAGGTCAATCTCGCGCTCGTCGTCGGGCCGATCCGCGACGACGGCAAGCACGAGGTTTTGACGGTCCTGCAGCGGATCGACCTCGTCGACCGGATCGAGCTCGACGACGCACCCGTGCTCCGAATCGAAGGCTTTTCCGACGACACGCTGGTTCGCGCCGCACTCGAGGAGCTCGCCCGGAGCGCCCGCGTCGAGGCGAAGTGGCGGGTACGGATCGAGAAGACGATCCCGGTCGCCGCCGGGCTCGGCGGCGGCAGCTCCGACGCAGCGACTGCTCTCCGGCTTGCCAACGAGACACTCGAGGAGCCGCTCGCGGGCAAGGAGCTGCTGCGGATCGCAGCCGGGATCGGTGCCGACGTCCCGTTCTTCCTCGGGGACGGTCCGCAACTCGGCCGCGGCGACGGAAGCGAGCTCGAGGCGCTCGACCTGCCGCAAGACTTCTGGGTTCTCGTGTTGGTCCCGCGGGACGCGGCGAAGACGTCGACGGCTGACGTCTACGCGGCCTTCGACGTTCGCCACGGTGCAGCCGGCTTCGCCGAACGCCGTCAATTGCTCCTCGACCGACTCGCCGAAGTGCAGCGGCCGCGGGATCTGGCCAAGCTGCCCCCGAACGACCTCGCGAGCTCGCCGGCGGCGGGCGCGATTCTCGCGGCGGGCGCCTTTCGCGCCGACGTCTCCGGCGCCGGACCTGCGCTCTACGGCCTGTTCCACCAGCGCAAGGACGCGGAGGCCGCAAGACGCGCATTGCGCCGCCACGGCCGGACGTGGCTTGCGGCACCAGCGTGGTACGGTTGACCGGTGTTGAGCGAGTCGTCGTCGCACGCCGTCGAGCCCGGCCCCGGCGGCTGGCTGAGGACTCGCCGCAACCGGCTTGCGCTCTGGATCGCCGCGGTCGAAGGGATCGTCGTCGCGATCTCGCAGGACGTGTCGAAGTGGGGCGTCATCGTGCTCGCAGCTCTCGCTGTCTTCGCGTTCGCCTACGGCCGGAACCACGGTTCGAACGTCGTCCGTCAGGCGCTGTGGATCTTCGCCGCGTCGCAGCTGCTCGCACTCCTGCTCGTCCTCTTCGCCGTCGTCGTGAAGTGGTTGGTGATCGTGGGGCTCGTCGTCTTCGCCGTCGTCGGGCTCGCCATTCTGCTGTTCGACCGCCGCTAGACTTTCGTGCCCCTGGGGCGTAGCCAAGTGGTAAGGCAACGGGTTTTGGTCCCGTGATCCCAGGTTCGAATCCTGGCGCCCCAGCCACCTTTCCCTGACATGGCAGACGAGCTCGCAGCAGTCGTGATGGCCGCCGGAATCGGCACCCGCATGAAAAGCGCGATGCCGAAGCACCTGCACCCGCTACTCGGACGGCGGATGGTCGACTGGGTCGTCGACGCGGCGCGCGGCGCCGGGGTCGAGCGGCTCGTCGTCGTCGCGTCGCCGCAGACGAGCGATCTCTTCGAGGGGGTTGAGGTCGCCGTGCAGGAGGAACCGCTCGGCACCGGTGACGCGGTTCGCTGCGCGCGCGCCGCTCTCCAGGGATTCGGGGGCGACGTCCTCGTCCTCAACGGCGACGTCCCTGCGCTCAGGCCGGAGACGATCCGCGAGCTCGTCGAGACTCATCGCACGACCGGCGCTGCGGCGACCATCCTCTCCTTCGAGCCCGCCGAGGCCGGCGCCTACGGGCGGATCGTGCGTGACGGCGACGGCCACCTCGCCAAGATCGTGGAGGCTGCCGACGCGTCCTCCGAGGAGCTCGCGCTGGGCGAGGTCAACTCGGGTATCTACGCGTTTCGCGCCGACAAGCTCTGGCCCGCGCTCGAGCGGCTCGATGCGCACAATGCCCAGGGCGAGCTCTACGTGACCGACACGCTCGAGCTCCTCGTGGCCCACGGCGATCCGTGCGCCGTGCAGCTTGCCGCCGATCCGCTCGAGGCCGAGGGCGTGAACACCCGTGCGGAGCTCGCGCTCGCCGCCGCCTCCCTTCGGGCGCGGATCAACGACGCGCACATGCTCGCCGGCGTGACGATCGTCGATCCGTCGTCGACCTGGATCGAGGCCGGCGTCGAGATCGAGCCGGACGTCGTGATCCATCCGTACACCGTGATCCGCGGCGGCGTGCGAATCGAGGCCGGCGCGGAGATCGGGCCGTTCGCCTATGTTCGGCCCGTGACCGTGATCGGCGAGGGGGCGAAGATCGGCACGTTCGTAGAGGTGAAAAACACGGCGCTCGGTGCACGCGCGAAGATCCCGCACCTCTCCTATGTCGGCGACGCCGAGGTGGGGGAGGAGTCGAACGTCGCGGCCGGCAACATCACCGCGAACTTCAAGCACGCGCCCGGCGAGCCCAAGGCACGGACGAAGATCGGCCGCAACGTCAGGACCGGCGTGGACACTGTCTTTGATGCTCCGGTCGAAATTGGTGACGACGCTTGGATTGCAGCTGGCTCCGTCATCACGGATGATGTCCCTCCCGGTTCGTTGGCCGGGTTCGCCCCTCGGCAGGAGACGAAGGAAGGCTGGGTCTACGAGAAGCATGGAAAGTCCGACGGCGACTGAGTTGGCCCTGCCCGGGCTCGAAAGCGGTGTGGCGATGAGCGACCCGTCGCCGCAGCACTACATCGTGCGCGGGCCGGAGAAGCGGCTCATGGTCTTCGCCGGCCGCTCGCATCCGGCTCTGGCCGCGGCGATGGCCGAGAAGCTCGGCGTGGAGCTCGGCGACGTCGAGCTCGCCACGTTCCCGAACGACGAGACGTACTGCCGCTACCTCGAGTCGATCCGTGGCGCCGACGTCTTCATCGTCCAGACGGGCTCGCCGCCCGTGGACAAGAACCTGATGGAGCTCGTGCTGATGATCCAAGCGGCGAAGCTCGCCTCGGCGAAGCGGATCACGGCCGTGATTCCATGGTTCCCCTACTCGCGGCAGGACCGGAAGGCGAAGCCGCGCGAGCCGATCTCGGCGCGCCTCGTCGCGGACATGCTCCAGCTCGCCGGCGTCGACCGGGTGCTGACGATGGATCTACACGCGGGCCAGATCCAGGGCTTCTTCACGATCCCGGTCGACCACATGACCGCCCTTCAGCTCTTCGCGACGCACTTCCGCGACCTCGGGCTCGCCGGTGACGGCGTCGTCGCGGTTGCCCCCGACGCGGGCCGCGCAAAGCACGCCGTGCGCTTCGCGGAGATGATCGAGGCGAGCTTCGCGATCATGCACAAGATGCGCGTCGCGGCGGACCACGTCGAGATGACGGAGGTCACCGGGAAGGTGCGGGACAGGATCGCGATCGTCGGCGACGACGTCTCGACGACCGGCAGCACGCTGATCGCCGGGGCGCAGGCGCTGAAGGACCACGGCGCCACCGAGGTGAACGTGTTCGTCACGCACGCGCTCTTCTCCGGTGAGGCGCTCGAGCGGATCGGCGAGTCTGACATCGACCGGATCGTCGTCACGGACTCCGTCCCCATCGATCCGCGCAACCGTCCCGACAACATGACCGTCCTCAGCGTCTGCGGACTGCTCGCGGAGGCGATCATGAACGTCTTCGCCGACGACTCAGTCTCGGCGATCTTCGGCGGCGAGAACCAACTCTTCTAGTCGGGGCGCGCCTCGGCGAGGCGTCGGCTTACGAGTTGCTCCGCCGCCTCGGCCGGGGTGATGCCGTTGGCGTCCGCTTCCACGAAGAGCTCGCGCAGCGTGTCGCCGATTCCGGCGAGCCGCTCCTCGAGCTGCGCCTCGCTCCAGCCTTCGTCCTCGAGCCCGATCAGCTGGACGATGCCGCCGGCGTTGACGATGTAGTCGGGCGCGTAGAGGATGCCGCGGTCGTGCAGGCGCTGTGCGGCGCCCGGCTCGGCGAGCTGGTTGTTTGCGCATCCCGCGATCGCGCGGCAGGCGAGGTGGGGGATCGACTCGGCGGTGAGCGTGCCGCCGACGGCGCAGGGCGAATAGACGTCCACGTCCGTCTCGAGGACGCGCTCGGGTGACACCGTTTCGCAACCCGTCGCGGACGTCCGCTCTTGCACGACATCGCTGACGAGAACCCGCGCGCCGGCCTCGGTCAGCTCCCGCGCGAGGACGGCGCCGACCGAGCCGGCACCCTGGACGAGGACGCTGCGGCCCGTGAGATCGGGCGAGCCGAAGAGGTGCTCGACCGTGGCGCGGATCGCGTGCAGCCCGCCACGCGCCGTGCCGCGTCCGCTGTTGCCGCCGCGGTGTGTCGTCCCGTAGACCCATGGGCACGTCTCGGCGACGACGTCCAGATCTTCCGGCGAGATGTTCATGTCGCCCGCTGTCCGGTAGCTGCCGCCGAGTGAGGCGACGAGCTCGCCGTAGCGCCGGAGGAGCCGCTTGCGCGCCTCGCCCGTCGGCAGCTCCGGTACCGCGAGCACTCCTTTGCCGCCGCCGCGCGGCATCCCCGCTGCCGCCATCTTCCGGGTCATCGCCCCCGAGAGGCGCATCGCGTCGGCGAGGCCGTCGGCCGGATTGGGGTAGACGCGCATTCGCGTGCCTCCGCCGGCCGGTCCGCGCGCGGTCGAGTGGACGCAAACGAAGATCCAGGCGCCGCTTTCGGGGTCGAAGCGGACGACTGCGTGCTCGCCGTCCCAGCGCGCGAGAAGGCCTTCGAAGTCCACGCTGCTGGACCGTACCGAAGCTCTCCTCGGCTACACTCCGCCGCCGGAATGGCCGGAGAACGCACCAAGCTCGTCGTCGCCAATCGCGAGAGGCTCGGCTCGGCCGAGTCGCGCCGCATGCGCAAGGAGGGGCTCGTTCCGGGTGTCCTCTACGGCAACGGCGAGCCGGTCGCGATCACCATCGCGGAGCGGGAGCTCCGCCGCGCGCTCACCGGTGCGGGCGGCCTGCACTCGATCCTCGACGTCGAGATCGACGGCAAGGGGGAAACGCGCGCTTCGATCCTCAAGGAGTACCAGGTCGATCCGGTGCGGGGTGGCGTCACCCACGTCGACTTGCAGGAGGTGCGGCTCGACCGGGCAATCCAGGCGTCGGTCACCGTGCTGCTCCTGGGCGGCGAGGACGCGCCCGGCGTTCGCGAGGGCGGCGTGCTCTCGCAGCCGCTGCGCGAGGTGACGGTCGAAGCGCTGCCACTCGAGGTGCCCGAGCATCTCGACCTCGACGTCTCGGGCATGGAGATCGGCGGGACACTGCGCATCTCGGACCTCACGCCGCCAGAGGGTGTCGCGTTCCTCGACGATCCCGAGGTGGTCGTCGCCACCGTCACAGCGCCGACGAAGGTCGTCGAGCCCGAGCCCACGGAGGAGGAGCTCGCCGCGATGGAGGCGGAGGCCGAGGCAGCCGAGGGCGAAGAAGGCGAAGAGGGCGAGGCTGCCGAGGGCGGTGCCGAGCCGGAGGCAGAGGCTTCCGGCGACGAAGCCACCGAAGAGGGCTGAGTCATGCGGCTCTGGCCGCGCCGGCAGGGCTCCTCACTCGATCTGCTCATCGTGGGGCTGGGCAACCCGGGTCGCGAGTACGAGCGGAACCGGCACAACGTCGGCGCGATGGTCGCGGACGAGCTCGCACGTCGCCACGGCGGCTCCTGGCGCTCGAAGTTTTCCGCGCGGATCGCTGAGATTCGGCTCGAAGACCACAAGCTCGCACTCCTCAAGCCCGAGACATACATGAACGAGTCGGGCCGTTCGGTCGGCGCGGCGTCTTCGTTCTTCAAGGTCGCTCCTGACGCTGTCCTCGTGGTCCACGACGAGAGCGACCTCGAGCTCGGCCGTCTTCAGCTGCGGCTGAGCGGAGGGCTAGCGGGACACAACGGGCTGCGGTCGGTGGCGCAGCATCTGAAGACGCAGGAGTTCCTGCGGCTCCGCGTTGGAGTCGGCCGGCCGGAACGAGGCGATCCGCGTCCGCTGGCCGACTGGGTGTTGTCGAACTTCGAGCCGCACGAGGACGTGGACGCCCTCGTGGCGCGGGCCGCGGACGCCGTTGAGACGCTCGACGCGGAGGGCGTCGAGCGCGCCCAGCTCCAGGTCAACCGGCGCTAGCTTCGGGCCCGCCGTCGAGGGCGCCGAGCCCGTGCTCGAGCAGTCGGTAGGCGCGTTCGAGGTCCTTGCGGAGGCGCCGCACCGCTGTCGGGCCACTGCACCCGGCGAGCGCGTGCTCGCGAGCGTTGCGGAAGAACTGCCAGTGCACGCTCATCAGGAGGTTCGCGGCGATCTGCGCGTCTGCCGGATGCAGCGTGAGGTCTTCGCGAATCGTCGCCGCGAGGTGATCCGTGAACTGCCCCATCACCTCCATCTCCTTCGCCTGCAGCGCCGGAGACGCGGCAATCGCGCGGGCGAAGTGCGCGAAGCCGGGGCTCGCGAGCCGGCCGCACTCCTTCGCGTGCAGCCCATGCATCGCCTCGACGAGCGACTGCCCCGCATCGCGGCTTCGAATGGCCTCAGCCAGTGCTTCCAATCGCTCGGGGACCTCGTCGAAGAAAATGTCCTCCTTCGTCGGGAAGTAGTTGAAGACGGTCTTCTCGGAGACGCCCGCCGCGCGCGCTATCTCGCCGACGGTAACGTGATCGAAGCCGCGCTTCACGAAGAGACCCATCCCGGCGGCCGCGATTGCCTCGCGCGTCTGGAGCTTCTTCGTCTCGCGCAGGCCCATTTAACAAGATCGTAGCATTTTTTACAGTTGCGGTAAAGTTACCGAGTCTGTAAGATCGCGCGGATGGCAACCAAAAGGGAGTAGGAAATGCTGGCTCGTCTCGCTCACGTCGTCGCCCGGAATCGCTGGAAGGTCATCGCCGCCTGGATCGTGCTCACGCTCTTCGGCGCGTTCGCCGCAGGGCAAGTCTCGAAGCGCTGGTACCAGAGCTTCTCGATCCCGGGCAAGTCGGCTTACGAGGCGAATCAGCGCACGCTGAAGGCGTTCGGAACCGGTGTCCGGCCGCCGGATGTCGTCGTCTTCCACACGGCTGGCGACGCGACGAAGAGCGGCGCGATCGAGTCGGCGATGAAGCGCGCCGCGATGGTCCTGCCCGGCTCGCGGACGAGCTCGTACTTCTCGACGCACAACCTCATGTACGTCTCGAAGGACCGGCACACGACCTTCGAGGAGGTCTATCCCGCAGGGCCTTCGAAGTTCGACTCGACAAGCAAGGCGAACGAGGTCCGTGCCGCGGCCGCCCGTGGGTTGCCGTCCGGAATCCAGGTCGAGGTCACCGGGCACGACCCGCTCGAAGAGGCCAGCACGCACGGCGGAGGCGGCGGGAACGTCCTCGTCGAGGCGATGGTCGGCGGCCTCGGCGCGCTCGTCATCCTCCTCTTCGTGTTCGGCACGCTGCCGGCGATTCTCGTGCCGGTTGCGGTCGCCGCCGCCGCCATCCTCAACACCTTCACGCTGGTCTGGGCGCTCACCTACATCACGAACGTCTCGATCATCGTCCAGTTCCTGATCGCCCTCGTCGGCCTCGGCGTGGCGATCGACTACGCGCTGCTGATGATCTTCCGCTTCCGCGACGAGCTGCGTGAGGGGGAGGACGTCGAGACCGCTCTCGTCGAGACGATGACCCACGCAGGTCGCTCGGTGATCGTCTCGGGGTCCACCGTCGCAGTCGGCCTCCTGTCGATGGTGATCCTCCCGCTGCCGTTCATCCGCTCGATCGGGATCGGCGGGATGCTGATTCCGGCCGTGTCGGTGCTCGCCGCGATCACGCTGATGCCTGCGATCCTCGCGGCGCTCGGCCAGCGGATCAACAGCGTGCGGCTACTGCCGAAGCGCTTCGTCGACCGCGGTCACCCGGAGGACGGTGGCTGGGGACGCTGGGCGCGGTTCGTGCTGCGGCGGCCCTGGCCGGTCGCGGTCGTGGGCACGACAATCGTGACCGTCCTCGTCGTGCTCGGTGTCCAGCTGAACCCGAACGAGTCGCAATTGAAGAACTTCCCAGGTGCCGGCACCGCCATCGCCGGACGCACGATGCTCGCGAACGCCGGGATCTCGCCCGGCGTGATGAAGCCGTTCGTGACGATCGTCGAGGACGGCGGCAACGGTCAGCAGGTCGCGGCGAACGAGCGCACTGTGTCCGGCATCGTCGGCGCGACGGTGCCGACCGCGCCCGGCTGGCACCAAGGCCCCGACACCCTCGTCGAGGCGTTCCCCGCCATCGATGGGGCGGCGCCCGGAATCCAGGGAGTCATCAACCGCGTCAACGACACGCTGCCGGGCACAAACGCAACCCTCGGGGGCGTGCCGGCGGTCGACCGGGACTTCGTGCATGCCGTGTACGGGAACTTCCCGTACGTGCTGGCGTTCGTCCTCGTGCTGACGCTCGTTCTGCTGACGCGGGCCTTCCGGTCGATTGTGCTCCCGATCAAGGCGGCGATCCTCAACCTCGTCTCGCTCGGCGCGGCCTTCGGGATCGTGGTCTTCATCTTCCAGATGGGACACGCCTCGTCGCTCTGGAACATCACGGCGACGCAGGCGATCACGGCCTGGATCCCGCTGATGATCTTCGCCTTCCTGTTCGGGCTCTCGATGGACTACGAGGTCTTCATGCTCACCCGCATGCGCGAGGCCTACGACGAGACGGGCTCGACCGACCGCGCCATCGAGCTCGGTGTCGCGCGGACCGGGAAGCTCGTGACAAGTGCTGCACTGATCCTGATGTTCGCGTTCCTCGTGCTGTCGTCGAGCCCGGGCTTCGAGATCAAGGAGTTCGCGATCGGTCTCGCTGCGGGGATCATCTTCGACGCGACCGTGATCCGCGCCCTGCTCGTGCCGGCGCTGATGCGCCTCCTCGGGAACGCGAACTGGTGGCTGCCGGACTGGACGCGGAAGGCCCTGTTCATCGGCCCCGAGCGGCGGCGGGAGCCCGAGCCGACAGCGGCGCTGGAGTCCTAGGCGGCGAAGCGCTTGGCGGCGCGGGCGCGAGCTCGCGCCGCCTCGACCTCACGGTCGCGCGGCGGCGCATTCGTCACGAGCGCGTCGAGCAGGCGCTGCGTCGCCGACGCGACCTCTTCGATCGCGTGCGCGAAGGCATGCTCGTTCGCCTTCGAGGGCTTCGTGAAGCCACTCACCTTGCGCACATACTGCTCCGCGGCAAGACGCACCTCGTCCGAAGTCGCTTCGGGCTCGAAGTTGTAGAGGGTATGGATGTTCCGGCACATGCCCCCATGAATACCATGACCCGCGCGGAACGCGAGTTCCGTCCGTCGTCATGGACCGTCCGGTACTTCACGCCTTCATCCGTGAGCTCGTCGAGCACGAGCGCCTCGTCGAGCTCGCCGGCGCGCTGCCGACGCGCGCGCGGGTGTCGGAGCCTGCGCTGCCGCTCCTGCTCGCCTCGCTGCACGAGCGGCTCGGACGTGCGGTTGTAGTCCTCCTTCCGGAGGACGCGGATGCGCGCGACGCTGCCGAGAGCGCGGCCTGGTTCCTCGGCGACGACGCGGTCGGACTGCTGCCGAGTCGCGGCGTCACCTGGGAGTCGGGGCTCACGCCTCCGCCGCATCTCGTCGGCGAGCGGGCACGAGCGCTCCACGTGCTCGAGCGAGGCGGGCTCGTCTGCGCCTCGGCGCGAGCGCTGGCCGAGGGGCTGCCGCCCGCGGAGGTGCGGCCCGAATCGATCGAGCTGCGCGCGGGTCTCGAGCCCCAGGCCGCCGGAGGCGGCCCCGGTCCTTCGCCGGGCGACGCCGGCTTCGCCGGCGGCGCTTCCAGCGGTGTCGAGGGCCTGGGGGAGTCGCTTACGCTCGCCGGCTACGAGCGGGTGGAGCGCGTGGACGACCGCGGACAGTTCGCCGTGCGCGGCGGCATCGTCGACGTCTTCCCGACGACCGGCCGCGAACCTTTTCGCGTCGAGTTCTTCGGCGACGAGATCGAGTCCGTGCGCGCCTTCTCGCCCTTCACCCAGCGGGCGCTTCACCCGGTAGCAGAGGCCACGTTGTACCCGGCGGCAGAGCGCCGCCTCGATCTCGTCGATCCCGAGCTCGCGGACGACGAGGGTGAGCAGGCAGTCGTCGAGGTGCCCGACGACCTCGTCCCGGCGCTCGACGGCCCGCCCGATCTCGTCTTTCAGCCGGACGACGTCCGCCGGGTGTGGGAGGAGGACGGCGTCGAACCGCCTTCGCTCGCGGGCTCGACGGAGCTCGACCCGTTCCCGCAGACACAGCCTTTCGCGTTCGAAGCGCAGCGGCCCGCGATCGCGTCGCGCGGTCTCGCCGAGGCCGAGAACGAGCTCATGGCGCTGCTCCGCTCGGGCCAGCGGGTCGTCGTCGCCTTCCCGCACCGTGGCGAGGCGCTGCGAACGCAGAACCTGCTCCGCCGGGTCGAGGCGCGGGTGCTCGAGCCGGGAGACGAGCTGCCGGAGGACCCCGAGCTCCTCTTCGCCATCGCGCCGGCTCGTCGCGGCTTCGTCTGGCGTGACCTCGGGCTCGTCCTTCTGCCCGACCACCAGGTCTTCCGGCGGCGCGCGCCGCGTGAACGGCGCCTCGGCGGCCGTGCGCTGCAGTCTTTCGCCGACCTTCGTACCGGCGACTACGTCGTGCACGAGGACCATGGCGTCGGCAAGCTGCTCGGGTTCGAGACGAACACCGTGGCCGGCGTCACGCGGGACTATCTCCTGCTCGCGTTCCGCGGCGAGGACCGGCTCTACGTCCCCCACGAGCAGCTCGGCAAGGTCTCGCGCTACGTCGGCGCCGACGCCTCGGCTCCCGCGCTGTCGAAGCTCGGCGGCAAGGCGTGGCAGACGCTCAAGTCGCGCGCACGCGAGTCGGTCCGCGACCTCGCCGGCGACCTGATCCAGCTCTATGCGCAGCGGCAGACGCAAGAAGGGATGGCGTACGACCTCTCGAGCGAGTGGCTGCCGCAGCTCGAGGCGAGCTTCCCGTACCGCGAGACGCCGGATCAGGAGGCGGCGATCGAGGCGGTGAAGGAGGACCTCGAGACGCCGCGGCCGATGGACAGGCTCGTCTGCGGTGACGTCGGCTTCGGCAAGACGGAGGTCGCGGTGCGCGCTGCGTTCGCCGTGGCCGTGAACGGGCGGCAAGTTCTGCTCCTCGCGCCGACGACGATCCTCGCGGAGCAGCATTTCAACACCTTCCGGGATCGCTTCCGCGATTTTCCGGTTCAGGTCGAGATGGTCTCCCGTTTCGTGTCGCCGAAGGAGACGAAGCGGATCCTGGCCGACTTCAGCGCGGGCAAGGTGGACGTCCTGATCGGCACGCACCGGGTCCTCAGCCGCGATGTGATCCCGAAGGAGCTCGGCCTCGTGATCCTCGACGAGGAGCAGCGCTTCGGAGTCGCGCAGAAGGAGCTCCTCAAGTCGTTGCGGCTCGAGGTCGATGTGCTCACGCTCAGCGCGACGCCGATTCCCCGCACGCTCCACCTCTCGCTCGCGGGCATGCGCGACATCTCGATCATCGAGACGCCGCCCGAAGGGCGCCGCCCGATTCGCACGACCGTCGGCGAGTACGACGAGGAGCTCGTGAAGCTCGCACTCGAGCGCGAAGCGGGACGCGAAGGGCAGGCGTTCTTCCTCCACAACCGGGTCGAGACGATCGAGGAGCGCGCGGCGCAGCTGCAGCAGCTGTGTCCCGGGCTGCGCTTCCTCGTCGCGCACGGCCAGATGCGGGAGAAGGAGCTCGAGGAACGGATGCACGCGTTCCTGCGCGGGGACGCCGATGTCCTCGTCTCGACCACGATCATCGAGTCTGGCCTCGACATCCCGCAGGCGAACACACTCATCGTCGAGCGCGCCGACACGCTCGGCCTCTCCCAGCTCTACCAGATCCGCGGACGGGTCGGCCGCTCCGACGCGACCTCGTTCGCTTACCTCTTCTATCCGGACACTCGCGAGCTGACGCCCGAGGCGCGGGCCCGGCTTGCGACGCTCGCCGACCACACGGAGCTCGGCGCGGGCTTCGCGATCGCGATGCGGGACCTCGAGATCCGCGGCGCGGGGGAGTTGCTCGGCGCGGAGCAGTCGGGCCACGTCGCCGCCGTCGGGTTCGAGCTCTACGTCGAGCTGCTGAACGAAGCCGTCGCCGAGCTGCAGGGCCAGAAGCGGGTCGCAGCTCGTCCGGTGCGGGTCGACGCTCGCGTCGACGCGTACGTTCCCGCCGCGTACGTCGACTCGGAGGCGCTGCGGATCGACGTGCACCGCCGGCTCGCGCTGGCCGAGACCGAGGACGAGCTGCGCGAGCTGCAGGCGGCGCTCGAAGACCGCTTCGGGCCGTTGCCGGAGCCCGTCGAGAACCTCTTCCGCATCCAGGAGGCGAAGATCAAGGTCGCGCTGCTCGGCGCTGACTATCTCGTCTTCCAGGGCGGCAAAGCCACGGTCGGACGCCTCGTGCTCGGCTCGGGGGAACTGCGGGAGCTCCGCGACCGGGCGAAGACGGCCGTGTATGTCTCGGCCAAGCAGGAGGTGAGCCGCCGCGCGCAGAAAGAGATCGCGGAGGCGGTTGAGCTCGTCGATGCTATCTTGGACGCGCGCCGGGCGGCCTGAACCGCTTTTCGCTGCAAACCGGCGTCTCCCGCGACATCGACCTCACTGGATGCAAATGAAGACACGCGCGACTTTCCTCGCCCTGACTGTTGCTGTCCTTGCCGTTTTCGCCGCAGGCTGCGGCGGTGGGGGTGGCGGATCTGTGCCCGCCGACGCGGTCGCCAAGGTCGGCGCCACGCCGATCTCGAAATCGACCCTGTCGGCACTAATGAACGTGGCCTTCGCGCGCTACAAGGCTCAGAAGCAGCCTGTGCCGAAAGTCGGCACGCCTCAGTACACGCAGCTGCGCGACCAGGCCGTCACGTTCCTCGTGCAGGAGGAGGAGCTCACGCAGGAGGGCGACAAGCTCGGCGTCTCGGTGTCGCAGACGGATCTCGGCAAGCGCGTCGACCTGATCAAGAAGACCTACTACCATGGCAGCGAGGCGAAGCTCGAGGCCGCGCTCAAGAAGGACGACATCACGCTCTCCGACCTCGAGCAGTACAACCTCAAGCCGCAGCTCCTCAGCGAGAAGCTCGAGGCCAAGGTGACGAAGGACGTCACCGTTTCGAGCTCCGACGCGCAGAAGTACTACGACCAGAACAAGGCGTCGTTCACGACGCCCAAGACGCGCGAAGTGCGGCACATCCTCGTCAACAACAAGAGCCTCGCGGATCAAATCGAGGCGAAGCTGAAGAGCGGCCAGAGCTTCGCGAAGCTGGCGAAGCAGTACTCCAAGGACACCGGCTCAGCGCAGCAGGGCGGCAAGCTCTGCGTCGCGCACGGCGGCTCGAGCGGGGCATGCACGCAGACGGTTCCGCCGTTCGACAAGGCCTCGTTCTCCCTCAAGACGGGCGAGACGTCGGCGCCGGTCAAAAGCGTCTACGGCTACCACATCATCCAGGCTCTCGGGCCGATCAAGCCCGCCCACACCCAGACGTTCAAGGAAGTCGAGTCGCAGATCAAGTCGAACCTCGCCCAGCAGCAGAAGCAGACCGCGTGGTCGAGCTGGCTCGCCAAGGTGAAGAAGGACTACGGCGGCAAGGTCTCGTACCAGACGGGCTACGCGCCGGCGACCACGACGACTCCGACGGTTTCGACGCCGACCACGACCGGCTGAGTGACTGACGGGGCGGGGGAAGCCCTCCTCGAGCTGCAGCTCCTGACGGAGCGTCTGCGCCGCGAGTGCCCTTGGGACCGCGAGCAGACGGCGGCAACGATCGTGCCGCACACCGTCGAGGAGTCGTACGAGGTCGCGGACGCGGCGCTCGCCGGCGACGACGCGAAGCTGCTCGACGAGCTCGGCGACCTGCTCTTCCAGGTCTACTTCCTTGCGCTCCTGCTCGAGGAGCGGGGTGCCGGCGACCTGGCACAGGTGGCGCGCGGCGTGCACGAGAAGCTCGTGCGGCGCCATCCCCACGTGTTCGGCGACGTCGAGGCACGCACGGCCGACCGCGTGCGCTCGAACTGGGAGCGGATCAAGCGCGAGCAAGAGGGGCGCGAGGGGATCTTCCACGACGTCGCGGAAGGGCTGCCGGGGCTCCTCTACGCCCGCAAGATCCAGCAGCGGGCCAAGGCCGTGGGCTTCGAATACCCGGATCTCGCCGGTGCGATGGCGGATCTCGCCGACGAGCTGCGCGAGCTCGAGGAGGAGCCGTCCGGCGACGAGCTCGGTGACGTCCTCTTCGCGGCGGTCAACGTCGCGCGCCGGCTCGAGGTCGATCCCGAGCTCGAGGTTCGGCGGGCGGCGCAGCGCTTCCGCCGCCGGGTAGAGGTGGCCGAGGAGCTCGCCACCGGTGACGGCAAGGATTGGACGGTGCTTCCGCTCGACGAGCAGGATGCGTATTTCGACCGGGCCAAGGAGACCGAGTGAGCGCGATCACCGGGGTCCGCGCCCGCCGGGTCCTGGACTCTCGCGGGAATCCGACGGTCGAGGTCGAGGTGGTCGCCGGTGCGCGCGGCACGGCGATCGTCCCGTCGGGCGCGTCGACCGGCGTGCACGAGGCGGTCGAGCTGCGTGACGGCGGGAGTGCGTGGAACGGCAAGGGCGTCTCCACTGCCGTCGCCAATGCGAACAGAGAGATTGCGCAGGCTGTTCGCGGGCTCGACGTCATGGACCAGGAGACCCTCGATCGCGTCCTGATCGAGCTCGACGGTACGCCGAACAAGGGACGGCTCGGCGCGAACGCGATTCTCGGCGTCTCGCTCGCCGCGGCCAAAGCGGCGGCTGCCGAGGCGGGCGTCTCGCTGTTCCGTCACCTCGGCGGTGCAAGCGCGACGACTCTGCCCGTCCCGATGATGAACGTGGTCAACGGCGGCGCGCATGCCGACAACTCGATCGACCTGCAGGAGTTCATGGTCGTTCCTGCCGGTGCGGATTCGTTCTCGGCCGCGCTCCAGATCGGGGTCGAGGTCTACCACTCGTTGAAGAAGCTGCTGACCGAGCGCGGGCTGACGACGCTCGTCGGCGACGAAGGCGGCTTTGCGCCGGATCTCGACGCGAGCGAGGCGGCGATCGACCTGATCCTCGAGGCGGCCGAGCGCGCGGGTCATCGCGACCGGGTCGCGATCGCGCTGGACCCGGCGACGAGCGAGGTCTTCGTCGACGGCGTCTATCGCTTCGAGGGCCGCGAGCGCTCGAGCGCGGAGATGCCCGGGTTCTGGGCGGAGATCGTCGACCGGTATCCCGTCGTCTCGATCGAGGATGGGGCGGCGGAGGACGACTGGGACTCGTGGCTGGCTCAGACCGAGCAGCTAGGCGAGCGCGTGCAGCTGGTCGGAGACGACCTCTTCGTCACCAGCCCGGTCCGCTTGCAGAAGGGCATCGATCGCGGTGTTGCAAACTCGATCCTCGTCAAGGTCAACCAGATCGGGACGCTGACGGAGACGATCGAGGCCGTGCGGCTCGCGCAGGCGAACGGCTACACGGCCGTAATGTCCCATCGGTCGGGCGAGACCGAGGACGCGACGATCGCCGATCTCGCAGTCGCGCTCGGCACGGGCCAGATCAAGACCGGTGCCCCCGCCCGCTCGGACCGCGTCGCGAAGTACAACCAGCTGCTCCGGATCGAGGAGGAGCTTGGTGACAGGGCGGCGTACCCGGGTTGGGACGCCTTCCCGCGTACGACCCGGTAGCTACATTGAATCGCCGTGACCGGCGAGCGTAGAACGAAGATCGTGGCGACACTTGGGCCGTCGTCCGACTCACGGGAGCGCCTTCGTGCGCTGATCGAGGCCGGTGTGGACGCCGTCCGCTTCAACCTTTCACACGGCACGCACGAGGAGCACTCCGCACGGGCCTGGCTCGTGCGAGAGATCGCAGCCGACGTCGGGCGTCCGGTGGCGCTGATCGGCGACCTGCAGGGGCCGAAGCTCCGGATCGGCGAGCTCGCGAAACCGGTCGTCCTCCACAAAGGCGACCAGGTCCGCGTCTGTGCAGAGGAAGCCGCGACCGACGGCGAGCTGCCGATTGCCCCGGCCGTGATCGGGGACGTTCTCGAGCCCGGCCACGAGGTGCTGATCGACGACGGGCTCGTCAGGCTCCGCGTCGACGACGTGAAGAGTGGCCGCGCCACCTGCGCAGTGGTCGTCGGTGGGCTCGTCAGCTCGCACAAGGGCGTGAACCTTCCGGGCGTGCCGGTGCCGATCCCGTCCCTCACGCGCAAGGACCTCGCGGATCTCGAGTGGGCGGTCTCGACGGGCGTGGACTTCGTCGCGCTCTCCTTCATCCGCTCTCCTGCCGATGTGCGCGACCTGAAGGCACTGCTCGCGCAGGCTGACTCGCACGCGCACGTGATCGCGAAGATCGAGAAGTCGGAGGCGGTCGACGTCCTCGACGACGTGCTCGCCGAGACCGACGCGGTGATGGTTGCGCGTGGCGATCTCGGTGTGGAGATCGGTCCCGCGCTCGTGCCGCTCGTCCAGAAGCGGATCATCCACAAGGCGCTCGAACGCGGAAAGCCCGTGATCACGGCGACGCAGATGCTCGAAACGATGGTGCACTCGCCCGAGCCGACGCGCGCCGAGGCGAGCGACGTCGCGAACGCCATCCTCGACGGCACCTCTGCCGTGATGCTCTCCGGCGAGACCGCCGTCGGCGAGTACCCGGTCGAGGCGGTCGCCTACATGGACCGGATCGCGCGGGCGGTCGAGCCGAGCCTCGACTACCGGCACGAGCTGCCGGAGGCGACCGACAACCCCACGATCGGACAGGCGATGTCGAACGCGGCGTGCGATCTCGCCGAGGCGTTGCAGGCGAAGGCGATTCTCGTCCCCACCTTCACCGGCGGGACGGCGAACGCGGTCGCGCGGCTGCGTCCGCGGCGTCCAGTCGTCGCGCTGACGCACGTCGATTGGGCGATGCGTCAGCTCGCTCTGGAGTGGGGGGTTACGCCGCTGAAGATCTCCGAGACGGGCGACGTCGAAGACCTGTGGCGGCTCGCGGTCGAAGCCGCCCGCGAGGCCGGCATCGTCGAGACCGGCGACCGGGTCGTGATCACGGCGGGAACTGCCGTCAACATCCCCGGCACCACGAACGTCATCAAGGTCGACGTCGTGCAGTAATCGCAGGACCGCCGTACCCGAGGGAGAACTCGGGCACGATGGCCGCGAAGAAGAAGCGCCGCCGGCGTATCGGTGGACCGATCGCCCGCCGCTGGTTCGCGGTCGGCGCGCTCGTTCTCGTCGGGCTTCTCTACTACCGGCCGCTGCACGACCTCGCCGACGCGCGCTCACAACGGGCGGTCAGGGTCGCGGCGGTGCGGCAGCTGCAGAAGGAGCACAAGGCGCTCGAGCAGCGCCTCAAGCGGGCTTCGACACTCGCAGTCCTCGTACAGCAGGCACGGGCGCTCGGGTACATCCGCCCGGGCGAGCACCTCTTCATCGTCAAGGACATCCCGCAGTGGCGACGCGGGCAGCATGGATCTCGGCATGCTGCGCCTCGTGGTCACGGACGCTGATCGAGCCGTCGTAGCGCGCCAACTTGGCCGGGAGCCGCGGACGCTCCGTCGCGTCGCGGTCCGCTGCCCGTTCGGCGCCCCGGCGGTCACCGAGCAGAGCCCGTACGGCTCGGACGGCGAGCCGTTTCCGACGACGTACTACCTCACCTGCCGCCATCTCGTCGCCGCCGTGTCGCGCCTCGAAGCTGCCGGAGGAGTCGAACGATGGAGCGAGGCGACGCGCACCGACCCGGGTCTCGCCGCGAGTCTCGCCGCCGGCGACGAAGAGCAGCGGCGCCTGCGCAGAGAGCTCGCAGACGGCGAGACCGGAAGCGACGGGGGAGACTCACTCGAATACGGAATCGGCGGCTCGCGCCGGGGCGGCAGTCTCAAGTGCCTCCACGCGCACGCAGCCTTCGCGCTCGCACGTCCGGGCTACGAGCTCGGCGAGCGCGTCCTCGACGAGCTCGAATCGCGCTGGCCCGGACGGTGCTGCTCCCTATGAGCCAGGTCTCGATCGCGCGGCACGAGTGGGAGGAGGGGAGCCGCCGCCTCGAGGCGGCCCGCGACGACGGGCATCGGTACGGGCAGCTACTCGAGCTTCGCAAGCTCTTGCACGCTGAGCTGCGCAGGCGAATCGGGCAGACGTACACGCTCCAGCAGCTCGTTGCGGCCTACGGTGAGTCCGAGAGCTGGGCGCGCGAAGTCCTCCAGGAGCGAGCCGAGATGCCGGAGTGGCCGCGCGATCTCACCACCGTCCTAGCGGCCGCGTTCGACGCCTATCAGCGCGGCGCTATCGATTACGAGCCATGAGGATGTGCGCATAGACTCACATCCAGGTGTAAAAAACAGGAGATTTGGTCAAGTTCCCAGCATGAGTTATCGCGACGAGGGCGGGCGGGGCGATCCGGAGTGGCTGACGCTTGGGCAGGCTGCGCGCTTCCTCGGCGTTGCCCAGAGCACGATCCGCAAGTGGTCCGATCAGGGCCGCGTGCCGGCGTTCTACACCCCGGGCGGGCATCGACGCTTTCGGCGCGCCGACCTCGACGCGTTTCTCGCTCGCTCCGGTCCGGGCCGCCAGCAGGCGGGCCCCGCCGTCCTCCTTGTCGACGACGACGAGCGAATGCGGGAGCTCGTGCGCATGGAGCTCGAGCGCGAGGGGTACGACGTGCAGGAGGCGGCGAGCGCCGACGAAGGGCTCGCCTCGATCGAGGCGCGCAAGCCGGAGCTCATCCTCCTCGACGTAATGATGCCGCACGTCGATGGCTGGGAGATGTTGCGGAGGATCCAGGAGCGCTACGGCGCCGGCGCGATCCCGGTCCTGATGTTCAGCGGTCAGGTCGACGAGAAGGCGAGACGGCAGGCCGCCTCGAGTGGCGCGCGCGGCTTCATCGGCAAGCCTTTCGACCTCGGGGAGCTCGTCGAGCAGGCGAAGTCGGTCGTTCCCGTCTAGCTCGCGGGTGCTGCGCACCCGCTCGCTGGGAGAAGGAACTGCGCGGGCCGGAAAGCGCGGTTTCCGGCCCGCTCCTTGCCTTTCAGCTGGGATCGTTTTGGCGGGAGGTCACCGTCGTGCGCTCGCGCGCGGCGGAGGCCGGCGCGAGCGCGGTCCGGCCTGCGGCTAAGTCGCCGCTGCGCGGCTGTCTTAGCCTCCGGCCCCTGGTGGTGCTTTGGTTGAAGCGTTTCGAGCCAGATCGGCGCAGCTCTTCGCCCGGCTACCTAAGGCAAATCTTCGGCCGTGCGAAGGAGGCCCGAGCCGAGCAGGCCGAGGGCGGCCAACAAACTGAGATAGAGCCCGATCCCGCGACCGGTCGAGGCGAAGTAGACGTCTGGTACCGAGATCAGTCGGATGAGGACGAAGATCACGGCCAGTGCACCCAGCGCGATCAAGAGCAGTCGGTCCGGCACGGCTGCGGGCAGCAAGATCCCGGCTTCCCGCGATGCCTCGAGGATCAGCGTGGCGAGCCCGACGAAGAAGACGAGCTTGCCGAGCGCACCCGAGTGCCAGCCCGTCACCGACAGCGTCAAACCGTTGGCCAGCGTCCCGGCATACCAGTCCGTGAATGCCGAGATGCAGAGGATCAGGCCCGAGACCCAGGCGAGCCGGACGCCCCAGCTGCCCACGATCGGTGTCGATCGCTCCGGGCGCGTGGGCCGGCGCTGTGGGCGCATCCGGAACGTGCGGGCTGCTGGCTCCGGCGTTTGCACACCCGCAGTATGGGCACAAACGCAAACCGGGTGCGTGCCGCGACGTGCCTTCTCCGAGGACGAAGAGGCGGTGGAGCACGTGGGGGTTCGCGTCGAGGAGTCTGCAGACGAGCCGCGCTCGACGACCGAGACGCAGCTCGACGACTCCGGCTTCGTGGACTTTGTGGGATCCGGTGCGCGGATAGCCGGCGACTACCGTTGCGCGGACTGTGGCTACGGGGCGGTCGTGCACAGCGTGCTTCCGCCGTGCCCCATGTGCGGCGGTGCCATCTGGGAGAGCCGCGGGCCGCTTCCGAGGCGCCTCGTCGACTGAATTACTCTCCTAGCGGAATACTTTCCCCGTGAGCAGCCTTCTCGGTGTCGATTCCAGAGAAGTACGTGTGCCCGTCCCGTCGCTCGCCGCTCTCGTGCGGGCAGTCGCGACCGCGGCCGTGGCGGAAGACGCTTCGGAAGCGTTGCGTGCGTTGGCCGAAGCTGCCCAGACGGTGACGAGCGCAGACGTCGCGCTTGTGCGAGCGCTCGACGCCGGCGGCGAGCGGCTCGAAGCTGTGGCCGTTGCGGCGCCGCGGGCGCTCGCGGCCGAGCTCGAGGGGACGGTTCTGCCGGTGGCAGAGCTCCCCGACGTCACGCTCGACGAGCTCGTCCAGGCGCCGCCGGCGGTGCGCGCGATCGCAAAGCGCGTCGGCGCTACTGAGCTCTTGCTCGTCCCGGCCCGCGCGAATGGCTTCGCCGTCTCCCTCGAACTGTTCCGTTCCGGCGAGCCGCTGCGAGCGGGGCAGCGTCTCGCCGCCGAGCTGTGCGCGGCCCAGGCAGCGCTCGTCCTGCGCGCCTTTGCGGCCGACGGGGACGCTTCGTCGCTCGTGCGACCGGCGCTCGAGTTGGCCGGCGAGGCGCTCGCAGTTGCGCTGCACGAGCAGGACGCCGCGGTGGAGGTGGTCCGGCTAGCAGCGGGCGTTGCCGGTGCGTCTGCGGCGATCCTCTGGGAAAGTCGTGAAGAAGGGCTCGTCCCAAGCGCCTCATGGGGCTTCGAGGGCGGCTCCGACCTCGGCGCGGCCCGCGAGATCGCAAAGCACACGCTCGGCGAACCGGCGCCGGTTCGTGCGCAAGCCGCGGGGCTCCCGGAGGAGTGCGCAGTCTCGACGACGCTGCCGCTGGGGCGACCCGCGCTCGGCGTCCTGCAGCTCTTTCATCCCAAGGAGGGCGAGCCGGACGCGGAGCAGCTCGCACGTTTGGCGACGTTCGGGGTACGGGCAGCTCAAGCGCTTCGTACCGGGGAGCGCTCACGGCTTCTCGCGCTCGAACTCGAGCGGACGCGGGCGCTGCTCGAGGTGATCGCACAGGCCACCGCGGAGCTCTCCGTCTCGCACACGCTCGAGACGGCGGTCGAGCGTGTCGCACAGCTGCTCGGAGTCGAGCGGGTCGCCGTCTATCTCCGCGGTGTTGATGCGACCGAGCTCGAGGAGGCCGCGAGCCGTAGCCTGGCCGGCCCGCACGCGCGAGTCGCAGACCGGTTGCTCGACGTCGCGCTCGGCCCCTCACGCGACGGAGCGGTGCTACAGATCGCCGATGTCGTGAGCGATCGGCGACTCTCGGTTGCGGAGGCCGCCGCACGGGAGACCGGCATCGGATCCGCGCTGGCCGTTCCGCTCGTGGCGCGCGGCGCGGTCGTCGGGCTCCTCGCTGCCTACCCGTCCGGGCGGCCCGCGGCGGGCGAGCACGAAACGGCGCTGCTGGCTGCGCTCGCGGGGCAGCTTGCGGTAGCCGTCCAGAACGCGCAGCTGCACGAGCAGGCGACGCGCCTCGGGGAAGAGCGCGAGGCGGCGCTCGCCGCCGAACGGGCGGCGGCGGGGCGGTTGCGCGCGCTGTACGAAGTCTCGCGCTCGTTCGCGCAGAGCCTCCGACTCGACGAGACGCTGGAGGCTCTCGCGCGGACCGTCGTCGAGGTGCTCGACGTCGACGCCGCCGTCGTCCGGATGCCGGACGAACGGCGCGAGCAGCTCCAGCCGCGGGCGATCCACATCCAAGACACGCCGTTCGCCGCCGCCGTTCGCGCCATCCTCACCCAGCCGGTGCCGTTCGGCCAGCGGAACGTGCAGCAGCTCTTCCGCAATCGGCGAGGCTTTCGGCTGGCGCTCAGCCGCCGCCGCGAGGAGCAGTACCTGCCGGCGCTCATGCCGTTCCTCGAGAAGGGCTGGACCGGGGCGATCGTCCCGGTCGCCCTGCCGACCGAGGTTGTGGCGTCGCTCGGCCTTTACTCCTTCCGGCCAGGGAACCCGCTCAGCGACGAGACGATCGAGGGGGCGACGGCGATCGCGACGCAGGCTGCGCTCGCGATCGACAACGCACGTCTGTACCAGCAGCAGAAGCAGTTCGCCGACACGATGCAGCGGTCACTTCTGCCGCGCTCGCGGCCGGAGGTGACGGGTCTCGAGGTGGGCGAGCTCTACGAACCGTCGGCGCGCGTGGACGTGGGCGGCGACGTCTACGACTTCCTCGCGCTCGAAGACGGCCGGCTTGCCGTCGTGCTCGGAGATGTGACCGGCCACGGTGTCGATGCGACGGCGGACATGGCGATGGCGAAGTTCGTCTTCCGATCGCTCGCGCGTGAGCATCCGGAGCCGGCCGACTTCCTCGCCTCCGCGAACGAGGTGATCTGCAGCGAGATAGCCAGCGGCAAGTTCATCAGCATGAGTTACGTCGTCGTCGACGGCGTAAGTGGAAGGGTGGCGGGCGCCAGCGCGGGTCACCCCGCGCCCCGGATCGTCCTCCCGGATGGGTCGACGCGGGCGCTCGAGGTGCACGGCCTCGTGCTCGGGATCGACGGCGGCCAGGAGTACGCGGAGTCATACGCCGAGCTGCCGCCCGGCGCTTCGCTCGTGCTCTACACGGATGGCGTGGTCGAGGCGCGCCGGGACGGCGAGCTCTACGGCGACGAGCGCCTCGACGCGCTCCTCGGGGAGCAACACGAGCTGTCGGCCCGCGCACTGGCAGCAGCGGTCGCCGAGAGCGCGCGCGAGTTCGCGGGCGGCGATCTCTCCGACGACCTCGCCGTCGTCGTGATCCGCAGGAAGTAAGCGGATCTCCCAGCTACAATCGCGGCGATCCGTGGCGAAGCGCGTCGGCCTAATCCTTTGTCTTGTCGTTTGCGCCCTCGGCGCGGTGGCGAGCCGCGCGAACGCCGACGCCACTCCGGAGCCGGTGATCGCTGCCGGTGTCGAGCTCGGCTCGGTCTTCGTCGGCGGCATGACCGCCGACGAGGCGACCACCGCGGTGCAAGCGGTCTACTTTGCTCCGCTCGTCGTGCACGTCGGGCATCGGAACGTCTCTGTCTCGCCGCATCACTTCCATGCCGCCCTCGACGTCGATACGGCCATTCAGACGGCGCTCACGGCAGCCGCGGACACACATCTCCCGCTGACTCCGACGTTCGACGAGCAGCTTGTCGTCAAATGGGTGAAGACGCTGGCGGCCAAGGCCGACCGCGCTCCAGTCGCCGGCACTGTGATCCTGCGTGGCAGCCGGCCGGTCCTGACGAGCTCTCGGCCTGGACGCAAGCTCGCGAAGTTCCCGACCAGGATGCGGATTCGGGCACAGCTCGTCCATGGCTACCGGGCGACGATCATTGCTCCTCTGCGAGCGCTGCCTGCCGCCGCGGCCAAGTCGGAGTCGATCATCGTGATCCACCGCGGAGCGAACCGCCTCTACTTCTACAACGGTGTCCGGCTCGTTCGCACGTTCCCCGTCGCCACGGGTCAGGCGATCTACCCGACACCGCTCGGCCACTTCCAGATCGTCGTCAAGCAGTTGAACCCCTGGTGGTATCCGCCGACCCAGGACGCCTGGGCGAGGGGCCTCAAGCCCGTTCCGCCCGGCCCCGGAAACCCGCTCGGAACGCGGTGGATGGGACTGAGCGCGCCCGGCGTGGGAATCCACGGGACAAGCGAGCCCTGGTCGATCGGTCACTCAGAGTCGCACGGGTGCATCCGGATGCAGGTGCCGTCCGCCGAGTGGCTGTTCACCCGCGTCCAGGTCGGGACGCCGGTGTTCATCATCCCGGCGTAGGCAGCCGTGAGGGGCCCGCTCAAGCTGGGAGCGCAGGCGCTCGCGGTGGCGGGGGTCGGCTTGCTCGCGACGCTGCTCGTGTGGAAGCTGACGCACCAGACTCCGCCGCCGAAAGTGGGGAGGCCAGCGCCCGCCTTCTCGTTACAGCGCCTCAGTGGCGACGGCGACGTCTCGCTGAGGTCGTTCCGTGGCAAGACAGTGGTGCTCAACTTCTTCGCGTCGTGGTGCGACCCGTGTAAGCACGAAGCCCCGGTGCTCGAGCGCCTCTGGCGCGAGGACCGGAGTCACGGGCTCGTCGTGCTCGGCGTGGATGCGAACGACTCGCGCGGCGACGCGAGGCATTTCGTGCAGGTGCACGAGCTCACGTATCCGGTCGTCTTCGACCAGAACGGGCGCATCGCCTCGGATCGGTACGCCGTCTCGAACCTGCCGGTGACATACGTTCTCAACCCGCAGGGGAGGATCGTCGGAGGCCAGATCCTCGGCGCGGTGAACGAGCACGAGCACTCGCAGGAGCTGACGCGCTACGTCCACGCGGCCCTGAAGTCGTGACGCGGCGGCTCAAGCTCACCGCCCAGGTCGTGGCGCTCGCCGGCGTGGCCGGCCTCCTCGCGCTACTCGTCTGGGGGCTGGGGCATCAGGGACATGCCCCACGCGTCGGCGCTGCGGCGCCCGCGTTCACGCTGAGCAGGCTCGACGGGCCCGGGAAGGTGTCGCTCGCCGCGTTCCGGGGACATCCGGTCGTGCTGAACTTCTGGGCGTCGTGGTGCCAACCGTGCAAGGGCGAGGCGAAAGTGCTCGAGCGTGACTGGGGGCAGTACCGCAACCGCGTCGTCTTCCTCGGCATCGACTACCACGACCTCGCATCGGATGCCCGACACTTCGTCGACGTGCACAGGCTGACGTTCCCCATGCTGGACGACGGGTCGGGCAGTGTCACCCACGGCAAGTACGGGGTCTCGCAGGTGCCGGAGACATACGTGGTCAGCCGAGAGGGCCGGATCGTCGCGCACCTCGCAGGGCCGATCACGAATCCGACTCTGGCCGGCGAGTTTCGCAGCGCACTCGCGAAGGCGGCGGCATGATCCTGCGGATCGCGGCGGCGGCCGCAGCCGCGCTCGTATTCGCGGCGCCGGCGGCTGCCTGCGTGCATCCTCGCACCTCGCTGGCCTACCTCGAGGGTCAGGTGATGTGTCCGACGTGTCACACGACACTCGACATGTCCGACTCGGCCGCGGCCCAGCAGATCAAGGGGTTCATCACGAAGCGGATCGCTGAGTGCGCGACGGCGCGCCAGATCAAGTCGGAGCTCGTTGCGAACTACGGTCAGGGGATCCTCGCTGCGCCCTCGCACACCGGCTTCGACCTGCTCGCATGGTGGTTGCCGGTCGCCGGTGTCCTCGGCGGCGCGCTCGTCCTCGCGGTGGGCGTCTGGCAGTGGAGCCGACGGCGTGAACCGACCGAGCCGGCACCTGAGGGCTCGGAGCTCGACGAGGAGACCGAGCGACGTCTCGACGATCTCCTGGCACGCTTCGACTGATGGGCGTGCGTCTCGCGATCGCCTTCGCAGCCGGCTTCGCGTCCGTGATCACGCCCTGCGTTCTGCCGCTCGTCCCCGGATACCTCTCGGCCCTCTCGAGTGTGGAGCCCGGAAGGCTTGGGGGAGCCGGCACGGCCCGCCGCGTCGTCTCGTCGAGCGTGCCCTTCGTGCTCGGCTTCACGGTCGTCTTCGTGGCGCTCGGAGCCGGGGCCGCTGCGATCGGCAGCATCGTCTCGGCCTACGCGCAGACCGAGATCGCCGGCTTCGTGCTCGTCGTGCTCGGGCTCGCGTTCATGGGCCTGCTGCCGGTGCCGGAGCGCGTCATGGCCCCTGGCCTTCTCGCGGGTGCACGCAAGCGCGGATCCGGTGCCCTGCTCGGCGGCGCATTCGCGGTCTGCGCGGCGCCGTGCATCGGCACGGTGCTGGCGGCAGTGCTCGTGCTCGCGAGCAACACGGGGACGTTGCTGAAGGGAGCGGTGCTCCTCGCCGCGTATGCACTCGGCCTTGCTGCCGCGTTCCTCCTCGCCGGTGTCGCGTTCGCGCGCGCCATGGGTGCGTTCCGCTGGCTGCGCGACCGTTACACGGTGATCCAGGTGACGAGCGGGATCGTGCTCGTCGCGCTCGGTTTACTGCTCTTCTTCCACCGCGACTGGTGGCTCCACGTCGCGCTCAACCGCGCGCTGGACGACCTGGGCCTGACGAAGCCCTGATGTCCCACACAGGCCTGGCTTTCCAAGTAACAGACTGTTACTAGGTGCTCCGCGATGCGCGAGTCTTCGCGGGAAGACGTGTCCGCAATGGCTCCGGTCAGCGCAAGTGACAGTCTGTTACAAGGTCAGCTGTGGCGGCTCGAGGTCGAGCGAGCCAGCCGCGACGCGGTTTCGCGCCGCCTCCACCTGCGCGAGGACGTCGGCTACGTCGACGCCGCGGTGGGCAGGGGCATACGGCCCCAGTCGGCGCGCCGCCTTCTCGAGCTGACTCGCCGTAGCGACGGGACGGCCGCGGCCCGCCTGGTACCACGCGACCGCGACATGGACGAGCCCCTGGAAGAAATCCCGCTCCTCGGTGGCCGCCGCGCGCCACGCCACTTCGAGCTCCTCGTGCGCCTCGAAGTAGTGCTCGGCGCGAATCGCCTCGAGCCCGCGCTTGAATGCAGCCTCCATTGCGTTCTAACCTTCCCGCATGGCGACGATCCTGCTGTGTGGGGTCGAACTCTTCATGCGAGGGAAGCTCGAGGCTCTCTTGCCTGCCCATCGTCTCATCACGGTCGACCACACGGAGGATCCGGAGCTCGTGCTCGCCGATGTCTCGCGCATCGACCCGGAGGAGGTCGCGGACGCATATCCGGACGTCCCGATCGTCGGCTTCACGAACCACAAGGACACCTCGGGGCTCCGTGCCGCGCATGCCGCCGGCTTCGACCAGGTGCTCGCGAAGTCGGCGCTGGGGGAGCGCCTCGCGGAGGTCGTGGCCGAGCTTTCAGGATCTCCAGAGCCCTGACGGTTGGCCGCGCGCCCTGCCACGAGGGCTATCTACAGTAGGCGCAGTGACGTACATCATCGCCGAGCCCTGTATCGACATCAAAGACCGCTCCTGCGTGGACGTGTGCCCGGTGGACTGCATCCACGAGGCCGACCGGATTCTCGTCATCGACCCCGAGGAATGCATCGATTGCGGCGCCTGCGAGCCCGAATGCCCCGTGGAGGCGATCTTCCCGGAGGACGCGCTCCCGGACAAGTGGAACGCGTTCGTGGAGATCAACTACGCGTATGACAAGGGGATGGACGTCGTCAACCAACTCACGCAGAAATACGCGGACGAGAACAACGTCCAGAACGAGCCGATCGCCTAACCGCTGCGCTCAGGGGAATGCGCCGGTCATGAACCCGAAGACCCTCGATCACGTCGCTTACTGGCTCGCCGATCGCGACGCCGTGGCGGATTTCGCGCTGCGACACCTCGGGATGCACGTGATCGACCGGACGGACGCGTTCACGCTCGTCGGCGCAGACGCGCGGCGCGGCAAGCTGACGCTCTTCGAAGCCAACGGCCCGCGCGAACGCGGAGCGCTCGAGCACGTCGCGCTGCGGGTGAACGATCTCGAGCAGGCGCTTGCCGAGTTGCCGGACGGCCTCGAGGTCGAGCGGCCGCGCGAGGGCGAGGCGTACTTCGAGCTGCGCGAAGGCGTGGCGCTCGGCCTCGTCGAAGCGGAGACCGACCTCGACTTCGACTTCGACCACGTCGCGCTGCGCTCGGCAGACCCGGATGCCACTGCGTCGGAGTACGGCTCGCTCGGCTTCCGCACTGCGCCGCGCGGCCGGTCCGGCTGCCCGCGTGTCGAAGTAGGCGGTGCGTGGATCGAGTTCCAGCCCGGCGAGCCGGGCGCACCCGAGCGACCGCTCCTCAACCACCTCGCCGTGCTCGTCGACTCGGCGGACGAGCACGAGGCCGCCGCGCGCGATCTCGGCGTCGAGATCGACGACGTCGTCGACGCTCCGAACACGCTCGCGGTCTTCGTCTGGGGGCCGGAGCGCGTGCGGATCGAGTACGTCGAGCACAAGCCGACGTTCTCGCTCAGCTGATTTGCGCGTAACGGTCGCCGGCGCGGGGATGGCGAGCCTCGTCGCGGCTGCACGCCTACGCGAGCTCGGGCACGAGCCGCGCGTGCTCGAGAAGGGGACCCGGGCAGGCGGTTCGATGCTCCTCTCCTCATGCGTCGTCTGGCGTCATCTCGAGTGGGAGCGTTTCCGCGCGGACTGCCCGGGCGGCGACGAACGGCTCCAACGGATCATCTGGGAGCGCCTCGACGACGCGCTCGGCTGGCTCGAGTCGCTGGGAGTAGAGCCGGTCTGGCACGACACCGAGAACACCCTCACGACCGGTCGCCGCTACGACCCGGCGGCACTGACTCGGCTACTCGTCGACGCGGCCGGCGGCATCGAGCTCGAGACGGCGCTGCCGGAGGACGAAGAGCCGCCGCTGATCCTGGCGACCGGGGGCTTCCCGGGACGGCTCGCGCGTGAGCGCGGGCTGCTCCTCCGTGCGAATCCGTGGAGCGAGGGGGACGGCCTCGACTACGGCGTGGCTCGCGGCGGCGCGGCCACGGCCGGGATGGACGAGTTCTACGGCCGCGCGATGCCGGCCCCACCCGCGCGGATCCGCGAGCAGGACTTCGTCCCGCTCGCGCAGCTCTACGGCCGCGAGGCGCGGATCTTCACGGACGATTGGAGCGAGATCACGCCGCTGGAGGTCGCCTGGCACGAGAACGACCTCGTGCAGCTCATCGGTCGCCGCGCCTGGTACTGCGTGGCCGAATCGAACGAACGTATCGAGGCCGCGCGAGCCGCCGGGGGCACGGTCATCGACCAGGAGTACGGGCTGGCGGTGCACGTCGCGGGTGCGGTGACCCACACGATCGGCGGTCTGCAGGTGGACACCGAGGCGCGCGTGATCGGGGTCGACGGGCTCTGGGCGGCCGGCGTCGACGTCGGCGGGGTCGCGACCGGCGGCTACTCGAGCGGTCTCGCGCAGGCGCTCGTGCTCGGCCTCGTGGCCGCGGAGTCGATCGCGGCAGGCTAGACGCCGAGGTATGCGCAGACCCGGCGGTCGCGCGGCAGCGGCGACGGCGCAAGCTTCGTCACCTCGAGCATGTTGCCGTCCACTTCCACCTGCGCACCGACGGCCGGCGGCTCGCCGTCTTGCTGGACGAGCTCGTAGCCGGAAGGCTTCCAGACGAAGAGGAGATACTGCTGTGGGCCGTCCACCGCGCGGAAGCCTAGTCGCCCGTCGACTGGCCGCGCAGTTCGAGGATCATCGTCGTGCCGTCGCTGTCGTGGTCGAGCGTGAGGTTCGCACCGAGAGTCCGCGCTCGCTCCGCGAGCACCTCGAGCGCCCGCCTGCGCCGCTCGGTCGGGGCGTCGTCGCGAATCACGAGACGCAGCGTGCCCGGCACCTCGGCGGAGGCCGTGACCTCGAAGCGGGAGGGAGGCCCGCGCCGGATCGCCTCCTCGAGCGCCTCGCGCACAATCTGATACAGCGCTGCCTGCGTCCGCTCCCCGAGGTCGTCGATCATCACCACGTCGAGCGAGACCTCGATTCGGTGCTCGCGGCCACGCGTTTGCGCGAGCGCGTCCACCGCTGCGGTGAAGCCGTGGTCGCGCAGGGCCACAGGCTCGAGGTTGAAGGAGAGATCGCGGAGCTCGCCGACCGTCGTCCGCGTCCGGCCCAGGGCCCGGTCGAGGATCTCACGCGCCTGCTCGAGCTCGCCGCGGCCGATCAGGTCGAGTGAGGCGTCGACCATCAACGCGACGCCGGCGAGCGACTGCACCGGCCCGTCGTGGAGGAAGAGGGCAATGCGCCGCCGTTCGTCCTGCTCCGCGGCGAGAACCTGTTCGGAGAGGTCGCGGTCGGCGTCGTCGATCGCCGGGCTCCCGTTGCTAGTCGATGATCGCTTCACGGAGAGCTATCGCGACCGCGTGTGTGCGCGTGTCCGCCTCGAGCTTGGCCAGGATGTGCCGGACGTGGCTCTTCACGGTCTCCTGGCTGATGAACAGCTGCGTCGCGACATCGGCGTTCGACATGCCATCGGCGAGGAGCTGGAGGATCTCGCGCTCCCGCGTCGTGAGCATGTCGTCTTTGTCGCGGCCCGTGAGAAAGGCCGGCATGAGCGCCGGATCGACGTAGCCCTCCCCGCTGGCGACCTTCTCGATCGCACGGAGCAGCGTCTCGTGCGGCGCTTCCTTCAGGACGTAACCCTTCGCGCCTGACTCGAGCCCGCGGCTGAGGAGGCTCCGCTCGCTGTAGGCCGTGAAGATGAGAACGGCGCTGTCGGGCACCCTGTCCATCAGCTCCTTCGTCGCCTCGAGCCCGTCCATGCCCGGCATGCGCACGTCCATGATCACGACGTTGGGCCGCCGGCGCTCTGCTAGGGCCACCGCAGACTCGCCGTCGGCCGCCTCGCCGATCACGCGGATGTGCGGCGCTCGGCTCAGCGAAAGCCGAAGTCCCTCGCGAACGACCTCGTGGTCGTCGACGATCAGGCAGGTGATCTCCTGGGCGGCCACGCCCGGGAGATCATAGTCTGGCGCTCAGCTGTCACATAGCCGCGATTTGCAGCTGCTCTGCGGGTGCGGGCGGTTCGAGCCGCACGCGGCGCCGGTCGCGGACGCCGTTGCTGCGGGAGAGCGCTCGGACCCGCTCGCGTACGGGCTCCGTCGCGCGGCGCGGGAGGTATGCGACGCCGTCGTAGATCCGCTCGTAGTGGGGCAGAAGCTCGGGCCAGTCGCGCTCGAGTGCGGTGAGAAAATGCTCGCGCGTTCCCGGGCGCAGGTAGAGGAGATTCGCCCAGATTCCGGTCGCTCCCGCCGCGCGCGCCTCTCGGACCACTTCGGCGAGCAGCTCCGGGCGATCGCTCAAGCCCGGCAGGATCGGCGCCATGCCGACGCCGGCGTCGATGCCCGCGTCAACGAGGCGCGAGAGCGCGCGGAGCCGCTGGCGTGGCGGGGCGGTGCCGGGCTCGGTGCGGCTCCAGATCTCGTGGTCGAGGGTCGGGACGGAGAACGTCACTGACACCCGCGCGCTGCGCGCTGCTTCGACGAGGACGTCGACGTCTCGCACGATCAGCGGCCCGCGCGTGATGATCGAGAAGGGGCTCGACGCCTCGGCGAAAGCCTCGATGCAGGCGCGCGTGAGGCGGTAACGGCCCTCCGCCGGCTGGTACGGATCGGTCGCCGCGCCAACGGCGACTGTCTCGCGCTGCCACGACGCTCGCGCGAGCTCGCGCTTGAGCACCTCAGCGACGTTCGTCTTGACGCGGATGCTCGCGCCGTAGCGCTCGTCCCAAGGCCTGTCGGCGCGCGCCTCGAAGGCGCGGACGTAACAGAACGTGCAGCGGTGAGCACAGCCCATGTATGGGTTGAGCGACCAGGCGAAAGGCATGCCGCGGACGCGGTTGAGTGCGTTGCGGCACGGCTCCTCGCGGTACTCGGCTCGCATCCGATACAGCATATCGAACATATGTTCGTTTCGACTTGGGCCGCCGGAGGCGTCCCTATACTCCGGCCGGAGAGTTGGACGGCGAGAAACCTCCTAGTACCCGCGCCCTCGAGGTGAGGGCGTGACGCTTCTCTTCGAGCTGATCGGGGTCGCAGTCCTGATCCTGCTCAACGCGTTCTTCGTGGCCGCGGAGTACGGCCTGGTCACGGCGCGCCGGACGCGGATCATCGAGCTCCAGCACCAGGGGAACCGGCGCGCGCGCGACGTGCTGCGGATAACTGGAGATCCCGGCCGCTTCATCGCGGCGATGCAGCTCGGCGTGACGCTCACCTCCCTGGGAATCGGTGCTCTCGGCGAGGCGACGCTGTCCCGCGAGTTCAAGCACTGGATGGCAGCCGCGCTTGCGATCCTCATCGCCTACGCGATCCTCAGCTTCTTCCACGTCGTCTTCGGCGAACTAGTGCCGAAGGGCGCGGCGCTCGGCCATGCTGAGGGGACGGCGCTCTGGGTGTCGATCCCGGTGCGTTCGTTCATCACCGTCTTCCGCCCTGCGATCTGGCTGCTGCAGAAGGCGACCGACGCGATTCTCCACTCGTTCGGGCTCGAGCCGCCGGGCGCCGAGCGTGAGGTGCACTCCGAGGCCGAGCTGCGGATGCTCGTCTCCCGCTCCACCCAGCAGGGCCAGATCGAGGAGGACGAGCGGGTGATGATCGACAAGGTCTTCGTCTTCGGGGACAAGGACGTCGCCGATGTGATGGTGGCGAAGCCCGACGTCGCAGCGGTTTCGGTGGACATGCCGGCCGAGGAGGCGCTCGCCGTCGTCCTCGACTCGCCCTACACGCGTTATCCCGTCTTCCGGGAGTCGCTCGACGACATCGTCGGCGTCCTTCACGTGCGCGATCTCTTCAAGGCGATTCACGACCGTGGGCTGCCGGGCCTCGACCTCGAGTCGTTGCTCCGACCGGCCTATGTCGTCCCCGAGACGAAGGATCTCGCCTCGCTCCTGCAGGAGTTTCGGCGCACGAACAGCCACTTCGCCGTTGTGGTCGACGAGTACGGGGCGATGGTTGGAATCGCGACGCTCGAGGATCTCCTCGAGGAGATCGTGGGCGAGATCGAGGACGAGTTCGACGTTCCCGAGGAGCCGGTGGAGCAGATCGGCGAGGACTCCTACCGCGTCGACGGGATGTTCTCGATCGACGAGTTCAACGAGCGCTTCGGGACCGAATTGCCGGACGAGGACTTCCACACTGTCGCCGGCTTCGTCTTCGGCCAGCTCGGCCGGGCGCCGGAGCCGGGCGACGACGTTTCCTACGATGGGATGCGGTTCGACGTGCTCGAAGTGGAGGGTAACCGGATCGAGCGGATCGCGGTCACGTTCGAGGAACGGCCGGAGCCGCGCCGCGACCCAGCCGAGGACTACACCGGCGAGGACGAGATCGAATGACGGCCGGTAGCAGGCACTGCACGGCTTTGTAACGGCGAACTACGGCTTGGTTAGTCGCTCGCGTTTTCCGGCGGAACGGTTTCGTAACGGTGGCTGCTACCGGTCTCGGGCGAGCGGAAGCGGCTCGATCGAGCCGTCTTCGATCGTCCAGCCGGCGAGCTCGTCGCCGGCCACCGAGTAGATGAGGTACGGGCGGCCCTGCCAGAGCCCGACGTTCTCGACGTCCGTGCGGGAGGGGCGCGGCGGGGCCGAGACGTGCGAGTGGACGACTGCGAGCTCATAGCCCTCGTCCTCGAGAAACCAGAGATCCGGATCGACCTCGAGCTCGAAGCGGTACGGCGAGCCGGCAGCGTTGCGGCCCGGCTCGTAGCGCTCGGCTACCCGGTCTCGCAGGACGAGCAGGCCGCAGCTCTCGTTCGGGAGCTCCTGTCGCGCGTGCTCGGCGAGCGCCTCGCGCACGGGTGGCGGAACTACCACCACAGCTTGCTCTCGTCGATCTCGTCGCCCTCCCAGAAGCCGGCGGAGAGGTACTTCCAGCCGCCGTCGGCGAGGACGCACACGACGACTCCCTCGTCGAGTTCCCCGGCGAGCCGGTGCGCAACGTGGAGGACGGCGCCGCTCGAGACTCCGGCGAAGATGCCCTCACGCTCGAGGAGTGCGTGCACGCCTGCGACCGCCTCCTCGTTGGAGACGAGCAGCTTCCGGTCGAGCTTCGCCACGTCGAGGATTGGCGGGACGTAGCCGTCGTCGAGCGAGCGGAGACCCATGACCGGGTCGCCGGGCAGCGGCTCGGCGGCTGCGACCACGACGTCCGGGAAGCTCTCGCGCACCCGCCCGCCGGCGCCCATCAGCGTGCCGCCGGTGCCGAGCCCGGCCACGAGCACGTCGACGCGATCGAGCGCCGCCGCGATCTCGGCGCCGGTGCCCTCGCAGTGCGCGCGCGGATTCGCCTCGTTCGCATACTGGAACGGCATGAAGAAACGCGGCTCGCGCTCGGCGAGCTCGAGCGCGAGGCGGACGGCGCCGTTCGAGCCCTCCTCTCCGGGCGATTCGACGATCGTCGCGCCGTACAGGCGCAGCAGCCGCCGTCGCTCCTCTGTCGCGTTCTCGGGAAGGACGCACGTGAGCGGGTAGCACTTGAGCTTCGCGACGAGCGCGAGCGCGATCCCGGTGTTCCCCGAGGTCGGCTCGAGGAGCTCGCGGCCCGGTTCGAGCTCGCCCGCTGCCTCGGCGGCCTCGATCATCGCGACGGCGACGCGGTCCTTGATCGAGCCGGTCGGGTTCTGGCCCTCGAGCTTCGCGTAGAGCCGAACCGAGGGCTTCGGCGTGAGGCGCCGCAGCTCGACGAGTGGGGTCTTGCCTACGAGCTCGAGAAGGGAGCCGGCTGTGCGGACGCTAGAGCCCACCGGCCATGGCGGGGAGGAGGATCACGGTGGAGCCATGCTCGACCGACGTATCGAGCCCGTCGAGCGTCCGGACGTCCTCGCCCTCGACGTAGACGTTCACGTACGAGGCGATGTCGCCGTCCTCCACGAGCTGCGGTCGCAGACCGGGGAAGCGGGCCATGAGGTCGAAGAGCAGTTCCCGCACGGTGTCCCCTTCGGCGGGCACCTCGCGCGCGCCGCCGACGTCGCCGCGCAGCATCGGTGGGATCCGGATCCGGCTCATGCGTGGGCCGGTCTTCCCGAGCAGAACTCGACGTAGTCGATGTATTCCGTGATCGTGGGCGAGTCGCCGCAGACCGGGCAGTTCGGGTCGCGACGGAGCCGCACCTCGCTGAACTCGGTTGCGAGCGCGTCGAAGAGGAGGAGTCTCCCCACGAGCGGCTCGCCGATCCCGAGGCAGAGCTTCAGCGCCTCGCTCGCCTGCAGCGAGCCGACAATGCCCGGCAGGACGCCGAGCACGCCGCCTTCTGCGCAGCTCGGAGCGAGCTCCGGCGGCGGCGGCTGCGGGAAGAGGCAGCGATAACACGGCCCGTCGCCGGGCTTGAACACGGTCGCCTGGCCCTCGAAGCGGTAGATCGAGCCGTGGACGAGCGGGATGTTGTGCCAGACGGCGGCGTCGTTGATCAGGTACCGCGTCGGGAAGTTGTCGGCGCCGTCGACGATCACGTCCCAGCCGTCGGCGAGGATCCGCTCGACGTTCTCCGACGTCATGCGCTCGAGATACGGCACGACCTCGACGTCCGGGTTGAGCTCCTCGAGCGTGCGTTTCGCAGACTCGCCCTTCCACTCGCCGAGCCGCGACGTCGAGTGCATAACCTGTCGCTGGAGGTTCGACGCGTCGACGCGGTCGTCGTCGACGATCCCGATCCGTCCGACTCCGGCAGCCGCGAGGTAGAGAGCTGCCGGCGAGCCCAGGCCGCCGGCGCCGAGCAGCAGCACTCGCGAGTCGAGCAGCTTCAGCTGGCCCTCTTCGCCGACCTCAGGGATGAGGACGTGGCGGCTGTAGCGCTGCCGCTTCGCGCCGTCGAGCGTGCGTGGCAGCTCGGTCGGGAGGCCACTGCGCTTCCAGTCGGTGTAGCCACCGGCGAGCGAGACGACGTTCTCGTAGCCGAGCTCCTCGAGCGACTTCGCCGCGAACGCCGAGCGGTTGCCGGCGGCGCAGTAGAGGAGGATCGGCTGCGCGTGGTCGGGAGCCGCCTGCTCGATCCGCGACTCGAGATTCCCGCGCGGAATGAGGATCGCGCCGGGAATCCGTCCCTCCGTCCATTCGTCCAACTCGCGGACGTCGACAATGAGCGGCCGGTCGTCGGCGGCAACCAGGTCACGCGCCTGCGTTACGTCGACCTCGTCGATCTCCGACTTGACCTGATGCAGAATCTCGCGGTAGTTCGGCATCGCTTTCGGAAATGTAGCGACCCGTTTGCGGGCTACGCTCAAACTCGTGGCGACCGCGGCGTCCCCTCTGTTCGGTGGCCGGAACAAGCGCCTGGTGCTCGTGGTCGCACTTACAGCCCTTGCGGCCGCCGCAGCCGTCGTCGGAGTGACGCTTCTGCAGACGCGGGGCCAGTCGACGACCGTGCCCGGAGCAGTGACGACCCCGCGCGCGGGCCGCCCTCCGCTCCAGCTCGAATTTGGCGTCGCTGCGAGTGCCGAAGCGCAGGCGCTTGCCCGCGCCGCGGCGCTCTACAACGGCAAACAGGTCGGTCAAGCCGCCGCGATCTTCCGTCGCTTCCACTCGGTCGAGGCGCGACTGGGCTCTGCGTTCGCAAGCTGGAGCGGGCCCTCGAGTCTCGCCGCTGTGAAGACGGTCGCAGCTGCGCACCCGACCGACCTGGCAGCTCTGGTCGGTCTTGGTTGGGCGGACTACTGGGCCGGCCGCCACGCCGACGCAGTGGCCGCCTGGCAGCGTGCGGCTCGGCTCGGCCCGGACAGCCCGTACGGCGTTGACGCCGAGGACGCACTCCACGGCGGCCCGGTCGGGTTGCCTCCGATCGTCACGGGACTCGCGCTGCCGAAGGCGATCGCTAACCTGCCCGCCGCTGCGCAGGTCGCCGCGCTGCAGCGGGCGGCCGAGGGGCCGAATGCGCGGGCGAAGCTCCTCTACGGCGTCACGCTCTGGAACTTCCTCCGCATGCCGCTCTCGGCGAGGCAGCAACTCGAGGCAGCAGCGAAGCTCGCACCGCACGATGCCCTCGTCCGTGCCGCGGCGGCGGTTGCGCTCTTCACGAAGGCCGATCCGACGCCCGCATTCGCACACCTCGGTCCGCTGACTGCCGTCTTCCCGCACTCGGCGGCGGTCGAGTTCCATCTCGGCCTGCTCCTCGTCTACATCGGCGACTACGCCAAGGCCGGGAGCCACCTCCGCGCCTCGCTCGCAGATGGCCCGCACTCGCCTTACGCGAAACAGGCCCGAACCCTGCTTGCGAGCATGGCTCACACTAGGTCTAAGTAAAGGAAATATGAGCCGAACGGCCTATGGCGCGGTCCCCCCGCGCATGGCAGATTGCAGCATCGCGAGGGGGAGGGACATGGCCGCGACAGCCACGGAGGAAGGATCGCCTACCGAAGTCCTGGAGACGGAGGAGGCGCGGAACCTGATCGAGGCGGCGCAGGCCGCCGGACGGATTTCTGCCGAGGAGATTGCGCTGGCGCTCGACGAGCTCGAGCTCGAGGCAACGCAGCTCGAAGATGTGTACCGCGCGCTCGAGGAACTCCAGGTCGAGATCGTCGATGCGGGAGCAGAGGCGAAGGAGGAAGAAGCACGCCTCGCCGCCGACGTGCGCGAGGTCTCGACCGACGCGCTACAGCTCTTCCTGAAGGACATCGGCAAGGTCGAGCTTCTGACCGCCGCCGAGGAGGTCGAGCTGGCGAAACGAATCGAGCGCGGCGATCACCGCGCGAAGCAGGAGATGGTCGAGGCGAACCTCCGCCTCGTCGTCTCGATCGCCAAGCGCTACCGCAACCAGGGGCTCCCGTTCCTCGACCTGATCCAGGAGGGGACGATCGGACTCGTCCGCGCCGCCGAGAAGTTCGACTGGCGCAAGGGCTACAAGTTCTCGACGTACGCGACCTGGTGGATCCGGCAGGCAGTCGCTCGTGCGCTCGCCGACAAGGGCCGCACGATCCGGATGCCCGTCCACGTCGTCGAGAAGCTGAACAAGATCGTGCGCTCCGAGCGGAAGCTGCGCGGCGAGCTGAGCCGCGAGCCGACCGCTGGCGAGATCGCGACCGATGTCGACCTTGCGCTCGACGAGGTGGAGCAGATCCTTCGCACCTCACAGGCGCCGGTCTCGCTCGAGAAGCCCGTCGGCGACGACGAGGAGTCGGAGTTCGGCCACTTCCTCACCGACGAGAACGCTCCGCTGCCGGACGAGCAAGCCGACGTCACGCTGCGCCGGGAGCTGCTGGGCGACATCCTCGGCACACTCTCGCATCGCGAGCGGCGGGTGCTCGAGCTGCGGTACGGGCTCGGCGGCGAGCAGCCGTGCACCCTCGACGAGGTTGGGCGAGCCTTCAACGTCACGCGTGAGCGGATCCGTCAGATCGAGAACCAGAGCCTGAAGAAGCTCCGGGCTCTCGCCGTGACCGGCTCGCTCAAAGACGTCGCCTAGAAGTCCAGGAGGTATTGGACCGGGTGCGGCTCGGCGGGTCGATCCGTCGGCAGCCAGCCGCGCCCTGGTGGAGCGAGAATCAGCGTTCGGCCTTTCTCGCCGACGAAGGCGAGCCGGTCGGGCTCGTCGACCGTTCCGCTCCAGAGCTCCAGGCCCTCGGCTACGAGTTCCCGGAGCCGCGACTTCGGGTCGCCGACGATCCCGAGCTCGGAGAAGCCGACGAGCTCCGCCGCCGCGAACGGCCCGGAGCGGCTGTTCTCCTCGAGCCCGTGGTGGGCGATCAGCTCGACGATGCTTCCGGCCGGATCGTGGAAGTAGAAGGCCTCCGCGTCCCAGTTCTCGAACTCGAACACCTCGCCGAGCAAGTCGACGCGCTGCTGCGCCCACTCGAGCGCGGCGGCGAAGCGGTCGCCCGGCACGAGGAGCGCAAAGTGGTAGAAGGCGCCGCCCTCCTCGACGTCGAAGCGAAGCCGCGTCTCGCCGATCACGATGGTGCCGTCGTCGAGCGGTAGCCCGAGCTCGCCGCCGTAGAAATCTCGCACGTCGAGCGGGGCCGAGAGGGTCACCTCGGCGAAGCGCATCGGCCTGAGCATACGATCGCCCCGTGGACGAGGCCTGGCGCGCCGAGCTGGCGGAGCTGATCGCGATCCCGAGTGTGAGCGCCGACCCGGCCCACCGCGAGGACGTCAAGCGCGCGGGCGAATGGGTCTGCGAGCTCATCCGACGCATCGGCGGCACGGCCGAGCTGACCCCGTTCGGCGACCGTGAGCTCGTGCTCGGCGAGATTCGCGCCTCGAACGGGGCCGGAGATGCGCCGACAGTGCTCGTCTACAACCACTTCGACGTCCAGCCGCCCGCGCCGCTCGAGCTCTGGGAGTCCGACCCGTTCGAGCTCGATGTCCGTGGCGAGTGGGCGTACGGCCGCGGCGTCACCGACGACAAGGGCCAGCTCTGGCTCGTGCTCCGTGCGGCCCAACGACTCGTCGAGGCCGGTGCGCTCCCCGTCAACCTCCGCATCGCCTTCGACGGCGAGGAGGAGATCGGCGGCCACACGATCGCCGACTGGGTCGCGCAGGACGAGCGCGGCGCCGACGCGGCCGTGATCTTCGACGGCGGGATGCTCCGGCGCGACGTGCCGGTGATCGAGCTTGCGACCCGCGGCCTCGTCGGCTTCGACGTGAAGGTGCGAACGGGTGCCCGCGACCTCCACTCGGGGATGTACGGCGGCGTTGCGCTCAACGCGATCCACGTCCTCATGAGCTGCCTCGACGCGGTGCTCGCCGGCCCGGACGGCAGGCTGCCCGAACCGCTCCGCGCAGGGATCACCGCGCCAACCGCGGACGAGCTCAAGGCGTGGTCGCAGCTACCGGCGGGCGCCGATTCGCTCTCCGAGGCGGGGGCGCGGCCGCTCGACGGGAAGGCGGCCGAGGAGTTCTACGCCCGTGTCTGGGCCGAGCCGTCGGTCGATGTGAACGGGATCCTCGGCGGCAAGCCGGGCGTCCGCAACACCACGCTCAGCGTCGCGGCAGCGGGCGAGTTCTCGATCCGGCTCGCTCCGGGTCAGGACGTGGAGACGATCGGCACCGCCGCCGAGCGGCTGCTCCGCGAGGCAGCGCCGGAGGGCGCCGAGCTCGAGATCGTCTGGGCCGGCTCGAACCCGGGTCTCGTCCGCCCGGACGCACCGGCCGTGCAGCTCGCGGTGGAGGCATTCGAGCAGGGCCTTGGGATCAGGCCGCTCCTCACGCGCGTCGGCGGCTCGATCCCGCTCATGCCTGCGCTGACGGAGAAGGGGATCGACACGATCCTCACCGGCTTCGGGCTACCGGAGTCCAACATCCACTCGCCGAACGAGCGCTTTCTCGTTCCGTACTTCGCAGCCGGGATCGACACGGCGGCTGCGCTCTTCGCGGCTCTCGGGCGCCTGAAGAACTAGAGGTCGTGTGGGTGCGTGTGCCCGCACGCGAGCCAGTCGTGGCCGAACGCGCGCATCGCGTCGATGATCGGTAGCAGCGAGGCGCCCTTCGCCGTGAGGCTGTACTCGACCCGTGGCGGCGTCTCCGGATAGCTCTGCCGCTCGAGGATCCCATCGGCCTCCAGCGCGCGTAGCCGCTCGGCGAGCGTCCGTGGGCTGATGCCCTGGCAGGAGCGTTCCAGCTCGGAGAAGCGCCGCGGGCCCTCGGAGAGGTCGTGCACGAGAAGGGCTGTCCACTTCGCGCCGACGATCTCGGCGGTCGCGGCGACGGCGCACGTGCTCGCTTCGTGGACCGGGTTCATCGTGCGCATCGCCATTTCCAGCGGAATTGTACGCCGCGCGGGCTAGGTTCGGAACGGCGCGGGGCAGGCGTCGATCTTCGGGATCGAGAAGCGTGCGATCGTCCCGAAGCCCTCGCACGGCTTGCACGCCTGCGCCACGCCGGCGTCGCAGGCAACCGAGAGGAAGATGAACGCGTCCTCCATCGTGAAGCCGTGCTCGTCGACGAGCAGGCGCGCTGCCTCCTCCGACACGAGCTGAAGCGCTTCGCCGTACTCGTCCGCGGTCGCGTGCGGCAGCCAGCGGTCCGCCAGCTCACTCACCGGCCACGTCGCCTGCTTGCCCTTGAGGACGTCGAAGCGGACGTCCACTTCTCCCGCGATCTCGACGCCGGTGAAGCAGATCTCGCCGTCGCCCATCGCCGCATGCATGTCGCCGACCGCGAACATGCCGCCGGGCTGGCGGACGGGGAAGAAGATGCGCGCGCCCGCTCCGTGCCAGTGGTCGTCGAGGTTGCCGCCGTGCCGACCGGCGAGCCCGTTCGACAGCTCCTCGCCGTCGGTCGCGACGCCCACCACGCCGACCATCGGCATCGCGGGGAAGGAGACGCGGTCGTTCATCTTCACCATCCCGTCGCGCACCTCGAAGAGTCGCGTCAGCGGCGACTGCACCTGCTCGATGAGCTGGCCGAAGCCGGGGATGAGCGTCGCGACTCCCCATTCGATCGGGCGCACGTCGAGGACCTCGGCCACGAGCGAGTCGCCCGGCTCGGCGCCCTTCACGGCGACCGGCCCGGTTGCGCCGTTGATCCGCGAGAGGTCGATCTCGGTCACGAGGTCGTCCTCGCTCCGGATCTGCCCCGTGAAGCAGTCGTTCGTCTCGAAGGTCACGACGTCGCCGGGCTCGACCTCCAGCAGGGGCTGGAGGTCGGGCCCGAACGACCAGATCACCTCGCTACGAGGTAGGCGGTAGTGCGCCACTTTGGGGTGTCACCGTTTCGTCTTCGACGTAGACGCGGTCGACGTCCGCGAGCTTGTCGGGCCGCACGATGACGACGAACGCCGTCAGGGCGAGACCGAGGATGACCCAAGCGATGTCGACCCAGTTGCCGTACTTGTATGGGTAGGTAGGCGGGTACTTCACGAACTGGTAGTAGAGCGGGAAGAAGAAGAGCACGATCCCGGCGAGCGGAAGCACGAGGTGGAGCAGCGGGTTGAACTGAGCTCGCGACTTGACCCCGTACCAGTACATGCAGCCGGCGCTGACGAGCATGTACACGAGGATCACGGGTGGCACCGCGAGCGTCGCGATCGTGAAGAAGCCGTTGAGCGGCCCCCATTTCCAGCCGAACAGCAGCGCGACCACGAGTGCGAACAATGACATCCAGATGATCGCGACGTTCGGCGTCTTGAAGCGTTCGTGCACGCGTCCGAGCGGCCGCGGAGCGAGGCCATTGCGCGCGAGCGAGTAGAAGACCCGGGTCGCTGCGTTGACAGCAGCGTTCGAGTTCGCCGCGATCGAGTTGCAGATCGCGAGGAAGACGAGCACCCAGCCGCCGGCCCAGAACACCTTCCCGAGACTGCGCCAAGGGTCCGGGTTCGTCGTCGCCTGCTTGACGAAGTTGTCGAAGCCGGCTCCGAAGACCCAGGCATACGAGCAGAGGACGTAGAAGAGCCCGATCGCGATCGCCGAGCCGACGACGGCGCGCGGCACCGTGCGACGCGGGTGTCGAGCTTCTTCGCCGAGCGGCGCCGACGCCTCGAAGCCGATGAAGGCGAGGATCGCGAAAACCATCCCCTTGAACACGCCGCTCCAGTCGCCGACCGCGTGATGTGGGTTGAAGGGCTGCAGGTTCAGGTCGCCCACGTTCGAGAACATCATCCAGAGCGCGAGCGCCGCGAAGATGGTGATCTCGAAGGCGCCGAGGATCACGCCGGCGGTGGTGGAGAGGCGGATGTCGCGGTACGTGAGCAGGAAGACGATCACCGTCATCAGCACCACCCAGACCCACCACTGGCCGCTGTAGTGCCAGCCGATCGAGTTCGAGAAGACGTCGCTCATCGCCCAGCCGAACTCGAGGTAGAGGAACGGCGCCACCAGCGGCTGGAAGAGGATGAAGAGCCAGGCGACGAGGAAGCCGGCCCACGGGCCGAGCGACTTGCCCGCGTAGGTGTACATGCCGCCCGCGGACGGGAACAGCTTCGCGAGCTGCCCGATCGCGGTCGCGGCGCAGATGCACGCGATCAGCGCAAGGCCGACCGAGAGCGGCAGCGCCTGCTGCGACTGCGGCACGGAGATGAAGATCGAGTACGCCACGGCGGCCGCCGGTGCCATGTGCGTGATCGACTGGAACAGGACCTGCGGCAGTCCGATCGAGTGCTCACGTAGATGCTCGAAGCGTCCGCCGCCTGCGGATGCAGCCTCCATCGCTCCTCCCTGGTTGGACCCCGCAGCGTGATCTTCTCTCACCGGGCATGGTCTGAGCAATCCCAAGGAGGCGGGTTGTGCGTCCAGCGGCCGCCGAGCATCGTCGCGACGACCTGCACCTCGCGCAGCTCCGCTGGCTCGCACGCGAACGGGTCGCGGTCGAGCACGACGAGGTCGGCGTAGCGGCCGGGGACGAGCGTTCCACGGTTGCGCTCGTCGTGCGAGAGCCACGCGGGTGCGACGCAGATCGCGTGGAGCGCCTGCTCAAGGGTGAGCCGCTGATCCTCGCGCCAGTGGTCGAGAACAGCCGCGACGACTCCGGCCCACGGCTCGAGCTCCTCCACCGGCGCGTCGGAGCCGTTCGCGAGGAGCGCCCCTGAGTCGAGGAGCGAGCTGAACGAGTAGGCGCGATCGAGCCGGTCGGCCCAGTAGCGCTTCGCGAGGTGCTCGTCGGACGGCGCGTGCGAGAACTGGACCGAGGCGGCGATCCCGAGCTCGGCGAAGCGCGAGACGTCCTCCGGCGCGAGGCACTGCGCGTGCTCGATCCGCTGACGCAGGCTCCGCGGCTGCCATGCCTCGCGCGAGCGATCGAACGCGTCGAGGGCGGCCCGATTCGCGGCATCGCCGATCGCGTGCACGCCGACGGGCCAAACCGCCTCCGCCGCCTCGCGCACGATCTCCTCGAGTTCCTCACCGGACGTGATCACAACGCCGCTGCCGTCGTCCATCCAGGCCGTCTGCGAGCCGAGCGTCCCGTCCATGAACGCCTTCAGGTAGCCGAGGCGGAGGAGGGGGGAGCCGGCGCCGCTGCGGAGCCCGACAGTGCGGAGCTGATCCAGCTGGTCCGCGGGCGTCGACTGCCAGACGCGGAGCGGCAGTCCGCCCTGCTCCTCGAGCCGCTGCCAGAGCCCGATCGCGCCCAGCCAGCCGTCCTTGTCGTGCAGGGCCGTGACCCCCCGCGCCGCCGCGATCCGCACGCCCTCGCGCATCGCCTCGACGTATTCGTCGTCCGGCGCGCGCGCGTAGCGCTCCTTGAACTGCCACGCCGCGCGCTCGTAGAGGACGCCGGTCGGCTCGCCGCCGGCATCCCGGACGACCACGCCGCCCTCGACCTCGAGGTCGCCGCCGGCGAGCGCGAGCGCCGCGGAGTTGAGCCAGAGGGCGTGGTAGTCCTTCGAAATCAGCATCGCCGGCCGCGCGGGCTCGATCTCGTCGAGCGCCTGGCGCGTGGGTCGCCCGTCGGGCCAGTCGGCGTCCCGCCAGCCCTGCCCGCGGAGCCAGCTGCCGCTGCGCGGCGCGGCACGCACCGTGTCAAGCGCCTCGGCGAGCGACGCGCAACCGTGCAGCCGGACGTCGTGCCGCGCGAGCGCCCAGGTGGGGAAGTGGACGTGGGAGTCTGTGAACCCCGGGAGCACGCAGCGCCCGCCGAGGTCGACCGTCTCCGGGCTCGGCAGCGAGGTCTCGTGCACGCCGACGCCACCGGCGATCCGGTCGCCGGCGATCCAGAGCGAGGAGACGCTCGGCAACGACGGGTCGAGCGTGCGGATCGTCCCGTTGACGAGGTGCACGGTTTGACCTACACTCCGTCCATGAACGCCAGCGGGAAGCTCATTCCATACGGCCGCCAGTCGAGCGGCGAGGACGACGAGCTTAGCCGCTCACGCCAGGCGGGCGCGATCCAGCGCTGGGCCGAAGTCAACGGTATCGAGCTCGCGCCGATGGTCTGGGAGGCGAATGTCTCAGGCTCAAAGTCGTGGCGCGAGCGTGGCTTAGGCGAGGCCCTGGCGGCCGTCGAGCGCGGCGAGGCCGCGGGCATAGTCTGCGAGGAGCAGTCGCGGCTGAGCCGAGAGAACGGACTGGCGACAGCCGAGGTTTGGGACGCCTTCCAGCGGGCTGACGCGCGGCTTGTGTGCACCGCCGAGGGCACTGACACCGCGACCGGAGACCACGAGCTCTCATTCTCGATCCGGGCTGCACTGGCGCGGGAACAGTGGAAACAGTACGCCCGCCGGATGGACGATGTGCGACGCAACCGCACCGAGCAGGGCATCCTCATTGCGCGGACGCCGCTCGGGTACGTCAAGAACGAAGAGACGAAGCTACTAGAGGTCGACCCTGCCACCGCGCCGGCCGTGCGCGCCGCCTTCGAGGCGCGCGCCGGGGGCTCCAGTTGGGAAGAGGTCGCATCGCTGCTCGACGCTGCGACCGGCCGCAAGTGGAGCCGCACGGGCGCCCGCAAGCTGATCGCGAACCGTGTCTACGTCGGCGATGTCGTCAACGGCAAGCTCGTCACGCCGGGCGCTCATGAGCCGATCGTCGACGAGCCGCTCTGGCACGCCGCCCAGCGTAAGGGCAAGCCTCGGGCCCGCTCCGGGCCGAAGACTGACCGCTGGCTCCTGAGCGGCCTCCTGGTCTGCGGCAAGTGCGGCAAGTCCATGTCGGTGTGGTACGGGGGAGGCACGATGGCCGATGGCTCCCGGCGGCGCCGCTATCGCTGCTCGACGCGCGGCTGCTCGCGCCCGATCGTCAGCGCGAGCGCGCCTGCGCTGGAGAAGTGGGCCGTCGAGACGCTGTGGCTCATGCTCGGCTCGCGCGTCGCCGGCGACGAGCCCGAGGCCGCCGATCTCGGGCCGCTGGAGGACGCCGTCGAGCTCGCGCAGCGTCGACTCGATCAAGTCATGGCGTCCGAGGCCCGCGATGCTCTGGGTGATCTCTGGGCTACCGACGTCAAGGCCCGGCGCCTCGAGCATGAGGCCGCGCTCACGGCGCTCGGCGAGGCGCGCCAGGAGGCCCAGGCGCGCGCTGCGGCTCCCGACGTCGTGGACCTCCGCGAGCTCTGGGATGGAATGAGCCCGCCCGAGCGCCACGAAGCCCTGCGGTCGTACGGGCTCCGCTACGTCGAGGTTTCCGGACCCAATCCGAGCCAGTGGATTCTGGGGATGCCGTGAGCAAGACCAGGCGCATCGTGCGCCTCAAGGACGCGCTGCCGGCGGACGCGGAGATCGAGGTCGTGCTGCCCGATTCGCTCGAAGCTGGCGGCGACGCCTTCACGAAGGTCATCCCGGCTACCGGCTTCTTCACGAGCAAGGTGTTCCCGTCGCGTGCCATCCGGCCGATCACCGCGGGAGCGCGCGGCTACCTCCAATACGCCGCCCGCGACTACGAGACGATCCGTAAGGCCGACCCTCGCCTGCTCGAGCCTGAGTTCAAGCACTGGCTGAGGAGCGCCCTCCAAGCACCCGGATGGGTCATGAAGAAGTACGCGCTGATGCCGGACGATCCGGTGTTCGGCTCGGATCCGTACGCGCAGCTCCGGCCGGACTGGCCCGTGATGGCGCGGACCTACGGCCACGCGCACGACGGGATGCTGCACCGCCACCGCGACGACGAGAAGCTTCAGCGGCGGAAGGGCAAGAGCCGCGGGCGCTGCTACTGCGGCCAGGTGCACCTGAGGCCGCCCTTCAAGCGGAGCGAATGGCCGCTGCCCGTCGGGCGTAAGGCCAAGGTCACGCTTGAGTGGTACCAGCCGCCGATCCCGAACCGGGACGACCACGAGGCGAGCACGTGCGACTGGGCCAAGGTGCCCATGGACATCAAGCTGCCCTGCCTGATCTTGGACGAGCGCCCGGTCGCGGACGACCCCACGCTGCGCGAGATTCTCGTCCCGACAGGCCATCTACACCCCGACACGGGCGAGACGATCCTGGCGACGGACAAGCCGCACACGCATCTGAGTTGGGCCAAGTACCTGTACGTGAAGGGCGAGCGGAAGGCGCAGCGTCTCAACACGCACCCGGACGTGCGCTCGAGCGGCTACGCGCCCGACCCCGAGACGGGCCTGTTCGTCTTCGTCATCGAGGGGACGCTGAAGCTTGACAGCGTGGTCAGCGCCGGCTGGCCAGGCATCGAATCGGGTTCCGTCACGGTTTGGGACGCCAGAGGCACCGAGTACGTCGCCGATGAGGTCGACGACGATCTGACGATCGGGCGTGCCTTCGGCGTCCGCGAGCTCGAGCGCTTCGCCGAGCGCTACCTGCAAGGCGTCCCCACGGCCGTCATCTGTGACTCGGACTGGGCTGAGAATGCCATGGTCAAGGCCCAAGTCGACGCAGCCGTCGCGATCCTGGCCGGCTGCGGCGTCCCAGCCGTCGGCTGCGCGCCACCCGAAGGTGAGGCGCTCGGCTGGAACAGCCCGCTCACCGGTCACCCCAAGCATGCCAAGCGCGGCATCGACGACTGGCTCGCCGAGCACGACGAGCACGAGCGCCACGACGCGCTGCTCGACCTCGTCGTGCGCGAGGACGGCGTCGACGATGCACCCGGCTTGCCTGATGCCGTCGGCCAGGCATCGCGCTACTCCAACGCGCGCCAGACCGACGCCAAGGTTCTGCGCGACCTGGGCCGCCGGGCCACCGATGCAGGCTCCCTTGTCTACCGCCGCGCCCACGTCGCCAAGGCGACCGGGGTTCCGGAGAGCACTGTGGACGACTCGCGCGACCGGCTACTCGCCAGCGGCGCCCTGAAGCGCCTACGCGACCTCGAGCACCACGTCGACGACGACGGCTGGTGGACACGGCCGTCTGAGCTTTGGCTGCCGCCGGAACTGCGCTCCCCACCGATCAAGCGGACGCTGCGGGCGTGGCTCGATGAGGCTGGGTAGCGTTTTCGGCGGCCCGCACTTCCTCTCATAGACTCAAAAGATTCCGCCGTTTAAAGAGACGGCACTGCGAATGGAGGACCACATGCAAGCCGAATACGACGCTGCCCGCGACACGGCCGAGAGCATGGCCCGCGCGCAGCTGAACGGCAACCGTCTCGACTGGGAAGCCTCGTATTTCAGCTACGTCCGCGGCGGTGGACCGCAGCGCGAGATTCTGCTGGCGCTCGCCTTCAGCGCCATGCTCGCGGACGCCGCCGAGCGGATCGTCGCCTAGCGACCCAAGACTTCGCCCGCCATGTGCGGGCGTTCACCCCGACGCCTTGGCCGGTCGTCGGTTCGTAGCTCGCGTCGATGCCGCCTACCTGGAGATGGGCGGCACCGACTCGGGCCATCTCCAGCCAAGGGAGCACGATGCTCGACCGAAGGATTCAGACGTGAGCGCGGGGGTGCGCTGCCCGTACTGCAAGGGGCGCACCGAGGAGACCGACCCGGGCTACGACCGCGACCTCGTCCCGTACCGCTGCCTCGACTGCGAGCGCCTGATCCGGGCGGAGGACGTGCCAGACGCACCGGACGACGGGCGTATCCGCAGTGCCGACGGCGTGGCGCCGCGTCTGCTTGGCGCGCTCGAGGGCGCGAAGCGCGACGGTCGACTGTCCGCGATCGACAGGGCCGTACACGCGGTCGGCTGCCAACGCGCGGCAGAGCTCAGCTACGTCGAGATCATGGCCGGCTCAGAGTGGCTGGCCGAACAGGCAAGCCGGTTGCTTGGCCGCGAGATCAACACAACCCAGGCGCAGCGTTCCCGCCAACGCCTGGAAGGGCTCGACTACTTCAGGAGGTTGCAGTTGTCCGACGTCAGCAGCTACGCGCTCAAGGCGGCCGTCCAGAGTAGGAAGGCGGCCGGCAAGCGGCCTGTGGCCTTGATCGAGGTGCGAGGGGCGCCGCCCTGGCCGGCGTGCGCCTACTGCGACGGGCCAATCCCCGACGTCCATCGCGTCTCGAAGCGGTACTGCTCGGACAAGTGCCGCAAGGCCCACGGCCGCACCGATCCGCGGCTCGAGGCGAAGCTGGACGAGGTCTTCGCAGAGCTCGCCAGCGTGTCCGCGTAACTGTGTTATTGGCTGTGTTTTTGGCTGTGTTAGATATAAGCGAAAGCGAGATAGCTCGCCTTCGGCTCGCCCCTCCCAGAGTGGAGGGTTGATCCTTGGGACGATTCCAGCCAGTCCCTCCGGAGTGGCACGCCCTTTGGGACGCCTCGGGCGATGACGCCGGCGCGCGCCGCCGAGCCGCGGCGGAGGCGAAGGCCCGCAGCAAGTCCGCCAAGGCCAAGCGGGACGATCCGCTGGCCGCCTACGAACGAGCTCGAGCACGCCTGGCGCGCTCCAAGTGAAGGTTCACCAGCCTCCCAGGCTGGAGTTCGACCCCCGCAGGAAGCGGGCAACCGCGGCACCCGCCGCAGACGAAGGAGACCAGCACCATGGCAACAGGCGAGCAGTACGGAGGCCACGACGCGGCCGTCAAGAAGGCTGGCAAGCAGGCCGGCAGCGGAGCGGCCAAGACGAAGGTCGCCGTCAACGAGGACGTCGGCGCGGGGACCCATGATCCTGGCCGGAAAAGGCCGCCCCTCAAGTAGCACGACCATCGCGCGCCACCCGGCGCGTAGGTAGCACCACCCACAACGGAGGTACGACCCAATGCAGATCGCAGGACAGCCGGTTGCGTCGCTGACGTTGCCCCCATTCCCGCCCCAGAACGTCGCTCGCGCCTACGAGACGTTCGACTCGATCGCGGACGAATACGGCGAGCTCCTTGGAGAGATCGCCGATCACGAGGAGCTGGCACGCGTCGATTTGGCACGAGCCTCGCGTGAGGCGGCAGAGGCCCGCGTTTCAGGCGGCAAGCCGCCACGCGATCCGGCCGCGGTCGAGGCGAAGCACACGGCGAAGGCGGCCGAGCTGGCGTCGAGACTCACCGTGCTGCGGATTGCCGTCCATACGGCCGGCAACGATCTAGCCGACGCGGTAGACGCAGCCCGCGAAGATTGGATTTCGGCGATCGAGGCCGAGCGAGACAAGGCCCGCCAGAGGCTGAGCAAGTCCCTGGCAGGCGTCAGGAAGGCCATCGAGGACTTGCGTCCGCTGGGTGGGGCAGAGGAGTACCTGGCCGAGTTCGACCCGGTGATGGCTCACGCCGGCCGCCAGCCCGGATTCCCAGGCGGTCGGTGTACGGTCGACGCCGCCGAGACGGCACGCTTCCTCGACTCGTACACCGAGCCGTCGAAGCTGATCGACCTTCTCGAGGAGCTGGTCAACCCGACGCCGAAGTTCGTCGGTACCACCAACGGCCGCCCGGTCTACACGAGCACCCTCCGGGGACGGCTGGTGCGTCACTTCGAGGATGGCGAGCTCGAGGTGTCGGCATGAGCATCGCCGACGACATCCGCGCGGCCGAGCTCGAGCAAGAGGTCGAAGCGGCCGAGCGCGAGCGGGCATACGCCGTGGCCTTGGCCGCCGGCGCGAAGCCGAGGGAGTGGCTCGACACGGCGAGCGACGAGGAGATCGCTGCCGCGCTTGCTGCCGGGGATTTGCAGCACCTGCTGTAGCCGCCATTGAAAACAAACCCCGCCCCTGGGTGGGGCCCTCGATCGGGTCGGTGCCCGAGCACACCGGCCCGGTACTTCTGAACGATCCCGCGCTACGCCCGTCGCCTGTCCGTCGATGGGCGCATGAGCGGGCCAGGCGAGCGGCGGCGGATGGCGCGCTCCAACACGCCCGCGCCCCGTCGTCGCCTGCCGCTTTCCCTGCCTGAGCAGCGCTTGCTTTCGTCGAAGCCCCGCCGCCCCCGGGTGGGTGGGTGAGCGAAGAACGATCGACGCGAGCAGCGTGGCCACCACTCCCGGCCGCCGGGTGGGCACCCGGTACCGCCCCGCTGCCCGCGTGCACCGCGGCGCCGGGCCCCTCGTCGTCGCTTGACCTGGGGTAGTAGGACTGGAGCGAGCCGTAAGGCCCGCCGGAGTCACGCTGCCCGACCGCGTGCACGCATTTTCGTACGGGCGCAAGCAGGCGCCGCGCACGTAACCCACACCTAGGAGGACTGAATGGCGACTCTGTCCGACGATCGCCCAGCCCCACCCGACTCGCTCGGGGACGCCGGCGCCGCGCTCTGGCTTCGGCTGATCGGCTATCTCGCCGACGACTGGGAGCTCGACGAGCGCGAGCTCCATCTGCTCGAGAGTGCCTGCCACGTCCGCGACGACATCGCAGAGCTGGAGGGCCAGATCGCGCGCGACGGCCACGTGATCGTCTCGAGCCGTGGCGCGCCCACCGTGCACCCGGCGCTGCAAGAGACGCGACAGCTCCGGACGGTCGAGCTGCGGCTACTGAAGTCGCTCCAGCTATCCGACGTCGACGACAACCCGACCTCCCGCAAGGCCAGGGCAGCCGCCCAGGCGAGATGGGATCGGACGAGAGGAGTGAGGACCTGATGCCTCCGAAGAGGAAGGCGAACACGATCGACGATCGGACGGCCCGGATCAAATGCTCCCGCCTGGCCGCCCGCTTCATCCCAGCATGGGACGGCGTGCACGGCAGCCCGGTCATCACGGAGCTGGATGCCGCCCACGCGGCCGTCTCGAAAGAACTGGCGCGCCTACGCGCCAAGCACTTCTCCTACGAGGTCGTCTTGACCGAGCTGATCGAGTTCGTCCGCCGCTACCGGATGCCCATTCTCGATGGGATGCGTGACCGCAACGGATGCCCGGATACGTTCGGGGAGTCCGTCGTCGACGAGGTCATGCGATGAGCGCCGCCAGGACCCCGATCCCGGTTGCCGACGTCGAGCCCGAGGAGCTCGCCGCGATGCTCGACGACGAGGACGTCGGGCTGGTCGTCGACCTCGAGGCGCACGACCCGCGCTCGACGGAGGAGGCCCGATGACAGCCGTATACGGGAGCGATCCGTTCGGCTACGACCTCGCCGGGGCGCTGGACGACGCGCGAGCCGTCGAATCTAGGGCAGGCATGACCGAGGCCGCGCTACGCAAGCACGCGCAGAGGTTCGGACCGGACGGCGTCGCCGAAATCGCCGAGGCATACGGCCATTCGGCGCTGGCGGCCGAGCTCGCCGAGGGTGGCCCGCGCGGTCGACGTACGACCCCGAGCATGAAGGAGCAGGTCCGCGCCCTGCACGCGCGAGGTCTCGTCCCGGCTGCGATCGCCGATGCGCTCAACCTCTCAGATTCGCGTGTCCGGCGTCTCTTGGCCCAGGCCGCGTAATGGCCTCCGTTTTCCGCTCAACCATGCGCCTGAAAATGCGCGTACGCGCAGGTGAAGGTCGGGAGTAGGGCGGACCGAAAACGCCGGCCGGGTCGCGAGCCCTTGGCCGGCGTTGCTCCTACGAAGAAGCCCCCGAGCGCGGCATCACTCGGGGGCTTCCTTGCTCGCTCAAGCAGTTTGCGCCTGCGAGCGTCGTGAGTCGAAGGGGGACTACGACCCACGGACTTGGGAGGCTGCCCTACGGCTAGTTCGTCGTTCCGTTGAACGCCACCGTGTAGCTGCCTGCCGCGCACGAGGATGGAGTGCCCGCGGCAGCCGTCACCGGCATGATCCCGGTGGCTGTGCCTGCGAGGACCAGCTGCACGTTGATCAGGTCGCTGGTGCCGAGGGTCAGGAACGAGGCGCAGGTCGACGTGTTGTCGACGCCGCTCGAGTTCTTCGTCGTGATCGTCCCGCCCAGCGTCAGGATCTTGTGCTGCGCGTTGGGGTCGACGTTGGTCGCCTTGATCGGCATGTTCACGGTCGTGCCCGAGTCGAGCGCCGGGGGCGTGCCGTTCGGGGTGATCGAGACCGCGCTCTGGGTCGTGCCGGCCGCGAACTGGCCGGTGTCAGTCCCGCCGATCGTGAGTGAGTAGATGACGAACGCCGCCGCTGCCGCGCCTGCCGCCAGAAAGATGCCGAGGCCGATTCCGAAGGCCGTCGGGTAGCGCCGCTTGAGAGTACGGAGTGCCTTCACGATGTTCCTTCCGTTGGCGCCGAGCATGTGCCCGACGCATGGGGGTGCTATGGACGCCGCCGCTGCGGCGGGGTGAGCAGGATCAGGACGAGCAGGGCTATCGACGCGACGGTCAGACCGAAGGTCATCCGACGTATTCCTCGATCCGGGTCGCCACGTCGGAGCGCCGCTCCCTCAGGTGGGCCAGACGCTGGCTGGCCTCGAGGTTCCCGAGGGCCTGCGGCAGCAGGTTGCGTACGACTACTTCGGCTCTGATATGGATGCCGGCGCCGACCGCTATGGCCGCCTCAGGCCGAGCCTCGAGGCAGGCGGCCATCGCCCGAGCTAGATACGTCCCAGGACAGAACTCGCAACCGGCGTCGTCGCAGACGATGCAGGCATGGGACGACGACCGAGCCGGGGTTGCCAGGCCCGACTCGTCGTCGCTTAGTGCTTTACTCCGTTCCGGCATGGAGTCACCGCTCCTTGCTCGGGGCCGGGACGTTAGAGCGTCGCCGGCCCGTTTCCTTTGTCCCTTCGGAGTGTGAGGCTTCGCGGCGCTGCTGTCAAGCTGACTAGCGCATCGCTCCGCTAGCTTTGCGTCGCAGGTATTGGCGAGCGAGAGAGCGAACGTATGCTCGTGGCCCAGCGTGACCTACGCCGAGTCGAGCGCGCGGCCCGTGACCTGGACAAGGCGCAGGACGAGCTCCGCCGCTCGATCCTCCTGGCCCGCGAGGCCGGGGAGACGTTCGAGGACATCGGCCGGGCCGCCGGCCTCTCGAGGCAGCGCGTGCAGCAGATCGTGCGCGGCGAGTAGCGCCTACCGCTTGCGGAGCTGAAAGCCATCCGGCCATGTCTCTACCGTGTCTAGGTTCGTATCAGCGAGCCGGGACGGTAGGAGGAAGTGGCATGACGACAGAAGGACAGCAGCCAGAAGAAGTCGAGCCGATCTTGCAACGCGGAGGGCTCGTACATGACGCGGCGCTCATCGGCGTGATGACCGTTGCGAACCACGGGCTCGGCCCACTGGTAGAGCAGGGCGTCGAGTGGGTGCAGGATCAGCTCAAGCACGACCCGCCGCCCCAGATCGAAAGGCCGCCAGGCTACGACCACGATCGCTAGGCGAACGACCGAGCGCCCCGGAGACGGGGCGCTCTAGTCGCTCGATCTAAGTACGCCCGCGGCTGATTCGTGCTCCTCGACTTGCGGAGGATCACGGCGCCGAGGGTAGTCGGTCAGGCTGCTTCGAGCCGAGCCTCGACGCGCCGCCGCCACACCTCGGCGCCGACGATCACGAGCACCGTCAGGCAGATCACGACGACCGCCACCGCGATCACCTGCGGGAGCTGGCTCGGAAAGCGCAGCGCCGAGTAGAGAAAGATCGGAAACGTCTGCCGTGGGCCGGCGAGGAACGACGCGACCGCGTACTCGTCGAACGAGGTCGTGAACGCGACCAGGAGAGCGGAGACCACGGCCGGCAGGATCAGCGGCAGAGTGACCCGGCGGAATGTCGTCAGCGGTCCGGCTCCGAGGTCGTAGGCCGCCTCGGCGAGCGAGGCGTCGATTTGTCCGAGCCGCGGCATGAGGATGAGGACGGTGTACGGGAGGCTGATCACGACGTGCCCGATCACGATCGTGAGGATCGACAGCTGGATCCCGAGCACGTGGAAGAGCAGCAGCAGCGAGATTCCGAGCACGACGAGCGGGACGACGAGGGGGACGAGGACGAGCGTGGTGACGAACCCCTTACCGCGGAAGCGGCTCCGGCTGAGCCCGATCGACGCGAGGATTCCGAGCCCGACCGCAATGACGCTCGAGACGGCAGCGACAATCCCGCTCGTCTCCAGCGCGGCCTGCATATCCGAGTTCGTCAGGAACTGGTGGTACCAGTGGAGCGTGAAGCCGCTGAGCGGGAACGTCGGCACCGATCCCTTGTTGAAGGAGAAGATGACGAGGATCGCGATCGGCGCGTAGAGGAAGACGATCACGAGCGCGAAGAAGACGCGCATGATCCTCCGGCCGTTCCGTGAGAGCGCGACGTCCATCAGGCAGCCTGCGCCTCGCCGACGCGAAGGAAGCGGACGAACACGACCGTCAGCACCGAGATGACCGCGATCAGGAAGAGGGCGAGCGCAGCACCCGTCTCCCAGTCCGGGAAGCCGTTCTGGAACAGGTCGACGATCTGGTTCCCGTACATGTAGCCCTGCGTGCCGCCGACGAGCGAAGGAGTCACGAACTCGCCGACCGTGGGGATGAAGACGAAGAGGAAGGCGGCCACGACTCCCGGCAGGCTGAGCGGCAGGGTCACGCGCAGAAACGCCTGCAAGCGGCTCGCGTAGAGGTCGCTTGCGGCTTCGAGCAGCCGCTGATCGAGGCTCTCGAGCGTGACGAAGATCGGCAGCGCGACGAAGGGCAGCCAGACGTAGCCGAGCACGAGCATCACGGCGAAGCGGCTGTAGAGAAGGAACGAAAGCGCGTGTCCGTTCGCTTGCAGCCCGGTCCAGACGAGGAAGGTGTTGATGACTCCCTGCTCACCCAGGATCACCTTCCAGGCGAGCACGCGCAGGAGATAGCTCGTCAGGAACGGAGCGATCAGCAGGAGCAGCAGCACGTACTTGCGACGCGTGCCCGAGAGCGCGAGGAAGTAGGCGAGCGGGTACGCGGCGGCCACGACGAGTGCGGAGACGATCAGGGACATCTTCGCGGACTTCCAGAACAGCTGGATGTACCCGGTGTGGAAGAGCCGATACCAGCCGCCGAGGGCGAAGCTGTGTGGACCCGGGAACAGCGAGAGCTCGTTCACGCTGTACAGCGCGACGATCACCGCCGGCACGACGAGGAAGACGACGAGCCAGCTCAGCGGCAGACCGAGTAGGGCAGGCGTCGTCAGCTTGAGTCGACGGCGGCGCCGTGGAGCCGGCGCCGCCGTATGTGTTGCCGAGGCCTCGGCGGTCAGCGCTTCACCGACTCCCAGGCCGCGGCGTATGCCGAGCGCTGCGGGATGTCACGGTCGAGGTACGCGTTCGGCAGGGTCACCGCCTTGGGGTTGGCCAGCTGGAGTGCCTTGAGCAGCTGGCTCGAGCTCGGCTTCGCCTCGATGTTCGCGTGCCCGTAGCCGTAGTTGTCCTCCAACCACTTGCCGGACTTCTTCGAGCTCCAGGCATCCACGTACGCGTGCGCGAGGTGTGGGCGCGGCGAGTCCTTGAGCAGCATGAACATGCCGACCCACGCGATCGGCTTCTCCTTCGGATGCATGTAGACGACCGGGAGCTTCTTCTTCCTCATCTGCACCCAGTCGTTCGGCCACGCGTACGCGATCCAGACCTCTCCCGAGCCGAAGGCCTGCCAGAGATCGGTCTCCGACGACCAGCTCATGCGGGCAAGGTGCTTCTTGCTCTTGAGGAAGCTGACCGAGCGCCTGAGCTCGCCCGACGTCTGGTTCCACGGGTTCTTCGCCTTGAGGTAGAGCCCCGCGATCGTGATCATCTCGAGGTCGTCGAACCAGGCGATCTTGCCCTTGTACCGCTCGTCGAAGAGGAGCCCCCACGACTTTGCCTTCGGGTGCACCTTGTCGCTCCGGTACAGGATCGCGTCGAAGCCCCAGTCGTCGGGGATCCCGTACTGCTTCCCGCCGTACTGCCCGGCCTTGACCATGAACGGGTTCAGGTGCTCGAAGTTCGAGATGAGCTTCGGATTCCAGGGCTGGACGAGGCCACTCTGCGCAAAGAACTTCACCCAGCCCACGTAGGGACGGAACAGGTCGGGATGCGCGCCGGCACGGATTCGGCCGTACGCATTCGCCTCGTTCGTCATCGGAGATGCGAACTGGGGCTTGTTGTTCGGGTACTTGTGGACGTAGGCCGCGAACATCGCCTGGCCGCCGTCGTTGCCGTAGCCCGCCCAGTCCATCACCTGCAGGCGGCCACTCTCCTTCGTCAGCCGCGCGATCGCCGCGTCGGCCGCCGCAGCTGGTCCCGCGACGACTCCTGCTCCGGCCGCAAGCGCTGCGAGTCGCAGCATGTCGGCCCGCGAGAGCCGGCGGTCGAACGGTTCATCCTCCACGTTCATTGACGCCTCCTTTGGGCGTTGGCGTTAGTAGCTGGGCGGACTGATGACGAACAGAACCTCGGCGGGCTCGTCGCCCCGGTTGCTCACGCGGTGGGGCGTCGAGCTCCGGTAGTTGACGCTGTCGCCGGTCGAGAGGTCGAGCAGCTCGCTGCCGAGCTGCACGTGGACACGACCGGCGAGGACGAGCAAGAGCTCCTCCGAGTCGCCGTGCGTGTACGGCTCGTCCCCCGTCGAGCCGCCTGGGTCGAACGCGGCGGCCACGACCTCGAGCGAGTGGAGCGGCTTCGGCGTGAGGAGCGCCTTGCGGCCGAGGTGCCCCCATTCGAGCAGCTGCCGTTCCTGGCGGCGCAGGACACGCGGCCCGACCTGCGACTCCCCCGCGAACAGGTCCGAGATCTCGATCCCGACCGCCGCCGCCAGCCGCTGCAGCGTCGCCACGCTCGCGCTCGAGCGCCCCCGCTCGAGCCGACTGACGAAGCTCTCGCTCACGCCCGCCGCCTGAGCCACGTCCCGCAGGGTCAGCCGACGCAGCACCCGGATCGCACGCAGCCGCTCGCCGAGCTCTGGTGTCCCGTTCGCTAGAGCTGGTTCAGTCAACTGAACTCGTGGTTCAGAGACATGAAGCGACTCTACGACGGTCGCAGTAGCAAAGTCAACCGTTTCGTACGATCATGTGTGGTACTGCGGAAGGGGGAATTGCGGTGTCGAGGTCCAAGTTGCTGACGATCGTCCTGGGGCTCGCCGTGGCGCTGGCCACGACGGGGCTCGCCGCGGCCGCGCCGCTGGAGACGAACTTCGACTCGAGCGTGATGCTGGGCAACGAAGCCGAGGATGCGATTGCGGTCAATCCGACGAACGCCTCGAATGTCGTGACGATGGCGACCCTCCCCGACGTGCCAGTGGGGCTCTCTGTGAACGTGACATTCGACGGCGGCAGCACCTGGACGAGGCGGGTGATTGGTAGCTCGACCAGCGATCCGCTCGGAGACATCTGCTGCGACCAGCAGCTCGCCTGGGACGGCTTCGGCAATCTCTGGATGACCTATCTCGTGAGCTCGAACGGAGATGTTCTCGTCGCCCTCTCTACCGATGGCGGGCTGACGTTCACGAAGGTCGCGGACGTTGTAACGAAATTCGGCGACCAGCCCTCGATTGCGGTCGGGCCGAACAGCGTCTGGGTCAGCTTTACCGCCTCGCCGGGAAACCAGATTCAGGCGTTCGGAGCCCGCGTCACCGGGTTGGGCCAGGTCGGGGGCTTCTCCACGCCGGAGAACGTTCCCAGCCCCGGCAGCAACGGTGACTACGGTGACACTGCCGTCGGACCGAACGGCCAGGTGATGGTGACGTACCAGAAGTCTCTGAACGGGAAGGGCGCAACCGACATCTACACCACGGTGGACCCTGACGGCCTCGGCCCTGCCGGCTTCAACACGCCGCTCCGCGTTGCTCACAGCCACATCGGTGGGTTCGACCCCATTCCGGCTCAGCCGGACAGGACGATCGATGCCGAAGCCAATCTCGCCTGGGACCGGAGCGGCGGCCCACACAACGGGCGCGCCTACCTCGTCTGGACGCAGAATCCGCCGAATCAGAAGGACAACACAGACATCGAGCTCCAGCACTCCGACGACAACGGCGCGACCTGGTCGCCGCCTGTGAAGCTCAACGACGACCACACGGTCAACAGCCAGTACGACCCCGCGATCGCGCTTGACCAGACAACCGGGAACGTCGCAGTGTCCTGGTACGACACCCGGAACGATCTGGGAACCGGCGGGAGCGGAGATACCGACGGCATCCCGAACGACGACTTCCAGATCTGGGCTACCGACTCGACGAACGGCGGAGCGACCTGGGCGCCGAACTTCGGCGTCAGCCGCGGAACCTCGAACGCAACCGACGCAAATAGCTACTTCGACGTGGGCGACTACACGCATGCGGCTTTCGTGGGAGGCATGTTCTGGCCGGCCTGGTCGGACAACTCCAACAGCACCGGCGACAACCCGGACGGGACGCTGCACCAATTCGATCTCTACACGGCGAAGATCCCGATCTCGTAACGCGGCTCCGAGAGCCACGCGGAAGGACAGGCGTCCGCCGTCTCGGGGATAGACTCACGCCGCCGTGCCGTGGGACATCCTGAGCGACGAGCAACGGGAGCTGCGCGACCTCGTCCGGCAGCTCGCGCGCGAGCGGATCGCGCCGCGCGCCGCCGAGATCGATGCCTCCCACGACTTCCCCTGGGACATCGTCGAGCTTTTCCGCGAGAACGACATCTTCGGCCTCTTCTTCGCCGAGGACTACGGCGGGCTCGGCACGGGCGCGCTTCTCTCGCTGATCGCGATCGAGGAGGTGGCGAAGGTCTGCGCGACCTCGGCGCTGATCCTCGCCGTGCAGGAGCTCGGCTCGCTCGGCCTCAAGCTCGCCGGCAGCGACGAGCAGAAGGAGCGCTACCTGCCGCGATTCGCCTCGGGCGAGTGGCTGCCCGCGTACGCGCTGACCGAGTCCGGCTCAGGCTCCGACTCGGCGGCGATGCGCACGACGGCGCGTCGCGAGGGTGACGAGTACGTCCTCGACGGCTCGAAGCGGTTCATCACGAACGCCGGCGTCGCGAACCTCTACACCGTCTTCGCGAAGACCGACCCGGACGCGGGCCACTCCGGCATCTCCGCCTTCGTGGTCGAAGCCGACGCGCCGGGCTTCCTGGTCGCGCGGCTCGAGCCGAAGATGGGCATCTCCGGTTCGACGACCGGAGAGCTGACGTTCGACGGCTGCCGCGTCCCTGCAGCGAACCTGCTCGGCGAGGAGGGCGAGGGGTTCCGGATCGCGATGCGCATCCTCGACCGCTCCCGTCCCGGCATCGCCGCGCAGGCGCTCGGCATCGCGCAGGGCGCGACCGACTACGCGCTCGAGTACGCGAAGACGCGCGAGACGATGGGGCAGCCGATCGGCCAGCACCAGCTGATCCAGGGGAAGCTCGCCGACATGGAGACCGAGTGCGAAGCGGCGCGCGGCCTGCTCTACCGCTATGGGCGCATGGTCGACGAGGGCGTCGAGGGGCCGGAGCTGACGAAGGCCTCCGCGATGGCGAAACTCAAGTGCGGCGACGTCGCGATGGCCGTCACGACCGACGCGGTGCAGATCCTCGGCGGCTACGGCTACATCAGGGAGTACCCAGTCGAGCGCTTCATGCGCGACGCGAAGATCACGCAGATCTACGAGGGTACGCAGGAGATCCAGCGGCTCGTGATCGCGCGCGAGATGCTGAAGGAGTCGCGCGCCTTTCTGCTGGTTTCTCCGTGACTGAGCTCTTCCGGCCGAGCGAGCACGAGGCGCTCGCGGGGGAGGAATGGAGCGAGGAGCGCGCCGAGGAGGCGATCGCCGCGATCGTCGCCGATGCGGAGTCCGCCTTCGACGGAACCCGCTGGCCGTGGCACCCGAGCGATGGAGAGGAAGAGTGGGGGTACGCGGACGTCTACATCGGCGGCGCGGGGATGATCTGGGCGCTCGACGAGCTCGACTCGTCCGGCTGGGACGACGCAGCAGTGTCGTTCGTCGACCACTATCGCGCGCGCCCCTCCCCATGGGACGAGGATCCCGTCGAGACGAGCTACCACTTCGGAGAGCTCGGGATCGCTCTCGTCGCCTCGCGGCTGACCGGCGACGCCGGCATCGCGGACCGCGTCCACGAGCTCGTCCTCGCCGGTCTCGGTTCCGATGCGAACGAGGTGATGTACGGGACGCCCGGGTCGATGCTCGTCGCCGAGGCGATGCTCGCGTGGACGGGCGAGCCGCGCTGGGACGAGGCGTGGCGTGCGGCGGCAGGGCGCGTCGAGGCGGCCCGCGACGTCGACGGGCTCTGGACGTCGAACATCGGCGGGCACGCCGAGCGGTACCTCGGCCCGGCACACGGCTACGCCGGGAATGTCCGCGCGTTCGCCAATCGAGGCCCGGTGTCACTCGCCGACCTCTCGCCGTACCTCCTGCGCGAGGACGGGCTCGCGAACTGGCTGCCGACCGAGACGGCGGAACCGCGGGAAATCCGCGTGCAGTGGTGCCACGGAGCTCCCGGGATGGTGGGGACGCTCGGCGACCTGCTCGATCTCGAGCTCGCGCTCGCGGGCGGCGAGCTGACGTGGCGGGCCGGCCCACTCGCCAAGGGGTCCGGGCTCTGTCACGGGACGGTCGGCAACGCCTACGCGTTCCTCATCCTTCACCGGCGGACGGGCGACGAGCTCTGGCTCGACCGGGCGCGCGCCTTCGCGATGCACGCGATCGGTCAGGTCGAGCGCGAGCGCAAGGCGGTCGGCCGCGGCCGCTACTCGCTCTTCACCGGCGACATCGGCGTCGCGCTCTTCCTCCGCCACCTGCTCGACGGGGAGCACCGCTTCCCGACGATGGGCCCGTTTTAGAGCTAGGCCGTCGGCTCGCCGGACCAGTAATCGACGCCGCTCGGTCGATGGACGATCAGGTCGTCCTCGGGGTTGCCCGTCCAGATTGCGATCTTGTCGCTGTCGGGATAGACGGTCGCAGCCGGGTGCTTGACGGTCGAATACATGAGCACGCGCACCGTCTCGTCCGTGTCGTTGCGCACCTGGTGTGCTCCGGCCGGACCACGGGGGAAGCAGACGACATCCCAGGGAGCGAGCACGTCGGTTCCTTCCGCGTGGCGAAGCGTGGGCGTGCCAGCGAGGACGAGGAGCCACTCCTCCTCCGCGTATTCGTAGTGATAGGGACAGATCGACTGGCCCGGCCGCAGCTCGTAGACGCTGGTGCCGAGTTCCTCGGCATCGACCAGCGGCCCAAGGCGGAACAAGCCGGAGCGGAAGCCTTCCGGGTCTTCCGGGTCGTAGGTGAACGAAGGCTCCGCGATGTTGACGCGCTTCACAGCCCGAATCTATGTGGTAAGCACTGAGCGTGCCCGGCGAGATCGTCTTCCGCTTCCCCGACGAGGGAGTCGGCGCGGCCGCGCGGTTCCTCGACGAGGCACCGGAAACGTGCCGCGCAGCCGTGGAGGCTCTGCCCGTCTCCGGCCTCGCTCGCCACGGGATCTATTCGGGGAGCGAGGTCTATCTCGTGCTCCCCGAGCTCCTCATGCCGCCGCGCGAGCACGCGACGACGATCGTGCGGCCCGGCGACGTCGGCTTTCTCACGGTGGAGAAAGGCTCGGGCTACGGCATCGAGGAGAGCTACTCCGAGATCTGCTGGTTCTACGACCTCGACGCGACGCCCTCGATGCCCGAGGGCCCGATCGCCGTGAACGTTTTCGCCCGGCTCGAGGACGCCGACGCTTTCTTCGCCGTCTGCCGGCGCATGCGGCTCGAGGGCGCGAAGAGAATCGAGGTTGCGCCCGGGTGAGTAGCCTTGGCCCGGTGGAAGCCGACGACTCGGTCGTCCTGAAGGTCGTCTCCGGCGAATCCGAGGCCGAGGTCGTGTGCGGCCTGCTCCGGACGGCAGGCATCGACTGCGCGTATCGCGACACCGAGGCGATCGATTCGCCGCTCGAAGATTTCATCGCGGCGGGATCCCGGGAGATCCTCGTGCACGCGGCGGACCTGGAAGCTGCGAAGGAGCTGCTTGCCGCCCAGCAGGGTTAATTGACGGCCGTGCGTGACGTGGCCGAGCGCGGCTGGCACACGATCGAGTTTCCCGACCGCACCGTCAGCGACGGCTGGTGGGACTTTCGGCCGTTGTCGCCGAAGCTCCCCTGGCCGGACGTCAGCGGCAAGCGCTGCCTCGACATCGGGACTGCCGACGGCTTCTGGGCCTTCGAGCTCGAGCGGCGCGGCGCGGCGGAAGTCGTCGCTCTCGACCGGGCTTCGTATTTCCAGTCGAAGTGCCGCGCGCGGTTCGAGGAGGCGCACGCGAAGCTCGGCTCGCAGGTGCGCTACGAGGAAGGCGACGTCTATGAGCTCCAGGGCGAGTTCGACCTCGCGTTCATGGGCTACGTCCTGCAGGTCGTAACCGATCCGCTCGGTGCGCTCGAGTCCGTCCGACGCGTGAGCAAGGAGCTGCTCCTGCTCGACACGGTCTCGGTGCCGCTGTCCTACCTGCCGTCGCCCCTCGCGCGGCTCGACGCGCGCCGCGACGGCGGCGAGTGGTTCGTCTTCAACCCGCGCGGGCTCCGGAAAGCGGTCGAGATGTCCGGCTGGACGGTGGACGCGCAGACCGGCATCCTCGCCGACAAGACCCGCCACGACTGGAAGCACCGCGTCGGCCTGCGGGGGCGCGCGTGTGCAATCCTCGCGAAAGCATGAGGCTCGACGGCATCCATCACGTGACGTGCATCACGGGCGACGCGCCGGGCAACGTCGACTTCTACACGCGCGTCCTCGGCCTGCGGCTCGTGAAGAAGTCCGTGAACCAGGACGACCCGACCGTCTACCACCTCTTCTACGCCGACGAGGAGGGACACGCGGGCTCGGACATCACGTTCTTCGAGTACCCGAACGCGCGGCCCGGCCAGGCGGGGGACGGGATGGTGCACTCCGTCGTCTGGCGCGTCGGCTCGCCGGACGCGCTCGAGTTCTGGGCCGACCGTCTGAGCGCCGAAGGCCACGAGGTCGAGGCCGACGGCGAGTCGCTCCGCTTCGTCAACCCGGAGGGGCTCACGCACGAGCTCGTCGTCTCGCAGGTCGCAGACGAGCCGCTCGTCGCGCGTCATCCCGAGATCCCGCAGGAGCACGCGCTGCAGGGCTTCGAGGGCGTCCGCGCCTACGGCCGGACGAGCGCCGATTTTCTCGGCGCACTCGGCTTCGAGCAGGAGGACGACCGCTGGGACACACGCGCCGACACGCGCGGTGGCTGGATCGAGTATGGAGACGCGCCCGAGGCGCCGGGCATCGGCGGAGCCGGCACCGTTCACCACGTCGCATGGGCGTCGCAGATGGAGGACCAGCAGGCGTGGCACGACCGAGTCGCAGAGGCCGGCGGGAGACCGACGCAGATCATCGACCGTTTCTGGTTCCGCTCGATCTACTTCCGCGAGCCGGGCGGCGTCCTCTTCGAGATCGCCACCCTCGGCCCCGGTTTCGCGACGGACGAGGATCCCGCCCACCTCGGCGAGAAGCTCATCCTGCCGCCCGACTTCGAGCATCTGCGCGACCGCGTCGAGCCGCTGCTCACGCCGCTGCCGGATCCACGCGCGGACTGGTCCCGGACTTGAGCCTGCAGGTACGGGAGCGTCCGGCCGCCGGGGAGGCGGCGGGCGCGCTTGTCCTGCTGCACGGTCGCGGAGCCGACGAGAACGACCTCTTTCCGCTCCTCGACGAGCTCGATCCGGAGCGCCGGCTGCACGGGTACACACCGCGCGGGCCGCTGTCGTTGCCGCCGGGCGGCGCGCACTGGTACGTGCTCGGCGGGGTCGGCACGCCCGAGCACGAGACGTTCGCGGCGAGCTACGCCGCGCTCGCTGAGTTCCTCGACGGGCTGCCGTACGAGCGGATCGTGCTCGGCGGCTTCTCGCAGGGCTGCGCGATGGCGTACGCGCTCGCGCTCTACCGCGGGCGGCCCAGGCCGGACGCGCTGCTTGCGATGAGCGGCTTCATCCCGAGCGTTGACGGCTTCGAGCTCGATCTCGACCCGCCATTCCCGCGCATCGCGATCGTGCACGGAGTCTTCGACCAGACGATTCCAGTGCAATGGGGAAGAGCCGCTCGCGACACGCTCGAGGCGGCGGGCGCCGACGTCCTCTACCGCGAGTCGCCCATCGAGCACTGGATCGATCCGGACGTGATCCCGCTGCTGCGGGGCGTCGTTGCCTCCTAGGAAAGAGCGGCAGGCCGTGCACCGGACAGACACGTCCGGAACCAGGTTCCGGACGTGTCCGATCCATATGTGTCCGCTCGAGCTGTTTGAACGGCCGCTTCGGTCGCCGGATCGTAATCCGCACGCTGGCTATGACAGCGTGCGGTCAAGCGACCGCTCCTCGACTGCGGTGATCGAACAGAGTTCTGCAGCGGACACCGCCGGAACCAGGTTCCGGACGTGTCCGAGTTGGGCCTGTCCTATCTCCGCGGCTGGGGAAGCGAGGAGGTGTCGACGACCTCGAAGTCGGCTCCGGTGAGCCGGCCGAGGGAGTGGAGCTCGTCGTTCGACCACCGCCGGTTCGGCGCGCCCGAGACGTACCAGGGCGAGCCGTTGTCGGCGAGGATCATCCCGTAGCGCTGCAGGGCGCGGAGCACCACGCGGGCCTGGCGCGGGAACGAGGCGACGTTCACGCTCGCCTTCAGCCGTACGCGCAGCCCCATCGGCGGCAGCGATGGGTCGTTCGAGCTCGATGCGTAGTGGCGCGCGGGGTAGACATAGGCGCGACGAGTCCTCGGCGCGGTGAAGCGGAGCGCGTGGTCGATCACGCCGCGCGCGACCTCGTCCCAGCGGGCGAGGCCGGGGAAGATCGGGAGCCCCGCGGCGTCCGCGGACGTCCAGCCGGCCGGCCGGAGATGGTTCGAGTGGAGGCTCCAGACGGCGCCGGAGCCCGCCGTCCAGCCGCGCGCCGAGTGGCGCAGGTCGTACAGCTCGTAGAGTCGGCACGCGCTCTTGTCGACGAGGATCGCGTGCCGGTCGCCGGCCGCATGTGACCCTCCCTCGATATGGACGTGCCGCGGGACCGGGTAGCGGACGCGGTCGGACTCGTCGGCGTACTGAAACGAAACGCGAGAGCGCGGCGTCCTGCTCGAGACGACGTCGAACGGGATCCCGATCGGCCCGCCGTCCCACGTGCCGGAGCCGAAGTCCGCGTGCACGGGGGAGTCGAGCCCGATCGAGGCGATCAGCTGCGCCGAATCGGAGGCCACCGGAAGCGTGTCCACGCGCTCGTTCCACGCGTTGCTCGCCGGAAAGACGGGGCAGTGCCGCGCCGCGGGCAGGCGGAGGGCCTGGGCCGACGACCCGGTCAGGAGTACTGCGGCTACCACCGCTGCAAGGGCCAGACGCGTCACGTCCCCCTTTTCATCGACCGCCGCGTGACAGATACTGAGCACACCATGGAGATGGCACCGCTGCGGGGGGTGCTGGTAGTTGACGACGACGATGACATCCGCTTGCTGCTCGAGGAGCTCTTGCGGGGAGCCGGCTACGCCGTAAGTACGGCGCCGGACGGGCGTGCCGCGCTGCGCACATTCCACGAGCGCCCGACCGACCTCGTCATCCTCGACCTCTCGCTGCCGGAGCTCGACGGGTTCGAGACGCTCGAGCGAATCCGCGACATGAGCGACGTGCCGGTGATCCTGCTCACAGCCCGCAGCGGCGAGGTCGACAAGGTACGAGGGTTTCGGGCCGGCGCCGACGACTACGTCGTCAAGCCCTTCGGGCGCCAGGAGCTTCTCGCGAGGATCGAGGCGGTGCTGCGCCGCGCGCCGCAGGCGACCCACGTCCGGCACTACGAGGACGCAGCGCTCTCGATCGACTACGGCAGGCGGTCCGTCCTCTGCCGTGGCCTGCCCGTGCGCCTGACTCCGCTCGAGTTCCGTCTGCTCGTTGCCCTCGTCGAGCACGCAGGTCTCGTGCTCTCTTCCGATCAGCTCATCGAGCACGTCTGGGGGCACGCGGACGGCGTGTCGCGCGACCAAGTGAAGCTCTACGTCTCGTACCTGCGCAAGAAGCTCGGGCAGGTGGCGAACGGCTTCGAGCCGATCGAGACGGTACGCGGCTTCGGCTACCGCTACGTGCCGCCGGCGAGCGGGCCGGCGACCTGACGCACCGGGAGCGAGACCGTGACTCTCGTTCCCTCGTCCTCGCGGCTCTCGAGCGAGATCGTGCCGTCGTGCTTCTCGACGATCGCGCGCGCGATCACGAGCCCGAGGCCCGTGCCAGGAGTCGCGCGCCGGGTCGCAGTCGAGGCGCGGTAGAAGCGCGAGAACAGCTGGCCGATCTCGTCGCGGGGAATGCCGACGCCGGTGTCGGCAATCTCGACGCGTACGCGGTCTCCCCCGTTCGAGGCCGACAGCACCACCGAGCCGCCCTCGGGCGTGAACTTGAGCGCGTTCGAGACCAGGTTGTCGAGCACCTGTCGGAGGCGTCCGGCGTCGGCTTCGAGCGGGATGTGGTTCGCGACGTCGAGCGAAAGCTCGATCCCCTGCTCCGCCGCGGCCGGCCGAGCAGCCTCGAGGGTTGCCGCCGCCAGCTCGGCGACGTCGAGCGGTGCGTAATCGAGCTCGAGCCGATTCGCCTCGATCTGCGCGACCAGAAGGAGGTCCTCGACGATGCGCTGGAGGCGGCTGGTGCTGCGTCGAAGCGCCCTCAGGTACGTCCGGCCCGAGGTCGTGAGCCCTCCCTCCTCGTCGCCGAGCATCTCGAGGAAGCCCGAGATCGACGTGAGTGGTGTGCGCAGCTCGTGCGAGACAGCGCCGACGAAGGCATCGCGAAGCCGCTCGAGCTGGCGGTCGGCCGTCACCTCCCGCAGTGTCCAGATCCGTGCCACCACCGTGCCGTCGCGGCGGGCGACCGGCGCCGTGTAGGCGCGGAAGACGCGTTGGCTCTCGGTGAGCTCGAACTCGTCCTCGCTCGCCGCCAGATCGCGGCCCAGGGCCTGGATGCGCTCGCGGAAGCGAGCCGGCTCGGTGGTCCGGTCAGCGAGCACGAGCAGCTGGTTCTGGATCGCGCCGTGCGCCGGGAGCCCGAGCTCGAGGACGAAGCGCTGCAGCGGAGCGTTCGCAAGGACGAGGTTCCCGGCCAGGTCGGTGAGGCAGATCCCGTCCACGGTCGAGTCGAGCAGCGCACGTTGCAGTGCGTTCGTCGCCTGCAGCTCCAGCGCATCCGCCGAGATGCGGCGCGAGGAGAAGCCGGCAGCGACTCCGACTCCCACGAGCGGCGCGAGACGGAGCGTCAGCGCCACGGGGTCGTGGGGCAACCCGTCGGTCTCCGCCGCTACGAAGTAGAGAGCGGTCGCCGCGGCTCCGGCGACGCCCCCGGCGGAGGGGCCCAGCTCGGTGGCAAGAAGCGCCACCCAGGGGACGAACATGATCGTTCCGATCGGCCCGGAGGGCCCGCCCGCCAGCATCCCCGCGAACGTGGCGAGCAGCCCGGCGATCGCAGCGGCGATCAGCAGCGTGCGGTTCCGCATCACTCCCACCGGCCGTTCCCCTCTACTGGGGCGGCGCCGACATCGTCATCGTCGCTCTCGCCGCCGCCGCCGAACACGATCAAGAAGAAGGCGGCGAAGCCGGCGAACAGCCCAAGCATGAGTGGCATGTGGAGGAGGCGAAGGACGAACCAGGCGTGGGGGATCCGCAGCAGCTCGCTGCCCACCACGTCGTGGTCGGTCGGATGCCAGAGGTCCGGCGCCGTGCGGTTGTCGCCTTTCATTCTCCAGCCGGTCCGGCCGTTACCGCCGGTGATCCGGTGGATGACGACGTCGCCGGCGCCGACCTGTCCCTTCGGCACGCGGTAGCCCACGACCTCGCCGACGTGGTAGCGCGCCTGATGCTCGACGAGCACGAGGTCTCCGGTGTGGAAGCGCGGCAGCATGCTCGTGCCGCTCACCATCACCCACTCGGCGCGGCCGCCGACTCTCTGCGGGAGGCAGAACCACCCGAGCGCCGCGACGAGCGCGAGCTGCACCGCGATGAGAGCGATCTGCCTCGCGTACGGCAGACGCGGCCGGACCCCGGCCTCGTGTGGGAGGGCGACGCTACTTCTCATAGCTGAGGGTCATCGAGGGGCGGTTGGCGGCGGTCCCGTTCTCGGCTGCGCCGATGGCGACGCTCACGCTGCCGCTGGTCGCGCGTAGCTCCCAGCCCCAGAGGTTGCCCGCCTTGATCGCGTTGTCGACATCCGTGATCACGTTCACGGTCTTCGTGCCGGTCGACGAGGCGGAGAAGGTCCCGGTCGCCGTCGAGCCGATCGTGAGGCCGCTGACGCCGTTCCACGTCAGGGTCGACGAGCTCCAGCTCGAAAGGACGGGGAACAGGGAGATGGTGTCTGCCCCGGCCGTCCTCACGTTGACCGTGAGCACCGCGCTGTCGGCGCCGCCTGTGGTCGGGATGCTGCAGCCGCCCAGGTTGAAGCGGATGAAGGCGTAGTCCTGCGTGGCCGCGATCGGACTGATCGTCAAGGTCGTCGCGGTGCCGCCGGCCGTGCTCGCCGGGTTCAGCTGCTGCACGTAGGTGTCGTCCCCCGTCGTGGACGTCTGGTTGCACGTCCCCTTCGTGAGTGTCTGGCTCCATGCGAAGAGCTTGTTCGAGCCGAGTCCGAGGGTTGCGGCATAGGCGACTCCGACCGAGACGCCGGAGCTGATCACGATCGCCGTGGCGAGGCGGAGTGGCGTGATCCGGAAACGGCGCATCATCGTCCTACTGCGTGAGAGAGAAGGCGTAGGCGGTGACGTTCGTGGCGGAGACGGTGCCGAAGCCCGTGACCGTGACGTTGCAGCCGCCGGTGCACGTGCCGACTGTGGTCGACGCGGTGCCAAGGCTCACGTGAGAGCTGTTCTCTAGCGTGACCGCGAGCGTCTCACTGGCGCACGCCTGAGGGACGCTCAGGACGTTGACCTGCGTCACGTTGCCGCTCGAGTCGACGTTCCTGGTCGCGGTCAAGGACGCGGTGCAACCGCTGACCGCCGCGCTCCCCGCCCCGAGCCTCCCCGTGGTCAGGCCGAGGCTTGCCGCGGCGGCGACGCCGACGAACAGGAACATTCCGGTCAGGACGAGCCCGAATATGTGCCTCAGACGCTTCACGCGATTCCCTTCCCAGAATGGGACGAGCGGGGCGCCGCATGCCCCGCTCGTTTCCCGCCGGTACGCCAGTCGAGGGCTTAGGAGAAGACCACCGAGACGCCGGTGACGAGGCTCGCGTCAGGGTTGCCCGACGTCGCGATCGTCGCGGTCGTGCCCGATGCAGGCAACGTGCCGGAGACCGCGGAGCCCACCGCCGCGCCGGCCGCGCCCGTGAGCTGGATGTTGTACGCCTTGCTGAGACAGGCCGCCGGGAGGCTGGCGAGGTTCACCTGGCTGACCGAATAGCCCGAGATCGACGCGGTGTACGCCGTCGTGTACGAGACGGTGGTGCCCGAGCCGCAGGCCGCGACCACGGCGCTGCCGGCGCCGAGGCCGGACGTCGTGATGCCGAGCGAGGCGGCGAAACCGTAGACGCCTCCGAAGGCGAGCAGGGCTACCGCAGTGGCGAGGAGAAGCTTGGTCGCCATTCTTGCCGTCCGAATCTTTCGGATCATGTGAGTGCTCCTCTGGTCTGGTCTGTACCGGCCGGGCTCGTTGCCCGATACCCAGACAGTCGGCGGAGCGCTTATGAATCCGGGTGGGACGGAGGTATGTGCTTCGTATCAGCCGGGATCCCCCGGACGGGGGGCTCTGGGTCGACCTCGACCGCGGGATACCGCGCACGGACCTCGTCGATGAAGGCGGCGAGACGCTCGGCGATCTGCGGATTCTGCAGCTCGAGCACGTTCTCGGCGTTCATCTCGCCGGAGTGCGAGAGGTTGAAGCTCCCAACGAAGACGGTCTCGTCGGCGACCGTGACCTTCGCGTGCATGTAGTCGTGCACCGAGTCGGGGGTGTACGGCGTCGAGCGCTTCCCCGAGAACGGCGCACGCGTGAGCGTCGTACGCAGCAGCGGCGATTTCCACTCGACGTTCCCGTTCTCGCGCCACTGCTGGAACACCTCCGCCACCTGGGTCGCGTCGACGACACCGGCGAGATCGACCTTTCCGTCGGAGGCCACCTGCGCGAGCGTGGCGAGGATCGGCGCCGAGCTGATGACCGGCGAGGCGATCCGGACGCGGCGCTGCGCGGCGCCGATCGCCTTCGCGATGCGGTGCGCGAGCCTCTCGCCGCGGCGCGGGCAGAACCAGGCGCGCATTCCGTCGACCGGCGCCGTGTCGACCTTGCCGGTCCGGGCCACGTCGCGCGTCGTCCAGAGCTGTTCGAAGTCGGCGAGGTAGCGGGCGGCGACGGCGGGCGAGTCGACGGTGAGGACGACGTTCTCCTCCCTCGTCCAGGAGTCGGCTGTCCAGTTGAGCGAGCCGGTCCAGACCGAGGCGCTGTCGCGGACGACGTACTTGTGATGCATGAGGTCCGGGACGCCCGGGATCGCCGCGGTGGGGAAGGGGTCCGCCTCGAGCGCGTCGGGATTCGTGCTCGGCGGCGGCGGAACCGGCACCTCCTTCGCGTGGTCGAGGTTGTACGCGAGGCGGATCGCGACGCCGCGCTTCTGAGCCTCGACGAGCGCCCCGCGGACGATGTCATCGAGCTCGGGCGGCAGCCGGTAGTCGTAAACCGCGATCTCGAGCGTCTGCTTCGCCGCGGCGAAGAAGTCGGCGAGGGCGTGCGCGGTCTCCGCGGCCGGCTGGCCGCCGTCGGTCAGTGTGCGGACTTCGACGCCAGCCACTCGGCCTTGTGTGCCTTCTTCGCGGCCTGGTAGTCGGCGAGCGCTTGCGCAGAGTCGACGTCCCCGAGCGTCGGATGGCCGGGCACGAGATCCTGGGCGACCGCGATGCCGAAGCGCTTCGCGAGCACCGAGCCGAGTGCCTTTACCTTCATCTCGCCGAAGCCGGGCAGCGCCGAGATGCGCTCGCGGAGATCGGCTCCGTCGGCGGCTTCCGTCCAGAGGCGGGACGCGTCGCCGCCGTATTCCTCCGTGACGGTCGCCGCGAGCTCGCCGACGCGCCGAGCCATGTTGCCGGGGAAGCGGTGGATGGCCGGCTTCTCGCGGAAGATCGGCTCGAGATCGGCCTTCGCCACGGCGGGGGGCTCGAGCGTGCCGAGCCGCTGCTTCAGCCGGAGCGGGCCGAGGAACGCCTGCTGCACGGTGACCTGCTGATCGAGGGCGAAACCGACGAGGAGCGCGAAGGGATCGTCCACGAGCAGGCGGTTTGCTTCGTCGTCCTCTGTGAAGTACAGCGCCTCGGACACGGCTTGATCCTACGCAGACGCCTGCATCAGAGCGCGGCACCGCTGGACGTACGGCGACGCCTTCTGCTCCTCGAAGTAGGCGAGCGCCGCGTCGAGCCGTGAGGCGTCGCCACGCTCGGCTGCGAGCAGCCCTGCCCACGCCTCGGCGAACCTCGCGCCCATCGAGCCGTAGATCTCAGACGCGCGCGCGAGGTCACCTGCGGCCGCAGCGCGGCCGGCTTCGAGCCAAAGGTGGCCGGGCGTACCCTCCATCAACGTCAGATATTCCTCGCCACGATCGAGCTCGACGAGGTGGAGGGGGAGGTCGGACGCAATTGCGTCAGGCGTCACGAGCGCGTCGGCGAGTGCGGAATCTGCCTCGGCTTCGCGTCCCGCGGCGCGGAGGCAGCGAGAAGCGACGGTGAGGACGTACTCGGCTATTTGCGCGTCCGCCCCCCGCTCGCGGAACTTCTGGAGCGCCCGCTCGGCATCCGCGAGTGCGGCGTCGACCTGGCCGCGTGCGAGCAAAGCACGCGCGCGGGTGGCCAGCACGGGCGGCGTCTGGTACCTCTTCGCCCCCGATTCGTGCTCGAGGTACTGAGTAGCCCTCGCGACGGTTCCCTGAAGATCGCCCCGGAAGCTGCTGTCGTAGACGAGCTCCGCGTCGTTCCACTCCAGTCCGCTGACGAAGCCGTAGCGCTTGCAGAGGGCACGTGCCTCATGGATTCGGGCCGAACCCTCCTCGAGGCGTCCGACCTGCCAGAGGGAATTGGCGAGGTTGTTCAGTCCCGTGTGCATGTCGAACCCCGAGCCCGCGACCTCGGCGCGATCGACGCTCCGCTCGAGATCCTCGATCCCGCCGGCGTCCCCCGCATGGACGCGCGCAAGACCGATCGTGTTGAGACATCTCGCTGCGAGCTCCTCATCACCTGCTTCCTCGGCGATGGTGAGGGCCTCCCGCGCGAGCTCGAGCGCGCGCTCGAAGTCGCGGTCGAGGATCTCCGCGCCGCGAGCGGCCTGAGAGAGCGCACGTGCGGCCGACGGCGAGGAAGGCACGCGGCGCGCAAACTCGACTGCGCGAGCGGAGGCTGCACGGGAGTTGTCGAGGTCGCCCCGGAAGAACGCGTCGCTCGAGCGCATCGCAGCCGCTTCGGCAGCGTGCTCGTAGTCGTTCTGGGCGAGGAACCCCTCGATTGCCGAGTCGAGCAGCTCGGGAACCCCCTCGCTGTCCGCGAGCCGAGATCCGTATGCGCCGAGCAGCTCGAGAGCCGGGCGCTCCCGCGAATCAGGGTCGGTCAGGGCAAGAGCCGCCCTGGCGGAGTCGAGCGCCGCCTGGCCTGCGCTCAACGAGTAGGCGCGCTGCGCCGCGTCGGCGAATGCCTGCCGTGCCGGGTCGCGCAGCGTCGAGGTGTCGATTCCTGCGGCTTCGCCCAGCGTCAGAGCCTCCCGGTAGTGGTGGGCGAGCATTTCAGCGTGGTCCTCGGCGCGGTCGCCCGCGAGCGAGGAGAGCCACTCCGCGACGCGGCGGTGCTTCTCGGCCCGCTCGGCGCGGGGGATCTGGCCGTAGGCGACGTCCCGGACGAGTGCGTGGAGGAAGGCGTACTGCGTCTCGCCGGCAATCGAGGAGCGGCGGTCGCGGCGGACGAACTCCTTTCGCTCGAGGGCGTGAAGGGTGCGTTCGTCCGCTCCCGACAGCGCTCCGGGCCAGAAGACCTTGCCCACGACCGACGCGTCCTGGAGAAGGGCCTTCTCGGCCGGCGCGAGCCCGTCGATCCGCGCCGCGATCAGCCCCTGCACGGTCTCGGGCAGCGGGAGATCGCCGCCGTCGTGCTCGGCGAGCATCCGCGCGTACTCCTCCGCGTACAGCGGGTTCCCCTCCGCGCGCTGCAGCACCGCCTGCTGCGCGTCGGCGTCGAGCACGGCCCGCTCGAGCAGCCCGTGGAGGAGTTGGGCGGTCTCGCCGTCGGACAGCGCGCCGATCGAAAGGGTGAGGGCATTGCGCTTGCCGCCGCCCCAGCCGGGGCGGCGATCGAGCAGCTCGGGACGCGCCGTGCCCACGATGAGCAAGGGCACCGTCGTCGCCCAGTCGGCGAGGTGGTCGACGAAGTCGAGCAGCCCGTCGTCGGCCCAGTGGAGGTCTTCGAAGACGAGCACGAGCGGCCGCTGCTCGGCTGCCGCCTCGAGCAACCGCCGCCAGGCGGCGAACGCCTCCTCGCGCTCCGTACGCTCCGCGCCCTCGAGGCCGACGAGGGGACGCGTATGGCGGGTGAGCCAGTCCCGCTCCCGCTCGTCCTCCGAGAGCGCCTCGACCATCGCGGCGAGCTTCTCCTCCGCCGTCGCCGTGTCGTCAGACTCGAGGACCCCGGCGTGCGCCTTGACGATCTCGCCGAGCGCCCAGAAGCTCACGCGCTCGCCGTAGGGAAGGGAGCGGCCCTGGCGCCATGAGATCAGGTCGGGGTCGGACTCCGTGATCTGGAACAACTCCGCGACGAGGCGGCTCTTGCCGATGCCAGGGACTCCGACGAGCGTGACGAGCTGCGCGGACTGCTCGGTACGCGCGTGCGCGAGAGCGTCGGCGAGCAGGCTCCGCTCGCGTTCGCGGCCGACGAGCGGTGTCCGCAGCTTCTGTTCGACATCGCTGCCGAAGCGCGCACGAGCGGCGACGGCCTCCCACACCTTGACCGGCTCCGTCTTCCCCTTCGCCTCCACCGGAGGCGCCTCCCGGTAGTCGATCGCGTGCCGGGTCGCGCGGTACGTCCCCTCGCCGACCAGGATCCCGTTGACCGGCGCTGCACTCTGCAGCCGGGCGGCCGTGTTGACGACGTCGCCCGAGACCATCCCCTCTCCCTCGACGGCGCGTGCGTCGAGCGCGACGAGCGCCTCGCCGGTGTTGACCGCGGTGCGGATCTGAAGCTCCTCGCCGATCGAGTCGCGGATCGCGATGGCCGCTCGCACGGCGCGCTCCGGATCGTCCTCGTGCGCGACGGGGGCGCCGAAGACGGCCATCACCGCGTCGCCGATGAACTTCTCGACCGTGCCACCGTGCCGCTCGAGCTCGGCCCGGAGCTGCGCGTAATACGTCGAGAGGGTGGCGCGGACGTCCTCGGGATCGAGCCCCTCGGCGCGGGCGGTCGAGCCGACGAGGTCGGTGAAGAGGATCGTCACGACCTTCCGCTCCTCGCGCGCGGGGGCGGCCGCGGACGCGAGCGCAGCGCCGCACATCCCGCAGAGGCGGAAGCCCTCGGGGTTCTCCTGTCCGCAGGAAGGACAAACGACCACGTCAGTACCGTAAACCGCTCAGCCGAGACGGTCGAGCACGGCTTGCGGAAGATGGCCGAGTCGCACGTGGCGCTCGAACGTCTCGCGCCAGCGAGGGTCGGCGTCGGCGATCGGCTTGAGCTGCGCCGCCGCTGCGTCCACGTCGTCCCTCTTCAGGGCGACCAGCGCGCCGGTGAGCGCGACCTGGTCCGGCGGTAGACCGGCCGCTCGCGCGAGCTCGACCTCCTCGTCCAGGTCGGTCTCCTCGTCGAAGTCGCGCCTCCGGCGATAGGTCAGCGCGAGCCGGTGGAGGCGGCGAAGCTCGCGCAGCGGATCGTCGTGGTTGTCGACGCGGAGGTCGAACACGGGCTGCCACGGCTTCTCCTCCGGGTCGCCGGAGACCACGAGGAGCGTGGCACTCTCGCGGCCGCGGAAATCGCCGCCCGCGTCCTCCGCGGCGTCGAGCGCCGTGAGCAGACGTTCGGCGAGCGGGCCCTCGGCGGCTTCGAACGTGTCGGCGGCCGCCTGCCAAACGGCCGGCGACGCGAGCATGTTTCCCTGAGCGGAGACGCCGTCGCGGGCGGTGTGGCCGCAGTCGGGGATGCACGCGGCGCCCGTGTGTGCGGCCGTGCGGCCGTCGGCCGCGAGGAAGGCGACCTGCCGGAAGTCGCTCTGATCGTCGGCCTCGAGGAGCTCGGCGAGCGCGTCGCCCGGCGTGTCTCCGCCGGCGAGGAGGTCGAGCCCGAGCGGCCCGTAGCTCCGTTCGGTGAAGGACTGCGTGGCGATCGCGCCGACGCCCGCGCGCGCCCAGGCACAGAGGCCGACGCCGAAGGCACGCGACTGCACGGCGACGCCGAGCTCTCCGTTCGCCTCGTCCCGGCCCACGATGGAGTAGGTCACCGGGGGAAGTTACCCTGCTGGGATGGAGCCGCTGGAGCTCTTCCGGCCCGAGACGCGCGCGTGGTTCGAGCGGAACTTCGCCGCGCCGACGCCCGCGCAGGCGAAGGGCTGGCCCGCGATCGCCGGCGGCGGCCACGTCCTCATCCAGGCCCCGACCGGCTCGGGGAAGACGCTCGCGGCCTTCCTCTCGGCGATAGATCGACTGACCGCCAACCCCGGCCGGGGTCTGCGAGTTCTCTACGTCTCGCCGCTCAAGGCGCTCAACTACGACGTCGAGCGGAACCTGCGCGCACCGCTGGCGGGGTTCCGCTCCGAGCTCCGAGTCGCGGTGCGCACCGGCGATACGCCGCAGAAGGAGCGCGCGGCGATGCTCCGCGAGCCGCCGGATGTGCTGATCACGACTCCGGAGTCGCTCTTCCTGCTCCTCACGTCGCGCGCCCGCGAGCTGCTGCGCAGCGTGGACACGTTGATCCTCGACGAGGTGCACGCAGTCGCCGGGACGAAGCGCGGCGCCCACCTGGCGCTCTCGGTCGAGCGGCTCGAGGCGCTCGCCGCGCAGCCCGTGCAGCGGATCGCCCTCTCGGCGACGCAGCGCCCGCTCGAGGAAATCGGGAAGTTCGTCAGCGGTGGCCGGCCGATCGAGCTCGTCGACGCAGGCGTCGCGAAGGAGCTCGACCTCCAGGTCGTCGTGCCCGTCGACGACATGCGCGAGCCCGGAATCGACAGCCGCGAGGAAGGCTGGGAGCCGCGCTCGATCTGGCCGTCGATCTATCCGGCGCTCGTCGAGCTGGTTCGGGCGCACCGGTCGACGATCGTGTTCGTCAACAACCGCCGGCTCGCCGAGCGCCTTGCGCTGCGCCTCAACGAGGCCGCCGAGCAGGAGATAGCGCGTGCCCACCACGGCTCGCTCGCGCGCGAGCAGCGCACCCAGATCGAGGAAGACCTGAAGGCAGGCCGCATCCCCTGCCTCGTCGCGACCTCGTCGCTCGAGCTCGGGATCGACATGGGCGCGGTCGACCTCGTCGTCCAGGTCGAGTCGCCGAAGTCCGTGGCGCGCGGCCTGCAGCGGATCGGCCGCTCCGGCCACTCGCTCGGCGAGGTCTCGCGCGGCCGGATCTTCCCGAAGTTCAGGGCCGACCTGCTCGAGTCGGCGGTCGTCGCGCAGCGGATGCGGGAAGGGCTGATCGAGGAGACGCAGATCCCGCGCAATCCGCTCGACGTGCTCGCGCAGCACATCGTCGCGATCTGCGCCGACGAGGAGATCGAAGTGGCCGAGCTGCACGACCTCGTCCGCCGCGCGTATCCGTTCGCGGAGCTTTCGCGCGCGCAGCTCGAGAACGTCCTCGACATGCTCGCGGGCCGCTACCCATCGGACGAGTTCGCCGAGCTGCGGCCGCGGATCATCTGGGATCGTACGGCGGGCGTCATTCGCGGCCGCCCTGGCTCGCGGCGGCTCGCAGTCACGAACGCCGGCACGATTCCCGATCGTGGCCTCTTCGGCGTCTTCATCGCCGGGGAGACGGGCGGCCGCGTCGGCGAGCTCGACGAGGAGATGGTCTACGAGGCGCGCGCCGGCCAGGTGATCGTCCTCGGCGCGTCGTCGTGGCGGATCGAAGAGATCACCCGCGACCGGGTGCTCGTCTCACCGGCACCGGGCGTGCCTGGGGTGGTCCCGTTCTGGAAGGGCGAGGGCGTCGGCCGGCCGTATGAGCTCGGCGAGGCGATCGGGAAGTTCGCGCGCGAGCTCCTCGCGGCGCGCGAGCCGAAGGTCGCAGATCTCGACGAACGCGCGGAGCGAAACCTCCTCACGTTCCTTCGCGAGCAGGAGCGCGCAACGGGTGCGCTGCCGTCCGATCGTACCGTCGTCGTCGAGCGCTTCCGCGACGAGATCGGCGACTGGCGCGTCTGCATCCTCACGCCGTTCGGTGCGCGCGTGCATGCGCCGTGGGCGATGGCCGTCGGCGCGCGGCTGCGCGAGTCGCTTGGCCTCGAGGTGCAGTCGATCTGGTCCGACGACGGCATTGCGTTCCACCTTCCCGACGCCGACACCCCGCCGGCGACCGATCTGCTCATGCTCGACCCGGACGAGCTCGAGGACCTCGTGCTCGCCGAGGTGGGGCAGACGGCGCTGTTCGGCGCGCGGTTCAGGGAGAACGCGGCGCGCGCGCTCCTCATCCCGCGCCGCCGGCCGGGCGAGCGAACCCCGCTCTGGCAGCAGCGGCTCAAGGCGCAGGGCCTGCTCCAGGTCGCGCGGAAGTACTCGAGCTTCCCCATCGTCCTCGAGACGTATCGCGAGTGCCTGCAGGACGTCTTCGACCTGCCGGCGCTGAAGCAGCTTCTGAGCCGCGTGCGGGCGCGGGAGATCGATCTCGTCGACGTCGAGACCGCGACGGCATCGCCGTACGCGTCGTCGCTCCTGTTCGACTACATCGCGACCTACATGTACGAGGACGACACGCCGCCGGCGGAACGGCGTGCGCAGGCGCTCTCGCTCGACCGCGACCTGCTGCGGGAGCTGCTCGGCCAGGAAGAGCTTCGCGAGCTGATCGATCCGGCAGCGCTCGCCGAGGTCGAGGCGTCGCTCCGGCCGTTCCCCCAGGATCCCGAGCGGCTCTACGATTTGCTCCGGCTCCGAGGCGACGTGCGCGCCGGCGAGTTCGACGAGGCGCACGCCGCGATCCTCGAGGCGGAGCGGCGCGCGATCCGCGTGGGCATTGCCGGCGAGGAGCGGCTCGCCGCGGCCGAGGATGCAGGCCGCTACCGCGACGCGCTCGGCGTCGTCCCGCCGTCCGGCCTGCCCGCGGTGTTCCTCGAGCCGGTGCCCGATGCGCTGCGGTCGCTCGTTGCCCGCTGGGCGCGCGGGCATGGGCCGTTCACGACCGCTCAGGCGTCGGCGTGGTTCGGCGTCGACGTGGACGAGGAGCTGCGCGGGCTCGAGCACGACGAGAAGCTCGTCCGAGGTGAGCTCCGCCCCGGCGGAACCGAGCGGGAGTGGTGCGACCCCGAGGTCCTGCGGCGGTTGCGCCGCGCGTCGCTCGCCGCACTGCGACGCGAGGTGGAGCCGGTGGAGCAGGCCTCGCTCGGGAGGTTCCTCCCGAGCTGGCACGGCATCGACCGCCGCGCGTCGCTGCGCGAGGCGCTCGTCCCGCTCCAGGCGCTCGCGCTGCCGGTCGCACTGTGGGAGGCGGAATTGCTACCGCGGCGCGTGCCCGACTACAGACCCGAACAGCTCGACCAGCTCTGCGCCTCCGGCGAGCTCGTCTGGGTCGGAGCCGGTCTCGACCGCGTTGCCGCCTTCTTCCGCGACGACGCCCCCTTGCTCGGGCGGCCGTCCGCGGCGGCTCCTCCGGACGGCCCTGCGCACGATGCGATTCGCGCTGCGCTCACCGGCGGTGCGTTGTTCTGGAGCGACCTTCTCGCGGCGACCGTGCTCGAGGCGGAGACAGCGTTGCCTGCGCTGTGGGATCTGGTTTGGAGCGGCGAGGCGACGAACGACTCCTGGTCGCCGCTGCGCGCCGAACGCCGCTATCAGCCTCCGCGGCCGGATCGGCGTGCTCGGCGTTTCTCGCGCACGCGAGCACACCGCCCGACCGCGACGCAGGGGCGCTGGTCGCTCGCGGCTGCGCTCTTCGAGGGCGCCGAGCCTGACCGCCGAGCGCTTGCCGAGCTCCTGCTGGAAAGGCACGGCGTCGTGACGCGCGACGCCGTGCGCGCCGAGGGAATTTCCGGCGGCTACAGCGCGGTCTACGGCGAGCTGCGCGCGCTCGAGACGCTCGGCTCCTGCCGGCGCGGCTACTTCGTGGAAGGCCTCGGCGGAGCCCAGTTCGCGCTCGGCGGGGCTGTCGAGCGGCTGCGGGAGCTGCGGCCGCGCGAGGAGGACGAGCCCGAGCCGCTCGTCCTCGCCGCCGCCGATCCCGCGCAGCCGTACGGCGCGGTGCTCCCGTGGCCGAAGCGTGCGGGCGCGCGGGCCGCGCGAGTCGCTGGAGCGCACGTCGTCCTGCTCGGCGGCGAGCCCGCGCTCTTCGTCGAGCGCGGCGGCCGCTCGCTCGTTCCGCTCCGCGAGCCGGACGAGGACTGGCTGCGGCCGGCGCTCGCCGCGCTCGTCGGCTTCGTCAGGCGCGGGGGCGCGAAGAGGCTCGGCGTGGAGCGCTTCGACAGCGAGCCCGTCGCGGAGACGATCGCTATTCCGCTGCTCGTCGAGGCCGGGTTTCTTGCCGGCCCGCGCCGTGCAGTGCTGAGGGCATGACGGAAGTCGCCTGGATCGGCCTCGGCGCGATGGGCTCGCGCATGGCGGCGCGCCTGCGCGACGCGGGGCACGAGCTCGTCGTCTGGAACCGAACTCGCGAGAAGGCGGAGGAGCTCGGAGTCGCGATCGCAGGCTCCCCGCGGGAGGCGGCTGAGGGGGCCGAGTTCGTCTTCACGATGCTCGCCGATCCCGAGGCGCTGCGGTCGGTGACCAAGGGGGACGACGGCCTGCTGACCGGGTTCCGGGAAGGCTCGGTGCTGGTCGAGATGTCGACGGTCGGACCGCAGGCGATCGCGCAGCTGTCCGAGGGGATGCCCGCCCGAGCGTCGTTGCTCGACGTGCCGGTGCTCGGCAGCCTGCCGCAGGCAGAGTCGGGAACCCTGAAGCTCTTCGCGGGCGGAGACGACGCGGCCTTCGAACGTGCACGCGCGCTGCTGGAGACCCTCGGCGAGCCCCTCCGCACAGGTCCGCTCGGATCGGGCGCCGCCGCCAAGCTCGTCGCGAACGCGACGCTGGTCGGCACGATCGCGCTGCTCGGCGAGACCCTCGCGCTGGCGGACGCTCTCGGCCTCTCGCGGGAGATTGTCTGGGATGTGCTCGCCGCGACGCCGCTCGATGAGCAGGCCGAGCGGCGGCGGCCGGCCGTCGACTCCGGCGAGTATCCGCCGCGATTTCGTCTGTCGCTCGGCCGCAAGGATGCCGAGCTCGTGCAAGCCGCTGGTGCCGAGGCGGGCCTCGAGCTGCCGGCCCTGGACGCCGCTCGCGCCCATCTCGCCGCGGCGGAGACGGCCGGGCTCGGAGACGAGGACTACTCCGCCGTCCTCAAGCACATCGTCGGCTGAGCCCGTTTAACCGAGATCCGGCACGGGCTCCCAGACCTCATTCCAGATCGAGCCCTGAACCGCGTGCTGGGCACACGCTCTCCATGCGTTCATGAACTGCGCGTCACCGAAGCGCGCATCTCGCTCGGCGACGTACGTCGCGAGGTCGGCGTAATCGCAGCTGACAATGAGCTCGTTCTCCTTGCCGCTCAGCGGCGCCCACGCGGTCCATTCTGACCAACCGTGGTCTCGACACAGGGCGTTAACGGCCTCGAGACCTGCAATGCCCTCCTTGGCATGGCCGTAAGCAATCTCCCAGCGGAGCACTGCCCGCACCATCGTTCACCTCCAAGTCGCATGCGCGATTCTGGGCGCGGGTGGCCGGCTGCGTCAAGGGGCGGCTCTTGAGAGGACGCTCGCCCGGGCGGTGTCCGAATGACCCGGGGGCAGTGTCAGGATTCAGTTGTGGACGATGCCTATGCAGCGTGGGTGCTGCGACCGACATTGCCGTCTGTGCTAGTCGAGCCGCATCTCGCGTGGTTCCTCTGCGGCGTACAACGAAGCGGCACCTGGCTGCTAGCAGGTCTCCTCGACAGCACGCGAATCGCCGGTCGGCCGCACGAATGGTTCTCCGAGACAACAGAAGAGACGAACCGCCGCACATGGCGCGTTTCGCCCGGCGAGGACTACTTCGAGTATGCGCGACGCGCTGGGACGACCCCCAACGGGATCTTCGGGTGCAAGCTGACGTGGGACGCGATAGAGCGCGCGGGCGACGTGATGTCATTCGCGCCGGAAAGTCGCTTTGTCTGGCTGCGCCGCGAATCCGAGGCAATCGGCATTTCATGGGCACGGGCCGCGCAGACCGGCCGCTACCACGCGTGGGACCCGCCGCCCGCGCTGCAGCCGCGCTTCGATCGCGAACAGGTGGACGCTCTGGTCGGCCTCGCGCGCGAGCACGACGGTGCCTGGGGGCGCTGGTTCTCCGATCACGCGGTCGAACCGCTTGAGCTTTGGTTCGATGAGGTCGTGGGCGACCCCACCGGAGCATCCGCGCGAGTCCTCGCGCACCTCGGGTTGCCAGACGTTCCTGCGGTCATCCGGACGGAGCCATCCCCGCCGTCGGATTGGCGAGCGCGCTACCTGCGGTGACCGTCGCCTGGGCCAGTGTTCCGGAATGACCCCACGGCGAGTACTGGGTCGGACCCGGCGACGGATGGGAGCTTCCGGGCGATGGAGCGGATGAGTCAATGTGCGGCGTGGGCCGCGGCCCATGACGGAACCTGTCAATGTGCCGAGGCACACCCTGGACGGCACATCTACGGACCTCTGGGGGGAGCAAAATGCGGTTTGAAGGAGTCGCGGCCGGTCTCAGCAGTTTCGAATACAGCCCGCTGACGTCCCCGGCGGTGGGGCGTCTCTTGTATGAGCTTGCCCTGGAGCCTGGGGCGCAGGAAGTGTTGGAGCTCGGTTTCGCCCATGGCACCTCGACGGCGTATCTCGCCGCTGCGCTCGAGGAGAAGGGGAGCGGCCATCTCACGACGATCGACCGGCCGAAGGCGCTCGAACGTCACCCGAACGTCGAGGAAGTGCTCGAAGAACTCGGATTGCGCCCTTGGGTAACGCCCGTCGTTGCTTCCTCGTACAACTGGACGTTGATGCGCTTGCTCGAGCAGAACACCCCCGATGCGGATACTCAGCCCTACGTCGATCTCTGCTTTATCGACGGCGCGCATCGGTGGGACGCCGACGGCTTCGCGTTTCTTCTCGTCGATCGTCTTTTGAGACCAGGCGGCTGGATCGTCTTCGACGACATCAGCTGGACGTTCGCGACGAGCCCGTCGTTGCGTGAGTCACTGGAGGTTGCAGCGATGCCAGAGGAAGAGCGGATCGAACAGCAGGTGCGCAAGGTGGTCGACCTGCTTGTCCGGACGACGCCCGGCTATCAGGTGCGCCTGCTCGGGAATCTTGCGCTCGCCTTCAAGGGCGAGCCCGACGCGCCAGAGTTCCAGCACCTTCCTGCCATCGCCTCCGCGTTTCTACGTGAAGCAGCGCGCTCTCCAGTTGGAGCGCGCAACTGACGCACGAAACGGCGCGCGCCCCGTTTCTGCCAGGCGTCCGAGCCTCATCTCAGCCCCACAGCAGGAAGCCCCGCGGGCCGCGCTCCCAGTGCAGGCGATGAGTTTGTCGTGCCTCTGTTCAGGTCGCGGTAGGCGATGGCACCCGGATTGACTGGCCTGCCGGGTTGATCCAGGTACCGCCGCGCAGCGACGTGCGTAAGAGAAGCGGTGCGCTCGAGGTCGTCGACGGCCGTCAGCGAATGCTTGTGCACGTCCACTCCAACAACCGATCATCTGATCGCCTCCTACCGTCGGGGCGACCGGCGAGCGGACAGGCCTCACTCAAGGCAGCTGCCAAGCTCCTATCAGGTCACGCTCGACGGTCTCGGGAAGGCGGCGGCGACAAACGCTGGCAAGTCAGCACGGGCGACGATCCGGAATCGAGTATGCCGCCACCGTCACCTCAACTAGGCCGGGACGAGCTTGTACCCAGAGCCACGGACCGTGACGAGTCGCTCGGGCTGGGTCGGGTCGCGCTCGATCTTCCGGCGCAGGTTCGAGATGTGCACCTCGCAGGCGTGCTCGTCGCCGACGTGCTCGCTCGCCCAGAGGTGCTGCATGAGCTCGCGTCGCGAGACGACGGCGTCCGGCTGCTCGGCGAGGAGCGAGAGAACCTTGAACTCCGACAGCGTCAGGTGGACGCGCTCGCCGTCGACGAGCACCTCGTGGCGCCCGAGATCGATCTGGAGGCCACCGAGCTTCCGCAGGGTCGTGCCTCCGGCCCGGTCGAGGTCGCGGCGGCGCAGGATGGCGCGCACGCGGCTCAGCAGCTCGGCGCTCGAGAACGGCTTCGTCACGTAGTCGTCCGCGCCGAGCTCGAGCCCGAGCACACGGTCGGCCTCCGCATCCCGCGCCGTCAGCATCAGGATCGGGACGTCGCTCTCCGCGCGCAGCGCGCGGCAGACGTCGATCCCCGAGAGCCCGGGCAGCATCACGTCGAGGACGACGAGGGAGTAACGGCCCGACCGTCCCGACTCGAGCGCGGCCGGCCCGTCACGTTCCTCGTCCACTTCGAAGCCCTCGCGCCGCAGCGTGAACGCGACCACGTCGCGCACACCCGCATCGTCGTCTACCAGGAGGATCGTGTCGCTCACGCCATCGTCACCCTTTCCTGAACGCGCGCGGGGGTGAGGAGGATCCGGAAGACGGTGCCCTGGCCGGGCGAGGAGTCGAGCTCGATTCGGCCGCCGAGCGTCCGCACGGACTCCCGGACGATCGCCAGGCCGAGGCCGAAGCCGTGGGCGTCGCGCTCGCCGCGGTAGAAGCGGTCGAAGACGTGGCGCTGCACCTCCGGCCTGATCCCCGGCCCGGAGTCCTCCACCTCGACCGTGACGGCGTTCGGGCCGCCGTACGCGCGGAGCACGACGGAGCCGCGCGCCGTGTGCTTCGCCGCGTTCTCGCCGAGATTGCGAAGCGCCTGCTCGAGTAGGTCGCGGTTCGCCTCGACCGAAAGCCCGTCGGACACCTCGACGTCCACGGCGACGCCTGCGTGCGGTTGGAGCCCAGCCGCCACCTCGCGCAGGAGCGGCGCGAGCTCGACCGCCTCCACGCGCGGTACCTCCTGCCCCGAGTGAGCCCGCGCCAGGGTGAGCATCGCGCGCGCGAGACGAGCGAGCCGGCCCGACTCGCGCTCGATGTGAGCGAGGAAGCGGTCGCGCTCGGCCGGGTCCTCCTTCGCGCCGGCCTGGAGCACCTCGACCGCACCGATGATCGTCGTCAGCGGCGTGCGCAGCTCGTGCGCTGCGTTCGAGACGAACTCGCGCTCGGCGAGCTCGCGCCGCTCCTGCTCGGTCAGGTCGTCGACGACGAGAAGTGCCCAGTCGGTCTCGGGCTGGGAGGGGATGCCGGTCACGCCGTATGCGTGCTGCTCGTCCGGCGTGACGTGCACCTGCGTCACGGTGGCCCGCCCGTCGAACAGCCGTTGCGCGAACTCGCGGAGCGCGAAGCCCTGCCACGGCTCGGGCAGCTCGTCTCCCTCCCGCACACGGCCGCCGAGCAGGCGGCGGGCCTCGGTGTTCGCGAAGTGGACGACGAGGTCCTGGTCGATCGTGAGCACGCCCTCGTGCAGCCGCTCGAGGAGGAGCCGGAGGCGGTCGCGCTCGGCTTCGACGCGCCGGAAGGAGCGGCGTAGCTGGCGGCGCATCCGGTCGAAGTTCTCGATGAGCAGGCCGAACTCGTCCCGGAAGTGGTAGCGGAGCGGCGTCTCGAAGTCGCCGTGGGCGATCGCCTCGGTGGCCGCGCTCAATCGGCGCAGGCGGAGGGCGATGAGCTGCGCGAAGAGGAGCCCGACGATGACGCCGATCACGCCTGCGATCACGCCTGCTCGCAGCGCCTCGCCGTTGACCGTGTGGATCGCCTCTGCGGTGGCCGGCTGCCGGCTGATGGCGACGAGCACGCCGCCGTGGTAGGGGATTGCGGCCACGAAGAGCCCGCCGTCAGACGTTCCTTTGACGACCTGGTCCCCGACACGTGCAGCCCGCACAGCGTCGCGCTCGAGGACGGTCGGGGCGGTCGCGGTTCGTGATCCCGGCACGCCGAGAAGCCGGAGGCGGACGTTTCCCTGCAGCTTGCTCGCCACGCGGTGGAGATTTGCCGGCGTGACGCCCTGCTGCGCCGCGTGCTGAGCGTCGGCGAGCGTCTGCTGTTCCCCGTGGCGGCGAAACGCGTTCTCGGAGCGGTCGGAGAACTGTGCGACCACGATCGCGGTCGACGTGGCAGCGACGACGGCAAACGCGACGCCCAGCCACCAGCGAACCCCGATGAACGGTTTGGTCACGACTGAATCGTAGGCTTCCCCGCGTGCCCGAAGGAGATTCGCTCCACCGCGTGGCCCGGCGCCTGCAGGCGCTCGTCGGCCAGTGCGTCGAAGTCGAGACGCCGCATCCCCGCGCCGCAGTGAAGCGCCTGCCCGAGCGCCTCGACGGCCGGAGGCTCGACGGGGTCGAGGCGGCCGGGAAGAACCTCCTCCTCCACTTCGAGGGCGGCCTCGTCCTCCGGAGCCATCTGCGCATGAGGGGCCGCTGGCGGCTCGAACCGCGAGGGGCGTCGCGTGTTGGCAAGCCGTGGCTCGTATTGCGGGGCGAACAGCATGAGGCCGTGCTCTGGAACGGCGCCGAGCTCGAGCTCGTCGGGCCGCGCGGGGCGCCGCGGCTGGGGCCGGACATCCTCGGCGAGCCGCCCGACTTCGAGACGATGCTCGCTCGGTTGCGCACGGCACCCGAGCGAGAGCTCGGCGACGCCCTTCTCGACCAGCGCCTCGTGGCCGGAATCGGCAACCTCTGGCGGGCCGAAGCGCTGTGGGAGGCGCGCGTCTCGCCGTGGCGACGGCTCGACGAGGTCGCGGACGACGAGCTGCGGATGGTGCTCGAGTCGGCGCATCGGCTGATGCGGACGGCGCTCGACGGAAGGCGGTCGCCGCGACAGGTCTACCGCCGAGTGGGCCGGCCGTGTCCCCGTTGCGGCGGCTCCGTCCGCTCGGCGCCGCAGGGCGACCACGCTCGCATCGCGTACTGGTGTCCGGAGTGCCAGAGCGTCAGGCGCTCTAGGTAGGAGGCAACGCCTCGCCGTCGTAGGAGAGCCGGATGCGCGCGCCGCACCTCTACGACACGCTCCGCCGCTTCTGCCTCGGCGCATTCGCGGTCTTCACCCGTGAGCTCGAGGACGGTGCCGATCTCCCGTTCGCGTTCGAGGAGCACGGCTCATACGGCCGGCCGACGCTCTACGAGTACCGCCCCCTCGTGCGCGGCTTCGTCGAGGCGCGCGCCGAGCGGCTCTTCACGCGGGTCGACGTCCAGGACGCCGTGGGTGACCTCTTGCGCGAGCCGGCGGCGCGGATCTTCGCCCATGCCACCGAGGGCGAGGTCCGGGACGAGGCCCGCGCCGTGTATCGCAGCGTCCTCGTGCCCCTGCTCGTGCGGACCGCGGAAGGCTGCGGAGGCTTCGACTGGGACGACTCCGCGTACGCGCGGGCGTACGACGAAATCGAGGGATCGCTCTTCGGCGAAGGTCACTCGTACGGCGCCGTGGCGCCGCTCGTCGGCCTCTCGGTCGGCACGCAGATCGAGCTCGGCGACGGAATCCGCGTGCGGGTGGCAGCCACGGGAGAGCTCGCGGCGATGTGGCCCGAGGCAGCCGGCCTGCTGCCTCGGGACTTCGGCCGCGAGCCGGATCGGATCTGCGTGCTCGAGCTGGAGCGCTCGCTCGGCAGCGGAACGGACGAGGTGCCCGACGCTCCCGGCGAGCTCGCAGACGCAGTCACCGCGATCCGCCTCGCCACCTCGGCGCCGGTCGCGGCGGGCCCTGTCCTCTTCGAGCGGCTCGACTGGCGCCCTTACGGGATTCGGCCCGTCCTCCCGATCGCGGCGACTGCGCCGCCGGGCGAGGCGACGCGGCTCGACCCGTTCCGCGCCTCGGTGGCGAGCGACGTGCGCGTCCGCCTCGGCTCGGCCGACGACGACGTCCGCCTCGGCGACGCGCTCGACCGCTGGGAGCTCGCGCTCTTCCAGTCGGAGCCGTTCCGCGGGGAGCAACTGCGCCATGCGCTCGAGGCTGCACTAGGCGAGGGAGACGGGGTGTGGGCGGCCGCGATGCGCGGCGCCGCCTTGCTGGGCGCGACCCCACAGGAGCGGTCCGACTTGGCCGAGAAGTTGCGGAAACCGACGTGCGAGCTGCTGCGTCGTCTGATCGTTGCCGTTCTCCTGCACGGCGACCGTCCGGCGCTCGTGCGAGACCTCGACGAGGCGCTCCTTGGCTCCACTGGGGCGGTCGCAAGCCTCCAGCAACGCGCGAGCTAGCTGCGACAGACACGTCACTAGTCGTCGCCTACCTTCGAGGCATGGAGGAGGCGCGAGCAGTGCTGGCCCGGCTGGAGCGGATCGAGGCACTCGAGCGCGAGGGTGCGTCCGTGCCGTCCCTCCTCGCCGAGCTGAGAGAGCTCGTCCGCGAGGCGATGGACTGGGCCGACCGCGAGCGTGACCCGCACGCGCGTGAGGCGGCCGCGGAGCTCGCGGGGAGATTCCCATGAGGCTCCTCGCATGCACACTCACCTTGGCAACCGGCCTTGCGTGGTCGGCAACCGTCGCGGCCGCAACGCAGCCGGTGACCGCCTGGTACATGTACGGCAGCTCGGGGAGCGACCTCAAGTCGTACGCGTATGCCCACGGCTGCGAGTTCGCGCAGGCCCAACCGGGCATGGGCATGCGGGTGCTGCTGCTCGACTTCGGAGCAGCGAGAAAGCTCGACTCGAGCACCTGGGGCGCCGTCGACTTCAGCAACACGCGGTTCTCGAACGCCGACATTCTCAGCGCTCTCGAGCGAGCCGCCGACGGGTACCACAACTGTCACGCCCGCGGCTCGGTGGACATCGCCTACGGGAACAGCAACTACCACCTGTCCGGCTCCGGGATGTCGAGCACGGACGCCTGGTGGGCGGGCTTCCACCAGTCGGAGCGTTCGGAGGACCTCGCCGACTATCAGTCGTCGAAGGGCTACACGAGCCAGACGTCGGACGCGGCTTCCGACATGGAGCCGAGCTGGGAGTCGCCGGCGGTCACGAAGCAGCTTGTGAGCGGCGACCAGGCGCAGGGCTGGGCGTTGTACTACGACTTCGGCTCCGCCGACGGCTGCCCGCAGAGCGGAAATGCCGACGGAGCCTGCAACAACGGCTGGCATGTCAGCGATGTGGGTTACGTGTCGTACGCCGCGCTTGCGCTGCCGCTGCCGGAGATCTACTACACGGCCAACGCGAACCAGTGGACCGTCGTCCGGAAGTGGTGGAACGCAAATGCCCAGGGCACCTATTTCTTCCTCGGTGTCACCGCGTCGACAGGAGTGGGGCTGACGCCAACGGCGTCGTGGAACACGCTCAACTCGTTGAACAACGGCCTCGTCGAGTCGGAGCTCGCGTGTTTCGGCTGCTGAGCGTCCGAGTCGCCGCGGCGACGCTCGTGGGCGTCGCGGCAGGCGCGGGCGGCGGCTTTGCGCTGGCCGGTTCGATCTCGAGCCCGGCGGAGAAGGCGGCCGCCCTGAACCGGCTCGCTGCCGTCGCAACGACCGATTCGAGCACCGCGTCGGCACCTGCGCCGGCGTCTGCGCCGCAGCCGATCCCGGCTCAGATGCTCGGCGCCGACGTGCCCGTGCCGATCGCGCCGTCGATCCTGCGGGAACGGAACGGCTGGCTCGTGAGCGACGGCAAGACGCTCCTGGCCGTCTACGCGGGGGCCGCGGGCAACGATCCGTCCGTCGGTCGGGTGGTGATCGTCAGCCAGAACGTGGCCGCCGGCAAGCAGACCGTACGAGCCATCGAGGCCGGGTCGACGGGCGAGCTCACCATCACGGCCGCCCCGCTCGGCAGGGCGGCGGAGGCGTCGGCACAGTCGGGAAGCCTTCGCCTGCGGACGGCCGGGGGGCGTCTTCTTACGCTCGACCTGGGCACCGGCAGGATCTCACGCGAACCTCATGGAGCGCCGCTACCGTGATCAGCTTGCTGCGGGGCCCCGATCGAGTGACACAGCTTCGCCGCCCCGACGGCGATAGCACCGCAACTGCGGTGTTGCGGCTTCTCTCCAACCGGAAGGTTCAGCTCGCGCTAAACGGGGGCTTCGGGCTCGTTCTGCTCGCCGTCGCCTTCTTCAGCGTTCGCCACTTCGTCGGCAGCGGCTGGCCGATCCACCACGCCGACCCGGTGCTCGTGTCCGGCGCGGCGCTTCTCTTCCTCGCGGCCGCAGCCTTCAAGGCATGGGGCTGGCAACGGCTCTTCCACGTGAGCGAGCGGCCGACCGCAGACGCGCTCGCGTTCGCAGGCGGCGCAGCCTGCGTGGGCGGGATCGCGCTCCCCGGCCGCGTCGACGACGCGATTCGAATCGCCGTCGTCAAGCGCTACCCGGGCACGAAGACCGGAATCGGAGCGCTCGGCCTGAGCTTGATCGTCCTCGGCATGCTCGACAACGCAGCTCTCACGCCGCTCGCCTCGGTCGCGGCCGCCGGTTCCAACCACTGGACGACACAGGCCGGTTTCGCCGTCGTCGCCGCCGCCGGCGTTGCAGCGGCGGGCATCGTCGCCTTCCTGCCGCGGATCGCGCGTCTGCCGTGGGTGACCCGCTGGCGCTTCGGCCGCTGGGTCGCCGAGCACACGCACTGCACCAAGGAGGCATGGGTCGCCTGGTTGCTGATCTCGGCCTCGTGGAGCCTGCGGGCCGTCGCCGTCTTCCTGCTCCTCAACGCTCTTTCGATGCCGGGGTCGTTCGTGCTGGCGCTCGCATTCCTCGTCGCCTCCGCGGCCTCTGCCGCACTGCCAATCGCTCCTGCCGGCGCGGCGACGCAGGCCGGCGCCGGCGCGGCGATCCTCGTCCTCAGCGGCGTGCACACAGCCGACGCCGTCGCCTTCTCGGTCGCTGCGCAAGCGCTCGTGATCGTCACGGGCGCTGCGGTGATCCTGCTCATCGCGACGTGGCGGCTGGCACTCCGCCTGCGCCGCCCGCGCCTCGCCGACGCTCCCGCCTAGCCGGCCTCGGGCGCCGCAGCGGGGCCGCTCGCGACGAAGTCCTGCCGTCGCACGAGCAGGAACGCGAGTACCGCGCCCGCGAAGAGGACGAACGAAGCGACGAGAAGGATCTCGTTCAGGCCGCTGATGAAGGAGGCCCGGGCCAGTGTGGGATTGCGTGAGCCGTGGGCTCGGATCATCACGCTGCGCGCCTGGCCCGATGAGATCGCCTGAGCAATGGGGCGGACGAGCTTGGCCGGGACGCCGGCCGCGGCGAGATGGGAACTGATCCGGCTCTGGAAGATCGCGCCGAGCGCGGCGATGCCGGTAGCGATCCCGACCTGCCGGAACGTGTTGTTGATCCCCGATGCCATGCCCGCCTGCCGCGGCTCGACCACGCTGACCGACGTCGAGGCGAGCGGCGCGTTGACGAGCCCGATCCCGATGCCACCGACGATGAAGCCGGGGAGGAGGGTCGTCCAGCTCGAGTCGAGCTCGATGCCCCACATCAGAAGCAGCGCAACCCCGACGACCGCAAGCCCGCCACCGAGCAGGAAGCGCACCGGAATCCGCGCAGAGAGCCTCCCGGCGATCGGCGCCACGACGAACGACACGAGCGAGAGCGGCAGAAAGCGGACGCCTGCCCAGACTGCGGAGTGCCCGAGCACGCTCTCCAGGTAGATCGCCAGGTACAGGAACTGCGCGAACATCCCGGAGGAGATCGCGAACGCGGTGATCTGCGCGCCGGTGAACGTCGGCACCCGGAAGAGGCGGAGGTCGAACATCGGCGACGCCTGCCGCAGCTCGGCGAAACCGAAAGCAACGAGCAGGACGGTTCCCGCGGCGAAGAGGCCGATCACGCGCCCGCTCGACCAGCCCCAGTCATTGCCGCGCAACAGTCCGAGCACCAGTGCGAACAGCCCGGACGTGAGGGTCACGAGCCCGGGCAGGTCCAGCCCCCCGCGCTCCTCGTCGCGCGTCTCGTGCAACGCCCGCAGACCAGCCGCGATGCACGCCGCGCCGATCGGGATGTTGACGAAGAAGATCCAGCGCCATCCGACGTAGGTCGTCAACGCACCGCCGACGAGCGGCCCGATCGCGACCGCCATCCCGACGGTCGCGCCCCAGATCCCGAACGCCGTCCCGCGCTCCCGCCCGTGGAACTCCTGCGAGATGATCGCGAGCGAGACGGCGAACATGCCCGCGCCGCCGATCCCCTGCGCGCCGCGCGCGATGATCAACCAGGCCGGCGATTGCGCTGTGCCGCAGAGGGTCGAGGCGATGGTGAAGAGCCCGATCGCAACCAGGAACACCCGCTTGCGGCCGAGCAGGTCGCCGAGCGAGCCGGTGTTGAGCATCGTCGCCGCGAGGGTGAGCGCGTACGCGTCCACGACCCACTGAAGATCGGTGAAGGAGGTGTGCAGCTCCTTCTGGATGTCGGGCAGCGCAACGTTGACTACCGTGATGTCGAGGAGCAGCATGAACACCGCAACACACACCACGATGAGGACGCGCCATTTCCGCTCCATTCTCGGGAAACTAACCAAGCAGGAGACGGCTACGGCGCTACGAAAGGTCAGCAGGGATGGCGCTCACGCGGTTACTAGCCCGTCCGCACGCGCGGACGGACGATAACGGTCCGGCAATGGCCCGGGTGATCGCGTTCGCGAACCAGAAGGGGGGCGTCGCGAAGACGACGACGACGCTCAACCTCGGCGTGGCCCTCGTCGAGAAGGGGTTGCGCGTGCTCGCGGTCGACCTGGACCCACAGGGCAACCTCACGATGTCGCAGGGCTGGAATCCGGACGAGATCGACCGCTCGATGTTCGACGTCCTCGCCCACCGGCTGCCGATCACCGAGATCGTGCGGAAGAACGAGCTCGACGTCGCCGTCTCCTCGATCGACCTCGCCGGCGCGGAGCTGGCGCTCGCCTCGATGATCGGGCGGGAGCGCGCGCTCGAGAAGGCGCTGATGCCCGTCCGCGAGAACTATGACTTCGTCCTCATCGACACGCCGCCGTCCCTCGGCCTGCTCACGATCAACGCGCTCGTCGCATCCGACGGTGTGATCGTCCCCGTCCAGTGCGAGTACCTGTCGCTGCGCGGGCTCGTGCAGCTCGAGAACACGCTGTCGATGATTCGCGAGAGCCTGAACCCGAACGTCGGAATTCAGGGCATCCTGGCGACGATGTTCGACAGGCGTCTTCTCCACTCGCGCGAAGCGGTCGAGATTCTGAAGGAGAACTTCGGCGACCTCGTACTCAACACCAAGATCCGCAAGACGGTGCGCTACGCAGAGGCGCCGGTGAAGGGACAGTCGATCTTCAAGTACGACGCAACCGGCGAGGCCGCCGGGATGTACCGTGACCTGGCGAAGGAGGTGCTCGATGGCGCGTCGGCGCGCAAGCATGCGTGAAGGGCCACTGGCCGAGCTCTTCCGCGCCACCGAGGCGGCGCAGAAGCAGGCCGAACACGGCGGCGAGACCGAGCAGCAGCCGCCCGAGGACGCCGCGACCGCCGCTCCTGAGGCTCAGTCCGAGCCCGACGAGCGCACCGTCGAGCACGTTCCGACCTGGGAGGAGGAGGCCGGTGTCGAGCCGACGCCGCCGACTCCCACGCCGGAGCCGATGCCGGGTCCCCCAACGCCGGACCCGCAGCCGCCCGCTCCGACGCCCGATCCTGATCCGCTGCCACCGCCTCCGCCGCCGGAGCTGCGGCCGGCCGACCTGCCGCCGGTCTCGCGCTACCTCGAGCCGCTGCCGGAGTCGCCGGCGCGGCTGCACCGCACCGGTGCAGGCACGGGCGCCTACCTCGCGGTGATCAAGGTCGTCGGCGTCGGCGGTGCGGGCCTCAACGCCGTCAACCGCATGATCGACGCCGGGATCAGCCAGGTCGAGTTCCTCGCTGTCAACACCGACATCCAGGCGCTCCGCACGAGCGACGCTCCGTTGAAGATCCACATTGGGCGCGAGCTCACGCAGGGTCTCGGCTCGGGCGCCGACCCGGACGTCGGGCGGCGTGCTGCCGACGAGGCGTACGACGAGCTGAAGCAGGAGCTCCGTGGCGCGGACATGGTCTTCGTCGCCGCCGGCGAAGGAGGCGGCACGGGTTCCGGCGCCGCACCGATCGTCGCGCGGATCGCGCGTGAGGTCGGCGCGCTCACGGTCGGCATCGTCACGACGCCGTTCCGCTTCGAGGGAACGAAGCGGCGCAGCCAGGCCGAGCAGGGCGTCGCAGATCTTCGCAGTGCGTGCGACACGACAATCGTGATCCCGAACGACCGGCTGCTCGAGGTGCTCGAGCGCTCCACGTCGATGCTCGACGCCTTCAAGGTCGCCGACGACGTCCTGCGCCAGGGCGTCCAGGGCATCTGCGACCTGATCACGATGCCCGGGCTGATCAACTTGGACTTCGCCGACGTGCGCACGATCATGTCCGACTCGGACACTGCCCTGATGGGCATCGGCTTCTCGTCCTCGACGAGCGACGGCCGTGCGAAGGAAGCGGCCGAGCGGGCGTTGCGCTCTCCGCTCATCGACGCGGAGATCACGGGTGCGCGCGGCATCCTCCTCTCGATCGCGGGCGGCGAGGACCTGACGCTCGTCGAGGTCAACGAGGCTGCGGAGGTGATCCGTGGCGCGGCCACCGACGATACGAACATCATCTTCGGCGCGACCGTCGACGACCGGCTGACCGGGCAGGTGTGGGTGACCGTCGTTGCGACGGGCTTCGGCGGCCGAGGCCGACGGCCGCGCGGCGATTTCGGGGCTCCGCAAGCCGAGCAGCGTCGCCCGACGGGCGAGGACGGGGGACTCGACGTCCCGTCCTTCATGCGCAGCTGACGCGGTCGCCGACGGTGGATCCGTACCTCGCCATCGCCTCGAAGCGCGACGAGCGCCTGTATTCGGATACGCCGATCTCCGCCGACGTGCGCCGGCGGATCCTCGACGCCGGGCGGCTCTCGGGTAGCTCGAAGAACAAGCAGCGCTGGGAATTCGCGGTCGTATCCGGTAACGCAAAGGCCCGGCTGGCCGACGCGGTTTACGCACCGGAGAACGTCCGCACCGCAGCCCTCGTCGTCGCAATCGTCGGCGAGGCGGGCGGCTTCGATTCCGGCCGCTGCTCGCAGAACATGATGCTGGCGGCGTGGGGCGAAGGCGTGGCTTCCTGCCCGAACGGAGTGCGAGACCCGGACGCCGCCGCCGCGATCTGCGGAGGCGAGGTGCGCGCAATCCTCTCCCTCGGCTATCCGGCCCGGCCGCGGGACGTCGCCGGCCGAAGCGCGGAGGAGTGGTCGGCGCGGGCGAACCGCAAGCCGCTCGACGAGCTCGTCCGCGAGGTCGACTAGCCCTCCTCAATTACAGCTCGGCCTGCTGCCGACGAACGCGTCGAGTAGGCCGCTCATGGTGACGTCGAAGGCGATCCGCACAGTCGCTGCGCTCGCCGTCTGCAGCTGAAGCATCCCGTCGCGGCCGCGGGCGAGGCAGCCCGTCGATGCGTGCCAGTAGTGCGACCAGCGGACGGCGATGCGGTAGGTCCCGCCACGCGAGACATGGACCGCCAGCCGCGAGCCGCGGAGCGCGAGCAAGGCGGGCCTGCCGGGCCCGGTGACGATCGCCCGTGGATGTGGGACGGCGTAGATCGAGACGTGCGGCGTCGTGAACACGTGCCTCAGCCCCGCGTCCCCGCTTCTGACGAGTCGCGCTTCGCGCCGTGAGCTGTGATCCGTCGGCGCGTCGGTCAGCACCACATAGGCAACCCCGAGTTGACGGAGCCAGGCGACGTACTCGGCCGCGGTGAACGGGCGGTACAGCAGCGCTGAGACCGGCTCATCGTCCTGCCGGAACCACCCGCGCACGAGTGGAATGCCCGCTCGAGCAAGGTAGAGCGCCGGCCAGTGAAACGAGGTGTCTACCGCCTCGACGCGGTAGCCCGTCTGCAGGTGCGTGTGCAGATAGGCCACGGGAGCCGGCCAGACCTTCGGATTCTGAGAGCCGTCGGCTGCGCTGCCCGCCCAGCTGGTCGCGAGGGGCCAGACGTTCCAGGTGGCCGCGAGGGCGACTGCCACGAGCACGATGGGCAGCGGTCGCCAGCGGCGGAGCGCCGCGACGAGCAGCGCGATCGGAAGCGCGAAGAGCCGGACGCGAGCGATGTCGTGGCCGAGCCCGGACGGGATGACGAACGTCGCGATCACTGCGAGCAGGTAGACGGTGAGGAAGCCGTTCAGCCCGCGGGCGCGCTCGAGCCGCCACGTCAGTCCGAACAGGACGACGCAGAACAGCAGCGCCTCAACGGCCTCGCCTGCCGGGAAGCCGAGCGTCCCCACGGGGAACAGGTGCAGCACGATCAGTTCGGCCGCCAGGGCAAGCACGATCGCCACCGCCGGCACGACACCGCTGCGCGGCGCGGGGCGCCGACCGAGTGCCATCCCGGCAAGGACGACGACGAGCAGCACGAAGGCGACCGGGCTCGCCGCGAGCGAGAGGACGATGAACACCGCGCCGATCCAGCGTCGGCCCGCCTGTAGCGCGAGGAGGCTCAGCAGTGCGCACGCCGCGCCTAGGGCGAGCGGGAACTCGCCGGCGAGGATCACTCCCGGCCAGACGAGCGCGAAGCAGCGGCCGGCCCAGCGCGCGGCACGTCCCCACTCCCGTTCGAGGAGGCGCGCGAATCCGCCCGCGGCCACAGCCACCGAGAAGACCGCGAGCAGATTGATTCCGAGCAGCGCGGCGAGCGGGTAGTAGAGGACGCTGTAGTTGACGAAGGCGTAGCGGCCCGCGTACCAGAAGTTGTCCCAGAGCGTGAAGCCGTGGAGGAGGTACAGCGATCGCTGGTATTCGTGCGCAGCGAGGTCGCCGCCGGGCGGCGCCAGCCACACGAGCAGCACAGCCGCGGCAGTCGCGAACCCGGTGCAAAACACCGCCTCGCGCGCGATCGGCAGCCGGAGCCGCCACGGCGCGCGCTCTACGGCCGCGAGGGACGCGTCGGACATTCCGGCAGCGTACGCTCGGTCCATGAGGGGCGCGTTAGCAGCCGGGCATCCGCTCACTGCCGAGGCAGGAGCGGACGTCCTGCGCGCGGGCGGCAACGCGGTCGACGCGTGCATCGCGGCGGCCGCCGTCTCGTGGATCTGCGAGAGCCCGCTCACCGGCCTCGGCGGCGGAGGCTTCCTGCTCGTCCACCTCGCGGGCGACGCCAAGCCGCATCTCCTCGACTTCTTCGTCGCGGTGCCGCAACAGCCGGTCTCGCCGGACGAGCTCCTCGAGCTCGTCGTGGACTTCGGGGACTCGCAGCAGATCTTTTACACCGGCCCGGCATCGGTCGCGGTGCCGGGCACGGGCCTCGGGCTCTGGGAGGCTCATCGCCGCTGGGGATCGGTGCCGTGGGCGGAGCTGCTCGCTCCGGCGGCTCGCCTTGCGCGCGGCGGCGTCGTCCTCGACGAGCCGCAGGCCTATCTCCACGAGATCCTCGACTCTCTGCTGCGCCATTCGCCGGAGGGGGACGCGCTCTACGGGCCGGGCCGCGCGCTCGGGGTGGGAGAGCGCTTCGCGATTCCCGAGCTCGCGGCGACGCTCGACCGGATCGCCGCCGAGGGGCCGGAATGCCTCTACCACGGTGAGCTCGCGGAGCGAATCGCCGCGCACGTCCCGATCACGACCGGGGACCTCGCCGCCTACCGCGTGATCGAGCGGGAACCGCTCGAGGTGCGCTACCGCGGCGGCGTATTGCTGACGAACCCGCCGCCGTCGAGCGGCGGACGCCTGCTCGCGGTCGGTCTCGACGCACTCGGTGACGCTGAGGTGGCGCCGCTGGCGGTGGCGAGGGCAATGGAGGCGCAGGAGGCAGCCCTGCGAGCGGAGGACATTGGCGGCACGACACACATCAGCGTCGTCGACGGCGAGGGAAGCGCGGCGGCCCTGTCGTGCTCGCTGGGCTCGGCGAGCGGCATCGTCGTCCCCGGCATCGGCCTGCACCTCAACAACATGCTCGGCGAGAGCCATCTGACGAGCGAGCCGCGGCAGGGCGAGCGGCTGATGTCTCTCATGGCCCCCTCAGTGCTGCTTCAGGACGGCCGACCTCAGCTCGTCCTCGGCTCCGCCGGCAGCAGGCGGCTGCACGGCGCAATCCTCCAGGTCGTCGCGAACGTCGCCGGGCGCGGACTAGGCGTGAACGATGCCGTCGAGGCGCCACGGATGCACGTGGAGGCCGGCATCGTGCACTGCGAGGACGCGGCCGCGGGGGACGAGATCGAGGCGGCCGGCTATCCGGTCGTGCGCTGGCGGGAGCGCAACCTCTTCTTCGGGGGCGTGTCCGCGGTGGAGATCCGCGAGGACGGCTCGCTCGCCGCGGCAGGCGACCCGCGACGCGGTGGCGCTGCTGTAGTTGTCGATTGATGGACTTCGTGATTCGTCATGCCGACCCGACGGACGCCGAGCAGCTGACGCGACTCGCCGACGCCGTGAGCGGCGAGCCCGAGGGCTGGCTGATCAGCATCGGAGGAGAGTGGCGGAGCGCCGGCGACGAACGCCGCTTCCTCAAGGCGCTGCGGCGCTATCCGCACGCGGCCGTCTTCGTCGCGGAGCGCGAGGACGGGACGCTCGTCGGACGGCTCTCGATAGGGCGCGACCCGCATCCGGCGAGCACGCACGTCGCCGACGTCGGTCTGATGGTCGCGCTCGACGCGCGCAGGCAGGGGGTCGGAACCGCGCTCCTCCGGGCCGCGGTCGACTGGGCGCGCGGGGCGGGCATCCGCAAGCTCGAGCTGCACGTCTTCCCCTGGAACGAGGCGGCGATCGCCCTCTACGACGCGTTCGGCTTCGAGCGCGAGGGCTACCGCAAGCACCACTATCGCCGGGGCGGCGAGTTGGTCGACGCGATCCTGATGGCCTACGAGGTCGAGTAGCTGAACTCGAGCGGCACGCCGCCGGCGAGGGTCTGTGCGACGACGCAGTAGCGCTCGGTCAGCTGGAGGAGCTTTGCGACCTTCTCCTCCGGCGCGTCGGACGTGAGGTCGAAGCGGAGCCGGATCGCGGTGAAACCCACGGGTGCCTCGCGGTCGACGCCGAGCGTGCCGCGGAAGTCGAGATCGCCTTCGGCATGGATGTTGCCGGCGACGTCGAGCTCCATCGATGTGGCGACCGAGCGGAGCGTGACGCCGGAGCAGGCGACGAGGGCCTCGAGCAGCATGTCGCCGGAACAGGCGAGTGCTCCCGTGCCGCCGGTGGCGGGGTGGAGGCCGGCCTCCACGAGCGCTCGGCCAGTCGCGACCGAGCACGCGATCTGCTCCTCGTCAAGCGTTCCGTCCGCCCGCAGCGTGACGAGAGCCGCCTCCGGTTCCTCGCGGTAGCGCTCTTTGAGCGGCGCCTGCACCGCCTGCAACTCGGCTCTGTTCATCGGGCCATCTTGCCCTTTAACGACATCGCCGTGGGATCTTCCGGTCGCCGCAGCTGTGTTCGCTCTTGGGCTCGCCCTCTCGGTGCTGATCTACCGCCGACGTTCGCTTCTTCGCTAGCGCCGTGGAAGCAAGCCGCGATACTGCGCGGCGATGCGTGCGCCCGGGGTCCTGCGTGATCGGCCGTCCAGACAACAACTCGCGGTCTTCGCGGGTTACGTGATCGCTGCCGCCGTCTACGTCACCGTCGGCGTCTTCTACACGGACTTCCTGCTCTCCGTCTTCGTCGGCATGGTCTATCTGCTGCTCGTCGCCTGGCTCGTTCCAGCCGGCGTGCGGAGGCTCTTCTGAGCTGGGCCGCACACGATCTCGAGCCGTACGCGATCCAGCGGCATTCGAAGCTGAAGATCGCGTTCGTGCCCCTGCTACTCGGCTCGTATGCGCCGGACCTGATGAGCAAGTGGTTCGTGTACGGCATCCACATCGGCGGCTGGGACCTGAAGGCGTCCGATCCGGTGCAGTTCCATCGCGGCTGGCCGGGGGTCGGCTTCACGCACTCGCTGCTGTACGGCGTGGTGATCGCCCTTATCTTCTGGCGCCTGCTCGGGAGCAAGACGTGGGCGATCAGCTTCCTGATCGGCCAGTGGGCGCACGCGATCACCGACACCGGCGACACGGTCGGGACGATGCTGTTCTTCCCGTGGACGATCCACATCCACTTCGGCGCATGGGCGTACGCGGGCCAGACCGGGCGGGTGACCGATGCGGCGGCCTACTTCAGCGGTCTCGGCAGCGTCTGGGACGCCGTCTGGATCGTGTACGGGATCTTCAGCTGGCGCGTTCTCACACGCTCATATTTCGAGCAGCACGTCTTCACGGCCGACCAGTTCTGGACCAGAGCGAACCGGTACCTGCCCATGGCTGCACTGCTCGTCGTGTACCGCGCAGCGTTCTTCTACGGCACGAGCCGCTGGATCGCCTGGACTCTGTGGGCGCACGTCGTCCATCACTACCCGTACGACCTTTCGTGGGGCGGGCCGCACTGGGTGCAGGCGGCGCATTCGAAGAGCCTCTCCTGGCTGCAGCTACTGGGGGTGGCAGCGATCATCGCGGCGGTCGCGGCAGCGGCCTATGCGTCCCGGCTCAGGTTCGCCCGGAGAGGCGATCCGAGACCCGACGCCGTCGACCCGCAGTAGTTCGCACCACGAAACGCATTTGGATTCCGCGGGGTTCGTGCCGATAGGGGCGGTATGGACGAAGCGAGCCTCGACGATCTCCGCCAGGAGCTAGCGGCTCTCCGGGCCCAGGAGGAAAGGCTGTCAGCGGAGCGCGACCGTCTGCACCACCAGATCGACTTCGGGTTCGAGTCGGGAGCGACGCGCGAGCGCGAGCTCGAGGTCTCGGCTGCACGCCGCGAACTTCACGAGCGGATCGACCTGGTGAGCAAGATCCTCAACGCGCGCCACGTCGACTAGCGCCGGCGGCTCTCCCGAAACCGCTCTCGGGGTTCGGCCGTTGCCCCCTGAAGCAGCACGAATGCAAAAGGGGAGGGGTCTGATGCGAAAACAGGTGATCGTCCCGGTGGCGCTCGGCGCCGCGGGCGCCCTTGCTTCCGGCAAGGGCCCGGACCTCGTCCGGAACCTCGCCGACACCCTCGACGGAACCCGCCAGCAGGCGGAGGCGAAGGTGGGCGAGAAGGTCCTCGACACGGCGAAGGAACGGCTCGAGCTGGAGGGCGGCCTCATCGGGAGGATGCTCGCGAAGAAGCTCGACAACGCAGGCGGCGGTGGAGGGAGCGGAGGCAAGACGCGTCGCCTCCCGATCCAGCGCTGGACCGACGTGGCTGTCCCCGTCGAGGCCGCGTACAAGGCCTTCAACGACTTCGACAGCTACCCGAAGTTCATGCACCGGGTGCTGCGTGTCGAGAAGGCCGGCCGCAACAAGGTCAAGTTCGAAGAGAAGATCTGGTTCAGCCGTCGCCAGTGGGAAGCGCAGATCACGGAGCGTCGCGCGAACGACCGCATCGTCTGGAAGACGACGCAAGGCATGTCCCACCGCGGAATCGTGAGCTTCCACAAGCTCGACCCGAAGCTCACCCGGGTCATGGTCGACATGGAGTTCGAACCGGCCGGAGTGATCGAGAAGATGGCGTCCGGGCTCCGCTTCGTGAAGCGCGCCGTGCAGGCGGACCTTGCACGCTTCAAGGCGTACGTCGAGATGGACGACGCGAAGGGCATCGAGTACCGAGCCGCCGGCGCCGCGAAGAAGGCGGACGACCGGAACGGGAACGGCGGCGACGACGACGACGCGGACGAGGCGCCGACGCGGAGCCGGCGCGGCGGCGCGAAGAAGGCGACGAGCTAGCAAGTCCCCCTCGTTTACGGTGTGCACGCATGAGGATGCGTGCCGCCGTACTCGAGGAGTTCGGGAAGCCCCTCGTCGTGCAGGACGTCGAGCTGGCGGAGCCGCGTGCCGGCGAGGTCCTGGTGCGGCTCGCCGCGTGCGGTGTCTGCCATACGGATCTCTACACGGCATCGGGCGCCGATCCGTCGGGCTACGCGCCGACGGTGCTCGGCCACGAAGGCGCGGGCATCGTCGAAAGCGTGGGTGAGGGCGTCTCCTCGGTCGCGGCGGGCGATCACGTGGTCACGCTGTTCTCGCCGCAGTGCAGGGAATGCATCCACTGCGGGAGCACGAGGACGAACCTCTGCCTCGCGATCAGGGAGCAGCAGGGAAAGGGTTTCCTGCCCGACGGCACGACGCGGCTCGAGCGAGACGGCGAGCCGATTCGCCACTTCATGGGCACCTCGACGTTCGCGGAATACACGGTGATGCCCGAGATCGCGCTCGCGAAGGTCGACCCGGAGGCGCCTTTCGAGCATGCCTGCCTCTTCGCCTGCGGTCTCTCGACCGGATTGGGCGCCGCGATGTTCACCGCGAAGGTCGAAGCGGGTTCGACGTGCGCCGTCTTCGGCGCCGGCATGGTCGGGCTCGGCGCGGTCGCGGGCTGCCGCCTGCAGGGGGCCGAGCGAATCATCGTGGTCGACCTCTCGGAGGAGCGCCTCGCGCTGGCGCGCGGACAGGGAGCGACCGAGACGATGGTCGGCGGGCCGGAGACGGTCGAGCGCATCGTCGAGTTGACGGACGGCTTCGGTGCCGACTACACGTTCGAGGCGACCGGCAACGTGGCCGTGATGCGGCAGGCGGTCGAGTCGGCGCGGATGGGTTGGGGCCTGTGCACCGTCGCCGGCGTCGCGGGAAGGGGCGAGACCCTGGACATCGTCCCGCGATTCCTGATCACGGGCCGCAGGGTCTGCGGATCGTCCTTCGGCGGCGTGAAGGGGCGCGATCAGGTGCCGCAGCTGGTCGACCGCGCCCTCGCCGGAGACATCGACGTCGCTCCGTTCGTCTCCCACACGCTGAGCCTCGACGAGGTGAACGAAGGCTTCACGCTGATGGAGGCCCAGGACGGGATCCGCAGCGTGATCCGCTTCACGTAATCCGCCAGCTTGTTAGCGTTCCGCGCGAGATGAGACGCGCTCTTGTCCTCGCGGCGGTCGCCCTCGTCCTGATCGCGGTTCCGTCTGCCGGTGCGTCGAGACCAGGCTACGCGTGGCACGACACCGCTACCGGCACCATGGACCACTTCCGCGGGCTCTCCGCGGTGAGCGCGAAGACAGCCTGGGTCAGCGGGTACCTCGTCAACGCCGACGAATCGGTGGACGGCAAGGTCATGCGCACCACGAATCGCGGCGCAACCTGGCAGGACGTGACGCCGCCGAACTCTGCCGGCCTCCAGTTCCGCGACATCGAGGCGTTCGACGCGGGTCACGCCGTCGCGATGTCGATCGGCGACAACCCCACCGACTTCCGCATGTACCTCACCAAGGACGGCGGCAAGACCTGGACCATGACCTTCCAGAACACCGAGCCGGCAGCGTTCTACGACTGCATGTCGTTCTTCAACCGGAAGGTCGGGCTCGCCATCTCCGACCCACCGGACCTCGTGCACTTCCGCGTGATCAAGACCACCGACGGCGGCAAGAGCTGGCACGTGACGGGCCTTCAGATGCCTGCCTCACCCGGTGCTGCCGGGTTCGCTGCGAGCGGCGAGTGCCTCACGACCGACCACGGGCACCGCGCCTGGTTTGGCAGCGGCGGCGCGGAAGCGAGCGTCTTCCGCTCGAACGATCGTGGCGCAACGTGGACGAAGTCGCCGACGGCGATGCCGACCGGCGCCACCGCCGGCATCAACGGGATCGCTTTCAACGGCGAGCACCGGGGGATCGCAGTCGGCGGCGACTTCCTCCTTCCGGCCGCCTCGCCCGACAGCTTTGCCCATAGCTTCAACGGCGGCGCGAGCTGGAATCTCGTTTCCCGCGCGCCGACGGAATACCGGTCCGGTGTGGCCTGGGTCGACGGGCACACGGCCATCGCGGTTGGCCTATCCGGCAGTGATGTGAGCACGAACATGGGCGCGACGTGGCAGCGTTTCGACGACGGCAGCCTCGACACCGTCGACTGCGCACGCCCGAGTGCCTGCTGGGCCTCTGGCGCACACGGCCGGGTGGCCTACCTCGTCAGGACGCACTAGCGCGCAGCCGGCGCAACGCCGGAGCGAGCGCCTGACCGCCGCGCAGGACGGGCTCGAAGAGGTCGCCGTGCCGCTGCACCCGCTGCAGCGCCTCCCGCCTGCCGAAGTCGCGCGGGCGCACCTTCGGCCCGAGCTCGTCCCAGCGCAACGGCGTGGAGACGGGCGCGCCCGGCTTCGGCCGCACGGAGTAGACGGAGGCGATCGTCTTCCCATGCCCGTTCTGGCGGTGATCGAGGAGTACGCCGCGGCGCTTCTTCTTCAGCCATTCGGTCGTCACCAGGCCGGGATTGCGAGCCTCGAGGTCGCGGGACACGCGCTCGGCGAACTCGTAGGCGTCGGGGTATGACGAGCGTCGCGTGACGGGCACCAGCACGTGGATCCCGTCGGCTCCGCTCGTTTTCGGATACGAACGAAGTCCAAGCTCCTCGAGCGCCTCGCGGATGAGGTGCGCGACCCGGATCGCCTGCGCGAAGCCGTCGCGTGAATCCGGCGGATCGAGGTCGAAGACGACGTAGTCCGGACGATCGGGCTTGTCCACCCGCGAGTACCAGGCGTTCATGTCGATGCAGTTCATCTGCACCATCCAGACGAGCGCGGCGGTCTCGTTGACGAGCGTGAAGTCGACGAGCCGCGACTCGCCCGCGCGCGGCCAGGTCCGAAACTGCCGCGTCGGTATCCACGCGGGTTTCCCCTTCGGCGCCTGCTTGTGGAAGTACGCCTGCTCGTCGATGCCGTGCGGATACCGCTTCAGGGTGAAGGGCCGCTCGCGTAGGTGCGGGACGATCGCGTCTCCGATCTCGACGTAGTACTGCGCGAGGTCGCCCTTCGTCACGCCGTCGGCGGGGTAGAGGACGCGCTCGGGATGCGTGAGCCGAACGCTGCGGCGCCCCACCCTGATCTCGTTGCTCATGGCGCTGAGAGTTGCACACGCCGCTCGGGCGGCAGCGTCCGGCGGCAGTCGGGAATACTTTGCGTATGGACCGGCCGGTACCCCTCACCGTCCGCGAGATTTCGGCCGAGCTCCGCTGCTCCGAGGAGGAGGTTCGCGCTCTCATCCGCGACGGGGAACTGCGGACGGTCGCCTGCGGGATCCGGCCGGGCCTCGTTCCGCGCCACGAGTTCGACGACTACCTTCGCCGGCTCAAGCACCAACGAACATCGCAGCAATCTTCAGCGACGCCGTAGGCGCTCCCGCGGAGCGCGAACCCAGACGAACGGTTCGGTCGAACGCACTAACCAACGGCGTTGGTGACTCGTTGGCAGCCGAGCGTACGGTTGTGCCTGGAATGACCCTGCGCGACTCGTCTTTGAGGGCTGCTACCGCGCCGGCTGTGTGCGCGGCCGCTCTGCTCGTCGCGGGGTGCGGCGGCGGCAACGGCGACGCCACGCCCGGCAACCCCAGCAACAACACGTCCGTGTGTGCCTACACGAAGCGCGTCGGCTCGCGGAACCGCGTCTGGGTGCAGATTGCCGTCACCCCAGTGTCCCTGGAGCCGACGGCGTGCAGTGCGTCCAACGGCGGCTTCGGCGGACGGAGGCTTCCGCCGGTCGGCAGGATGGGGACCGGCCACGTGTACTGCGGCTACCGCAAGAGCGGGTCGTCGTTCACGATCACGCTCGGCGTGTTCGAGTCCGGCCGCAGGACCGGACTCGCGTTCTGCCGGTCGTTCCACTCTGGCAAAGACTTCAGGCGCGACGTGTGAGCACGATCGATGCGGGCCTCCTCGCCTGGCACAGCGTTGCGGAATGACACCTGAACGGCGGCTTCCATTTCATGTCGAACCCATCCTTGTCGGCCAGATGTGTTCGGGAAGACCGAAGCGGCCGGGCAGCGCGGGGTCGGCGAAGAAGGTGATCTCGTCGACCTTGCTGCCGCTCAAGGCGAGGACCATCATGCCCCAGGGCTGCGAGCGCAGGTAGCAGCCGAACGCCGGCTGGCCGTTGGCGCGGGTCGGGCGTACCTGTAGCGGGGCGCCGCGGACCTCGGCGCCGCGGTCGAGGTACACGCCGATCGCTTCGTGTCCGATGAGCTCGCCCGGCTGCGGCGGCATGCTCACACGAGCGTCGGAGCTCAGCAGAGTTAGGAGGCGCGCCGTGTCGCCGGCTTCGACGGCGTCGCTGAAGGTGGCGAGAAGGTTCAGTTCGGTCGGCGAGTCGGGAAGCGGCGCCTGCTCGCGTTCGAGGGTGTACGAGTCGAGTGTTGCGCGTGCGCGTTGGAGCGCGGCCTTGACCGACTGCGGCGTTGTGTCGAGGATCGAGGCGGCTTCGTCGGTGTGGAAGCCGAGCACGTCGCGCAGCACGAGCGCTGCGCGCTGTTTCGCAGGCAGTTGTTGCAGCGCGACGATGAACGAGAGCTGGATCGCTTCGCGCTGCTCGTAGCGTGCTTCAGGTCCGGAGGCGGGATCCGGAAGCGCGCTGTCCGGGTAAGGCTCGAGCCAGCTGGGTTCGACGGCGCGACGGGTTTTTGACGATCTCATGGTGTTCTCCGTGGTTGGGCGGCGTCCGCGTTCGCGAATCGCGTTGAGGCTCCGGTTGGTCGCGATCCGGTAGAGCCAGGAGCGCAGCGATGCCCGTTCCTCGAAGCCGTTGAGCCCGCGCCAGGCGGCGAGCAGTGTTTCCTGGACGAGATCCTCGGCGTCCTGCACGGAGCCGAGTAATCGGTAGCAATGCAGTTGGAGCTCGCGCCGGAACGGCTCGACCAGCGTCGCGAACGCGCGCTCGTCGCCTCCCTTGGCCCGCTCGAGATCGACGGTCATCGCATCAATGACACCAGGTCCGTCGGAAACGGACCGGCGGTCCGTTTCGCGGCATCGCGGTGTCTTTGACGTCCGTACAACCGCGAATTGGAGATGAGCTGATGCAGAAGCAACGTTGGGGCAGCGCGCTCGCACGTGTGTTCGCCGTTTGGCGTACGGGCCTACCGAGGTCCGTCCTCGTTCTTCAGGGCGGGAGCGCGCTCAACAACTTCGGCACCGGACTGATCCTTCCGTTCGAGATCATCTACCTCCACGCGGTCCGCGGCTTCTCGACGGCGACCGCGGGGCTGGTGCTGGCGACGGTCATGGGCACGGCCGCAGTGGTAACGCTCCCTTCG
>JBJMKF010000017.1:0-160094 GCA_045805965.1 Gaiellaceae bacterium
ATTCTCGAGAGCAACATCACGCGCCGCGTCGACTTCGCCCTTTTCATGGTCGAGGCTCTAGACAACGACGAACTGGTTCACAAGGCCCCCGCGATTGTCGGCCGCCAGACCCCTTCGGCGCTCGCGTACGCCACCTAGCGAGCGCACCCTCCGATCGGCCAGTGAGTTTCGAAATGACCCCTGGCCGCCGAGACGTTGACAGCCGCCCAGGGGAGCGAGAACATCGCTCTACAACGGCTGAGTTCTACGTCAACCACGCAACGGTTCCGCACGGCGTCGCCGTGTTCAGCTGCGCGTGTGGGGCGACGCAAGTCCGGTACGACCCGAAGGGCAGCAGCCCGAGCGGCTGGTCGACAGCCGCAGACGGCTCAGATCGTTGTCCGCATTGCGCGAGCTCAGATCGGACTCCGAGACCGGGCAGACCCAGTCGGGAGAACCAGCTCGCGATCGAGTCCCGCCCTGCACGGCCCTGAGATCGCCCGCCAGGCCGTATAGCACTCGGCTGGGCCAGTGTTCCGGAATGACCCGTGGCTGCGGTCTGCTCGGATCAACTACGCCAGCGTGAGTTGTATTCGGCACTTGACGGTGGGAGGATCGTCGGAGCGCAAGCGATAAGCCTTGGAAGGCGATGGTCGAATGAACCGGCGTCTAGCACGAGGTCTGGCCACGCTCTGTTGCCTGCTGGTGGCAGCAGTTCTCCCGGGGCACTCGCACGCGACCGCGTCAGGCCGGAACGGTGAGATCGCCTTCACCCGACAGGTGGACACGATCTACCAGGTGTTCACCGTCAGGCCGGACGGAACACGGTTGCGACAGGTCACGCATGGCCTGGGGGCCGGACAGCATGGGATCTCGTGGTCTCCGAACGGCCGGGGTTTGATCTACACCCTGGGCAGGATCGACGGCACAGACCAAATCGTTAAATCGCGCGCGGACGGCAGTGGCGCTATCGACATCAGCCCGGTGTGCAGAGTCGGCAGAGGTGCCTGCCTGGGCGACGACGATCCAACCTATTCACCCGACGGCAAGAAGATCGCGTTCGAGCGAGCGTTCGGGCCGGTCGTCAAGGAGGTCGCTGCGCGCGTCGCCATCTTCACGATGAACGCGGCCGGAAGGCATTTTACGCAGCTCACCCAGAAGAGCACGCCGACGAGCACCGAAGACAGCCAACCGCAATGGTCACCGGACGGCACGAAGATCGCGTTCGTGCGCACCAACACGACCGCCAAGCCCAGACAGAAGGGCGCGATCGAGATCATGAACGCGAACGGCAGCAACATCCGCCGTATCACGCCCTTCCGGATCGATGCGACCGATCCTCACTGGTCGCCAGACGGCACGCGGCTTCTCTTCAACACCTACGCGCACCCGACCCAATTCAAGTCGGCCAACCTCTTCACCATGAGCGCCGATGGAAAGCACCGCGTCGCGCTCACCAACTACCGCGGGGGGACTCTGCAGGCGATCGCCGATGGATGGTCGCCCGACGGCACGCGCATCCTCTTCCACCGCCTGTCGTTTTCGGGCAGCAGCACCGAAGTCGGCGGGTTTTACATCCTCACCCTCCGCCTCAAAAACATCGTCGACAACGCCAGCAACCGCATCCAACGGCTCACTTCCGTGCAGCTCCGCTATGACGCGCGAGCCGCCTGGGGCCGAAGACCTAGCTAGGACGACCGCGCTCGAGGACAGCCTGGCCTTCGGCGTCGGTAGCAGCGGAGGAACCGGGGAGACGACGCTCGCCTGCGCCAGTGTCCTCTCGCCTGAATGTCGTGGCTGGCTATGCGCCCTGTTCGCGGCGCACGATCTGGGTGCAGCGGGAGCTCGCGACGAGCTCGCCGTCCTGGAACAGCTCGGCGGCGCAGAAGGCGACGCGCCGGTTTCGTTGCACGACGTGGCCCTCCGCACGCAGCGTCCCCGGGCGCGCCGAGCGGTGAAACTCGGTGCGGAGGTCGGCGGTCAGGAAGTCCTCGTCGTCCTCCACCAGCGTCCAGCACGCTCCGCCCATCGCCGTGTCGAGCAGCGCCGCGACCATGCCGCCGTGCACGATCGGCCCCGACGGGGAGTGGAAGCAGTACTCCGGCGGCGCGTCCCACTCGATTACGCATCGGCCGCCCGCATGTTCGACGCCGCGGTAGCGGAGCGTGTTCCAGACGTGCGGGTCGGGCGGCGGGAACTCGCCCCACGGCTTCCTGGCGCGAGGGCTCAATTGGCCTGAGCTGTCTCCGCGGCGAACCGCTCGCGCAGCTCCAGCTTGCGGAACTTGCCGACGCTCGTCTTCGGGATCTCGTCCACGAACTCGAAGCGGTCTGGAAGCCACCACTTCGCGAACTGCGGCGCGAGGAACTCGCGCAGCTCGTCGGCGCTCGCAGACGCGCCCTCCTTCGGCACGACCGCCGCGAGCGGCCGCTCGCCCCACTTCTCGTTGGGCACGGCGATCACCGCCGCCTCGGCCACGGCCGGATGTGCCATCAGCGCGTTCTCGAGCTCGACCGAGGAGATCCACTCGCCTCCCGACTTGATCACGTCCTTCGAGCGGTCCTTGATCTGGATGAAGCCGCGCGGATGGATCGAGACGATGTCGCCGGTGCGGAACCAGCCGTCCTCCGTCCAGCGGTCGGCGCACTCGGGCGCATCGAAGTACTGCGCCGCGACCCACGGCCCGCGCACCTCGAGCTCGCCCATCGCCTCGCCGTCCCACGGCACCTCGTCGTCGCCGGCTCGCGCCCGAATCTCGACGAACGGGAGCGGGAAGCCTGCCGTCGCCTGGACGTCCCAGCGCGTCTCGGCATCCGCCTCGGCGAGGTCGTACGGGAGCGTGACTGTCGAGGCGACCGGCGACGTCTCGGTCATCCCCCAGCCCTGGCAGATGCGCAGCCCGTGCCGCTCCTCGAAGGCGGCGATCAGCGCGCGAGGCACCGCCGCGCCGCCGATGAGCATCGCTTTCATCGCGGAGAGATCCCAGCGTCCGGGCTCGGCGTCGAGCCGCGCGAGGATCCCCATCCAGATCGTGGGTACGCCCGCGGCCCACGAGACGCGCTCCTGCTCCATGTTCTCGAGCAGGCTGTCGGGGTCGAGGTGCGGCCCGGGGTAGACGATCTTCGCGCCCTGGAGCGTCGCGAGGTACGGGTAGCCCCACGCGTTCGCGTGGAACATCGGCACGACCGGCATCACGGCGTCGTCGATGCCGAGGCCTTGCCCGAGCGGGTTGTTCGAGCCGACTCCGAGCGCGTGCAGTACGGAGGAGCGGTGCGAGTAGACGACGCCGCGCGGCCGGCCGGTCGTGCCGCTCGTGTAACACATCGCCGCCGCCTCGCGCTCGTCGAGCTCCGGGTCTTGCCACTCGTCCGGATCGGCGCTCGCGAGCAGCTCCTCGTACGAGTCCTCGACGACGAAGACATGCTCGATCGGCGTCCCTTCCCGGAACTGCTCGAGCAGCGGCACGAGTGCCCGGTCGACGATCACCGCCCGGTCGCCGGCGTGGCTCGCGATGTAGTTGAGGTCGTTCGAGTGGAGCCGGAGGTTGAGCGTGTGGAGGACGAAGCCGCCGCACGGGACGCCGAAGTAGGCCTCGTGGTGCTGGTGGTGGTTCCAGCACAGCGTCGCGACGCGATCGCCGCGTTCGAGGCCGGTCTTCTGGAGCGCGACCGCGAGCTGCCGCGCTCGACGCAGCGTCTCGCGATGGTTCGTGCGATGGAAGCTCTTGTCGGGCAGGCGCGTGACGATCTCGCCGTCGCCGAAGAACGTCTCCGCCCGGCGCAGGACATGCGTGAGCGTCAGCGGGAAGTCCATCATCAGGCCGTCCATTCGGCGCATTCTTCTACGCCAGAAGCGCGTTTGCGACTTCGAGCCTGAGCTCGGCGGGTCGGGAGCCGAAGCCCTCGAGCCAGAGCGCGCGCTTGTAGAAGCGGTGCAGCGGGTGCTCCCAGGTGAAGCCGATCCCTCCGTGCACCTGGATCGAGCGCTCGCAGGCCGCGACCGCGGCCTCGGTAGCGAACGCCATCGCCGCGGCGGCGGCAAGAGGCGCGCGCGTGTCGTTCTCGGCTACGCACCAGGCGGCCCAGTAGACGAGCGAGCGTGCGAGCTCGACGTCGGTGTACGTCTGCGCGAGCGGGTGGGAGACGGCCTGGTAGGTGCCGATCGCCTTCTCGAATTGGAGCCGCGTCTTCGCGTGCTCGACTCCGAGGTCGAGGGCGCGCTGTGCCACGCCGAGCGCTTCGGCGGCGCTCGCCGTGCGGGCTCGCGGAAGGTTCCGGTTTCCCGCGAGCGGCTCGCCGTCGGCCTTGTCGAGCCGGCCGAACGGTCGCGACGGATCGACGGAAGCGATCGCCTCGCCGCGTGCCGGGTAGGCGGTGCCGCCGTCGGAGACGACGAAGTCGACCGAGCCGAGCCACGGGACGAGGCCGTCGAGGTCGACCGACCAGCGTTCCTCTCCAGCGGCGACGCGGGCCCGCTGCTCGGCCGAGAGCCACGGGAGCGCAAAGCCGACGGTGGCGATGTACGGGCCCGGGTAGCACGCGTAACCGAGCTCCTCGAGCAGCAGCGCCTCTTCGACGAAGCCGAGCCCGGCCTCCGCGACGTCGAGCCAGCCGAGCTCCGCGAGCTCGCTCCAGCGGTCCTCCAAAGCCTCCCAGTCGCGGTCGAGCGGAAAGCGATCGGCGAGCCACGCGCGCGCCTGCTGCTTGAGCTCGAGCTGGTCGTCGTTCAGCGCGAAGTCCATCGGTGCGACCCCCTCATCGACTTCGTGGCAGGCCGAGCACGCGCTCGGAAATAATGTTGCGGAGCACCTCCGACGTGCCGGCCTCGATCGTGTTGCCGCGGCTGCGGAGCTGCTGGTGGTTCCACCACCCGTCGTCGAGGATCCCCTCCGGGCCCCGCAGCTCGCGCGCGAGCTTCATCAGCCGCTGGTTCGCCTCCGACCAGCGCAGCTTGACGCCGGAGCCCTCCGGCCCGGGCACGCCGGTGCGCTCGTACGTCCCGAGCGCGCGGTAGTTCGTGTAGCGGAGCGCCTGCAGCTCGATCCACTCCCGCGCGAGCCCCTCGCGTACCCGCGGGTCGACCTCGCGCTCGCGCGCCTCTTCGAGCATCCGCCCAAACGCTGCATCGAGCGTCGCCGTGAGCGCGAACCCGAGCGTCGCGCGCTCGTGGAGGAGGGTCGTCATCGCCACCTGCCAGCCCTTGCCCTCCTCGCCCAAGCGGTTTTCGACCGGCACCCGGACCTCGCTGAAGAAGATCTCGTTGAACTCCGCCTCGCCCGTGATCTGCCGGAGCGGCCGCACCTCGACGCCGGGAGCGTGCATGTCGACGAGGAGGTAGGTGAGATTTTGGTACCGCGGCGCGTCGGGATCACTCTGCGTGACGAGGATGCAGCGCTCGGCGATGTGCGCGAACGACGACCACACCTTCTGGCCGTTGACGACGTAGACGTCGCCGCGCCGCTCGGCCCGCGTGCGAACCGCGGCGAGGTCGGAGCCCGCGTCCGGCTCCGAGAAGCCTTGGCACCAGATCTCCTCGGCGGCGAGGATCGGCCGAAGGTAGCGCGCCTTCTGCTCCTCCGTGCCGTGGGCGATGATCGTCGGCCCGGCCATGCTGAGTCCGATCACGCCGACATGTGTCGCCGCCTGCGCCGCCGCGAGCTCCTCGTAGAGGATCGCCTGGAAGCTGTACGGCGCTCCCGCGCCGCCGTACTCCGGCGGCCACGTCAGTCCGGCGTAGCCGGCGTCGTAGAGCTTGCGGCTCCACTCGCGGACGAACGGGTCCTCGAAGCGTTGCGCGCCGCCGCGCCCGCCGCGCTTCTCCGGGGGGAGGTTCGCGTCGACCCAGGCGCGGAGCTTCTCGCGAAACTCCGCCTCTTCGGGCGTGTCCCGCAGGTCCACGAGTGAGAGGCTAACCCGCGGCGGGTGCCGGAAGCAGTTCGGTGGGCGCCTCCGTGACGATCCGCCGCCGCTGCACGGGCAGCAGCGTCACGGCGCCGAGGATCGCAGCGACGCCGAGCCACTGCGTCCAGCGCAGGTGTTGGTTGTACGCGTAGATGCCTGCGATCACGGCGACCGCGGGATACGTGAGCTCCGCGAGTGAGGAGACGACTGCTGGGGTTCGCTGCAGCCCGTAGTAGTAGAGCGTGAGCGCGACGAGGCCGGTCGCGAGCGCGAGGTAGAGAATCAGAGACGTGTCGTGCCTGTTCGAGTAGGCGCTCGCACCCATGATCGGTAGGGCGAGCGCGCTGGCGAGCAGGCCGAAGAAGAAGCGCAGCGTGACGATGTGCTGGAACTCCAGCCGGCGCGCGAGATAGCGCCCGAGCACCGTCCCCATGGCCCACAGAACAGCCGCGCCGGTCGCCTCGGCGATCACGACCGCGCCTTTCGCCGACGGGTCGAGCGGATGCGCCTGGTTCACCAGCCAGAAGCCCACGAGGGCGGGGAGGAAGAACCACACGAAGCGTGCGCGAGGCCGCTCGCCCAGCAGGAGTCCGGCGCCGGCGACCGCGACGAGCGGCTGCACCTTCTGGATCACGACGGGCGTGATGAAGTCCGAGTGTCCGATGAGCGCGTCGGTGAAGAGGATCGTGGCCACGGCCGACGCGCCCGCACCGACGACGACCGCGGCGACGACGTAGCTCCAGCCGGCGCGGAAGACGGCGCGCAGCGCGGGGAGGAGGAACGGCAGCGTCAGCGCCGCGAGGATGATGTGCTCGCCGAAGACGATCGTCGTCGCCGACGTCGTGAAGCTCATCGTCTTGCGGATGATCGGGTCCGTGCCCCACATCGCCGCGGCGACGGCGACGAGGACGACTCCCGGAACGGCTGCGAGTCTTAGACGCATCGCATGCTGAGGCTAGCGGGCAGGAGTAGGGTCGGCGCGTGATCCTCTACTGGCTGTTCAAGCGGATCCGCCGCTGGCGGAGGGCCGGCAGCCCACGTCGCAGATCTGATCCCAGATCACCGTTGTGCGAACGCCGAAAGCGGCGTAAGCTCGCCTCAGTGCGGGGGAGAGAGGAGCAGCCATGGTCCGCAAACCCCTCGTGATCGCCGCCATCGGTGTTGCGCTGGCCGCGCCGTCGCCGGCCCTCGCGATGCACGGGCCACGCGAGCAGCCACCCCGGGTGCCGAGAGGCGTGGCATCCGCGGGATCGTTCGCGCTGGCGCCGATCGTCTTTGCGGCGGCTCCGAGCAGCTCGTTCAGCTGGCTCGATGCCGGGATCGGCGCATCGGCCACGGGCGGCTGCGTCCTCGTCCTCGTCGGTGGTTGGCTCGTCATCATCCACCGCCGGAGCCGCGTCCAGCTGCCTCACGTCTCGTAGCGCAGGAGCTCCTCGACGGTCTCGCGGCGGCGGATCAGGCGTGACTCGCCGTCCGTGACGAGGACGACGGCGGGACGCGGGACGCCGTTGTACGTCGAGCCGAGCGCCAGCGTGTACGCGCCGGTCGCGGGGACGGCGAGCAGGTCGCCGAGCTGAGGCTCGGGCAGCTCCGCCGCCTCGATCAGGACGTCGCCCGACTCGCAATGCTTGCCGGCGATGCGGTAGACGCCACTCGCCGGTTCGTCCGCCCGGTTCGCGAGCAGCGCTTCGTAGCGCGCGCCGTAGAGCTGCGGCCGTGGGTTGTCGGACATGCCGCCGTCGATCGCCGCGTACGTAATGCCACCCGACTCCTTGACCGAGCCGACGCGATAGAGCGTCACGCCGGCGCGGCCGACGAGCGCTCGGCCGGGCTCGAGGATCAGCGAGACGCCGTCCGGCACCTGCTCCAGGAGCGGGCCGACGAACTCCGCGACGGATGGCAGCCGCTCGTCGCGGTTGTGGCGGACACCGAGACCGCCGCCGAGGTCGAGCAGGCGCGGCGTCCAGTCGAGGCGCTCGAGGAATCCCAGCACGCGCTCGAGCGCAAGGACGCTTTCGTGCGGGCGTCCGAGCTGCGAGCCGACGTGGACGTGCACGCCCTCGACCTCGAGCGCGAGCTCGCGCGCTCGCTCGATCTCCCGCTCGGCCGCGTCGGGAGCCAGGCCGAACTTCGACTCCTCGTGTGCGGTCTGGATCGAGCGGTGCGTCACGGCCTCGACGCCCGGCGTCAGCCGGACGAGAACGCGGCGCACGCCTGCGGCCGCCGCGGTCTCGGCCTCGCCGGGAGCGTCGAGCACGACGAGCGCGCCGGCTTCCGCGGCAGCCCGTAGCTCCGCCTCCGACTTGTTGTTGCCGTGGAACACGATCCGCTCGCCGGGAATCTCGGCGGCCCGCGCGAACGCGAGCTCGCCGAGGGTCGAGACGTCGGCGCCGACGCCTTCTTCCGCGAGCAGCCGGAGCAGCGCGACGTTCGCGAACGCCTTCGTCCCGTAGACGAGGAGCGCACCCGGCGCCACTTCCCGGTACGCCCGCACCTGCGAGCGGATCGTCTGCGCGCAGTAGACGAGGAGCGGCGTCCCATGCTCCGTCGCCAGCTTCGACGCGCGCACCCCGCCGATCGCGAGCTCGCCGCCCTCGATTCGCGCCGTTTCCGGAAGGAGTTCGAGCACCTTGCTAATATCGGGATCCCAATGCAGGAGCTGCTTCTTACGTAGAACAGGGAGACACGCGCGGCACGCCGCGCCGACTCCCCACGACCTCTCCTCGGAGAGGTTTTTTCGTTCCAGAGGGCTTTTTCATGACACCGAGATACGAACCCCACGCAATCGAGACGAAGTGGCAGCGCGTCTGGGAGGACGAGGGGGCGTTCCACGTCCCCAATCCCGTCCAGGGTGAGCCGACCCCTGAGAACCACTGGTACCAGCTCGAGATGCTTCCGTACCCGTCGGGCCCGAGCCTGCACATGGGCCACGTCCTCAACTACACGATGGGCGACGTCCAGACCCACGTCCGCCGGCGCAGCGGCTGGCACGTCGTGCGGCCGATGGGCTGGGATGCGTTCGGGCTGCCGGCGGAGAACGCAGCAATCCGGGAGGGGAAGCACCCGCGCGAGACGATCGAGCGGAACATCGAGAAGATGCGCGCCCAGATGAAGCGCCTCGGCTGGGCGATCGACTGGGAGCGCGAGGTTGCCGCGCACCAGCCGACCTTCTACCGCTGGACGCAGTGGCTCTTCCAGCAGTTCGTCACGCACGAGCTCTGCTACCGCAAGGAGGGGCCGGTCAACTGGTGCCCCAACGACCAGACCGTCATCGCCAACGAGTACGTCGTCGACGGTCACTGCGAGCGCTGCGGCGCCGAGGTCGAGCTGCGAAACATGACGCAGTGGTTCATGCGGACGACCGCTTACGCCGACGAGCTGCTCGAGTATCCGGGCGGCGACTGGCCGGAGAAGACGAAGGCGATCCAGCGCAACTGGATCGGCCGCTCGGAGGGGGCCGAGATCCTCTTCCGCGTCGAGGAGACGGGAGACGACATCGCGGTCTTCACGACGCGCGCCGACACGCTCTATGGCGCGACCTTCTTCGTTGTCGCGCCGGAGCATCCGTTCGTCGATGCGCATGCGAGCGATGAGGCGCGGGAGTACGCGCGCCACGCAGGGGCGCGGCCGGTCGAGGAGCGGGCTGCCGGCGCGACCAAGACCGGTGTCTTCACCGGTTGTCATGCGGTGAACCCGGTCAACGGCGAGCGTCTACCGATCTGGGTCGCCGACTACGTACTCATGGACTACGGGACCGGCGCGATCATGGCCGTGCCCGCGCACGACGAGCGGGACGGCGAGTTCGCCGAGGCGTTCGCGCTGCCCGCGATCCAGGTGATCGACGAGGACGGCAAGCTCGTCAACTCGGATCGGTTCGACGGGCTCCCTACGGGAGATGGCGCCCGGGCGATCATCACTGCGCTCGAGGCAGAGGGACGCGCCGAGGCGACCGTCAACTACCGGCTGCGCGACTGGAGCGTTTCCCGCCAGCGCTACTGGGGGTGCCCGATCCCGTTCATCCACTGCAACAGCTGCGGTGTCGTGCCGGTGCCCGAGGAAGACCTCCCGGTGATCCTGCCCGACATCGAGGACTACGCCCCGAAGGGGAGGCCGCCGCTCGCCGCCAACGAGGAGTACATGAACGTCGACTGCCCGCAGTGCGGCGGACCGGCCCTGCGGGACCCGGACACGATGGACACGTTCGTCGATTCCTCCTGGTACTTCCTCCGCTACATCGACTCCCACAACGACGAGGCGCCGTTCGACCGGTTCGTCGTCGACTACTGGCTGCCGGTCTCCCAGTACATCGGCGGCATCGACCACTCGACTGGCCACCTGCTCTACTCGCGCTTCTTCGTCAAGGCGATGAACGACTGGGGCATGGTCGACTTCCGCGAGCCGTTCGCGCGGGTCTTCCACCAGGGCTGGTTGACGCTCGGCGGCTCGAAGATGTCCAAGACGCGCGGCAACGTCGAGGGGCCGGACGAGTTCGTCGACCGCTACGGCGCCGACGCGGTGCGGCTCTACATCCTGTTCATGGGGCCTGCCGACCAGGACATGGAGTGGACGCCTGACGGAGTGGAAGGCATTGTCCGGTTCCTGCGGCGGCTCTGGCGCATCGTGCACGAGGTTGCCGAGGCGGCGCCCTCCGCCGGCGTGCGCGAGGGCGTTCTGGCGCGGAAGGCGAACGAGACGATCGTCCGGGTTACGGACGACGTGCTGCGCCGGTTCCAGTTCCACACGCCGATCTCGGCCGTGATGGAACTGGCGAACGGGCTCGGCGGTGCCGTCGATGCGCCGGACGCGAGGTTCGCGGCGGAGACGGCCGTCTCGCTGATCCAGCCGTACGCGCCGCACGTCGCGGAGGAGCTGTGGGGCGTGCTGGGGCACGAGCGCCTCTGGGAGCACCCATGGCCGGAAGCCGACGAGTCGCAGCTCGTGCGCGAGACGTTCGAGCTGGTCGTCCAGGTGAACGGCAAGGTGCGCGACCGGTTCGAGGTCGACGCCGGGCTGAGCGAGGACGAGCTCGTTGCGCGGGCGCGCGCGAGCGAGCGCGTGCGGACCTATCTCGATGGCGGCGAGCCTCGGAAGACGGTCGTCGTCCCTCGCAGGCTCGTCAACTTCGTGATCTAGCGCTCGCGCGGCTCCGGCCGGTCGACGTTCCAGTGGCGGCCGACTCCCGAGTACCAGCGCACGCCGTCCTCGGTCTCGCGCGGCGTCAGCAGGAAGCGGCTGATCACACGCTGGCCGCCCTCGAAGTCCCCGTAGAGGATGTCGACGCCGATGCGCCGCTGCGCCTCGACCCCGCGGCGCGCGCTGCGGTAGCGGTCGCTCGCCTGGTCGCGGAACGCGCCCTGCCAGAAGCCGACGTCGCCGGGAGCGACATAGAGGTCACGGGTGAGTCTCGTGAAGTCGTCGAGCGGCGTGGGGACGATCTCGATGTCCGGGCCGAGCTGGAGATCGGGGTAGACGTGCCAGCCGTGTAGGACCGCGATACCGGTGCCGACGTTGCGAACCGAGATCACGAAGTAGACCCCTCCCTCTTTCGCGCTGGCGATGCCGTGCCCGCCCGGCACCGAGAACCAGACGTCGTCGTGAAAGCCGACCTTGACCGCCGGGTCCTCGGTGCGCGACGGCACGAGCAGGGGGCGCTGTCCGGCGAGCAGCGACAGCTCGGCCACGCGCGCTGCCCTGTTGGCGGAGCGGACCGAGGCGACGGTCACGCCGGCGAGCACGAGTGTCCCGCCCGCAGAGGCGAGCGCCGAGATCGTCACCCAGTCGGCCATGGCGCGAGTCTACGGTCACGGCGTCGCGACAGACACGTGACGGGTTCGGCGGCAGGCTGGACGTGTGGACGTGCGGCTCTCCGGTCTCTCGCGCCGGCAGCTCTTCGGTGCTGCCGTGGCCGTTGCGATCCTGCTCGTCCTTCTCGTCAGGCACCTCGGTGCCAGTGGGAACGCCGCTCCTGCCGTGACGCCGCTACCGGCTCCGGCGAGGGCGGCGAAACCGGCGGCGGCGAAGCTGCTCGTGATCGATGTTGCCGGGGCGGTGCGTCGGCCTGGGCTCTACCGGTTGCGACCTGGCTCGAGAATCGACGACGCGATCGCAGCTGCGGGCGGCGTGACCGCGAAGGCACAGCTCGACGCGGTGAATCTCGCCGCGCCGGTCGCCGACGGCGAACAGGTCGTCGTTCCGGGGCGCGGCGCGGTCGGTGCGCCGGCGGCGAGCGCTCCCGCCGCCGGTTCGTCCCCGTCGGCTCCGCTCGATCTCAACACCGCGACGGCCGAGCAGCTCGACTCGTTGCCCGGGATCGGGCCCGTGACAGCGCAGAAGATTCTCGATTTCCGACAACAGCACGGCGCGTTCCATTCGGTCGCCGAGCTCGAGGGGGTGCCCGGCATCGGGCCGGGCCGGCTCGCACAGCTCAAGGGGCTCGTGATTCCGTGACGGTCCGCGCACCGCACACACTCGGCTGCGCGCTCTGCCTCGGTCTCGCCGGGGCGACGGTCGCGCGGGTCGGGCTTGCGGCAGCAGTGCTCACGGCGGGCGTGTTCCTTGCCCTCGCCGTAGCGGCGACCTCCGGGCCGGTCACGCTCGCACTCGGAGCGCTCGGTGTGGCGATTGTGGGCTGGGGGGTCGGGAGCTTTCGCCTCGCGGCGATCGACCACAGCGTGCTCGCGCCTCGTATCGGTACCGCCGAGCGCGCCCTAGTCGAGATCGCGGAGCCGGCGCGTCACGGCTCGTTCGAGCTCCGCGTGCGCGCTGTCGTCCTGCGCTGGGGCGAAGCGCGGCCACACGAGGCTGTGCTGCTCGAGCTACCGCTCGGCCGCGCGCCGGCGCAGGGAGCCCGCCTTTCGCTGATCGGTCAGCTCCGCGCCCCGCGGGGGCCGTCGAACGGCTTCGACGAGCGCAGATGGCTGCGACATCACGGGATCCACGCGGTGCTCCGCGCGCAGGAGTGGCTCATCGTCGGTCGGCGTGGCGGGCTCGGCGGCGTAGCCGATCGGCTCCACGCGTGGCTGGCGGGCGCCTCGGTCCCCGGACTCAGCGGCATGCGCCGTGGCGTGATCGAAGGCGTCGTCCTCGGGGAGGACGAGGGACTGTCCGATCGGCTGCGTCAGGACTTCCGCGCCAGCGGTCTTTACCACCTGCTCGCCGTCAGCGGCGGCAACGTCGCCGTGGTCGCTCTCGGAACGCTCTCGCTCGCGCTCCTGATCGGGGTGCCGCGCCTAGCTGCCGAAGTTGCGGTGCTCGCCTCGATCGGTGGCTACGTCCTCGCTGTCGGCGCGCAGCCTTCCGTCGTCCGTGCCGGGATCGCCGGGGGCCTCGGGTCGCTCGCGTGGCTCACCGGCCGGGAGCGAGATACGCGGTATGTGCTTGTCGTCGCCGCGATCGCGCTCCTCGGCTGGAATCCGTACAACGTCCTCGACCCAGGCTTCCAGCTCTCGTTCGCCGCAGTGCTCGCGATCTTCTTCCTCGCACCACGCCTCAGGAACTGGCTCGAGGGCTATCCGCTACCGGCTGGTCTGCGCATGTGTGTGGCCATCTCGGCTGCGTGCGGTCTCGCGACGGCGCCGATCTCGTGGTTCCAGTTCCACCAGATCCCGTTGTTGACCGTTCCAGCCAATGCCTTCGGTGGCTTCGCGGCCGCGCCGATGCTCGCGTTGGCGCTCGTGTGCGCGCTTCTTGCACCCATCGCGCCCTCGCTCGCGGCCGCTCTCGCCTGGGCGAACGGCTGGTTCGCCGCGTACCTTGCGACTTGCGCTCACATCTTCGGCAGCCTCCCAGGCGCACAAGTGACCTCCGGCCGCGCCGCTGCCGCGCTCGCTCTGGGAGCAGCCGGCGCCGCAGCCTATGCTTGGCGCTGTGCCGAGCGAGCGCGACCTGAAACCGGTCTACCTCCTGACGGGGACGGATCGGCCGAAGATCGCAGTTGCGCTCCAGCGCCTGCGGGGGCGGATCGGTGAGGACGCGACCGAGCAGCTCCACGCCACCGAGGCTTCGGGGGAGGACGCGGTCGCCGCGTGCAACGCGCTCGGCCTCTTCGGCGGCGAGGCGCGGCTCGTGATCGTCGACGGCGTCGAGAGCTGGAAGGCCGCGGATGTGAAAGAGCTCGATTCGTACCTCGCCGCTCCGGCGCCCACCACGGTGCTCGCGCTCGTCGGCGACGGCTTGAAGAAGGACTCCGCACTTGCGAAGTCGGTAGCCAAGGCGGGTCAGGTGCTCGCCTATGACGTGACGAAGAAGCAGCTTCCGGAATGGGTGGGCGAGCAGTTCGCCCGTCTCGGCGCGCCGGCAGATCGTGACGCGTGCCGAGCACTGGTCGAAGCCGTGGGCGACGACGTCGGCGATCTCGCCTCCGAGATCCAGAAGCTCGCGACGTGGGCCAACGGAGAGCAGATCACGCGGGCGGCCGTCGAGGAGCTCGCAGTCGGAAGGGCCGAGACGCCGATCTTCGCCGTGACCGACGCGTGGGGACGCCGCGACGTTGCGGCGACGCTGCGCGCGACCGAGTCGCTGCTCGACCGCTCCCACCGGCCCCGCTCCGGAGAGCTGATCCGGATCGTCGCCTCCATGGTGGGACACGTCGGCCGCGTCCGGAAGGTCTCGCGTCTCGCCGACGAAGGTGTCCGCCCGAGCGAGATGGCGAGCCGGCTGAAGATCCACCCGTTTGTCGCCGAGAAGTCGGCAAAACAGGCCGGCAACTTCTCGCCGGACGAACTTGCCCAGGCGACTGTCCGGCTGGCCGAGCTCGACGCGGGTGCGAAGGGGGGGTCGCGCCTCCCGCCCGACCTCCAGCTCGAGCGGACGCTCGTCGAGATCACAAGCCAGCCGGCGCCCTAGGCGTCAGGGTTTCCCGCCGGGGCGCTACTTGTCGGTGCCGGCGGCGAGCTTCGCCGCCTGCGATTTGCGCCGCGCGACCGTATTGCGGTGGAGAGCGCCGCTGGCCGCTGCGCGGTCCAGCCACTGCATGAGCTCGCGATGCCGCGTCTCGGTTTCCTGCGCGTCGCCCTCGGCGACCGCCTCGTTGAGGCGCCGCATGAGCGTCTTCGCGGTCGAGCGCCAGCGGAGGTTCTCCTGCCTCTGCCGCGCCGCCTGACGAACGCGCTTCTCTTGCTGCTTGATGTTCGGCATCTCGGAAAAAGACCCGCGATTCGCGGGCCGGGCGATGGTAGCAACCCCGCTCCATATGCTGCCCTCGTGGACGACGCCGAGCGGCAGCGGCACGAGCGGCGGGTGGCGCGCGACCGCCGCCGTCGCGAGCGCGGCAAGCCGATGTACTTCGAGAGCGAAGCAGCTCTCGACTCCTGGCCGGTCGCACAGGACCCATCCGAGCGGCCGACGACGATCCTCCGCCCGCGCCGCGATCGCCGCGGCGAGCTCGTCGAGCTCGAAGCTGAGGCGCTCGACCAGGAAGGGAACGCGATGCAGGTCGCGGCGCCCGCTCCCGCAGCGGAGAGGCCGGACACAACCGGCAGCCTCACGCGCTCGGGCGTCATCTTCGCGGTCGCCACGGGGCTTTCCCGGCTCATCGGGCTGGTGCGCGAGATCGTGCAGGCCGCTCTGTTCGGCATCTCCGGCCCGATCAACGCCTTCGAGATCGCGTTCCTCATCCCGAACACTGTCCGGTCGCTCGTCGCCGACTCCGCGCTATCGGCCGCATTCGTGCCGGTCTTCAGCGACCTCCTCGTCAAGGGCGAGCGAAAGCGCGCGTGGCGGGTGGCCTCGTCTCTCTTCTGGCTGATGCTGCTCGGGCTCGGCGGCCTGACTGCACTCTTTGTGGTGGTCGCGCCCTGGTTCATGGCGATCTTCGGCTACGGGCCGCACGACAAGTTCGGTGCCCTCGCAGCGGGGCTCGCGCGCGTGCTTTTCCCGCTCGTGCTTGTGCTGGGGCTGACCGGGATCGTGGTCGGAATCCTCAACAGCTACGACCACTTCAGCGTCCCCGCGCTGAGCCCAGTGGCGTGGAACCTTGTGATCTTGCTCGGGGTCGGCCTCGGAGCCGAGCACAGCGGCCATTCCTCGACGAGGCTCTACTACTACGCGGTTGCGATCCTCATCGCAACGATCGTCCAGTTCCTACTCCCGCTGCCGTGGCTGCGCGGACGCGACGACCGGCTGCGGATGGTGATCGACATCCACGACCCGGCGGTGAAGCGCACGTTCATGCTGATGCTGCCGGTCACGATCGGGCTCGGCCTGATCAACCTCAACGCGGCGATCGACCAGCTGTTCGCGACGCATTTCCTGAACCCGCACCTCGCGCCGGCCGCGATCGTGCGCGCGTTTCGGCTCTACATGCTCCCACAAGGGATGTTCTCCGTCGCGGTAGCGACGGTGCTCTTCCCGCTGCTCTCGCGTCACGTGTCGCGTGGGAACTGGGACGCCTTCAAGAGCACGATCGCGACGGGACTGCGGCTGATCTCGTTCTTCCTCATCCCCGCCAGCGCAGCGGCCGCTGTTCTGTGCATGCCGATCGTGCGCCTGCTCTACCAGCACGACCGGTTCACGGCCGCGGACACGCCTGTGGTGGCGTACTGCCTTGCCGCGTTCTCGCTCGGGCTCACGTTCAACGGGACGATGCTGATGCTAAACCGCGGCTTCTTCTCGCTCCAGTCGCCGTGGATTCCGAGCTGGGTCGCGTGCGGAAACCTAGGCTTGAACGCCGTCCTCGACGCGGTGTTCTACCGGTTCGGGATCTGGGGGATCCCGCTATCGACGTCACTCGTGAACATCGCCGGTACGTGGGCGCTCCTCGTGCTCCTCCGGCGGCGAATGGGCGGTTTCGAGCTGACCGAGACGGTGCGGAGCTTCATTCTCGTCACGGTCGCGGCGGCTGCCCTCGCCGTAGTGGCGTGGGGGGTCTGGCGCCTGCTCGACTCCGGGCTCGGCCGTTCGCTGCCGGCGCAAATCGTGTCGCTCGGTCTCGGGCTCGTGCTCGGCTACGCGGCCTTCTTCGGGGCGTGCCGAATGCTCGGCGTGCGCGAGCTCGAGACGATGTTGCGACTGCGGCGCGCTCGCTCTTGACGGCACTGAATCGCGGCGAAGGCGCGAACTCGCCGCCACCGGTTCGGCGATAGCCTCGATGGCGAGGGCGGAGGGACGAGCGGTCCCCACCCTTTGGGTGGGGCCGTGCTCGCGAGTCACGTCCGAAGCCGCCAGGGGTGAAGCGGAGTGCGCCAGTACCATCGCCGCTCGTGGAGCAGGCACAGATCCGCAACTTCTCGATCATCGCGCACATCGACCACGGCAAGTCGACGCTCGCCGACCGCATCCTCGAGCTCACCGACGCCGTGTCCGCGCGCGAGATGCGCGAGCAGATCCTCGACTCGATGGAGCTCGAGCGCGAACGCGGCATCACGATCAAGGCTCAGGCTGTCCGCGTCACCTGGAAAGGCCACGAGCTCAACCTCATCGACACGCCCGGCCACGTCGACTTCACCTACGAGGTCTCACGCTCGCTCCAGGCGTGTGAAGGAGCGCTGCTCGTCGTCGACGCTGCGCAGGGCATAGAGGCCCAGACACTCGCGAACGCTTACCTCGCGATCGAGAACGGCCTCGAGATCGTGCCCGTTGCGAACAAGATCGATCTGCCCGCCGCCGATCCCGACGCAACCGCTGTCGAGGTCGCCGACCTGCTCGGCGACGACCCGACTCGCGTGCTGCGCATCTCCGCCAAGACGGGCGATGGCGTCGCCGACGTCCTCGACGCGATCGTCGAGCGAGTGTCCCCGCCCGCCGGGGAGCCGGACTCGCCGCCGCGCGCGCTCGTCTTCGACTCCGCCTACGACCAGTACCGCGGCGTCGTCGCCTTCGTCCGTGTCGTCGACGGCTCGTTCTCGACCCGCGACTCGCTCCGCACGATGGCCACCGGCACGCGGTTCGATGCAGAGGAGCTCGGCGTCTTCTCGCCCGCCATGACCGCGGTCGACCAGCTCTCGGCCGGCGAGGTCGGCTACGTCGTCACGGGGCTGAAGGACCTCTCGCGCCTGCGGGTCGGAGACAGCCTCACGTCCATCCGTCGCCCGGCGGCGGAGGCGCTGCCCGGCTACAAGGACGTCAAGCCGATGGTCTTCGCGGGCCTCTTCCCGACCGACTCGGACGACTACCCCGAGCTCCGCGACGCGCTCGAGCGGCTCAAGCTCAACGATGCTGCGCTCATGTACGAGGCGGAGACATCACAGGCGCTCGGCTTCGGCTTCCGCTGCGGCTTCCTCGGCCTCCTGCACATGGAGATCGTCCGTGAGCGCCTCGAGCGCGAGTTCGACCTCGACCTGCTCGTCACGGCGCCGAACGTCGCCTACCGGGCGAGGGAGAAGAACGGAGAGTGGATCGAGGTGCACAACCCCGCCGAGTTCCCACGGGAGATCGAGGATGTCGAGGAGCCGTACGTCACGGCGTCGATCATCGTCCCGAAGGCGCACGTCGGAGCCGTGATGGAGTTGAACAACGACCGCCGCGGGACGTTCGGGAAGCTCGAGTACCTCTCCCCGGAGCGCGTCCACCTCAGCTACGAGCTCCCGCTCGCCGAGATCGTCCTCGACTACTACGACCAGCTCAAGTCACGCACGCGCGGCTATGCGTCCTTCGACTATGACGTTGCCGGGTTCAAGCCCGGCGATCTCGCCCGCGTCGACGTGCTCGTGGGCGGCGAGCCAGTCGACGCCCTGTCCCTCATCGTGCACCGCAGCTTCGCGTACGACCGCGGGCGCCTACTCGTAGACAAGCTGCGCGAGGAGATCCCGCGCCAGATGTTCGACATCCCGATCCAGGCCGCGATCGGCTCGCGCGTGATCGCGCGGGAGACGGTGAAAGCCAAGCGGAAGGACGTGCTTGCGAAGTGCTACGGCGGCGACATCACGCGCAAGCGAAAGCTGCTCGAGAAGCAAAAGGCAGGCAAGAAGCGAATGAAGCAGGTCGGCGCCGTCGAGGTGCCGCAGGAGGCGTTCCTCGCAGTCCTCAACATCGGCCAGGGGCAGAAAAGCTGATGCGCGACGGGTTCGATGCGCCGACGCTCGACGTGCCCGCCGAGAATCGCGAGGACATTCGGGCGTTCCTCGACGGGCAGTCGCGGATCAAGCTCGCGGTCTGGGTGCGGCACGAGCAACGCGGCGTGGAAGGACCGCTCTATGACCATCATCTCGTGCTCGGCCTGGATGACGAGGACTGCCGTACAGGGGACATGTGGGCGCTCGACTCCGGGATGCGTTGCCCCTGGCCCCACCTGACGGAGTCGACGTGGATCGACCTCTATCCCGTTTCCGAGGTCGAGGCGCTTCGCTCATTCGGCACGGTGCTCTGGGAGCAGACGGTGCCGGGGGACGATCCACTGGACTTCCGCTTCACATCTGAGCCAGTCACGTTCTCTGCAGATGCCCTGGCAACCTTCGGGAGATTGGTGCGAAGCGTTGCGCCCGACGTGATCCGCGTTACGGCGACGCGGTCGCGGTTGTGGAAGGGCGAGTCGGAGATCGAAGACAGCACGAACCTGTGCGTCGCCTGCGAGCGGACGCAGATGCCGTCTCCGGGACCGCTCAAGGCCGTTCTGGACGCGGCGCATGAGGCAGGCATCGCGCACTCCGGGGGATCGCTCGTTCGCCTGATCGACCTGCCTCCCGACGGCAGCGTGCTCTATGACGCGGAGGCGGACACTTGAGTCTCGAGATGCGAACAGAGTGCGAACGCTGCGGGGCTGCGCTGAGGCAGGACGGTGACGCGCTCATCTGCTCACACGAGTGCACCTTCTGCCGGCCGTGCGCCGCGTCGATGGACTTCACCTGCCCCAACTGCAGCGGCGAGCTCGTTGCGCGGCCGAAGCGGATGGCGGCATGAGGCATCTCTACCTTCACCTGCCGTTCTGTGCACACCGCTGCGGCTACTGCGACTTTGTCACGGCGACCGGCCGCGACCACCTGCATGGCGCGTACGTCGACGCGCTGCTGCGCGAGCTCGACTCCGAGCACGGCGGCTCTCCGGTCGAAACGATCTTCCTCGGCGGCGGGACACCGACGTACACCGCGCTGCCCGAGCTGCTGCGGCTGCTGCGGCTGCTCCCGGCGACGCGTGAGCTGACCGTAGAGGCGAATCCCGAGACGCTCACGCCAGAGCTCGCACGTGAGCTGCGCAGCGCCGGCGTCAACCGGGTCTCGCTCGGCGCGCAAACGTTCCAGCCGCATCTCCTCCGCGTTCTCGAACGGCGCGCGACGCCCGCAGACGTCGAGCGTGCCTTCGGCCTGCTGCGCGACGCCGGCTTCGACAACATCTCGCTCGACCTGATCTACGGCATCCCCGGGCAGACCCCGGCCGAGCTCGCCGACGACCTCGCACAAGCGATCGCGCTGGGTCCCGAGCACCTCAGCGCATACGAGCTCGAGGCGAAGCCCGGCACCCGCTTCACGATCGCGCACGGGGCCGACCTCGAGCGCCAGGCGGATCGGATGGAGGACTACTTCGAGCGGGTCGTCGCGACGCTCACCGACGCCGGCTACCGCTGGTACGAGACCGCCAACTTCTGCCGCGACGGAAAGCGAGCCGAACACAACCTCGGCTACTGGCTCGGCCGCGACTATCTCGGGCTCGGCGTCGGCGCCGTCTCGACGCTCGGTGACGAACGGCGCCGGAACACGCCGAAGCTCGCGCGCTACCTCCAGGGCCACTACGACCGCGAAATCGAGCTGCTCGACGGAGAAACGCGAGCGCGCGAACGCGTGATGCTCGGCCTGCGGCTCGACGAACCGCTTCCGCTCGCCGGTCTGCGGCCCGCGCTCGACGCCACCGGTCTCGCGCGTGCCGAGAAGCTTGGTCTCGCGGTAGACGGCGGCGAGACTCTCGAGCTCACCCGGCGCGGTCGCTTTCTCGGTGGCGCGGTGACGGCCGAGATACTCGCCTAGGTAGCGGCTAAAATCTCCTGCAAATGCAGGAAACGGTGCAGCTGAGCGAACGGCAGCGGGAGGTCTTCCGCCGCGTCGTCGAAGAGTTCGTGGGCACGGGGAAGCCCGTCGGCTCGAAGACGCTCGTCGAGCGATCCGATCTGCGCGTCTCGCCGTCGACCGTCCGCGCGGACTTGGCCGAGCTCGAGAACCTCGGGCTGCTCGCGCATCCGCACACGTCCTCGGGACGCGTGCCGACCGAGCGCGGCTACCGCTACTACGCCGACGAGCTGCTGGGACGACTCGAACCGCATCCGGCCGCGTTTCCGCTCGACCTGACCTCGACGAGCACCGAGGTCGAGGCGGCGCTGCAGGCAACGACCGAGATGCTCTCGCAGGTGACTCGGTTGCTCGCGCTCGTCTCCGCGCCGCCGCTCGAGGCGACGCACGTCCGTCACGTGGAGGTCTTGCTCCTGCAGCCGCAGCTCGTGATGGTCGTCGTAATCACTTCCGCGGGTGGTGTCTCGAAGCGGCTCTTCCACTTCGACGATCCCGTCGACGCCGGGCTCGCCCAGTGGGCGAGCGACTACCTGAACGAGGCTGTATCCGGGCTGCAACTGGGGACGGGGCTGCTGCGGCGGCGCTTCGAGGACGATGGGCTCAGTCACGGCGAGCGCACGTTTCTTGCCGCGCTTCGGCCCGCGTTCATGGAGCTCGTCTCGGCCGAGCAGCGGCTGTACGTCGGCGGCGCCGCCGACCTGCTCGGCGAGGTTCGGACGGAGGAACTCGACGCCTACCGGAGCCTCTTCGAGCTCGTCGAGCGCCGGGCCGACCTGCTCGACGTGCTCGGACAGCCGGGGGCGTCGCAGCGCCCGTTCGTGCGCCTCGGCCACGAGCTCGTGCACCCCGCGCTCGCCGAGATCGCTCTCGTCGGCGCGTGCTACGGGCTCGTCCATCGCACGCTCGGCGCCGTGAACCTCGTCGGCCCGGTGCGGATGGACTACGAGAAGGCCCTCGGCGCCGTCCGCTCGGCCGCGCTCGAGCTGTCGCGCTTCGTCGGATCGATCTACGACGAAGCCTGAGCGTCGCCCGCGGGACCCCCCGCTACATTCCGACGATGGCGACGACCGACCGCGACTACTACGAGCTGCTCGGAGTCGGGCGGGACGCGAGCGAGACGGAGATCAAGCGCGCTTTCCGGCAGCTCGCACGCGAGCTCCATCCCGACGTCTCCGAGGCGCCCGATGCCGACGAGCGGTTCCGCGAGGTCGTCGAGGCGTACGAGGTGCTCTCGAAGACCGAGACGCGCGATCTCTACGACCGCTACGGCCACGCGGGCCTGCGGAGCGGTGGCTTCCAGTCCGGCCACGTCGATTTCGGCAACCTGGCCGACCTCTTCTCGGCCTTCTTCGGCGACGACGTCCTCTTCGGCGGCCGCGGCCGCGGTGGAAGCCCACGAGGGGCCGACCTCGCAGCGACGGTCGAGATCGACCTCGTCGAGGCCGCGCACGGCGTGACCCGCGAGGTGCCCTTCGAAGCGGCAGTCACGTGCGCGCATTGCGGAGGGGACGGCGCGGAGCCGGGCAGCGAGATCACGGGCTGTTCCACGTGCGACGGCACCGGACGCCTCCAGCAGGTGACGCGGAGCGTCTTCGGCGAGTTCGTCCGCGCCCAGACGTGCCCCACGTGCGCCGGCACGGGGCGGAGGATCGGGCAGCCGTGCTCCGAGTGCCGCGGTGCCGGCAGGGTCGTCGAGGAGCGATCGGTCGAGGTGACGATCCCGCCGGGGATCCATCACGGCCAGCGGATCCGCCTGACCGGCGAGGGGCATGCAGGGGTCGTCGGCGGTCGCGCCGGAGACGTCTACCTCGAGGTGCGAATCCGTCCCGACGAGCGATTCGTGCGCGAGGGCGACGACGTCTACGCGACGGTCGATCTGACTCTCACGGAAGCGGCGCTCGGCGCAACGCTCCAGATCCCGACGCTCGACGGGGAGGAGGAGCTCGACCTTGCTCCGGGGACGCAGCCAGGCGAGATCGTCGTCCTGCGCGGCCGCGGGATGCCGGTCCTGCAGGGTCACGGCCGCGGCGACCAGAAGATCGTCGTCAACGTTCTTGTCCCGCGCCGGCTCACCGACGAGCAGCGCCGGCTGTTGCGCGAGTTCGCGCGCCACGCAGACGAGCACACGTACGAGAAGTCCGAGGGCCTGTTCGGCAAGCTCAAGAGCGCCTTCCGCTGAAGCGCTACGTGGTCGTCGGCGGGGAGGCCGAGCTCGTGCTCCTGCTGCACATCTTTCCGGAGGGTGTCGAGGAGCTCGACGGCGCCTTCGCGGTCTACGCGGACGAGCCACCGCTCGGCTTCGACGTCGTCGAGGTCGAGGACGTCGCCGACGGCTGGGAGGACAGGTGGCGAGGCTTCCACCACGGCGTCCAGGTCGGCCGCCTCTGGGTCGGCCCGCCGTGGGAAGAGCCCCCGGCCGATGCTTTCGTGGTGGTGATCGACCCCGGCCGAGCGTTCGGCACCGGCGCGCACGCCACGACGCGCCTCTGTCTCGAGCTCCTCCAGAACGTGGAGCCCACGAGCCTCCTCGATGTGGGCTGCGGGTCCGGTGTCCTTTCGGTAGCGGCTGCGAAGCTCGGCTTCGCGTCGGTGACCGCGGTCGACGTCGACGCGGTCGCGCTCGAGGTGACAAGGGCGAACGCGGCCGCGAACGGCGTGGCGGTCGACGTCGCAACCGAGTCCAGACCCGCGAAACTCGCGGTGATGAACATCGCGCTCGACGTCGTCGAGGGGATGCTCCCGGAGCTTCCCGTCGAGCGTGCGATCACATCGGGCTACCTCGACCGGGACGAGCCTCGCGTCGGCGGCTGGCATCGGGTCGAGAGGCGTGTGCGCGACGGCTGGGCCGCGGACCTGCTCGAATTGCGGCCGTGACGACCTTCTCCGTCCGCTTCCTCGGCTGCAAGGTCTCGCATGTCGACGCGCATGCGGTACGCGAGCGGCTGCTGGCCGAGGGCCACGAGGAGCGGGGCGGCGGCGCCGATGTGGCCGTCGTCAACACCTGCTGCGTCACCCACGAGGCGGTCGCGAAGTCGCGCAAGGAAGCCGCCCGCGCCGCGCGTACCCACCGGCGCGTCTACGTCACCGGGTGCGGTGCCAACCTCGCAGGCGACGCTTTCAGCGGCCTTCCCCAGAACGTCGTCGTCGTTCCACGCCGCAGCGAAGAGACGCCCGAGTTCGTCGCGGGCGACGTCGGCGCGATCGGCTGCGTGCAGGTCGACGCACGCCTCGACCGCGTCCGCGCCTTCGTCAAGGTGCAAGACGGCTGCTCGTTCTCCTGCCGCTTTTGCGTCATCCCGCTCGTGCGCGGCGCGTCGCGCAGCCGCTCCGCCGAAGCCGTGCTCGCTGAGGTGCGCCGCCGCGTCGCGCAGGGACACCGCGAGGTCGTCCTCACCGGAATCAATCTCGGCTGCTACCGCGACCGTGCCGCCGATTACCGGCTGCCGCGGCTCGTCCGGGAAGCGGGCGCGACGCCTGGGCTCGAGCGGCTGCGCCTCTCGTCGATCGAGATCAACCACGTCGACGACGAGCTCGTGCGCGCGCTTCGCGAGACGCCGACTGCAGGCGGCCATCTGCATGTGCCGCTCCAGTCGGGCGACGACGGCGTCCTGCGCGCAATGGGCCGCCGCTACTCCACCGCCACGTACCTGCGCCGGCTCGAGCCGCTGCGCGGCGACTTCAACCTCACAAGCGACGTCATCGTCGGTTTCCCGACGGAGGACGAGCAAGCATTCGAGAACACCCTCCGCGTCGCCGCGGAGGCGGGCCTGACGAAGGTGCACGTCTTCCCGTACTCGCCGCGACCCGGCACCGGCACTGCGACCGAGGATCCGGTGCCGCCGCAGGTGAAGAAGGAGCGGAGCGCACGACTGCGCGCCTGGTCCCACGAGGCGTGCCTCGCGCACTGGCGCTCGAAGGTCGGTCGCGACGACATCGTCCTCGTCGACCGGCCGGGCCGCGGTTACGGCGACGACTACTCGCCGTGGCTCGTGCCGGAGTCGACGCCGGTAGGCGAGCTCGTCCCGGTACGCGGCGCCGCGGTTTCGGAGGAGGGGATCCTCGCTGCGTGAACGACGACTGCCTCTTCTGCAAGCTCTACCGCGAGGGCGACCACGTCGCCGCCACCGACGGCTTCGTCGCGATCCGCGACATCACCCCGCAGGCGCCGGTGCACCTGCTCGTGCTGCCCGAGCGGCACATCGACTCGTTCCGCGAGATCGGCGAGTTTCCGGCCGAGGAAGCGAAGCGGATGCTCGAGTTCGTCGCCGACGTCGCTGCACGCGAGGGGTTGACCGACTACCGTGTCGCCGTCAATGTGGGCCCCTCTGCAGGCCAGACGGTTTTCCATCTGCACTGGCACATAAAAGGCGGCTGGGTGTGAGTCTGATCGAGGAGATCGACGACGAGCTGAAGGATGCGATGCGCGCACGGGACGCCGAGCGTCGCGACGCGCTGCGCCTGATCCTCAACGCACTGAAGAACTCCCAGAAGGAGCTACAGCGACCGCTGAGCGAGGAGGAGGAGCTGCAGGTCCTCCAGCGCGAGCGGAAGCGGCGGGTCGAGGCGGCCGAGGCGTTCCGCACCGGCGGGCGCGAGGAGCAGGCCGAAGCGGAGGAGCGTGAGCTCGAGATCCTCGAGGAGTTCATGCCGGAGCCCCTCTCCGAGGACGAGATCGACGAGATCGTCGACGACGTCATCGCCGAGGTGGGCGCGACGAGCATGGCCGACCTCGGCCGCGTGATGGCCGACGTCATGCCGCAGATCGCCGGCCGCGCCGACGGCTCGCAGGTCAGTCAGATCGTCCGCGAAAAACTGGCATAGGGGGCGGGCGAAGAGTTGCGCTCTTCGCCCGGGGATGAAGGAACTGCGCCGACGGGAGACGCGGTCTCCCGTCGGCTTCGTGCTGAGGGCACATTGGGTTTGCGTGGGGTCGGGTGGTGTTTCGTCGCGGGCGAGCAGGCCTGCGGCGTGCTCGCCCGCTGGTTCGCGGCGGCGTAACGCATCGTTACGCCGCCGCCTTGGCGGCGATCTGGTTCGAAACGGTTCAACCATGTCTGCGCGAGGGGCCGGAGGCTAAGGCTCCCGCGCAGCGGGGACTTAGCCGGAGGCCGGACTGCGCTCGCGCCGGCCTCCGCCGCGCGCGAGCGCACGACAGTGACCTCGCGCCAAAACGATCCCAGCTGAAAGGCACGGAGCGGGCCGGAAACCGCGCTTTCCGGCCCGCGCAGTTCCGTTATCCCAGCGAGCGGGTGCGCAGCACCCGTGAGCTAAGGAACTCTTCGGGCGCCGACGAGGTTGCTGGCGTAGTAGCCGGAGAGCGACGCGACCTGGACGACGGTCCCGGTGTGGGGCGCATGCACGAACTGGCCGCCGCCGATGTAGATGCCCACGTGCCCGAGGCCGTCGAAGAAGACGAGGTCGCCGGGCTGCATCTCCGAGGTCGAGATCGGCAGCGTCGCGTTCCACTGGGCGACGGTGTAGTGGGGAAGCGAGATACCGAGCTGGGCGTAGACGTACATCACGAGGCCGGAGCAGTCGAAGCCGCTCGGGGTCGAACCGCCCCAGACGTAGGGGACGCCGAGATAGTGGAGCGCGATCTGGGCGGCTTGCGGATGCCCGACGCCGGGGTTCCCGACCGGGATGCTCACCGGCGGTGTCACGACCCCGTTGTCCGACGGCGGTGATGGAGACGACTGCGCGGCCTGTGCCGCCGCGGCCGCCTGAGCTGCTGCCGCCGCCTGAGCCGCGAGCTGCGCCCTCAGCCGCGCCTCGGCCGCCGCCCGTGCCTGCCGCTCGCGCTCGGCCTCCTGCTGCTGGAGGTGCTGAATCGTCGTGTGGATCGACGCAAGCAGCCGTTTCTGCTGCCCGAGCTCGGACGCGACCGTCCGCTGCTTCGCCTCGAGCTCGGCCAGAGCATCTTCGCGCTTGCCCTTCAGCTGCTCGAGCTGCCGCTCCCGCTGCTGTACCGAGTGCTCGAAGCTGAGCGCCTGCCGGCCCAGCGCCGCATCCTGGCTCGACAGCACCTGCGCCGACTCGGCGCGGTCGATCATCTGCGAGACGCTCTGCGCGCCCGCGATCACGTCGATCGTGCTGGGCGAGCCGTTCACGTAGAGCGAGTAGAGGCGCTGCATGACCTGCTGCTGCGCGGCATGGAGATTGCCCTTGGCGACGTGCAGCTTGTACTCGTTCTGCCTGAGGCCCCGCTTGACCAGGTTGAGTCGCTGTTTCGCGTTCCAGGCCTGGTCCTCGACCGCCTGGAGGTGCTGGCCGATCTCGTTGACCTGCGCGATCACTTCCTTCTCGTGAGCCTGCTGCGCGCGGATCTGCGGGGTCGAATCGGCCCACGCCACGGTCGCCGCGAGCGAGGCGAGGCCGAGCGTGCAGAGGAGGACGAGACCGTGGCGACGCATGGGAAACGGCGTTACAAAGACGACCCGAGGCCCGAGACGCTAGCGGACGGAGCCGACAGAGTCATGTTCGTGACCTACGACACGAACCCTTTTCGGCCCGGTGCGCCTCTTACACTGACCCCGTGCAGACGGTTCTGGACGTGTCGAACGAGGTTGCGGCGGAGCTCGCCGGCATCGGCGACGGAGTGCTCAACGCGCTCCGCGACCGGCTCGGCTGCACGGTCAACCTGCGTGGCAACCGGCTCACACTGGCGGGCGACGACGTGAAGGTCGTGGAGGCGCAGGCCGTCGTCGAGGAGCTCGTCGAGCTCGTCGAGGGAGGCCAGGAGGTGAGCGCCGGCACCGTCGATGCCATCGTCAGCGCGATCGACCAGGCCGAGGACGTGCACGAGATCTTCGCGGACGTCGTCTGGTCGCACCGCGGCAAGCAGATCACGCCGAAGACGGTCACGCAGAAGCGCTACGTCGACGCGATCCGCGAGTGCACCGTCACCTTCGGCATCGGCCCCGCCGGCACCGGCAAGACGTACCTCGCGATCGCGCTGGCAGTCGCAGCGTTGTCGGAGCGCCAGGTCGGCCGGATCATCCTCACGCGTCCCGCGGTCGAGGCGGGCGAGCGGCTCGGCTTCCTGCCGGGTGATGTTCTCGCCAAGGTCGACCCGTACATGCGGCCGCTCTTCGACGCGCTCTACGACACGATGGACCCGGAGAAGCTCAACGCCTTCATGGAGCGCGGCACGATCGAGGTCGCTCCGCTCGCGTTCATGCGCGGCCGCACTCTCAACGACAGTTTCGTGATCCTCGACGAGGCGCAGAACACCTCCCCCGAGCAGATGCAGATGTTCCTGACGCGCCTCGGCTTCGGCTCCAAGATGGTCGTGACGGGCGACGTGACGCAGGTCGATCTCCCACGCGAGCAGGCCTCGGGACTGATCCAGGTGCGCGAGATCCTCGCGACCGTCGACGGCATCGCCTTCGTCGAGTTCAGCCATCAGGACGTCGTCCGGCACAAGCTCGTGCAGCGGATCGTCGAGGCGTACAAGCGCCACGCCGAGCAGACCGGGACACAGCGGAGCCGGTGATAAAGGTCGAAATCGTCAACCGCTCGTGCAGGGAGGTGGACGAGGCCGCAGCGGTCGAGCTCGCCCGGTCGGTGCTGGCGGGCGAGGGGGTCGATTCCGGCGAGCTCGGGCTCTCCTTCGTCGGGCCGGAGGAGAGCCGCGCGCTGAAACAGGAGCACCTCGGCGTCGACGAGGCGACCGACGCGCTCGCCTTCCCGATCGACGGGCTCGCCGCGCTGCCCGACGGAATGCCGCGCCAGCTCGGCGACGTCGTCGTCTGCCCGGATGTCTGTGCGCTGGAAGCGTCGTCGTCGGAGCCGACGACGCCCGGCGGAAGACCGCTGGCGCCTGCGGCGCCAGCTGGGGGTACCGAGTGGCGCGGGCCGCTCGTCCATGCGCTCCTCCACCTCGTCGGCTACGACCACGGCCCCGAGATGGAGGCCCGTGAGGCGGTGTACGCCGCATGACCGTGACGCCGCTCCCTCGCGATCCCGAGGACCAGGAGCCGGCCCGGCCCCCGCGGCGTTCTCCGTCCCCGGCCCCCGGCCGGGCGCCGTCGCTGTTGGAGAGCTTCAACTACGCCGTGGAGGGGATCATCCACGTCCTCCGCACGCAGCGGAACCTCCGGATCCACTTCCTCGCGGCCGTCCTCGTCTTCGCCGGCGCGATCGCGGTCGGCGTCTCCCGGCTCCAGCTGATCGCGCTCGTGATCGCGATCGCCTTCGTCCTGGTCGCGGAGATGCTGAACACGGCGATCGAGGGCGTGATCGACGTCTCAACGACCTCCTTCGACCCCAACGCGAAGCTCGCGAAGGACATTGCCGCGGGTGCCGTGCTCATCGCCTCGGTCACCGCCGTTGCCGTCGGCTTCCTCGTCTTCCAGAGCGCGGTCGGCCAGCGCGCTACCAACGCGCTCGACCGGGTGCGCGACGCGCCGGCCGACATTACGCTCGTCGCCCTCTTCCTCGTCGTCATCCTCGTCATCGCCACGAAGGCGTGGACGGGGCGAGGGACGCCGCTCCGCGGAGGGCTCCCGTCGGGACACGCGGCGGTCGCCTTCGCAGGCTGGGTCGCCGTGACGTACCTGATCGGCGACCCCCACCGCTTCGTGGTGTCCGCGGTGACGCTGATCATGGCGCTGCTCGTCGCGCAGACGCGCGTCGAGTCGGGTATCCACTCGCTGCTCGAGGTCATGTACGGCGGCGCGCTCGGCGCGATCGTCACGCTGGTGCTGTTCCAGGTGGTCGGATGAGCGAGATCCTCGCGGAGCAGAAGCGCTATTACGCGGAGCGTGCACCGGAGTACGACGACTGGTGGTACCGGCGCGGCCGGTACACGCGCGAACCCGAGCGTGAGCGCCGCTGGCTCGTCGACGTCGCCGAGCTTGAGGAGCGGCTGCAGAGCTTTGCACCGCGTGGCGACGTTCTCGAGCTCGCAGCGGGCACCGGAATCTGGACGCGCAGGCTCGTGCCTGCGGCCGATCGGGTGGTGGCCGTCGACGCGAACGCCGAGACGCTGGCGCTGAACACGCCCGCGGCGGAGCTCGTTGTGGCGGACATCTTCGCCTGGCGGCCGCCGCAGCAGTTCGACGTCGTCTTCTTCTCCTTCTGGCTCTCGCACGTGCCCGAGGAGCGATTCGCCGAGTTCTGGGCGCTCGTCCGCTCCGCCTTGCGGCCGGACGGGCGCGTGTTCCTGATCGACAGCGGCCCGCCGGAGGTCGCCGGCGACGGCGAGCTGCAGGTGCGACAGCTCGCGGACGGGCGTGAGTTCACGATCGTCAAGCGCTTCTGGCAGCCGGACGAGCTGGCCGAGCGTGTCGCGGGTCTCGGCTTCGAGCTCGACCTCGAGCTGACCGGCAACGACCTGTTCCTCAACGGGGGATCGGCGTGACCGGCAAAGAGCTGCTCGCGCGTGCGGACGAGGCGGCCGCGAACGCGTACGCGCCGTACTCGAACTACCTCGTCGGGGCCGCCGTCCTCACGCGCGACGGCCGTGTCTTCGCCGCGGCGAACGTGGAGAACGCGGCGTATCCGCTCGGGATCTGCGCGGAGCGCTCGGCGATCGCGAAGGCAGCGAGCGAGGGCATGCGGCCGGGGGACGTGGACGCGATTGCGATCACAGCGTCACCCTGCGGTGGTTGCCGTCAATGGCTCCACGAGTGGCGGTTCGACCGTGTCTGGTTCCGTCGGACCGACGGGTCTGTCGCCGAATACGCCGCCGACGCACTGCTGCCGGACACGTGGGACCTGCCGGAACGATGACCGAGCCGTACGTGCGGCCGGCCACGGAGGCCGACCACGAACGGCTCCGGGAGCTGACGTTCGAGTCGAAGGCGCACTGGGGGTACGACCGCGACTTCGTGCTCAGCTGGGCCGAGGGGCTCACGTTCGAGAGCAAGCAGGAGCGCTGGGTGGCCGAGCTCGACGGCGAGATCGTCGCCTGGGCGGGGCTCGTGCCGCCGGCCAACGGAGTCGCTGTGCTCGACGATCTCTGGGTCGATCCGTCCTCGATGGGATGCGGGCTCGGTAGCCGCCTGTTCCGGCTCGCCGCCGACCGCGCGCGAGAGCTCGGCGCGAAGCGGCTCGAGTGGGGTGCGGAGCGGCACGCCCTCGGCTTCTACGAGAAGATGGGCGGCAACTTCCTGCGCACGCACGTCACCGAGTGGGGCCGGGAGGGGCAGTGGTGGGGGATGGAGCTGTGAAGTCCGGCATTGTCGCCATTGCGGGTCGTCCCAACGTCGGCAAGTCGACGCTCGTCAACGCGATCTGCGGCGGCAAGGTCGCGATCGTCTCCGACAAGCCGCAGACGACGCGGCGGCGCATCTTCGCGATCGCGAACGGCGACGGCTACCAGCTCGTCCTCGCCGACCTTCCGGGCTTCCAGCGCCCGCTCGACGCGCTCACCGAGCGCATGCAGCACACGGTCGACGCGGCATTCGAGGAGGTCGAAGCCGTCGTCTTCGTCCTCTCGGCGCGGGAGCGGATCGGCGCCGGTGACCGGTTCATCGCGGGGCGGGTCTTCGCGCTCGGCGTCCCGGTCGTCATCGCGCTGAACAAGGTGGATCGCCTCAAGGCCGGCCACATCGCTACGCAGATGAACTCCGCTGCGAAGCTCGGCGCCTTCCACGCTCTCCATCCGGTGAGCGCGAAGACCGGGGACGGCATGCCCGAGCTCCGCGACGAGCTCGTCGGCCTGCTGCCCGAAGGGCCGCTCTACTTCCCGCAGGAGCAGCGCACCGATCTCTCGCTAGAGCTGCAGCTCGCCGAGCTGATCCGCGAGAAGGCACTGTGGCTGACGCGCGACGAAGTGCCGCACGCGATCTCAGTCGAGGTGGAGGAGATCGAGGAGAAGGTCCTGCGCGCGTCGATCCTCGTCGAGACGGAGTCGCAGAAGCAGATCGTCGTCGGCAAGGGAGGCGCGCTCGTGAAGGACATCGGCACCCGCGCGAGGCCCGAGATCGAGGCATTGCTCGGTCATCCTGTCTTCCTCGAGCTCAAGGTGAAGGTGCGCCCGCGATGGCGGCGCGACACCGCGACGCTCGAGCGGCTCGGTCTCTAGGCAGCGCAGCTCGGGCCGCCGTGCTCGGCGAGCCAGGCCTTCAAGGCGCGGATCCGCGCGGCCGCCAGCGTGAGCCGCGCCTCGAGGCGCGGCGAGCTTGCGGCATCGGTGTGGAGGGTCGCGTAACCGCGTTCGCTCGCGCTCTCCGCGCCGAAGATGAGCAGGTCGGAGCCGGCCAGCATCGCCCGTGTCGCGGTGTGCAGGATCCTGTCCGCGGCCGGCGCTGTCAGCGAGTCGGTGACGGTGACTCCCTTGAAACCGAGCTGCTCGCGCAGCACTCCGTTGATGATCGCGCTGGAAAACGCGGCCGGCTTGTCCGACGGATCGAGCCTGGGATAGATCGCGGTCGAGACCATCACGAGCTTCACTCCCGCGGCGACCGCGCTCTTGAACGGCAGCAGGCCCTGCCGGAGCTTCCACGCGGCGGAGCCGACGACGATTCGCCCGTGGTCGGTGTTGCCACTGGCGAGGCCGAGGCCGGGGAAGTGCTTCGCGGTCCCGGCGATTCCGCCCGTTTGCAGTCCAGTGACGAAGGCGTGGGCCATCTGTGCGTTCCGGACGCGGGAGCGCGAGAACGCCCGCGAGCCCAGGAAGGTGCGGGCCGAGCTCGGTGTGTCCACGACCGGCGCAAAATCCACGTCGATCCCGACCGAGTGAAGAGCTGCCGCCGCCTCGGCTGCCTGTCCATGCGCGACCGACGGGCTCGACATGTAGGCCGGCGCCTCGGTGGGAGCTGCCCACGGAAGGCGTCTCACGATCCCGCCCTCCTGGTCGACGGCAATGAGCAGCGGCTCCCCGCGCGTACACGCCGCCCGCTGCAGCTCAGCGGTGACCGCTGCCGCTGTGCTCTGCGTCAGCCAGCCGTTGCGGAGGAGGACGACTCCACCCATCTTGCCGTTGCGAATCCGGGTGAGGAATCGCTGGTTCGGGGGTCCGACCAGCGTCCCCATCACGGTCTCGGCGGTGTCGCTGAACCCCACCTTCGCCGCGTGGTGCACACCTGGGATCGGTCTCGAGCTCGACGGCCCCGGCTTGACGAACGCCGTCGCCACCGCGACCGCCGCGACGGCGCCGAGCACCCCAACCGCCCTCCTCATGAAAATCAGGGTAGCCCTCGGATTGCCCGGGCGCGGCCCGGGACTAGACTCAGTTCGTGGCCCAAGCGCCTGCACTCCCGGCCGGGTTCGAGCTCCCGCTCGAAGCCCGGCTGCCGCGGATCGGCGCGGTCGACGCGGTTGCGCTCGAGGAGCGTGCGTCGTCGCTCGCGAAGCGCTCGATCAAGCGCGACGCGAAGGTCTGGGCGCTCCTGCTCGCGATCCGCACGACCGACCTGACGACGCTCGAGGGGGCAGACACGCCCGGCAAGGCCGCCGCGATCGCCTCGAAGGCGCTCCGGCCGGACCCGTCAGATCGATCCTTGCCTTCATGCGCCGCAGTCTGCGTCTACCCGAACCTCGTCCCTGCGGTGCGGGAGCGGGTCGCGGGAACCTCGGTGAAAGTCGCGGCGGTCGCCACGGGATTCCCGTCGGGCCAGTACCCGACGGCCGTAAAGGTCGCCGACGTGCGCGCGACCGTCGAGCTGGGAGCCGACGAGATCGACATGGTGATCGACCGGGGCGCGTTCCTCTCCGGCCGCTACGCAAAGGTCTACGACGAGGTCGTTCAGGTGAAGGAGGCCTGCGGCGATGCGCACCTGAAGGTGATCCTCGAGACCGGCGAGCTCGGCACGTACGACAACGTGCGGCGGGCGACGTTGCTTTCGATCGCCGCCGGCGCGGATTTCGTCAAGACCTCGACGGGGAAGATCTCGCCGGCCGCAACGCTGCCCGTTGCGTTGTGCATGCTCGAGGCGATCCGTGACGTCTACGAGGAAACCGGGCGGCGCGTCGGGTTCAAGGCGGCTGGTGGGATCCGGCAGGCAAAGCAGGCGGTTCAGCACCTCGTGCTCGTGCACGAGACCCTCGGGCCGGAATGGTTGACGCCTGAGCTGTACCGGCTGGGCGCGTCCTCGCTGCTCAACGACATCCTGATGCAGCTGCGCAAGGAGCGCACCGGCGCCTACCAGAGCGGCGACTACTTCACGCTGGATTGAAGAGCCACTCTTCCATGACAGAGGCGAGACACCCTCGAGACGCTTTCGGCCCTAAGCTCGCCCCCTCCCATAAGGGTGGGGGGTGGGTTTGGGGAACGGGCGCCCGACGCAACGCAACCGTCCATCCCGGACATGCCCGGAGCGGGCATGGCTGAGCTCGACAAGACGCGCACCGAGGTCGCTGTCCCCGACGACTGGACGTACGCGAGCGCTCCCGAGTCGCGCGACATCGTCCGCATCGCCGACCGCTACGGCTACTACGTAGGCGGCGAATGGCTCGAGCCCACCGAGACGTACGAGACGATCGCGCCCCGCGACGAGGAGCCGCTCGCGGCCATCGGCCAGGCCACGCCCGAAGACGTCGGCCGCGCGGTGGTCGCCGCGCGCGAAGCCTTCGCCGACGGCTGGTCGTCGCTTCCCGGCTCCGAGCGGGCGAAGTACCTCTTCCGCATCGCCCGCATCCTCCAGGAGCGCTCGCGGGAATTCGCGGTTCTCGAGTCGCTCAACGGCGGCAAGCCGATCAAGGAGTCGCGCGACGTCGACCTCCCGCTCGCCGCGGCCCACTTCTTCTACTACGCCGGCTGGGCGGACAAGCTCGAGTACGCCTTCCCCAACCGGCGCCCGCGCCCGGTCGGCGTCGCCGGCCAGATCATCCCGTGGAACTTCCCGCTCCTCATGCTCGCATGGAAGATCGCGCCGGCGCTCGCGTGCGGCAACACCGTCGTTCTCAAGCCGGCGGAGACGACGCCGCTCACCGCGCTCCTCTTCTGTGACGTCCTGCGCCAGGCGGAGCTTCCGGCGGGCGTGGTGAACATCGTCACCGGCGACGGGCGCACCGGCGCCGCGATCGTCGAGCACGAAGACATCGACAAGATCGCGTTCACCGGCTCGACCGAGGTGGGGAAGGCGATCCAGCGGCACGTCGCCGGCACCGGCAAGCGGCTCACGCTCGAGCTCGGCGGCAAGGCCGCGAACATCGTCTTCGACGATGCCGCGCTCGACCAGGCGGTCGAGGGAATCGTCAACGGCATCTACTTCAACCAGGGCCACGTCTGCTGCGCCGGCTCGCGGCTCTTCGTCCAGGAATCGATCTACGAGCCGCTCGTCGCGAAGCTCGAGCGGCGCCTGTCGACGCTCCGTGTCGGCGACCCGCTCGACAAGAACACCGACGTCGGCGCGATCAACTCGGCTGCGCAGCTCGAGAGGATCCGCGAGCTCGTCGCCTCCGGCGTCGAGGAAGGCGCCGAGATCTACCAGCCGCCGTGCGTCCTGCCGGAGAAGGGCTACTGGTTCGTGCCGACCGTGTTCACGAACGTCGCACAGAGCTACCGGATCGCGCAGGAGGAGATCTTCGGCCCAGTCCTCTCCGTGCTCACTTTCCGCACTCCAGAGGAGGCCCTGGAGAAGGCGAACAACACTCCGTACGGGTTGAGCGCTGGGGTCTGGACGGAGAAGGGCTCGCGCATCCTCTGGATGGCCCAGCGGCTGCGCGCCGGCGTCGTCTGGGCGAACACCTTCAACCGCTTCGATCCCGGCTCGCCGTTCGGCGGCTACAAGGAATCCGGCTTCGGCCGCGAGGGCGGACGGCACGGACTCGAGCCATACCTGAGGTTCGACGAATGAGTGAACGTCTGCCCGTCAAGAAGACCTACAAGCTCTTCATCGGGGGTGCCTTCCCTCGCAGCGAGTCGGGGCGCACTTTCGAGGCGGAGGGACAGAACGTCGCCCGCGCATCGCGTAAGGACGTCCGCGACGCCGTTCGCGCTGCCCGCGGGGCACAAGCGGGCTGGGCGGCCGCGACCGCCTACAACCGCGGCCAGGTGCTCTACCGAATCGCCGAAATGGTGGAGGCACGCGTCGCCGAGTTCGCCGAGCTCTGTAGCGGCCGAGGCGAGGTCGAGCGCTCGATCGACCGCATCGTCTGGTACGCGGGCTGGGCCGACAAGCTGCCGCAGGTGCTCGGCGGCTCGAATCCCGTTGCCGGCCCGTACTTCAACTTCACGGTGCCCGAGCCGACCGGTGTCGTCGCGGTGCTCGCACCCGACCACCCGCCGCTGCTCGGGCTCGTCACGCGCGTCCTCCCGCCGCTCGTTGGCGGCAACGCGGTCGTTGCCGTGGCATCTGAAAGCCGGCCGCTCGCTGCGATCGAGCTCGCCGAGGGCCTCGCGACGAGCGACGTCCCCGGCGGAGTCGTCAACCTCCTGACCGGCCAGCACACTGAGCTCGCGCCGGTGCTCGCGTCCCACATGGACGTGAACGCGATCGACATCGGAGGCGCGAACGGCCACGCACCCGAGCTCGAGCGCCTCGCCGCCGACAACGTCAAGCGCGTCGTGCACGGCCGCGCCGACGTGCAGAGCCCGTGGGAGATTGCCTCCTTCCTCGAGCTGAAGACCGTCTGGCACCCGATGGGGCAGTGAATTGCGAGAATCGCCGCTCGTGACCGCCGAACGCCGCTTCAGCCACGCGATCGCCGAGGGCGACGGCATCTCCGTGATCGCCGCGGTCGAGGACGCCGACGCAGCGCGAGCCGCCGAGGCGCAGCGCGCGGAGGCCCTCGTCGTCGCGCGCGACCCGGCTGTCCTTCGCGAGGCGACCGGATTGCCGATCCTCTGGCGGGCGGAGGTCGATCTCGAGCAGGCGGCGCAGACCGCCGACGCGGTGGTGCTCGCGCTGAGCGACGAGGAGGGACGGGAGATTCGCGAGCAGCAGCGCCACCAACAGGCGCTCGACCTCGGTCTCGACTGCGTCGTCGAGGTGCAAAGCGAAGAAGAGCTCGAACGTGCGCTCGAGCTCCTCGAGCCGGAGATCTTCCTTCTCGTTCCGTCGCCCGATGCTCCGGACGGACCGCTCGAGGCCGTGCTGGAGCTGCTCGCCGAGGTGCCTGCCGGCAAGCTCGCGATCGCAGACCTCGCCGTGACGACCGAACACGAGGTGCACGAGCTCGAACGTGCCGGTTGCGACGCGGTAATCGTCCACGCCGAGGACGTATCGCCGCTCGTCGGCGACGCGCCGCCCGAGGTGTGACCCAAGGCGCAACCGCGATCCCCGAGGTGCAGGCGCTGCTGCGTGTGCTCGCGGCAGGCCGGGACGTTGCGGAGATGGGCGCCGCCTACGGCGAGACCGCCGCGATCATGGCCGAGACCGCACGTTCCGTCGTCACCGTCGAGCGCGACCCCGGGCGCGTCGCGGTCGCGCGCGAGCGCCTCGCCGATTTGAGCAACGTCGAGCTTCTCGAAGGCGACGTCTGGGAGCGCCTGCAGGGACGCGGCCCCTTCGGGCTCGTGTTCGTGGACGGCGGGCTCCGGCCGGTGACCGCAGAAAAATGGGATGCGATTCTCGCTCTCGTGGAGCCGGGCGGCTTCCTCGTCAAGGACGACATGTCGCCGGGCCGGCCGGTCGAAGGGGACGAGATCCGCGAGTTCCTCCTCCGCGACCCGCGGCTCGCAGCGACCGAATTCCCGGTCGCGCAGGAGATGGCCGTGATCGCCGCGGCGAAGCTCGGCTAGCCGAAGAACGCCCGAGCAACGTCGTACCACTCGCGCGGCACGACCTTCAGCTCCGCGATCGCCTCCGCAAGAGGCACTGCGACGACGTCGTCTCCATGCAGGGCGGCCATCTGCCCGAAGTCCCCGGCGGCGGCGAGGTCGGCGGCCTTGAGCCCGAACCGTGTCGCGAGCACGCGGTCGCGCGGGGTGGGGGAGCCGCCGCGCTGGATGTGGCCGAGCACGGTGACGCGCGTCTCGTAGCCGGTGCGCTGCTCGATCTCACGCGCGAGCGCATCGCCGACTGCGCGCTTCGAGAGGATCGCGTGTCCGAACTGGTCACGTTCCTCCGCATCCGTCAGTCCCGGCAGCTCGCAGCCCTCGCTGACGACCACGATCGAGAAGTTCTTGCCGCGCGCGTGCCGTTTCCGGATCGACTCCGCGACCTCCTCGAAGTCGACGGGGATCTCGGGGACGAGGATCACGTCGGCTCCGCCGGCGATGCCGCTCATCACCGCGATCCAGCCGGTGTGGCGGCCCATCACCTCGACGACCATGACGCGGTTGTGGGATTCGGCCGTCGTGTGGAGGCGGTCGATCGCCTCGGTTGCGATGAACACGGCCGTGTCGAAGCCGAACGTGTAGTCCGTGCCCGAGAGGTCGTTGTCGATCGTCTTCGGGACTCCGATCACCGGCAACGCGTGCTCCGCGTACAGCCGCGCCGCGACGCCGAGCGTGTCCTCGCCGCCGATCGCGACGAGCGCGTCGAGCTCGCGGTCGCGGAAGTTCTGGAGGACGCGCTCGACGGCACCTTCGAGCTTGAACGGATTGGTGCGGCTCGTGCCGACGATCGTGCCGCCGCGCGGCAGGATCCCGGAGACCTGGGCCGGGCCGAGATCCTCGAAGATCGGCTCGACGAGCCCGCGCCATCCCTCGCGGACGCCGACGGTCTGCCAGCCCGCCGCGTCCGCCCGGCGGACGACGGCGCGGATGACAGCGTTCAGCCCGGGGCAGTCGCCGCCGCCCGTGAGGATGCCGACGCTCTTCGCCATGTCCTAAGTCCTACAGGCTCGAGGGTTGCAGTGCGGCGGGTGGGATTCGAACCCACAAGCCCCGGAGGGCACCGGATTTTGAGTCCGGCGCGTAGACCAGTTCCGCCACCGCCGCGCGGCGCCATTCTAGGCCGAAATACAGCGCAACAGATTATGTTGCGCAACGAGAAGTGTTGCGCTAGCCTGAGGCCATGGCGGTCGCGATCGCAGCGAAGGTGGACGCGCTCCGCACCGACTTCGGCTCGGCGGCGCGTCTCGCGGACATGCTCGGCGTCAGCCGCGCGCAGGTGACACGCTGGCTGCGCGGCTCGGGCATCGATCCTCTTAACGCCGAGAAGGTCGAGTTGCTCGAGTTCGTCTGGTCGAACCTGCTCCGCCTGTACGAGAGCGAGGCTGCGCTCGCGTGGCTCTTCGGCCTCAACCCCGTCCTCGGCGACCGCCGCCCGATCGACCTCATCCGCGATGGGCGCACCGAGGAGCTGATGCGGGCGGTCCGGGCCGAGCGCTCCGACTCGTTCGCGTGATCCTCCACAGGTGCCTGGCGTGGAACGAGCGTGCTGCGCCGGATTCCCCGGATGGCGCGCTCTGGTTCCCGCGGCCGTACCAAGGCGAGGGCCGCCATGACAACCGGCTGGTGTACGGCTGCCTCTACGTGTCCGAGCAGCCTCTCTCGTGCGTCGTCGAGCAGCTCGCGCGCTTCCGCGGTCAGCGGCTGACGGCGGCACTTCTCCGCCGGCGCGGACTGTCGCTTGCGCTCGCCGAGCTCGAGCTCGCCGACGACGCGCAGCTCGTCGACCTCGACGATCCGGCGGTGCTACGGCGTGAGCGGCTCCGTCCTTCGCGAGTGGCGACGCGCGAGCGCGACGTGACGCAGCAGCAGGCGCTTGCGCTGCACGAGCGCCACCCGGACGCTGCGGGGTTGCGCTGGTGGTCGACGTTCGAGTCGCTGTGGGCGAACGTAACGCTCTTCGACCGTGCAGCGTCGAAGCTGCAGCTCATCTCGGTCCGGGCGCTCGACCTCGCCGCCGACGAGATCGTCGCCGCGGCGGAATTTCTCGGTCTACGCGTCGCCTGACCCGACGCGAAGCGGGAAGTACGGCGGCGAGAGGAGGAAGCCGATCCGGGCGTCCGCGCCCCGGTGGCCACGGGCCATCTGTAGCGCCCCGCCGATGCCGCCGATCGGAACGAAGCCGAGCTGCCGGACCGCGGCCGCGTCGCGCGCGCCGGCGACGTAGACGGCGCCGAGGCGCTCGAGCGCGGGACGGCAGGCCTCCCAATCGCGGAACGGCAGCAGCGGGTGCACCGTTCCCCCGGAGCGGTACTCCTCGAGAGCACGCGCGTCGGCGGCGACCGCGTCCTCCGCGGCGGAGAGCAGCGCCGGGTCGCGGGCGATCGGGTCGGCTCTGAAGAAGACGTGGTACGGCTGCTGCGTCGGCCGGCTGAAGACGCGCCGGAACCCGTGGACGAGTATGACGATGCCGCCGTCGGCGACAGGGAACGCATCGCGCCACAAGCCGAGTGCATGGGCGAGGCCGAGGTGGGCCGCGAGCAGCGGATTCGGCTTTTCCCGGGGCAGGAACGGAGTGGTGCCGGGAATCCCGATGACGAGCGCGTCGAGCGGTTCCTCGAGAGTCGCCCGCCGCAGCTCGATCGCACGGAGAAGGGCCTCGGCGTGCGCCACCGACGGCGGCCCCGCGAGCACGGCGGACAAGGTTCGCGTTCCCCGGAGCGAGCGAAGCACGCGCAGGCGCACGGCTTCCGGCGCAGCGCCGAACGCGAGCCGCAGCGGTGAACGCGCGATCCTCTCGGCCGCTTCGAGCTCGTACGGATACCCGCGCAGTAGCCCGGTGAACTGCGGGTGGTTGAGCACGAGCGAGACACCGAAGAGCGGGACGCGGGTCGCCAGCGTGCGCTCGACGAGTGTCGCGAGTCGCCAGCCCTCCGAGCCCCGGGTCTCGAGCAGCGACTCGGCGGTGGCGCGACGCTGCGTGTCTGCATCGGCCGCGGCGAGCAACGTGGCCGGGCCGCCGTGGAGGACGGTCTCCGCCGCGCTGACCACGACGACGAGGTCGGTCTCGACGAGCTCGCGGGCGACACGCACTCGCGGGGCGTCGGCGGGGATCCCGGCGAGTCCCGGGTCGGCGGCGTCGTGCACCGCGACTCTGCCGTGGAAACGGCGTCGAAACTCCGGCGTCACGAGCGCCGCGATCTCCGAACGGCTTGCGCGACGCCCCAGCCCGCCGGCGACGAGCAGGGTCTGGCTGCTGGTCGGCACGCCGAGCTCCTCGAGTGCCTCGCTCACGGCCGCGACCGCAGGCCGTCGCGGATCGGCTGCGACGCCTCCGATCGGCAGGGCCGTTGGCTCGGCGACGATGGTCACCCGGGTTGCCGGCGTCACGAGCGTCTCGAGCGAAGGCCCGTCGAGCGGGAACCGCAGAGCCTCCCGCGTCGCGGCCTCGACATCGGTCGCTCGGCCGGGCGGCGGGGGCCGCAGGATGCTCGCGTCGGCCGGCGTCGACGCCACGACGAGGCGCGTGCCGCAGAGGAGCGGGACGCGCGGCACTACAGAATCGCGCGGTGAAGCCGCAAGAAGGTCTTGCGAAAGCCGCGCCTCGGCCAGAAGCGCGACGCGAGCAGGTTCGTCTCGCGCCAGTCGGTGACCATCGTCTCGTAGCCGCGTTCGCGGGCCCAGGCGAATGAGGCGTCCGTGAGCGCAACGCCTGCTCCTGTCCCACGCGCCTCCGGATGGGTGATCGCGAAGCCGATGAACGCCGCTCCGGCCGGCCGGGCGAGACCGCTGTGCGCGTTCGACAGCTCGAGCGGGCAGACGAAGAAGTTGCCGACGATCCGGCCGTCGGCCTCGTAGACGAGGTTGGCGACGCCCTCGAGCGAGAAGTCGTCGAGGACGTCGGCGCGAACGTCGTCGGGCGTCTGCTCCGGCACCGAGGAGAAGACCGGGGACTGGCACTGGTGGCGTGACAGCAAGGGGCCGATCTCGACGAGCTGCTCGACGTCGTCCATCGTCGCCTCGCGTACGCCCATCGGCCGGTCCCGCTCCGGGATCTCGAGCAAGCCGTGCCCCTGCTGAGCCCCGAACCCCAGTCGGAACCAGGCGTCGAGGAGCTCCCTGTCGGTCGCGGGCACGAGCACGTAGTGCGCCTTCAAGCCCTGCTCGAACCAGCCGGTCGCCGCGCTACCCCAAACGTCGCGCAGCCGCTCGGCATCGCTCGCCGCGTGGCCCGCGGCCTCGACCCAGATGTTCGGGCCCCAGCGATCTTCCGGACCGGATCGGCCGAGGACGTACGCGCCGTCGGTGAAGGCGCCGGTCGCTCCCTCTGCGAGTAGTGCCGTGATCTCTGCGCCGTAGTCGAGATCCGCTGGAAGCTGCGGGAATTCGCCCCGGTGCCGCGCGTGCCGTGCCGCGAGCAACTCGGCCGCGGCGCTGACGTGCTCGTCGGTGAAGGGGACGATCTTCATGGGGCCGTACACTCGCAGAGATGTCCCCGAAGACGCTCACGGGAGCCGAGCTCGACCTCAACGACGCCCCGGCACGCGACGCCGAGCTCTTCCTCGTCGACGGCAACAACCTCGCCTACCGCGCGTTCTTCGCGCTGCCGGAGGAGCTTGCGACGACCGAAGGCTTCCCCACGGGCGCGCTCCTCGGCTTCACGAACATGCTCTTCAAGCTCCTCTCGGACTACCGGCCGAAGGGCGTCGCGGTGGCGTGGGACACGCGGCCGGTGCACCGCCACGCGCAGGCCGAGGCGGCCGAGGTCGTTTACAAGGAAGGCCGCCGGCCGATGCCGGACCTGCTCGCCGAGCAGTTCCCGCACTTCCGGCCGATCGTCGAGGCGTTCGGCTACCGGAACCTCGAGTTCGAGGGGTGGGAGGCGGACGACGTGATCGCCACACTCGCGACGCGAGCGGACGGCGAGGACATCAAGACGTGCGTCGTCTCGACCGACCGCGACGCATTCCAACTCGTCTCCGAGAACGTCTGCCTGATGATGACGCCCCGCGGCGTGAGCGACGTGAACGTCTATACGCCGGAGCGGGTCGAGGCGCGGTACGGGATCCGGCCCGACCAGATCCCGGACTTCATCGGGCTCAAGGGGGACACGTCCGACAACATCCCGGGAGTCCCCGGGATCGGCGACAAGACCGCGGGCCAGCTCGTCGCGCAGTACGGGTCGGTCGAAGGCGTGCTCGAGCATGTCGAGGAGCTGTCGCCCGCCCGCAAGAAGAACCTGACGGAGTTCGCGGAGCAGGCCCGCGCGGCGAAGGGGCTCGCCACGATGCGCCGCGATCTCGAGCTCGACTGCGATCCCGCCGAGCTCGTCCTCGCACCGCCGGACCGCGCGCAGCTCCGCGAGACGTTCCGGCAGTTCGAGTTCCGCGCGTTGCTGGGACGGGTCGACGAGCTCGACGAGGCAGTGCCTGCGCGTGAGCGCATCTCGGCCGGCACTGCGGTCGCCTGGCGCGAGGGCGAGCTACCCGGCGTGGGCGGCATCGCCGCAGACGAAGGGCGTGTCGCGGTCGCAGACGGCGACGAGGTCGTGATCGCCCCGCGTCCCGACAGGCTGGAGGGGACCTTCGTCGCGCACGATGCGAAGGCGCTCCGCGTCGAGGCGGCAGACGACACGATGATCCTCGCGTACCTGATCGAGCCCGCCCGGAGCGAGTACCTCCTCGACGACCTTGCCGCCGAGTACGGGGTCGAGGCCGTCGCCGAGCCGGAGGCCGAGGAGGAGACCGCGCGGCTCGTCAAGCACGCGGCGGTCACGCTGCGCCTGCGCGACCCGCTGCTCGAGCGCGTGCGCGAGCGCGGCGCCGAGCGCCTGTACCGCGACGTCGAGATGCCGCTCGTCGGCGTTCTGCGCGCGATGGAGGAGGCCGGCGTCTCGATCGACTCGTACCGGATGGGCGAGATCACGGCGCGCCTGGCCGACCGCGTCGAGGAGCTCGAGGCCAGCGCCTACGAGCTGGCGGGCGAGGAGTTCGTGCTCGGCTCGCCGCAGCAGCTCGGTCGTATCCTGTTCGAGAAGCTCGCGCTGACCGCGGGGCGCAAGGGGAAGACCGGCTACTCGACCGACGCGAAGGTGCTGCGGGCGATCCGCGCCGAGCACGACATCGTCGCCGTGGTGGAGGAGTGGCGGGAGCTCTCGAAGCTCCTCAACACGTACCTCCGGCCGCTGCCGTCCCTCCTCGGCCCGGACGCCCGCCTGCACACGACCTTCAACCAGGCCGTTGCCGCGACCGGACGCCTCTCGACCACGAACCCGAACCTCCAGGCGATCCCGATCCGCACCGAGCTCGGCCGCGAGATCCGCTCCGCCTTCGTCGCGGAGCCGGGCGCGCGGCTCATCTCCGCGGACTACTCGCAGATCGAGCTGCGGATCCTCGCGCACGTCTCCGGCGAGCCGAAGCTGCGCGAGGCGTTCGAGCGCGGGGAGGACATCCACACCGCGACGGCCGCCGAGGTACTCGGCGTCGACCCGGCCAAGCTGACATCCGGCGAGCGGTCGATCGCGAAGATGATCAACTTCGGGATCGTCTACGGGATCTCGGCGTTCGGCCTCTCCGAGAACCTCGAGATCCCGCGTGAGCAGGCGCAGGACTACATCGACGCCTACCTCGCCCGGTTCCCGCTCGTGCAGGACTTCATCTCTCGCACGATCGAGCAGGCAGAGCGCGACGGCTACGTGACGAGCCTCCTCGGCCGGCGCCGACCGGTGCCCGAGCTGCGGGTGCGAAACCGCGCGACGCGCGCGTTCGGCGAGCGCGTCGCCGTCAACTTCGTGATGCAGGGCTCGAACGCGGACATCATCAAGGTCGCGATGGTCGCGATCGAGCGACGGCTGCGCGCGGAGGGAAGGAGCGCCCGGCTCGTTCTCCAGGTGCACGACGAGCTGCTGCTCGAGGCCCCCGACGCGGAGACGTCGGCGGTGAAGGAGCTGGTCCGCGCGGAGATGTGCTCGGCGTATCCACTCGACCCGCCGCTCGCCGTAGACGTGGGCGCCGGCGACTCCTGGGCTGACGCGAAGAGTTAGCCGACGCCTCAGGCGTAAGGACGCTCGCCCATTCGAGAGTCTCGATTCTCGGCACGCCCTCACAGCACCGCGCGTCGACGTCGTTACGTCTCCTGGTTCATCACGACGTCGAGCGTCGGCCACGGCGGTCCGGCGCGCAGTGCGCGGAGTAGCGCTCGACCAGCTCTCGCGCCACTGGGAAACTGGTCATCGATATCCCAGCGCCACGCCGCGACCATTGCCAAGACGAGGCGTCGGCTCTCCTGAATCAGTTCGGGATCCGCTCCGGAGTAGGCCTCGCAGACGGCCTCCGGGACGTGTGCGAGATCGAACTCGACAGGCCCGCGGCAACACGTCTCGAAATCGATGAACAACAACCCTGCCGCAGTGCTCAGGACGTTTCCTGGGTGTGGTTCGCCATGCAGCAATTGCTCGTGTGAGGATCGCTCGTAGATCCTGCTGCCGCAGCTCCGTAGCGTCTCGAGCAGAAGCTCGCGGTCGGTGTCTTCGAGCCGTGGCGTTCTCTCATCGCTTCTGAGGAGCCGCTGGGCTTCGCTGACGCGGTCGCTGAAGTGCGCCGCAACGACGTCGAGCTGCGCCATACCTGCATGCAGCCCCTCAAGCGCCTTCGCGTAGCTCGCTGCCGAAGGATCGATACCCGGCTGTTCGTAGTGCCGCCACAGCGTGAAGGCGAACCCGTCTCGCTCAAAGACGCACGGCTCAACACGCGTGTCGAGACTCGCAACGGGGCTTCCGATCTCGGTGAGCCGCCGTGCGATCTCGATCTCAAACTGGAACGCCTCGTGGGCCGAGAACGCCACTCGGGCAAAGACATCGCAAGGGAGTAGCCGCAGGCCGAGCTTGTTCGAGTTGCCGACGATCCTCGCCTCACCGACGACAAGGCCGAGCTCCGAGATGAGCGCTGTCGTCGCGGTGATCGCACGTTCCACTTCGGTCGCATGCATCGCGTCATTCTTGTCTGCGCCTACCCTTCGCGGGGCCGGTCGAGTCGCCGTTCCACGGGCATCCAACTGCCATTCGCGCTCCCCGACTCAGGCGTCATTGCGGAACACTGGCCCAAGCGAGCGCGTTGCCGCTTGGCAGCTGTCGCCTGGCCGAGTTGCGTGTCATTCTCGGCGCATGGCGAACAGTCCGTCCGCTCTCGCCACGAGCCGCGGCACCCGAAGCAGCGTTAAGAATCCGCTCGCGAGCGCGCTGGCATTGGCCGTCGTTTTGTGTGTCTGCTTCGCACTATTTGCTCTCGCTCGTGATCACGGCTCGGGAAGTGCTGGCAAATTCGGCACGAGCAGCCGCGCCAGCTTCAGCACATTCGCCGGGTCCTGGTGGGGCCATGGCCGTGGCCTCAACATTCATCGATCCGGGAGTGGCCTGGAGTCCACGCGGACGTACTTCAATAGGCCGCCGTATAACGCCACGTTGCGCTTTGACGTAATCAGTGTGAGCGGATCCGAGGCGACCGCCGACGCGCGAATCCGGATCACCGCCATTCGCGACTCGCACCACACCCTTTCGCACGCCCCGATACGGATCGGGCAGTTGGGCACGCTCCGGCTCCGACATGGAGTCATCACCGACTCGCTTACCCACATCACGTACTGCGGGCCTCGGGTAGATCGCTGCGGCGCGTAGCGCTCAGGGGTGATTCCGGAGCACTGGCCCAGCCCCGAGCGAGACATGCCACGCGCTGCGCGCGTCCAACGTCACACAAGCAGCTTCGGCTGCGTAGGTCGCGTCCGAGGTACGTCGGCGTCGGCGGCGCGGCGCAGCTCGTCGTCCATCCGGGAGGATCGTAGAGCAGCCCGCGGCCTCAGGGGTTATTTCGGAACACTGGCCCAGGCGACTGCTGTTCCTGAAAAGCGTCATCGACCGGTGATCCGCCAGCGGGTGAAGCTGGTGTCTGCTGGCGCGCCGCAGGCCGCCAGGTCGCCGGACCGGAAGCTACGCCGCTGCGGAAAGCACGAATCGCTGAACGCTCTCGTGCGACCATCGATGCAGCGGACCGCAGATCGCGGGACTATCTGCTCGACGAAGTGCACACACGGGCCCCGTTCGGTCACATCGAAGCGAAGCCCCGTACGTAACTTCCCCGTACGCGTCCAGGGCAGAATAAGCCCGTCCAAGTGTCGATAGTGCCGCTGCCAGGGGAGCGCCGGCGTTGCGTGCGTTCCCTGCAACGGAACGTCGAGCTTCAGGACGCCCCGGCGGTCAGTCCTGCCGTTCGGGTTCCGGAGCAGGGGCATTCCGTCGGACGTGATAAGGGGGCAGTAGTAGCCGCCCGAGTTACCGATCTGGCAGATCCAGGTGTTGTCTCCCGGCCTGTCCGCGAGCGAAAGCGTGCACACTCGCCGCTCGGGATGGGGCTCCGTCAGGAGGGGCCGTTCGCGAGCATCGAGCCCGCGGATCGCGATCCTCACCGACCTCGACCCCCAGCTGACCATTCTGTCTTGGTTCCAGCGGTCTACACAGGTCCGTAACGCCTGCGCCGAGGGAGCAACAGCCGTTGCATGCGGGGATGGGCGCGCCGCCGTCTCGTCTCGCTGCACCCTGTTCACGAAACTGCACGCAGTCGGAGCAAGTCCGCACACGGCGAGCAGCAGGAGCACGCGTGGCACTCCTCAGTAAATGCCCCTGCTGCACCTGCAGAATCACACCGAGCGTTTCAGGGATCATTCCGGAACATGGCCTAGGCCCAGGCGGGCGCGCTCTAGTCCGGACGGTGTCGATCCAGTGAATTCTGGTCGCGCGGGACGCGGTGTGGGAGGAGGCCCCAGGCCGAGGTGTTCCGCTTCGACGGAAAGAGGTCGCGCCAGTCCTTGCCGATGAGCCAGGTACCGAAAAGGGCCGCGACTTCGGTGCGACGCGTCAGGTCACAGAGTTCGGTAGATCCGCCAACGAGGAGTACTGCAAGCACGCCGAATCCCAGGGCGAACTCGTGGATGCGGAGGCCGTACAAGTAGACGCGTGGACCGAGCCGGTGCCGTTCCACGCGCAACATCGGGCCAAGCTAGCTACCGGCCGTTAGCGTTCGATGAAGGATCGACCCTGTCTCACCCGTCAGGAGGTCATTCCGGAGCACTGGCCCACGCGAGCGCTCTCACACCCGCGTCGGGATGCTCTGGGCGAAGTGGAAGACATTGTGCGGGTCGTGCTTCCGCTTCACCGTCGAGAGGCGCCGCAGGTTGGCGCCGTAGTACGCGTGCTGCCATGACTTGAGATCCGGATCGATGTAGTTCTGGTAGGCGAATCCGGAGACGTACGGACGCATCTCGGCATAGAGCGTGCGGTTCCAGTGCAGGTCGCCGGCCCGGGCGCCGACCCAGCTCGAGAAGTACTGGATCGAGCAGAGTGCGTTCCGGTGAACGAAGGCGGTTTCGCCTGCGTGGACGCGGTTGATCGCGCCGCCGGATGCGTCGAAGATGAGCGCCGCGCCGCCGAGTGACCTGCTGGCCTGGTTCGCCTCGATGCCCGCCAGCAGCGTCCCGATTGCCGCGTTCGAGAGGGGCGCGTCGATGTAGTCCGACCTGCTCTTGAACCGCGAATGCCCGACGACGCGGCACTGCTCGATCGGATGACAACCGGCCCAGTGCTGAATCGCGTCGAGGTAGGTGAGCGTTCCGACCGTGACGCGGGTCGGCGTTCCCGTCGCAACGAGCGGTGCGATGAGCGACCTGAGCGCGGTCTCGCTGCCGAAGTACTGCCCGCCGGAGCTGAGGAACGGCACGGTGCCCGCGCCGCGGGCTCCGCTCGTCGACATGTAGAGCGCCGAGAAGAGCTCGTCCGGAGCGTGGGGCGCAAGCGCCTGCCAGGCACGGGTCGCGCGAGCAGCGTCCGTCCACGGCCAGACGACCTGGTAGTACGCGACGTTCCCGACCGTGTGCGTCCGGAAGCGGAAGCTCGTGGCGATCCCGAAGTTCCCTCCGCCCCCGCCGCGAGAGGCCCAGAAGAGATCGCCGCTCTCATGTGGGCCGCACTCGACGAGCTTCCCCTGGGCGGTGACGAGCGAGAGGCCCACGAGGTTGTCGCACGTCAGGCCGAGCTTGCGCCCGGCGTAGCCGACGCCACCGCCGAGCGCGAGGCCCGCGATGCCGACCGTCGGGCACGAGCCGGCAGGGATGGTCAAGCCGAGCGGCGTCAGCCGGCCGTAGACGTCGATCAGCCGGGCTCCGGCGCCGACCGTCGCAATGCCGCCGTGCACATGCACGCGGTTCATCCGCGACACATCCACGACGACGCCCTTGCTCGTAGTCGAGTAGCCGGCATAGGAGTGGCCGCCGCAGCGAGCGACGATGTGAATCGCGTGCTTCTGCGCCCAGCGCACCGTCTTCTCGACGTCCACGGCCGACTCGCAGTACACGATCGCCTGCGGATGCGCGCGGTCGAAGCGGCCGTCGACGAGCACCTTGTCCCGTCCGTACGCCGAGCTCGCCGGCGTGACGACCGTCCCCTCGATCTCGCGCGCAAGCTCGCGGAACGGTCCACTCGCGGCGTCGAGCCGGAAGCCGGAGAGCGCGCCGACGGCCCCTCCGCCGAGCGCGATACCGGCTGCCCGCTCCAGGAACTCGCGCCGGTCGATGCGCTACATCCCGCCCATGCTGCCGCTCGGGACGACAAACCCGGGAAGCGACCCGGGCGCAGCGAGGACGCCGACGGCAAGTACGAGCAGGAGCAGGGTCGTCGACCAGACCGCGACCCGCCGCCACGGGACGACCTTCTCGACGGTGATCAGGCCGGCGACGACGGCCATCCAGAGGATGCTCATCACTCCGAGCGCGAACAGTGCCGCCATCAGCGCCCAGCAGCAGCCGAGGCACCACGCGGCGTGCTTCGATCCCATCGCGAAGGCGCCTCGGACGCCTTCTCGCCATGTTCCGAGGAGGAAGCCGAACGGGCTCCGGCACTTGCTGAGGCAGATGTCCTTCAGCGGCGTCAGCTCGTAGGCGGCGGCGACTGCGAGCACGGAGCCGGCCAGCCAGCGCCCGCCGGAGTGCCACGCGAGCTGACTGCTGAGAGCGTGTCGCGCGAGTGCATAGAGCGCATATGCGGCCACGCCCGCTGAGCCCCACACGACGAGATAGCCGGCCGTGAAGGCGATGGGGCGGGGAAGGCCTCGCTGGCGAGTCATCCGCGCGTAGAGAGCGACGGTCGGCGAGACCGCCGGCAGCATCATGGCGGCCATCATCACGACCCAGACGCCGATGAACCAGCCGAGCGTCCCGAGGTCGGCGCCAGGGTTCGCGCCCATCCCCGACATCGCGCGAACGGTCGACCACCACGCGAGCGCCGCCAGCCCGACGAGGAGCGCGACCAGCCCCAGCCGGGCGCGCGCCGCGGCGAGGGCATCCAGCTCGAGGGAGCTCACGCGGCCCAGGCGAACGCGGTTCGAGAACCCGGCCTTCCCTTCGTAGGCGATGCCGAAAGCGTCGATCTTCGAGCGCGTGGCACGAGCGATCGTCAGCTCGGACCCCGCGGGGTGGAAGATCCCGACGAGGCGGGCGGGCTGACCGCTCTCGACGCCGAACGGGACGACGTCCTCGACCTCGAAGTCGACGGCGTCGCCGATCTTCACCGAGTGCGTCAGGCCGTCCTCGTGCACCTCGATCGCCGCTCGCTCGACTCCGAGGTTCTCGCCGACCAGCGGACCAAGCGCCTCCATCGGGCCGCCCAACGCGCCCGAGAAGACGCCGCCGAGCTTCTCCGCCTGTTCGTCGGACGCGGCGGAATCGATGAACACACCAAGGCGCCAGTTCCCGTCCGTCATGACCTTTGGCGTCTCGGCGACCGCAGCGACCGTGAGACCACTCACGTCGACACCTTCGACCTCGCCGTCCTTGACATGGAAGACGAGCACCACGCGGCAGTAGTCCTGGGTCGCGCCGAGCGCTAGGGACGCCGTGCACGGACAGACGACGTCGCACGAGCACGTCTCAAAGTAGGAGCCGCGATCTTCCACGACATGATGCCCTCCCCGGGTTTCGTAGGTCGTGGTGATTCTTCCGGCCCGCAGAGGCCGAGTCAACGCCAACGCCGAACTAGACGGCGGCGGGCGCTAGGAGCTCGACGAGGCTTCGCGGAGGCGGCGCTCTGCCGCTGCGCGACCCCAGCGGGAGAACGCGTCAGCGGCGGACGAAAGGCCGCCCAGCCAGCAGAACAAGCCCATCCCGAGCGCGTACAGCAAGACGATTTCGATCCAGGTGAACACCATGGCGCCGAGAGTAGCGAGAGTCGTGTTAGGCGCGTATGAGGACGCAGTACGGGTTATGTGTAGCCGAGCACGCGGAGGAGCGGACCAGCCTCCGCCTCGACGTCGGCCAGCTGCTCGGGCAGGAGCTCCTTCTTCCAGCGGCCGATCGACGAGTCGCGGAAGCGGTCGAGCGCCCGGTGGGTCGAGGTCACGTTCGCGCCGAGGAACTCGGCGAGCTGATCCGCGACACTCGCGAGGCCCTCGTAGCGCACCTCGAGCAAGCGGTCGCCCGCATTGGCCGCGCGCACGGCCTCGACATAGCGCCGCCATGCCCACGCGCAGCGGCGGGCGTCGCTGACCTGGGCAAACTCGCCGCGCCGCTCGGGCTCGACCCAGAAGCGGGGCTCCGCTCCGTAGTCGAGCCGGGCGTCGTCCCGCCCGTCCCTGTCCGCGTTGAGCCAGCCGCGCTCGAGGAGAGAGCAGACGACGTCGCGGCCGTCGCGCACCGTGTGCACGGAGAGCGCGTCGGGATATGCCTCGAGCGCGGGGCCGAGCACGTGCGCGGTCTCGGGCGTCTGCTCGACGCCACGCAGTCCCCTGGCAAGGCCGATGCGCCTGATGCGTTCGAGAATCCGGCGCAGCTCGTCGGCCGAGGGACCGGTCGGCAGCGCCGCCTTCCACGGCGTCACTTCACCGAAGTCGACGAAGCCGGGCAGACCGCCGATCGCTCGGCCGAGGAACGTCGTCCCCGAGCGCGGGCAGCCCACGACGAACACGAGCCGCTCCTCGCGGCCGAGCCTCGGCCGCTGCGCCAGGGAGCGCTCCGCGACCCTCGCACCCGCGGTGCAGTAGTCCAGAAAGGCGCTCACTTTCCGCTCCGGCGGCTCACAGGACCTCGGGCAGCGAGTCCGGGACCATGCCGAGCCCCTGCCGGAGGGTGTCGATCAGCCGCTGCGCCTCGGCGAGGAGCAACGCGAGCGCGTCCGCCTCTTCGAGTGGCACCTCGATCGTCACACGCACGGGCGAGCGCGCAGTGGAGGAAAGCCCGATCGTCTCGACGTCGTCGGTTGCGAGCGCCGTAATGTCGAGATATTCGTCCCGCGCGAGCCGCCGACCCGGTGCGAAGCGTTCGGAAGCGCTGCCGAGACGCTCCGCGAGGACGCCCGCGTAATGCCCCGGCACCCGGATCGTCGCCTCTCCGCTGCGGAGGCCGATCGTCGCCGACCAGCTTCCGTAGCCGTCTCCGCCGTTGTCGTGCCGCAGAACGTGTACAGCGCACGAGGCTGTCGCGCCGACGGGATACCGCTCCTCCATGCGGCCAGCCTAGCCCCGAGCCACGGACGACCGAGCTATATTGACCGGCCGCATGCCCAACGAGACCATCAACGACCCACGCCTCGAAGAGGGCGTCTGGACGACCGACCCCGAGAGCGGCGAGCTCGTCCCGGATTACGAGTCCACCTTCCCCACGATCGAGGAGGGGCAGGTCGTGAACGGCACCGTCGTCCGCGTGGACAAGGACGAGGTGCTCGTCGACATCGGCTACAAGTCGGAGGGCGTCATCCCGGTTTCCGAGCTGTCGATCAGGCGCTCGATCAACCCGGAGGACGAGGTCTCGGTCGGCGACGACATCGCTGCGCTCGTGCTCACGAAGGAGGACACCGAAGGACGGTTGATCCTCTCGAAGAAGCGGGCGCGCTTCGAGCTCGCGTGGAAGGCGATCGAGGGCGCCCACGAGAAGGGCGAACCGGTCAACGGCCGCGTGATCGAGGTCGTCAAGGGCGGCCTCATTCTCGACCTCGGCGTGCGTGGATTCCTGCCTGCGTCCCTCGTCGACATCCGCCGCGTGCAGGACCTCGACGAGTTCCTCGGCCAGGAGCTCCTGTGCAAGGTGATCGAGCTCAACCGCTCGCGTAACAACGTCGTGCTTTCGCGCCGCGCCGTGCTCGAGGAGGAGCGCAAGGAGCAGCGGCAGCGGATCCTCGACCGCCTCAATCCGGGCGACGTCGTCGAGGGCACGATCTCCAACATCGTCGACTTCGGCGCCTTCGTCGACCTCGACGGGATGGACGGCCTCATCCACATCTCCGAGCTTTCGTGGAGCCACGTCAACCATCCGTCCGAGGTGCTCGATATCGGGCAGACGGTCAGGGTCCAGGTGCTCGACATCGACCGCGAGCGGCAGCGCATCTCGCTCGGCCTCAAGCAGACGCAGACCGACCCCTGGCAGCAGGTGCTCGAGAGCTACCAGGAAGGCGACGTCGTGCAGGGCACCGTCACGAAGGTCGTCACCTTCGGCTCTTTTGTCGAGATCCTGCCGGGCGTCGAGGGGCTCGTTCACATCTCCGAGCTCGCGCAGCACCACGTCGAGAACCCGCGCGAGATCGTCTCGCAGGGCGACAAGGTTCACGTCCGGATCCTCGAGGTCGACGCCGAGCGGCGGCGCCTCTCGCTCTCGCTCAAGCGGGTCGAGGACGGGATGCCCGTGCAGCCGATGCCCGGCGAGGAAGCGGAGCCGCCCGCGCTCGGGCTCTCCGACGAGGTTTTCGCCGACGAGGTTCCGGCCGCCGAGACGCTCGAGCCGGCGCCTGCCACGGAGGAGGAGGCAGTGGCCGAGGAGCCGGTCGCCGACATCGCGACGGAGCCCGAGCTCGAAGAGCCCGCGGTCGAAGAGGCCGTGGTCGAGGAGCCGGTCGCCGAGGCGGAGCCGGTCGCCGAGGCGGAGCCGGTCGCCGAGGCGGAGCCGGTCGCCGAGGCGGAGCCGGTCGCCGAGGCGGAGCCGGTAGCCGAGGAAGAGCCCGCAGCCGAGGAAGAGCCTGCAGCCGAGGAGCCGACCGTCGAGGAGCCGGCCGCCGAGGCCGAGCCCGAGGCGGAGCCCGAAGCCGAAGCCTCCGACGAGGCTCCGGCCGAGTAGTCGTGCAGCGACCGCTCGCGGTCGCGCTCACGGGCGGCATCGCGGCCGGAAAAAGCGAGGCGCTCCGCTCGTTCGAGCGACACGGTGCGGCCGTCATCTCGAGCGACGACGTCGTCCACCGCCTCTATCGCGAGGACGAGGGGCTGCAGGCGGCCCTGAGGGAGCGCTGGGGCGAGCGTGTGTTCCGCGACGGCGAGGTCGACCGCGAGGAAATCGGTCGCATCGTCTTCGCCGACCGCGCGGAGCTCGCCTGGCTCGAAGCCGAGCTCCATCCGCGGGTGCGTGCCGCCACCGACGAATGGCTTGCGGAGCAGACAGCCGACGTGGCCGTCGCCGAGATCCCGCTCCTCTTCGAGACAGGCGGCGAGGAGCGCTTCGACCTCGTCGTCGTCGTAACAGCACCGCGCGAGGTGCGGGAGGCGCGGCGTGGCGCCCTCTCCGAGAGAGAAGGTCGACTGGTGCCCGAAGAGGAAAAGATGCGGCGGGCCGACTTCTGTTACGTGAACGACGGAACGCTCGAGAAGCTCGACGCCTTCGTCGCCGGAGTGGTGGAGGAGCTACGACCCCCGTCCTGAGACGCTGGATCGCCGCGGGCGCTGTTCTCTTCGCTGCGGTCGCCGTGTTCCTGTACCTGCAGAAGACCGAGCCGTCGTGGTACGCGCGGCTCTGGTATCCGCTGCGCTACTCGGCGATCGTCCGTGGGCATGCCGGCCATTACGACCTCGACCCCGCGCTGCTCTCCGCGGTGATCGAGGCGGAGAGCAAGTTCAACCCGGACGCGCACTCGAGCGCCGGCGCCGTCGGCCTCATGCAGCTGACGCCGGCCACGGCGAAGGGGATTGCGCTCTACACCGGCGGCCACCACTTCCGCTTGTCCGACCTCACGAACCCGGAGATCAACGTCCGCTACGGCGCGTGGTACCTCCGGCACCTGCTCGACCACTACCACGACAACGAGCGGCTCGCGCTCGCCGCCTACAACGCCGGGGAGGAGAACGTCGACCACTGGCAGAGCGAGCACCAGGGGATCCAGTTCGAGGAGACCCGCGACTACGTCAAGAAGGTCGAGCGGCTGAAGAAGATCTACCGCCGCGCGTACGCGTCCCAGCTGGGCTACTGATCCGCCCGCTGCTCGAGCTCATTCGACTTGTTGGCGAGCGCCGCGAAGCTCGCCTGGAGGAAGTCGTTGAGCCCGGCGGCGCCGAGTGTCCATGTGAGCAGGCGCCCGAAGCGCGGCGCGATGATCTGCGTCGCGCCCAGGCCCGCCGCGATCCACGTGCCGATGCAACGGCTGCAGGTCACGAGCTCGCCGATCGCCTGCCGCATCCCGCCGGTCTCACGCGGATCCTCTCCGCCTTCGTGCGCGCGGCCTTCGACGAACGGCTCGCGGAGAAAGCTTGTCACCTCGTCGTCCGAGAGCGTCCGCGCCGCCTTGAACGTCGCGAGCGCAAGCGCTGCGAGGTCGAGCGTCGTGTGCTCGTACGGGTCGCGGTCGAGCACGCGGGCAAGCGCACCGGCGCCCGCTAGTCCGCCGGCGAACGCGGCCATCAGCACCGCATACGCGCCGTAAGGAGGCCTGCCCGACACGGATACCCTGTGCCCATGGCCGAGCTGCGCACAACCTCCGCCTACGCCCCGACGGGAGACCAGCCGCAGGCGATCGAGAAGCTCGGCGAGGCGATTCTCGCCGGCGAGCGCTTCCAGACCCTCGTCGGCGCGACCGGCACCGGCAAGACGGCGACGATGGCCTGGACGATCGAGAAGACCGGCCGGCCGGCGTTGGTGATCGCCCACAACAAGACGCTCGCCGCACAGCTCTGCAACGAGTTCCGGGAGTTCTTCCCACACAACGCCGTCGAGTACTTCGTCTCCTACTACGACTACTACCAACCGGAGGCGTACGTCCCGCAGGCCGACCTCTACATCGAAAAGGACTCGTCGCGGAACGACGACATCGCGCGGCTGCGGCTCGCCGCGACGTCGTCGCTCTTCACGCGCCGCGACGTCGTCGTGGTGGCATCCGTCTCGTGCATCTACGGGCTCGGCTCGCCGGAGGAATGGCGCGAGCGGATGATCTACGTCGAGGTCGGCGCCGAGCACGACCGCGACCTCCTCTTGCGGAAGCTCATCGACTCGCAGTACGTCCGCAACGACACGATGCTCGGCCGAGGCCGCTTCCGCGTGAAGGGCGACGTGGTCGAGGTTCAGCCGGCGAACCAGGAGACGGCGTACCGCATCTCGTTCTTCGGCGACGAGGTGGAGGGGATGACGCACTTCGATCCGCTCACGGGCGAGGTGCTCGCGAAGCTGGACAACCTCTCGATCTGGCCGGCGACGGAGTACGTCACCTCCCAGCCGACCGTCGAGCGCGCGGTGGACGAGATCCGCCACGAGCTCGAGCAGCAGGTCGCCGCCTTCGAGGAGGAGGGGAAGCTGCTGGAGGCGCACCGGATCCGGCAGCGCACCGAGTACGACCTCGAGATGCTGAAAGAGCTCGGCTTCTGCAACGGGATCGAGAACTACTCGCGGATCCTCGAGGGGCGCGCAGCCGGGACGCACCCGTTCACGCTGCTCGATTACTTCCCCAGCGACTTCGTGGTCTTCGTCGACGAGTCGCACCAGACCGTGCCGCAGCTCGGCGGGATGTACGAGGGCGACCGCTCGCGCAAGCAGACGCTCGTCGACTTCGGGTTCCGGCTCCCGTCGGCGCTCGACAACCGGCCGCTCCGCTTCGACGAGTTCCTCCGCAAGGTGCCTCAGCTCGTCTTCGTCTCCGCGACTCCGGGGTCGTTCGAGCTCCGGAACTCGGACGTCGTCGCCGAGCAACTGATCCGGCCGACCGGGATCGTCGATCCCGACGTCGACCTGCGGGCGACGAAGAACCAGATCGACGACCTGCTGGGCGAGATCCGCGCGCGGGAGGCGGCGGGCGAGCGCGTGCTTGTGACGACGCTGACGAAGAAGATGGCCGAGGATCTCACTGACTACCTGCTCGAGTCCGGCGTGAAGGCGCGCTATCTCCACTCCGAGATCGACACGCTCGAGCGGATCCAGATCATTCGGGACCTGCGGCTCGGCGAGTTCGACGTCCTCGTGGGCGTCAACCTCCTGCGCGAGGGGCTCGACCTGCCGGAGGTGTCACTCGTCGCGATCCTCGACGCCGACAAGGAGGGCTTCCTGCGCGGGCGGACGAGCCTGATCCAGACGATCGGCCGCGCGGCGCGAAACGTCAACGGCAAGGTGCTGATGTATGCCGACAAGCAGACCGAGGCGATCGTGCAGGCGCTCGACGAGACGAACCGGCGGCGCGCCGTCCAGCGCGCGTACAACGAGGAGCACGGGATCGTGCCGGAGACGATCGCGAAGGGTGTCTCGGACATCGCCGAGCTGCTCCAGCTCGAGTCGCCGACGGTGCCGACGCGGCGCCGGCGGGGGGCGACGAAGGTCGAAGGGATGTCGCGCGAGGAGCTCGAGAAGCTCGTCGTCACGCTCGAGGAGGAGATGTACCTCGCCGCCGAGGAGCTCCGCTTCGAATATGCAGCGAAGCTCCGCGACGAGGTCAAGGACCTGCGGCGCGAGTTGCAGTCCCTCGAGCAGACCGCGGCCTAGCCAGCCGCTTCAAACGCTTATTTCAACTTCAAGCGAGTGATTTGGGTCTGGCCGCCGTTGACGTTCATCACGTTCAGCGCGAAGACGACGGAAGCGGAGAGGTGCTTCTCCCTCAACCGAGCGAGAGCAGCCTTCGGCAACTGCATCGTCAGTGTCCTCGCCGTTCCGAGTGTGGCCGTGCCGCGACGACCCGTAAGGCGCCAGGTGTGGGTCGTTGTCCTCCGGGGGTTCTTCTTGTCCGTGGTGTGCCACCTCACGGTGACGTTGGCGCCGAGCGAGAACGTCAGGTCTTGATCGCACTTGATGTTCAGAGACACCCTTCCGGCGCTCGGTCCCTTTAGCGCGACCTTCGGATTCGGCTTGAGGGTGCAGCGCGGTGGAGCCCCTTGGGTGAAATTTGCCGTGACGCTTGTGCGCGCCCCTCCGATGACGGTGACCGAGCAGGTGCTTGTACCGGCGCATACTCCCCCTGACCAACCGGCGAACGCAGCCCCGAGGTGGATATCGGGGCTTGCCGTGAGCGTCACCTGCGTGCCTGCGGGAAGCCCGACCTCGCAAGTCGAGCTGGCTGTGATGCTGCCTGCGACATCTGACGTGCAGTTGATCTCGGAGGCGATCCCGGCAGGGACACCCGTAACGGGGGCGCTCGTGACAGTTCCTGAACCGCCCATAATCCCCACAGAGACAGACCCCAGCCCCGACGGTGGAAGCGTGGCGAAGTGAACCACGACATCCTGGTCAATGTTCATTGAGATGGTGCACGGACCCACGCCGGTGCAGCCAAAGAAGTGCCACCCGCTGAAAAGGGACCCGGGAGCAGGAGTGGCGGTGAGAGTCACCTGCGTCCCTTGGGCAAAGGGCGCAGAGCAGAAGGAAGTGCTGCAGTTGATGCCGGCAGGGCTGCTCGTCACAGTGCCCGAACCGGACACGTTTACCGTCAGCGTCACCGAGGCCGGTTGGCTCCAGGACACCTGCTCGCCTTCCCCCAGCCCGTCCACATTCGTCGCGACGATCGCGCCGCAATAGCTCGTGTTGGTGCTGAGTCCGGTCAGATCGACCGCCACATCATGGAAGACGCTTCCATCAGTCGTGCCCAGATCTAGGGAGCTCGTTGTGTGCGCGGGGGAGCCAGACGAGCCATTGGTCGTGCACCAGGTGGAGCTGACAACGTCGTACTCCGCTGCGTACGAGGTGTTGGTTCCGGCCGGGTTGACGTCGCCGTCGATCGTCGCTGTCGAGTTTCCGGTCGGCGAAGCGTCATTCGTGTCGACGGTCGGAGCGCCTTGCCTCCAAAACACCGGACCGCCGTCGGTCTCCCCGTCGCCGTTCGTCGCCGTGAGCTGGGCGCAATAGTCGGCGCCCTCCGTGAGCCCGATGAGGTTGATGTTGATGGGTTGGGCGGCGTTCTCGACGATGATCGGATCGGTGCCAGCCGTCGTGTGCGCCGGTGAGCCGGTCCCGGTCTGACACCAGGCAGAGCTCTCGAGGTCGTACTGTGCTGCGTACGTCGTGCTCTGATTTTCCGGATTGAGGATGCCCTCGACCGTCGCGGTCGTCGTCCCCGTCGAGTAGGTGTCGATAGTCAGCAGGTCGGGGATTGCCGCCGAGCCTGCTGCAGGCACTCCCAGCATCAGCACCAGGCCGATTAACGTGGTAGCGGCGAAAGGTGAGAACCGTCTGATCATGAGTCGACGGGCACCGAAGCTAGCACTGAAAAGATCGGTGTTCAATCAAAAGGTTGAGCGAGTCGCGTCGCGTAGCGATCCGCACGTAGTGCGGCCTCACGGCCCTCCGCTACGCTCCGCAAATGGTCGGAGCAATCATCGGAGCCGTGTTCATCGCCTTCGTCACCGGGGCGCTCGCGCGCTTCGCGCTGCCGGGGCCGGATCCTATGCCTCCCTGGCTCACAGTCGCCATCGGCCTCGCTGGGACGGCGATCGGGACCGGGCTCGTGCTCGGCATCGGCGGGCGCGGCGCCGCCTCCTGGTCCGCGCTCGCGAGCTTCTTCGCAGCCGTGGCGCTCGTGGTCATCTACCGGCGCTTGATCCAGAAGCGCGCGCTCTGGGGTGCCGACGCCTACCGCTTCCCCGAGCGCGGCTTCGGCGTCGACCAGTACCGCGAACGGCTGAAGCGGGCCGGCATCGACCCCGACTCGATCGGGATCGAGCCGTTCGGCGCTCTCCAGCAGATGAGGACGGCGCAGGCGCCCGGAGCACCAATGCGTACCGATTCCGCCGGCCCTCCGACCGAGAACCCGGCCCACTACCTCGGACTGCTCGAGGAGCTCCACGACTCGGGCGTCCTCGACGAGGCCGAGTACTCGGCAGCCCGCACTCGTTTGCTCGAAAGCCTGCGCGCCTAGAAGGGCCGACACGATGGTGCTCTGGTTCATCCTCGCGCTCGCCTTCAGTGGCCTGATCGTCGGTGCGCTGGCGCGGCTGGCGCTGCCGGGGCCCGATCCGATGGGGATTCTCGCCACGATCGGGCTCGGTCTCGCAGGCTCGTTCGTGGGCGGTGTGATCGCCTGGATCCTGATCGGGCACGCCGGCGGGATCATCTTCTCGATCCTCGCCGCGACGCTCCTCCTCTACCTCCACAGGCGCTTCGTGCAGCACCGGCCGCTCACGGGGCCTGGTGCACGTCAGCTTCCGCCGCGTTAGCGCACGAACCGGCGCTCACCGCCGAGTGTCCAGTCGCCGCGCGACCAGCGGAACGTACGGACGACGATCGCGTCTCCGTCCGCTTCGTGGAGGTGGAGCCCGCGAGCCTCTCCCAGCCGTCGCGGTCGCGGCTGGCCGAACCCGGGCGCGATCGCGATCACGGCTGTGCGCACCTCGTCGCCGACGACCTCGAACTCGTGCCGTTCACTCACAGCCGCCTGGTGAATGTGGCCGGCGAGGATGAGGTCTGCGCCGGCATCGACCAACGCGCGGAGGACGCGGTTGCGCCGCGAGACCGGACGCTTGCGCGCCGCCCGCCACGGCGCGCCGAGCAGGTGGTGGTGGAGGACGGCGACACGGAAGGCCCCCGGCGCCGCTGCGCCGAGGCGCTCGGACGCCCCCTCGAGCTGCGCTCGGCTCAGTGCGCCGCCCTGGTGGCGGAACGGCCGGGCCGAGTTGAGCCCCACGACGTGGAGCTCCGGCGACGCGACCGTCGGCTCCGTCGTCTCCCAGACCCGCTCGAACTCCGCCCACGGACGCATGAACCGCGCCAACGTGTAGGGGAGATCGTGGTTGCCGGGCACCGCGAGAACCGGCGGCCCGAGCGAGCGCAGCAACTCCGCTGCCCGCTCGAGCTGCTGACGGCGGCCACGGTGCGCGAGATCGCCTGAAGCGACGATGAGCTGCGGTCGAAGCCGTTCCACCAGGCGCGCCAGCGCACGCTCGCTTTCCTGCTCCTCATGTGTACCCACGTGCAGGTCGGAAACATGGAGGAGCCTGGCATTCACGACCGAACGAGGCTATAGATTGGAAGCAGTGAGCGAAGACACCGCCGAGATCTTCGACGACCTCTACGTCGGGCTGCGCGCCGGCGGTGCACTGCGCAAGCAGAGGCGCGGCGAGGAGTTGACTCACGAGGAGAAGGAAGCGCTCAGCCGCTGGCAGCGGCTTTCGACCGCGCGCAAGGCGGCGGCTATCGGCGCCTTCGCCTTCGGCACGTTCGGGCTTGGCTTCACGTTGGGCGGATTGGTGTTCGGCCGCTGGCGCAAGCCCCGTACCGGCTAGTTCTTCCCCTCGGCCGTTCCGGCGAACAGAACTGTTGGTGACTCCTCCTCTGCGGGGTCGCGATCGCGAACCACGACGTCGACGAGGGTTGCGATGACGGACGCGATCGGGATCGCGATCAGAACGTAGACCGCGCCGAGCAGGTAGCCGACTCCAACCACGGAGACCAGAACGACGAGCGGCGACAGCCCGACCGCATGGCCCATGACGCGTGGGCTGATGATGTAGTCCTCGAGCTGACGCAGGACGAGTACGGCGATCCCTGCGCCGAGCGCGACCGTCCAGCTCGCGGTCAGTCCGACCCCGACCGCGGCCACGCCGGCGGTCAGTGGCCCGATGATCGGCACGAGCTCGACGAGGCCCGCGAAGGAGCCCAGCAGGAGCCAGTACGGCTCGCCGTCGAGCCAGAACGCAAGCGACAGCAGCGTCGCGACGATCACGACGAGGAGGAACTGCCCGCGGACGAAGGCGCCGAGCTTCTTGTCGATCAACAGCCATGTGTCGCGCGTCACGCGCCGGTGCCTGCGCGACACGAACGATTGGACGAGCGCGATCGCCCCGTCGCGCTCGAAGATCCAGTAGGCGCCGACGGAGAACATGAACAGGATCCCGACGAGGATCTCGAACAGCGTCTTCGTCACGGTGATCGCCGGGTGGAGGAGGCTTGTTCCGGACGGGAGCTGCCGCAGCCGCTTGTCGATTGCGCTGAGGATCTCATGCCGGATCCCGTGCGAGTGGACGGCGGCGTGATGAAGCTCCGCCTGCGAGGTCGGCACCTCGCCGCCGATCGCGTGGTCGATCTGCGTAATCGCGACGGGCACGATCAGATAGAGGAACAGCCCGATCGCAGCGAGGAAACCGAGATAGTGGATGACGACGCCCGCGCTGCGGGGTATTCCGAAGCGGCGGTTGAGCCACTCGATGCTCGGTCGCATGGCCGAGGCGATCACGAAACCGAGGAAGAGCAGCGCAATCACGATCCGGAGCTTCCAGAGCGCGAGAGCGGCCACGATGATCGCGACCGCGACGAGGGCTGCCGTCGCGGCCCGGCGTGCGGTTCCACTCATTTCCATAGGGATTCCCTGGCGGAACTAGAACGAAGCGAGCGTGGATACGCCGGTTCTGGAGGCGCACCGTCACGGGATCGCGCTTGCGCGGCCGCTCTCGCGTGCGCTGACCCTGGCGCTTGCGGGCGCCGTGTGTCTCTGGGCGCCGTGGACGGCTACCGCGGCGGCCGGGGCGGTACTCCTTGGTCTGGCCGCGGTGATCGTCGTGATCGCGGTCGCGCGCTGGGAACGTACGCACCTCTCCGTCACCGGAAGCGCGCTCGTCATCGAGCACGGCTTCCTCAGTCGCCGCAGTGCGTCGATCTCGCTCAGCGGCACGGTGTTCGAGGTCGAGCGAACGATGCTCGGCCGGATCCTTGGCTACGGCACGGTCGTCGCGGGGGAGCTCGAGATCGACTGGGTGCCGCGGCGACTCACGCGGCTTCTCCAGCAACGGAAGTAGCGCCACCCGAACGTCCGTTCGGCCAGTAGAATGTCCCTCCACATGGCTGCCGACGAGCTCGTAGTCCACGGCGCCCGCGAGCACAACCTGAAGGACATCACCGTCCGCCTGCCGCGGAACCGCCTCATCTGCATCACCGGGCTCTCCGGCTCCGGCAAGTCGTCGCTCGCCTTCGACACGATCTACGCGGAGGGTCAGCGCCGCTACGTCGAGTCGCTCTCCGCGTACGCGCGCCAGTTCCTGCAGATGATGGAGAAGCCGGACGTTGACCACATCGACGGCCTCAGCCCGGCGATCTCGATCGACCAGAAGACGACCTCGCGCAACCCGCGCTCGACGGTCGGCACGGTGACCGAGATCTACGACTACCTGCGCCTCCTCTACGCGCGCGTCGGGCGGCCGCACTGCCCGATCTGCGGCAAGCCGATCGCCGGCCAGAGCCTCGACGCGATCGTCGACCAGGTGCTGAAGCTCGAGGACGGCACACGCTTCACGGTCAACGCACCTGTCGTCCGCGACCGCAAGGGCGAGTACAGGGACGTCTTCGAGGACCTCACGCGCGAGGGCTTCACGCGCGTCAAGGTCGACGGCGAGCAGTACGTCCTCGAGGAGGGCGTGCCCGAGCTCGACAAGAAGTACAAGCACACGATCGAGGTCGTCGTCGACCGGCTCGTGATGCGCGCCGACCTGCGGCTGCGCCTCACGCAGTCGATCGAGACGGCGGCGGCGCTCGCGGAGGGGCTGGTCGCAGTCGACCTCGTCGACAGTGCCAATGGCAAGGGGGGCGAGCAGCTCCTCTTCTCCGAGAACTTCGCGTGCCCCGACCACGGCGTCTCGCTGGCAGAGCTGCAGCCGCGGATCTTCTCCTTCAACGCGCCGCACGGCGCCTGCCCGCGCTGCACCGGCCTCGGCTCGCAGCAGGAGATCGACCCCGACCTGCTCGTCCCCGATCCGTCCGTCTCGATCGACGACGGCGCGCTCGTGCCCTGGTCGGTCGGCGGCTCCTCCGGCTTCTACGAGGCGGTGATCCAGGCGATCGCCGACCGCTACGAGATCGACACGTCGAAGCCGTGGTCCGAGCTGACGGAGGAGGAGCAGAGCCGCTTCCTACACGGGACGGGCGGCGAGAAGATCTACGTCCAGTACCGCAATCGCATGGGGAGGCGGCGCCAGTACATGCTCGCCTTCGACGGCATCGCCGCCAGCCTCGCGCGCCGCTACAAGGAGACGGATTCGTCCACCCAGCGCGAGCGGATCGAGGAGTACATGTCGCTGCGGCCCTGCCCGGTGTGCAAGGGCGCACGCCTGAAGCCCGAGGTGCTCGCGGTCACCGTCGGCGACCGTTCCATCCACGATTTCACGCAGATGTCCGTGACGCGCGCACTCGCCTTCCTCGACGAGCTCGCGCTCACGCCGACCGAGGAGCTGATCGGGCACCGAATCGTGAAGGAGATCCGCGAGCGACTCACCTTCCTCAACGACGTCGGCGTCGGCTACCTGACACTGGACCGCGCGGCGGCGACGCTGTCGGGCGGCGAGGCGCAGCGGCTGCGGCTCGCGACCCAGATCGGCTCACAGCTCGTCGGCGTGCTCTACATCCTCGACGAGCCATCGATCGGCCTCCACCAACGCGACAATGCCCGCCTCATCGACACGCTCGAGCGGCTGCGCGACATCGGCAACACCGTGCTCGTCGTCGAGCACGACGAGGAGATGATGCGCCGCTCGAACTGGCTCGTCGACATGGGGCAGGGCGCCGGGCTGCACGGCGGCGAGGTCGTGGCGGAAGGGCCGGCGGCGAAGGTCGAGCGGGTGGGGAAGTCGGTGACGGGTCAGTTCCTTTCCGGCAAGCGCTCGATCGCGGTGCCCCAGCGGCGTGAGGAGGATCGAGGCTCGTTCCTCGTCCGCGGCGCCGCACAGCACAACCTCAAGGAGATCGACGTCGAGTTTCCCGTGGGCAAGTTCATCTGCGTGACGGGCGTCTCGGGCTCCGGCAAGTCGACGCTCGTGAACGAGATCGTCTTCAAGGCGCTCGCGAACCGACTCAACCGCGCTCGCGTCAAGCCGGGTCTGCACGGCGGCGTGGACGGAATCGACGTCTTCGACAAGGTGATCGAGATCGACCAGAAGCCGATCGGCCGCACGCCGCGCTCGAACCCGGCGACGTACACCGACCTCTTCACGCACATCCGCGAGCTCTACTCGCTCACGCCCGAGGCGAAGGTGCGCGGCTACAAGCCGGGCCGCTTCTCCTTCAACGTGCGCGGCGGACGCTGCGAGACGTGCAAGGGCGACGGGCAGATCAAGATCGAGATGCATTTCCTGCCCGACGTCTACGTCCCGTGCGAGACCTGTAAGGGCGCGCGCTACAACCGCGAGACGCTCGAGGTGCGGTTCAAGGGGAAGTCGATCGCCGACGTGCTCGGGATGTCGGTGGAGGAGGCGCTGCGCTTCTTCGCCAAGATCCCGAAGATCCGGCGTCGGCTGCAGACGTTGCACGACGTCGGGCTCGACTACATCAAGCTCGGCCAGCCCGCGACGACGCTGTCCGGAGGCGAGGCGCAGCGCGTGAAGCTCGCGGCCGAGTTATGCAAGGTCGCGACCGGGAAGACGCTCTACATCCTCGACGAGCCGACAACAGGTCTTCATTTCGCCGACATCGAGACGCTGCTCGAGACGCTGCAGCGTCTCGTCGACGGCGGCAACACGATGATCGTGATCGAGCACAACCTCGACGTGATCAAGCAGGCCGACTGGGTGATCGACCTCGGCCCGGAGGGCGGCGAGGCAGGCGGCGAGCTCATCGCGGTGGGTACGCCCGAGGACATCGCAGGCGTCGAAGGCAGCTTCACGGGCGAGTTCCTGCGGAACGTCCTTCCGGCTCCGGCGGTGGCCGCGGCGTGAGCGACATCCGCCACACACTCGCGCCGGTGGGTGTCGCGCCGGCGATGGGCCGCGGCTACTCCCACGTTGTCAGCGCGACGGGGCGGCTCGTCGTGGTCTCGGGCCAGGTCGCGTTCGACGAGGCCGGCGAGGTGGTCGGGCTGGGAGATCCGGCGCAGCAGGCCGAGCAGGCGTTCGAGAACGTGCGTCGTTGTCTCGCGATCGAGAGCGCGACGTTCGACGACGTCGTGAAGCTCACGTACTACGTGACCGAGATCCGCTTCCTCGCAGAGATCCGCACCGTCCGGGACACCCTCATGCCCGGCGCGGAGAAACCGGCAAGCACCGCGGTGCAGGTCGTGGCGCTCGCACTGCCGGAGCTGCTGCTCGAGATCGAAGCGCTTGCCGTCGTCGCCGCGGATTAGCGGCGCTACGCTCCATCCGGTGGCTGTTCGGGCGGCACGCGCTTCGGCGCTGGAGCGGAGCTGGTGGCTGCGCGCCCCGGCGGTGCTCGTGGCGCCGCGCGCGGTCTTCGTCTCGTTGCGGGACGACTCTGAGGAGGCGTCCGACTCTCGGCAGGAGCCGCTCATCGCGCTTGTCGGCCTCGCCTGCATTGCCGGAGTCCTCGCCACGCCCGTGGGCCGGACCCTGATGAACCACCAGGGCGTCACCCCGATCGTCGTCGCGGTCTGGGCGTTCCTCGGTGGGGCCGCTTACGCGGTCGGCGTGTACTGGCTCGGCGGAGGGTTGCTGTACGGCGCGGCCCGTCGCTTCGGCGGGCTGGGCAGCTACCTGCGGGCGCGCAGCGTGATCGCGCTTTCCTCCGCGCCGCTTGCACTCTCGCTCTTCACGGTCTGGCCGGTGCGAATCGTGATCTACGGCCAGAACCTCTTCCGGACCGGCGGCAACGACTACGGGCCCGGAGACAGGATCTTCGGCGACGTCATCTATTTCGCGTTCGCGTGGAGCGCGATCCTGCTCGTCATCGGCGTCCGCAGCGTGCACGGCTGGAGCTGGGGCCGAAGCCTCGTCACGGTCGGGCTCGCGGCGGCCCTGCCGGTCCTCGTCGTCCTCGCGACGGTTGTCTAGCCGGGCTGTCTTCCCTTGTAACAGACTGTTACTAGGTGTCGTGGAAAGCCGCTGGGTAGCGTCTCCGACAGGGCTGCGTGAGCCATGTAACAGTCTGTTACTTGGGATTCGTCGCGGCCTCGAACTCCGCCTGCTCGTCCGCGGGCATCGCGTACGTGTGCTCCTCCTCGGGAAAGGCTCCGCTCCGCACCTCGGTCGCGTAGGCGGTGAGCGCGTCGCGGATCTCGGCTGAGAGATTCGCGTATCGCTTCACGAAGCGGGGGAGGTGCCCTTCCGAGAGCCCGAGCAGGTCGTGGTAGACGAGCACCTGGCCGTCGCAATCCGCTCCGGCGCCGATTCCGATCGTGGGAATCGACAGCTCACGGGTGATCCGCGCTGCGACCGGCGCCGGCACCGCCTCGAGCACGAGGGAGCAACAGCCGGCGTCCTCCAGCTCCTTCGCTCCCTCGACGATCCGCTGCGCGGCCTCGGCGGTGCGGCCCTGCGTCTTGAAGCCGCCGAGCATGGTCGCGGACTGCGGCGTCAGGCCGACGTGACCCATGACCGGAATGCCCGCCTGGACGATCGCACGCGCCCGCGAGACCATCGGGCCGGCGCCCTCGAGCTTGACGATTTCCGCGCCGCCCTCTTTGACGAACCGGACGGCGTTGCGTACCGCGTCCTCGTCGGAGGTCTCGTACGAGCCGAACGGCATGTCGCCGACGATGATCGGGCGATGCACCTGGCGGGAGACGGTTCGCGTCAGGAAAAGCATCTCCTCGATGGTCACGGACGTCGTGCCCGAATGGCCGAGCACGACCATCGCTGCGGTGTCGCCGACGAGGATCATGTCGATGCCCGCGTCCTCGGCGAATCGGGCGCCCGGCGCGTCGTAGGCCGTGACCATCACGATCTTGTCACCGCGCTGCTTCATCGCGATCAGCTCGGGGACATGCAGCTTGCCGGCGGGGATGCTCATCGGATCTCTCCTTCCAGGAGGACGTTGTCGATCAAACGGGTGGAGCCGACGCGGATCGCGGCGGCGAGGAGCTTGGCGTCGTCGAAGTCGAGCAGCTCGATGTACTCGGGTTCGAGGCCGTTGAGCGAGGCACGCGCGGCGGCGACGGGATCGGGCTCGCCCGCGGCCGACGCGAGTCCCCGGGGAAGCCCGAGCGCACGCTCCCGCTCCGCGGGCGAAAGGCGCACGTTGCGAGAGGAGAGGGCGAGGCCATCTGCGTCGCGCACCGTCGCGACGACCCGAATCTCGACGGGGACGTTCAGATCGCGAACGAGTCGGCGGATCACCGCCACCTGCTGCGCGTCCTTCTGGCCGAAGTAGGCGCGCTCCGGGCGGACGAGGTTGAACAGCTTCACGCAGACGGTCGCCACGCCGCGGAAATGCCCGGCCCGAGCGGCGCCCTCGGCTCCAGTCACCTCCGGCACGACCCAGGTCCCGAAGCCCTCCGGATACAGCTGGTTGGGGGCGAAGACGACGTCGACGCCCTCGGCCTCCGCGATCTCGAAGTCGTGCGCCTCGTCACGTGGGTACGCGGCGAGGTCGGCCCGCTCGTCGAACTGCGCCGGATTGACATAGAGCGACACGACGACGCGCTCGTTCTCCGCGCGCGCCGCACGGAAGAGAGCGCGGTGCCCGTCGTGGAACGCTCCCATTGTCGGCACAAGCCCCGTGCCGGGGGCCGTCTCCAGCTCCGCGATCGTGCGGAACACCTTCATGCGAGCGACACCGTCGCTTCGGCGAGCGTCTCGTACAGGTCCTCGAGCTCGGGACGCTGGCTCCGAATCGCTTGCTTGTGCGCCTCGACCGTCGCCCAGTCGCCGCGCGCGATGGGCCCCGTCAGCTGGAAGCCGTTCTCGATCGTCCGCGTCATCAGCGGCACGAGTCCCTCGGCCGGAACGCCGAGCCGGGTCGCCGCCCGCTGCAGTGTCACGAGGTAGTTCGAGGCGAACACGGCGCCGGCGTGGTAGAGCGTCCGGTCCTCGTCCGCGAGCTCGAAGGGACGTAGCCCGAGGATCTCGGCAAGCTCGCGCGCGACCGCCAGCGCCTCCTCGGTCTCGCCGCTGACCGCCGCCCATGCTCCGTCGAACTGAGCTGGGTCGCCGCTGCGATCGAAGGTCTGCAGCGGATGAAGCGAAAAACGGCGCGCGTGCGGGTCGAGCGCGGCGAGTGGTGTCGCCCCTGAGACGTGTCCGACCCAGGCACGTCCCGGTGCCAGGCACCGGGACGCGTCCGAAATGGCCGTATCCGGGACGCAGAGGAGGACGACGTCCGGGTCGTCGTCGCCCACGGCAACGCCGCGCTCGCGTAGGCGGGCGGCGGCGGCCGAACCGACGCGGCCTGAACCGATGACATGGACTCGTTCGATCACGATCTCGCTCCAGCTCCGAGGCGGATGCCGGGCGCCGCCATTGTACGCGCGGAGTCACCCGCCGTCGGCCAAGCGCGTCGAACCGGCCGGGATGTCGGTTGTACCCCGGCCGGTTACTTCCGCCCAGCTGCGAGAATCACTACGGCACCTTGACGTCCACCGCTGTCGCCCTCGCCCAGAAGTTGAGCCCGGCACGCCGCCGCGAGCTGCTGCTCGGTGCTGCGCTGACCGCGGCCTTCGCGGCGCTCGTCCATGCCGTCGGGCCCGCCCCGGGCGACGCGCCGGTCCACCTCTACCGAACCTTCCTCGTCCGCGACGGAGCGCTCGTCTGGGACAACTTCTGGTACGCGGGGACGTACCCGCTCGCGTCGTACAGCCTCCTCTACTACCTGCCGGCGGCGCTCGTCGGGAACCTGCCGCTCGTCTTCGTCGCCGCCGTCGGGTCGACCGTGCTCTTCTCGTCGCTCGCACTGCGGGAGTGGGGGAATGCCGCGCTCTGGCCTTCGCGCGTGTTCGGCGTGCTCGCCGCGGCGCCGCTCTTCACCGGGCTCTATGCGTATTCGCTCGGCTTCACCGCGATGCTCGCGACGCTCAAGCTGCTGCAGCTCCGGCGACTCCGGCTTGCTGCGGGCGTCGCCGCCCTCACCGTCGGCTTCAGTCCGCTCGCCTTCGCGTTCCTCTGTCTCGTCGTCGGCTCGTACGCCGTCTCGCGCCGCGTGATCACGCGTCGTCACCTCTGGTTCGGCGTCGGCCTTGCCCTGGCGGCGGGGATCGAGTTGCTCGCGCTCGTGCTGTTCCCGGCGGGCACCGGCATCTACCCGTTCCACTGGATCGACTTCTTCGGCGTGTTGGCCGTCTCGTCGGTCGGCGTGCTCGTCGCGCGGCACGCGCAAGGCGGCGGGCCGCTCGTCGCCTTCTTTGCGCTCTGGGGCCTCGGCAGCGTCGTCGTCTACCTCGTGCCGTCGCCGCTCGGGGACAACTGGACGCGGCTGAGCGCGTTCGTGTTCCCCGTCATGCTCCTCACCGCGAGCCTCGCCGGGTTCCGGCCGCGGCGGCTCGTCGTCTTCGCGCTCGCCGGCGCATTCGTCTACAACGTCGTTCCGTACGCGCTTCTCGTGCCGTCCCGGCTCGACAACGCCACGCAGCATGCGAGCTTCTGGCGGCCGGCGCTCGGCTTCCTCCGCGCTCACGACCAGCCGGGCTACCGGGTCGAGGTCGTGCCGACGGCCGAGCACTGGGAGGCGTACTGGGTCCCGAAGTCCGGCTTCCCGCTCGCGCGCGGCTGGTACCGGCAGCTCGACACTGCTGACAACCCGGCGCTCTATGAGAAGCATCTTCGCGCCGCCGCGTACCGCGAGTGGCTCCGCTCGGCCGCCGTCCGCTACGTACTCCTCAGCACGACAGCGCCGCTGGACTGGGACGGCGGCCCGCAGGAGGCACGCGTGCTCCGCTCCGCGAGCTCGGGGCTGAAGGTCGTCTTCCGCACCGCGAACTGGACGATCTACGAGTTGCCCCGCGCGACGCCGCTCTTGACGGGCCCCGCGCAGCCGGTCGTGACCTCCTTCGGCCATACGGTGATCCGCGGCCGCGTCTTCGCGGCGGGTCGCTATCTGCTCCGCGCGCACTACAACCCGTACCTGCGCCTGCAGGGAGCGGGGTGCGTCGCGCGGGGGCCGGACAAGATGACGATCCTCCAGCTGCCACGGCCAGAGCGGTTCGCGCTGTCCGTGCCGGGGACGCCGGGCGGCCTCGCGCGCGAGCTCTTCCGCGCCGAGAGCGCAGCCTGCGAGTCGAGCTAGGATCCCTTCGTGCCGATCTACGAGTACGTCTGCATGGAATGCGAGTCGCACTTCGAGGAGCTCGTTCGCGGCGAGGAGCAGATCGCGTGCCCCGACTGCACCGCGACGAACGTCACGCGCCAGTTCTCCCCCTTCGCCGTACACGGTCTGAGCAAACCGGTGACCGCGGGTGGCGGCGGCGGAGGCTGCTGCGGGGGCTCCTGCGGCTGCGGCCACTAGCTCGTCATGGCTCGAGGGGATGACGACGGCGAGCTGCTGACGCCCGCGGCCCACGCGCAGCTCGAATCCGAGCTCGCCGAGCTCGAGGGACCGAAGCGCAGCGAGGTCGTGCAGGCGATCGCGACCGCCCGGGCGCACGGCGACCTGTCCGAGAACTTCGAGTACCACGCGGCGAAGAACGAACAGGGGCTGCTCGAGGCGCGGATCAGGGTGCTGCGCCACCGTCTCCAGCACGCGACGATCGTCGACGAGGAGGCCGCCGCGGCGAGCGGGGTCGTCACCGTCGGCTCGAAGGTCGAGCTCGAACGGGACGACGGCGAGCGGATGGCCGTCGAGATCACCGGCGTCGGCGGCGTTTCTCCCGACTCGCCGGTCGGGCAGGCACTGCTCGGGAAGGCTCCGGGCGACGAGATCGAGGTCGAGGCGCCTCGCGGCCGCTGGCGGGCGCGGATCGTGTCCGTCGGGCGCGCCTCGTAGACTCGCCCTCCGTGAGTGCCGTGCCGGTCGAGCCCGTCGAGACGCTCGAGGCGTACGCGGTGGCGACCGCGAGCTGCACGCGGTGCCGCCTCGCGCAGGGACGGACGCAGGTCGTCTTCGGCGCCGGAAACCCACGCGCCGACCTGATGTTCGTCGGCGAGGCGCCCGGGTTCCACGAGGACAAGCAGGGCGTCCCGTTCGTCGGCCAGGCGGGGAAGCTGCTCGAGCGGCTGCTGGGCGACGTCGGGCTCTGGCGCGACGACGTCTACATCGCGAACGTCCTCAAGTGCCGCCCGCCCGGCAACCGCGACCCGCAGCCGGACGAAATCGAGGCGTGCGAGCCACACCTCTTCCGCCAGATCGAGCTCATAGAGCCGAAGGTGATCGCGACGCTCGGCAACTTCGCGACGAAGCTCCTTTCGGGCCGGCCGCTCGGGATCACCCGCGTGCACGGCCAGGAGCAGGCGCTCACGATCGCCGGCCGCAGTGTCCTCCTCTACCCGCTCTACCACCCCGCCGCCGCGCTATACACGCCGGCGATGATGAAGGTTCTCGAGGCGGACTTCGCGCGCCTGCCCGAGCTGATCGGACGTGGCGTACAACCGGCTGCCGTGGAGCCCGAGCCCGAGCCGGAGCCGGAGCCCATCGCCGCCCCGGCGGAGCAGCTCGGCCTGTTCTGAACAGCGCCTGAGCTTGACAGCGCGATCGATCGCTCGGCGTTTCTGCGGCTGGCCCGCTAGAGCGGCTCGTCCAGCCCCTGCACGGCGACCATGCGGAGGGTTGCGGCGCCCTGTCGCAACGCCTTCGCCTGCTCGTACTTCGGCGAGGAGTACCAGGCCTTCGCCGTCTCCAGGTCCGGGAACTCGAGGATCACGAGCCGCGACGGATGCCAGTCGCCCTCGAGCACGGCGAGCTCTCCGCCGCGCACCACGAAGCGGCCGCCTCCGCCGTGGACAGCGTCGGGAGACGCCTCTTTGTACTGCGCGTACTGGTCGGGGTCGTAGATCTCCGTCTCGACGATCACGTAGGCAGGCATGGTTGGATCGTACGCATGGAGGCGCTCAGCCACTCACCGCAGGAGACAGAGGCGCTCGCGGCCGAGCTCTCCGGCCGGCTGGCGGCCGGAGACGTCGTCACCGTTGCGGGCGAGCTCGGCTCCGGCAAGACGACGTTCGTCCGCGGGGCGTGCGGTGCCCTCGGCGTACGCGAGCGCGTCACGAGCCCGACGTACACGATCGGCCACCGCTACCACGGTGAGGGCGTCGAGGTCTCGCATCTCGACCTCTACCGCTTCGAGGGTGTCTCGCCGGCCGAATGGGGCGATCTCGAGCCGTATTTCGAGCACGCGATCGCCTTCGTCGAGTGGCCCGAGGCCGGAGACGGCGTCCTGCCACCGCCTCGTTTCGCGGTTCGTTTGCGGCATGCTGGCGGCGGGAGAGCCGTGGAGATCGAGGAATGCTGACGCTGGCCTTCGACACGGCGACTGCCGTCGCGACGAGCGCTCTCGTGGACGGGGAGGAGGTGCTCGGCGAGCGGGCCTCCCGTGCGCAGACGCTGCTCGAGGATGTCGATGCGCTCCTGCGCCAGGCGGGAGCCCACCCGTCCGATCTCGACCGGCTCGCGGTGGGAATCGGTCCCGGCAGCTTCACGGGAGTCAGGATCGGGCTCGCCGTGGCTCGCGGGCTGGCGCTTTCGCTCGACCTGCCCGGCTCCGGCGTCTCGACGCTCGCGGCGCTCGCCGCCGGCGCTCCCGGCGCGTTGCCGGTGATCGATGCGAAGCGGCGCGAGGTGTTCACGCTCCTCGACGGCGAGCCGCGCGTGCTCGCGCCGCAGGAGTTGCCGCTCGAAGCGGGCAGGGTGTGCGTCGGCGACGGAGCGACGCGATACCGCGAGTTGCTCGAGGAGCGCGGCTCCGTCGTGCCTCCCGAGGACGACGAACGCCACCTGCCGCGCGCGCGCTTTCATGTGACGCTGGCAGGTGAGGCACGGCCGGTTGACGAGCTCGAACCGCTGTACCTGCGTGTCCCCGACGCCGACAGGAACACACCGTGACGACGATCGAGCTGCGCCGGCTGCTCCTCGACGACCTGACGGAGATCGAGGAGATCGAGCGCCGCTCCTATCCGACGCCATGGTCGCGTTCGATGTTCGCGGGCGAGCTCGCGAAGCCGAGCTCGATCTGCCTCGGCGCATTCGAAGCGGAGGGCGAGGACGGCGCGCTCGTCGGATACCTCATCGTGTCTCGCTACGTCGACGCGTGGCACGTGATGAACGTCGCCGTCGACCCCGAGCACCGGGGGCGGGGCGTCGGGACGATGCTGCTGGAGCGACTCTTCGACCTCACCGCCGACGACGCGCACCGCGGCTACACCCTCGAGGTGCGCGTCACGAATGTGAAGGCGATCGACCTCTACGAGCGGCTCGGCTTCCGTTCAGGCGGGCTGCGGCGCGGCTACTACACGGACAACCGCGAGGACGCGCTGATCATGTGGAAGGACCCGGTAGCGAGCTGATTCTCGGGCTCGAGACGAGCTGCGACGAGACTGCGGCCGCGCTCGTCACCGACGAGGGCGAGATCCGCTCCAGCGTCGTCTCCTCGCAGGCGGAGCTGCATGCACGTTACGGCGGCGTCGTCCCCGAGGTGGCGTCGCGGCGCCACCTCGAGCTCGTCACCCCGGTGATCCGCGAGGCACTGAGCGATGCGGACGCGACGCTCGAGGACGTCGACCGGATCGCGGTGACCCAGGGGCCGGGGCTGATCGGCGCGCTGCTCGTCGGGCTCGCGGCGGCCAAGGCCGTGGCATGGTCGCGCCGCCTACCGCTCGTCCCCGTCGACCACCTGGACGGCCATGTCGCTTCGCTCTATCTCCAGCCTGACCCGCTCGAGCCCCCATTTCTGTGCCTGCTCGCGAGCGGCGGCCACACGATGCTGCTCGACGTTCGCTCCCACACCGACCACGTTCTGCTCGGCTCCACGCTCGACGACGCAGCAGGGGAGGCGTTCGACAAGGGTGCGCGCCTGCTCGGCCTCGGTTATCCGGGCGGACGCGAGATCGACCGGCACGCGCGCGACGGTAATCCGAACGCGTTCGACTTCCCGGTTGCCCGCGTCCCCGGTCTCGACTTTTCGTTCTCGGGGCTGAAAACGGCTCTTCTCTACGCCGTCCGCGAGTTGACCGAGGAGGAGCTACAGGCAAGACGAGCGGATCTCGCCGCCTCGTATCAGCAGGCGATCGTGCGGGCGCTCGCCGAGCGTGTGCGGGAGGCGGCGGAGCGCACGAACCGGGACCGGGTCGCGATCGTCGGCGGCGTCGCTGCGAACTCGGCACTTCGCGCGGCACTCCCCGACGCGACCGCAGCCCCGCTCGCTCTCTGCACCGACAACGCCGCGATGATCGCCTCGGCTGCACGCTGGGCCGAGCCGCTGCCGTACCCGCGGTACCTCGCCCTCGACGCCTACGCATCGCGCTAAGCTCGCCCGGCGTCACGTTTTCGCGACGTTTGCAGCGACAAAGGAGCAACAAGGTGTCCGCAGTCGTAACGACGTCCCACCTGCGCGAGAACCCGTTCGAGCTGGCGCGCGAGCAGCTCCGCCGCGTCGGTGAGACCTTCGAGATCGAGCAGAACCTCATCTCCGTTCTCGGCTCGTGTAAGAAGTCGATCGAAGTCTCGGTTCCGGTGAGCATGGACGACGGGCAGACCCAGGTCTTCAAGGGCTACCGCGTCACCCACAACATCGCGCGCGGGCCGTCGAAGGGAGGCATCCGCTACCACCCGGACGTCACCGTCGACGAGGTCAAGGCGCTGGCGATGTGGATGACGTGGAAGTGCGCGCTGATGGGGATCCCGTTCGGCGGCGCCAAGGGCGGCGTGGTCTGCGACCCGAAGAAGATGTCGCGCGGCGAGCTCGAGCGGATGACCCGCCGCTTCACGAGCGAGATCATCAACGAGATCGGGCCGGAGAAGGACATCCCCGCGCCGGACGTCGGCACCGACGGCTCGACGATGGCCTGGATCTTCGACACGTACTCGATGAACAAGGGCCATTCGGTGCTCGGCGTCGTGACCGGGAAGCCGCTCGCGATCGGCGGCTCGCTCGGGCGCATCGAGGCCACCTCGCGCGGTGCGCTGTACTGCATCCGCGACGCGGTCGCGAAGCTCGACAAGCGCCTCGCCGGGATGAAGGTCGTCGTCCAGGGCTTCGGCAACGTCGGCAGCTACCTCGCGAACTTCCTCCACCAGGAGGGTGCGCTCGTGATCGCGATCTCCGACTCGACCACTGGTCTCTACAACCCGAAGGGCATCGACATCCCTGCCGCCTTCGCACACAAGGCCGAGCACCGAACGCTCGCCGGTCTCAAGGACGCCGAGACGATCACGAACGAGGAGCTCGTGCTCCTCGAGTGCGACATCCTCGCGCCGTGCGCGCTCGAGCAGGTCATCACCTCCGAGAACGCCGCACAGGTCAGGGCCGCGATCATCTGCGAGGGTGCGAACGGGCCGGTCACGCCGACTGCCGATGCGATCCTCGAGGATCGCGGTGTCCTCATCCTCCCCGATGTGCTCGCGAACGCGGGCGGCGTCGTTGTCTCGTACTTCGAATGGGTGCAAGGCCTGCAGGAGTACTTCTGGAAGGAGGTCGAGGTGAACGCGAAGCTCAACGACATCGTGAGCCGAGCGTTCGACGAGACCTGGGAGACGGCGCAGGGCCGGAAGCTACCGATGCGCGTCGCGGCCTACGGTCTCGCGGTGCGGCGCGTCGCCGAGGCGACGGTCACGCGGGGCATCTACCCGTAACCCGGGTCGTCCTCTACACCGCGTCGGGCTGTCACCTCTGCGAGGCCGCCCGGCGAGTGATCACGGCTGCGCACGATGAGCTCGGCTTCGAGCTGCAGGAGGTCGCGATCGACGGCGACCCAGAGCTCGAAGCGGAATATCGCGAGTGGATCCCGGTCGTGGAGATCGACGGACGGCGGCGCTTTACCTACTTCGTCCATCCGGATGCGCTCCGTCGTGCGGTTGCACAAGCGGAGGCGTAAGCAGGCTGGTACAACAGACAGCGCTGTCACGAAGTAGAGCCAGAAGAAGGGGGGTCGTGTGGCCGAGCGCTTGAATGTCGGCGTCGCCGCCCGCCTGTCCCGGTACCTCCAGGTGCTGACGCAGGCGCGGAAGATGGGCAAGACGAGGATCTCCTCGCAGGAGATCGCCGAGTACACGAACATCAACGCGACGCAGATCCGTCGCGACCTTTCGAACTTCGGCAAGTTCGGCAAGCGAGGGGTCGGCTACTCGATCGAGCTCCTGCTCGATGCGATCCGGAAGATCCTCCGGACGCAGGGGCAGCACAACGTCGCGCTCGTAGGCGCCGGCCGGCTCGGCCAGGCAATCGCCTCGTCCTCGATCTTCGCGGAGCACGGGATCAACATCGCGGTTGTCGTCGACACCGACCAGGCGAAGCTCGGGCAGCCGATCGGCCGCGTCTCGGTCGAGTCCTACGGGCAGCTTCCGCAGCTCGTGCGCGACCACAATGTCGTGGTCGGAGTGCTCGCCGTGCCGGCCGACGGGGCGCAGCGCGCCGCCGACGACCTCGTCGCCGCGGGGGTGAAGATCATCTTCAACTACTCCGAAGCGCTGCTCGAGACGCCTGCCGATGTGACGGTGCACACGTCCAATCCCGCGGTCGAGCTTCTCTACGCGTTGTACTTCCACCTCACGTAGCGGTTAGCGTCGCTGCCGTGCGGGTGCTGCTCTGGCACGGCTACCTCCTGGGAGGAACCGGCTCCAACGTTTACACGCGCGCGCTCGCGCGCGAGTGGAGCCTTGCCGGCCACGACGTCACGGTCGTCTGCCAGGAGCGGCATCCGGAGCGCTACGGCCTCGGCGGCGCCCACGTCGTCGTGCCGGATCTGCCGGACCGCCTGCTGCCCGTCTTCGTCCTCGACCGGTACGAGGGGCTCGAGGCGCGGCTGCTCGTCGATTTCTCGCCGGAGGAGCAAGAGGCGTACGTGCGGGCGAACGCAGCTGTCTTGCGCGAGCTCGCGCCCGCGGACCTCGTGTTCGCGAACCACGTCGTCCTAGGCGGGCCGGTCGGCGCGGCGAGCGGGCTGCGCTTCCGGGTCAAGGCGCATGGCTCCGAGCTCGAATACGCCATGCGCGGCCGTTCCGACCTGTCGCGGTGGGGAGCGGAGACGCTCGCGGGGGCCGAGCGCGTCTATGCCGGCTCGGAGCACATTCGCGACGTGCTCGAGCAGATCGTCGGCCACGTCGACGGGGTCGAGATCGTGCCGCCCGGCGTCGACGTCGAGGAATTCCGGCCGGAGCCGCGCGAGGAGGCTCTCGCCGCTCTCCTCGACGAGGCACGTGCGGACGCGCCGAATCCGGGCAACGGCGAGGAGAGACTCCCCGACGATGGCAACGCCGAGCGCTTCGAGCGCTTCTTCGCCGAGGATCGGCCGACCGTCGTCTACTTCGGGAAGCTGCTCGAGAACAAGGGTGTCCACGTTCTGCTCGACGCGCTCCCGGGCCTCGACGCGCGCGCAATCGTGGTCGGTTTTGGCAACTATCGTCAGCAGCTCGAGGCGCTCGCGCCGCCCGTGACACTCTTCACTGGCGCACTCGAGCACCGCCACCTCCGGCACCTGCTGCCGCTGTGTGACGTGAGTGTCGTGCCCTCGATCTTCCCGGAGGCGTTCGGGATGGTCGCGGCAGAAGCGGCGGCCGCCGGCGTGCTGCCGGTCGTCTCGGCCCACTCCGGTCTCGCCGAGGTCGCTGCTGGGATCGGCGACGAGGTCGGACCGGAGGCTGCGGCGCTCCTCTCTTTCCACGCCGGAGATTCCGCCGCGTTGCGCGAGCGCCTCGCCGCGATCCTCGCACTGCCCGCCGAGCGCAGGTGGGAGCTCGGTCTCGCTGCGCGCCGCGCAGTAGAACGCCTCTGGAGCTGGAACGTCATCGCGGCACGGCTCCTGGCGTAGGCCCCGATGGCGGAGCGCGGACACGAGATCTTCGGGATCGACCGGAGGAAGGCGATCCTCACCGGAGTCGCCGCTCTCGTCCTCGCCGTGGCCGCGGTCTTTGGGATCGGCCAGGTCACGAGCCTCCACCACGTGGTGCGCGCCCTTGGGCGCGGCGACCACGCGTGGTTCCCCGTCTGCCTTGCGGGCGCGCTCCTCGCGTACGCCGGCTATGTCGGCGCCTACCGGGATGTGGCGCGCTTCGACGGCGGCCCGGTCCTGGGCGTGTGGATGACGCTACGGATCGTCGTGATCGGCTTCGGCGCGGTCCTCATCGGTTCCTCGGCTGGGACCCTCGGCATCGACTACTGGGCGCTCCACCGGGCGGGGGAGCCGCGGCACTCCGCGGTGCGCCGTGTGTTGGCCGTGAGCACGTTGCAGTGGTTCGTGCTGGCTATTCTGGCCTGCTTCGCCGCTGCTGTGACAGTCGCCGGCCCCTGGCATGCGCCGCTGGCGATGGAGGTCGTGTGGCTCGTCGTGGTGCCTCTCTGCTTCGTGCTCGCCGCTTGGGTGAGCTCGCCGCGCCGCAGTGACCGGCTCACGTCGCAGCCGACCGACGAGGTCCGTCTCGAGCGGAATGCCCGGACCTGGGCTCGCTGGCTCTGGCACGGCGGACGAGCAGTTCTGTCGGACTCGATCGGCGGAGTCGTGATCGTCCGCCACCTGCTTCGCCGCCCGTTCGCGCATCCTGCGGCGCTGCTCGGGTTCCCGCTCTACTGGGCCGGGGACGTGCTCATCCTCTATGCGGCCCTGCGCGCGTTCGGCGTCCATCCGCACCCAGTGCCGCTCGTGCTCGCATATGCCACCGGCTTCGTCATCACGGCGCTCCCGCTGCCGGCGGGAGGCTCGGGCGGCGTAGAGGCAGGACTCACGTTTGCGCTGAACTCGGTCGGGATCGCGCTGGCGCCCGCGCTCCTCGGGACCCTCGTCTATCGAGCGTTCACGCTTTGGCTCCCGATCGCGCCGGCAGTCGCTCTCCTGCCCCAAGTGCGGACTCTCGACCGAGAGCTACCGCACGTTCCGCGAACCTCACCCACCGCTTAAGCCATGCCCCAACGGGACATGACCGGTGCCAGGCACCGGTCATGTCCGGAACGGACATGAGGGTGAGATGTCGAGCGGGCTTTCGGCAACGCGCTGTCCGTTGGAGACACGTCCGGTGCCTGGCACCGGACGTGTTGGGTCGGGACATGGCTCGCTTCAAAGACGCAAGTAGGCTAGCCGCGTGGGCGAGGAGCAGCGGCTCGGCTACGAGGAGATGCTCGCGCGCTCACGCGCGGAGTTCGACAGCGTGCCCGATTTCACGGTCGCCGTGGAGGAGGAGTTCGCCCTCCTCGACCCCGACACGCTCGGGCTCGTCAACCGCTTCGAGGAGCTGCAGGAAGCCGCGAAGGGAACCGAGCTCGAGCCGCACCTCGTCGGCGAGCTGATCGCCTCAGAGGTCGAGGTGCGCACCGGCCGCTGCGACACGTTCGCCGAGGCCGCGGCCCTCGTCGGCGAGCGCCGCCGGCAACTCCGCGCGCTCGCCGAGCCGCGCGGAATCGGGCTCTCGGCCACGGGCACGCATCCGTGGAGCCCGTGGCAGGAGCAGCGGATCATCGACACGCCGCACTACCGCCGCAACGACGAGATCCTTCGCTACGTCGTCTGGCGCAACAACTCGTTCGGTATCCACGTCCACGTCGGCATCAACGGCGCCGACCGCGCGATTCGCGTCTGCTCGGCTCTCCGCAACTACCTGCCGGAGCTGCTTGCGCTCTCGTCGAGCTCGCCGTTCGTGGAAGGCGCCTTCACGTATCTCCACTCGGCTCGGACGCAGATCTTCACGCGCATGTTCCCGCGCTGCGGCATCCCCGACGCGCTCGCCGGCTGGGAGGAGTGGGAGACGTACGTCCGGTTCCTCTACGAGACCGGCTCGATCACCGAGCACACGCAGATCTGGTGGAGCGTGCGGCCGCACCTCGCGTTCCCGACCGTCGAGATCCGGATCTGCGACGCGCAGCCGGACCTTGCGGAGTCTCGAGCGCTCGCGGCTCTCTGTTACGCGCTGACCGCACGGATCGCGCGCGCGCTCGACGAGGGCGAGCCGCTGCCGGTGCTCCCCCACCGGCTGCTCGAGGAGAACCTCTGGCGCGCGATCAGACACGGCCTCTCCGGCGAGCTGATCGACTTCGAGCGCGGCGAGTCTTTCCCCTCGCGAGCCCGCGTGGAGCAGCTCGCCGAGTGGGTACGCCCCGTCGCGGAGGAGCTTGGCGCTGCCGAGTGGCTCGCGATCCCGGACCAGAACGCGGCCGAGCGCCAGATCGGCCGCCACGAGGAGGGCGCGTCGATGCGCGAGATCTTCGAGGAACAGGTTCGCTGGCACCTGCGGACGCCCACTTCGTGACACGGCCAATCCGGCCGGTGTGGTAAAAGACAGCCCGCGCCGAGGTCTCTCGGCGCTGACTTTGTGACGCCCCGGAGGGAGCTCTAACCGATGAGTTGGTTCATGCATCACGCCGTGCTGTTCGCGCTGCTCTGCGCGGGCGCAGCTGTCCTTTACGGCCTCGGCCTGACCTACTGGCTGCTGCAACAGCCGGCCGGCACCGAGCGGATGCAGGAGATCGCGCGCGCCGTGCAGGAGGGCGCCGCCGCGTACCTGCGCCGCCAGTACACGACGGTCGCCGTCGTCGCGATCGTGCCGTTCCTGCTGCTCGGCTTCTACCACTCGCTCGGCTGGGGGACGGCGATCGGCTTTCTCATCGGCGCGGTGCTGTCGGCAGCGGCCGGCTTCATCGGGATGAACGTGGCCGTGCGCTCGAACGTGCGGACCGCCGAGGCGGCCCGCAAGGGCCTGCCGCCCGCCCTCAACGTCGCCTTCCGCGCGGGCTCGGTGACGGGACTCCTCGTCGTGGGGCTCGGCCTGTTCGGCGTCGCGGGCTACTACTGGATCCTCACCGCCGGCATCGGGGACACTCCGGACAAGGCGATCCATCACCTCATCGGGCTCGCCTTCGGCGGCTCGCTTATCTCCGTTTTCGCGCGGCTGGGAGGCGGCATCTACACGAAGGCCGCGGACGTCGGCGCCGACCTCGTCGGCAAGATCGAGGCGGGGATCCCTGAGGACGACCCGCGCAACCCGGCTGTGATCGCGGACAATGTCGGCGACAACGTCGGCGACTGCGCCGGCATGGCGGCCGACCTGTTCGAGACGTACGCGGTGACCGCGGTCGCCGTGATGCTGCTCGGCGTCACCACGGCTTCGAGCTCGGGCAAGAGCCTCTGGCTCTATCCGCTCGCGATCGGCGCCGTCTCGATCATCGCGTCGATCATCGGCGTCCAGTTCGCGCGTGTGAAGGCGGGCGGCAACATCATGAACGCGCTCTACCGCGCCGTTCTCGTCGCGACCGTCATCTCGGCACTGATCTTCATTCCGGTCACGAAGGCCTTCGTCGGGCACCCGAACGTGAGCCATGGCTTGCTCACCCTGCTCCCCCACACGTACTCCTTCGGAGAGCTGTACGGCTCTGCGCTGATCGGTCTCGCGATCACCGCGCTGCTCGTCGGGATCACCGAGTTCTACACGGGCACCCGCTGGAATCCCGTCAAGTCGATCGCCAGCGCGTCCCAGACCGGACACGCCACGAACATCATCGAAGGCCTCGCCATCGGCATGCAGGCGACGGCCGCGCCGGTCGTCGTGATCGCGATCGGGATCCTCGTCGCGAATCACCTCGCCGGACTGTTCGGGATCGGTGTGGCCGTGATGGCTCAGCTCTCGATGACCGGCCTCATCGTCGCGCTCGATGCCTACGGCCCGGTCACGGACAACGCCGGCGGGATCGCCGAGATGGCCGATCTGCCGCCGGAGGTGCGCGCGATCACCGATCCGCTCGACGCGGTCGGCAACACGACGAAAGCCGTGACGAAGGGTTACGCGATCGGCTCCGCCGCGCTCGCCGCCCTCGTCCTCTTCGGCTCGTACGCCGACGGCCTGCACACGCAGGCGAAGGCCGGCTCGGCGCTCTCGCACCTCACCTTCGACCTTTCCGACGCGTGGGTCATCGCCGGCCTCTTCATCGGCGGCCTGATGCCGTTCCTGTTCGCGTCACTCGCGATGCAGGCGGTCGGCCGCGTCGGCGGCGAGGTCGTGGAGGAGGTGCGCCGCCAGTTCCGCGAGCACCCCGGGATCATGGAAGGCACCGAGCGGCCGGAGTACGGCCCCGCGATCGACATCGTCACGAGCTCGGCGATCCGTTCGATGATCCTGCCCGCGATCGTGCCGATCGCCTTCCCGATCGTCGTCGGCCTGATCAACGCCAAGATGCTCGGCGGCCTGCTGATCGGGACGATCGTGACGGGGCTCTTCCTCGCGATCGCGATGACATCGGGCGGCGGCGCCTGGGACAACGCGAAGAAGATGATCGAGGACGGCCTTTACGGCGGCAAGGGCTCGGAAGCCCACGCGGCCGCAGTCACGGGTGACACCGTCGGCGACCCGTACAAGGACACGGCGGGCCCGGCGATCAACCCCATGATCAAGATCACGAACATCGTCGCGATCCTGATCATCCCCATCATCATCTCGATCCACAGCTAGCGGAGTACCGTTGCCTGGGTGAGAACGCTCACCCGGGTCGCGGCCTCCGCCGGCGCTCTTGCGCTCGTCACGGGCGCGATCGAGCTCCTGAAGGGCCATGTGCCCGTGCTCAGCCTGGCGGTGCTCTACCTGCTGGCGATCATCCCGGTCGCGGTCGCCTGGGGGATCGTGCTCGCGGTCGGGGTCGCGATCGGGAGCATGCTCGCCTTCAACTTCTTCTTCGTGCCGCCGCTCTATATGTTCACGATCCAGGACACGAAGAACTGGTTCGCGCTGCTCGTCTTCGTCGTGACGGCCGTCGTCGTGAGCGAGCTCGCGAGCCGGTCACGCCGGCGCGCCGAGGAGGCCGAGGCCGCGTTCCGCGCGCTGCGCGACCTGACGGAGGAGAGGGAGAGGCTTGCCGAAGAGGTGCTCGAAGCGGAGGCGCTGCGGCGCAGCGACGCGCTCAAGACCGCGCTCTTGCGGGCTGTCTCCCATGACCTCCGCTCGCCGCTGACCGCGATCCTCGCGTCGGCTGACGCGCTCGCGAGCTCGGGCTTGACGCTGGAGCCGGAGGACAGGCTCGGCCTGGCCGAAACGATTCGCGGCGAGGCGACGCGTCTCGACCGCGTCGTCGAACAGCTGCTCGACCTCTCGCGTCTCGAAGCCGGATCCGCCGAGCCGCATCGCGAGCTCTGGCACGTCGACGAGCTCGTCGGGCAGGCGCTCGCCGGCCTCGGCGCCGAAGCCGCACGGGTCCGGCTCGAGATTGGCTTCGAGACGCCGCCTGTCGAAGTCGACGCCGCCCAGGTCGAGCGGGTGCTCGCGAACCTGCTCGACAACGCGCTCAAGTACTCCCTGCCCGGCTCGTTTGTGCTCCTCCGGGCCGAACCGGGAGCCACCGAGCTTCGCATCCACGTCGTCGACTCCGGTGCCGGCCTGCCGGACGAGCAGCGAGAGGCGCTGTTCCAGCCGTTCCGCCGCGGAGCGGCCGGGCATGGCTCGGGGCTGGGGCTCGCGATTGCCCGTGGCTTCGCCGAGGCGAACGGCGGGAAGCTCTGGGCTCAGGACGATCCGGGCGGCGGTCACGTCGTCCTCTCGCTGCCGCTCGCCGAGCGCCGGGCCATGGTGAGCGCGTGAGCGCGCGCGTTCTCGTCGTCGACGACGAGGCGCAGATCCTCCGTGCGCTCCGCACGAGCCTGCACGGCGCCGGCTACGAGGTGGAGACGGCCGAAACGGCAGAAGGCGCGCTGGCTGCGCTCGCCGCGAACCCACCCGACGCCGTCGTCCTCGATCTCGTGCTACCCGACGGCAGCGGCACCGACGTCACCCGCGAGCTCCGCACGTGGAGCAGCGCGCCCGTCATCGTCCTCTCCGTCGTCGGCGACGAGGCCGAGAAGGTAGCCGCGCTGGACGCCGGCGCAGACGACTATGTGACGAAGCCGTTCAGCGTCGAGGAGCTGCTCGCGCGACTTCGTGCCGCGCTGCGCCGAGCGGACGCTCCGGCCGAGCCGGTCGTGGAGGTGGGTGAGCTGCGGATCGACCTCGAGAAGCGTGCGGTCTTGGTCGGCGGACGGCCGGTTCAGCTGACGCCGCACGAGTTCGCGCTTCTGCGCGTGCTCGCGCGCAATCCCGGAAAGCTGCTGACGCACACGATGCTGCTGCGCGAGGTGTGGGGGAGGGGCTACGGCGACGAGTCGCACTACCTCCACGTCTACGTCTCGCAGCTCCGGCGCAAGCTCGAGCCGGATCCGGCGCGGCCTCGCTTCATCCTCACCGAGCCCGGCGCGGGCTACAGGCTCGCAGCGCCGTCATCTTGAGCCTTTCCTGAGGCGAGCGCCGGAATCCTGATCTCGGGCTGAGCCGCGCGGACCTAGCGTGGGAACGTGAGCGTTGCAACGCGCCCAGAGGAGCACGCGCTCGAGCCGAAGCGCCTGCGCCGCGTGCTCCTCGGGCGGCCGATGCAGACCGGCCAGATCCACGAGACGCTGCTGCCGAAGTGGCTCGCGCTGCCAATCTTCGCGTCCGACCCGCTCTCCTCGGTCGCGTACGCGACGGAGTCGGCCCTCGTCGTGCTCCTCGCCGTCTCGGCGACCTCCGCGCATCTCGTCTTCCCGATCTCGATCGGGATCGCCTGCCTGCTCGGGATCGTCGTCCTCTCGTACCGGCAGACGGTGCGCGTGTACGAGACGAGCGGCGGCGCGTACGTCGTGGCGCGCGAGAACCTCGGCACTGCGCCGAGCCTCGTCGCCGCCGCGGCACTTCTGACCGATTACGTGCTCACGGTCGCGGTTTCCATCTCGGCCGGGATCTACGCGATCACCTCCTTATCGCCCTCCCTCAGCTCGCACAAGGTCGCGCTCTCGCTGGCGTGCCTCGTGGTGATCGTGCTTGCCAACCTCCGCGGCGTGCGGGAGTCGGGCCTGCTCTTCGCTCTCCCGACGTACGCCTTCGTGACGTCGATCCTCCTGCTCGTCGCGGTCGGGCTCTTCCAGGTTGTGAAGGGAGACGTACACCGCGCGGTCGTGCCGCACCAGCTGCCGGTCGGTGCGGGGACGATCGGCGTCTTCGTGCTCCTCCGCGCGTTCTCCTCGGGCTCGACGGCCCTGACCGGTGTGGAGGCGATCGCGAACGGCGTCAACGCGTTCCGCCACCCGCAGGGGAAGAACGCGGCGACGACGCTCGCGGTGCTCGGCACGCTGGCGATCGGGATGTTTCTCGGTGTCTCGTACCTCGCAGTGCACGTACATGCGCTGCCGAGCTCGACGGACTCGGTCGTGTCGCAGGTCGCGCGCGCCGTCTTCCGTCCGGGCTCGTTCGGCGGCTTCATGTACTACGCGGTGCAGGGGACGACGCTGCTCGTGCTCGTGCTCGCTGCGAACACGTCGTTCCAGGGCTTCCCGAGGCTTTCGGCGCTGCTCGCCCGAGACAGGTTCGCGCCGCGCCAGTTCTCGAACCTCGGCGACCGGCTCGTCTTCTCGAACGGGATGCTCGTGCTCGCTGCGGCCGCGGCCGCGCTGCTCGCGATCTACAAGGCGAACACCAACAGTCTCATCCACCTCTACGTGATCGGCGTGTTCACCGCCTTCACGCTTTCGCAGGCAGGCATGGTGCGCTACTGGCTGCGCACGCGGACGCACGGCTGGAGGCACCGCGCGGTGGTGAACACGGTCGGAGCGACTGCCACCGGCCTCGTCACGGTGATCGTCGTCTGGACGAAGTTCGCCGAAGGCGCCTGGCTCGTCACCGTCGCGATCCCGGTCCTCGTCCTCGCCATGCTCGGCGTACGGCGCCACTACCGCCGGGTCGGGCGCCGGCTGGCCGCCGGGGCGGCAGCCGTCGCTTCGGCCCCGGGCGCCCGGAACCGCACGCTGCTCGTCGTCGAGGAGCTCGACCCTGCGGCCGAGCGAGCACTCGCCTTCACGCGGAAGATCGCGCCGGACGGGTTTCGCGCGATCCACGTCCCGCGCCGGGGGACAGATCCGGGGATCGGGCCGCGCTGGTTCCACCTGGCCGGCGGCGCGCCGATGCTCGAGATGCTCGATCCGGACGGGGGAACGGTCGACGCCGTGGTCGAGCAGGTCTGGCGCCTGCCGCGGGGCGAGTCCGACTTCGTCACCGTCGTCGTCTCCGAGCAATTCCGCCGGCGCGCGCTCACCGAGGAGGCTCGTCATCGATTCGAGTTCGCACTCAAGCTGCGGCTCCTGACCGAGCCCGGAGTCGTCGTCGCTGACCTGCCGACGGTGGACGAAGGCCCCAACGCACGCCCGCTATCTGTGCGCATCTTCGTCTCCGGTGCCAACGCCGCCTCGATGCGCGCGCTGAACTGGGCGGAAGCTGTCGGCCTCCCCGATACCCGCGCCGTCAACTTCGCCTTCGACGAAACGGAAGCCGCCGCGATGCGGCGGAAGTGGCGCGTGCAGGCCACGCGTGTCCCGCTCGAGGTGCTGGCAGCGCCGTACCGCGACATCGGCGATCCCCTGCTCGCATACCTGCGCGAGCTGACCGATGACGGCCACGATGTTCTCGTCGTCCTCCCCGAGCTCATCCTCCGCGGCTGGGCGAGGCTCCTGCACAACCAGCGGGCTCTCTACGTGAAGCGGCTTCTGCTCGTCGAGCCACACGTGATCCTCGCCTCCGTCCCGTACCAGCTGCTGAGATGAAGCTGCCCGACGTAACGCTCCTCCATCGCCGCGCGCAGCGCTTCGCGCGATGGACGGGCTCGATCGCCTACCGGAGCATCGTCGTGCCGCTGCTCGACAGCGAGGAGACCGAGCACGCGCTCGATCTCGCCTGCCGGCTCGCGGCCGACCGCGGCGCGCGCGTCGTCCTCGTCGCGCCGCTCGTGGTCGAGCGCGAGCTGCCGCTGAATGCGGACATGGACGGACGGCTCACCGGCCTCGAGGAGCGGCTCGAGTCGGCGGCCGCTGTGGCGAGCTCCTACGGCGTCGCCGTACGGCGCGAAATCGTCCGCACGCGGCCGGGGAGCCTCGGCGAGGACGTCGCCCGCGTCGCCGCTGAACGGCGCGCGGAGCTCGTCGTCGTCGGCGCGCCGGTCGAGTCGCGGCGTGGTTTCCACCGCGCCTTCCCCCGCGAGGTGCTGCTGCTCGTCCGCGACGCGCCGTGCCGCGTGATGATCGCCACCGGGCCAGTTGCAGCCGCGCCGAGCACTACAGTCCCGCCGTGGCACGACGGCGTCGCCAGGCGCACGAGCTCGAGCGCGTTCTCGGGGCGAACGCCCTCTTCGCCACCGCGTACGGCAACGTCGGCTCGTCGATCTACTACGCGCTCGGCGTAACCGCCGCCTTCGCGCTGGGGCTGACGCCCCTCGTCTTCGTCATCGCGGGCCTCTTCTTCGCCGCGACGGCCGCAACCTACGCCGAGGGGACGGTGAGCTTTCCGGAGGCCGGAGGCTCCTCGAGCTTTGCGCGCCACGCCTTCAACGAGGTCGTCTCGTTCGGGGCCGCCTGGGCTCAGATGCTCAACTACATCATCACGATCGCCATCTCGGCGTTCTTCGTGCCGCACTACCTCTCGATCTTCTGGGAACCGCTGAGGCAGAACCCGTGGGACATCGTCGGCGGCGCCGTGGTCATCGTCCTGCTCGTCGCGCTGAACATCGTCGGCATCCAGGAGTCGGCGCGGATCAACGTCGGCCTCGCGGCGATCGACTTCGCCACCCAGGTCCTGCTCGTGCTGCTCGGGTTCGTCCTCGTCTTCAGCCCCCACACGCTCACGACGAACGTCCATTTCGGCACGGCACCGACGTGGAGCCACTTCCTGCTCGCGATCCCGATCGCGATGATCGCGTACACGGGCATCGAGACCGTCTCGAACCTGTCGGAGGAGGCGCGCGACCCCCTGCGGAGCATCCCGCGCTCGATCCTCATGGTCGCGATCGCGGTCTTCGCCATCTACTTCACGTTGCCGATGATCGCCCTCTCCGCGATGCCGGTGAAGCACGGCGTCACGGTCCTCGGCCTGAACCCGCCGAAGGGCTTCGCCGCAGACCCCGTGCTCGGCGTCGTCGAGCATCTCGGAATCGCCGGGTCGTTGCTTTCCGTGCTCAAGATCTACGTCGGCCTGCTCGCGGCGACCATCCTCTTCATCGCGACGAACGCCGGGGTGATCGGTGCCTCGCGGATCACGTACGCGATGGCCGGTTACCGGCAGCTGCCATCCTTGTTCCGGCGGTTGCATCCGAAGTTCAAGACACCGTGGGTCTCGCTCGTCGTTTTCGCCGGCTTCATCTCGATCCTCGTTCTCATCCCCGGCAAGACGAACTTCCTCGGCACGATGTACGCGTTCGGCGCGATGCTCTCGTTCACGATCGCGCACGCCTCGGTGATCCAGCTGAGGAGACTGCGGGCGGGAGAGGACATCCCGTGGAAGGCGCGGCCGAACTTCCGCTGGCGCGGCGTGGACTGGCCGCTCTTTGCGGTGATCGGCTTCCTCGGGACGGGGCTCTCGTGGCTCGACGTCGTGATCCAGTACCCGAGCACCCGTTATGTCGGCCTCGGCTGGCTCGGTATCGGGTTCATTGTCTACGTCGTCTACCGCCGCCGCGTCCTCAAGGTGCCGCTGACGGAGACGGTGCGCGCACCGGTCGAGTATGGGGTCGCGGCCGCTCTCGAGTTCCGCAGCATCCTCGTCCCGATCGCGCCCGGGTACGCATCCGACGAGGCGATGGACGTTGCCTGCCGGCTCGCGGCCGAGCGGCGCGCGTCGATCGTGGCCTTCACGGCGATCGAGGTGCCGCTCGACCTGCCGCTCGACACCGAGCTGCCCGAGGATGTGCAGGAGGCGAACGAGCAGCTGGACGAGGCGCGGGCGATCGGGGACTCGTACGGCGTCCGTGTCATCGGCCGCATCGCGCGCACCCGCAACATCGGCCGCGCCATCGTCGACGAGGCGATCCGCCGCCACTCGGAGATCATCGTGATGGCTGGCCCGAGGCGCGTCCGGCTACAGCATGGACGTCGCCAGATCTTCGGCGACGCGGTCGACTTCGTCCTCCGCCACGCGCCGTGCCGCGTGATGGTCGCGACCCCGCGCGAGCGGGCCGCGTGACCGGCCTCTACCGCCGCTCGGTCTTCGCGTTCGGGCTCGTAGCGATCGCGCTCGGGATCGCGCTCCTCGCCGAGACGGTTGCTGTCGGAGGCGGGTCCACGGGCTATCTCCTCGGCGTGCTCTTCGTCGGGCTCGGGGTCGGACGCATCGTGCTCGTGCGCCGCCGGTCGACGGACTAGGCTCGCGGCTCAATGGCGCGCAAGCTGCCCCAGCTGCAACGCGCTCTCGACGCTCCGGCGCTCGCCTCCGTCGCGTACGGCGAGGTCGCGTCGTCTCTCTATTTCGCGCTGGGGATCGTCGCACTGCATGCGCTCGGGCTGACACCGGCGGTGCTCGCCGTGGCTGGTCTGCTCTTCCTCGTCGTGACGCTGTCGTACGCCGAGGGGACGACGTCGATCGGCGAGACGGGCGGCGCCGCGACCTTCGTCCGCGTCGCCTTCAACGACCTCGCCGGATTCGTGACGGGCTGGGCGCTGTTCCTCGACTACATCATCGTGATCGCGCTCTCGGCGCTCTTCTTCCCGCACTACCTCGGGCTCGCGATCGGCGTGCACTCGATCGCCCGGCACCCGGGCGACGTGATCGTCGGCTGCGTCGTGATCGCGGCGATCGGGCTCATCCGGCTCCTGCGCCGGACGCGCCTCTACTCGTTCACCCTCGTCGTCCCGCTCGTCGACCTCGTCACGCAGTTGCTGCTCGTCGTGCTCGGTTTCGCGTTCCTGTTCTCACCGAGCGCGCTGGGCCGTGGTCTTTCGCTCGGGACGCAGCCGTCGTGGCACGAGATCGCGTTCGCGCTGCCGCTCGCCCTGCTCGCGTACACGGGCCTGGAGACCGTGGCGAACTTTGCGGAGGAGACGCGGCAGCCGGGCCGTGATCTGCCCAGGAGCTTGTTCACCGGGATCGGCCTGGTCGTCATCGTCACGGTGCTGATCGCGCTCGTCGCGCTTTCGGCCTTTCCGGCGCCCCAGGGGACGACGCAGCTCGGGACGACCTGGCAGCGCGCTCCGCTCATGGGTGTCGTCTACGCGCTCGGGCCGCACATCGCGTTCTGGGTCGAGCGGTTGCTGCGGATCTACGTCGGCCTGACCGGGGCGCTCATCCTCCTCACGGCAGCGGCCACCTCGAACTCCGGCTTCGGCCGTCTCGCCTACTCGCTCGGCGAGCACGGACAGCTGCCGCGCAACTTCGCCCGCCTCAGCCGCCGCAGCCTCCATTCGCCGGAGACGGTCGTCGCGGCCACGACGATCTCGATCGTCCTCCTGCTCTCGACGGCATTCACGACGAACCCCGTCGGCTTCCTCGCGAGCCTCTTCAGCTTCGGCGTCCTCGTCGCGTTCACCGCTGCGCAGCTCGCAGTCGTCAAGCTCCGCTTCAGCAAGCCCGGGATGGAGCGTCCGTATCGTGTGCCCTTCTCGGTTCGTGTGCGAGGTGCCGACGTTCCCGTGCCGACAGTGGTGGGAGCGCTCGCGACGACGGCGATCTTCGTCGCCGCGATGGTGACGCACATCGGCGCCCGCTACGGCGGCCCGATCTGGCTCGCGGCCGGCGTCGTGGTCTATCTCCTCGTCCGCCGGCAACGCGGCGCCGGCCTGCTCGAGCACGTCGAGCCCGTCGAGGAGGAAGAGCTTCCCCATGCGGAGTTCTCGAAGATCCTCGTGCCGATGAAGCTCGGCGAGATCGGGGAGGAGATGGTCGCGACCGCGGTCAAGCTCGCGCAGGAGCGCGGCGCGGCTGTCGTGGCGCTCAACGTGATCCGCGTGCCGCTCGACCAGCCGCTCGACGCTGAGTTGTTCGACCAGGAGGAGCGGGCGGCTGCTTCCTTGGCGGAGGCGGCGGCTCTCGGCGCCGACCACGGGGTCGAGGTCGAGGGTCGTTCCATTCGCGCGCGGTCGATTGGCGAGGCGATCGTGCAGGCCGCCGAGGTGACCGGCGCCGACCTGATCGTGCTCGGCTCGTCGCCGCGCTGGCGTAGGCAGTCGCGCTTCTTCTCGCCGACCGTCGACTACGTCCTGCGCAAGGCTCCCGCCGAGGTGCTCGTGGTCGCCTTCCCGCAGGGCGTGCTCGAAGAGGTGTAGCGAGCTACGGTTCGGCAGTCATGGATTTGAGGGCACTGGTCATCGGCTGCGGCCGCGTCGGTTCGGCGATCGCCTTGCAGCTCCACCAGGAAGGCTGGGACGTGACGGTCGTCGACGAGAACGAGGATGCGCTCTCGCGGCTCGGCGAGAGCTGGCCGGGCACGTTCACCGTCGGTCACGGCATGGACGCCGACCTCTTGCGCGAGGCAGGCATCGAGGACGCGGACGCCGTCGTCGTCGCCACGGACGGCGACAACACGAACATCATCATCGGCCAGGTCGCGCAGAAGCGCTTCGACGTTCGCTGCGTCGTCGTGCGCGTGCTCGACCCCGCCCGCGCGAAGTTCTACGCAGAGCGCGGGCTCGAAACCGTCTGTCCCACGAGCGTCGCGATCGACAGGCTGCTGGAGTCGGCGCGAACGTGCGCGATTCCGATCGCGCGGCCGGCGGCCGAAGAGGTGCCCGGCTGATGTATGTCATCGTCGCCGGCGGCGGCAAGATCGGCGCGAACGTCATGCGCTCGCTCCTCCGCCTCGGCAACGAGGTGACGCTGATCGAGCAGCGGCGTGACCGCTTCGAGCAGCTCGAGGACGAGTTCGAGCACCAGGTGCAGCGGGGCGACGCGACCGAGCTCTTCGTGCTCGAGCGGGCGGGAATCGCGCGGCCGCCCGACGTTGTGCTCGCGCTTACGGGCGACGACGAGGACAACATGATCATCGGCCAGATCGCGCGGGAAAAATACGGCGTCCCGAAGGTGATCGCGCGCGTGAACGACCCCCGCAACCAGTCGCACTTCGACCTGCTCGGGATCTCGCCGACGATCTGCGCGACCTCGAGCGTGATGGCGCTCGTGGAGCACGAGGTGCCGGAGCACGACCTCATCCACCTGCTCGAGCTGCGCGGCGAGAACCTCGAGATCGTCGAGGTGGCGATCGACGGCGAATCGCCGTCGGTGGGCCGGAGCATCGAGGCGCTCTCGCTGCCCGAGGGCTCGCGGCTCATCTCCGTCATGCGAGGCGGCCAGGCAGAGATCGCCGTCGGCTCCACCGTGCTCGAGGCCGGCGACCAGGTGCTGGCGATTCTCGAACCGGGCAAAGAGGACGAGCTACGTCGCGTTCTTCTGCGTCGCTAATCGCGCTCGCGGTCGGCGGTGTAGTCGCCGCCCTGTTGGCGTTCCTGTTTCTCGGGCGGCACGCGAACGCGGCCTTCGAGGCGCAGAAGGTGGCGACCCCATACTCGTTCGCTCCGTTCGTCAGCGGCTTCGATTCGCCGACGTACGTGACGTCTGCGCCGGGAGATCCGACGACCCTCTACGTCGTCGAGCAGGTCGGAACGATCCGCATCGTGCGCGACGGCAAGATCGCCGGCACGTTCCTCGACGTGCGCAACCTCGTAACGAGCGGCGGGGAGCAGGGCCTCCTTTCGATGGCGTTCAGTCCGCACTACACGTCGAACCATCTCTTCTACATCTCGTACACCGACGTGCACGGGAACTCGCGGGTCGCGCGATACCGCGCGTCGAACGGGCGGGGCGTGCGCTCGAGCGCCCGGATCCTGCTCGCCGTCCACCAGCCCTATTCGAACCACAACGGCGGCCAGCTCCAGTTCGACAAGCGCGGCTACCTCTACTTCGGCTTCGGCGACGGAGGCTCCGGCGGCGATCCGAATCAAAACGCCCAGAACATGCATACGCTCCTCGGCAAGCTGATCCGCGCGCGAACGAAGACCCCGGGGCGTTCGTGGCGGATCGTCGGCTTCGGCCTTCGCAACCCGTGGCGCTTCTCGTTCGACCCGGCCAACGACAACCTCTGGATCGGCGACGTGGGCCAGGATCGCTGGGAGGAGGTCGACTTCCGGGCCGCGAGCAAGCTCGACAAGCTTGCGAACTTCGGCTGGAGCCGGTTCGAGGGCCTGTCCATCTACGACGCGGGCCATCGCTACTCGAAGAACGGCGCCAAGGTGCGACCGGTGCTCGTCTACTCACACAGCCAGGGCTGCTCGATCACGGGCGGCTACGTCTACCGGGGCTCGGCCGTCCAGGCGGCTCGCGGGCGGTACTTCTACGGCGACTACTGCGCCGGCACGATCTGGAGCTTCCGAGCCGGGTCGCACGGACGCGCCTCCGCCGCCGTGGTCTCAGGGCAGGTGTCGGACCTTTCCTCGTTCGGCGTGGACGGGCAAGGCGAGCTCTATGCGACCTCGCTCGGCGGCACGCTCTACCGGCTGCGTTAGGCCGGTCTGCGGCGGCGGACCTGCGGCGCCTGCTGGCCGAGGGCCGCGTACGCCAGCGCCTGAAGCGACTCGTTCAGCGTCGAGAGCTCCCGGGCGATACGGAGGAAGTTCTCGTCGTTGTCGAGACGCTTGTTCGTCTTCGCCAGCTCGTCCGCGATGCGGTCGAGCCGCTCGAGGATCAGGTCGAAGCGCCGGTCGGAAAGGTCGTGCTCCACCCGCTCATCGTAGTGCGGCGAGCTGCTGGCGCGACCCCACGACGGCGAGTTGCTCGCCGAGCGCCGCCCGCACCTCGGCGAGCGTCCCGACGACCTCCACCCGCCGCGAGGCGCCCGCATGCGCGAGCGCGATCTCCGCGAGCTCCCGCGGCGCGTCGCTGAACACACCGATCCGAGCCCCCGACGCGGCCAGCCGCCGCAGCACCGCGTTCGTCTCCGCCCGGGGACGAATCCAGAGCGGCGCCCGATCCGAAGCGAACCGCACGAGCAGGGGACGCCAGTCCCCGAGCGCGTCGTCGAGAACGCCCGCCGCTGCCTCCCGATCCTTCGGCACTAGGAGCTCGACGCGCGCACGCCGAGCCGCGTCCTCGAGCCACGCGTCCCAGAGCGGCCGCGTGTCGGCGAGCACGCCGTCGAGGTCGAGCGCGAGCAAGAGGCCGGCCATGGAACGCGATGCTAGATTCCCCTCACAAACCGGCGAGCGGTGAGGGAACTCCGGTGCAAGTCCGGGACGGTCCCGCCGCTGTAAGGGGAGACGCTCTCCCGCCACGACGCCACTGGGTCATTGACCCGGGAAGGCGGCGGGGGAGGGAGCCCCGAGTCAGAAGACCTGTCGCCCGCCGCAACCCCGAACCCCTCGTGTGAAGGAGGATTCGTGCACCGCCTTGCCATCGCAATCGTCGCGGCCCTTGCCGCCGCGCTCGCCGTCGTCTCCCTCTCGGCGGCCGCCCACCAGCAGACGCGGGCCACGCACCCGCATCGCATCATCTCGCTGTCCCCGACCCTCACAGAGGACCTCTTCGCCATCGGCGCCGGCAAGCAGGTCATCGCCGTCGACGAGGACTCGAACTACCCGCGCCGCGCACCGCGCACCAGCCTCTCCGGCTTCACGCCGAACGCCGAGGCAATCGCGAACTACCACCCCGACCTCGTCCTCATCTCGTACAACCCGAGCGGCTTCGCCGCGCAGCTCCGGCAGCTCGGGATCAAGGTCGTCAACGTGCCGGCCGCCAACGACCTGAAGCAGGCGTACAAGGAGATCGTCCAGCTTGGCCGGCTCACGGGTCGCACGAAGGGCGCCACCGGCGTGGTGAGCGCGATGAAGACGCGCCTCGCCGCGATCATCCGGAGCGTGCCGGCCTCTCGCCGCCATCTGCGCGTCTATCACGAGCTCGATCCGACGTACTACACCGCCACCTCGACGACGTTCATCGGCAGCATCTACAAGCTGTTCGGCTTCAAGGACATCGCCGACGCAGCGGACACCACCGGAGGTGGCTACCCGCAGCTCTCCGGCGAGTACATCGTCCAGCAGAACCCGCAGATCATCGTCCTCGCCGACACGAAGTGCTGCCAGCAGACCGAAGCGACCGTCGCCGCGCGACCCGGGTGGAGCACGATCGCCGCCGTGAAGCACGGCCGCGTGGTCGGGATCGACGACGACGTCGCGTCGCGGTGGGGACCGCGGATCGTGCAGTTCGCGCGGGCGGTGGCGCGGATGGCACGGAAGGGCTGACGACGACCACCGCTGCCGGAAGGGCAGAGGCTGCGCCCCGCGTCGACGCGCGGGGCGTCGGCCTCCGTGCCGGCCTGGTTGCTGCTGCGTTCCTCGTCGCCGCGATCGCGGTCGGCCTCGCGGTCGGGCCTGTGCACATCGGCGCGGGCTCGATCCTCCGCTCGGCGCTCTCGTACGTCCCGGGGCTGCACGTCCACCAGCCGCTCGAGGCCGTCGACCGTGCCGTGCTCTGGCAGCTGCGCGCGCCGCGAGTCGCTCTTGCGGCGCTGGTCGGCGGGATGCTCGCGGTCGCGGGCGCCTCGTATCAGGGTGTGTTCCGGAACCCGCTCGCCGACCCATACCTGCTCGGCGTCGCGGGCGGCGCCGGACTCGGAGCGACGCTTGCGATCGTCTACGCCTCGGCCGCGGCCGCGGGAAGCAACTGGACGGTGCCGCTCGCCGCGTTCGGTGGCGCGATCGCAGCCGTCGCGGCGACCTACGCGCTCGGCCGCTCGGCCGGAGCCGTGCACATGACCGGCGCCCTCGTGCTCGCCGGCGTCACGGTCGCGACCTTCACCGCCGCTGTGCAGACCTTCGTCCAGCAACGGCACACCGACGTGCTGCAGAACGTCTACTCCTGGCTGCTCGGTGGCTTCTCGACCGCAACGTGGAGCGACGTCGCCGTCTGCGCGCCGTATGTCGCGGCGAGCTCCATCGTGCTCGTCCTGCACCGGCGCGTCCTCGATGTGCTCAGCCTCGGCGACGACGAGGCCTCGAGCCTCGGCATCGACGTCTCCCGAGCGCGGCTCGCGATCGTCGTCTCCGCGACGCTTGGCACGGCTGCCGCCGTCTCGGTGAGCGGCTTGATCGCCTTCGTCGGGATCATCGTCCCGCACACGATCCGGCTGCTCGTCTCGACGAGCTACCGCGCGGTGGTGCCGTTGTCGCTCGTCGCCGGCGCCGGGTTCCTCGTCCTCTCCGACGTGCTCGCGCGGACGATCCTTTCGCCGGCCGAACTGCCGATCGGCGTCGTCACCGCTTTCTTCGGCGCGCCGTTCTTCGCAATCGTCCTCCGCACGTCGAGAGGGTGGCGATGATCGAGATCCGCGATCTCTGGGTTCGCTTCGGAGCGGTTGCCGCCGTGCGGGGGCTCTCGTTCCGCGCCGAGCCGGGAGGATGGACGGCGCTCATCGGGCCGAACGGCGCCGGGAAGACGTCGGCGCTGCGAGCGCTCGCCGGGCTCGCCGCGTACGAGGGTGAGGTGCTGCACGACGGGCGGGACGTGCGCCGGCTTGGCCGCCGTGCCGTCGCGCGGCTCGTCGCGTTCGTTCCGCAGAAACCCGAGACGCCGCCCGCGTTGACGGTGGCGGAGTACGTCCTCCTCGGCCGCACTCCGCACATCCCCTACCTCGGCGGCGAGAGCCGCCACGACCGCGAGGCGGCGGCGAGCGCGCTGCTGCGGCTCGAGCTCGAGCGCTTCGCCGAGCGTCCGCTCGGTTCGCTCAGCGGCGGCGAGCTGCAGCGAGCCGTGCTCGCACGCGCGCTCGCTCAGGAGGCTCCAGTTCTGCTGCTCGACGAGCCGACAACCGCGCTCGACCTCGGCCGCCAGCAGCTCGTGCTCGAGCTCATCGACGCGCTGCGCAGCGATGGGCTGACTGTTGTGACGACGATGCACGACCTCACACTGGCCGGCCAGTACGCCGAGCGGCTCATCCTGCTCGACGAGGGCTCGGTCGTCGCGGAGGGGGCGGCCGCGGAGGTGCTTTCCGCACCGAACGTCGCAGCGCACTACGGCGCGAACGTGCGCATCGTGGAGGACGACGCGGGCGTCTTCATCCTCCCGGTGCGCGCTCGATAGACCCGTCTCATCCGGCCCGTCTTTCCTTGTAACAGACTGTTACTTGCGGTGGAGCTAGAGTTGCGGCCGGCGCCCTGCGCCGCTTTATGCGCGACTGACCCTCCTCATCGGCCCTGTCCTTGCAAGTAACAGTCTGTTACTTGCGCTCGTCGTTGGAGGTTGTTGCGCATGTCTCGCCTTGCCGGCTCGCTGGTCGCGGCCGGAGTCTCGAAGTCGTACGGAGCCGAGGTCGTCCTCGCGGATGTCGACCTCGTCGTGCCGCCGCGTGCGCGGATCGGGCTCGTCGGCCCGAACGGCGCCGGCAAGTCCACGCTGCTTCGGTTGCTCGCCGGCCTCGAGGAGCCTGACGCGGGGCGCATCCGACGCACGCCGCCGGCGCTCGGCGTCGGGTACCTCGCGCAGGAGCGGGATGCCGCTGACGCGCGCTCCGGCGGCCAGAAGGCGCGCGCGGCGCTCGCCGACATCCTCCGCGGCGGCTTCGACGTGCTCCTGCTCGACGAGCCGACGAACGATCTCGACTTCGCCGGTCTCGCCTGGCTCGAGCGCGGGCTCTCGTCGCACCCCGGCTCGGTCGTCGTCGTGTCCCACGACCGCGCCTTCCTCGACCGCAGCGTGACGCGCATCGTCGAGCTCGACGAGTGGACGCGCGGCGCACAGGAGTACAGCGGCGGCTGGAGCGACTACGAGGCCGAGCGCGCGCGGCGGCGCGAGCGGCACTACCAGCGCTGGGAAACGTCGGTCTCCGAGCGCCGGCGCATCGAGGAGCAGCAGCGCCGCATGATGGAGTGGGAGCGGCGCGGTTACGGCCAGGGCCGCAAGAAGAAGAAGTCGAAGGACGTCAAGCGGACGTACGGCGCGAAGCTCGCACAGGTGCAGAAGGTCGAGAAGCCGTACGAACCGTGGGAGCTTCAGCTCTCGCTCGCGCCGGCGGCCCGCAGCGGAGACGTCGTCGTCCGGCTCGAGGACGCCGTCATCGAGCGCGGCTCGTTCCGGCTCGGCTCGCTCGACGTCGAGGTGGGGTGGGGAGACCGCCTCGCGATCGCCGGGCCGAACGGCAGTGGCAAGACGACTCTGCTCGACGCTCTGCTCGGTCGCCTTCGGCTCGCCTCGGGCTCTCGTTGGCTAGGCCCCGGCGTCGTCCTCGGCGAGCTGGAGCAGGATCGCGCTGCGCTCACCGGGCCGCGTACGCTCCTCGAGATCTTCCGTGGCTTCCCAGAGGAGACCGCGCGCACGCTGCTCGCGAAGTTCGGGCTCGGCGCCGACGACGTCCTCCGCGCTGCCTCGTCGCTCTCGCCCGGCGAGCGAACCCGCGCCGGCCTCGCGCTCCTGACCGCCCGCGGCGTCAACTGCCTCGTTCTCGACGAGCCCACCAACCACCTCGACCTCGAGGCGATCGAAGAGCTCGAGCGCGCGCTTGCCGACTACGACGGCACAGTGCTCCTCGTCACGCACGACCGCCGCTTTCTGGAGGCCTTCGCGCCCACCCGTACCATCGAACTGTGACCGCCGCGACAGCCTCGATCCTCACGATCGGGAACGAGCTCGTCTCGGGCGACGTCGACAACACCAATGCGTCTTGGCTCGCCCGTCGGCTCGCTCCGCTCGGCGTCGAGGTGCGCATGACGGCGGCGCTACCGGACGAGATCGACGCGATCGCCGGCTTCGTCCATGCCGAAGCGCGACGAGTCGACTTCCTTCTCGTCACCGGCGGCCTCGGCGGCACGCCGGACGACCTGACGCGCGAGGCGATCGCGGCCGCGTTCCGCGTCGAGCAGGAGGAAGTGCCCGAGGTCGCTGCCGACTTGCGCTCCCGGTTCACGCGCAACCCCGAGTACGCGGCGCGCTGGGCGATGCTGCCCCGCGGCAGCCGGCCACTCGCAAACCCGCTGGGCGGCGCGCCCGGCTTCGCGCTCGAGAACGTCTACGTCCTGCCGGGCCTCCCGTCCGAGATGGAGGCGATGTTCACGTCGATCGAGCAGGAGTTCCGCCGCGGCAGTCCCATCGAGAGCTGGCGGCGGGTATATCAGACGTATGAAAGCGTTATATCTGCCTCGCTCGCGGAGGCCGGTGAGCGCTGGCCCGGCGTCCTCGTCGGCTCCTATCCGAGCTTCGGTGCGGGCGGCTTCACCGTCGAGGTCGTGCTGAAGTCCAGCGACGGAGCGGCGCTCGCCGCAGCGTCCGCCTGGCTGGCGTCAGCGATCGAAGAGAGCGGCGGACGGTAGGTAGAACGCGGCGATCGCGAGCGTCAGTATCACGGCGGCGAGTGGGCTGAAGAACGCGACGATGAAGACGACGCCGTACATCGGCACTCCGGGGAGATAGGCGCGGTCGACTGCGCGCAGCGCCGAGTCGGGGACGCTTTCCGCGATCAGCCGCCGGTTGCGGCGGGCGTACTCCCACCAGACCAGATGCAACATCGCCATCACGACGAACGTCGCGGAGTATGCGAGCACGGCTGCCTTCTCGTCGCCGGGATGGAAGTTGTGATTGAGATCCTCGGCCACGAGCCTCGTCGGAAACGGCAGGAAGACGACGATCATCAGGAGCAGGTTGTTGATGAAGAGCATCGTCCGGTCACACCGTCCGAGTAGCGAGACCGTGTGGTGGTGGTTGATCCAGATGATCCCGATGGTCACGAAGGTCGTGACGTAGGCAAGGTAGGCGGGCCACAGGTGATAGAGCTGATCGCTGAGGCTCTTGTGCGTGGTTACCGTGAACTCGAGCACGAGCAGCGTGGCCGCGACTGCGAACACGCCGTCGCTGAAGGTTTCGAGGCGGCCGGTGCCTTCCATCGCCGCTGATCCTCGCCTACGCGCAGGACGGCGTTTTCGTCCGCGGTGGGAGGGGGACCAAGGGCGCGATGTCGAATCTCCGACTCACGAAGCAGCTCGCCGATCTCGCCGAACCGTTCGACGAGATCGCCGAGCCCGTGCAGGAAGCCGTGAACGCGGTGCCGCAGCCGGTGCGGAACGTTCTCGACGGCGTCTGGTTCGGCAATCCTCTCCATCCGGCGCTGACCGACGTGCCACTCGGCGCGTGGACGACGGCGCTCGTGCTCGACCTCGCCGGCTCCGAGGCCGCGGACAGCGCGCTCGCGGTCGGGATCCTCGGAGCGGCGCCGGCCGCGCTCACGGGGCTCAACGACTGGAGCCACCTCAAGGACGACGAACGCCGGATCGGGATCGTGCACGCGCTCCTCAACACGATGGGGCTGGCGCTCAACGTCGCCTCGCTCGTCGCGCGCCGCGATGGGCATCGCGGCCTCGGTCGCGTCCTCTCCGGCATCGCCTATGCGGGCACCGCCTTTTCGGCCCATCTCGGCGGCCATCTCTCGTTCGGGCTCGGTGTCCGCGTCAACCGGACCGCGTTCGAGACCCCGCGTGACCGTTACGCGCCCGTCTGCGAGGAGAGCGACCTGAACGGCGGCAAGCTCGTCGGCGTCGAGCTCGAGGGCGAGTCGGTCGTCGTCTCGCGCTCGGAGGAGAACGGCGAGGTCTGCGCGATCGCGGCCACGTGCTCCCACGCAGGCGGGCCGCTGGCCGACGGTGACCGGGAGGGCGACGTCGTCGTCTGTCCCTGGCATGGCTCCCGTTTCGACCTCTGCTCCGGCGAGGTGCGCGGTGGCCCGGCGGTCTATCCGCAGCCTCGGTACGAGGCGCGAATCCGCTCCGGCAAGGTCGAGATCCGCGCCGCGAAGAACTAGACGAACCGCCAGTTGAGCCCCGCCGACGCGGCACCTATAGTGGGCTCGACCTCTAGTTCGTACTACGAACTAGACGGGTCTGACGCAAACGCGGGTGAACGGCACCAACCTGGGCAAATGCCGCGACGCTCGACTCGACGACGGGCGAAATCCGCTAGCGGACCCCTGGCCGATACGGACACGACCGGTGCCAGGCACCGGTCGTGTCCACCGAAGGCACGTCCCGGCCGCCTTTCCAGCAGTTTTCTGGCCCTCGGGACATCTCCGGTGCCTGGCACCGGACATGGTTACTCCGGAGACGTCTGCGGAGGCCGCCGGAGGCCGCCGCTACGATCGACCGATGGCCGCGACGACGCCCGAGACCTACCTCGCCGACCTGAATCCGGCGCAGCGGGAGGCCGTTCTCCACACCGAAGGCCCCGTGCTAGTCGTCGCAGGCGCCGGCTCCGGCAAGACGCGCGTCCTCACGCGGCGCATCGCGCACCTGCTCGGCGCTGTCGGCGTGAAGCCGCCCGAGATCCTCGCGATCACGTTCACGAACAAGGCGGCGGGGGAGATGCGCGATCGCGTCCAGGAACTCGTCGGGCCGCCCGCGCGCGCCGCCTGGGTCATGACCTTCCACTCGGCCTGCGGCCGGATCCTGCGCCGCGAAGCCGAACGCCTCGGCTACCGCTCGAACTTCACGATCTACGACGGAGCCGACCAGATCCGCCTCGTCAGGCGCTGCCTCGAGGAGCTCGAGCGCGACCCGAAGCGCTTCACGCCGCGCGGCATCCACTCGCAGATCTCGAACGCGAAGAACACCCTCGTCGGCCCGGTGGAGTACACCGAGCGCGTATCGAGCTTCTACGACCAGACCGTCGCGGAGGTCTACGACCTCTACCAGAAGCGCCTCTTCGCCTCGAACGCCGTCGACTTCGACGACATGCTCTTCCTCACCGTTGACGTGCTCGAGCGCTTCCCGGAGGCGCGCGAGAAGTGGCAGGAGGCGTTCCACTACGTGCTGGTCGACGAGTACCAGGACACGAACCACGTGCAGTACCGGCTGCTCCAGCTCCTCGCCGAGAAGCACCGCAACGTCTTCGCCGTCGGCGACCCAGACCAGTCGATCTACGGCTTCCGCGGAGCCGACATCCGCAACGTCATGGAGTTCGAGCAGGACTTCCCGGGCTCGTACTCGATCGCGCTCGAGCAGAACTACCGCTCGACCCAGCACATCCTCGACGCGGCGAACGGCGTCATCATCCATAACCGCGAGCGCAAGGAGAAGAACCTCTGGTCGGAGCTCGGCGACGGCGATCCCGTGCGCGTCATCGAGGTCGAGGACGAGCATGCCGAGGCGCGCTACGTCGCCGCCGAGATCGCGCTGCTTGTCGAGGAGGGCTTCTCGGGCAGCGAGGTCGCCGTCTTCTACCGAACGAACGCGCAGAGCCGCGTGCTCGAGGACGTGCTCGTGCGCCAGGGCATCGCGTACCAGGTGATCGGCGGCCCGCGCTTCTACGAGCGCGCCGAAATCAAGGATCTCATCGCATACTTCCAGGTGCTCGACAACCCTTACGACGCGGTCTCGCTCATCCGCATCGCCTCCCGCCCGCGCCGCGGCATCGGCGACTCCACGCTTGCCCGCCTCGCTACATGGGCCGACCAGCGGGAGGTCTCGCTCTGGGAGGCGACGGCCGAGGCGGAGAACGCCGGGGTCGGCGCGGCGCCGCAGAAGGCCCTCAAGGCCTTCCGCGGCATGATCGAGTCGCTCATGTCCGCAGCGATGGAGCTCGAGGTGCCCGAGCTGATCGAGGCCGTGCTCCAGCGCAGCGGCTACCAGGAATCCCTCGAGGCCGAGCGCACGATCGAGGCGCAGGGCCGCATCGAGAACCTCCAGGAGCTCGTCTCGGTCGCGCGCGAATGGCGCGAGGAGGCCGAGGACACCACGCTTTCGTCGTTCCTCCAGGAGATCTCGCTCTACTCCGACCAGGACGCGATCCGCGGCGACGGCTCGCTCGTCACCCTCATGACCCTGCACAACGCGAAGGGCCTCGAGTTCCGCGCCGTCTACCTGATCGGCATGGAGGAAGGGATCTTTCCGCACTCGCGCTCGATCGAGGAGCAGGGGATCGAGGAAGAGCGGCGCCTCTGCTACGTCGGCATGACGCGCGCCGAGGAGCGGCTCACGCTCCTCCACGCGTCGTCGCGGATGCTCTACGGCGGCCGCAACCACAATCTGCCGTCGCGCTTCCTCGACGAGCTGCCCGACGCGCACGTCGAGCGCGACCGGCTGCGGCCCACGTCGTGGTCGGGCTACGGCGCCCCGCGGCGGAGCCAGATCCAACCGCTTGACGACGTCCCGGATCTCTCGACCGGCGATTCCGTTCGGCACTCGACCCTCGGCGAGGGAGTCGTCGTGCAGATCGAGGGCGGCGGCCTCGTCACCGTTCGCTTCGCCGAGGACGGCAGCGAGCGGAAGCTGATGCTCGACTACGCGCCGCTCGAGAAGCTGTAGCGTCGCGGCGTGTTCGAGGTCCGCTCCTGCGCCGAAGCCGACGAGTACTCCCGCGCGATCGGCGCGATCGGCCAGTACTTCAACCCGCTGCCGAGCGAGGAGTTCCTCGAGCGCTTCAAGCAGACCCTGCCGCACGAACGGATGCACGCCGCTTTCGAGGACGGCCAGATCGTCGGCGGCGCCGGTGCCTTCCCGTTCGAGCTCTCGGTTCCCGGCGGCTCGCTGCCGTGCGGAGGCATCACCGCCGTCGGCGTCCAGCCAACGCACCGCCGCCGCGGCGTCCTCCGCTCGATGATGGACGCGCAGCTCCGCGACATCCACCATCGCGGCGAGCCGATCGCAGCGCTCTGGGCTTCCGAGGAGACGATCTACGGCCGCTTCGGCTACGGCATCGCCGCGTGGGCGGGCGACCTGCACGTGCCGCACGAGTGGGACGCGTTCGCCGAGCCGCTCGAGCTCAGCGGCGCGACGCGGTTCGTCACGCCCGACGAGGCGCTCGAGCTCTTCCCGCCGATCTACGACGCGGTGCGGCGAGAGCGTCCGGGGATGACGTCGCGGAGCGAGACTTGGTGGCAGAACCGCCAGCTGCGCATGCCCGAGGACGAGGCGTCGGCGCCGCGCCGCTTCGTGGTGCTCGAGCTCGACGGCGAGCCTGGCGCGTACGCGATCTACCGCATGCACTTCTCGTTCGGCGACGGCTCCGCCACCTCGCGGCTCGTCGTCAAGGAGGCGCTCGGCGCGACTCCGCAGGCGACCGCGGCGATCTGGCGCTTCCTGCTCGACGTCGACTGGATCGCCACCGTTGAGTTGTCGCTCGCGCCTCCGGACCACCCGCTCCTGCTGCTCCTTGCGAATCCCCGCCGGGCGGGGTACCGATCAGGCGACGGCCTGTGGATCCGGATAGTCGACCTGCCGGCCGCGCTTTCGGCTCGCACCTACGGCGACGGTGCACCACTCGTGCTCGAGGTACGCGACGCGATTTGTGCCTGGAACGATGGCCGCTGGCGCCTCGACGGCGGCGCATGCGAGCGCACCGACGAGGAGCCCGACCTCGTGCTCGACGTCTCGGCGCTGGGCTCCGCCTACCTCGGCGCGGTCTCGTTCTCGCAGCTGCGCGAGGCGCTGCGGGTCGAGGAGCGGCGGGAGGGCGCGATCGCGAGGGCCGACGCGTTGTTCGCGCACCGCCCGCTGCCCTGGTGCCTCGAGATCTTCTGATCGCACTGAGCTCCCTTGACCGAGTGAATCTTCGGTCCTACCTCTGCCGAGGGAGGCCGGCTCGCCAGGCGCCTTCTACGGTGCGCCGACACACGGCCCCAGGTTCGCATCGCGCAGTGCGCGCCCCGGACCAGACCGAGCAGCATTCGCTGCGGGCCGTCCTCCAACGGGACGGCGTGCACCCATCAAGCTCGGCCGCGGCGACGGGAGTACACGTGGCGTCCGCCGCGGCCGTGAGGTCGTTCTCGTCTCTCGCCATTTGCCCGAGCCTTTCGGCGCGACCGGGGAGGCGGCTACAATCCTCGCGACCCGGGGCGGTTAGCTCAGTTGGGAGAGCACCAGCTCGACAAGCTGGGGGTCACTGGTTCGAGCCCAGTACCGCCCACCTCAGGAGGCCCGCCTTAGCGGGCCTTTTCTCTGCTGGGGCTCGAGGAGAGCGGGTCGCAGCTGGAAAGGGATTGGGTTCGTTTCGCAAACTGTGTCATCAGTGAGTTGTCAAGTCTGCTAACAGCGGTCTCTCAGCTCAGAGCCTGCTTCAAGAGAGATCGACCTTTCTCTACACGTTTTTTTGCCGCTTCTGACCCCCCTCTCTGTGAGGGGACAGTTCCGTCTTCCTCCGAGCGACCACAGGAGCAGCGATGGGTACCAATGCACAGAACGAAGCGAATCGCCGCAATTCAGAGAAGTCGACCGGCCCTCGCAGCACAAGGGGCAAGCAGAGATCACGCATGAACGCTGCCAAGTCGGGACTCTCGTCAGTCGTCGGCATCGTCCTTCTGCCGGCCGAAGACCCGATGGAGTTCGACGCGTTTCGGAACGCGTTCCTAGCAGACCTCGATCCGATCGGAGTTGTGGAGGAGGAGCTCGCAAGGGAGGTGGTCGAGTGCAGCTGGCGCCTGCGTCGCGCCTCGAAGATCGAACGTGGCGTCCTCGCCCATGGCATCGCGGACGCCGACGAGCGCTTCTTCACCGGGCTCAAGCGCACGTTCGAGATCACAGAACGCGAGGACCTGCTTGCGGCCGTGGGGATCCGTGACCCAGAGAAGGTCGTCAAGATCACGGATGACGAAGCTCACGAACACCTCGAGGGCCTGCTTGATGCGGCTCTTAGACCGAAGCGGCTGGGCGAGGCCCGTCTGGCGAGCGGTTTTATCGAGGACGCGGCCGGTGCCGACGCCTTGGCAAAGCTGGGGCGGTACGAGACGGCGCTCTTTCGGCGCCGGAATCAGGCACTCGCGGAACTCAAAGAGCTCCAGGCCGCACGGTCCGCGGACAGCACGGAGCGAGCATGATCCCGGCTGCTTCGGCAGCACCCAGCACGATCGCCGCGACGATGATCGCGGCGATCGTGCAGGCGGCCCGAAGAGATGGGGCCCGGTAGCATCGACTGCTAAGCAATCCGAAGCCGGAGGTTCTTATGCCGACTAGGGACTTCGGCGTCCTGCCTGAGGGTGACGACGTCGAGGAACTAGACGAGGCGCTCCACGAGTTCGTTTGGGCGTACCGGAGATCCGCAGCCGACACCATCAGAGACTTCCTTGACGGCCGGCTTGATCACGGGCCTGAGCGAGTGGCGCTCGAGAAGGAGACGCTCGAGATCTTCGAGGATTCGAGTAACCAGATCGCCGCCGTCTTGAAGAGGGCACTCCGGAGCTGACCCCCGGGAGCACGCGACGAACCCGCCACTAGAGACCGCGGCGCCCGAAAACCTGCGCGACGGCGTCGATCAACGGAAGGACGAGTCAGGCTAAGCGCCGCGGTGATGGTCTAGGCGTGCACTACCGGCACGACTTTGAGACCGGACGTGTCTCCGTGGAGGGTCCTGAACATTTCGACTGCGACCGCCTCTGACTCGTGCTTGGCGGTCTCGTGCCCGCACGAGCAGCGCACAGAGAAGCTGCGGCTCGGGCGAACGACAGTCCCGCTGGTGAGGAGCCACTCGCCAGAGTCGTGGACGACCACCTCGACCTCGTGCACGTAGTCGGGGCACCGGCGGTCGTGACGGCCGCCCTGATCCAGGAGCCCGCAGTGCGGGCATCTGAGACCGGCCTCCCTCTCAGCCCGCTCCCCGGCTAGCGCGCGACCGCGCCGCGCTTTGTCCTTTGCCCGGCCGCTCGCTCCCTTGCCTGCGTAATACAGGAGGAATGGAAGGCTGTAGGCGGGGATGATGAAGCCGATCACCGCGAACATCGACCCCGAGGAGTCGGGATCGTGCGCGACGCCGAGCATGCCCGACACGCCCATGGAGACGATCAGCGCGCCGAAGACGATCAGGCCCGGTTGGCTATTGCCGCCGCTGTCGGTGATCCCCGAAAAGAGGAGGATGAGACCGAGGCCGGTAACCCCGAGCCACCCTGCCCCCGCCGCCTTCATCGCCCCCTACAACGACCGAGGGTCGCATCCGCATCCCACTGTGGGCCATCTCGGAGCCCGACGACCGCGGGTCAACGCCAGCGGTCGCGCTGGGGGTCGCTGAGGACCCAGCGGTCATACGCCTGCTCAGTGCGCCTCCGTCTCGCGCCATTCGCAAACGGCTTTCTGGGCCACTGCCCGTGCGTGTGGTGCGGTTCGATGAGAATCTCACGTGCCTGTCTACAGGCTCACCGATTGCCATAGCGTGACCTCAACCAATGCGACAGGGAGGTGAGTTGGATCGTGGCAGACCGACGTAGTGAAGTAATCGATGCTCTTGCCGATCGTGCTGGTACGCGTCACCTGACGGAGGCTGAGATCGAGTCGGTGCTCGCCCTCGCCGCCGTGGCCGCTCACGGGAGTGGCGACCGGACAACCGCGCCATTGGCGTCATTTCTTGCAGGGATCGCAGCAGCGGGGGCCGAGGACAGGACAGCGATGCTCGACAACCTTAGGCGTCATGTGGCTGAACTGAGCGGTGCGCCGCCGGACGATTAACAGCAAGTCACTCTGGCTAGGAATCCCAGCTTTCTTCACCGAGCGGGTTCACGGCTCCGCTAAGCGAGTTCCACCGGAGTCCTCGACCGGCTATGCGGCCGACTCGCGACCCGCCGATACCACCCGTGGGTCGATGGCGACCTCGAGCTCGCGGCGCACGACGGAGGCGAGCGCAATGAGTGCGACGCCCGTCTCCTGGAGTCGAGGTTCTCGAGTTGTGAGGCGCTGAAGGCGAGCCTGGGGAGGAGCCAGCGGGCACATCCAACCACCTCCTGCTGGATCAGTCGCCAAAGCTCCATCGTCAGGGCAAGTGCGAGCATGGCATCGACGATCGGCGCGTAGGCTGCCGCGGAGCGAGGCGAGAGATGATCGAGGACTGCCGCCACCGGTAGCACGGGCGCGGCGAAGTTCGTGCCGCAACGGGCCGCGAAGCGGCTCGGGCGCGGAAGGGGGCCGTGCCACGCCTCGGAGAGGTGCCGCTGCTCCGCTGCGGAGATCGCCCGGTGCTCGGCCCCGTGCAAGAACAGCGTGCGGCCGCGCAGCATCCATCCGAGCAGCTATAGCCGTGAGCGTGACCTCATCGACCGACGCAAGCAGGTGCCGAAGCAGCGTGACCGAGAATGTTGCGATTGAACGCTCCTGCGTCTACCGGTTACAGTGCTTGGCCGCCGTCCGACCCGGGCGGTTGGCGGCCGTTTCTGGGCGCAAGGGACTCTTCGCGTTTATCGGCTCAAGGTCGGCACCGGCTTGCCGGGGATGCTCGAGGGAGCAGATGCGGCCTGCTCGCGGAGGGGTTAGCTGAGTTGGGGGTGGCTGGTGCGGGAAGCAGGTGAGCGGCGGTTGCGGGCTGATGGCCTCTCGGCCCGTCCGCCGGTGGCTGGCCGGGTCGTTTCGGGGTTGTTTTTCTTTCCTCGTGGCGGATCGGCGCAGGTCGCGAGGGAGCTCGCGCGAGCGCTGCCGGCGGCTGGCTGGCGGGCATGCCTCGCTGCCGGCTCGCTCGGGCCCCGCGGGGAGCTGACGAACGCGCGTAGTTTCTTCGCGGGGATCGATGTCGAGCCGCTCGACTACTCGACCGCATCCGAGCTGGCGGATCCGCTCACCGCGCAGGTGCCTTTCCCGCCCTCCTACGAGGACCGGCCAGGGGCGCCTGACCGCGTCTTTGCCGCCGTCGACGACGCTGCCTTCGAGCGACTTGTCCGCGCCTGGATCGAGGTGCTCGGACGGGCCGGCGCCGGGGAGACCGATCTGCTCCACCTCCATCACTTGACACCGGCTAATGAGGCGGCGGCGCGGGCGTTTGGGGCAGTGCCGGTGCTCGGTCAGTTGCACGGCACGGAGCTGGCGTTGCTGCGTGCGATCCAGGCGGGCCCGCCGCCCGGATGGCGGTACGCTGCTCGCTGGGCAGAGCGGTTTCGCCGCTGGGCACAGCAGTGCGCGCTCGTCGTTGTGCCGCCGGGTGCGGAGGTCGAGGCGACCTTACTCTTGGGGCTCGAGCGGAGGAGGCTTCGGAGCCTGGCGAGCGGAGTCGACCTCGAAACGTTCAGTGCGCGGCCGCTTGCCGGCGAGCAGCGGCTCGCGTTCTGGCGGCGCTGGCTGGTCGAGCAGCCCCAGGGCTGGGACGAGAGCGGCCGCCCGGGCAGCGTCGCCTACGGCGAGCAGGACCTCGCTCCGTTCCGCGCCGGCGGACCGGTCTTCCTCTATGTCGGCCGCTACACGGCGGTCAAGCGGCTGCCGCTCCTGATCGCTGCGCACGCGCGCGCGGTCGAGCGGTTGGGCAGCCCCGTGCCGCTCGTGCTTGTCGGCGGCCATCCGGGCGAGTGGGAGGGCGAGCATCCGTTCGCCACCGCCCGCCGGCTCGGGAACCGACAGGTGTTCCTAGCCGGCTGGCGCGCGCATGAGCAGCTGCCGCAGGCGCTGAACGCCGCCGACCTGCTCGTGCTGCCCTCGGTCGCAGAGGCGTTCGGGCTGGTGCTCGTCGAGGCGATGGCCTGCGGGCTGCCGGTGATCGCTTGCCGCACACACGGACCGGCTGAAATCGTCGCCGACGGCGAGACCGGCTGGCTGATCCCTCCCGACGACCAGGACAGCCTCACCGACGCGCTCGTCGCGGCCGCCACCGGCCACCAGGAGCGACAGAACCGCGGCCGCCGCGCCGAGGCTGCGAGCCGCCATCACGGCTGGCCAGCCACCATCCGCCACCTCACGCTGTTCTACGACGAGCTCGCCGCTCTCGCTCCCGCACGGCAGACGGCGCGTGAGCAACCCAGCTGACAACACGACGAGCGAAAGCAGCAGACCACGCCACGGCCCTTAAATTTTCTCTCGCCCAGGCTGCGACGCGACGCTGGATACGGCTCCGCCTTCGAGCCACATAGACTCGAGTCCCACTCATGACGAGGAGGACGACGATGGCCGGCAAGATCGAGATCCGCAAAAGTGGCGAGAAGTTCCGCTTCGTCGTCCTGAACAGAAGCGGAGAGAAGCTGCTGCAGAGCGGACAGTTCGACGACAAGGCGAGCACGAAGCGGGCCGCGTCCTCACTCGCGAGGGCTGTAAGCGGTGCGGAGATCCTCGACGCGACCAAGCCGACCGCCACCACGAAGGGCAGCGCACGCCGCCCGGCCGTGAGCCGCTAGCAACGACCACCGTCCCCATTCGAGCGATCCGCTCGATCCAGGGCACACGACGCTCAGCGCCCGTGACCAAGTCCTCCTACCACTCACTGACAATGCTCACTCGGCGTTCGCTGCTCGAACGAGGGATCCCGCCGAGCGCTTCGCGCTTGCGCGTACATTCGGAGATCACGGACGCTGCCGAGCATGAGCGGCTACTCCGCAACGCTGGAACGGCTTTCTCAGACTGCGTAAATATGAGAACCGAGTGCGCCGAGCAGCAGGCCGACGACCAGGAACGGAGAGCGCGGATGCGAAAGACGCACAATGACTCGCGGGCACTCGCCGCGCGGCTCCAAGCCCTGCGTACCGCGAGTCCCTCTTAGCCACCAGCTATTCGCTTTCGGTGAGCCAGCGTTCCGGGAACGTCCCCTGAACCAGCCCTAGACCAACGACAGGTGTTGGCTCTAGCTGCCGTGAGGGAGGAACTCTTCCGCTCGGCGACTTCTTAACCCGCTTGGCCGGGCGCTTCTGCTTCAGCGTCTTCTGGCCGGTTCCTTCTCCATGCTCTTCTTCGCGTTCTTCTCTTTCGTCGCCATCCCGAACTCTCTGTAGATGACACTGTCATCGATGCCGAAGGATGTCCACCCACGACCTGCGACTCACGTATCGCTTCATGTGCGTCGCGGCTCCGCGGGACGCATCGTGGCGGTTCCGTCTTCGTCGACCTCGACAACGTAACGCCCGGGATCTGAGCCGCCCGTGAGGCGCTCGAGACCCTTCGGTCGCCGCGAGATGATCGCGTGTGTGTCGGTGCGAGTCTCGATCAGGTAACCCTTTGCGATCTTCTGATCGAGGAACGCGTCCAGGCCATCTTTGCGAGCGCCACCTGGGTCGATCTCTCCCACGCAGCGGAGTTTCGCAAGCGAGGTCGATGTTTGAGAGCGCTACCTCCCTTGGGACGCGTCCTCTCACCCGAACCTCTCCCACATTGCGCGTACCACCCAGGTCAGCTGCTCACCGATCTCGACGCGAAAGGCGATAGGTGGCGAACTGTCCGATTAGCGCAACAACCCACCATGGCCCGGCCCACGCGGCACCACTGGCCAAATGTCGATCACGTGGTCGCCTTCGACCACGTGGTAGGCGTCGTACCAATTGACGGTGGCCGGCGTGTAGCCGGGGACGAGTTCGACGACATCGCCGACCCGTAACTCGGTCCCGTCGGCCGCGTCGAAGACCCCGTGCTCTTCGTCAAAGCGGAAGCTCGGTAGCTCGTGGCCGACGATTCTGGCGAGGTCCGGCGCGCCCATCGACTTGTTCCCCGCGTCGACGATCAGCCGGTCGCCTGGTTGGCTCACGACGGTCGCAGCAACCGTGACGGCCCTCTCGAAGTCGCCGACCATCGATCCGTGGAACTCATCCATCACGACATACGAGCCCGCCTGGCTCTCCGTCACGCCTGGATAGGAGCCGGTCCAATCCCAGGTCGCCGTGCCGCCCGCCGAAACGATCGGACAGGGCAGCCCGCGTCCCCGCAGGGCCTCGGCCGTCCCCACGAGGAAGCCCATCGCCTTCTGCTCGCGTTCACGGCGCAACTCCCGCTCCGGCGTTAGGGAACAGTGGCCCTCGTAGCCGGTCACGCCAGCAAGCCGCACGCCTTCGAGGTCGACGACCTCCTCAGCAAGGGCGACCGCTTCGTCGGTCGTGTCCACTCCCGCGCGGTCCATCCCAGTGTCGAGTTCGATGACGAGGCCGACCGTGCTGCCGGCCTCGCGTGCCGCCGCAGCGGCATCTGCTGCGTTGCCGGCGTCGTCAACCGCAACCATCACCTCTACGTCGCGTGCGAGTTCGGCGAGCGCCGCGAGCTTCTCCCGCCCCGCGACCGTATTCACGACGAAGATTCCATCGAGCCCCGATCGCGCCATCACGATCGCCTCCCAGACGGTCGCCGTCGAGATCCCGATCGCGCCGGCCTCGACCTGCAGCCTCGCCAGCTCCGGGCTCTTGTGCACCTTGATGTGAGGCCGCAGCTCGGCCGTCATCTCACGCGTCCGCTCACCCATCTTCGTGATGTTCCGGCGCGCGGCTGGAAGGTCGAGCAGAAGCGCGGGCGTTACCACCTCGCTGCGGTCGCGCCCGATCGCACTCCCATAGACGCGGCGCACGCGCTCGCTCACCTCCGCCACAACCGACTCCGCCTGGCTTATGTCAGCTCTCACGGCCACGGCCCAGGCTCAGCTGCCTTCCCAGCCGGTCGCCTCGGCAGCTTCGCCGAGGTCACCCGGAATACCGAGTGTCTGACCCCCATCGATCACGAGTGTCTGCCCGGTGACGTACGAGGCATCGTCGGACGCGAGGAACATCACCGCGTTCGCGATGTCTTCGGGCTGGCCGAATCGTCCGAGCGGGATCGTCTTCAGATATTCGGGTGCGAGTTGCTCGTTGCGCACGACGAGCGCAGCGATCGGCGTGTCGACGACGCCCGGCGCGACCCCGTTGACGCGGATGCCGTGGCGGGCGAGGTCCATCGCGGCCGACCTGATGAACGTCCAGACTGCCGCCTTCGTGACATTGTAGACCGCGTGCGTCTCCTCGACGAACCAGGCGTTGATCGACGCCGTGCAAACAACTGCCCCGGGTCGGCCGGCGGCGACCATCGCCCGAGCCGCCTCCACCGTGCAGAACATGACTCCGTTCACGTTGACCGCAAGGTGCCGCGCCCAGTGCTCCTCGCTCATCTCGAGCAAGGGCATCGGCTCGGCGATGCCCGTGTGGGCGCACATCACGTCGATCGCTCCGAACCGCTCGACGCACAGGTCGACGGCGCGGCGGCAGTCATCGCGCACCGATACGTCGCCGACAAAGGGCGCACACCGCTCGTCGGCGAACTCCGACACCCTCTCCTGCTTGTCGAACGCAACCACGCCTGCGCCCTCCTCGAGAAACGCCCTGACGAGGCCCCGGCCAATGCCCTGCGCGGCCCCGGTGACTACGACGCCCTTGCGCGCGAAGCGGCTCACGAGGAGCCGCTCCGCGCGCAAGACGCCCTGCTAGATGAACTCGGGTCGAGCAGCATGCTCTTCCGGCGTCTCGATCCGCTCCATCACCGCATCGCCGGCGCGGGCGAGAAGCGATTCCTTGCCGCTTACGATCATCGTCGCCAGCATCACCACGCCGAGCGCGAGCCAGAGCACCACCACGAGCGGGGCCAGCTTGATCGGCCACGCGGGCAGCGGGTTCAGCGAGTAGTAGACGACGAAGCCCAGAGCCACGGTGCCTACGAGCGGCACCAGTGCGTGCTTGAACCAGTTGAACGAGCCCGGATGGTGCTTCCGGACGTACAGGTAGAGGCCGACATTCGCGGCCGCGTACACGGGTGCGAGCGCGAAGGTGAACCACGTCCCGGTGATGTTGTAGACGTTCGCCACACCCACCCCGATCGGCAGGATCAGGCCGAGGCCGATGTTGACGACGGTCTGGAAGCCGATCGCGGTGACCGGTGTCTTGTACCTCGGGTGGACTTTCGTCAGCTGGCGCGGGAGGACGCCGGTGCGCGCCATCCCGTAGATGAACCGAGTCGCTGCGTTCGTCGTCGCGATCGCCACCGCGATGGCGGAGTTGAAGAGCGCGATCAGGACGATGATCCACGCGCCGCCCCAAACCTTGTGGCCAAGGACAAATGCCGGCAGCTCCGATGAGCCGGCGAACCCGGGCATGTCCTTCGTGCCCCAACCGGCAGTCTGGCCCCAGGAGACGATGAAGAGGAAGATGCCGAGGATCACGATCGACCCGAGCACGCCGCGCGGGATGTTCCGCTTCGGATCCTCACTCTCCTCCGCCGTGGGCGCGGCGCAGTCCCAGCCGGAGATGGCGAAGATCGCAAACACGATTCCGAGGACGAACGCGTGTCCGCTCGGCGCGTTGCCGGGATTGATCCAGTGGAAGTTCACCCCGCCAGGCCCGGCGTCGGCAAAGCCGGAGATGGCGAGAGCGAGCACGATCAAGGTCTCGAGGATCCCCAGCACGATGACGATTCCAGTGGAGATCTCGATGCCGCGGTAGGCGGTGACCGCCACGAGCACGATCAGGAAGATCATGAACCACCACCACTTGAACGTGACGTTGTACTCCGCCTTCAAGGTGGACTGGAGTGTGTCGCCCATGAAGGATCCGACCTGAGCGACGACTACCGGGTAGAAGAGCAGGTAGATCCAGGCAACGAGGAAGCCCATTCGCCCGCCGAGCGACCGGCTGACGAAGGTGTAGTACGTCCCCGCCGAAGTCATGTACTTCGAGAACTGCGCCAGCACGTAGCCCAGCATCAGTGCGATCGCGAACGCCCCCAGGTACGCGAGCGGCGCCGCGACGCCGGCATTCGAGACGATGAACGGGATCGTGAACATGCCGGCGATCGCGGGAGCGATCGCCGTGACCCCGATCATCAACACGCCCGGAAGCCCGATCGCTCCGGCCTTCAGCTCGGTCTCGGCCACGGTGTGCTGCTCTGCGGGAGCGGCCCCTGCGGCCGTTCCGCCCGTCGAATCCGCCATTACCCCTCCTTTGTGACTCCGGCCACTTCGATCCCCCTGTGCGCCATGCGGGCCGTTTCGAGCATGGCGCTTGCGTTTGCCTCCGGCGACACACCGTCGAAAACGGCGCTTCCGGTGACGATCAAGTCGACGCCGAGCGAGGCGACGCGCTCGACGTTCGACGTCGTGATGCCGCCATCGGCGGCGACCACGATCTCCTTCTCCCCGACGAGCGCGCGCGCCTCAACGAGTCGGCGCTCAGTCGAGGGGATAAAGGGCTGCCCTGCCCAGCCGGGGTTGACGCCCAGCACGAGGATGAGCTCGAGCTCGTCCAGGAGCGGCTCAAGCGCGGCGAGGGGCGTGCCGGGATTCAACGCGACGCCCCGAACGACGCCGCTTCCGGCGAGGCTTTGCAGCACGCGGTGCGGATGGCGCGTCGATTCAACGTGGAAGGTGAGGATCCCGGCGCCTGCCTCGACGTAGGCGTGAACCTTGTCCAGCGGTTCTTCAATCATCAGATGCACGTCCTTGACGAACCGATCCGGGAGCGCCTCAACGAAGGGGGGACCGACGGTCATCTGGGGGCAGAACACTCCGTCCATCACGTCGACGTGCGCGAGCTGGACCTCGGCGCCGTCGAGCGCCCCGAGCTCCTCGCCGAGCCGCAGCAGATCCGCAGCCAGCACGCCGACCGAGAGCTGCGGTGCGCCGTCGACGAGGTCGCGAGCAGAGGTCTTCAACGGGTCACCTTCGCCACGGCGGCCCTGATCAGGCCGGCGGCTTCGCGAATGCGCTCGCGGTCGATGCCGAGGTAGGTCACGGCTCGGAGGCGACCGTCGACGACCAGCAGGTCGAGGCCGACCCCCCGTAGCTCCGCCGCGACCGCTTGGGCGTCGGCCACCGCGAAGACGACGATGTTCGTCTCGACCTTGTCGGGGCTGAGGTCCACGTCCGGCACATCCACCAGCAGCTCCGCAAGCTCCCTCGCGAGCGCGTGGTCCTCCGCCAGCCGTTCGACGTGGTTGTCGAGCGCATAGAGGCAGCCAGCCGCGACATAGCCGGTCTGTCGCATCGCGCCGCCCCACATCTGCTTGTAGCGCCACGCCTCTTCGATCAATTCGGACGAGCCGGCCATCACGGCGCCTAGCGGGCAGCCCAGGCCCTTGGCGAAGTCGATCCACGCGGTATCGAATCCGGATGCGAACTCACGCGCCGGGACCCCGGTCGCGACGCAGGCATTCAAAAGGCGCGCGCCGTCGAGGTGCGTCCGGAGTCCGTGGCGGCGAGCTGCGGCGAGGACGTCTTCGATCTGATCGAGGCGCCAGACACGCCCGCCCGCGAGGTTGACGGTCTGCTCGACGATCACGAGCCGCGACCGCGGCAGGTAGCGGTCGCGCGGGCGCATTGCGGCCTCGACATCGGCTCCCGAGAAGATCCCGTGCTCGGTCCGAAGGAAACGCAGCGTCGCACCGGACATGGCTGCCGGGCCGCCCGCCTCGGACTCGGCCGGATGTGCGAACTCGTCGAGGATGATCTCGTCGCCGCCGGGGCGGACGTGGAGGCGGACTCCGATCGCGTTGCACATCGTCCCCGAGGGCAGGAACACAGCGGCCTCGTGCCCGAGCAGCTCTGCGACGCGTCGCTCGAGCTGCTTCACCGTCGGATCCGTCCCACGCTGCTCGTCCCCGACCTCGGCGTTCGCCATCGCCTCGAGCATCCTGGGTGTAGGCCGGGTGAGGCTGTCGCTGAAGAGCGAGACGTCCAGGCTGCGGGCCGCTACCGCCGGCGCCCCCCTCACGTTGGTTTCGTCATTGATGGTCATGACCTCAGCAGACTGCGATCGGCCGGACGATCGAGGCCGTCGCGCCGTGGATGGCGAGGGGTAGGCAGACGAAGAGGAATGGGTTGACGCGTGCTGCCGCGAGTTGCTCAAGCGCGAGGTTCTCGATGATGTGGATCCCGCTGTCGCGGATCAGAAACTGGTGGGCCGGCGCCGGGTTGCCGGGAACTGCGCTCGGCTCCTGCTCGAGCGAGGGCGTGTCCGCGCCGATCGCAACCGGCGCGAACTCTTCGACGAGCCATTGCGCGGCCTCGAGCGTGATCCCGGCGCCCGCGGACTCGGCCATCCTCGCGGTATCGGGCCAGTGCTTGTGATAACCGGTGCGTACGAGGATCACCCCGCCCTGCGGGACTCCGCCGGCGACGCTCTCCGCAGCCTTGGTCAGCTCGTCGGGGGTGATGCCGTACTCCGCGGGGAGCGGGTCGCGAGCCACGGCGAGTGGGGCGTCGAGGAGCACGCCGGGCAAGAAGAGCGGCGGGATGGCAGCGGCGTCGTCGGCCAGAGGCCCGAAGTCACCGATCGATTCAGCCGCTTTGCGGCCCCCGAACCACGTCGCGTCGTCGCCCCAGCCGCGCTGGACATGGCAGAGCGCGTCGATGTGCGTGCCCGTGTGCATCGAGGTGATCACGAGCTCGGAGACGAACCCCCACCCGGCCGTATTCACGTTGGGGTCGAGCCAGTGCTGGTCTCCCTGGTTGGCGAGGCCTCGCGGCGTGCGGTAGGGCGTGACAGTGAACGGGACATGGACGGCGGATTCCGGCATGCCCGGAAAGCGGCCGGTATCCAGGTCGAAGACCTGTCCCGTCTTGACGAGCCTGGCGGCGTCGACGACCGTCTCGGGCTCGACTCGACTCGCCGGCGAGGTGGCGACACCGGTCTCGCCGGCCGTCACGGCACCCTCTCGAGGCTGAGCTCGCGGAAGATCTCGTGCGCCTCAGCCGGGCTCAAGCCCTCGTGGACGAGGCCCGAAACGGCCTGGAGCATTGCTGCGGGACTCTCCGACTGGAAGATGTTCCGCCCCATGTCGACTCCTGCGGCGCCCTCACTCACGGCGCGGTACGCCATCTCGAGCGCCTCGAGCTCGGGCAGCTTCTTGCCGCCGGCCATCACGATCGGCACGGGGCAGCCGGCGGTCACACGCTCGAACCCGTCGGCGCAGTAGTACGTCTTCACGACCTGCGCGCCGAGCTCGGCGCAGATTCGCGTCGCGAGGCCGAGGTAGCGTGCGTCGCGCGTCAGCTCGCGTCCGACCGCCGTCACGCCGAGCACGGGAATCCCGTAGCGATAGCCAGCGTCGACGAGCTTCGTCATGTTCTCGACCGAATCGGTCTCGTGCTCGCCCCCGACGAAGACCTGGACGGCCACGCCGTGCACGTTCATCCGGGCCGCGTCCTCCATGTCGAGCGCGATCCGCTCGTGCGAGAGATCCTTGAGGATGCTCGGGCCACCGCTCGCGCGCATCACGATCGCGCCGCGATACGTGGCTGGGATCGTCGAGCGCAGCATGCCGCGCGTGAGCATCAGCGCGTCCGCGTACGGGGCGATCGGGACGATGTTGAGGTCGATCCGCTCGAGGCCGGTCGTAGGCCCCTGGAAATAGCCGTGGTCGAAGGCGAGCATCACCGTGCGGCCCGTCTCCGGACGGAAGATCCGCGCGAGGCGGTTCTTCATCCCCCAGTCGTACTGGCCGGAGCCTTTGAGGAAGAAGCCGTGCTCGATCGGCGGCGTGTCCTCGTGGAAGTTCTTGTCGTCTCTGTCGTCGGCCTCAGGCATCTCGTTCCCTCTCGCTCAGGTTCCGGCCGCGCGCCAGAGGGGGCGCACAAGCCCGGCTTCGGACAGCTCGAGCGAGCGCCGGTACAGCTCGAGCCACTGGTCGTAGAGCCTGTCGTACGCCTCGGTGGCGGCCGCCTCCGGCGCGTATGTCCGCTCGAAACGGACGAGCATGTCGGCGGTCGCACCAGCGTCGTCGAAGATGCCGGCGCCGACGCCCGCGTAGACAGCCGCGCCGAGCGCGGTCGACTCCTTCACCACGGGGACACGCACAGGGATCCCCAGCACGTCGGCCACGATCTGCGGCCAGAGCTCGCCCTTGGCGGCACCCCCCGTCAGCACGGCGTCGCCGATCTCGAGCTCGGCGATCTCTTCGACGATTGCGCGGTGACCGCGAGCGACGTACGCCGCGCTCTCCTCGATCGCACGGAAACACTCTTTCCGGCCGGCGCGCTCGGGATTGCCGACGTCGAAGCCGACGAAGGCAGGTGACGCGTGGACCCAGCGGTTTGCCTGCATCACGTTGGAGAAGATCCCGAAGACGCCATGCGAACCCGGCGGGAGCGACGCCGCACTCCGTTCGAGCACCTGGTAGACGTCGACGCCCTGACGCTCCGCCTCCGCCTTCTCGAGCCCACAGAACGCGTCGCGGAACCAGCGCATCACGATTCCGCAGTAGAAGCCGATCCCCTCGATCATCCAGCGGTCGGGCACGGTGTGGCAAAGCGTTCGCAGCCGCGCCTGGGGGTCGATCAGCGGTTCGTCGAGAACAACCGTGCTTTGCCAGAAGCTGCCGCCGACGACGGTGAAACGGCCGGGTCGGGTCATGCCAATCCCGAGCAGCCCAAGTTGCGTGTCGGCGCCGCCGACGACGACTGGCGTGCCTTGTCGTAGCCCCGTTGCCGCCGCGCTCTCGGAGGTGACAGAGCCCACGATCGTGCCCGGCTCGACTACCTCCGGGAAGACGGGGCGGTCGAGTCCGCAGATCTCGAGCACACGGCCAGACCAGTCTCGCTCGGCAAGGTCGAACATCCCGGAGCTCGACCCGAGGGAGGGGTCCGTCACGAAGACTCCGGCGAGCTTCGTGAGGATCCAGTCGCCGAGCATGCCGACGTGGGCGATCGAGGCAAAGACATCGGGCTCGTGGCGAGCGATCCAGAGAAACCGCGCCGGCGCCGTGATCGCGACCCAATCGCCCGCGAGGTCGTAGATCTCCTGAGCAACGCCGGAGCGGACGAGCTCAGCAGCCTCTTCGCCAGCACGGGAGTCGACGTTCGGGCACGCCCAGATCTCGTCGCCGCGAGCGTCGTACAGCACCATGCCCTCGCGCATGCTCGTGGCGCTCACGGCCTTGATGTTGTCGGGGGACACGCCACTTGTCGCGATGGCTTCCTGGATGCACTCGCATATCAGCCTCCAGTTCTCGTCGGTCGCGAAGACCTGCGATCCGGGCGCGCCGGGTAGTTCCGGATGCGAGTACTCCCTCTGGCTGATGGCTACCTGGGACCCGTCCGGTGCGAACAGGACTGCGCGCGCGCTCCCGGTGCCTGCGTCGATCGCGAGCAGCAGCTCATCGCTCACGCGGCGACCTCCGGCCGGTTGACCACGTTCACGAGTCGCTCACCGGCAGCGAAACGGACGATCTCGTCCGCGATCATCTCGGCGCCTTGGAGCAGGGTTTCGTGCGTGGCGCCGCCAAGGTGCGGGGTAAGCACGACGTTGTCGTGGCGGAGCAGCCGATGACGGCCCTGCGCGCTCGTTGTACGTACGACGTCGAGCGCCGCGCCGCCGAGCCGTCCCGACTCGAGCGCCTCGTCGAGCGCGTCTTCGTCCACGAGGGTCTCGCGCGCGGTGTTGACAAGAAAAGCCCCCGGCTTCATTCGCGCGAGCGCCGCGGCGTCGATCAGATTTTCGTTGTCCGCGGTCGCACGGGCGTGAAGTGAGACGAAGTCCGCGCGCTCGAGCAGATCATCGAGCGATGCGACCTGCTGGATCGGCCTGTCGACGGAGGCATAGGGATCGTAGGCGACCACGGTCATCCCGAACGGCAGCGCTCGCTGCGCTACCCGGCGGCCGATCTGGCCGTAACCGACAAGCCCCAGCACGTGGCGACGGAGGTCGCTGCCCATGAACTTCGCGCCCTCCCAGTTGTCGCGTAACTGGTTTCCCTCCTCGAGGAAGCGTTGCGCCGTCGGCAACCCGCGGGCGAGCATGACGAGGAATGCGATCGTCAGATCGGCCACCGCCTCCGCGTTCTTGCCGGGCGTGCCGACTAGTGGCAGTCCGCGGTCTGACACAGCGTCGATGTCCACGTTGACCGGGCCGCCGCGTGCGCAGCAGACAAGGCGGAGCTCCCGCGAGGCATCGAGCACAGCGTCGGTTACCGGGGCACCCTGGACGACGAGTACCTCGATGCCGGGCATCCGCTCGGCGACCTCGTCCGGGGATCCCTGGTACTCGCGGAGCTTGCGCTCCGAGTCGGTTCGGGGCTCGAAAGACCGGTCGGGGTCGACCTGGAGAAACTCGAGCGCGTGCGCGGGGGCAAGCGCGTCGAAAGCCTCCTCGAAGTAGCGGAGAGGCATGTAGGAATCGCCGACCGCGAGAACCCTCATCCCAACCCGGTGCTTCTTGACACGTCCGTGGCGCGAGCATAACGTCGTCCTGTCCGTACAACAAGAGTCCGGAGGGGAGCCTGCTCAACCAGCCATCGGCGGTGACCATCGACCGCGCCTCCCCGCTCCCCTTCTACTTCCAGCTCGCCGAGTTACTCGAGCAGGAGATCGCGACCGGTCGCTGGGAAGCCGGCGCGCGGCTGCCGTCGGAGCCCGAGCTCTGCGAGCATTACGGCCTTTCGCGGACGACGGTGAGGCAGGCGCTCGGGCGGCTCGAGCAACGCAGCCTGATCGAGCGCCTCAAGGGGCAGGGCACCTTCGTCAGGCGCGAGCGCTCCGGACTTTGGCTACTCCAGGCCTCTGAAGGCTTCTTCCACGACGAGGTTGACCGTCTCGGCCGCACCGTCACCTCGCAGGTGCTACAGGCGAGGCGGGGGCCCCTCCCGGAGTGGGCCGCCGCAGCGCTCGACGTGCGGCCGCGGGCGCGCGGCGCGACGCTCGAGCGCCTCCGCTCGGTCGACGACCACGTCGCGCTTTACGTCGTGAACCACCTCGCTGGGCACGTCGCCGACGCGGCACTCGCAGTCTCGAATCCCAACGAGTCGCTGTACCGGCGGCTGAAGGAGCAGGCCGGCGTCGTTGCTCACGGTGGGCGCCGCACGCTTGAGGCGATTGCGGCGGAGCCCAGGGTCGCCAAGCTGCTCGACCTCGAGCCCGGCGCGCCGGTCGCGTACATCGAGTCGGTCGCCTGGGACGAGGACCTCCGTCCGTTCGACTGCTACCGCGCCTGGCTTCGCACCGACCGGACACGGATCGACGTTCAGGCGTCCGGGCCGGGAGCATACGCGTGAGCGTGCTGCTCGAGGGCCGGCGCGCCCTGGTCACCGGCGCCGGAAGCGGAATTGGGCGCGAGGCCGCCAAGGTTTGCGCGCGCGAGGGCGCGCGGGTCGGCGTCCTCGACATCGACTCCGACGCAGCGAGGCGGACAGTGTCGGAGGTGGAAGCGGCGGGAGGCGATGCGCTCGCCCTCATCGCGGATCTGACCAACGAGGTTGCAGTCGAGGCAGCCGTCGCCGAAGCCGCCGCCGCCTGGGGTGGACTCGATTGCGTGATCGGCTGCGCCGGCGTGCAACTCGCGGGCCAGGACGATCGCGCAGACCGTCTCTCGCTCGACGTCTGGCGGCGGACGCTCGACATCAATCTGACCGGGATGTTCCTAATCTCGAAGCACGGGATCCGCGAGCTTCTGCGCACCGGTGGCGGCACCGTCGTCCTGGTCTGCTCCCCGACGGGGCTCTTCGGCTGCGCCCCCGGCTACGACGCCTACTCGACGAGCAAGGCCGGCGTCTACGGTCTCGTCCGGGTAATGGCGGCCGACTACGGGCAGGAGAACATCCGCGTCAACGGCGTCGTCCCGGGTTACACGCGCACGCCGATGACCGAGTGGGTGACACCGGAGGAGCACGAGGCGCTGCTCGAGACGATCCCACTGCGCCGCGCGGGGCAGCCGGAGGAGGTCGCCGAGACGATCGCCTTTCTCGCTTCCGACCGCACACCGTACGTCACCGGCGCGGTGTGGTCCGCGGACGGGGGGATGACGGCCATATGAGTGACAAGGTCAGCGTCAGCGAGTTCGAGCAGATCTTCGAATCCGTCAAGAACTGGGGCCGCTGGGGCGACGACGACGAGCTCGGCACACTCAACTACGTGACCCCCGAAATGGTGCGCTCCGCGGCGGCACTTGTCCGCTCGGGGCGCCGGGTTTCCCTTGCGATCCCGATCAACAAGGAGGCCGGCCCCGACAACCCGATGCAAGCGACGCTGCTGCGTGTCCAGGGTCACGACGTGCCCGTTGACGAGAGCAAGGTCCGTTTTGGGCTCGACTGGCTCGGCATGGCGGCGCACGGCGATACCCACACGCACGTCGACGCCCTCTGCCACATCTCCTACGACGGCCTCACCTACAACGGTCGCGACGCAGCCGAGGTCCTCCCGTCGAACGGTGCAGCCGCGCAGGACATCGCGGTCTACCACCAGGGCCTGGTCGGCCGCGGCGTCCTGCTCGACCTAGCGAAGCACCGCGGTGTGAAGTGGCTCGAGCCGGGCGAGTTCGTACAGCGCGCCGAGCTCGACGAATGCGCCGAGGCGCAGGGCACCGACATCGGCGAGGGCGACATCCTCGTTTTCCGTACCGGCCACCACCGGCGCCGCCTGGAGCTCGGGCCGTGGGACAACAGCCCGCCGCCACAGGGCGAGGGCAAGGCCGGACTGCATGTAGACACGATCCCCTGGATGCACGAGAGACGGGTCGCAGCGTTCCTTCCTGACGGCGACGGCGAGACGGTGCCGAGCGTCGTCGACGGCATCACCTACCCGATTCATCCGCTGCAGGTCGTGGCGATGGGAATGCTCGTCTCCGACAGCCTGCAGTTCGAGGAGCTCGCTCCCGCGTGCGAGGAGGAGGGGCGCTGGGAGTTCATGGTCGTCGGCCTGCCGCTCCGCCTTCCCGGAGGAACCGGCTCGCCCTGGAATCCGATTGCAATCTTCTAAAGGAGGCCGATGGACGCGGAACACAGTGCAGAGCAGCTGAGCGGCCTATTAGGGAGGCAGCTGCAGATCTCGCAGATCGCGGTCGTCTGCAAAGACCTGCAGAAGACGATGGAGCAGTACACGCGCCTACTCGGCTGGGGGCCGTGGAACGTCTACCGGCACGAGCCGCCGCGGCTACACGACACCGAGCTGCATGGACAGCCGGCCGGGTACACCATGCTTGGCGCAGAGACGCACGTCGGGGATATGGGCTTCGAGCTCCTGCAGCCGCTCGAAGGACCGAGCATCTACCGAGAGTGGATCGACAACCACGGAGAGGGCCTCCACCACGTCGCGGTCATGCTCCAGGACTTCGACGAGTCGACCGCGTTGAGGGAGAAGTTCGCAGAGGTCGGCGCCAGCGTTCTCATGGGCGGCCGGATCGGCGAGACGATCGAGTTCTACTACCTCGATACCGAGCCCTCGCTGAAGATCATCCTCGAGTCCGGCTCCGGGCACGCGATCGACCTCGTCCCCGACTACGTCTATCCGTAGTGAACGACGAGCTCCGCGAGCGCGTCGCCGCGGCCAACCGTGACCTCGCAATGTGGGGCCTTGCGCAGGCGAGCTTCGGCAACGTCAGCGAAGTAGATCGCGAGGCCGGAGTCGTCGCAATCAAGCCGAGCGGCATCCCCTGCGCGGAGGTTCGCGCAGACGACGTGTCGGTCGTGACGCTGGCCGCTGGGGAGCGACTCGACGGGCTCAAGCCGTCCTCGGACACACCGACGCACCTCGAGCTGTACGGCTCCTTCGCCGTGGTAGGCGGCGTTGTGCATACGCATTCGACGTTCGCGACGTCCTGGGCGCAGGCGCGTCGACCGATCCCGTGCCTCGGCACGACGCACGCTGATCACGTCAACGGCCATGTTCCGTGTACGAGAGAGCTGACCGAGGCGGAGTGCGAAGGGGAGTATGAGCGGCTGACGGGTGCCGTGATCGTCGATGCGCTCGACGGCCGGGACCCGCTGGAGGTTCCGGCCGCGCTAGTCGCCTCGCACGGCGCGTTCACTTGGGGAAGGTCGGCGGCCGAGGCGGTCGAGCAAGCCGCGGCGCTCGAGGAGATAGCCCGGCTCGCGTTCAACACCGTCCTCCTCGACGCGACGCGCGAACCGGTGTCGGACGCACTGCTCGGCCGGCACTTCCGACGCAAGCACGGCCCGACCGCGTACTACGGCCAGGGATGAGCCGCGTCGCGATCGTCACCGGCGCGGGAACCGGGATCGGCGCTGCCGCCGCGAAACTGCTCGCCGCGAAGGGCCTCGACGTCGTGCTCGTAGGTCGCCGCGCCGGCCTCCTTGAAGAGGTGAGCGCGGAGATCGGCGACCGCGCCCTTGTGCTCGTCGTCGATGTGCGCGAGACGAAGCAGATCGTAGACGCCACGCTCGACCGGTACGGCCGGATAGACGTCGTGGTCAACAACGCCGCCTTCATCCGGAACGGCCCGCTCGATTCCTTCAGCCGAGAAGTGTTCGCCGAGCACTATTCGACGAACGTCGAGGCGCCGTTCTTCCTGCTCGCCGCGGCGCTGCCGTCGCTCCGCGAGTCGCCCGACGCAGCGGTCGTGAACGTCAGCTCCTCGGTCGGCTCGATCGTCAAGCCGGGGAGCACGCTGTACGGGTCGACAAAGGCGGCGCTGGAGTACCTGACCCGCGCGTGGGCCTACGAGCTCGCCGCGGAAAGGATCCGTGTCAACTGCATCGCCCCCGGCCCGGTCGACACCCCGATCCATGCGACTTACAGCAACGACCTCGAGGCGACCTACGCCGACCTCGCCCGACGCGTCCCGCTCGGGCGCATGGGACACGTCGACGACCTTGCGGCATGGGTGTGGTTCCTCGTCTCGCCGGAGACAGGATGGACCACCGGGAACGTCATCCACGTCGACGGCGGACAGGTTCTCGGCCTGCCGGAAGCCGCCGGCGGATGAGGAAGCTCCTCAACGACCCGTTCGCCGTCGTGGACGAGATGGTCGACGGTCTCGAAGCAGCCTTCGCCAGACAGATCGAGCTCACACCCTCCCGGCGCGGGGTCGTGACCCGCGAACGCTCGAGCACCCGGCGGACCGCGGTGGTGACCGGAGGCGGGTCAGGGCACGAGCCGGCATTTTTCGGGTATGTCGGACCGGGGTTCGCGGACGGCGCGGCGCTGGGAAACGTGTTCGCGTCGCCGTCGGCGACGCCGATCGTCGAGGTGGCAGAGCGTGCGCACCGGGGCGAAGGTGTCCTCTTCGTCTACGGCAACTACGAGGGCGACGTCATGAATTTCGAGATGGCGTCGGAGCTGCTCGACGAGCGTGGGATCCGATCGCAGCACATGCAGGTCACCGACGACCTCTCCGCGGGGCGTGGCATCGCCGGTGATGTATTCGTGCTCAAAACAGCGGGGGCTCGTGCCGACGAAGGCGCGACGCTCGACGAGGTGCACGCCGCGGCTGCACACGCGAACGCCAGGACCCGCACGATCAGCGTCGGGCTGGGGCCCTGCACCGTGCCCGCCTCTGGCAGACCGACGTTCGAGCTGCCCGAGGGGACGATGGATGTCGGGATGGGAATGCACGGAGAGGCGGGGCTCGCTCGACGCCAACTCGCCCCGGCCGACGAAGTGGCCGACGAGCTTCTTTCGCTACTGCTCGACGCGTTGCGGCCCGAGCGCGACGTGTGCGTGCTCGTCAACACACTTGGCGCGACACCGCTAATGGAAGGCCTCGTTGTCTTGCGCCGTGTCGCGCAGCGGCTAGCGGAGCTCGGAATCACGGTGCACCGCGCGCGAACTGGTGAATACGTCACGTCGCTGGAGATGGCGGGACTCTCTCTAAGCCTCGTCGCCCTCGACGACGAGCTACGCCGTCTGCTCGACGCGCCCGGCCGCGCACTTGCCGCGCCTTCGTTCGACGAGCCGTGGTGACCGGAGAAGACGTCGCCGCGGCACTTGAGCGCGTCCTACACGCGACAGAGGATGCGCAAGCTGAGCTCGACAAACTGGACGCCATCGCGGGCGACGGAGACCACGGAGTAACGATGGTGCTCGGCTGGCAGGCAGCGGTCGCCGCGCTCGCCGAGCCCCCGCCCCGGCCGGGCGCGGCGCTGCGCGTCGCCGCCGAGGCCTTCGCGAGCGTCGGCGGATCGGCCGGACCCTTGTGGGGGACTGCATTACTGCGCGCCGGGCGAGCGCTCGACGCCGGTGAGCCGATCGCCGCCGCCGCCCGGGCCGCCGTCAATGGAATGTGCGACCGTGGCCGTTGCAGCGAAGGCGAGCGGACGGTCGTCGATGCGATGGCGCCAGCTGCGCGCACTCTCGCGGTCGGTGGTGATCTCGCAGCTGCCGCGGCTAGTGCAACCGAAGGCGCTGACGCGACGGCGGCTCTCAAGCCACGGCGCGGGCGTGCCGCGCTCGTACCCGAGCGTGTGCATGGGCATGTCGATCCTGGCGCTTGCGCCGCCGCCATCTTCTGGCGGGCGCTCGACTGCCACTAGCGCGCTGCTTCCGGCACGGAAGGAACTACGGAGAAGACTGTCGGCGCAGGGGCTTGACAGGGGCCATCACGCGATGAGATGTTCGGCCAGCCGGTCTAGCGGATGTCCGGACAAGATGAGCTCCTCACTCGAACAGATCTCGCCGACTCTCGACCGCATCTCTCCGGTCCCCCTCTACTTCCAGGTGGAGCAGGCGCTCGCGAGCCGGATTCGCGGTGGCGCGATAGCGATCGGGTCAAGGCTCCCGACGGAGCCCGAGCTCTCCGACCATTTCGGCGTCTCGCGATCGGTAGTCCGCCAAGCGCTGAAGCGCCTCGAGGAGATGGGGCTGGTAGCTCGGCGACAGGGCGTCGGCTCGTTCGTCGTGCAGAGAGACCCTCCGACGTGGCAGTTGCACGGCTCGCAAGGCTTCTTCGAGGACGAGGTCACACGCCTCGGACGAGAGGTCGTCTCGAGGGTCCGTCGGGCCGAGGTCGTTCCGCTGCCCGACTGGGCGGCGGCCCTGCTCGAGCTCGACGAAGGGGCACCCGGGGTCGTGCTCGAGCGCCTTCGTTATGTGGACGGGCTGCTCACCGTGTACGACCTCAACTATCTCCCGGAGCGGTTTGCCGAGGCCGTGATCTCGCTCCGCGATTCACCCCGCGGCTCTTTGTACGAGACCCTGCGCCGCGCGCATGCGCTGACTGTCGTCAGCGGGCGCCGCGCGATCGACGCGATCGTCGCCGGCCCCGAATTCGCCCAGTTGCTCGAGGTCGACGAGAACGCGCCTTTGCTCTTCGTGGAGGCGGTCGACATCGACGCAGCGCAACGGCCTTTCGACTGCTACCGGACCTGGTTGCGGCCGGACCGGTTGACGATCCGGGTGGATGTAGGCGAACAGGGAGGTTCAGCATGACCGACGCGAATTCAGAAGTGGCATCTGTTCTCGAGGGCGCGAAGCTCGACTACCGGATCACGCAGATCTCCCTCGTCGTACGCGACCTGCGGAAGACGATGGAGCAGTACCACGCGCTCCTCGGCTGGGGCCCCTGGAACGTCTTCGAGCACGTGCCGCCGATGCACCACGACACACGAGTCGACGGGGATCCCGTTCACTACACGCTCCTCGGCGCGGAGACGTACGTCGGCGGTGAGGAGATGGGCATGAACTTCGAGCTGCTCCAACCGCTCGAAGGGCCGAGCCTCTGGCAGAAGTACCTCGACGAGAAAGGCGAAGGGATCTATTCCATCGCGGTGATGTTCAAGACCCTCGAGGAGTCCGAGGCCGCAAAGCGGCACTTCGAGTCGCACGGGATGCCGGTGAACATGGCCGCGAGAATCGGCGACCACATCGAGTACTACTACGTCGACAGCGAACCGGTGCTCAAACTCGCGCTCGAGTCAGGCTCCGGCCATGCGATCGACTTCGTGAAGCCCCTCTACGTCTATCCGGAGTCCTAGCGGATTTGAGCGGATCGGACGGAATAGCGGCGACCGCGGTGTCGAAGCAGTATGCCGGGCTCACGGCGCTGCAAGGCGTCGACCTGACCCTCGCGCTGGGAAACCGGATCGGCCTGATCGGGCCGAACGGGTCAGGCAAGACGACACTCGTGAACATCCTCTCGGGGTTCGTCAGACCCACCACGGGCCGCCTTGCGGTGGGCGATCGTGACGTCACGGGCTGGCACCCACACCGGATCGCACGACTGGGCGTGGGGCGCACCTTTCAGCACACGCGGCTGTTCGGTCGACTCACCGCCCTGGAGAACGTGGAAGTTGGAGCTATCCGTGCCCGCCGGCATATGTCGGGGCGGGAGAGACGAAGGCGCGCACGCGCCACACTGGAGGAGGTGAAGGTCAACGAGTTCGCCGCGCGCACCGCGAGCGAGCTCTCGTTCGGCATCCGTCGCAAGGTCGAGATCGCGCGGGCCTTGGCTGCGGAACCCCGCTTTCTGCTGCTCGACGAGCCGGCCGCAGGGGTGCCCGAAGCGGAGCGGGCGGGGCTGGCGTCGATGATCACTGGCGTTGCGGCTCAGCGAGGTCTCGGAGTCCTGGTCATCGACCACGACCTGAGCTTCGTCACAGCCATTTGTGAGCACATCGTCGTGCTCGACGCGGGATCCGTGATCGCCCGCGGGACGCCACAGGCGGTCGCCGACGACCCCACAGTCGTCAGCGCATACATAGGCGCGCCTGTTTCAGCTGTGCCGACCAATACCCATGAACAAGCACTCATAGGCGAGGAGGAGGGCGAATGATGAGCCGGTTTCTAGGGAGATCACCACGATCCAACGTGGTGCTGATGATCGGTTTGGTGGCAGCCTCGACGGTGATCGCATTGCTTGCCGCGGGCACCGGTGGTGCCACCACGAGCAAGGCCGGGTCGGGTCTCCCGTCGAAATTCAAGATCGGCGTGAACATGGCACTGACGGGTGGGACCGCGCCGTATGACCAGCCGGCGCTCGCCGGGCTGAAGATGGCCGTGTCCGAGATCAATGCCAATGGCGGCATCGGCGGGAAGTCGAAGATCGTGCTCACGATCAAGAACGACCGCAGTGACGCCGGACAGGCGGCCGCGGACGCTCAGACACTGGCGGCACAGGGGATCAACTTCATGATGCTTCCCGGCGACCCGTCGGTCTCGATTCCGGCGGGCACGGTCGCCCAGGCTCACAAGATCCCAATGATGACCTGCCTGGCGTCTCTGCCGACGCAGCGGAAGGCGATCGGCCCCTACTTCTTCGGCGGCGAGTCGGCGGACAACGTTGTTGCAGCTGCTGAGGCGATCTATGCCGTGGGGCATGGAATGAAGACCGCTTACACCCTGGTCGGCCCGGACAATGCCTACACCCAGAACTATCCGCGGTACTTCGCGACAGCGTTCAAGCACATCGGCGGGAAGATCGTCGGCACCGACACGTGGCGCTCCGGCACGACCGACTTCTCACCGCAGATTCAGAGGATCCGCAAGTTGAAGACGCCGCCGGCGGCAATCGAAACCTCGATGTACGAGCCGGACCTTCCCGCATTCATCAAGCAGCTGCGCAATGCGGGAATCCGCTCGAAGCTTCTTCTCTCCGACGCGAGCGATACGCCAACGATCCAGCAGCTCGGCAAGCTGGTCAACGGGCTGACGTTCTCGACCCTCGGGTTCCCGACGCCTCACTCGAAGCTCTCGTCGTTTTACACGCGCTTCAGGAAGCGCTACGGGCATCAGCCGGCCAACGTGCTGACGGCTGTCTGCTACGACAGCATGAACCTGATCGCCGAAGCCGTGAAGCGGGCAGGCACGGCCGATGCCGCGAGCGTCGTGCGGGCCCTCAACTCGATCAAGCACTACAACAAAGGCGTTCTGGGGGCCACGACCTACTCCAACGGGTTCCCGCTCCGCCCGATCGCGATGCAGAAATGGGTCTGGAACGCCAAGAAGCACAAGCTGCACGACCAGTTCCTGGCCTTCGTAAATCCCCCCGCCAGCAAGGTTCCGGCTCCGTAGGAGACGAGCTCGGTATTAGTGGCGAGGCTAGGGCTCAATCGACATCGTCGGGCTCACTCCGCTCCGGGGGGTGAGCCCGGCAGTGTCGCGCCGTTTTTTGAGATCTCCGACCTGACCGTCTCGTACGGCGCGGTCCAGGCGGTGCGAAATCTCTCCCTCGAGGTGGGCGAGGGCGAGATCGTTGCACTGCTCGGGCCAAACGGAGCAGGCAAGACTACGACGCTCAAGGCGATCGTCGGCTGGGCGAGAGCGAGCCGAGGTCAGATCAGGTTTGAGGGTCGCGACCTCACCCGCCTGAAGACCGAGGACATCGTGAGACTTGGGGTCACATTGGTTCCGCAGGGCAGGCAGGTGTTCAGCCGGCTCACCGTCGCCGAAAACCTCATGCTGGGCGGTCTCGCCCGGAACCACCGCGGATCGAACGGTGACATGGCCAGCGACATGCTGGACATGTTCACGGTCCTCGGAGCGCGACGCCGTGAGCTCGCAGGCAACCTCTCCGGAGGCGAGCAGCAGCAACTCGTCATCGCGCGCGCGCTGATGTCGAACCCCCGGCTCGTGATCTTCGACGAACCCTCCCTCGGGCTCGCACCCGGTCTCGCTGCACGCACGTTCGAGCTGATCTCGCGCCTGCGCGCACGCGGGCTCACGATCGTCATCGTCGAGCAGAACGTCGGTCTGGCGCTCGCGATCAGCGACCGGGCCTATGTGCTCGCGGGCGGCGAACTCGCGCTCAGCGGCGACGTGGCCAGTCTCCGCGAGAGCCCTGAGCTCAAGCAGATCTTCCTCGGCATTGAGAGCGCAGCACTGTGACAAGCGCCGTGCAGGACATCGGTAACGCGCTCGGGCTCGGCGGAACCTATGCCCTCCTGGCGCTTGGGCTGGCCCTAGTCTTCAGCATCCTGCGGCTCATCAACTTCGCGTACGGAGAATTGATGACCGTCACCGGCTACATCATGTTCTTTGCACTCGGAGCCGGTTTGGCGACGCCCCTCGTGATCGTGATGGGAATCGTTGGCGCGGGAGTGGCATCGGTCGCGATGGAACGAGTCGTATTCCGGCCCTTCCGGAACTCCGACGCGACCACGCTCCTCTTGACGAGCTTTGCGGTCAGCGTCGGACTCCAGACGCTCTTCCAGGCATCGATCTCCGCCAACGCAAAGGGCATCGATCTGAACTTCATTCCCGGCGTCGTTCACGTCGGGAGCATCCAGGTTGGAGGCATCCAGCTGGTCGCGACGACGACGTCGCTCTTCGTGCTCGTGTGCCTCGGGGCCTTTCTGCTGCGGACGACGATCGGCGTCAGCATCAGGGCGACTGCGGAGAACTTCGACGTGGCCCGGCTGATGGGTATTCGCGCCAACCGTGTCATCCTCACGTGCTTTCTAGTCTCGGGCCTGCTCGCCGGCGTGGCGGGAGTCCTCTGGGTGATTCAGAGGGCGTCGGTGGATCCGCTGATGGGAGCGGCGCCGGTCTTGAAGGCGTTCGTGGCGGCAATCGTGGGAGGGCTCGGCAGCCTGCGAGGAGTTGTGCTGGCGGGCTTCCTCCTCGGCTTTCTCGAGACGTTCCTGCAGACGTACCTGCCGGGAAATCTGTCCGGTTACCGGGACGCGATGCTGTGGGTGATTCTGATCGGCGTCTTGCTGCTGCGCCCCCAGGGGCTGTTCGCACCCGCACCGGAGAGGGCCTGAAGAATCGTGCGGTGGGCCCGGGAAGCGTTGGTCGAATCGGTTCTCGGTCGCACCCTCGTAGGCACCGCAGTGCTGACCGGAGTCTTGATCGGCGCGTCGATTGCGGGACTCGCCGAGTTCAACTCTGCAATCGTCACGATCTTCCTGATCGACGTCGTCGCCGCCGTCGGGTTGGCGGTGTTCATGGGCAATTCCGGTGTCCTCAGCTTCGGCCACCCGGGATTCATGGCGGTCGCGGCCTACGTGTCGGGACTGGCGTCGATGAAGCCGGTTCTGCGGCAGGCAGTCTTGCCGACCTTCCCGAGCGCGCTCTCGGGCACCTCGCTCCCGTTCTGGGCTGGGATCTGCCTCGCCTTGGGAGGCGTCGCGCTATTCGCCCTTGCGACCGGGATGGCGGTCGTCCGGCTGCCTCGAGATGCCGGCGCCATTGCCACCCTCGGCGTCCTCGTGATCGTCAACGTCGTGCTCCTGAACGCCAGGACGATCACGAACGGAGGGCAGCCGCTCTACGGCGTGGCCCTCAAGGTCGGGTGGCACGGTGGGCTCGTGGTGGCGATCGTGTCCGTGGCGATCGCGCGGCTCTTTCGTGAGTCGAGCGCGGGGCTGGAGCTCCGTGCCAGCCGGGAGGATGAAGTGGCCGCGGAGGCCCTGGGCATCAACGTGCGCTTTCGTCGCCTCCAAGCGTGGGTGCTGAGCGCGATCCTCTCGGGCGCCGCCGGGGTGCTCCTGGGTCATTTCCTCGGAGCGTTTTCGCCGAATCAGTTCTATCTCACGCTCACCATCACGATCGTGGCGATGGTGATCGTCGGCGGAGAGACAACCGTGTCCGGCGTCGTCGTCGGCGCGATCCTGGTGACGACGGTCCTGCAGGTGCTGGGCAACATCGAGGATGGCGCGCATCTGGGCCCGGTGCACTTGCCCGCGCTGCTCGGCCTCCCGACGTTCGGCCTGAGCGTGGTGCTCGTCCTGACGGTCTACCTCAGACGACAGGGGCTGTTCGGGCGTCGGGAATTAGAGGTGGCGGTCGCCAGGCTGATCAGCCGCTTGGGCCCGGGCCGGCCAAAGCAACGTCCTCAGGATGGCGTCACCGGCGGCATCGGTGCCGGCTGAGATGGGGACGGCGCGTGTGATTCGCATCGCTGTCGATGTCGGCGGGACGTTCACGGACCTCGTCTGTGAGCACAGCGACGGCCGCTTCGCGATCCACAAGAGCCCGACTACACCCGACGACCCTGCGCGGGGGATGTTGGAGGCTCTCGAGATCGCGGCCCAAGCCGAAGGCACCACGGTTCGTGCACTCCTCGAGTCGGTGGAGCTCTTCGTGCACGGCACGACCCGCGCGACCAACGCGATCATCAGCGGAGACACCGCACGAACAGCGCTGCTGGTCACGGAAGGGCATCCGGACATCCTTCTCTGGCGCGAGGGCACCCGGGTCAACACCTTCGACTACGCGCAGAAGAACCCGGAGCCATACGTTCCCAGGCGGCTCACGTTCGAAGTCCCGGAGCGAGTCGATGCGCAGGGAGACGTGGTCAAGCCGCTCGACGAAGCCGCGGTGGTGGAGGTGATCGAAGGCCTTCGCTCTCTGGAGGTCGAGGCAGTTGCCGTTTGCCTTCTCTGGAGCATCCTCAACGGGACACACGAGCGGCGCATTGGAGAATTGCTCGCAGTGCATCTGCCGGGAGTTCCCTACACGCTCTCCCACGAGCTGACGCCCGTAATGCGCGAGTACCGCCGCGCGTCGGCCGCATCCATCGACGCTTCGCTGAAGCCGGTGATGAGTGACTACCTCGACGGCGTCGCTTCGCACCTGGCAGATGCGGGGCTCCGCGGCCGGCTCCTGATGATGACGAGCTCGGGCGGGGTCCGAGACTTGGATGACGTGGGCCGAACGCCGATCCATTCCACGGCGTCGGGACCGGCTGCGGCTCCAGTCGCCGGGCGACATTACGCCAAGCGCGATGCGGCGTCAGACACCGCGATCGTGACCGACGCCGGCGGCACGAGCTACGACGTTAGCCTCGTCCGCCGCGGTGCCATCCCGTGGACCCGCGAAGCCCGGCTGGGCATCTCGCCGTACGGACACATGACCGGCTTCCCTTCGGTCGACATCCGCAGCATCGGCGCCGGCGGAGGGAGCATCGCCTGGGTCGACGAGGGCGGCGTGCTCCACGTAGGCCCTCGAAGCGCCGGCGCCGTGCCGGGCCCGGCCGCGTATGGCCGTGGCGGGACGGAGCCGACGGTCACGGACGCGACCCTCGTCGTCGGTTATCTCGACCCCGACTTCTTTCTCGGCGGTCGCATGCGACTCGATCCCGCGGCCGCGGCCAGCGCGCTCGAGGCTTCGATTGCCGGCCCGCTCGGCATGTCGCTAGAAGCAGCGGCGTCAGCCGTTCTCGAGTTGCAAGTCGAGCACATGGTCGGCGCGATCGAGGCGATCACACTCGACCAGGGAGTCGATCCTCGCTCCGCCGTACTGATCGCAGGCGGTGGCTCGGCCGGCTTCTACTCGGTCGCCATCGCGAGAAAGCTCGGCTGCGCCAGGGTTGTCGTTCCCGAAATGGCGGCCGCTCTCAGCGCAACCGGAGCACTCCTGTCGGACCTGTCCGCGGAGTACTACGCCACCTTCCTCACGACGACGAACGACTTCGATTTCGACAGGGTCAACGCGCTACTCAAGGTTCTCGAACTGGAGTGCGCGCAATTCATCGCCACCTCGGCGGCTGTCTCGACAGAGTCCACGATCCACTACGCCGTCGAGGCGCGATACCGAGACCAGATCTGGGAGCTGGACGTCCCGTTCGAAAAGCCTCGCTTCGGGGACGCGCAAGACGTTGCCGAGCTCAGGTGCCGCTTCGACCGCGTCCACGACGAGATTCTGGCTCACGTCGATCCGGACTCCGACGTCGAGTTCGTCACCTGGAAGACGAAGGTCGAATGCCGGCTGCGAGGCGGTCCGATCGCCACCCCCGAGGCGGAGGTCGGGTCCGCGAGCCCAACTCGACGCGAGGTGTACTTCCACGGCAGCGGACGCCTCGAGACGACCGTCCTCGACCTCGATTCGATCCCAGTGGGCGAGGAGGTGCACGGCCCGGCAATCGTGCAGTCGCCGGTGACGACGATCGTCATCGATCCCGGCGCACGCGCAACTCGTACCGAGACGGCATCGCTCGTCATCGAGACAGGCGCCGAGGGCCGTGATCTCAGGGACCTCGAGACCCTGGACGTGATAGGACGCCTGCCATGACCGACGCCGCCGACAGGGTCGAGCTGGACGGTCTTCAGATGGCGGTGATCAAGAACCGCTTCGAGACGATCGTGCGCGCGATGACGAATGCGTTGCTGCGCGCCGGACGGTCGGGCGTCCTCAACATCGCGCGCGACTTCTCGTGCTCCATCCTGACGGGGGACGCCAAGCTCCTCGCATTCGCGGAGAGCATCCCCGTCCACGTCATGTCGGGCCCGGACCTCCAGGCGGCCAGCATGAAGCGGCTGCATCCGACCCTGCAGCGCGGCGACGCCTTCTTGCACAACTCGCCCTACGACGGAAACTCGCACGCGGCCGACTGGTCGATCCTGATGCCGGTGATCGACGACGACGGAGTTCACCGCTTCACCGTCTTCGCCAAAGCCCATCAGGCGGACTGTGGGAATGCGATTCCGACCACCTACGACACCGCTGCCCGCGATGTCTACGAGGAAGGCGCGCTCATCTTCCCGTGCACCAAGATCCAGGACGCCTACGTGCTCAACCAGGATGTCGTCCGGATGATCCGAGAGCGCGTGCGCGTGCCCGACCAGGCGGCCGGCGACTTCCTCGCGCTGGTCGGCGCCGCGCGGGTCGGAGAGCGACGCATGCTCGAGATGCTCGACGAATACGGGCCGCAACTACTCGAGGCGTTCGCCCGCCGCTGGTTCGACTACAGCGAGCAGCGCATGGTCGAAGCCATTCGCCGCCTGCCCGCGGGAACCTGGACGCAGCGCAACCAGCACGACCCGACCCCGGTGGTTCCGGAGGGCGTCGACCTCTCCGTCTCGGTCACAATCGATCCAGCCGAGGCGACGATCGACGTCGACCTCCGCGATAACCCGGACTCTCTCGACTGCGGCCTGAACCTGACCGAAGCCTGCGCGCGCTCGGCGGCGATGGTGGGTGTGTTCAACAGCATCGGCCCGGGTGTCCCGCCCAACGCCGGCTCGTATCGCCGCCTACGCGTGCATCTGCGCGAAGACTGCTGCGTCGGCGTCCCGGTCCATCCCCACAGCTGCTCGGCAGCCACGACCGATCTGATGGACCGTACCGCGAACGCCACGATGCGCTGCTTCGCGGAGGCCCAGGAAGGAGTCGGCATGGCCGAGTTCGCCTACTGCATCGGAGCCGGCTCGAGCGTCGTCTCCGGCAAGGACCCGCGTACCGGTCGCCCCTTCGTCAACCAACTCTTCCTCGGTTTCACCGGCGGCGCCGGCGCTCCCGAAGCAGACGGCTGGCTCGGCGCGTACTGCATCGGCGGGGCCGGCATGCTGATGAGGGACAGCGTCGAGGTCGACGAGCTCCGCCAACCGCTCCGCGTCGTCCAGCAGCGGCTGGTGGCGGACACCGAAGGAGCGGGCCGATTCTGTGGCGCCCCGGCGGCGATGGTCGAGTTCGGCCCGGTCGGCTGCAGCCTAGAAGTCAACTACACCGCCGACGGCACGCACCACCCGCCGAAGGGCGTGCGAGGCGGACTCGAGGGCGCGGGCGCGACGCAAGAGATCAGGCGCGTCGACGGGTCGATCGAGACCCTGCCGAACGTGGCGCGGCTCGTCCTCGACGCCGGCGAGACCATCATCGCGCATTCCTGTGGCGGGGGCGGATACGGGCCCCCCTGGGACCGAGACAGTGAAACCGTTCGCCGGAACGTCGCCGACGGCTGGATCTCGCGCGAAAGGGCTGAAGCTATCTACGGAGTGGTGCTGGACGCCTCCGGCGCCGTCGACGGTCAGGAGACCGATGCAGCACGCGAACGCCTCGCGAGCAGTCGCGGAACGATCACTGCTCGCTAAAGCACTCGAGCGAAACCCGGCGATGCTCGAGGCGGCGATTCGTCTGCACCAGGAAGGCGCCATCCCGCCTTCGACGCACCTGATCGATCTCGACGCAGTTGCCCACAACGCAGGCGTAATCGCCGAGGCCGCACGCCGCTCGGGCCTGACGGCGTTCGCGATGACGAAGCAGGATGGACACGAGCCTCACATGACGCAGCTCGTCCTCGACCGCGGCTTCGACGGCGTCACCGCAGTCGAGGCGATGCAGGCCTACCGAATCCACCGCCACGGCTTCCCGCTAGGCAACGTCGGACACACATCGCAGCTGCCCCGCGCCGAGGTCGCACGGATCCTCGCGATGGATCCACAATTCGTGACGGTGTACACCGTCGAGGCGGCTGAGCGTGTGTCGGAGGCGTGCGCCGCACTCGGCCGGACGCAACCTCTGTACGTGACCGTGGCCCGCCCGGGAGATGAAGGCACCGAGGCAGAGCTCTTCGGTGGCTGGGACGAGGAAGGATGCGTCGAGGGGATCCGACCGATCCTCAGCCTGCCGAACGTCCGGGTCGCGGGTATCGCCCAACACATCACGATCGACTACCCCTCGCAGGACGACCCCTACACGGCACGACCAACCGAGGCGTTCTTCACCGCGGTCCGCGCGCGCGAGCGACTCGAGCGCGATCTCGATCTCGATGAGCTCCGCATCAACTGCAGCGGCAACTGCAACGCCGTCACCGCCGGGATCCTGGCCTCCTACGGGGCAACCGACATCGAGCCCGGCGCCGCACTCGTCGGCTCGGGTCGCTTCCACGCACTGCTCGACATGCCCGAGATCCCCGCGCAGGTCTTCGTCTCGGAGATCACCCACCACTGGGCCGGAAACGCGTACGCCATCGGTGGCGGCTTCGGCTTCGTCTGGGACATGGCTGGAGCGCTGCCGCCCTTCCAGGGGATCGTCGGATGCTCACTGGAGCAGGCACGCGCGCAGCCGCTCGATTTCCGCGGACCGCCCTGGTACGACGTCTACGGACTCTTTGCCGACCCTGACAGCATCGCGACCGTCGGCGACACACTCCTCTTCACGCACTTGCCGCAGGTGATCATGGAACGCTGCTACGTCGCGGCGGTCAGTGGGATCTCGAAGCAGAGGCCGATCGTCGAAGCGCTCCTTGACAGCGAAGGGACCGTCCTGGACGAAAACCGCAACCCCCTCTCCCTGGAGGCAGCACGGGCGAGCGTCAGCCGTGTGCGGCAGAAGTACCAGGAACAAGTGAAAGCTGCCCCTGAGTCGTAAGCTGGGGGTCACTGGTTCGAGCCCAGTACCGCCCATTCCGACGGGGAGCCTACGGAGCGGAAAGCTCCAGTCCTCGCGCGACAAGGAGCTTGGCGGCGCCGTGCTCGGATTCTGTGGCCCGGACCGCGCTCATCGGACGTTCGAGACGTCGGTGCTCCCTGACAGACTGCGGACGTGGCCGTGGTGGGCAAGGAGGCGGAGCGGGCGGAGCTGCATAAAGCGATCTGGCGGATCGCCAACGATCTGCGCGGCAGCGTCGACGGCTGGGACTTCAAGACGTACGTGCTCGGGACGCTCTTCTACCGCTTCATCTCGGAGAACCTCACCGCGTACCTGAACGAGCAGGAGCGGAGGGCAGGAAGCCCGGACTTCGATTACGCGGCTATCAGTGACGCCGAGGCCGAACGCGGACGTCGAGAGACGGTCGCCGAGAAGGGCTTCTACATCCTGCCAAGCGAGCTCTTCGCGAACGTGCGTGAGAGGGCGCGCCACGACGAGAACCTCAACGAGACACTCGCAAGAGTCTTCCGCGGCATCGAGGGTTCCGCTGCGGGAACCGCGAGCGAGGAGGACATCAAGGGCCTCTTCGACGACCTCGATGTCAACTCGGGCAAGCTCGGGCCGACAGTCGCGAAGCGCAACGAGAAGCTCGTCAAGCTGCTCGACGCAATCGGCGACCTCGACCTCGGGCACGCCGATAACACAATCGACGCCTTCGGCGACGCCTACGAGTTCCTGATGACGATGTACGCCTCAAACGCCGGCAAGTCGGGCGGCGAGTTCTTCACGCCGCAGGAGGTGTCGGAGTTGCTCGCCGAGATCACGGTCGTCGGCAAGACCGAGGTGAACAAGGTCTACGACCCGGCCTGCGGCTCGGGGTCGCTCCTCCTGAAGTTCGCCAAGGTGCTCGGCCGCGACAACGTGCGCCTCGGCTTCTTCGGTCAGGAGGTCAACCTCACGACCTTCAACCTGTGCCGGATCAACATGTTCCTGCACGACGTCAATTACGAGAAGTTCGACATCGCCCACGGCGACACGCTGGCCGATCCGCAGCACTGGGATAACGAGCCGTTCGAGGCGATCGTCTCCAATCCGCCCTACTCGATCAAGTGGGACGGGGACGCAAACCCGCTGCTCATCAACGATCCGCGATTCGCGCCCGCCGGCGTGCTGGCGCCGAAGTCGAAGGCCGACCTGGCCTTCACGATGCACATGTTGAGTTGGTTGGCCGTCAACGGCACAGCCGCGATCGTCGAGTTCCCCGGCGTGCTCTACCGCGGCGGGGCCGAGCAGAAGATCCGCAAGTACCTGATCGACAACAACTACGTCGATGCCGTGATCCAGCTTCCGCCGGATCTCTTCTTCGGCACGACGATCGCGACCTGCGTCATCGTGCTCAAGAAGAGCAAGGCCGACAACGCGACTCTCTTCATCGACGCATCCACGGAGTTCGTTCGCCAGGGGACCAAGAACAAGCTCACCGAGACGAACCGAGAGAAGATCCTCGACGCGTACAAGGCGCGTGCCGACGCCGAGCACTTCGCGAAGCTCGTTGAGAACGAGGCGATCGCCGACAACGGATACAACATTGTGGTCTCGTCCTACGTGGAGGCTGAGGACACCCGCGCGGCAACCGACATTAAGGAGCTCAATGCCGAAATTGGACGCATCGTCGCCCGGCAGACCGAGTTGCGGCGCGAGATCGACGCGATCGTTGCGGACATCGAAGGCGGCGCGAAATGAGCCGCATCGACAACCTGATCGCCGAGATGTGCCCCGAAGGCGTCGAGTTCATTGCGGTCGAGGACCTATTCGAGACTCGGAACGGCTACACGCCGTCGAAGGCTAACGCTTCCAACTGGACCGACGGCACGATTCCCTGGTTCCGTATGGAGGACATACGAGAGAACGGTCGGGTGCTCGGAAGTTCAATCCAGCAGATCTCGGCTTCCGCGGTTAAGGGTGGTCGTCTCTTCCCCGCGAACTCGATCATCGTCGCTACCTCCGCGACGATTGGCGAACATGCGTTGATCACTGTCCCGTTCCTGTCGAACCAAAGGTTCACAGCACTCTGGCTAAAACCTCAGTTTGTGTCGAGCTTCGACCTGAAGTTCGTCTTCTACTACTGCTTCGTGCTCGACGAGTGGTGCCGCGATAACACCACCACCTCAAGCTTTGCCTCCGTCGACATGGCCGGCTTCAAGCGTTTTAGGTTTCCGGTGCCGCCGCTCGAGATTCAGCGCGAGATCGTGCGAATCCTCGATCGGTTCACCGAACTGGAGGCGGAGCTGGAAAGGAAGCTGGAGGCAGAGCTGTCGGTGCGGTCGACGCAGTTCGCCTACTACCGAGACTCACTGCTCATGTTCCCTATGGCGGAAGAGGTACCCAGGATTCCAATGGGTGAGTTCTGCGGCATCGTCGATGGGACTCATCAAACCCCGCGTTACACCGATGACGGGGTCCCCTTCGTAAGTGTCGAGAACATCGCTTCGCTAGGCGCGACCAAGAAGTACATCTCGATCGACGACTTCGAGACTCAGTACAAGGTCAAGCCTCGGACCAACGACTTGCTCATGACTCGAATCGGATCAATCGGCATCTGCGCTGTTGTTGAGAACGACTACCCACTCGCTTACTACGTGACCCTCGCTTTGATTCGCCCAAAGGGGAACGAAGTGACCGCCAGATACCTGAGACACGTTATTGAGAGTCGCGTCGGTCGTTCAGAGCTTTGGAAACGGACACTCCATACCGCTGTGCCCATCAAGATCAATCTTGGTGATATCGGAAAGGTGTTGATTCCCGTTCCGCCTCGGGCGGAGCAGGATCGTATCGTTGAGATGCTCGACAAGTTCGAGGCGTCTCTGCGCGACCTCTCGATCGCGCTCCCGGCCGAGCTGAACGCTCGTCGGCAGCAGTACGATTACATTCGCGACCGACTGCTCACCTTTCCGGAGGCGGCATGACCGAGGCGCCAGCGGCGCCTCACTACGAGCCGATCTCGGTCGGCGACCAGAGCACCGTCGTCGCCGAGTTCGTTCCCGACGCCGACAGGGCAACGGCCTATCAGAGCGAGGCTGAGCTCGAAGCGGCGTTCATCGAGCTGCTCCAGAGTCAGGCGTACGAATACCTGCGGATCCCAAGCGAGTTTGCGCTGATCTCCAACCTGCGCGCGCAGCTTGACACCCTGAACGGGATCAACTTCAGCGACGACGAGTGGCAGCGGTTCTTCGCCGAGAAGATCGCGGGCGCCAACGAGGGAATCGTCGAGAAAACGTCGCGGATCCAGGAGGACCACGTCCAGGTGCTCGCGCGCGACGACGGGACATTCAAGAACGTCGTGCTGATCGACAAGCGGAACATCCACAACAACCGCCTGCAGGTGGTCAACCAGTATGAGGTCGACGTCGACGCCGCAGCGCGCGCGACACGCTACGACGTCACGATCCTCGTCAACGGCCTGCCGCTCGTGCACGTCGAGCTCAAGCGGCGCGGCGTGGCCATCCGGGAGGCGTTCAACCAGATCAACCGCTACCAGCGCGACAGCTTCTGGTCCGGCTCGGGCCTGTTCGAGTACGTGCAGCTCTTCGTGATCAGCAACGGCACGCAAACGAAGTACTACTCGAACACCACACGCGACTCGCACGTAACCGAGCAGACCGGCGGCCGAAGCAGGCCGAAGACGTCGAACACGTTCGAGTTCACGAGCTGGTGGGCCGACGCCCGCAACACGGCGATCGCCGACCTGACCGGCTTCACGAAGACGTTCTTCGCCAAGCACACGCTGCTCAGCATCCTCACCCGGTACTGCGTCTTCGACGCCGACCGCAAGCTGCTCGTCATGCGGCCGTACCAGATCGCGGCGACCGAGCGGATCCTCCAGCGGATCGAAACCTCTACCAACCACCGACAGCTCGGCACGATCTCAGCAGGCGGCTACGTCTGGCACACCACCGGCTCGGGCAAGACGCTGACGAGCTTCAAGGCCGCCCAGCTCGCGAGCAGGCTGCCCGACGTCGACAAGGTCGTCTTCGTCGTCGACCGCAAGGACCTCGATTACCAGACCATGCGCGAGTACGAGCGGTTCGAGAAGGGCGCGGCCAACTCCAACGTCTCGACGAGCGTGCTCAAGCGACAGCTCGAGGATCGGGACGCGCGGATCATCATCACGACGATCCAGAAGCTCGCCCGCTTCGTGGACCGGAACAAAGGCCATGCGATCTACGACGGGCACGTCGTGCTGATCTTCGACGAGTGCCATCGCAGTCAGTTCGGCGACATGCATGTCGCGATCGAGAAGGCGTTCAAGCGCTACCACCTGTTCGGCTTCACAGGTACCCCGATCTTCGCTGAGAACGCCGGCACCTCCAGCAATCCTCGGCTCCGCACGACCGAGCAGGCGTTCGGCGACCGTCTGCACACGTACACGATCGTCGACGCGATCAGCGACCGGAACGTGCTGCCGTTCCGGCTCGACTACGTCAACACGATCAGGCTGCCGGACCATCTCACCGACAAGCAGGTGTCGGCGATCGACACCGAGCGGGCGTTGCTCGCGCCCGAGCGGATCGGCCAGGTCGTGGCCTACATTTGCGAGCACTTCGATCAGAAGACAAAGCGAGGGTTTGCGTACACCCTCGAAGGCAAGCGGCTCGCGGGCTTCAACTCGCTGCTCGCCACCGCGTCGATCGACGCCGCGAAGCGCTACTACGCCGAGTTCGCGAGGCAACAGGCCGAGCTGCCGGAGGCGCAACAGCTGAAGATCGGGGTCATCTATAGCTACGCCGCGAACGAGGACGACCCGGACTTCCTCGCGGAGGAGGAGTTCGAGACCGACGACCTGGACGCGAGCTCGCGCGACTTCCTCGAGAAGGCGATCTCCGACTACAACGCGATGTTCGGGACGAGCTTCGACACCTCGTCGGAGAGGTTCCAGAACTACTACAAGGACTTGTCGCTGCGGATCCGGAACCGGGAACTCGACCTCGCGATCGTCGTCAACATGTTCTTGACCGGATTCGACGCGACGACGCTCAACACGCTCTGGATCGACAAGGGCCTCCGTGCGCACGGTCTCATCCAGGCGTACTCGCGGACGAACCGGATCCTCAACTCGGTGAAGGTCTACGGCAACATCGTCACCTTCCGAGACCTTGAGCAGGCGACAAACGACGCGCTCGGGCTCTTCGGGAACGAGAACGCCCGCGGGATCGTGCTGCTCAAGCCGTACGCGGACTACTACGGCGAGTACGTCGAACGGATCGCCGAGCTACAGGAACTCTTCCCGCTCGACACGCCAGTGCGGGGGGAAAGCGCGACCAAGATGTTCATCGCGCTTTTCGGCGCGATCCTGCGACTGCGCAACATCCTGACCTCGTTCGACGAGTTCGCCGGGAACGAGATCCTCAGCAAGCGCGACTACCAGGACTACCAGTCGTTCTACCTCGACCTCCACGCGGAGCTCCGCCGAGCCGCCGAGTCCGAAAGGGAGTCGATCATCGACGATGTCGTCTTCGAGATCGAGCTCGTGAAGCAGGTAGAGGTCAACGTCGACTACATCCTCATGCTCGTCGAGACGTATCGTGAGCAGCGCGGCGACGGCAGCGATCGCGAGATCGAGACGCTCGGGAAGATCCGGCGGGCCATCGACTCGAGCATCTCCCTGCGTAACAAGCGCGACCTGATCCTTGCGTTCGTCGACTCCGTGTCCGTCGGCTCGGACGTCAAGGAGGATTGGCGCCGCTACGTCGAGGCGAGGCGCGACCAGGAGCTCGACCAGATCATCGTCGACCAAGGGCTCGACCCTGACGCGACCCGGGCGTTCGTCGAAAGGGCGTTCCGTGATGGTGCGATCCCGACGACGGGCGCGGCGGTAACTGGGATCCTTCCGCCGACCTCGCGCTTCGCGGCAGATGACATCTACGGAATCAAGAAACAGACCGTGCTCGACAGACTCGCAGCGTTTTTCGACCGGTACTTCGCTCTAGGCTAGAGATGTCAAGGTCGGCGCTTGACCCTCTGCTGGATCCTCGCGGTGGCCGGGCGTGAGCAGGCCATGCTGCGGGCCGATCGGCGAGAGGGGTTGGGCATAGCGCACGGGCCGAATGGCTGGTCATCTCGACTTCATCTCACTCGACGCCCGAAACGGAACACGCCGCGGCGATGATGCGATCTGGCGCGTGAAAGGGATGCGCCCGCGCAAAGAGCTCCGGAAACTGCGCCTCTCAGTCCGGCCACTTCTCCCGATAGGCTTCGCCGAAATCTGGGTCACCGCAGATGCACCGCTTTCCCTCGAGGCGCTGTCGCGGCTGCGTGAGTTCCACGCCGACGGGCCGCAGGACGTCGAAGCGGCTGACGAGCGTCTTGTCGGGGCCATAGCCAGCCGCGTGTCGAAGGAGTCGTGCCGCCAAGAGGACTCCGGCCAATGCGGACTGATGCGCGAGAGGAACGTGCACTTCTTGCCTGGGAAGACCGACCGCTCCCAGCGGCAGAATCGCGCCGCCGCACAGGCCCTCGACGTAGAGGCTGCGGATCGGACGACCCGCGAACTGGTGAACGAGTGGGGGATCGGCGCCGAGACCCGCGGCGATAGCGTCGAGGAGCTCAGTCGAGGGCGGTCCGCCCGTTGCCAGTAGAGCCCGGACTTCCATCTGTCGATCCGGCACGCGAAGCGCCTGCGCCACGAGTTCGTCCTCGTTCGGCAGAGGGCCCTCGCCGAGGTAGAGGCAGCTTATGCATCCTCCTTCGCCGAACTGCGGATGAATGGAGACGCCGAGGTCGCCCGGTTGGGTCCAGGAGTTGAAGGCGACGCGCGGAAGAGTTGCCTGTGCCGCGATCCGATCGTGGCGACTGTCAAGTGCGACAACGAGATGTTCGAACGCAGTGCCGCGCTCAGCGAAGAAGGCGGCGAGCGCCACAGGATGCGCGCGCGCCTTCAAGTCAGCGCCCTTGAATAGGCGAGCAGCGAGCTTCGCCTTCTGCGTGCCGACGTCGCCCTGCTCCGTGAGGACGTAGCGCTGCAAGTTCGAGAGCTCAATCTCCTCCGGGTCGACGAGCTCGATCTGCCCGACGATCTCCGAGTTGACGAGCGCCCAGACGGTCGCGTTGCCGATGGCCCCAACGCCGATCAGCGCGGTGTTATCGAGAGCGACTGTTGGCAGATCGGGCGCCTCGCCGTCGGAGGTCGCCGCGTTGTCCAAATGGAATGTCGAATACCTGACCGTCTGGTCGAGCTGGGCGTCTGGCAGGACGACGGCTCGGAAGAGGTTCGCAGCGGCGATGCAGGCGGCGGCTCCGGCTCCGAGGATGTTGTCGCTCGCTCCGATGGTCTGCGGCTCCTCTCTTGAGACGAGGGCATTCCAGCCGTCGGAACCCGCGTAGATCGTCGAGGGGAATGCCGCGGCGTCCGGCCCTACCGCGATGCCGATCTCGGCTTCGCTGAACTCGATTTCTGGGTTGATCCTCTGACTCATTTCGATGAGCCCGCCCTTTTCGGCCTCGAGCTTCGCGGGCGCATTGATGCTGACCGTCGGGTAAAGCCGAGCGACCAGACGAACGAGCAGGTCTAGGAGAGCGCGTCCCTCCGGGGAGCCGGTCGCCTCCGAACCGAAGGAGATCCCGACCGGTGTCGAGAGAGCTGCGACGAACCGTTCCTCGTCGAAGCCTTCGAGCACCTGTGCGGCGGCGACGGCAGCGCGACGGTGATACGCGGCGAGAGCCATCAGGCGAACTCCACGACCCGGAGTGGCGTCTCTGTCCAGCCGTGGGCTGTGAGGCGGTAGGCGGCGCTCGAGCGGTGTGGGAGGCCTCGCCGGCAGAAGTTGGCAGCGACGAGTGAGAGGCCGCCGAGGGTGGTGACGATCGGATAGGTGTCATCCGTCTCGCTGTGGAACGCCCTGCGCGGGTGCGCGTGAACCTGGGTTCCGAGGAGCTGCTCGTGCTCGTAGAGCCACATGTTCATCTTGTGTAGGGCTTCGCCCTCGACTGTGACCAGCAGGCCGTCGCGGGTCTTCGACGAGGTCTGCCGCGGCACGTGCGCTGCCATCACCTCGAATGTCTCGCCCGCGACTCGGCCTGACCACAACACGAATAGCTCGTAGCCGTCGTGGCCGGCGGCGCGCAACGAGCTTTCAGTGTGCTCACGCACGTCGACAGGGACTCGAAAGCGAGCTACTTGCTCGAGGCTCATCTCGGCTACTCCGGGAACGAGGACTGGATGAAGCCGGTGACGCTCATTGCCAGCTGAACCTGGTAGTCGGCGATCGGTTCGACACCGTACTTGTGGATCACCTCGAGAAGCCGGGCGAGCCTGCCGGCACCGCTCTCGCGATGCAGCTCCCATAGATCGCCGGAGTGGGCAGGATGCTCGTGGTACTCGCGGACGCCGGCGACGCAGAGGAACGGGAGGTCATCTGGCGTGTTCGGTGGCTGCATCAACGGCTGCTGCGCCTGAATGTTCAGCATCGCTCCGCCGGGCAGGCCTGGCGGAAGAAGTCCAGCGGGAGCTCCCACGGTGCGCTTCAAGATCGTCGGCAGCTCGTCAGCTCCGTACGGCCGGTGGGTGAAGGGCTCGACTAGCGTCACCGACGGTGGCTCCGCGTCGTAGTTCGTGAAGTCGAACTCGACCTCCACGATTACGGCCGGTGGCTTCAGCTGCGCCGCGCACATCATCACTCGGACGAGCGGGAAACAGGCGTGCGTAAGCACCCAGCCTCGGGAGAGGTACTCGTCCTCGAGCGTGCGGTACTCCGAGAGCTCGCGGTCGAACTTCGCGTGCGAGACGGCGGGTTCGACGTACTGCTTGGGCCGCGGACGCGCGGACTTTGCCTGGTCGGCCGCGATGCTCACCCTCCGACGCCTGCCTTCAGGTTGAGGAAGAGCTTTACGCCGACGAAGTCGCTGATCTTCTTCGAGTCGTCCAGCAGCTTCCCCGCGGCGTCGCGGAACTCCCAGTTGTCCGGGGGCTGTCCCGTGTTCCCGGTCTGCTCGAGCGCCTTCTCGATGATCGAGCGCAGCGGGGCATTCACATTCCCCTCGACGACGGTCGGCTGACCGTTCACGACGACGTCGAGATTCGTCTGGTTCTGGTGCGGCACGGTTGGCCTCCTTGTCTGAGCCTCAGGCTTGCCACGATATTACACTAAATCAAGTTGAAGAAGTGTAATATTACACGGATGACTAACGAGAGCACGGTCCACTGCCGAAATAGCCAAAGGCACGAGTCCGAGTTACGTCATGTGTCATTCTTTGCAGCGGCAGATCTGATGGCCCCGAACTCGCACATTCCACCCCTAGTCGAGCGCGATCTGGTCTACCGCCGGGTCGGACCCGGTCCGACGTCGCCCGGCCCCGAACAGATCAGCGCTTGGCTCGACGCGACGTTCAAGCCGACTCAGAACCAGAACAGACCGCAAGCCTGGGTCCTCAACCTCGAGGACACGGCGATGACCGCCGAGGCGCTGTACGAACTGATCGTTCCGCTGGGCGAACGGCTACGGGAGGGGAGGTACGGCGAGTCCGCGCTCTTCGTCGCCAGCGGCAGCCCGCAGGTTCGGAGCATGCTCGAGGGGATGGCGGTCCAGCACAACTTCCCGCTGTTCATCCTCGACTCGCTGAAGAGCTCCCTTCGCGACGCGACGCCGGTCGGGCCGGTCACCGAGACCGATCGCGACGTCCTCGCTTACACGATGGCGGCTGGAGGGATCGCGACCAGCGCGCACCTCGCCCGCGCCGAGAACATCACGCTCGCCGCCGCCAGCAACCGGCTCGCCGACAGCAGCGAGCGCGGCTATCTGGCGAAGGTGGAGCGGCCACGCAAGCAGGGCAACCAGTTCCTCGACCCGAGGGTCGCGTTCGCGCCGCGGCACGAGGCGAAATTCGTTCCCACCGCCGCTGCGGGCGAGTTCGATCCCGCGCGCCCGGAGCTGCGAGACCTGATCGCGCAGACGGCGCGCGAGCAAGGTCGGCAGCCGGCGGAGGTGCTGGCAGACATGTGGCGCGCCTACACCAGCCAGAACTACAACAGCGAAGCCGCGGAGTTCCGCAAGGTCGGCGAGATGATCAGCTTCGGCGACCGCGAAGCCCTGAAGCGGTACCTCCGCGGCGACGACGATGCGGAGCAGAGCTGAGTTAGCGCCGGCCAGGCGGATGTAACTACAGGAATACCACCGAAGTACCCTGTGCTCCGGTGACAGGGGACCTTGCGGCCGCCGACGAGCCAGGACAGCCTCACGGGCGGTCCTTCCTGTGCCCCCGCTGGGAACTCCGGATCACCGAGCGCTGCGTCGTCGATGACCTCGAACTCGAGGCGGATGCCGGCTTCGATGAGGCGCTTCGGCACCCGATCGTCGAAGCGTTCGCGAAGAAGCGCTTGACGAGCACGGGAGAGGGCAAGACCGTCGGCCCTGAAGCCGGAGCCGAAACGCTCCACCACCTCGGCGCGGGCGACCGTCACCGCGGCGCCACATGGTGGGACGCCGACAACAAGGTCGTCTGGCTCTGCGGCTCCGCCTGGCACGAGTCGGGCGCCGACGACGACGCCTTCCAGCTCTTCAAGCAACTGATCGAGGAAGGACGGATCAAGCCGACGCCAGCCGACATCGAGAGGCTCCTCGAGGACAGAGCCGAGCGGCTCGCGAACCTGCTCCCCGAGACGGCGACCGGTCTCCTTGAGGAGGCGCGCGCGGATACTGGCAAGGAGAAGACGATGACGGTCGGAGGATTGCGCCTCTCGATCGTCGTAAACAACATCGAGACGCTCGAGGAGGTCTTCCTCGCCGTGCTCGGAGGCACGCGGCGCGAAATCAACGCGCTCCGCCTCTCGCTATTTCCGGAGGCCGAGCTCGGCGAGTGGTTCCTCGAGGACCGCCTCCCCACCCGCGAGCTCGACCAGGCCGAGTACGAGGTCTGCCACTCGATCTGGCATGGCGAGGCGTGAACGGGTCATCGGCGGGCGCGCGGCGCGCGCCGGCCCTTGAATCCTGTAGAGAAAGTTTTCCTGCTTGAGTGCGTGCGACGACTGGTCGGCTTGATGTCCTCACGGGAACGGCGCTCGCCCGTGTGCGGCGACTCAGCGACCCTGCAACCGGGATGCTGGATGTCCCTTACAGCGGAGAAGCACCGGTCCTTTCTTACATCACCATCGAAGCCGCGAACCCGAGATCCCCATGGAAAGCGATTGGTCGCACGTCCGGCTGCCGACGTAGAGGCAGCGACTGACCTTACGGTCTATGCACTGCGGCCTAAATTGGCGGGGCAACATCGTGTCTGGCAGAAGTTCGAGCTGCCTGATTGGCAGAACAAGAGCGATCTATCGAAGACCGTACAAGCGGTGTGCCCGGCCGTATGGCCGGCCGTGGATAGTGCGCTGAGCTACCAGACCCGGGTCCTCTTCGATCTGCCGACAATGAGGAACTATTACGCTCACAAAGCCGAGCGAGCTGCTCGCAGTGCTAGAGGGCTCCGTACCCACTATGGGCTTACTCGAGTGATCTCGCCGGCCGAGCTCCTCTGTACGCCGCCGAGGGGTGGCGCCATCGAGGTTCTCCTCAATGAGTGGCTCTCGGACTTGACCGCAATACTCCGCCGCATGCCGTAACAGAACGAAGGCACCGGTCGTGGAGGGCGACCAGCTTGACCTTCAGGCGCACGGAACGCATGCCGTGAGCGACGCGCGGGTCGCTTGAAGGCGTCTCCACGCGAACGCGGCGTCGGTCCGTGAAGTCAGCCGAAAGACGTTATGAGCCGCCAGCGGGGTGGCCCGTGTCGACCGGTGTACGCGAGGAGCGCCCGCGCGCCCACTCCTCGCGCGGATCTGTCACCTGAACGTGGTTCACGCCGCCAGAGAACTTGTTCTGGAGCCTCTGATACTCCGATTGAAGTCTCTCCTCAGGGTGGGCCCAATCGTGAAGGAAGTAGACAGCCTGCACCTTGGCTTGGAGCAACTCCTTCGTGCATCCGAAGCACGGCCGTAGTGTCGTGAAGATCACAGCGCCTTCAACAGAAATGCCGAATCGTGCAGCAGATAGGAGAGCGTTCTGCTCGGCGTGGACGCAGATGCAGACATCGTATCCTTCACCTGAGGCGTATTTCTCCGGATGCGCGCACCTATCGCAGCCACCTTCGTCGCAATTCGTCATTTTCGTAGGCGTGCCGTTGTAGCCGGTTGCTATTACTCGGTCCTGAAGTGCGAGAACGGCGCCAACCTTCCGACCGACACAGTTGGCGCGCTCTCGAACGGCCAGCGCGATACCCATGAAGTACTCGAGGTGCTCCGGTCTGACGAATCGCTCGTGACCATCAGGGAGCGTGGTTCCGACTTCGGCGCTCGCCCTCGGTCGCGCGTCACGCTTGAGGAGGTCTTGAGGCATCTGCTCGATATCGTCCACGATCTCATTCTGCCTGCCGCCAGAAGGATCTTCCAGCTTGGTAGTACGGACCCTGCGAGACCACGCCGGCCGAGCGCCGCTGCGAGGAGCCGATGTTGACCTTGTGTTGACCCACGCTGCAGGGGTCGCCGGCGATCATCAGCGATTTGGCTCGTATGGTGGTACTTCTCGATGGGCCATGCAGGGATCGAACCTGCGACCTTGGGATTAAGAGTCCTACGACTCTTGAGTCAGCGGCGCGGGTGCGGGCCGAGTGCGCGCGAGAGTCACGCGGTGCGAGGTGTCCAGCGAGAGTTCTCAGCGTCCTTAAGCGCGCGGAATCCTGCTCTAACGACGGATAGCAGTTTCAAAGGCGCCACGCGCCGACTGCCCGACCCCGAGCACGCCAGCGATCACTATCAGCCAGTGATCCGTATCATTAGAGGGTCAAGATAAGAGTGGCCCCGCGGCGCGGACACGCCCGGGGCCGTGGCACCAGGAGGCGTTACTCCCGATGCAGGCAAACCCTAAGCGGCCTCGCCGCGTTCGCGTCGAGCGCGGCATCTATCGGAACCCGTCGACGGGCGGGTACGAGATCGAGTACACGGATGGGGACGGTCGCGTTCGTTGGCGGCGCGTCTACGGCGGTCTGCGTGACGCTCGATTGGCGCGGGCGGAGGTGCAGACCCGGCTCGGTCGCGGCGACCCGATGGCGCGCTCGCGGCGAACGTTCGCCGACGTGGGGGAGGAGTGGCTGGCCGCGCAAACGCACTTGCGGCCGCGCACGCACTCGCTGTACACGACCGCCCTGCGCCGACACCTCATGCCGAGGCTCGGAACGATGCGGATCACCGAGGTCGAGGAGGACACGATCGCCCGCGTGATCGCCGAGCTGCAGGCGTCCGGTCTGTCCGGTTGGACGGTGCAGGGAATCCTGACGCCGCTGGGACGGATCCTCAACCACGCCGCCCGCCGCGGGCTGATCCCCGACAACCCTATGAGCCGCCTGGAGCGGCGCGAACGTCCTCGTGTGGAGAGGCGGGAGATGCGGATCCTCAACTCGGAGGAGATTGACGCCGTGCTGCAGGCGGCAACTCCTGCCTGTCGGAACGTGCTCGCGACTGCGGTCTTCACTGGATTGCGCCAGAGCGAGCTGCTCGGTCTTACCTGGGCGGATGTCGATCTTGACTCCGGCGTCGTCCGCGTGCGCAGGCAGCTTGATCGCGGCGGCGGTTACAGCGAGCCGAAGACGCCGCGGTCGAAGCGCGACGTCGTCCTCATGCCCTCACTCGGGGCGCTGCTGCGCGAGCACAAACTCGCGTCTGCCTACTCGAGCCCGACCGACCCGGTCTTCGTAACGCGAACCGGACGGCCGCTCTATTACCGCAACCTGATCCGCGGCCTCCGCCTCGCACTCGCGAGAGCGGGCCTCGACCGTGACGGGCAGCCGCGGCTCCGCTTCCACGACCTACGTCACACCTACGCATCGCTGCTGATCGCCCAGGGCCTGAATATTGCCTTCATCGGCAATCAGCTCGGGCACGCGTCCCCGAGCTTCACCCTTCACGTCTACGGCGGCCTGTTCGACCGGGCCGAACACGCCACCCGTGCCCGCGATCGGCTCGAGGCAGCCTTTGGGGGGATGCTCATGCCGACCTAACCGCCGGTTTCCGCGGCCTTTCCACACACCCGTGAGAACGGCTTGATCAGGCCGTTTGCGATGGTTGCGCGCCAGCCGCCACAGTCGGCGTTCCTCGCTCCGGCCCTCAGCGAGGCGCAGCACTGACCGGTAGCCGCTCCCAACCGCGGCCGCACTCGCGGCAGCGCCAGCGGGGGCCTGGTGGGGGTCGGCCGCCTCGCCACGATCACCGGCGACCCACCGCAGGAGGAACGGGGCGTGGCCGTTTCCGAGGTCTACGTCCGACCGACGGTCCGCAGCTGTCAGCCCTCGCCGAGCTGCTGGCCAGCGGCACCCTCAGCGTGCCGATCGCGTCCGTCCGTCCGCTCGAACACGCGGCACATGCCTGCGCGAGGCAGTCGCCGGAGCGGACGGTGCCATCGTCCTGTCCCTCCGAACCTAGCTAGCCCTTGGATGGTCGTGCCTGCCGCCGCGCTTGCCCCTCCAGCGGCTGAGGCTGGCTGGTCTCGGGACAGAAGGGACGGTTCGCGGGACGGCTCGCTGCGGCGAAGAGCTACGGCTCCGTCCGGCCGACTGGAGAGGGCAAGCAGGCTCGCCCGGTGAGAGGACGCTCGGACAGGCCACGTCTCTCGCGCACCTCTTTGAGAGGATAGTGCGCCTTGTCTAGAGCGGGCTTGTTCGATCGCTGAGGAGGCTTGGACGTGAGTGACGATCCGACACCAGATCAGATCATGCAGGTTGGCCTCGGCTTCTGGGCCTCGAAGACGCTCTTGAGCGCAGTGGAGATGGAGCTGTTCACGGAGCTCGCGCGGCAGCCTGAGAGCGGCGAGGCTCTGCGGGACAGGCTGGGACTGCACCCGCGTTCGTCCCAGGATTTTCTGGACGCGCTGGTGGCACTCGGCTTCCTCGAGCGCAGCGACGGGGTTTATCGCAATGCGGCCAGCGCTGACCTGTTTCTGGACAAGCGCAAGCCCTCGTACATCGGCGGCGTGTTGGAAATGGCCAACCTTCGCCTGTACGGATTCTGGGGCGGGCTCACCGAGGCGCTACGGACAGGCCAGTTGCAGAACGAAGCCAAGTCGGGCGAGACGCCATTCTTCCAGGCGCTCTATGCCGATCCGGCCCGCTTGAAGGGCTTCCTCGCGGCGATGACGGGGCTCAGTCACGGTGCCAACCTGGCGATTGCAAGGCAATTCCCTTGGCGCGAACACGAGACTTTCGTCGACGTCGGGACAGCCCAGGGCGATCTCGCCGTGCAGATCGCGCTCGCAAACGAGCACCTCATGGGGATCGGCTTCGACCTACCCGAAGTGGCGCCGGTGTTCGAGGACTACGTCGAACACAACGGCTTGCAGGAACGACTCCGCTTCGCCTCCGGCGACTTCTTCGCCGACGAGCTGCCGAAAGCGGACGTCCTCGTGATGGGACATATCCTTCACGACTGGAGCCTCGACGAGAAGCGAGCGCTTATCGGCAAGGCGCACGAAGCGCTGCCGGACGGCGGCGCCCTAATCGTCTACGAGACCATCATCGACGACGACCGGTCGAAGAATGCCTTCGGGCTGCTGATGAGCCTCAATATGCTCATCGAGACCGAGCACGGGTTCGACTACACCGCCGCCGACTGCATGAGCTGGATGACCGAGGCCGGGTTCAGCACCACGCGGGCCGAGCACCTGATCGGCCCAGACTCAATGGTCATCGGCGTCAAGTAGCTCGTCGCGCACCCGCTCTTTGACGCTTACCTCAGCCGCGTAGGCCCGTCACCCGCTCAGGGCATTCCGGCCCACCGCAGCGACCTTTCGTCCGCGTTAGGCCTCGCAACGGCCTTCCCGGCTAGTTCACGCAGGCCGTGCCGCTACTGGTTCCACTTGTGGGCGGTCTTCTTGCCGTGGCCGCTGTTCTTCGCGCGCACGCTGCTCACGTCCTGCGGGCCATGCGTTTGCGGCTCGGGGACATCACGCGCGAGCGGCTCGTCCGCCGGTCGCTCGGGGCGCCTTCGCTGCTCGCGATTCGGGCGCGTCTCGCGCATGCTGGGGACGCGTTTGTGTTTCTCGCCATCCGCGTCTCCTGCACCGGGACGCACTTTCCAAAACGGCTGCGATGCGAGCGCGCGCTGCGACTCAGCGACTGAGAGGAAGGTCGCCTCAGTCTCGAGTCGGCCATGCCAGGGGACGGCAGCACGCTCGATCTTCTCGGGCTACTGCTCTGCTGCGACTGTTTACGTCGGCCGAACAGGTTGTCGCCGGTTTGCGAGCGGCGGAGAGTTCGTCGGCGTGGCAATGATGCAGAGCGGGTCGTCGTCGGGGTACATCACGCGTGCACCACGTTCGAGCGGGCTAGCCGACGTTCTGGAGATCCTGCTCGACCGTGGTCTCGTCCTCGATGCCTACGTCCGCGTTTGCAATCGGTACCGCTCAGGGTTCACCAGCTAACCCTAGGGCATACCAAGAGCGCGGCTAAACAAAGACGCCCTGATGGAGCAGCACGGGACAGACCACAGCACGGCCGGCTTGAGTGCGGAACGGATCGGTCGGAACGACGCCATCTTTCGGAACGCGAATGAGGGAATCAGCGAAGCCGCAGAAGCTGCGGGGATAGAGGATCAGGTGCCCTTCGTCTGCGAGTGCGCTGACCCTGCCTGCCGTGAAATCGTCCAGATGTCCATGCAGGAGTACCGCGAGATCCGGGAAGACCCTCGGCTCTTCCTGAACGTTCCCGGTCATGAAGCGTCGGCGCAGGGTTGGGGTCAGGTGGTGGAGAACCGCGACCGCTACGTCGTCGTTGTCAAGGTTGGTCCCGCAGGCGAAGTCGCCGAACAGCTAGAGGGCGAGCCAGACCCTTCCAACGCAGCCGTCGAGGCAAGCGAGCCATACGGCCGGAACGGAGAAGGGTGAGCGGGTCAGAGGAGTACGAGAACACGCTGGGGACTACTAGAAGGACCGTGGCGTCTCGTGAACGAACCGACGGTTCTCGGGCTACTCTGTCCGCCGTGGGCCTTTGGGAGGAACGGGTTGGTCGGAACGAGGCACTCTTCCGCGAGGTCAACGCGAACATCGCGAAGCTCGAAGAGCAGCTAGGCACAGGCAGTGAGTCGATGCCGGCGATCTGCGAGTGCTCGCACGCGGGCTGCATGATCCAGGTTGAGATCGCCCAAGAGGAATACGTCCGGGTCCGACAGCATCCCGCTCGGTTCATCGTCGCACCTGGACACGAAGAGCCGAGCGTCGAGCACGTCGTGGAGCAGCATCACGGATACGTCATCGTGGAGAAGGAAGGCATCGCGGCAGCCGCCGCTGACGCCGTATCTAGCCGCTAGCAATCGGCTTCAAGGTCAGGCCCGGCCGCTCTTCGAGACAATCTCGACGGAAGCGCCGGCCACGTATGGCCTTCTACTGGCATCTATTCCGGCAGGCGCCAATGCAGCGGCGAGTACGTCTGTAGCGGCCTCCACCGAGGCTCGGCAACTAGGTCGGTGCGGAGGGCTACTCGTGATGAGCCTCTCAACATGGGTGCTTCTGATCGCCCTGCCGCAGGCGCGCGAATGGCCGGGACCGCTGCCGGCGGGGCGCGGCTGCTCGTCCACGCGCGTGGCTGGCGGAGGGAGGCTATTGCCTCCCTCCGCTTTGATGGTTTGCGCGCCGAGATCCGCGAGCGTCGAGCGTGAAAGGTCTGCGCTACGTGCCGCGCCCGGCATCGCTTCCGCGCTCTGCGGCTCGGTCTCTTTATGTTTCTTCCCAGAACCTAAGTAGGCGCCCTGGGACGGCGCACAATCCCTAAGTTCCGCTACGAAGCTTCGCGAGCGCGCGCTCCTCGATCTGACGGACCCGCTCGGCGCTTACCCCGAGCCGCTCGCCGACCTCGGAGAGCTTCTCGGCCGGCACGTCGAAGCCGAAGCGGGCCTGCACGACCTCGCGCTCCCGCTCGGTTAGCCGTGACAGGAGCGCTCGGAGTTGCTCGCCGGCGACTGCGTCGACGACGTCCTCGTAGGCGGCAGCCGAGAGGGGGTCTTCGAGCAGGTCTCCCATTGTCCCGAGCTCTCCCTCTGTGTTCTCGATCGGCTCGTCCAAACTGCGGGGGCGCGCCTCGGCTGTGAGGAGCGCCTCTGCCTGCGCGATTTCGATCTTTGTCCGCTCGGCCAGCTCGCCGATCTTGGCCGAGCGGCGCTCGTCCTGGTAGATGCGCTGGTGTTCGGATTTCAGCTGCGAGAGCTGGCGAATCGCCTTCGGTGGAAGGCGCATGGGCCGTATGAAGTCGCTGCGGGCCTCCTGCAGCGACTGCCTGATCCACCAGGTCGCGAAGGCGGCGAAGGGGACGCCCCGCGCCGAGTCGTACCGCTGCAGCGCGCGCAACAGGCCGACGATCCCCTCCTGCTGTAGATCGGCCTGCTCCAGTCCCTCAGTTCGGTAGCGGCGCGCTGTCGAGTGAACGAGCGGCAACAGCCGCCGTATCAGCTCCTCCCGCGCCGCGTCATCGCCGGCTTGGGCGCGGCGCGCAAGCTCGTCCGCCTCGTCTCCGGAGACCGCCTGCGAGGACTCGGCCTCATTCCACAGCTCCTTCGCAGCGGCGTCGGCGCCGTGTCCTTCGGCGCGCCCGGCCAGCTCCCGCTTCAAGGCCACGCGTCGATCGTGCCACACGGCTGCGCCGCCGCGGACGCGCCCTGTGGAGAGCTCTCCTCGCGTCAGTTGAATCGTGCCAGTGGTGGCCGCTCGCGCCAGCTCGTCTGCCGACAGATCGGACACTCGGGCGGGTCGCGGCGGATCGTGACGCCGTAGCCGCAGCCTCCGCACCACAACTCGCGTACGGCCTGAAAGCTCTCCCGCTTCTCCAACACGGTTGCGCTCATCGAAAGACCTCCGACGAAGACAGACGGGTCGCGGCGGCAGGCGTGCGCCGTGACCCGTTCGCCCTGTTGACTCAGACCTACTTCTCGATCGCCTTCTTCCCGGAGCCGCCGATCGTGATCTTCTTCGGCTTCTGCTCGGCCGGCTTCGGGATCCGCAGCTCCAGCACGCCATCCTGGTAGCCGGCCTCGATCGAGTCGCTGTCGACGCCCTGGGGAACGGTCAGTGTGCGGACGAACGAGCCGTACGGCCGCTCGACGAGCTGCGCCTGCCCCGTCTCCTCCGCAACACGCGAGCCGGAGATCGAGAGCACGTTCTCGTTCACCTCGACGTTCACATCGTCTGCCTTCACTCCCGGCAGATCGACCTTGACCAGATACTCCTCCTCGGTTTCGTGTACATCGACCAGTGGCGTGAAGCCGGTCACCCGGTTGCCGTTGCCAGTGCTTCGCATCAACTCGTCCATCAGCCGAAACGGCGCGGCAAGGAACGGATCGCGGATCAACAGGTTCGCCATCTCACACCTCCAGTCCGTGATTCAGTCTCGTCGAGAAAGCAAGTAGGCCCTGGAAAGGCCCGTTCAAGCCCGGGCCAAATCCCGGACTCAAGCGTCGAGCTCACCAGTTGGCACGCAGGAACCTGAGGGCAATGCGGAACATTTCCTCGATGTCTCCGCCGTGCCGTACAGCCCGCGCTTCATCGATGCTGCCTCCCGACGGCTGGGCGTGCACGAGCCTTGCCGGAACCGGTTGGCCTAGCACGAGGTGCTGCGAACCCGGCGCCGCGTAGCGCACCGACCCTCCCCGCGCATCAGCAGTGCGCGACCGGGCAAGCGGGTGCGATCGGTCGTACACCGCACGGCGTCGCGGATCGCGCAGCACGTCATAAGCATCACGGACTGCCTGGAAGCGCTCCGCCGATCCGGCGCCGCCGCTGTCTGGATGGCTCGTGCGCGCCGCACGCCTGTAAGCGCGGACAATCTCCTCGCCCGACGCCTGCCGGGGTAAGTCCAGGACGATGTACGGATCCCGACGCTCACGACTCGTCATCAGACCTCACCTCTTCCTAAGTACGCCCAGCCACGACGCCACCCAAGGTGAGGTTGCGGTGCGCCAGGCGCGGCTCGATCACCGGCGATCGTGCCGACGGTCGTCTTCCTACGCGGTAGTGGGTCAGTTTGACGCGCGCACCGTCGGCCGCTACGAGATGACGAGCGAGATCCCGGTGACGGCGCTCGCGTCAGGGCTGTCCGAGGTGGTGATGGTCGCCGTCGTGCCCGCAGTCGGCAGCCTGCCTGACATCTCCGAGTCCACCGCGGCGCCGCCTGCGCCGGTCAACTGGATCTTGTATGACTTGCTCAGGCAGGCGGCAGGGATGTTGGCGAGGTTTACCTGGCTAACGGAGTAGCTCCGGATCGACGAGACATACGCCTCGGTGTACGACTCCGTGATCCCAGAGCCGCAGGCGGTGACGACGGCGCTGCAGCCACCGAGACCGCTTGTGCTGCTGCCCTGGCCCGCTGCTGCGGCAACCCCGACCGACAGGACAACCGTGGTCATCGCGGTGCCGAGGATGATGCTCAGCCGCTTCACTCGCTCTCTCAACTGAGGAAGCGCCCAGTAGCAAGCCAGTACAGGAACCCTAGGGCTTCGTGAACCGGCGTAACCTCATAAATCTTGGAGACGAGAGCGGCCATCTCCCCATTAACGGCCCACTCAGGTTTATCGGCCAGCGCGCTGAACCGCAGCCTGGCGGCGGGGAACTACGGAGACCACGCGGGCACGTGCCTGTTTCATCGCGAGCCGGGCGGTTAGCCGAAGGTCCGCCTGTGGGTGGTCGAGTAGTCGGTACGACCACACTGACTGCAACGTCAGCGGGGGCTACTGGGGGTCATGCTGAACAGCGACTCGACACCCGGTGATACCGACCGGCACCTACTAGGACGGACGCCATAGTTCCACGCACGATGTGTCGTGATTACGTCCAGCCATGCCGCTAAGCCTGCTGGAGCACGGCAGGCGATGTGTGCGGGCCGCTCCAAAAAAGAATCGACGCCGAGTCCACAGCGGGCAACCGGATCGCTCGACCGTCGCGCGACGGCGTTGGCCTCGATATCCGCAGCCGCCGACAGAATGTCATGGTGCGCCGCAACGCGTCGATCCTGGCGGCGATCGCGGCGCTCGCCGTGGTCACCGGCATTCTCCACTTCGCGAACGCCGAGCCCGTAGTCGTGTTCGCCGTCGCGGCCGCCGCACTCGGTGGTCTTGCGTGGGCGATCTCGATCGCGACCGAGTCCGTTGGCGAGCGCTTCGGGCCGGCGGTGACCGGGGCGCTGCAGTCGACGCTCGGCAACCTTCCCGAGCTTTTCATCGTCCTTTTCGCGCTCTCGGCCGGCGAGCTCGTCGTCGCGCGCACCTCGATCCTCGGTTCGCTCTTCGCGAACGGCCTGCTCGTCCTCGGCCTCGCGATCGTAGCCGGCTCCCGCGCCGCCTCGGACGGCACGATGCGCTTCAGGCCGCGGCTGCCGCAGGACACGGCCACGCTCCTGCTGCTCGCGATCGGGATCATCGTGCTGCTCGGCCTTTCGCACCAGGTCGGCGATCGGGCCAGCGGCCACGAGACGGCAATCTCCGTTGTCGGCGCGATCGTGCTCCTCGCCGTGTACGGGCTCTGGGCGTGGAACTACCTGCGCTCCGACACG
>JBJMKF010000018.1:0-33190 GCA_045805965.1 Gaiellaceae bacterium
GAGCTGTTGTTGGCGTCACCGGAGAAGACCGCGACCCACTGATAGGTGCCGGCGACCAGGGGCGGCCCGAAGCTGCCGCTGGCGAACGGCCCGTTGGTCGAGACCGTGGAGCTCGCGGTATGGCTGTACACGGTCGTGCCCGAGCCGTCGTCGTGACAGGTCGCACTCGGCGCGTAGAGGTAGAACGTGACCGAACCCGTGCCGAGCAGGTTGCTCGTGTCGTGCAAGGTCGCGCTATCCGAGATCGAGTCGCCGGTGCCGCCCGTCGACTCACTCACATCCGTGGTGATCGTGGGCGAAGCCTGGACCGAGAAGCACTCGCTGTCGGCGTTGGTGTGGCTTGCCGCGACGTAGAACTTGCCGCCGTCCGTGTCGGGCGTGTACTCGGCGCGCCAGCAGTACGTGCCGGCGTCGGTCGTCAGCGACGCGTCGGCATCGTCCGATGACGCAGCGCCCTGGCCGATCACGACCGGGTTGCCGACCTGGGTGCCGCCGGACTCACAGCCTCCGGCCGTGACCTCGGACGGGTTGCAGAGGAAGAAGGTGATCGTGCCGGTCGGATCGGGCCGGCCGCCGACCGGGGAGACGGTCGCGTCGTCGTGCTGGTTCGCGACACCGGTCGGGTTCGACGAGCCGCCTGGGTTGGCCGTCGTGTCCATGATCGGCGGCACGCAGGTGTTGAGCTGGCCGCCGGCGTAGTCCTTGGGCTGGGAGGAGGTCGACTGCGAGGCCTGGCTGTCGGCGAGGAACGAGGCGAAACAGCCACCGCTCGGGCCGAGCAGGGTCGTCATGTCGATGCCAGCCTCGACGAAGGTGTTCGCGGCCATCGTCGTGGCGGAGCGCCATGGGCCCGCCGTGATGGTGCTGTCGTTGGCGATTCCGCAAACGTTGTCGGTGCCGGCGACGGCGCCGCAGACGTTGCCGGTGAAGGCGGGCGCCGCACTCAGCGAGCCGGTGGTGTCGTTGCCGTTCCAGCGGAAGACCTCGACATCCGAGGCGCCACCGCCGTTGGTAAACAGGCCGTCGATGAAGAGGTCGCCGTCGGTGTGGGCGCCCGTGAAGTTGGTCGTCGTCCCGGACGAGCTGCAGCCGACGTTCTTGCCCTGGAACAACCAAAAGCCGAAGGCGTTGTCTCCGCCGTTGCCGGCTGCCTGCTTCTCGATGCCGAGGTAGAGAACCTGGTGGCCCGCGTTGTCCGGTGCGTTGTTGGGCACCTGGACGAGCGACACGTAGACGTAATCCATGGAGGTTTTGTCGTTCGCGGCGGGACCGCCACACTGCATGTTGTGGACCTGGTCGTCGATCTTCGTGCCGCCGGCGAAGTACGTGTTGTCGACGGCGTCCGTGTCATCGACGAACGCGCTCGCGAGGAGCGGCCCGTTGATCGGGTCCGGTGTGACCAGCTGGTTGCCGGTCGCGCCGAACAAACTCGTCCAGTCGTACGGCGGCGTCGTCGCAGCGTTGTGCACGACGTTGCCGTCCAACTCGAACATCCCGTTGTCATGGACGGCCAGCGCCGCCGTGACACCCCACAACATGCCGCCCACGACCAGCAAGCCGGCAATCGCCATGCGGGCCTTGCCAGACCGACCGCTACGGAACTTTCTCCATGTGCTCATCTATTCCCGCTCTCCTTTTCGTTCACGGGCGGGCAGGAGCACACTCCTGGCCCAGCCTGACGACACTCCTGGGATAGTCGTAGAGCCAGCGCGCAGCCGGGGAGACCTTCCAACGTCTAGTCGGAGCCACGACTTTGGCCCAGGGGTTCATAGACATGAACCGAGCCGGTTTGGCCCACCGCGGGCACCCGTTTAGACGCGACAAGACAGCTGCCAGCTGCATCGCGTCGGCGTCGTCGTCTCGGGCACGCTGCACGCGGCTAAAGCGTCCCCGCGCAGGCCTGCGTCAGGAAGGGCACGTCCCCGGTGCGTACTCGCCCCTTCGCAGCCGGGCGTCAGTGGCTAGACAACGCGCCCTACGTCGTTGCGCTGGCGACTTCCTGACCTTGGGAGAGAGATAGGTCGCGCTTTCGACTCCGTCGTCCCCAGTACGGCGAGGATGCATCAGTACGTCTGGGTCGGGCTCCCCGCCTCGTCCCTCGATCGAGCCACAACGGTCGGTGGCGGCGAAACTGGCCAACTCGCCAGTTGCGCGGCCCGGCGGAGTCGATCACGATTCGGCCACTGACGGGCACCGAGTTCGTGCACACCGCGACACACGCGCAACACGACCGGCCCAATCGATATCACTGCGGCGACAGGCGGACTCGAGCGCGAGTCCGCCTCCGCATTTCTCGGGGCGCTACCCTCCGCGCGTGCGCCGGATCATCATCCTGGCGGCGCTGCTCGGAGGGGTCTGCGCCTGCGGTTCGTCGGCCGCATCGACCACGCCGCACCGGATCGTGTTCGGCGTCGCCGGCGGGAACCTCGTCCCCTACCAGGTGACCATCGAGCCGACCGGCCGCATCCGCTCGAGTGGCGCGCTCAAGCCGAGGTTCCGGCAGCTGTCTCGCGCCAAGGTCGTCTCGCTCTCGCGCCTCGTTCGCGCGGACTTCGCCGCCGGCTTGAGGAGCCGGCTCTGTCCCGGGACGAACCCGGATGTCGGCTCCGACTTCATCCAGGCGTACGGCCGCATAGTGAGGGTGCACGGCAGCTGCGAGCCGCGCTTCCACCGGCTCTGGGACACGCTCGCCCAGGCCGTCGGCTTGCGCTTCGGCTAGTCGATCTTGATCGGGACGTGCTGGAGCTGCGTGAGCTCCTCGATGGAGTAGATGGACATGTCCTTGCCGGAGGCCGCGTCGGCGACCTGGCCGCCGAGGAGGATCCGGTACTGCTCCGCTGTCGTGCTCATGCGGGCCTCCTTAGTGTCCTGCCGCCCCAGCGCTCCGGATGATCCCAGTGTCTTGCGTGAGCCGCTGTGCGAGCAACACGGGGATCGCCGTCAACAGGATCAGCGCAAACGCGATCACGTTGACGACCGGGAGCTGGGTACCGAGCCGGATGTAGCCGAAGATCAGCAGCGGCAGCGTGTTCTGCGCCCCTGCTGTGAAGTAGGTGACGATGACCTCGTCGAACGAGAGCGCGAAGGCGAGCAGGCCGCCGGCGACGAGGGCGGTGGAGAGGACAGGCCAGACGATGAAGCGGAACGTCTGCCACCCGTCCGCGCCGAGATCCTGCGAGGCCTCGATCAGCGAGGGCGAGGAGCGCCGCAGGCGTGCCACGACGTTGTTGAAGACGATGACGACGCAGAACGTCGCGTGGCCGACGACGATCGTCCAGATCGAGAATGTGATGTGCCCCGCGAGAAACGCCGAGTTGAGCGCAATGGCTGTGACGATGCCGGGCAGCGCGATCGGCAAGACCAGCAGGAACGAGATCGCGTCGCGCCCGAAGAAGCTGAACCGCGCGACGCCGAACGCGGCCATCGAGCCGAGCACGAGCGCCATCCCCGTGGCGATCAGTCCGACGCGCACGGAGAGCCAGAGCGCCCCGCGCACCTCTGCCGTCCACGCGGCGTGGAACCAGTGCGTCGTGAAGCCCGAGATCGGCCAGCTCTCGACGTTCGACTTGTTGAACGCGTAGAGCATGATCAGGAGGAGCGGGATCCAGAGGAAGAGCACGACGAGCACGGACCAGACCGTGAGCGCGATGCGGGTCGGACGCGTCTCCATCAGAGCGCCTCGAAGGCGCCGAGGCGGCGCGCGATCAGGAGATAGACGGCCATGACCGCGAGTGGGACCGCCGCGAACGCAGCGGCGAACGGCGTCAGCTGGTTGTTGATGTTGTCGTAGACGACGTTTCCGATGAACTGGGACGACGCGCCCCCGGCGAGGAGGGGCGTGATGTAGTCGCCCAGCGTCAGGGAGAAGGTAAAGATCGATCCGGCGACGACGCCTGGCAGCGCGAGCGGCAGCAGGACGCGGCGGAACGTCGTCCAGCCGCCTGCGCCGAGGTCGCGTGACGCTTCGAGGAACGAGTCGGGCACCCGCTCGAGCGCGCCGTAGACGGGCACGATCATGAACGGCAACCAGATGTAGGTGAAGATCAGCCAGACCGCCCAGTTCGTGTAGCCGATGTTGGCCGCCGGCAGCCCGACCTTCTGCAGCGTCCAGTTGAGGACACCGTCGTGGGCGAGGATGAGCCGCCAGATGTAGACGCGGATCAGGTAGCTCGACCAGAGCGGCAGCAGGATGGCGACGAAGACGAACGCGCGGGAGCGGCCGCCGGCGACGCGGGCCATGAAGTAGCCGAGCGGGAAGGCGAGGATCGCGTCCGCGACGGTGACCGCCGCGGCGATGCCGATCGTGCGAAACGCGACCGAGTGGTACGCGCTCGAGTCCCACAGCTGGCGGTAGTTGTCGACGTTCCAGATGTGGCGGACCTCCGACGTGAACGGGTCCACCGTCCAGAACGAGGAGAGGAAGAGAGCGACGAGAGACGCGAGATAGACGAGGAGGAACGCAAGGAGTGGCGGCCCGAGGAGCAGGAGCCCCTTCGACCAGCGGTGGCGCCAGAAGAAGCCCGTGAACCGAACCCGGGCCGCCCGCAGGGGACGGCCCGGCTCGGTGAGATCAGCGGCTCTGACGGCCAGGGCTCAGCCCTTCAGCTGCGTCCATGCTTGTTGCCACTTCGTGTAGTCCATGCAGCTGTTCTGGCCGTCGCCGCAGTTGGCCACGGGGGTCTTCCAGAACCTGATCGACTTGAAGTAGGACGCCGGATCGCTCAGGTGGTACTTGCTGCACGACCCCTTCTGCATCCTGTTCATGTACGAGCACGCCTTCGCGTTCGCCGGCGTCTCCTCGTACGAGATCGCCTGCTCGGCCTGGATCTTCGGCGTCGAGATCCATCTCATCCACTTGTAAGCGCAATTCGGATGCTTCGCATGCGCCGAGAGCATCCAGGTGTCCGCCCAGCCGGTTGCTCCCTCCTTCGGGATCAAATCCTTCACAGGGGACTTGGCGTTCTGGAGCGTGATCGTCTGCAACGGCCACGAGGCGCCTACAACCGCGTCGCCACTCTTGAAGAGGCTGACTTCGTCGGAGGCGAGCGCCCAATATTTCTTGATCAACGGCTTCTGCTTCTTCAGCAGGTTGATCGTCGCGTTGAACTGCGTCGAGTTCAGCTCGTACGGGTCCTTGATCCCGAGCGACGGCTTCGTCTTCGAGAGGTAGAGCGCCGCGTCGGCGATCTGAATCGGGTTGTCCGGGACGGTGATCTTGCCTTTGTACTTCTTGCTGTAGATCGCCGACCAGCTCGTCGGCGCCGGCTTCACCTTCTTCGTGTTGTAGAGCAGCGTGTTTGGGCCCCACTGGAGCGATACGCCGTAGTGGACGCCTTTGATCGTGTTGTGCGGGGGCGACTTGAGCTGCGGGATGAAGTTCTTCCAGTCCGGGACGAGTTTGACGTTCACGGCCTGGACGTCGTGCCCGTAGATCAGCCGCAGGCTGGCGTCGCCGGACGCGGAGACCATGTCGTACTGTCCACCGCCACCCTGCCGCATCAGCGTCACCATCTCATTCGACGAGCCGGCGTATTTCGCGTGGACGATGCAGCCGGTGTTCTTCTGGAACGGCTTCACCCATTGCGACTGGGTGTAGCCCTCCCACGCGACGAGGTTGAGCTGCCCTTCTCCCTTCCCGATCTTCGTCGGCAAGCTGCTGCCGGCACTGACGCCTGAAGCCGGCACGCAAAGGGCCGCGGCAACCGCGGCCAGCAGAACGTACCGGCGGGTGTGCTTTCTCACTTGCCCTCCTTGTCGATCTCGTACGTGTGCTCCGGCCGCCACGAGAGGCGGACCCGGTTGCCCTTCTGTGAGAGCGCCTCCAGGGAGGACGTCTCGAGGTTTTGCTGGACGACACTGAGCTGACCGCCGCCGTCGAGGTCGACGACGTAGCGCGTGACCATCCCGATGTAGACGACCTCGCGGACGGTGCCGGCTTCGCCCTCGCCGGCGCTTGCGTCACTCATCCGGATCTTCTCCGGCCTGATCGTGATGCGGCGCCCGTGCCGCTCCACGATGTTCGAGACGCCCACGAAGCCGGCCACGAACTCCGTCTGCGGGTGCTCGTAGACCTCGGCCGGAGGACCGACCTGCTCGATCCGGCCCTCGTTGAAGACCGCGAGGCGGTCGCTCATTGTCAGCGCCTCTTCCTGGTCGTGCGTCACGTAGACGAACGTGATGCCGAGGTCTTGCTGCAGCGCCTTGAGGAAGATCTGCATCTCCTGGCGCAGCTTCAGATCGAGCGCGCCCAGCGGCTCGTCGAGGAGGAGGACCGGAGGTCCGTTCACGATCGCCCGCGCGAGTGCCACGCGCTGCCGCTGGCCGCCGGAGAGCTGAACCGGCTTCCGGCTTCCGAGGCCCGGGAGCCGCACACGCTCGAGCATCGCCTCGGCGCGCGCGCGGCGGTCCTTGCGCGACATGCCCTTTACGCGCAGCCCGTACTCGACGTTCTCCGCGACGCTCATGTGCGGGAAGAGCGCGTAGTCCTGGAAGACGGTGTTCACCGCGCGCTGCGACGGCACCACGCGCGTCACATCGACTCCCTGCAGTTCGACGCGACCGGCGTCGGGCCGCTCGAAGCCGGCGATCACGCGCAGCGTCGTCGTCTTGCCCGACCCCGACGGGCCGAGGAGCGTGAAGAACTCGCCCGCCGGGATGTCGAGGTCGACGCCCGCGACCGCGACGACGTCGCCGTAGGCACGGCGGATACCGGTCAGGCGGACGGCCGGAGCGCCTGCTGCGGATTGGGTGTCAGCCGCTTCCGGCGCCAGCGTCGCCAAGTGCCTCCTCCAGCAGGCCGAGCCCGCGCTCGAGCTCCTCGTCCGCTGCGGTCAGCGGCGGCAGGAGCCGGATCACATTCCCATCGAGGCCGCACGCGAGGAGGAGCAGCCCCTTGTCGAAGGCGGCCGCCGTCGTCGCCTTCGCCGCCTCGGGTGTCGGCTCGCGTAGCTCGAGCGCCAGCATCGCGCCGAGACCGCGCACCTCGCCGACGATCGGCTGGCGCGCTGCGATCTCCTCAAGCCGCGTTCGCAGGAACGTGCCGAGCTGCTCGGCCCGCTCCAGGAAGCCGGGCGCCGTCAGCTCGTCGAGCACGGCGAGCGCGGCCGCACAGGCGACCGGGTTGCCGCCGAATGTTCCGCCGAGCCCTCCGACGTGGACGGAATCCATCAGCTCCGCGCGCCCGGTGACCGTGGCGAGCGGCAGCCCGCCTCCGATCGTCTTCCCGCCGACGAGCAGGTCGGCTTCGATGTCGAGCTGCTCGATCGCCCAGATCGTCCCGGTGCGGCCGCAGCCCGACTGCACCTCGTCGTCGACATAGAGGATCCCGGCCTCGTCGCAGATGCGGCGCAGCGCCTGCACGAACTCCGGCGGCATCGGGATGAAGCCGCCCTCGCCCTGCACCGGCTCGAGCACGATGCACGCCACGTCCGTCGGGTCGACGTCCTGCTGGAAGAGGAGCTCGAGGCTGGCGAGCGCGTCCTCCGTCGAGACGCCGCGGAACGGGTAGGGCGCCGCGGCACGGTATACGTCCGTAGCGAGCGGGCCGAAGCCCTGCTTGTAGACGAGCTTCGCCGTCATCGCCATTGTCAGGCTCGTGCGCCCGTGGAAGGCGCGGTCGAAGACGATGACCCCGGCCCGGCCGGTCGCGGCGCGGGCGATCTTGACCGCGTTCTCGATCGCCTCGGCGCCGGAGTTGACGAGGATCGACTTCGTCTCCGCGTCTCCTGGCCAGAGCTCGTCGAGCCGGCGGCATACCTCTATATAGGGCTCGTACGTCCCGACCATGAAGCACTGGTGGAGGTAGCGGTCGACCTGTTCGTGGATCGCGGCCACAACGGCTGACGGGCCGTGGCCGAGGTTCTGGCAGGCGATCCCGCCGGCGAAGTCGAGGAACTCGCGGCCGTCGACGTCCCACACGCGCGCTCCCTCCGCGCGCGCGACGACGAGGGCGGGCGTCGAGACGCCGCGTGCGACGTAACGCTCGCGTGCTGCTAGTACCCGCTCGGCGGCGCTTGCGCGTTCCTCGACGGACATCGGCGCCCCGGATTATCTCCTGCGCGATGCGGCTTGTTCAAGCAGCACCCGCCTCGCAATGCGAGGCATCGGCCGAGCCTGCTTGCGAAATGCGCGGCGTTACGACCAGACGTTCTCGAACGTGCCGAAGCGGAGCTCGCTGTCGTAATGGAAGCCTGCGGCGTCGACGCGCTCCATGTACTCCTCTCGCCGCTCCGCGACGAAGGCGTTATACGCGTCGGCCGACTCCCAGCGGTCGACCACGAGGTAGCGACCGGGAGCCTCCACGTCTCGCAGCAGCTCGGTGCCGATGTAGCCGCGTCCTTGCCGGAAGAACTCCGCCCACTCCCCGTCCGGCCCGTAGACGCGCTCGAACTCGGCCGCGTCGTGCACCTCGTAGCTGAACAGGAGTGCGATCACGCGCCTGAGGATAAGGTCCGCGACATGAGCGCCGAGCCTGTACCCGCGGAGCCCGACGGCCGCGCCGAGTACGCCGGCGTCCTCCGCTTCTACCACCTCGCCAAGCACCAGGAGTGGCAAGTAGACGACGTGCCCTGGGGCGAGATCCCGTTCGTGCCGGAGGGGAAGGGGACGCCCGAACGCCGGGCGCGGCGCCGCGACATCTGGCGCTCGGTGATCATGCAGCAGCTCCAGGCCGACGTGTTCGCATGCGAGATGGCGTCGCAGCTGCTCGCCGCGGCGCCCGATCCGGAGGCGCGGCTCTACTACGCGACGATGGTGCAGGACGAGTCGCGCCACACCGAGGCATGGCTGCGGCTGATCGGCCAGGTCGGTGGGGAGGGGGAGCGCGACCCGTACCTCGACGAGGTCGCGCACATGTTCCTCGAGGCCGATCTGCTCGAGGAGAAGGTCTTCCTGATGCAGGTGTTCTTCGAGCGGCTGATCATCCCGCGCTTCCGACTGATCGCGCGCTCGTCGCGGGGAACGGTGCTCGAGGATCTCTGCAACCGCCTCGCGATCGACGACGGAATCCACCACGGCGCCGGCATGGCGTACGAACGGGTGCTGCTCCGGTCCGCCGGGAAGCAGGTGCGCGCCCGGCTCGTGGACGCGGCGAACACGATGCTCCCAATCTTCGCCAAGCACGTCCTCTGGCGGCCGAAGGCGCGGGAGATGATCGGGACGCTGATGGAGACGCGCGACCGAGAGCGGCTCCGCGAGGAACTGAACCACGGCGTCCGCCTCGCCAACTCGCTCGGCCTGGACGTCTCCGACGTCCGTCTGCCCGCCGGCTGAAGCGACAGAGCCGGGGCGCGGACGCCCCGGCTCCATTGGCCCCCTCTAGCTGCGGATCGTGTTGCTGCGACCCGCGAGGTAACAGGCGCCGACCTGCTTGGCTCCGATCGTGACGCGCGCGCGCTGCTTCGCCTTGATTCCCGAGCGGAAGGTCGCAGACGTGATGACGGTCGGAGCGACCCCCGTCGTGTCGGACCGGAGAAGCACCCGCTTCACCTTCACCCAGCGCCTCTTTGCCTTGCTATAGCGCTGGAAGGTGGCGAGCTTCCCGGCGAAGCTCACGGCCGCGGAGATGTGCACCGCGTACCTGTGGCGGGCGAGCTTGCCGAGGCGCAGGCTCGGCGAGACCCTGGCGGTCGCGGCGCTGCTGTCCGTGTTCTTGACCCTCACCGAGTACGCGGTCTGGCGCAGCGGCTGAGCCGAGTAGGTGAACGCGCCGCCGGTCGTCGACTTGATCGTCGCGAGCGCCGTTGCGTTCGTCGCTCCGCACTGCAACTCGAGGACCTGCACCGACTCCCCTGACTGCTTGTCGGCGAGCGTGCCCGAGAGGGTCACCTTGCCACCGAAGACGACTGCCCCTGGGCGAACCCCGAGGCTGGACGTGGGATTCTGGGCGACGGTGACCGACCCGCGGAAGTTCTTCCCCTTGTTCGTCAGATCGGAGAAGGTGAACTTGCCTGCGGTCGTGAAGGTGCAGCTCGCGCTCGTGCCCGGCTGAATGGCGACCGGGAGGACCGTGTTGCAGTGGAATCCCGTCGCCTGCCGGAAGACGACCGTGTGGGCGACGGCGTCGCTATTGGCGAAGACGACGCTGTCCCCGACAAATATCGAGACGGATGTCGGCTTGTAACCCGTCTTCGAGATTGTCACGGTTTGTGAAGCCGCCGCCGCGGGCCTCGCCCGGTCGACCGCGGCGCCTGCCGCGGCGAGCGAGGTGACGGCGATGAGAACCAACAGGAGCTTGCGCATTCAATCCCTCCCTCGCTGCTTTGGCTCAGCGTCGCCCAGCAGGACCCGGGGAGTGTTGGCTGCGCGTAAAAGGAGTGTAAGAACTCGTCTCGGAATGATCACGCGCGGGCTGGGTGCGGTGGCCGAGTGCGAGGCTAGGACGCAGGGAGCGCCAATAGCAGCGCTATTGGCGCGACTGAGGACGACGCATCGCGCCGGCCAGCGCGGCCAGACGGCCCGTGCTTCATTTCGAGGCGAGTTCTACGGCGACCCGAGCTGTAAGGTCGCAGCGATGCCGCAGGATCTACAGCAGGTCGGGGATCTCGCCCGCAGCTACACCGAGGCGTGGTGCAGTCGCGACCCGGCGCGCGTTGCGTCCCACTACGCCCCCGGCGGGACGATCGCCATCAACGGCGGCGAACCGGCCGGGATAGCCGAGGTCGCGGCGTCGTTCATCACCGCCTTTCCCGACATCGAGGTCTTCATGGACGACCTCGTTGTCACCGACGACGTCGTCGAGTACCGCTGGACGTTCACGGGCACGAGCGCGGAGACCGGCAAGTGGGTGCGCATCCCGGGCGTCGAGGAGTGGACGATCGGCGCCGGCGGCCGGATCGCGTCGTCACGCGGCAACTACGACCAGGCCGAGTACGAGCGCCAGCTTCGCGAGGGTGCGGCACGCTAGAGCTTGCGGTAGCCGTGGTCGCCTAGCGCATCCCACCGCGCTCGAAATGGGCGCGGAAGAAGTTCTCGCTGCCCGCGGTCGCCATCGCCGCCGAGGCGCTGATCTCGAGGGCGAGTGCCGTCGCGGCCACGAGCTGCGCCAGCCGGTAGACCTTGCCGGGCCCGGCGCAGCCCATCAGCTCGAGCCACCGCTTGGGATCCGGCAGCGTCGTGCCGCCGCCGACCGTTCCAACCTCGATGCCGGGGAAGCGGATCGAGACGTGCAGGCCTCCGTCGACTTGCTGTTCCGTCCCGTGTGCCATCGAACTCGTCCCGACGAGCCCGAGATCCTGGCCGGTCGCGGCGAAGACGGCGGCGATCGCCGAGGCGGGCGTGAACGCGACAGACTGCATTCCGGAAGCGACGGCCCCATGCGTTCCCGCCCAGGCGAGTTCCTCGAGGTCGGTCAGCTTCGTCCGCAGCACGCGCTCGATCGCCGCCTCGGTCAGCGTCGTCTCGGCGATCACCGTCTTGCCGTGACCCTGCTGGAAGTACTCGAAGGACGGCTTCTTGTCGCCGCCCATGTTCGCCTCGAGGATCGACCGTTCGATCGGCACCGGCGCCTGCGGCAGCACGTACGCCATGTTCAACGCGTACGCGTTGCGGGTCATCATGTTGGCCCCGAATGCGTCGCCGGTCGTGAAGCGCCAGAGGACATGGCACATCGGGCCGACGACGTGCGTCTTCGCCTCGCGCAGCACGGCATACCGAGACAGCTCCGGTGAGTCGGACTCGCGGAGGAACTCGCGCATCGCCGGCACCTGCTCCTCGACCCAGCGCGCGAGCGCGAGGGCGTCGCCGGAGTCCTTGCAGATAAAACAGGATGCTCGGGTGATTCGGTCAGCGATCACGTATGATCGGCAGCCGCCGGACTCCGCAATCGCTTTCGCTCCACGCTGCACGGACGCGGTCAGGCCGCCTTCCGTATGCGCGAGCGGGACGACGACCTCCTCGTCGGAGCGACCCGTCTCGACCACGTCGCCGTCCTCCGAGAGCTCGTACTCGCCGAGCGAAACCGCGAGCTGAGCGACGGAGACGGGAATCGAGACGAACCCGGTGACCGACTCGGCCGCCTTCGCGTACGGCACGAGGTCGACCTCCGGGAGGCCGAGCGCGTCCTGGCGCGCGCGGACCGAATCGGGATCGTTCTTGCGTGAAAGGCGCATCGAGCGGAGGCTATAACCTCGCCTCGTGCCCGCAACGATCATGGACGGCAAGGCGCTCGGCGCCACGGTGCGCGAGGAGGTCGCTGCCTCGGTCGCCGAGCTCGGTCAGGTCGGCCTCGCCACGGTCCTCGTCGGCGATGACCCCGCCTCGCACATCTACATCGACCTCAAGCAGAAAGCCGCCGTGCAGGCGGGAATGGAAGCGCGGGACCTCAAGCTTCCGGCCGATACGTCCGAGGAAGAGCTGCTCGCGACGATCGCCGCGCTCAACGCCGACGACGGCATCGATGGGCTGCTCGTGCAGCTACCCCTGCCGGACCACATCGACGAGAACCGCGCCGTCGAGGCGATCGCTCCCGGCAAGGATGTCGACGGCATCCACCCAATCAACGCGGGCCGCCTCTATCTCGGCCGGCCGACGCTCGTCCCCGGCACGCCGCTCGGGATCATGCGGATGCTCGACGAGTACGAGATCCCACTCGAGGGTGCGCGCGCCGTCGTCGTGGGCCGCTCCGCGATCGTCGGCAAGCCGGTGGCGCATCTCCTGCTCCAGCGCAACGCGACGGTGACGATCTGCCACTCGCGCACGCAGGATCTGCAGCGGCACACGCTCGACGCCGACGTCCTCGTCGCCGCCGTCGGCCGCACGCATCTCATCTCCGCGGACATGGTCAAGGCCGGCGCGACGGTGATCGACGTCGGGATGAACCGGGACGAGGGGAGCCGCAAGCTGCTCGGCGACGTCGACCCGAGCGCGCTGGACGAGGCGGCCTACATGACCCCTGTGCCCGGCGGCGTGGGGCCGATGACGATCGCGATGGTGCTCCAGAACGCCGTTACGGCAGCGCGTTTGCGTCAAGGCGCGCCCATTGCAACCCCGAAAAACTGAGCTAGACTCCGGCCTGTTCCAACGTCTGTAGGCGGCTTACGCGAGCCGTCGTTTTCTGCAAGGAGGAAGGGTTGGCTGAGGGCACCGTCAAGTGGTTCTCGAACGAGAAGGGTTACGGCTTCATCGAGCGCGAAGGCGGCGATGACGTCTTCGTCCACTTCTCGGCAATCACCATGGATGGCTACAAGTCGCTGACCGAAGGTCAGCGCGTGTCGTTCGACGTCGTTCAGGGCGACAAGGGCGCGCAGGCCGCGAACGTCCAGGCTGCTTAGAGAACCTGCGGACTCATTTGCTTGAAAGGGCCCCTGATGGGGCCCTTTCTGTTTCGCTTCGCCCGCTTCGCTTTCCGCTCGCGCAACCGCTGACGGCCTGAAGCCGGCGTGCCGCGCCCGCGCATGTCGGGCGCGGCCGCGAAACGGGTTTTGCGAGGATCGGGGTTATGGCGATAAATCGTGAACAGCTTCTCCATGTCGCGCACCTCGCGCGCCTCGAGCTGCGCGAGGAAGAGATCGAGCGGCTCGAAGCGCAGCTCAACGACATCCTCGCGGCCGTCTCGAAAGTCTCCGAGCTCGACCTGGCCGACGTGCCGCCGACCTCGCATCCGCACGACGTCGTCAATGTGTGGGATCAGGACGAGCCGCGGCCATGCCTGTCGGCCGAGGACGCCCTCGCGAACGCGCCCGAGCGCGAAGGCGATTTCTTCAAGGTGCCGCCCGGAGGCGCGGCGTGATCGACACGCTCCGCCTGACCGCCGAGGAGGCGAAGCGGCTGCTCGAGGCGCGCGAGATCTCGGGAGCCGAGCTCTTCGCTGCCTACCTCGGCGCGATCGGCGAGCGGGATGAAGAGCTCCATTGCTACCTCCACGTCTGCGACGACCCTGGCGGAGAGGGCATCCCGATCGCGGTCAAGGACGTGATCGGGACGAAGGGGATTCCGACCACAGCCGGCTCGAAGATCCTCGAGGGCTACGTCCCGGTCTACGACTCGACGGTCGTCGAGCGGTTGAAGGCGCACGGCCTTCGCATCCTCGGCAAGACCAATACCGACGAGTTCGCGATGGGCTCGTCGACCGAGAACTCCGCCTTCGGGCCGTCGCACAACCCCTGGGATCCCTCGCGGGTTCCAGGCGGTTCGGGGGGCGGATCGGCCGCGGCCGTCAGCGGCGGCCTCGCGCCATGGGCGCTCGGCTCCGACACGGGCGGCTCGATCAAGCAGCCGTCGGCGCTCTGCGGAAACGTCGGCCTGCGGCCGACGTACGGCACCGTCTCGCGCTACGGGATCGTCGCTTTTGCCTCGAGCCTCGACCAGGTCGGTCCGGTCGCGAAGACGGTCCGCGACTGCGCCTACCTCTACTCGCTCATCGCCGGGCGCGACGAGTGCGACACGACGACCGTCGAGCTGCCGCAGCCCGTCGAGCTGCCGGAAGAGGCCGATCTGAGGGGTCTGAGGGTCGGCGTGCCGAAGGAGCTCAACGAGGCCGAGGGCATCGAGCGGGGCGTTGACGCTGCCGTGCAGGCCGCGATCGCGAAGCTCGAGGAGCTCGGGGCAGAGGTAGGGGAGTGCTCGCTGTCCCTCTCGGTCGAGTATGGGATGCCTTGCTATTACCTCATCGCGCCCGCCGAGGCGTCGTCCAATCTCGCGCGCTACGACGGCGTGCGCTACGGCTACCGCGCCGACGCTGCCGAGAGGCTCGAGATGTATGAGCGGACACGCAACGAGGGCTTCGGCGACGAGCCGAAGCGGCGGATCATGGTGGGGACGTACGCACTGTCAGCCGGCTACTACGACGCGTACTACGGCCAGGCGCAGAAGGTGCGCACGGTGATCAAGCGCGAGCACGACGCGCTGTTCGAGACGTTCGACGCGCTCGTCTCGCCGACTTCTCCGACGGTCGCCTTTCCGCTCGGCGCCCGCACCGCCGATCCGCTCGCGATGTACCTCTGCGACCTGCTCACGATCCCGTCGTGCATGGCCGGCCTGCCGGGGCTCAACGTCCCGTGCGGACTCTCGGAGGGACTGCCGGTCGGCCTGCAGCTGATCGGGCCGCAGTTCGCCGAGAACACGCTCTTCCGGATCGGTCACGCGCTCGAGCAGGCGATCGGCTTCGACCCGGTGCCGGAGAGGCTCCGGTGACGTACCACTTCGAGGACCCGGCGGCGGAGTTCGTCCTCGCAGTCGAGCGCGTCTTCGGCGAGAACCCGCGCGTGCTCGACGGCTCTCGCGCCGTCCTCGTCGGCGAGGTCAAGCTTCAGCTCGAGGCGGGTGAGCGCGAGCTGTGGCTGATCGAGACGCACGGCCCGCTCGAGCACCGGGTCGCGATGGTCGAGGTGTACGACGATGTCGAGGACGCCCTCCGCGAGGCCAAGGAGAAGCTCGATGCCGGCGAGTGAGTGGGAGCTCGTCTGCGGCCTCGAGGTTCACGCCCACCTCAAGACGCGCACCAAGATGTTCTGCCGCTGCGAGCTCGAGTACGGCGCCGCCGAGAACACGCACACCTGTCCCGTCTGCCTCGCCCATCCTGGCGCGCTTCCCGTTCCGAACGGCCGCGCGATCGAGATGACGATCCTGCTCGGCCTCGCGCTCGACTGCGAGATCGCAGGTCACGCCGTCTTCGCGCGCAAGAATTACTTCTACCCCGACCTGCCGAAGGGCTACCAGATCAGCCAGTTCGAGGCTCCCCTCTGCGGCCCCGGCAAGTTCGTCTTTCCGACCGCCGACGGCGAGCGCGAGATCGGGATCGTCCGCGCGCATCTCGAGGAGGACGCCGCGAAGACGGTGCACGCCGGCGGCGCGACCGGCCGCTCCGTCGGTGCCGACTACAGCCTCGTCGACTTCAATCGCGGCGGTACGCCGCTCCTCGAGATCGTGAGCGCGCCCGACCTGCGCTCTGCGGACGAGGCGATGGCGTATCTGCGCCTCCTACGCCAGACGATCCGCGAGCTTGGCGTCTCGGACGCCGATATGGAGAAAGGAACGCTGCGCGCCGATGTCAACGTGTCGGTTCGGCGCGACGGCGAGGAGGGCTTCCGGCCGCGCTGGGAGATCAAGAACATGAACTCGTTCCGGTTCATCGGGCGGGCGATCGAGGCGGCGTTCCGGCAGCAGGTCGAGGCTCATGAGGCGGGGGAGGAGGTCGTGCAGTCGACCTACGACTACGACGCCGACACCGACCGGCTGACCGTCCACCGCTCGAAGGAGGAGGCGGACGACTACCGCTACTTTCCCGAGCCCGACCTCGTCCCGGTCGAGCCGGCGGCGGAGCTCGTAGAGCGGCTCCGGAGCGAGCTGACCGAGCCGCCGGCTGAGCGAATCAGGCGGCTCGTGGGCGAGCTTGGCTTTGCGTCTGCGGAAGAGCTCGTTCTGACAGGCAAGGAGCGGAAGGCGGAGCTGCTCGCGAGCGCGGGTGTCGACGTGAAAGACGCGGCGGCGATCGCCATGAACCGCGGCGACTTCCTGCCCGAGAACGCCGCCGCGCTCGCCCAGATCGTGCAGGCGAACGTCACGCGGGAGGCGCTCGACGAGGCGTTCGCGGCCGCCGCCGAGGGTCCGATCGACGCGGAGAGGTACCTCTCAGAGACAACGCTCGGCGACGAGGACGCGCTGATGCCCGTGATCGACGCGGTGATCGCGGCCCATCCCGAGCAGGTCGAGACCTTCCGCGGCGGCAAGGAAGGCGTGCTCGGCTTCCTCGTCGGCCAGGTCATGCGCGAGACCCAGGGCAAGGCCGACCCGAAGGTCGTCAACCGGCTGCTGCAGGAGAAGCTTCGAGGCTAGGGAGGTCACGGATCGACGCGCTGAACGTCCCGAGGACAGCGGCGACGACGGTTGGAGCGGCTAGCACGAAGATCGCGATTCGAGGCGAGGTGTGGCTGAGCAGTAGGCCGGCAGCGAGCGGTCCGAGCGGTGCCGATACTGCCCGCAGGGTGTTCGAGGCTGCCATCGCGCGCCCCAGCAGGCGATCGGGAATGAGCGTGTACGAGTACGCATTCATCGCCGAGTCGGTATTCGGGAACCAGAACGCGTGCAGCGAGACGGCAACGGCAAGCACGTAGACGCTCGGGTAGACGAGGAAGCTCGCGTAGACGAGCCCCATCCAGAACTCCGAGAGGAGGATCGCTCGCATCGGGAAGATCCGGCGGAGCAGCGGCGAGAGGGTGGAACCGGCGAGTAGGGCGACGCCTGCCAGCGCGACGAAGCCACCGATGGCCGTGCTCGACAGGCCGTGGCGATGCGCGAGGACGATCACCGCGATCGGGATGCCCGAGGCGGCGAAATTGCTCGCAGCGATCATCCCGACCGTCGTCCGGAGGAACGGAAGACGCCAGAAGTAGGCGAGGCCCTCGCGAAAGTGCGTCCGCGAGCCCGGCTCTCGCTCCTCCTGGAAGCGAGTCCGCATGAGGAGCAGGGAGGCGGTCGAGAAGGCGTACGAGATCGCGTCGGCGAGAAACGGCAACCCGCGCGAGAGGCCGAAGAGCGCACCGCCGGCGGGTGGTGCGGCGAGCCGCACCGCAGACATGCGCCCCATCGCCAGGCTCGAGGCGTCGGCGAGCTGCGGCTGCGGCACGACCGCCTTGAATGCGCCGCTGGAGCCGGCGCGGAAGACGACGGCGGCACTCGTGTCGACGAAGCCGACGAGCAGCAGCAGCCAGAACGTCGCGTGATGGGAAAGCACTGAAGCCGCGAGCACCCCGAGCGCGGTTGCTCCTGCGACGTCGGATGCGATCATCAGCTTCCGGCGGTCGAACCGATCGGCCGCGACTCCCGCGGCCGGCCCCAGCAGCACTACGGGCGCGAACTGGATTGCGCCGACGTAGCCGGCCTTCGCCGCCGAGCCCGTCAGGGCGAGCGCGAGTAGGGGATACGCGATGCCCGACATCGCCGCCCCGAAGGTCGAGAACAGCTGCCCCGCCTGCAGCAAGAGGAAGTCCCGGTTCCGCCGCAGCGGCGTGAGCTCCTTCACGCCTCCATCGTCGCAGGGCGGCCCGGCTCGTCGAGCTCGGACAGGACGAAGTCGCGGTTCCGCCGCAGCGGTACCCGGCTCACGTGAGCAGCTGCTCGGGAACCGCCTGGGGCGAATCGTGCCGCCTCGTCACCAGGTAGGTCGCGCTCGCGACGACGACCGCCGCCATCGCGACGAACAGGATCCGGTAGTCGACGACCGTGGAGAGCGCTGCGCCGGCCGCGATCGAAACGGTTTGTGCGACGTTGAGCGAGATATCGGCGGCGGCTGAGACGCGGCCCTGGATGACAAGTGGCGTCCGAATCTGGAGGGCGGTGGTGAAGCCGACGATGGCCCACATGATCCCGACACCGGCGATCGTGAAGCCCAGGAGCACGATGGGGAGCGAAGGCACGATCAGCAGCAGGTCGCCGACGCCGAAGACCCCCAGTCCCATGCCGACGATGCGCACGTCACCGGCCCGGCGAAGCATCCATGCGGCCGTGAAGCCCCCGGCGATCGAGCCGACGCCCTGGAGCGCGCTGAACACGCCGAAGAAGGACGGCGGTTTTCCGAGGTGCGTGATGACGAAGAAGATGAGGGTCTCTGCGAAGCCGATGACGAGCAAGGCGACGGTTGCGGCCGCGGTCATCTGTCGCAGCGGCAAGGTCCGCCAGATGTGTTCGATCCCGGCCGTCACCTCGCGAAGAAAGTGGTGCTCCGGCGGTTCTGGCTTCGCCTCGGGCACGCGCATCCGCGACATCAGCAACGCGGATCCGGCGAAGGTGAAAGAGTCGAGGACCGCCACTACTCCGCCGCCGAAGGCGGCAAAGAGGCCGGCACCCGCGAGCGGCGCCACGAGCCGAAGTCCCTGGCGCATCGTCGAGAGTGCTCCGTTCGCGTCTGCGAGCAGCTCCTCAGGGAGCATCAGGCGCAGCAGCGCCGACTGCGCCGGGTAGAACACCGTCCCGGCGAGCCCGTAGAGGAGCGCGACGAGGTAGATCAGCCAGGCGGTGCTGCGGTCGTGGACGAGGAGGAGAACGAGTACGGATGCGCCGAGCACGCAGTCGCACGCGATCATCAGCGGTCGCCGCCTCAAGCGGTCGGCGAGGAGCCCGCCGAGCGGCCCGGCGAGACTACCGAGCCCGAGCACGAAGAAGACGAGGCCGGCGCGGGCGCTCGAGCCGGTGAGGCTCTTCATCCACACCGCCATCACGATCCACATCGCCCAGTCGCCGAAGGCCGAGAGCGTTTGCCCGGCTACGAGTAAGCGCACGTCGCGGTAGGAGAGGAGGCGGCGCATCAGGCGGGCTCCCGGGCGAGGTGGCGGACGGTGACCAAGGCGGCGTAGCTCATGGCGGCCAGCTGGCCGGCGGCCGCGGCAGCGATCACGTGCCGGGAGCCGAAGGCCGCAAAGGCTGGGGCCGCGACCGCTAGAGCGATCGGGGTGCCGAGCGTCGAGGCCGTGGACATCGCAGTGAGAGCCTTCGCTCGAACGGCTGCCGGCGGCCGCAGTGTGAGGACAGAGTGGAGCGTCGGGTTGACGAGGCCGTTGGCGATGCCGGAGAGCGCAAGCGCGCCCGCGACCGCCGCGGCCGGCACCGGTGCGGCGACCGCCCAGAGCGGCGCGGCCTGCAGAAGCACGAGAGGCGCGGCCTGGCGAAGTCCGCCGACCCGGTCGCTCCGGTAGGCGCTCACGTTCCCGGCCACCGCACCGATTCCCCACGAGGCGAGGAACACTCCGGCGAGTCGTGGATTGGCCCCGAAGTGAACATAGACGAGCACCGGAATCGCGACGAAGAGGACCGAGAACGAGGCGTCGCCGACGACGATCGCGGTCGCCCAGCCGCGCAGGAGGGAGTCGCTGAAGAGGTAGCGGACGCCCGCGAGCGGACCTTCGCCTTCCTCCCCTTGTTCTCTCCGCACCACGCGAGTGACGGGCACGAGCACCGTGACGAGCACGAAGGCGACGACGTAGCTGCCTGCGTCGACGACGAGCACGACCGGCGAGCCGACCGCCGCGATGAGCACGCCTGCGAGTGCAGGTCCGCCGAGCATCGTGATCCGCGTCGCTCCCTGGAGCAACGCGTTCGCGCGCTCGACCGACGCCTCGTCCTCGTCGAGGATCTCAGCGACCACGAGCCGTTGCGCGGCCATGTACGGCGTGCTCGCGGCCCCGAGGACGAAGGCGATGGCGGCGAGGGCCGGCAGCGTCAGGTGTCCGGTCCAGTGCAGCGCCGGGACGAGCAGCATGAGCGGCGCGCGAACGGCGTCGCACAGACGCATCGTGCGCTGGGCCCCGAGCCGCTCGAGCACCGAACCGCTGGGGATTCCGAAGAGGGCGAACCCACCTCCCTCGGCGGCGATCACGAACGTCATCTGCTTCGCCGAGCCGGTGCTCACGAGCACGAACCACGGCAGGGCGAGCCAGGTCATCATCGAGCCGGTCGTCGACAAGACCTCGGCGGCAAGCAGCGCCCCGAGGGGTCGGCTGCGCAGAACCGGGGGCCCGACCGCCGCCGCCGAGGTCGCCATCAACTGGCCCGGAAAACGCGGACGTCGCCGCTGACGGTGCGGCCGCGGAGGATCACGGTCGGTGCCGCCGCGTCCTCGCCGGAGGGCGGCTCGGTCGCAAGCGGCACCTCTGAGGCGAGGTCGCCGGAGGTCGAGCCCGCGTCGACGTCGAGCATCGAGCCCGCCGCAATTCCGATCTCGATGTCGCCGGACACGCTCGAGAAGCGTGCGTCTCCGGCCGTGAGCGCCTCGAGGCGGATGTCGCCGGAGACGGACTTCGCGTCGACCGAGCCGGCGATGCCACGAACTCGAGCGTCGCCGGAGACGGTCTGGACTGAGAGGTCCCCGTCCACGCGCTCGAGCTCGACGTCGCCGCTGACGGTCTTGACCGTCGCGTCGTCGGAGATCTCGCCGCGCACGCGGACGTCGCCGGACACCCCATTGACGTCGAGCGTGTGGAGCTGGCCCGTGACCTCGGTGTCCGCCGACGCTGTCTTGACCCTCACGCCGGCGCCGTGAGGAATGCGCGCCTGCACGCGAAGGCCGTTGTCTCCGAAGACGAGCGAGCCGAGTGAGAACGAGAAACCGACCTTGTTCTTGTCGCGCAGCGTCACCGAGACGCGGTTGCCGTCCTGTCTGACTTCGACGTGCTCGAGCAGCCGCTCGTCGCCGTCGACCGTCACGTTCGTCTCCTCGCCGTTCCCTGTATCGATGTCGATGTCGCCGCTCGGGATCGAGACCTCGAGGGTGAGTGGCAGAGGCGTGTGGAAGGTCTGCTCGATCATCCTCACGCCTCCCGCTTGCGCAGGGCGCGCTTGATCCGCATGCGGATCTCGCTGTCCTTCGGGAGCGGGCGCCGGTCAGGGCGAAGCGTGCGCTCGGCCTTGTTGTACGGAAGGTGGTGGTCGGGGAACATGCCTCCTCCTTTCAGCTGCGGCCGTACCCGGTGAGCCGGTTGCGGCTGCCGCTGGAGATGGAACGGTGGGACTTCGGCTCGACCGAGCGCTGGAGTGCCTGGACGAGCCACGTGTTGACGGACCCGCCTTCGCGGGCGGCGGCAGACTCGACCCGCTGCTTCAAGCTCTCCGGGAGCCGGAGGGTGATGCGGGCCGAGAACGCCTCGTCGACCGGCTCCGAGATGCTGCCGTCCTCACGGACGAGGACGAGCTCGGGGTCGCGGCCTGCGATGCGGACCTCGACGTGGGCCGCGTCGAGCTGTGCGTTGAGCTCGAGTGCCGCCTCGGCGAGGACGTCCTGGAGCCGCCGCGCGAGCGACGCCTCGATTGCGACCGAGAGGAGCTCTGCCGCACGTGACGTCGTCTCGTCGCCGAGTGACGCGACGCGGACGAGGTCCTCCCGGAGCGCCTGGATGTAGCCGTCGATCTGCATGGCGGCACTATGACATCACTCTGATGTCATTGTCAAGTCAACATGACGTCAAAATGACGACGGCCCGCTCAGCGGGCCGTCGAAGGGCGTAACAGAGCCAAAAACGGACTTACAGCATGCCGCAGTACTGCGCCGTGTTCGGCCACGGCGAGAAGCCGCGACTGCGCGAGGCACGGACCGCGACCCAGATCTGCTCGAGTGGGCTCCAGTGGTCGGCCGTGCCCTTGTGCTGCAGCAGCCAGCGGCCGTACGTCTCCTGGAAGCCGAGATCCATCTGGAGGCCGCCCCAGTACGGGCTGCCCGAATCCGTCCAGCTCCCCTCGTAGTGGTGGATGCAGAGCCACGCGTTGAGCTTCGGCGGATGGTTCGCTCGCCGCCAGGCCGCGTGTTCGCGCTGTCGCCAGGCGTTCGCGAGCCGGCGGAGCCGTGCGACCGAACGCACAGACGAGCGCACGGCCAGCAAGCGCGGGGCGCTCACGGGCGGACGCCCACGGATCACCGTCAGCCAGCGCCGAGTGCCGGCCCGGAAGCTCCGGAGATGGCGGTTCCAGTGGGCGATCGCGCGCAGCCTTTCGCGCGCGCTACTCGCCCGGGACTCCGCGGTGGCGACCGTCGTGGTCGCGGTCACGGTTGTGTTCGTGGTGGAACTAGAACTTGCCCCACTGCTCGACCCTGCGGCGGCCGTAGCCGCAGTGGCCATGCCTGCGAACGCGAGCAGGAGCCCGCAGGCCAGGATGAAGCGCCGCAATGCTTTACCTCCCCAAGGTCGATTGCAAGTCGGAGGCCGAGCGGGCGGGATAGACGCCCTTGACGAGCACCGCTCGGCGCGGCTTATGCGATCGTTGGCACGAGGGTAACGACGGACCGTACGTATGTGCGGCGCCGAGACAACGCTTGTGCGCTTCCTTACGGAATGATTACGCGGCTTAGCGCGGCGCCGTACGTGGCGACGAAAGGGCCGAAATGTGCGCCGGAACCACGAATCCTGCGTAAAGCAATGCAGCGCCGATCGCGATTCCGATCGCGCTTCCTGCGGCGCCGAGCCCGGATAGGCCGCTGCCGGTCGCAGCCGCCGCGATTCCGGCGATGATCAACCCGTTGCCGAGCGGGCGCTGCCGGAATGAGCGCAACGCCACGAGGACGACCGCGAGAGTCCCGAGGACGTTGGCAGCGATCGCGAGGAGCCGCGCGGGGAGGAAGGCAAGGTGGTCCTGCGCCGCCGGAATCCCCTGCGCGGCGAAGGCGCCGTGCACCGGCATCGCGAGGGAGATGCCGAGCGCGAGCCCGACGAAGACGAGAGCGACCGGCGCCGCGCGCCGCCGGCCGGCGAGGAGAAGCGAGCCCGCGCCGAGGAGCGGGGCCGTCAACAACGCTCCGGCCGCGTAGTAGACACGGAACGCGTGGGCGTCCCAGCCCGCGGCCTCACCCCACGCGATCGCGGCCGCGGCGATCGCGTAGGCCGCGAGCCCTGCCGCCCAGGCGAGCATCTCCGGCCTTGCGCTCGCCCTGTAACGCGCCCCCAGCAGGCCCGCGAGCCGGAACGCAACGAGCGCTGCGGCGAAGGCGAGGAGCGCGTCCATGCCAGCAGAGTAGAACGCTACGGTTGGAGTCGGTGAAGCGGTATCTGTTCACGCCCGGCCCGACGCCGGTGCCGCCGGAGGTGCTCGCCGCCGTCGGCGCGCCGGTGGTCCATCACCGCAGCCCCGACTTCCTGCCCGTGTACGAGCGCGTGCTCACCAACCTGCGCGAGGTGTGCCGAACGGACAGCGACGTGCTCCTCTTCGGCGCCTCGGGCACCGGCGCGTTCGAGTCGGCCGTCGCCAACCTCGTCTCCCCGGGCGAGCCGCATCTCGTGGTCTCCGCGGGGAGCTTCGGCGAGCGCTGGGTCGCGATGACGACCGCGTTCGGCGCGGATGTCGACGTGCTCCGCTACGCGTGGGGAGAGACACCCGACGCCGACGACCTCCGCGCTCGGCTGAGCGAGCGCGGGGCGAAGGCCGTCTGGCTCGTCCACTCCGAGACATCCACCGGGGTCGTCGCCGACGTCCGCGCGCTTGCCTCCGCCGCGAGCGAGGCTGGTGCGCTCGTCGTCGTCGACGCGGTCTCGAGCCTCGGCGCCGTCCCGTGCGAGACCGACGCCTGGGGGCTCGACGTCGTCGTCTCGGGCTCGCAGAAAGCGCTCATGTCCCCGCCCGGGCTCGGGCTCGCCGCCGTCTCGGAAGCCGCGCTCGCCGCGAGCGGGTCCTCGCCGCGTTTCTACTTCGACTGGGAGCGCACGCGGAAGGCGCAGGAGACTCTCGACGCGCCGTTCACTCTTCCCGTCTCGCTCGTCGCGGGGCTGGACGTCGCGCTGCGGTTGTTGCTCGACGAGGGTCTGGAAGCCGCGTTCGATCGCCACCTCCGGCTCGGACGGGCTGCGCGCGCGGGCGTGAAGGCGCTCGGGCTCGAGCTGTTCTCGCCCGACGAGGACCGAAGCGCCGTCGTGACCGCCGTGCGCGCGCCTGCGGGCATCGACTCCGGCGACGTCATCCGGAGTCTCCGCGACCGCTTCGGGATCACAATCGCGAACGGACAGGGCGAGCTGAAGGGAAAGATCTTCCGGCTCGGCCACATCGGCTGGTACGACGTCTTCGACATCACGACGCAGGTCGGGGCCGTCGAGCTCGTCCTCGCCGATCTCGGCGCCGACGTCGAGCGGGGCGTCGCAGTGACTGCGGCGCTGGAAGCATTCAGCGCCGAACGCTCCCGCACGTGACCGCTCGCGTCCTCGTGCGCGAGGAGATCTCGGACGCCGGCGTTGACCTCCTCCGCTCGCGGTTCGACGTGGATGTCGATGCCGAGAGCCCGCTCGAGGAGATCATCGGCGGCTACGACGCCGTCGTCGTGCGCTCGGCGACGAGGCTCACGGCAGATCTGATCGACCGCGCCGATCGGCTGAAGGTGATCGGTCGCGCCGGCGTCGGTGTCGACAACGTCGACGTCGAAGCAGCGACGCGGCGCGGAATCATCGTCGCCAACGCGCCGGAGTCCACCGTCGTCTCGGCCGCTGAGCACACCATCGGCCTCCTCGTCGCGCTCGCGCGCAACATCCCGCAGGCACACGCAGCGCTCAAGCAGGGCCGCTGGGAGCGCAGTGCCTACGGAGGAATCGAGCTCGCGGGCAAGACGCTCGGCGTGCTCGGCTTCGGCCGGATCGGCCAGCAGGTGGCGCGGCGCGCACTCGGGCTCGGGATGCGCGTCGTCGCCCACGACCCGTACGTCGCGGCCGAGCGCTTCCGCGAGCTCGGCGCCGAGTGCGTCCCGACACCGGAGGACGTCTACACCGCCGCCGACTTCGTCACCTTGCACCTGCCTCTGACGGCGGAGACGCGCGGCTCGATCGGAGCCGAAGCCTTTGCTGCGATGCGTCCCGGCGTGCGGATCGTCAACGCTGCCCGTGGGCCACTCCTCGACGAGGAGGCGCTGCTCGAAGCGCTGCGGTCGGGCCGGATAGCCGGCGCCGCACTCGACGTATTCGGCGAGGAGCCGTACTCGGGGCCGCTGCTCGAGCTCGACAACGTGGTCGTCACGCCGCACCTGGCAGCGTCGACCGGGGAAGCGCAGGACCGCGCGGGGCTGATCGTGGCGGAGCAGATCGTCGCAGCGCTCGACGGAGGCCTCGTCACGAACGCAGTCAACATCCCCGTCGTCGGAGCAGAGGACCTCGAGGTCCTCGGCCCGTACGTGCCGCTTGCATCCCGGCTGGGACGCATCGCGATGGAGCTCGCGGACGGCGCCGCCGAGGAGATCGTGATCACGGTCTACGGCGGTCTCGCCGATTACGACTCGCGGCTGCTCACGGTCGCGGTGCTCAACGGCGCCTTCCAGGGCCGAGCCGACCCGCCTGTGAACTACGTCAACGCGCCGCTGATCGCGGCGGAGCACGGCATCGAGGTGCGAGAGGAGCGGTCGCGTACCGCCCGCGACTACACGAACCTCGTCCTGGTGGAGCTGCGCGCCGGCGACAGGCACGTCCACGTGGCGGGGACGACGGTCGGCAGCGACCACCGGCCGTGGCTCGTCAACATCCTCGGCTTCGAGATCGACCTCGAGCTCGCGCCGCTCATCGTGCTCTGCCGCTACGACGACGTGCCTGGCGTGATCGGCCGGGTGGGGACGATGTTCGGCGAGGCCGGGATCAACATCGCGGGCATGACCGTCTCCCGGAGCCGGCAGAGCGGCAAGGCGCTGATGGCGCTCACCGTCGACTCGGCGCCGCCGCCGGAGCTCGTCGAGTGGCTGCGCGGCGAGGGCTTCGACGACGCACGAGTGCTCGAGCTCGCCCCGGTGGCCGTCTAGCCGTGGAGCGCTGGCCGGAGCCCGTCGCGCGGGTCGCCGAGTTCCTCAAGCGTGCCGGCGTCGACGCCCGCGTCGAGGAGTTCCCGGAGGGCACGCCGACGGCCGGCGCCGCGGCGAAGGCCGTCGGCGCCTCTCGCGCCCAGATCGTCAAGTCGCTCGTCTTCGTCTGTGACGGACGGCCGATCCTCGCCCTCGTTCCGGGCGACCGCCGCGCGGACGAGAACAAGGTCGCCGCGGCCGCTGGAGCGCGCAACGCCCGCGTGGCTCGACCCGATGAGGTCCTCGCCGCGACCGGGTTCGAGCCGGGCGGCGTCGCGCCGTTTCCCGCTTCCGGCATCTCCCGGGTGGTGATGGCCGGGGAGCTGCTCGCTCACGACCGCGTGTGGATCGGAGCCGGGTCCGAGCGCCATATGGCCGGCCTCTCTCCGGTCGACCTGGCGCAGCTCACGCAAGCTCGTACGGCGGAGCTTTCGTAGCCAGCCGTCCGGGTACGATTCCGGCGCCCAGTACCCGAGACCGAAGGGACGAGCTTCAGATGCGCGAGACCAAGAAGATCTGGATGAACGGCGAGCTGGTCGACTGGGGCGACGCGACCATCCACGTCGGTACGCACGGGCTGCATTACGGATCGGGCGTCTTCGAAGGGATCCGCGCCTACGAGACAGGCCGCGGCACCTCCGTGTTCCGTCTCACCGACCACCTCGAGCGGCTGCACCGTTCTGCCCAGCTCCTCTACATGGAGCTCCCGTTCTCGGTCGACGAACTGCGGACCGCGACGTGGGACCTCGTCGGCGCCAACGAGCTGCCGTCGTGTTACCTCCGGCCCATCGCCTTCTTCGGCTATGGCGAGCTCGGGGTCTCGTCGGTCGGGAATCCGGTCGACGTGGCGATCATGTCGTGGCCGTGGGGGGCGTACCTCGGGGAAGAGGGCCAACAGAACGGAATCCGCGCAAAGGTCTCGAGCTGGCAGCGCGTGGGGCCGAACGTCATCCCGCACGTCGCGAAGGCCACCGGCGTCTACCTCAACTCGATGCTCGCGGTCGGGGAGGCGAACCGTGCGGGCTACGACGAGGCGATCCTCCTGACCGCTGAGGGCACCGTCGCCGACGGTTCGGGCGAGAGCATCTTCGTCGTGCGCGACGGCGTCATCTACACGCCGGACCTCGCCGCCTCGATTCTCGTGGGCATTACCCGCGACTCGGTGATCCAGATCGCGCAGGATCTCGGCCACCGCGTCGTCGAGAAGCCGATCATCCGCACCGATCTCTACCTCGCCGACGAAGTCTTCATGGTCGGCACGGCCGCCGAGGTGACGCCGATCCGTGAGATCGACGACCAGGTCGTCGGACCGCCCGGGCCCGTGACCCGGGAGATCCAGGAGGCGTATCTCGACACCGTGCACGGGCGCAGCGAGCGCTGGAGCCAGTGGCTCGAATACGCGCCCGTCACGAATCACGCCGAACAGACGTGAGGCAAGAGGTGGAGTCGGTCCCGCTTTCGGGGCCGTACCTCGGCGAGCGGGAGGAGGAGCTCGTCCTAGAAGTGCTGCGCTCGGGCAGGCTCTCGCTCGGGCCGACGATCGATCGGTTCGAGGAGCTCGTCGCGGAGCGGGTGGGCGCGCCGTACGCAGCTGCCGTTTCCTCCGGAACGACCGGGCTCCATCTCCTCTGCGTCGCCGCCGGCATCGAGCCGGGCGACGAGGTCATCACGTCGCCGTACTCGTTCGCGGCAAGCGCCAACTGCTTCATGTACGAGGGCGGGATCCCGGTCTTCGCGGACATCGACCGGCGGACCTTCAATCTCGACCCCGCAGCGGTCGAGGCGGCGCTCACCGAGCGGACGAAGGCGATCGTGGCGGTCGACATCTACGGCTATCCGTGCGAGCTCGACGAGCTGCGTGCGATCGCCGATCGGCACGGGCTGGCGCTGATCCAGGATTCCTGCGAGGCCCTCGGAGCCGTCTATCGCGGAGCGCCTCTCGGCTCTCACGGCCCGTCGTGTGTGTTCGCCTTCTATCCGAACAAGCAGGTCACGACGGGCGAGGGCGGCATGGTCACGACGCATTCCGAAGAGGAGTGGCATCTGATCCGGTCACTCCGGAACCAGGGCCGGCCGGAGCCCGGCGGCTGGCTCGAGCACGTCAGGCTCGGCTTCAACTACCGGCTCAGCGATATCGCGGCCGCGCTGGGGATCGGCCAGCTGGAGCGGCTCGACGAGATCCTCATGCGCCGCGGACAGGCAGCGGGCCGTTACGGCGAGCTGCTCGGTGGGATCGACGCGGTCGAGCTTCCGTGCGCCGACGACGACGCGCACTCGAGATCGTGGTTCGTCTACGTCGTCCTCCTGCCGGACGCCGCGACGCGCAAGCGCGTGATCGCCACCTTCGAGCGGGAAGGGATCGGCTACAACCGCTACCTCCCCTCGATCCACCTGCAGCCCTACCTGCGCGAGCGCTTCGGGTTCACCGAGGGACTGTGCCCGGTCTCCGAGGAAGTCAGTTCGCGCTCGCTCGCGCTGCCCTTCTTCACGGGAATCGAGCCGCGCGCGCAAGAGCGGGTCGCCGAGGTTCTCGCCTCGGCGCTGTGAACCTGCAGAGCCTCCGTCGCGCGGAGCCGTTCACGACGAAGGACGGCTCGACGATCCGGGAGCTCCACCGCACGTCCACACAGAGCCTGGCCGAGGCGACGCTCGAGCCCGGGCAGGCCACCGAGCGGCATTACCACGAGCGAAGCGAGGAGATCTATCTCGTCACGAAAGGCTCCGGCGAGCTCGAGATCGACGGCGAAAGGGTGCTCGTCCGACCCGGCGATGCGGTCCTCATTCCGCCGCGAGCGTGGCACACGCTCGAGAACAACGGCACGAGCGAGCTCACCATCCTCTGCACGTGCTCGCCGCCGTACTCCGACGAGGACACGTTCTTCGAATAGCGTCGCGAGCGCGTGCGATGATCCCGCGCATGGCGGACGGAGCGACTCGCATGGTCTTCCTGGGCTTCGGCAAATGGGCCCGCGCCGACCGGATCTACGCCCTCGAGCCGATCACGGGAGACGAGCGCGGGGGCGGCAAACGCACGCGCGTCTGGATCGACGGGATCGCCGAACCCATCCTCGCGGGCCGCACCGAGCGCACGATTCTGCACGACATGGGACAGGACGCCGCGACGGCGACCGTCGTCCTCGACGACGCGCTCGACCTCGCCGAGCGAGTGGCGAAGGCCGTCGACGAGGGACCGCTCGATCTCCGTGATCTCGGCCGCCGCGCGCGGCGCGTGCTCGAGAAGACCGCGAAGCCGGCCGAGCCCGAACAACTCTTCTAGTGGAGCCCCGGCCCACTGAGGAGCGCCCGTCGTGGCGCGACCTCGCCACGCGCATAACCGTCGATTTCTCGCCGTTGCGCGACTACCCGGACTACCGCCGCCTCTGGATCGGCCAGGCCGTGACGTTCGTCGGCAGCGAGATGGCGCTCGTCGCGCTCCCGTTCCAGATCTGGCAGCTCACGCACTCGACGCTCGCACTCGGGCTCTTCTCCTTGACCGAACTCGTGCCGCTCATGACGTTGACCCTCGCCGGCGGCGCGGTCGCCGATGCCTTCGACCGCCGCCGGATGGTGCTGGTCACCGAGACGCTCCAGGCGATCGGCGTCGCCGGGCTGCTGGTGAACGCGGCCCTGCCGCACCCGAGCATCGTCGCGGTGTTCGTCTTCGCGACCGTCGTGGCCGCGTGCTTCAGTGCCGGAGTCGGCGGGATGCGCTCGCTGCCGCAGCGCCTGCTCCCCGAGGAGGTCTTCGCCCAGGCCGGCGCGCTCGACTCCATCTATTACGGCCTCGGGGGCGTCGCCGGCCCCGCGCTCGCCGGTGTGATCATCGGCGCCGCCGGTCTCCCGGCCGTCTACGCGATTGGAACGGCTTCGTTCGCGGCGACCGTCGTCGCGTTGTGGGGACTGCCGCCGATGCCGCCGCACCCCGATGCCGACCGGCCGGGGATCCGCTCGATCGTCGAGGGGTTCCGGTTCGTCGCGCGCGAGAAGGTGATCCTCGGGTTCTTCCTCGTGGACACGAACGCGATGGTGTTCGGTATGCCGTTGGGTCTCTTCCCCGCGATCGCCGCTCACTTCGGGGACCCGACCCTCGTCGGCTACCTGTACTCGGCGCCGGCGGCAGGAGCGCTCATCGCCGGGCTCGGGTCCGGCTGGGTCGCGCACGTACGCCGCCAGGGCGTTGTCGTCGTCGCGGCGGCGAGCCTCTGGGGTGTTGCCATCGCGGGCTTCGCGTACGCGGACCGCTTCTGGCTTGCGCTCGTGCTCGTCGGGCTAGCGGGTCTCGCCGATCAGGTGAGCGCGATCTTCCGCAACGCGATGCTTCTCGCGCTTACGCCGGACCGGCTGCTCGGTCGCGTGCGCGGGATCGAGTTCGCGCAGGTTGCGAGCGCCCCGTCTCTTGGCAACCTCGAGGCCGGTGTCGTTGCGTCCCTCACCAGCATCCGCATCTCCGTTGCCTCCGGCGGGCTGCTCTGCGTCGCCGGCACACTCGCGAGCGCAGCCGCGTTCCCGGCGCTCGTCCGCTACGAGGCGAAGCGCCGTGCCGCTGACGCGTGACTTCTTCGCGCGCTCGGTGCACGAGGTCGCGCCCGAGCTGATCGGCGCGACGCTGCTCGTGGACGGCGTGGGAGGGACGATCGTCGAGGTCGAGGCCTACGACCAGGACGATCCCGCGAGTCACGGCTTCCGCGGTCGAACGGCGCGGACGGGGTCGATGTTCGGGCCGCCCGGTCACGCGTACGTCTACCGCTCGTACGGCATCCATTGGTGCCTAAATCTCGTCTGCGCCCGAGAGGGCCGCGCGGAGGCTGCGCTCGTGCGGGCGCTCGAGCCGACGAGTGCGCTCGAGGCGATGCGCGAGCGCCGCGGGCTCAACAGCGCGCGGGCGTTGTGCTCGGGACCGGGCAAGCTCTGCCAGGCGCTCGCCATCTCACGCCTCCACGACGGCCTGGCACTCGACGAGCCGCCGTTCGAGCTCCTCGCACGCGAAGCGGAGCCTCAGCTCGTCACCGGCCCGAGGATCGGAATCACGCGCGCGGTCGAGCAGCCGTGGCGCTACGGCCTCGCCGGCTCGCCGTTCCTCTCACGCCGCTTCTAGACTCGCTCGCATGGGAGTTGCAGAGCTGACACGCAACGCCGTCGACCTGCTTCCCGAGGGCGGCCTCGAGGCGAAGCTGAAACTCGGCCGGCCTTTGCGCGTGAAGCTGGGCATCGACGTCACGGCACCACAGGCGACTCTCGGCAATGGGATCCCACTCCAGCGCATGCGGGCGTTCCAGGACGAGGGGCACGTCGGCGTCCTCATCGTCGGCGACTACACCGCTCGCATCGGAGATCCCTCCGGCCGCTCGGCCGAGCGGCCCATCCTCGACCCCGAGGAGATCGACCGGATGGCGGCGCGGTTCTTCGAATCCGCGTACACGATCCTGGATCAAGAGCGCACGGAGGTGCGTTACAACGGCGAGTGGCTGAAGGAGCTCGACTTTGCAGGCGTTTTGCGCCTGACGCGCACGACGACTATGGCGCGGATGCTCGAGCGCGACGACTTTGCCAATCGGTTCGCTGCCAAGGAACCGATCTCCGTCTCGGAGCTGCTCTATCCGCTGATGCAGGCGTACGACTCGGTCGCGATCGAGGCCGACGTCGAGCTCGGTGGCACGGATCAGCTCTACAACCTGCTCACGGGTCGGGACGTGATGGACGCGTACGGTCTCGAGCCTCAGGTCGTCTTGACCACGCCTTTGATCAACAGCTGGGATGGGACGAAGATGTCGGGCTCGCGCGGCAACTACATCGGGCTGCTCGAAGCGCCGGACGAGCAGTTCGGGAAGGCGATGCGATTCTCGGACGAGATGCTCCCCGAGCTGTACCGATTGGTGGTGGAACGGGAACCTCCGATGAGCGAGCCGATGCAGGCGAAGCTCGAGTTCGCCCGGTTCGTCGTCGAGCGGTCGCATGGAGAGGAGGCGGCGCGCGAAGCGGAGCAGCACTTCGACAGCGTCATCCGGCGCAAGGAGATCCCCGAGGAGATCCCGGCGCACTCGCTTCCGGCGGGCGATACCGTCCACTTGCCTGCGCTGCTCGCCGACGCCTTCGAGCTCTCGACGAGCGAGGCCCGGCGGTTGATTGCGCAGGGAGGCGTGAAGCTCGACGGCGACGTGGTGACCGAGCTCGACCTGCCGCGGGAACGCCTGGCCGGCGCTGTCCTACAGGCCGGCAAGCGGCGCTTCGTTCGGCTCAACGAAGCCGCTTGACGCACGCTGACACCTTGCTACACTTCCCCAGCTGCCCGAGAGGGCGGCGTGGAAAAGTCCCTGCAAACGACCAAAACGGAGTGTCTTAGGAGGATTTCCGCAACAGGAAACCCGCAAGTCCTGAGGCCTCTGGCGCGAGTCGGGGCCTTTTTTATGCCGTCCCGAAGGCTCGGTCCTTGAAAACTCAGCAGCGTGCGTTTACGTCGAGACGTCGGTCCGGCATCTGCCGGGACCGGCGAATCAACCCTGTCTCCATCCTTCGGGATGGGACTTTGAGCACAAGCTCAAAGTGACAAAAGATCGTCCCTTCGGGGACGGACTTCTTCACGGAGAGTTTGATCCTGGCTCAGGACGAACGCTGGCGGCGCGCTTAATACATGCAAGTCGAGCGAGAACCAGGGCTTCGGCCCTGGGGACAGCGGCGAACGGGTGAGTAACACGTGGGTAATCAACCCCCGACACCGGGATAGCCCGGGGAAACTCGGATTAATACCGGATGCTCCGTCTGGCTTACGAGCCGGCCGGAAAAGGGTAGCTTCGGCCTCCGGTCGGGGACGAGCCCGCGGCGGATTAGCTTGTTGGTGAGGTAAAGGCTCACCAAGGCGACGATCCGTAGCTGGTCTGAGAGGACGATCAGCCACACTGGGACTGAGACACGGCCCAGACTCCTACGGGAGGCAGCAGTGGGGAATCTTGCGCAATGGGCGAAAGCCTGACGCAGCGA
>JBJMKF010000019.1:0-43669 GCA_045805965.1 Gaiellaceae bacterium
GACAACCCGTCGATCACGCGCGACGTCTCGGGCGAGGGCGTGCAGCAGGCGCTCCTCAAGATCCTCGAGGGGACGATTGCGTCGGTGCCGCCGCAGGGCGGGCGCAAGCACCCGCACCAGGAGTTCCTCTCGATCGACACGACGAACGTCCTCTTCATCTGCGGCGGCGCGTTCGCGGGGCTCGACAAGATCATCGCGCGCCGCATCGGCAAGAACGCCGTCGGCTTCGGCGCGGACATCCGCTCGAAGCACGACGTCGAGGGAGCAGAGCTGCTCGCCGACGTCATGCCCGAAGACCTCCTCAACTTCGGCCTCATCCCGGAGTTCATCGGCCGGCTCCCGGTCGTGTCCGCCGTGCACCAGCTGCGGCGCGAAGATCTCGTTCAGATCCTCGACGAACCGAAGAACGCACTCATCAAGCAGTACCAGCGCTTCTTCGGATACGACGGCATCGAGCTCGTCTTCACCGAGGACGCGATGTGGGAGATCGCCGATCGCGCTCTCGAGCGTGAGACCGGCGCGCGTGGTTTGCGGTCGATCATCGAAGGCGCGCTGCTCGACGTGATGTTCGAGCTGCCGTCGCGCCGCGACGTGACGAAGTGCGTGATCACGAAGGAGTGCATCTCGCAGGGCATCCGGCCGACGCTCGTCACGAGCGCCGAGGCCGCCGGGGACGAGCCCGAAGAACCGGTCGAGCAGACCGCGTAAGCTTTCCTCTATGAGCAAGACGGTCGCGGCGTCGCTCGCCGTCGTCTTCCTAACTGTTGCCGTCTACTCGGCCCAGGCGGGCGTGAGCTCGGGCGGTGGCGGGTGCGCGACGTACAACCCGCACACTCCGCCTCCCGCACAGTTCTCGAGGGCGATCGACAACCCGTATTTCCCGCTCCCGGCCGGGCGGACGTTCATCTATCGCGGCGTCGAGAACGGCAAGAAGGAGCTCGACCGGATGCACGTCACACGCCGCACCAGGAAGATCGCGGGGATCACCGCGACGGTCGTGAGCGACAACGTCTACGAGCCTCCGCCGAAGCTTCTGGAGAAGACCTTCGACTACTACGCGCAGGACGACCGCGGGAACGTCTGGTACCTGGGCGAGGACACGAAGGAGCTCCTCGCGGGCGGGAAGGTCGATCGGTCGGGCTCGTGGCTCACGGGCAAGAACGGCGCGAAGCCGGGCCTGATCATGGAGGCCGATCCGCGCGTCCCCGACGCATACCGGCAGGAGTGCCTCTCCAGTGAGGCGGAGGATTTGGCGTGGGTGGTCGGTCGGGGCGGCGCCAAGCACCTGCTTCGGACGCTCGAGTTCTCACCCCTCGAACCGTCGATCGTCGAGCGGAAGGTCTACCGCCCGCGGGTCGGCGTCGTCTCCGAGCAGCAACTCTCCGGCGGCCACGCGACACTCGAGCTCGTCCGCGTGAAGTAGCGTGAAGTAGCGTTTCGCGCCGTGAGCGCGATCGAGGTCGGAGCGGAGTTCGGGCCGTCGTCCTGGATCGACGTTCCCCAGGAGCGGATTCAGGCGTTTGCCGACACGACCGGCGACCACAACTTCATCCACGTCGATCCCGAGATGGCTGCGCAGACGCCATTCGGCGGCACGGTTGCGCACGGCTACCTGACGCTCTCGCTGCTCCCGGCGATGTCGTACGAGGTGATCCCGCACGACGATCCGGGCGCCCGCATGGCGCTCAACTACGGCCTCAACCGCGTGCGGTTCCCTGCGCCGGTGCCGGCGGGCTCGCGGGTTCGCGGCATGTTCCGCGTCGAGTCGCTGAGGGAAGAGGACTGGGGTCGCGAGGCAACGATGACGGCGACGATCGAGCGCGAGGGTGGCGACAAGCCGGTCTGCGTCGCAGAGGTCGTCTACCGCTACTACACCCTCTAGCTTGGATCCCAAATAGCGGTTTTCTGCGCCTCCTAAGGTGTAATCTCCGCGCACCGTGGTACGTTCTGGATCCGAAATCGACGACGGTAGAGGAGGCGAGATGATCGAGGAGGCAGCCCGGCAGCTCGAGGAGCGGTGGAGCGGCGACAGCCGTTGGAGCGGGATCGAGCGCACGTACGCGGCAGAGGACGTCGTCCGCCTGCGCGGCTCGGTCGTCGAGGAGCACACGCTCGCGAAGCTCGGCGCCGAGCGCCTCTGGCAGTTGATTCAGGCCGACCAGCCCGTCCGCGCGCTCGGCGCGCTCACCGGCGGCCAGGCCGTCCAGATGGTTCGGGCCGGGCTCGAGGCGATCTACCTCTCCGGCTGGCAGGTCGCCGCCGACGCCAACCTCGCCGGCGCGACGTATCCCGACCAGAGCCTCTACCCCGCGAACAGCGCGCCGGCGCTCGTCCGCCGCCTCAACAACGCGCTCGTTCGCGCCGACCAGATCGACTGGGCCGAGGGCCGGAACGGGACGCACTGGCTTGCGCCGATCCTCGCCGACGCCGAGGCCGGATTCGGCGGCCCGCTGAACGCCTACGAGCTGATGCGCACGATGATCGAGGCGGGGGCGGCCGGCGTCCATTACGAGGATCAGCTCGCCTCGGAGAAGAAATGCGGCCACCTCGGCGGCAAGGTGCTCGTGCCGACGCAACAGTTCGTCCGGACGCTGAACGCGGCTCGGCTCGCCGCCGACGTCTGCGGCGTCCCGACGGTGCTGGTCGCACGTACCGACGCGCTCTCGGCCGCGCTGCTCACGAGCGACGTCGACGAGTACGACCGCGACTTCGTCACCGGCGAGCGCACCGCGGAAGGCTTCTATCGCGTCCGCGACGGCATCGACGCTGCCATCTCGCGCGGGCTCGCGTACGCGCCGTACGCCGACCTCGTCTGGTTCGAGACCTCGACGCCGGACCTCGGTGAGGCGCGAGAGTTCGCGGAAGCGATCCACGAGCGCTTCCCAGGCAAACCGCTCGCGTACAACTGCTCGCCGTCCTTCAACTGGCGCAAGCACCTCGACGACGACCAGATCGCGTCGTTCCAGGACACGCTCGGCGAGTGGGGCTACCGGTTCCTCTTCATCACGCTCGCCGGCTTCCATTCGATCAACGCGTCGATGTTCGAGCTCGCCCGCGACTACGCAGAGGAGCAGATGCCGGCGTACGTACGGCTGCAGGAGCGCGAGTTCGAGCTCGAGGAGTTCGGCTACACGGCGACGCGGCACCAGCGCGAGGTCGGCGCGGGCTACTTCGACCTCGTCACGAAGGCCGTCGCGCCCGACAGCGAGACGCTCGCGCTCAGGGGCTCGACCGAGGAGGCGCAGTTCACCAAGGAGCCTGCGTGAGCGCGGTGGCGGACGTCGAGATCCTCGCTCCGGCCGACGGGTCCGTTCTCACGCGGGAGGCGCTCGACCTCGTCGCGCGCCTGCACCGCGAGCTGAATCCGCGCCGCCGCGAGCTGCTCGAGGCGCGGCAGGAGCGGCAGGCCGAGCTCGACGGCGGCACGAACCCTCGCTTCCTGCCCGAGACGAAGGACGTCCGTGACGCCGACTGGCGCGTCGCCGCCGCGCCCGCCGACCTCCGCGACCGCCGCTGCGAGATCACGGGCCCGGTCGACCGGAAGATGATGATCAACGCGCTCAATTCGGGTGCCCGCGTCTTCATGGCCGACTACGAGGACGCATGCTCGCCGAAATGGGGGAACGTCGTCGAAGGGCAGCGAAACGTCACCGACGCCGTGCGCCGCGAGATCTCGCTCGAGACGCCGGACAAGTCGTACCGGCTGAACGAGGAGATCGCGACGCTCCTGATCCGGCCCCGCGGCTGGCACCTGCCCGAGCGCCACGCGCTCGTCGACGGCGAGCCGGTCTCGGCCTCGCTCTTCGACTTCGGGCTGCACATGGCGCGCAACGCCCGCGAGCAGCTCGAGCGGGGCAGCGGGCCGTACTTCTACCTCCCGAAGCTCGAGTCGCATCTCGAGGCGCGCCTCTGGGCCGACGCGTTCGCGCTCGCGGAGGAGGAGATCGGCATCCCGTCCGGGACGATTCGCTGCACCGTCCTGATCGAGACGATCCTCGCCGCGTTCGAGATGGAGGAGATCCTCTACGAGCTGCGCGACTGGGGCTGCGCCCTCAATGCCGGGCGCTGGGACTACATCTTCAGCGCGATCAAGAAGTTCCGGACGCGCGACTGGGTGTTGCCCGACCGCGTGCAGGTGACGATGACCGTGCCGTTCATGCGCGCTTACACGGAGCTGCTCGTCCGTTCCTGCCACCGGCGCGGGGCGCACGCGATCGGCGGCATGGCGGCCTTCATCCCGTCCCGCAAGGACGCCGAGGCGAACGAGATCGCGCTCTCCAAAGTGCGCGAGGACAAGGAGCGCGAGTCGGGCGACGGCTTCGACGGCTCCTGGGTCGCGCACCCGGATCTCGTCCCCGTCTGCACCGAGGTCTTCGACGGCGCTCTCGGCGAGCGGCCGAACCAGGTCGAGCGGCTGCGGGAGGAAGTCGTCCCGAGCGAGGCTGCGCTGCTCTCGATCGCGGATACCCCCGGCGAGATCACCGACGCCGGCGTGCGGACGAACGTCTCGGTCGGCGTCCGCTACCTCGAGTCCTGGCTGCACGGCGTCGGCGCGGCGGCAATCGACAACCTGATGGAGGACGCGGCGACCGCCGAGATCTCCCGCTCGCAGATCTGGCAGTGGGTGCGCCGCGGCCGCGTCGACGAGAAGCTCGTCAGGCGCGAGATCGAGCTCGTCGACGCCGGCGACGAGGCAAAGAAGCTCTTCGCCGCCGTGGCGCTGTCCGAGGAGCTCGAGGACTTCCTGACCCTGCCCGCGTACGAACGACTCGACTGAGGAGGGACGAGATGAGCGAGACGCTGATCGTTACCGAGGAAGAGCGAACGGAGCTGCCGGATGCCGACGCGCCCTGCACCGCCGAGCTTGCCGAATGCACGTGTCCCGACTTTTGCGAGCGGGACCACGACAACGAGTAGCGCGGCTATGTACATGCGGCGAACGCGGCGTAAGCTTGCACCATGGCCGCGAAGCGCACGGGCCGCTCGGCCGACAGGACGGAGGTCAACCGGAACATCCGGATGGCCGTCAAGCGGTTCGCCGCGCCCACGCTCGACGGCGAAGAGTCATGGGATTTCCTCTGCGAGTGCGACGCCGACGCCTGCGGGCAGTGGGTGACTCTGACGCTGAAACGCTACGAGGCGCTGTTGCGGGCCGACGAGCCGATCCTCGCTGCCGGTCACAAGGTGTCGCGGGGCCGGCTGGCGCGACGGAGGTCGCGCAAGCTCGTCGACGACGCGCACGCCCTACGGTCCCAGGCGGAGGTCCAGCAGAAGCGCGCCGGTCGGAACCTCGGCCGCGACGAGTGAGCCTCGACAGCACCAAGGCCGACGACATCGCACTCGTGATCGAGGAGGCGATCGTCGCCGGTGAGCTCGAGCCGGGAACCGTGCTCCGCCAGGAGCAGCTCTCGGAGCAGTTCAACGTCTCGCGCACGCCGATCCGCGAGGCGCTCCGCAGGCTCGCCGCGCTCGGGCTCGTCTCTTTCGTGCCCAATCGCGGCGTCCGCGTCCGCACGATCACCCGGGAGGAGCTGCACGAGGCGTTCATGGTGCGCGCCGAGCTCGAGGCGCTCGCGACCGAGGTCGCAGCGCGGCAGATAACGGCCGAGGATCTCGTGGAGCTCGAGGAAGCCGAGCAGCACTTCGCCAAGATCTCGAAGGATCTCCGCGCGCGCGAGCCCGGAGAGGAGCGGCGCTCGGTCATGGCGGAGTGGGTACGCGCGAACCACGCCTTCCACGACGTCATCTACCGCGTCGCCGGCCTGCCGCTCGTCGAGCAGCTCGCGAAGAGCGCGCGCCGCTCCTTCTCGGGTCCGGCGGTCTGGGCGCCCGGCGACCACTCGATCGACGGCCTCTACGCGAGGAACGCAGAGCAACACCGCGCCATCCGGCAGGCACTGGCGGCCGGCAGTCCCGACGGCGCGCGGGCCCTCGCGCGCGACCACGTCCTCGGCTCGTTCGCGCTGCTCGAGGCGATCCTCGAGCAGGTCGGCGGCACCTGGCCGCACCCGAAACGCTCCCCGGCTAAGCTCTCGTCATAGTCGCTGCCTGACGACATCCGCCCGATGGACACGCTTTACAAGCCGCAGGGCGTCGAGGAACGCTGGCAGAAGACCTGGGAGGAGGAAGGTCTTTACGCGGCCGATCCCGATCCGGCGCGCGAGAGCTGGGTCTACGCCTTCCCGCCCCCGAACGTCACGGGCAACCTCCACCTCGGCCACGCGCTCCAGCTCTCACTCGGCGACGCACTGGCGCGCTGGAAGCGGATGCAGGGACTGAACGTCCTCGTCCAGGCGGGCTACGACCACGCCGGAATCGCGACTCAGACCGCGGTCGAGAAGTTCCTCGAGAGCGAGGGCACGAGCCGACGCGAACTCGGCCGCGACGCGTTCGTCGAACGAATCTGGGAGTGGCTGCACGAGTACGGCGGCAACATCGTCAACCAGTTCCGGCGGATGGGCGCCTCGATGGACTACCGGCGGATCCGCTTCACGATGGACGACGCCTACGTGCGCGCCGTGATGCGCTGGTTCGTTCATCTCTACGAGCGCGGCTGGATCTACCGCGCGAACCGGATCATCAACTGGTGCCCGCACCATGAGACGTCGCTCTCCGACCTCGAGCTCGAGGACGTCGACGTGGACGACACGCTGACGACGATTCGCTACCCGCTCGCCGACGGCTCGGGCCACATAGCGATTGCGACGGTGCGACCGGCAACGATCCTCGCCGACGTCGCGGTCGCCGTGAATCCCGACGACGAGCGCTACCGCGACCTCGTCGGCAAGGAGGTCGTCGTGCCGTTCGTCGAGAGGCGCGTCCCGGTGATCGCCGACGAGCGCGTCGAGATGGACTTCGGCACCGGGGCGCTCAAGGTGACCCCCGGGCACGATCCGCTCGACTTCGACATCGGCCGCGACCACGGCCTCCCTGAGCTCACGGTGATCGGTCCGGACGGGCTGATGAACGACGCTGCGGGCGGGCTCGCAGGGCTGACGCAGGACGAGGCGGCGGAGCGGATTCTCGACTGGGCGCGCGAGCGGGACCTGCTAGAGAAGCGCGAGCAGTACCGGCACGCGGTTCCAGCCTGCGAGCGCTGTCACAGCCGGATCGAGCCGATGATTTCGCTTCAGTGGTGGTGCAGCATGGAGGAGCTGAAGCAGCCGGCGCTCGCGGCCCTAGGCGAGCGGCGCGTCGTCTTCCACCCGGAATCGCAGCACCGCTTTGCCATCTCGTCACTCGAGGGCGCTCCCGACTGGAACATCTCTCGCCAGATCTGGTGGGGGCACCAGCTTCCGCTCTGGTACTGCCCCGACGGCCACGTGACGGTGACCGAGACGGAACCGGAGGCGTGTGCCGAGTGCGGCTCGAGCGATCTGCGGCGCGACCCCGACGTGCTCGACACCTGGTTCTCGTCGGCGCTCTGGCCGTTCGCGACTCTCGGCTGGCCCGACGAGACGCCCGACCTCGCAGCGTTCTACCCGGGCGACCTGCAGACGACCGCCCGCGAGATCATCCGACTCTGGGAGAACCGGATGATCTTCTCCGGCCTGGAGCTGCTCGGCGAGATTCCGTTCCGGGACGTGATCATCCACTCGACGCTGCTCGCCCCGGACGGCAGGCGCATGTCGAAGTCGCTGGGCACCGGCATCGACCCACTCGACCTCATCGCCGACCACGGCGCCGACGCGACGCGCTACGGGTTGCTGAAGATGTCCTCGACCCAGGACGTCCGCTTCAACCCACACCAGATCGAGGAGGGGCGGAAGCTCGCAAACAAGCTCTGGAACGCGAGCCGGCTCCTGCTCCTGGCGGGACCGGTCGAGCCGGACGCGCGTCCGAGCTCGGTCGAGGAGCGCTGGATCCTCGCGCGCATCGACGCCACGCGCGCCGAGCTCGAGGCCGACTTCACCGCGTACGACTTCTCGCACGCCGTCGATCGTCTCTACCACCTCACGTTCGACGACTTCTGCGACTGGTTCCTCGAGTCGATCAAGCCACGGCTCGCCGACGACGACGTGCGCGCCACGGCGCTCGCGGCGCTCGAGCGGCTCCTCAAGCTCCTCCACCCCGTGATGCCGCACGTGACCGAGGAGATCTGGACGAACCTGCCAGGGCGCGAGACGCGGTTGATCGTCGCCCTGTGGCTCGGGCCCGAGGCCTCGGAGGGGGAGTTCGAGGCGATGGAGCGCGCGCAGACAGCGGCTCGCATCTACCGGCGCAGCGGCGTTCGCATCCCGCTGGCGGGCGACGCGGCTCGTATCTTCGAGGCGGTCGCACGACCGAGCGAGGATGGCGGAGGCGATCTCGACGCCGAGCGCAGCCGTGTCCAGAAGGAGATCGAGCGCGCCGAGCGGATGCTCGCGAACGAGAAGTTCGTCGCGAACGCGGCGCCCGAGGCGGTCGACGCCGAGCGCGAGAAGCTCGCGCAGTACGTTGCCGAACGCGACGCGCTGGGTTGAGTCCCTCTCGCCGTGGCCGGCGGACGGCTTCGGCACGGAGCGGATGCGCGCGCTGCTGCGCGAGCTCGGCGACCCGCAGGAACGGTTCCCGGCGATCCACGTCGTCGGTACGAACGGCAAATCGACGACCACAAGGCTGACCGAGACGCTCCTCGGCGACGCGGGATTGAAGGTCGGCGCCTATCTCTCACCGCACGTGCGCGGCTGGAGCGAGCGGATCCGCATCGGTGGGGAGGAGGCGGAGTTCGACTCAGCCGTTGAAGCCGTTCGCACGGCGGCGGAATCGCTCGGGGCCACGCAGTTCGAGGTGCTCACCGCGGCCGCGCTCGCCGCGTTCGCGGAGGCGAAGGTCGACGTCGCCGTCGTCGAGGCCGGGCTCGGCGGCCGCCACGACGCGACGAACGTGCTGCAAACGCGGGTGGTCGTCCTCACGAGCGTCGCGCTCGACCACATGGACGTGCTCGGCGAGACGCGCGAGGCGATCGCCGCCGAGAAGCTCGCGATCGTCCAGCCGGGCTGCACGGTCGTGCTTGGCGAGCCGGAATGGCGGGAGCTCGCAGAGGAGAACGGCGCCGCCGCGGTCGTGGTCACCGGCCGCAGCAACCTCGCTCTCGCAATCGCTGCGGCAGAGACGTTCCTCGGTCGGCCCGTCGACCCGCACGCCGCCGACGACGTCTCGCTCGCCGGACGCCTCGAGCGGCGCGGCGAGCGACCGCTCGAGATCTGGGACGGAGCCCACAACCTCGCGGGCATCGGCTGGCTGCTGCCCCGGCTCCCGTCCCCGCCGGACGGCGGTTGGACGGTCGTCTGCTCGATCCTGCGCGACAAGCGGCCGGGGATGATGCTCGAAGCGCTGTCCATCCTCGGCCCGAGGCTCGTCGCGACGGAGAGCCGCAACGGGCGCGCGCTTCCGGCCGCCGAGCTTGCCGCGCTCGCGTCCGCTCACTTCGAGAACGTCGAGGCCGAGGCCGATCCGGCGGCGGCCCGCACTCGCGCGCTCCAGCTCGCAGGCCCCGATGGTGCCGTGTTGGTCACCGGGTCCCTGTACCTTCTGGCGGATCTCTCGTGACGATCGCCAGCTTCATCAGCTCCGGCACCTCGCACGCCATCCTCAATGGCCTGCTCTTCTTCGCCTTCGTCCTCTGGCTCTGCCTCGGTTTCTGGACGTACAAGGACGCGAAACGCCGGATGGAGGATCCCCTCTTCATCGGCCTCTCGGTGCTCGTCGCGCTGGTGATCCCGTACCTCGGGCCGTTCATCTACATGCTCTTCCGGCCGCCCGAGTACCTCGAGGACGTGCGCGAGCGCGAGCTCGAGATCAAGGCGATCGAGGATCGCCTCGCGGCGGCCGACCACCGCTGCCCCGTCTGCCACGCCGAGGTCGACACCGGCTATCTCGTCTGTCCCGTGTGCACCACGAAGCTCAAGCAGGCGTGCGTGAGCTGCGGGGCGCCGCTCGACCCGATCTGGCAGGTCTGCCCGTACTGCGAGACGCCGATCGAGCCCGCGGAGCCTGGAGCCACGCCGGCGCTCGGCACTCGGCGGCCGCGGCGTGCAGGTACCAGGCACTGACGTGGCCCTCGAGCGCAGCCTCATCCTGATCAAGCCGGACGCCGTGCAGCGCCGGCTTGCCGGCGAGATTCTCGGGCGCATCGAGGCGCGCGGGTTCGAGATTCGCGAGGCGAGGCTGGTCATCGCCAGCCGCGAGCTGGGGGAGGAGCACTACGGCGAGCACCGCGAGAAGCCGTTCTTCGGCGAGCTCGTCGAGTTCATCACCTCGGGTCCGACCTGGGCGCTCGTCGTCGAGGGCGAGGGTGCGATTGCGACGATGCGGGCGACGATCGGCGCGACCGATCCGGCGAACGCGGCGCCCGGCACGATCCGCGGCGACCTCGCCTCCTCTATGCCCGACAACCTCGTGCACGGCTCCGACTCCGGAGAGTCCGCGCAGCGCGAGATTGCCCTCTGGTTCGGTGACTGACCCGACCATCGAGGCCTGGACTCGCGCGAACGCCGAGTACACGGACGCGCGCGCCGAACAGGCCTGGGCGAAGGAGGAGATCGACTGGGGCATCTGGCACATCCCCGAGTCCGAGCTTCGCGCCCTTCCGGACGTGACCGGCAAGGACGTCGTCGAGCTCGGATGTGGCACGGCGTACTTCGGCGCCTGGCTGAAGAAGGCGGGCGCCGCGCGCGTCGTCGGTGTCGACCCGACTCCCGCGCAGCTCGAGACGGCGCGCCGCTGCAACGAGACCTTCGGCCTCGGGCTAGAGCTCATCGAGGCGTTCGGCGAGGACGTGCCGCTGCCCGACGCCTCGTTCGATCTCGTCGTCTCGGAATACGGCGCCTCGATCTGGGCCGACCCCTACCGCTGGATCCCGGAGGCCGCGCGGCTGCTGCGCCCGGGCGGCGAGCTCGTCTTCCTGCGCAACTCGACTCTCGTCATCCTCTGCTCGCCCGAAGAGGACGTTCCCGCGGAGGAGCGGCTTCACCGGCCGCAGTTCGGGATGCACCGCTTCCAGTGGCCGGGCGAGGGAGTCGAGTACCACCTCTCGCACGGCGACTGGATCCGGCTGTTGCGCGGGAACGGCTTCGAGATCCTCGACCTGATCGAGCTCCAGGCGCCCGCCGACGCCGAGACCCACAAGCAGTACGACTACGTGAGTGCCGAGTGGTCGCGGAAGTGGCCCGCGGAAGAGATATGGCGAGCGCGCCTGCACCGCCCCTCCTCCTAGCGTCGACCTCGCCGCGGCGTCGCGAGATCCTCGAGCAGCTCCGGATCCCGTTCGACATCGTCGCACCACGGTACGACGAGGCCGAGGAGGATCCCGTCGCCCACGCGCTCGGCAAGGCGCGATCGGTGCTCGCCGAAGCGGACGGGCGTCCGGTCCTCGGCTGCGACACCGAGGTCATCCTCGACGGGAGGATCTACGGCAAGCCGGGCGGCCCCGAGGAAGCAGAGGAGATGCTCGAGAGCCTCGCCGGCCGCACGCATGAAGTCGTGTCCGGGCTCGCGCTCATCAGTCCCGCGTGGGAGGAGGTGCGCCACGAGACGACGCGCGTCGCCTTTCGCGGGCTGACGCCTCGTGACATCGCGTGGTACGTCGCGAGCGGCGAGTGGGAGGGGCGCGCCGGCGGTTACGCAATCCAGGGCCAGGGCGCCGCGCTCATCGAGCGGATCGAGGGCGACTACCTCAACGTCGTCGGCCTGCCGGTTGTGCTGCTCGTCCGCCTTTTGACCGAGCGCTTTCCGGGGACGTACGGGTTCGGATGAGCGAGAGCGCGGTCAAGGCTGCCGTCGCCGTGGCGGCGGAGCACGGGTTGGTCAGCGACGACCCGATCGTGCTGCGCGAGGCGTGGCACGTGCTCGTCCATCTCCGGCCGCTGCCGCTCGTCGCGCGCGTCTCGAACGGGCGTCCGTATCCAGAAGGGCCGCCGGAGGACGACGTGATCCGCGAGCTGGCGGTCGCGTCGCACGCAGCGCGCGCGGGGGCGCCGGTCATACCGCCCTCTGACCTCCTCGATCCCGGCCCGCACCGTCACGCCGGTCATGTCGTCGTCTTCTGGCAATACGTGCGGCCGCGCCGCGAAGTAGAGCCGGTGGCGGCCGGCGAAGGTCTTCGCGCCATCCACGACGCATTGGCCGGCTACGACGGCGAACTCCCATTCCTCCACACAGACGACCTCGTCGCGATCACCGATCGCCTCGAGCCATCGGCCGACGTCGACTTCCTCCGAGAGCTCGGTCTGCGACAGCCCTCCGGCGGCGCGGTGCAGGCGATCCACGGCGACGCGCATCTCGCCAACTGCCTGCCGGGCCCGCTCTGGCACGACTTCGAGACGACGTGTCGCGGACCGCGCGAGTTCGATCTAGCTGCGCTCACGCTTTCCGACGTAGTGCGTGCCGACGACGCGTCCCGGATCGCGCTCGAGGCGTACGGCGAGCACGATGCCGCCGTGCTCCAGGAGTGCCTCCCGATCTATGCCGCCTGGATCTATGCGTCGTTCATGGTCGCCCTGCCCCGCCGGCCGGAGCTCGGACCGGTCCTGGCGGAACGGCTCCGCTGGTTGCGCGAGAACTTCGGGTGAGCAGGAGGGCTTGTTAGTCGAACCCCAGCGCGCTCGCCGCGGCCATGACGCACTCCTCGTCCTCGGCCGCCGTCCCGCCGCTCGCTCCCATCGCGCCGACGAGCTCGGCGTCGGCGAGCAGCGGGATCCCGCCGGCGTAGACGACGATCCGCGCGTCGGTCGTGTTCCAGCCCCAGTCGTCGCCGCCGGGCTGCGTGCTGCCCGAGAACTCGCCGCTCGGCGTCGCCCACGAGGCAGCCGTGTAGGCCTTGCCGATCGCCAGCTGCATCGCGCCGAGGGGCGTGCCGTCCATCCGCTGGCTCGCGAGCACGTGACCGGCCGAGTCCACCACCGCCGCCGCGAGCGAGAGGTCGCGGGTCTCGGCCTCCTCGCGCACGCGCGCGAGCAGCGAGAGCGCGAGGTCGAGCGAGAGATGACGTCGGGAGACGAGCCCGTCCACCGGACGATCCTAAAAGCAAACCGCATGGACGCCCGCGGACGACGCAGTCTTCATCATCCCGGACGACAACGACGTTCGAATCCAGCTCACGCGCGGTGCGGACTATGCCCCGTCCGTCGAGTCGACCGCGAAGGGCCAGCTCACCTTCACCTGCTAGTGCGACTGATTCCACCCGAACCGCCCCTCACAGATGGGGAGATCGTGCTCCGGATGCGACGTGCGGACGACATCGCCGCCATCGCTGAGGCGTCGCGCGACCCTGAGACGCAGCGCCGTCTGAACGACGGGCCGCTCTCGGAGGAGGCGCAGCGTCAGACCGTTGCGAGGGCCGAGCAGCAGTGGGCGACCGGCAGGGGTGCGCCGTTCGTGATCGCAGACGCACGAGACGATCGTCCGCTCGGCCTCCTGAATCTGCAGCTCCGAGAAGACGAGGAGGTCGCGAACCTTGCCGTTTCGGTCTTTCCCGAGGCCCGCGGGCGGGGAATCGCCTCCAGGGCGCTACGACTGGGCGCGCTGTGGGGCCTGCGCGATCTCGGGCTGGCACGAGTGGCCGCCGAGGCCGCGGTCGACAACCATGCGTCGATCCGCGCGATCGAGAAGGCCGGCTTTCAGCGCGAGGGGACGCTGCGGGCGCACTGCAAGACGCACGGCGAGCGACACGACTGCGTGATGTTCTCGCTCGTCGCTTCGGACGTCTAGTCGGTCCACCAGTCGCGCTCGCCGTCGACGTCTTCGCGCGGATCCTCGCCGAGGTTGGGCGCGCCCATGACGAGGATCTCGAGGCCCTCCGGCCCGGCCTCGTAACCTCGCCAGGTGCCCGGTGGGACGCGCACCGCGTCCCATTCCTTGACCTCGACGATCTCGTCGTCGAGCCTCATTCGCCCGCTCCCGCGCACGACCACGTAGACCTCTTCCTGCGTCTTGTGCGTGTGGCCGTACGGAAAGCGATAGCCGGGTGGGACGCGCTGGTAGCTCAGACCGGATTTCTCGAGCTCGAGCGCCGCTGTTGCCGCGCGAAACTCCAGATCCGGCCTGCCGCCGAAGTTGGCGCCGATGTCCTCCAGATCCTCTTTTATGTTCCTGAGCGTGAATGGCATGAAGCGATCGTAAGGACCGACGAGTGCTGCGTGAGATCGCGGAATACCCGAACTCGTTCGGACCGCTTGCGCCGGGCGATGAACGGATCGAGTCCGGCCGCTACACGCTCTACCTCGGTGCCGGGTCGACCTGGAACACGGTGCAGCGGCAGCGCTTCCCGCTCGAAGAGGTCGATGATGTGCTTGCGGAAGTTCGAGCTGCGTTGCGTGCGCGTGGACGGACGCAGACGCAGTGGGAAGTCGGTAGCTCGGCGCCTCCCGGACTCGTCGACGCGCTGCTCGAGCGCGGGCTCGTCCCGGACAAGGACCCGTACGCCGTCGCGCTCGTGCTCACGCACGAGCCGCCCGCGATTGCGCCGATCTTCACCGCCCGCCAGGTCGAGACGCTCGCGGAGCTCGAGGCTGCCGCTCGAGTTCAATGGGAAGCCTTCGAGGCGACGCCTGAGGAAATCGAAGAGGCTAGCCGTCTGCTGTCCGACCGATTCCGTGACAGCCCCAACCTCAGACACGCGGTTTGGCTCGAAGGGGAGATCGTCTGCACCGGCACTGCTTCGCCGACCGAGCACGGCCTGCTCCTGTACGGCGGCGCCACTGCCCCTCACGCCCGAAGGCGTGGCGCGTACCGGGCGCTGATCCGGGCCCGCTGGGACGACGCCGTAGCACGCGGAACTCCTGTGCTCATCACACAAGGAGGCTCGATGTCACGCCCGATCCTCGAGCGCCTGGGCTTCGAGCGAATCGGCGAGGTGCACATGCTCCTGGACGCGTTCGGGTGACCGAGCCGTCCTGTTCAACCGCCTCCGTGGGGTGAACACGGGATGGGCGAGCGCTCGGGAATGACCCTGAGACGGCGGCCCGGAGGGTTACTTGCTAGAGCGTCTCAGGATGCGAGCCACGAGCCACCCGAGGCCGAGCAGGACTAGGGCAGCGACGGTGATGTTGAGGGTTCCGAAGAGCGCCCATCCCCACCCCCAACCATTGGACAACGCGTCGAACCAGACGTAGGCGAGGAGGCCGAGGTAGGCGACCCCTAAAAGAGCAGCGAACCGTGGAATTCGCGCCATATCAGACCCTATGCCCGGCAGCGAAGGAGAGGACATCCGCATGGGCGAGTGTTCCGGAATGACCCCTGAGCTGCAGCAAATCGTTACTGGGATCGTTCCCGGCGGCCGAGGTTCGGCTTCGGGATGCAGTCGTTGAGCCGGTCACCGGTCCCCTCCGCAGTCGCGGTGTCCGATTCCGGGTGCCGGAACAAGGACGCGTGGTGATCTTCTGGTGCTTCCACAACGCGAGCTGCTTTCCGCTCTCGAACAGGAGGGAGCGATCCTCGGGATCGAGAAGCACCTTGGGTACTTCGAAGCAAGTTAGCGGCTGCCTAACCGCGAATCAGGTGCGAGCCCATCCCACTGGGCCAGTGTTTCGGGATGACCCCTGACGCGTTCGATCAGGCTGGGTGTTCGGGAATTCCCCCGGAGCAGAAGGTTTCGCTCAGAAGGCACCGAGGAGTGCGGGGATTGCGAGGCTGACGCCGATTGCGTAGATCGCGTCGAACCAGATGATCCGTAGGGCGTTTGCCAGTGTGATCAGGCCGGAGAGGGAGTGTGCGAGCAGCAGTGTGAAGCCTTGGCCGCGTGTGTCCTTTACCTGGGCGGTGAATGAGGCGGCGTCTTGTCGGCTGGGGATGGCGTGCATGCCGATCGAGTAGCCGAGCCAGGCGAGAAGGATCAAGACCGGGCCGTGCACGCCGGCATTGAGGACGAAATGCTGGTAGGCGACCGCGAGCGTGAGCAGCGAGCACAGTGCGGTGTTGATGAGCAGCGGGCCGCCAGAAATGAGGAGTGCCGCGCCCAGGGTTCTCGGGCGTCCGTGTATGACGTACCCAGCCGGTTTGCCCTTCGGCCGGAAGTAGCTGACCTCATAGACCGGCGTGTCGGTCACGTCGCAGAAGAAGCGATGCGCTGCCTCGTGCACGACGACGCCAGGGAATGTGACCAGAGAGATAAGCCAGCCGGGGATCACTCGTCGGTCCTAGTTCGTCGGGTGGTAGAGAGCTCGGATCGATGGCGGCATGGTTTGCGTGAGCGTCGCCCACTCGCTTTGCGTGAGCGTCATGCCCTGTATGAGTGCGAGCGCGGCCTGGGGTTGGTTCACGCCGAAGTCTGCTGTGGCGAGGTCGATGATGACCTTGCGGGAAAAGGGGGACTCTTGGTGGGCGCGTTCAAGCTGCGTGATGGCGGTCGTGTAGTCGCCGCGTGCGAGTGCTGCCTGCCCCGCGTGGAGGTTGCGACCGGCTTCGAGGAGTGCCGGCACCCGCGTGAAGGAGTAGAGCGCCGCAAGCAAGACAAGCGCCGCCGCGAGCACGACCCAGAGGGGATAGGTATGCGGCGGAACTTGAGCAGGCTCGGTCCATTCGTCGGGTGCGTGCTGCTCAACCATCGCCATGCGTTGCTCCGATCGGCATAGGCGGCGACCTGCGCGTCCCTCGAATGGGGGAGATCTACAAGCGACAAAGCGCTCCCCGTCGCCCAACGCCTCCGGCCGTCTCGTCGCGAGTGGGGGTTGGCCTGGGCCCCCGTTCGTGGATGCCCCCGACAACGTCGCGTTCGGGGTCACGGCCCAGAGCGAGAGCAACGGTGTCAAAGAGGAATGCACACTCGAACCCTCTGCGAAGGTGAAGGCCGGCGGGCCTGAGCCAGCCCAAGGGTCTGGCCGCCTCGCCAGCGGGAACATCCAGATTCACTCGCCTGACCCCTGCTTCCGACGGGCGTGAGTGAGAGGAAATCGGGGTGCCCAGATTCGAACTGGGGACCTCTCCGACCCGAACGGAGCGCGCTACCAGGCTGCGCCACACCCCGAGACCGCGCCATAGGGTAGCTAGCGATGCTCCGGGCGGTCCTCTTCGACGTGGACTTCACGCTCGCGCGTCCCGGGCCCGAGCTCGGGCCGGACGGGTATGTCCGCGCCGGCGAGCGCCACGGGCTCCGGCTCGAGGCTGCCCGGTACGAAGCGGCACGCGACGCCGCCCTCGTCGACCTCCGTCGCCATCCCGAGCTCGAGCACGACGACGAGATCTGGTTCCGCTTCACGGAGCGGATCGTTCGCGGGATGGGCGGCGACGCAGACTCGGCCTACGACTGCGCGATCGAGATCACGCGGGGCTGGGAGCGGCACGAGAATTTCGAGCTCTACGACGACGTCCCGGACGCGCTCGCCGCGCTTCGCGGCGCCGGCCTCGGCATCGGCCTCGTCTCGAACTCCGCGCGCGACGTCCGAGAGTTCGCCCGCCACCATGCTCTCGATGTCGATGCGGGCATCAGCTCGTTCCACCACGGCCGCACGAAGCCGCACGCCTCGATCTTCCGCGCCGTCCTCGATCTGCTCGGCGTCGAGCCGGCCAACGCGGCGATGGTCGGCGACACGATCGCGGACGACATCGAAGGAGCGCTCGCGATCGGGATGCAGGCGATCCTGCTCGACCGCGAGGGGCTGCACCCGGACTTCGAGCCGCGGGCCGAGAGCCTGCGGGAGCTTCCCTCACTCCTCGGGCTATGAGCTCTTGTCGGCGCGCTCGAGGAAGGGGCGGATCAGGTCGATCGGCGCCGGGAAGATGATCGTCGACGTGTTGCCGGCGCCAAGCTCGAGCAACGTCTGCAGGTAGCGGAGCTGTAGGGCGATCGGGTGCGCCTCGATCACGACCGCGGCGTCCTTCAGCTTCTCCGCCGCCTGGAACTCGCCCTCGGCGTTGATGATCTTCGCGCGCCGCTCGCGCTCGGCCTCCGCCTGTCGCGCCATGGCGCGCTGCATGCCGCTCGGGATCTCGACGTCCTTCACCTCGACGATCGAGACCTTGATTCCCCAGGGCCCGGTCGCCTCGTCGATGATTCCTTGGAGGATCTCGTTGATCTTCTCGCGCTCGGAGAGCAGCTCGTCGAGCGAGTGCTGGCCGAGCACCGACCGCAAGGTCGTCTGCGCGATCTGGGACGTCGCGACCATGTAGTTCTCGACCTGCACGATCGCGCTCTTCGGGTCGACGATCTTGAAGTACGCGACCGCGTTCACCCGCACCGGCACGTTGTCCTTGGTGATGACCTCCTGCGGAGGGATGTTGAGCGTGATCGTGCGGAGGTCGACCTTCACCAGCTGGTCGACGATCGGGATCTTCCAGACGAGCCCGGGGCCGCGCGGCGGATCGAGCAGCCGGCCCCAGCGGAAGAAGACGGCCCGCTCGTACTCCCTCAAGACACGGACAAATCCGAGCACGCCGGGATCCTATCTCCGCACCGTCAGCTGAAGCCCGTCCACCGCCGCGACCTCGACTTCCTCGCCGGGGACGAGATCGGAGTGGTCAGCCGACTGGGCCTGCCAGAGAGCACCATCGACGAACACGAGCCCTGGGCTGCGCACCTCTGCCTTCTGTCCGACCATCGTCTGCACGCCGGTCTCCACGGGCAGCTTTCGCGCGGCAAGCGCCTTCCCGGTCGCGAAGACCCAGAAAGCGCCGATGGCGCTGCCTATGCCGAGGACTAACCACTCATTGACCCGATATGCCGCAGGCTCGTTCTGGAAGAGGAGGACCAGGCCGAAGCCCAGGGATATGAGACCGGCTGTGGTCAGCACGCCATGGGTGGGCGCATGGAGGTCGACGACCAGCAGCGCGATGCCGAGCACCATGAGCGCGACACCTCCCCAGCTCGGCGTCAGCACCGAGAATCCGTACAGCGCCATCACGAGCGAGACGGCGCCGAGCGCGCCCGGCAGCACGATCCCGGGATGCAGCACCTCGAAGATCAGTCCGATGATCCCGAGCAGGAAGAGCAGGCTGATCAGGTTCGGGTCGATGATCGTGTTCAGGAAGCGCGTGAAGAAGCCGGGCTTCACAGTCACGATCTGGGCGCCGGCGAGATGCAGCGTGTAGGGGCGCTGCGCGTCCTTCGTGTGGTACCCGTCGAGCTTTTTGAGAAGAGCGGGCAGCGTCGGCGCGATGAAGTCGATCACGTGCATCCGCAGCGCCTCGGTCGACGTCAGGTTCGAAGCGACCTCGACGGCCTTTTTCGGCCACGTCGTGTTGCGGTGGTGCGTCTGCGCGAGCGCCGTGAGCGAAGCGACAGCGTCGTGGATCACCTTGCGGCGCAGGTCCTTGCCGAGGTTCTGTCCGCTCGAGTCGATCGGCGTCGACGATCCGATGTTCGAGGTAGGCGACATGGCGAGCACGTCGGCCGCCTGCGAGACCCAGACTCCGGCCGAGGCGGCGCGGGCGCCCTCCGGGGACACGTAGACGATCACCGGAAGTCGCGCGTTCAGCTCGGCCTCGTAGATCGTCTTCATCGAGGTCGACAGGCCGCCGGGCGTGTCGAGGAGGATCACCGCGGCGTCGTAGCCGGCGTCCGCCGCGTGCGAGAGCTGATGCGTGAGATAGCCCTGCGTGACGGGATTGATCTCGAGATCGGGCCCGAACGTGATTGCGAGCACGCGCGGCTGTGAGTTCGCCCCGGCGGCTCCACCGACGAAGACGAGCGGGGCAAGCGCAAGAAGCGCTACAAGAAGCACCCGCTTCATGATGCGATCAGGATAGTTTCTGCGCCCTCTCCGGCGTAATCTGTGGGCATGCCCGCTTGGGTCGCCTGGGCGATCGTTTCGGTTCTTCTCGCGGTCGGCGAGATCTTCACTCCGGGGTTGTTCTTCCTCGGACCGATCGCCGTCGCCGCGCTCGCCGCCACGGTGGCGGCCGCAATAGGAGGGCCGGTATGGCTCCAGGTCGTCGTCTTCGGCGCCGGTTCCTTCGCGTCGCTCGGCCTTCTGCGGCCGATCGCGCGCAAGCACCTGTCGATGCCGCACGCGATTCGCACGGGCGCCGCGGCGCTCGAGGGCGCAAGGGCGATCGTCCTCCAGCGCGTCGACTCGCGCGGCGGGCGGGTCAAGATCGGGGGAGAGGAGTGGAGCGCCCGCTCGTACGTGCCCGATGAGGCGTTCGACGTCGGCGCAGAGGTCGAGGTCGCACAGATTCAGGGAGCCACAGCGCTCGTCTACAGATAGGAGCAGAAAGCAGCATGGTCGCAGCGATCGTCATCGCAATCGTCGCCGTCATCGTCCTCGTCATTCTGGCGCGGACGATTCGCATCGTCCCGCAGGCGCGGGCCGCCGTGGTGGAGCGCCTCGGCCGCTACTCGCGCACACTGACGCCGGGGCTCGTGCTGGTCGTCCCGTTCATCGACCGCGTGCGGCCCCTCATCGACCTGCGCGAGCAGGTCGTCTCGTTCCCGCCGCAGCCGGTCATCACCGAGGACAACCTCGTCGTCAGCATCGACTCCGTCATCTACTTCCAGGTCACCGACGCGAAGGCCGCGACGTACGAGATCGCGAACTACATCCAGGCGATCGAGCAGCTCACCGTCACCACCCTGCGCAACGTGATCGGCGGGCTGGCGCTCGAGAAGACGCTGACGTCGCGCGACGAGATCAACGGGCAGCTGCGCGGCGTGCTCGACGAGGCCACGGGCAAGTGGGGCATTCGCGTCAACCGCGTCGAGCTGAAGGCGATCGATCCGCCCGCGTCGATTCAGGACTCGATGGAGAAGCAGATGCGCGCTGACCGGGAGAAGCGGGCCACGATCCTGCAGGCGGAGGGCGCGCGCCAGTCGCAGATCCTCATGGCGGAGGGCCAGAAACAGGCAGCGATCCTCTCGGCCGAGGGCGAGAAGCAGGCTGCGATCCTCAAGTCCGAGGGGCAGGCGAAGGCGATCGAGACGGTCTTCAACGCCATCCACGAGGGCAAGCCCGACGCCGAGCTGCTCGCGTACCAGTACCTCCAGACGCTCCCGCTGATCGCGCAGGGCGAGGCAAACAAGGTCTGGATCATTCCGAGCGACCTCCAGCAGGCGGTGGGCAGGGTCGCGGGCGCTGTCAAGAATCTGGCGCCTGGGCCGTCAGACGGCCAGAACCCGGAGTAGGCTCTTGGCCGCTTTGAAGGGACGCACGCAGGGCGTGGAGGACAAACGCCGCCAGCTCCTCGAGGCCGCCGTGCGCGTCTTCGCGCGGAAGGGGTACCACGCGAGCCGCGTCGGCGACATCGCCGAGGAGGCAGGCGTCGCGCACGGGCTCCTCTACCACTACTTCAAGTCGAAGGATCAGGTTCTCGAGGCCGTCTTCCACGAGAACTGGAGCGTTCTGCAAGCGCGCATCGCGAGCGTGGAGGAGACCGACGAGCCGGCCGCCGACCAGCTGCGCCACATCTCGGCGATCGTCCTGCGCACGTGGCTCCACCTGCCGGACGTCGTCCGCGTCGTGATCCGCGAGTTCGGCCGTAGCCCCGAGCTGGCCGAGCGGATCGGCGAGCTCGCGCAGCCCATCGACGTGATCCAGCGTGTGATCGCGCGCGGCATCGAGCGCGGGGAGTTCCACAAGGGCATCGACCCGCGGGTCGCCGCGACCGTCGTCTACGGCTCGATCGACGAGCTCCTCACCGCGTGGGTGCTCGACCGGCTGCCGGCCGGGGAAGACGACGTCGCCGCGGCAGAGAAGACGCTGTTCCAGATCACCCTGAACGGGTTGCGGCCGGCCTAGAGACGAGCTCCGCGAAGCGGGCGGCGCCGACGTTGCCGCCCGAGATGACGACGCCGACCTGGGCGCCGCGGGCGTCGAGCTTTCCGCTCAGAAGCGCGGCGACGCCGACGGCGCCGCTCGGCTCGGCGACGAGCTTCAGCCGGTCGAAGAGGAAGACCATCGCGTCGACGATCTCGTCGTCGGTCGCAGTCACGACCTCGTCCACGAGCTGGCGGTTCACCTCGAAGGTCAGCTCGCCCGGCTCCGGCGCCTGCAGCCCGTCGGCGATCGTGCGCGGGACGTCGATGCGCGTGCGCTCGCCTGCGGCGAGCGAGCGCCGCGTGTCGTCGCCTGCCTCGGGCTCGACTCCGACGACGCGAATCTCCGGCCGGATCGCCTTCGCGGCGGTCGCGCATCCCGCGATCAAGCCGCCGCCGCTTACGGGAACGAGCAGGAGGTCGAGCTCGGGTGCGTCGGCGAGCAGCTCGAGCGCCGTCGTGCCCTGCCCGGCCATGACGAGCGGGTCGTCGTACGGCCTCACGAGCTCGAGCCCGCGCTCCTCCGCCAGCCCGGCGCCGATCTCCTCGCGGCTCTCCGCCCAGCGGTCGTACAGGACGACCTCGGCGCCGTAGCCGCGCGTCGCGTCGAGCTTCGCCGCGGGCGCGTCCTGCGGCATGACGATCGTCGCGTGCGTGCCGAGCAGAGCGGCTGCGATGGCGACTGCCTGCGCGTGGTTGCCGGAGGAGTAGGCGATGACGCCGCGCCGCAGCGCATCTTCGTCGAGGGACGAGACCTTGTTGTACGCGCCGCGGAACTTGAAGGCTCCGCCGCGCTGGAAGCACTCCGCCTTCAGGTGCACGTGCGCGCCGGTTAGCTCGTCGAGCGTTCGCGACGCGAGGACGGGGGTGCGGTGGGCGACATCCGCGAGGCGCTGCGCCGCTCGCTCGACGTCCTCGAGCTGGATGCTCATCGGCATGGATCCGCGCTGCGGCGGAAGAGGCCGAAGCCCCAGAGCCGGCCGGCGTAGAGCAAGTACGCGGTGCGGGCCTGGAACGTGTCCCGGACGAGTGCCGTGTAGCCGTCGCAGCCGACCGTGCGCAGCGTGCCGACCCGGTTGTGCACGGTGAGCGGCGTCGTACCGAATCTGAGGCCGCCCGGCCCGTGCCAGCCCCGCGGGCTCCAAAGCGTGTACACCGCGGAGACGCGACCTCGGTCGAACTCGACCGCGAGCCCCGGCTGGGTGAAGGGCCGGTACGTGAAGTACCAGGTGCTGCGCGGACAGCCGCGGCACGTGCCGTAGGAACGGCCGAGCGAGGCGCGGACGGCTCGCGCGGATTCCCCGAGCCGGATGCCGCCGAGCGAGCGCCCCGGCACGAGCGCCCCCGCTTTCGGCAACCCGGCTGCCGCCGCTCCCGCGAGCGCGAGAGCGGTCACCGCGGTGACAAACAGGCTTCGCCTCATATGCTCGCAGTATGTCGCTCTGGGAATCCGTGGCCGGGCTCACGGTCAAGGTCGACGGCTACGCGCTACAGCGGCGCGAGTCGAGCACGCCATCCGGCTGGACACGCGTGACCACGGCGGTCGTGCTCGACGGCGACGGCGCAAACGGCGAGGGAGAGGACGTCACGTACGGCGCCGACGATCACGACCACGTGCCGACCGACCTGATGCTCGCCGGGACGTGGAGCTTCGGCGACATCTCGCGACATCTCGACGAGCTCGAGCTTTGGGGCGGCGATCCCGAGAACCACACGGGTCAGGATCACCGCCGCTGGGCGTTCGAGAGCGCGCTCCTCGATCTCGCGCTGCGGCAGAACGAGCTCGGCCTCGGTGAGGCTCTCGAGCGCGAGGAGCATCCGGTGCGCTTCGTCGTCTCGACTCGCGCCACGCCGGATCGGTGGCTGGCGATCGCGCCGCAGCTGGAGTTCAAGCTCGACGCAGAGACGGACTGGGATCGGCCGTTCCTGCAGCGGCTTCGCGAGCTCGACCGCGTCCGCGTCGTCGACCTGAAGGCCTACTACCGCGGGACGAGCGTCGATCTCGCGCCAGATCCCGAGCTGTACGTCGCGATCGTGGAGGAGCTCCCCGACGTGATCGTCGAGGACGCGTGGCTCGAGGACGGGCTGCGCGAAGCCCTCGCCGGCGCCGAGGATCGCCTGAGCTTCGACGCGCCGATCCACTCGCTTGCCGATCTCGATGGCCTGCCGCTCGAGCCGCGCTGGCTGAACATCAAGCCGTCGCGGTTCGGGACGGTCCGCGAACTCCTCGAGACCATCGAAGCATGCGAGGAGCGCCGGATCCAGCTGTACGGCGGCGGCCAGTACGAGCTCGGCCCGGGCCGGCTGCAGATCCAGCGGCTCGCGAGCGTCTTCTATCCGGACGGCCCGAACGACGTCGCTCCCTCGGCGTACAACGAGGGCGAGCCGCGCGACGGCCTACCCCAGAGCCCTCTTCCGCCCCGCGAAGGACCTGGGCTCTAGCAGGAAGACCGGTAGCAGCCACCGTCACGAAACCGTCACGCGTGCAGCGCTGCTGCGTTCGGGCAAGCGCAATCCGCCGTTACAAAGACGTGCAGTGCCTGCCACCGGCCTCAGGCGCGGAACGCGTTCTCTCCGGTCAGCGCCTTGCCGACGGAGAGCGTGTGCACCTCGTGGGTCCCCTCGTACGTGAGGACGGACTCGAGGTTGTTCATGTGCCGGATCACGGGATACTCGAGCGTGATCCCGTTGCCGCCGAGGACGGTGCGCGCGGTCCGGCAGACCTCGAGCGCGCCACGGACGTTGCCCATCTTTCCCATCGAGACGTGCTCGGGCAGCAGCGTCCCCTGGTCCTTCATGCGGCCGAGGTGGAGTGCGAGCAGAGAGGCGCGGTTCACCTCGAGCGCCATCTCGGCGAGCTTCTGCTGCGTGAGCTGGTAGCCGGCGATCGGCTTGCCGAAGACCATCCGCTCCTTCGCGTAGTCGAGCGCCGCCTCGAAGCACGCGCGGCCCGCGCCGACGGAGCCCCAGACGATGCCGTACCGCGCCTCGTTGAGGCACGACAGCGGCCCGCGCAGCGAGTTCACCTCGGGGAAGCGGTTCTCCTCGGGCACGCGCACGTCGCGCAGCACGAGCTCGGACGTGACCGACGCGCGAAGCGACATCTTCTTGTGCATCTCCGGCGCTTCGAAGCCGTTCATGTCGCGCTCGACGAGGAAGCCGTTGATCTCGCCGTCCCCGGTGCGCGCCCAAACGACTGCGACGTCGGCGATCGTGCCGTTCGTGATCCACATCTTCGACCCGTTGAGGATCCAGTCGGAGCCGTTGCGCTTCGCCGTCGTGCGCATCGAGCCGGGGTCGGACCCCGCGTCGGGCTCCGTCAGGCCGAAGCAGCCGATCGCCTCGCCCGTGTGTAGCGGCGGCAGCCAGCGCTGCTTCTGCTCCTCCGAGCCCCAGCGCCAGATCGCGAACATCGCGAGCGAGCCCTGGACGGAGACGAAGCTGCGCACGCCCGAGTCGCCGGCCTCGAGCTCCATGCAGGTCAAGCCGTACATCACGGAGCTCGCGCCCGGCAGGCCGTAACCCTCGAGGTGCATCCCGAACAGGCCGAGCCGCCCGAACTCCTGAGCGAGCTCTCGCGGCAGGATCGCTTGCTCGAACCAGTCGCCGACCTCGGGCAGGATCCGCTCGCGCACGAACCGTCGCACGGTGTCGCGGATCGCGCGCTCGTCGTCGTCGAGGAGGGCGTCGAGCGCGAGGAAGTCGCGCGGGTCGACCTCGGCCTTTTTCGCGGTCGTCGCCACCCCGGCATCGTACGGATCTAGTCGGTTTCCCGTTCCCGAGCTATCGTTTGACTGACCAGTCAATCAAGCGTGGCGAGAGGACCGCATGGTCGCAATCGAAGAGAGCACGGCGGCTGCCGCAGCGGGCGTTTCCTTCTCCCTCACGGAGGAGCAAAAGGAACTGTGCCGACTCGCCCACGCGTTCGCCGAGCGGGAGATCCGGCCACGTGAAGCCGCGCACGACGCCGAGCAGCGCCATCCCGCGGAGCTGATCGCGCACGCTCACGAGCTCGGCCTGATGAACCTCCAAGTGCCTGCCGAGTACGGCGGGCTCGGCCTCTCCGCGTTCGACGGCATGCTTGTCGGCGAGGAGATCAACTGGGGCTGCACGGGGATCGGGACGTCGATCCTGGCCAACGGTCTCGGCTCCGCTCCGGTCATCCTGTTCGGCTCGCCCGAGCAGAGAGCGCATTGGCTACCGCCGCTCGCCGAGCAGCCGATCCTCTGCTCATTCGCGCTCACGGAGCCGGGCGCAGGCTCCGACGTCGCCGCGCTGCGCTCGACGGCGGTGCGCGACGGCGACGCGTACGTCCTCAACGGCTCGAAGACGTTCATCACGAACGCAGGCCACGCCCGGTGGTCGGTCGTCTTCGCGAAGACGGACGCGGCTGGCGGTCGCCGCGGGATCTCGGCCTTCATCGTCCCCATGGATCTGCCCGGCGTCACGATCGAGAAGCACCTCGAAAAGATGGGGCAGCGCGCGACAGACACGTCCGCGTTCGCGCTCCACGACGTTCGCGTTCCTGCGGAGAACCGGCTCGGCGAGGAGGGCGACGGCTTCAAGATCGCGATGGCGACGCTCGACTTCACCCGGCCCGGGACTGCGATCGGTGCGGTCGGCGTCGCGCAGGCGGCGTACGAGCACGCGCTCGAGTACTCGAAGCAGCGCGTCACGTTCGACGTCCCGATCGCGATGCACCAGGCGGTCGGCTTCATGGTCGCGGACATGGCGACCGGGATCCAGGCCGCGCGCCTGCTGTGCTGGCAGGCCGCCTGGATGCTCGACAACGGAATGGGGCGCGAGGCGACGCTCCACTCGTCCTTTGCGAAGCGGTTCGCCGCCGACACGGCGATGAAGGTCACGACCGACGCCGTCCAGGTGCTCGGCGGGTACGGCTACATCAAGGAGTACCCGGTCGAGAAGCTGATGCGCGACGCGAAGCTGTTCCAGATCTACGAGGGCACGTCGCAGATCCAGCGTCTCGTGATCGCACGAGAGATCTACACGCCGAAGAGCTAGCCGCTCTCCGCAGCCTCGATCGCCGCGACGAGCCAGTCGGGCGTGCCCGTTGGCCGCAGCGTCATCGCGTCGACACAGGCGTGCTCGGTATGGCCGTCGGCGACGAGCTCGTCGCCGCGGACGATCGCGTACTCGTACCGGAAGCGAGCGCCACGCAGGCCGACGCAGCGCGTGTGGATCACGAGCTCGTCGTCGAACACCGCGGGAACGCGATAGCGGCAAAGCGACTCGAGGACGAGTGCCTCGATCCCGTGGTCGCGCAACGCCTGGTAGCCGCCGGCGAACGTGCGCAGGTACTCGACGCGAGCGACCTCGAACCAGACGAGGTACGCCGAGTTGTGCGCGACGCCCTGCGCGTCCGTGTCCGCGAAGCGCACACGAATCGGGACCGAGAACGTGTAACCGTGCATCTCCCGTTCAGTATCTCGACATGAGCGTCGACCGTCTGGCAGAGCTGTTGCGGGAGCGTCAGCCGTGCGTCGTGCTCACGGGCGCCGGCATCAGCACGGAGTCGGGGATTCCCGACTTCCGCTCGGCCGAGGGAGTCTGGGCGCGTTACGACCCCGTCGAGGTCGCGCACATCGATGCGCTCCGGCGCGATCCCGCGCGGGTCTGGGAGTTCTACGCGCTCCGGCTCGACGCGCTCGCCCAGGCCGAGCCAAACGGCGGGCACCGCGCGCTCGCGGAGCTGGAGCAGGAGGGCTGGATCCGGGCGATCGTGACGCAGAACGTCGACGGACTTCACGGGCGCGCCGGGTCGCGCGACGTCGTCGAGGTTCACGGCTCCCTGCGCGAGGCGGAGTGCATCCAGTGTGGAGCTCGCGTGCCGATGGCGGTCGCCGTCGAGTTGCTTCCGGTCCCCGCGTGCCCGGAGTGCGGGGAGCTCCTCAAGCCGGGTGTCGTGATGTTCGGCGAGCTGCTGCCGGTCGCCGCGATCGCGCGCGCACAGGAGCTTGCGAGGGAGGCGGGTCTTCTCCTCGTCGTCGGCTCGTCGCTCGAGGTCCATCCGGTCGCCGCATTGCCGGGCGACGCGCTGTCCGCAGGCTGCGCGCTCGCGATTGTCAACCGCGGTGTGACGCCGTGGGATTCCCGCGCGGAGCTGGTTCTCGACGCCGGTGCGGGTGAAACGCTGCGCGGGCTCGCGACTGCACTCGGTATCGTCGAGCCGGAACGAGCGAGGAGGAGCGATGGCTGATCGGAACAAGGATCTGCTGGGTCGGCTGGCCGACCTGAGTGAGGAGGCTGTTCAGCGGCTTGCCGACGCGCCGGGTGCCGACCGTGCCCTCCAGGCGCTCAAGGCTCTGGGCGACAAGGTCGACGAGCTCCAGCGGCGGACGCGCGGGTTCGAGGAGCTCGAGAGCCGGCTGAGTGCGCTCGAGAAGAAGTTCGATTCGCTCTCGAAGGCGCCGTCGCGCGCATCAAGTCGTCGCACGAGTCCGCCGCCAGCTCCGCCGAAGAGCGGCCCAGCGCCCAAGAAGCCCTGATTGCTCGAGCGCGACGGCGGCCGACGCGAGGAGTAATCCGCCGGCGAGATCCGTCGGCGTGTGGAATCCAGCCAGCTCGAGCAGCCCCACGACGGCCGCGAGCCAGACCAGGAGCGGGATGCGAAGGCGCGGCCAGGCGGCCGCGAGCGCGGCGGCGACGATCGCGCTACGTAGGGCGTGGCCGCTCGGCCACGACGTGTCGAACGCGACGAGATGCACGCCGTGCCGGTAAAGCGCCGGTCGGGTAAGGGCATGGCGGAAAGCGAGCTCTACGGCCACCGCGGCCACCCACGCCGCGATCCACGTGGCTTTCCGGAGCTTCCACGCCGCGCCGACGACGAGCAGGAACGAGATGACGACCTGTCCGGGCAGGGTCGCGATCTGAGCGATCCCGGCGCCGAGCGGATGGAACTGCGCGTGAAGAAGGGGCACGACCGACTCCGAGAACGTCGGCGGCCGGGACGACCCGCCCGCGAACGGCACTGCGTGATCGACGGCCCACTGGTCGAGGCCCGTCAGCGCTCCCGAGGCGACGAGTCCGGCGAGCGCCGCGAACGCTGCGACGGCCGCTCCTGCGGCGCTACGCAGCAGGCACCCGTAGCCGCAGCGCGGCCGGCACGATCTCGAAGCGCGCCGGCGTTGTCCCGATCGGCTCGCCGTCCACCTCGAGCGGCAGCGGCTCGGCTGCGCTGATCACAACGGTCGAGGACCGCAAGAGCTCGACCTTCGGGTGCGAGAGGTAACGGCCGCTGTACAGCTTCGGCGCCGTGGTGAGGAAGTCGAGCTTGTTGACGTCGCCGATCGTCACGACGTCGAAGAGGCCGTCGTCCTGTCGCGCGTCGGGCGCGAGCTTCATGCCCCCGCCGTGGAAGTTCCCGTTCGCGACGATCACGTCGTGCAGGCGGCCCTCCCGTCGGACGCCGCCGTCCAGCTCGACCACGACCTGCGTGTTCTGCCAGGCGAGGAACTCGCGCGTGAGCGCGTAGAAGAACGTCACCTTGCCGCCGAGCGCCTTCGACATGCCGTTCGCCCGCCGCGCGACGGCGCCGCTCATCCCCGCCGAGCCGACGTTCGCGAAGAAGCGGCCTGGGCTGCCCTCGCACTCGACGCGGCCGACGTCGATCGTCCTCGTCTCGCCGTCGAGCACTGTGCGGACAGCGTCGTCGAAGCTGTCCGGAACGCTGTGCGTGCGCCCGAAGTCCTCGCCCGTGCCGGAGGACAGGAGCGCGATCTCCGCACCGGTACCCGCGACGCCGTCGACGACCTCGCTCACGGTCCCGTCTCCACCGACGACGACGAGGAGCGAGCCGTGCGACTCGCGCGCGGCCTGGGCGAGGTGTCCCGGGAACTTCGACAGCACCTCCTCGCCCTGCAGGCCGAGCTCGGCCGCCCGCTGGCTCAGCTTCGGCCAGCGCTTGCCCGTCGCGCCGTTCCCGGACGCGGGGTTGACAAGGAAGAGGACGCTAATCGGCGGTGACGGTCATGAGCGCGACGCGGGTCATGCGGTCGACTGCGGCGCGCAGCTCGTCGTCGGAGATCCGCTGAAAAACACCCTCGACGACGATGTCCGACACCGTGAGCAAACAACCGCCGTGGATGCCCTGCACCCGGCCGATCCCGCCGAGCGCCGCGACCGTGAAGAGCGCCGCCGCTTCCATCTCGACACCGAGGACGCCCCGGCTCGACCACCGCGCGTACTGGCCGTCGTCGGAGTTGTAGAAGACGTCGCTCGAGACGATCGGACCGACGTGCATCGGCTGGTCAAGCCCCTTCGCCGCGTGCACGGCGCCGTGGATGAGCTCCCACGACGCGGTCGGGCAGTGCGGCTCTTTTCCGACGAGGTGCTGTGCCGTCGAGTCGGCCGGGACGGCGGTCAGCGCGACGATCAGGTCGCCGAGCGCGTGGTGGGGCTGGAGACCGCCGCAGGTGCCGACGCGCATCAACCTCGTGCATCCGAGCTGGATCAGCTCCTCGAACACGATCGTCGCGCCGGGACAGCCCATCCCCGTGCCCTGCACCGACACGGGCTTTCCCTCCCACGTGCCGGTGTAGCCGAGCAGTCCGCGCTCGCCGTTCACCTGCTTCGGGGCGTCGAGGTACGTCTCGGCGATGTACGTCGCGCGCAGCGGGTCGCCAGGGAGGAGGACGGCGTCGGCGTAGTCGCCGGGGTCAGCTCGGAGATGAATTGGCATGGCGCGACTCTAACTTCGTGCTGGAAGCGTCACCGGCAGAGCCGGCGACGCCCGGCGGCAAACCCCGGGCGCGTGCGCGCCCGGTGGGGAATGATCCGGCCGTGCCGGAAACGGTTTCGCCGACGCTCGACCAGGTCCTCGCCTTCTGCGCCGAGGAGCCGGTGGAGCGCGTGTTCCTCGAGGACATCGCACGGCGTGGGCTCGGGCGCTTTTCGGGCCTCGCCGAGCCCAACGGTTGGCTCAAGGCTCTCTGCCACGTAGGCGCCAACGTCGTTCCGTCGGGTGAGGGCTGCGGCGCGTTCGCCGACGCGGCCGCCCACGGGGGAGCCCGGATGATGATCGGCGAGGAGCGGGCGGTCGGCGAGCTGTGGGAGGCGGCCCGGCGCGGGATGACGCGGCCGCGCGACGATCGCCCCGGGCAGCCCGTCTTTGCGTTGCGCGAGCCTCCGGCGCCGGGAGAGACGGGGCTCCGCCCGGCCCGTCTCCTCGACCTCGATCTGCTCGTACCTGCGTGTGCCGACGCGCATCGCGAGGAGATCGGGATCGATCCGCTCAAGCGCGACGCCGAAGGGTTCCGCTGGCGAACGCGCCAGCAGATCGAGGAGGGGCGATCCTGGCTCTGGCTCGAGGACGGCGTGATCCGGTTCAAGGCCGAGGCGTCGGCGTGGACGCCGGCGGCGGTGCAGCTGCAACAGGTCTGGGTCGACCCGCGGGCACGGCGGCACGGTTACGCGCGCCGGGCGCTCGCCGATCTCTGCCGGCTGCTGCTCGAGCACGTCCCGGCCGTCTGCCTCTTCGTGCGTCCCGAGAACGATCCCGCGTTGCGCCTGTACGACTCGATCGGAATGACCCGCGAGCTGACGTATCGCTCGCTCGTCTTCTGACCACCTGCCCGTTCCGTCTCAGACGGTGCCTGGCACCGGGACGTGTTCGTTTGGGCCATGGCGTGAGGAGCCGTCACAATCCGCAGATGGAGGAGCTCCGCGACCGAGTTGAGCGGTTCATCCGCGAGCACGAGCTGATTCCGCCCGCCGGCGAAGTTACGTGCTTCGTCTCGGGAGGCGCCGACTCGACCTGCCTCTGGCACGTGCTCGGCTCGCTCGGCTACCGCGTCTCTGCGCTCCACGTGAGCCACAAGCTCCGCGGCCCGGACTCCGACGAGGACGCCCGCTTCTGCGCCGAGGTGCTCGAGGCGGAGGTGGTGGAGCTCGACGGCCGGGGCCTCTCCGAGGCGGCTCTCCGTGAGCAGCGGCGCTCTGTTGGTTACGAACGTGTCGGCCGCGATGGGTTGCGCGCAACCGGACACACCGCGTCGGACCAGGTCGAGACGATCCTCTACCGGCTCGTCGCCCGCGGTGCGGCGACGGGCATGGCGCCGCGCAGCGACGACGGCGTCGTGCACCCGCTTCTGCCGCTGTGGCGGGAGGAGACGGAGGCGTATTGCCGCGCGGCCGGGCTCGACTTCCACCTCGACGTCTCGAACGCCGACACGAAGCGGGGCCTGATCCGGGACGAGATCCTCCCGCTGCTCCGCCGTCTGCATCCGGCAGCCGACGAGAACCTCCTGCGCGCCCTCGACACCCGCGCCACGCTTCCACCGGCGCTCGCCGAGCTGCTCAGAGCGCCCGTCGGCTCGAAGCGCGTCGACCTCGGCGGTGGGCTCCAGGCCGTGCGCGAGCATGAGCGGCTCTGGCTCGAGCGCAGCCCGGTCGAGCTAGCCGGCGAGATTCGCTGGGGCGAGTGGACTATCCGCTCGGAGCTCCAAGGGCTTAGAGTGCGTGGATGGAGGCCCGGCGACCGACTCGCAGGTAGGAGGCGGAAGATCCAGGACGTGTTCGTCGATGCGAAGGTGCCGCGCTCGGACCGCGATGCGTGGCCGCTCGTCGTGCGCGGTGACGAGGTCGTAGCGGTGCCGGGCATCGTCGAGCACCCGGAGGTGGACGCTGTCCGCGACTGAGCTCGAGCGCGCAGTGACCGAGGTCCTGATCGAGGAGGACGACCTCCAGCGCCGCATTGCGGACCTGGGCGCGGAGATCTCTTCCGACTACGAGGGTCGCGACCTGCTGCTCGTCGGCGTCCTCAAGGGCGCCGTTTTCTTCCTGGCCGACCTGATGCGCCACCTGACGGTGCCGTGTGAGATCGATTTCATGGCCATCTCGAGCTACGGCGCGTCCACCGATTCCTCGGGGGTCGTCCGGATCCTCAAGGACCTCGACATCAACATCGAAGGACGGCACGTGCTCGTCGTCGAGGACATCATCGACTCGGGCCTCACGCTGTCGTATCTCGTCCGGAATCTCGAGGCGCGGGAGCCCGCGAGCCTCGAAGTCTGCGCCCTCCTGACCAAGCCGGAGCGGCGCGAGATCGACGTGCCCGTGCGCTACACCGGCTTCGAGATTCCGAACCGCTTCGTGATCGGCTACGGGCTCGACTTCGCCGAGCGCTACCGGAATCTCCCGTATGTCGGCGTGCTCGACGAGTCGCTCGTGCTCGAAGGCGCGTAGCTCCCGGCTCCGCGACACCGTTACAGAGGCATGGCGGTGGTACCCTCAGGCGGGAGAACCTGTGAATCGCTTCTTCCGTAGCGCGCTCTTCCCGCTCGTCATCATCGCGGCCCTCGTCTGGCTCGCGTTGCAGACGCTGGGGACGCACAGCAGCAAGAACACCGCGACGACGACGTCGAAGGTCTACCAGCTCATCGCCAGCAACGACGTCAGCAGCGCCGGGGTCACGATCGACCCCAACAAGCAGTCGCTCACGTTGACCGACAAGCAGGGTCAGCACTACAGCGTCCATTACGCGTCGCCACAGGCCGAGGCGCAGCTCGAGAAGTCGATGGTCGACAACGGCGTCATCTTCAACTCGAAGGGTGTCGGCACGTCGCCATGGTGGTCGATTCTCACGAGCCTGCTGCCGTTCGTCCTCCTGTTCGGGTTCTGGATCTTCCTCATGAACCAGGTGCAGGGCGGCGGCTCGAAGGTGATGAGCTTCGGCAAGTCGCGCGCGAAGCGGATGACGCCCGACGCGCCGAAGATCGGCTTCAAGGACGTGGCCGGTGTGGACGAGGCGGTGGAGGAGCTGCAGGAGATCAAGGAGTTCCTCGAGAACCCGAAGAAGTTCCAGGCGCTCGGCGCGCGCATCCCGAAGGGCGTCCTTCTCTACGGCCCGCCTGGCACCGGTAAGACGCTGCTCGCGAGAGCGGTCGCGGGCGAAGCAGGCGTCCCGTTCTTCTCGATTTCCGGCTCCGACTTCGTCGAGATGTTCGTCGGCGTCGGCGCCTCGCGCGTGCGCGACCTGTTCGAGCAGGCGAAGCAGGCATCGCCGTGCATCGTCTTCATGGACGAGATCGACGCGGTTGGCCGCCATCGCGGTGCCGGCCTCGGTGGCGGCCACGACGAGCGCGAGCAGACGCTGAACCAGCTGCTCGTCGAGATGGACGGCTTCGAGATGAAGGACAACATCATCCTCATCGCCGCGACGAACCGGCCCGACATTCTCGACCCGGCACTGCTGCGCCCCGGCCGCTTCGACCGCCAGATCGTCGTCGACCGGCCCGACCGGCTCGGGCGCCGCAAGATCCTCGAGGTGCACACGAAGGGCAAGCCGCTGGCGCCCGAGATCGATCTCGACACGCTCGCCTCGGGCACCCCTGGATTCACCGGCGCCGACCTCGCGAACCTCGTCAACGAGGCAGCGCTGCTCGCCGCGCGCCGCGGCAAGAAGATCATCGAGCAGGAGGAACTGGAGGAGGGGATCATGCGTGTCATCGCCGGTCCGGAGAAGAAGGCGCGGCTCCTCTCGGAGCACGAGCGCAAGATCACCGCCTACCACGAGATGGGCCATGCGCTCGTCGGCCATTTCCTCGAGCACACCGATCCCGTCCACAAGATCACGATCGTCTCCCGCGGCCAGGCGCTCGGGCTGACGATCTCGCTGCCGACCGAGGACAAGTACCTCACGACGCGCACCGCGCTGATGCACCAGATGGGCATGACGCTCGGTGGCCGTGCGGCGGAGGAGATCGTCTTCCACGAGGTCACGACCGGCGCGGCGAACGATCTCGAGAAGGTCACGCAGACGGCGAAGCAGATGATCATGCGCTTCGGGATGAGCGAGAAGCTCGGCCCGCGCGTGCTCGGCCGGAATTATGATCAGCCGTTCCTTGGCCGTGACTACGGCGCCGAGGCCGACTACTCCGAGGAGATCGCGCGCGAGATTGACGACGAGATCCGGCGCGTGATCGAGGAGGGACACGAGCTTGCGCTCGCCGTTCTGCGCGAGCACATGGATGAATTGCACAAGATCTCGACGATCCTCATCGAGCACGAGACGATCGACAAGGACCAGTTCGAGCGCCTACTCGCGGGCGAGGACGAAGCGACGGTCTTCCCGGACGAGGCGCCGGCGGAGCCAGACGCACCGGAGCCGCAGCAGGAGCCCAAGCGCGAGCGCCCGCGCCCGCGGCCGTTCCCGCTGCCGGGCTCGGCCATGCAGGGCCCGGATCCCGCCAACAGCTAGGGCTACGTCAGCGCCTCGAGGAGGGCGCCGATCCGGTAGTCGAGCTGTGCGGAGTGCCGCATCGCATGGTCGCGGTCGACGGTGTACCGGTTCCGCCGTCCGATGCGTTCGGTCTTGACGTAGCCGGCTTCGATCAGCTCGGCGAGGATGCGCTGGGTCGCGCGTTCGGTGATGCCAACGCGCTCGGCCACGTCGCGCAGCCGGACGTCGGGCGTCTCGGCGAGGCACAGCAGGATCTGGGCGTGGTTGGTGAGGAACGTCCAGGTCTTGCGCTCGTTATCGCTTGACATACGATCTCAGAATCATGTATAGATTTTCACGCATCAAATATCACGGTTAGTCAGTCACATGAACCCTAGCAGGCGATCAGGGAGGGGGGCCATGGAGAACAATGGAGTCTTCGCGCACGTCAATGACTCGATCCGCACGCTGGCCGCCGACGGCCCGGCGAGCCAGACCTGGGAGTTCATCTGCGAGTGCCCGGAGCTCGGCTGCCACACGCTGGTGAGCCTCACGCTGTCCGAGTTCGACGAGCGCCGGGCGGCTATGCCCTCACTACCGATCCTCGCGACGGAACACGGCGGCAGCTAGCTCCCGGCCGAGCACGTCGCGCACGGCCGGAGCGCGCGACTTCCGAGCCTGAGGCTTACGCGCGCTCTAGCTGCTCAGCGGTCGTCGTCGCCGATTGCCATCGGATGCACGTGCGAGTCCTTCAGGCGGAGCATCGCCTCGATGTAGAGCTCGCGCACGACGTCCATGTTCGGCCGGGGATCGTCGCGCCACGACGCCGGAAGCGAGTCCCTGAGCCGGGCGCGGGCGGCGCTCTCGCGCTGCCAGTGGTCGAGAAGGCGATCGTCGATCATCGCAAGCCGGTTGTCGGCAGCCGAATCGAACTGCTTTAGCCATTCCGGCAGGCGCATGCGAGGATTTGCGCCGTGATCCCGATCGAAGAGCGGTTTTTACGCCCGTCCGTGATGGGTGTCGTGAACGTCACGCCCGACTCGTTCTCCGACGGCGGCATCCATCTCGATCCGGACGTTGCGGCCGCGGCGGCGCGCCGTATGGTCGAGGACGGAGCTGCGATCGTCGACGTCGGCGGGGAGTCGACGCGCCCCGGTTCGGCAGGCGTGTCCGTGGAGGAGGAACTGCAGCGCGTGGTGCCCGTGCTCGATCGGCTCGGCGGCGAGGTGCCGCTCTCGATCGACACTTCGAAGGCTTCGGTGGCGCGTGCGGCACTCGAGCGCGGCGCAATCCTCGTCAACGACGTGACGGCCCTCCGCGGCGATCCCGAGGTCGCTGACGTCGTGGCCGCCTCCGGCGCGTATCTCTGCCTCATGCACATGCAGGGCGAGCCGGGGACGATGCAGGAGGAGCCGCGCTACGACGATGTCGCGCAGGAGGTCGCCTCGTTCCTGAATGAGCGGATGGCGTTCGCGGTCGCGCGCGGCATCTCCCAGGAGCGGATCTGCCTCGACCCCGGCATCGGCTTCGGCAAGACGGTCGCGCACAACCTCGAGCTCGTGCGGCGCCTCGACGTCCTCCTCGCTCTGGGACGGCCCGTGCTCGTCGGCTTCTCCCGGAAGAGCTCGCTGCGAAGCCTCACCGGATCTGACGATCTACTCGGCGCGAGCGTCGCGGCCGCGGTCGCCGCCTTCGAGCGAGGCGCGACGATTCTGCGCGTGCACGACGTCAAGCCGCACGTCGACGCCCTCACCGTCGCGGCCGCCGTCGCGTGATCACGGTCGAGGTTCACGACTTGCGCGTCTTCGGCCGCCACGGCGTCCACGACGAGGAACGCGCGCGCGGACAGGACTTCGTCTTCGACGTGGAGCTGGCAGTGGGGGAGCGCGGCACGAGCGACCGGCTCGAGGACGCGGTCGACTACGTCGAGGTTGCGCGTGTCGTGCAGCAGGTCTCGGACGCGAAGCAGTTCAACCTGCTCGAGGCGCTCGCGTCTGCCGTTGCCGACGAGCTCGAGAGACGATTCGCTCCGGTGCGCGTTCGCGTGCGCGTTCGAAAGCCGGAGGTGCGGCCGGCAGGGCTCGACGGCACGGTGGCAGCCACCGTCACAAGACCGTGACGCGCGCCTACGTCGGTCTCGGTGCCAATCTCGGCGATCGCGAGCGCACGCTGCGCGAGGCCGTCGCCGCCCTCGGCGACGAGGAGGGAATCGAGGTCGTCGCGGTCTCGACGCTGCGTGAGACGGACCCAGTGGGAGTGGGGGAGCAGCCGCCCTTCCTCAACGGCGCGGCAGCCATCGACACGGCGCTCGAGGCGGGCGAGCTCCTCGACCGCCTGCGCGCCGTCGAGCAGCAGTTCGGCCGCATCCGAGTCCCTGGGGAGCACGCACCGCGAACGCTCGACCTCGACCTCCTGCTCTACGGCGACGAGCGGGTTGCAGAGCCCGGCCTCACCGTTCCGCACCCCCGCCTGCACGAGCGTCGCTTCGTCCTCGAGCCGCTTGCCGAGCTGGATCCGGGGCTCGTCATCCCCGGTCGCGGCACTGTGGAGGGCCTATTGAGCGGGGTACACTGACCGCGATGTCGCACCTGGACGATCTCGACGAGTACGAGGCCGAGCTCGAGCTCGCGCTGAAGAAGGAGTACCAAGCCGTCTTCTCGCTTTTCCGCTTCTGCGTGCTGACGCAGGACGCGACGTACCTCTGTAACCGGCTCGATGTGCAGCAGGCACCGCCGACCGCGGCAGGCGGGCTTCCGTTCTTCCAGCTCGAGCTCGAGGACGTCTGGGTCTGGGACAAGAACCGGCCGCTGCGGATCATTCCGCGGGCGAAGGTCTTCACCTCGGGCGACGTCACGATCGAGGAGCTGCGCGGCGAGGGCGACGAGCCGCAGCTGACGGCCGAGGCGCTCGCCGAGCGCATCGGCGAGCCGCTTCGCGGCGACGACGAACTTTAGGCTCGCGCCGCGATGCTGCTCGCGGTCGACGTCGGCAATACGCAGACCGTCTTCGGCCTCTACGACGGGCCGGAGCGCGGCGAGCGCTGGCGGATCGCGACCGAGGCCCACCGCACGGGGGACGAGCTCGGCGCGCTGCTCGCGGACTTCCTCGACCTCGGCGCGATCGACGGGATCTGCCTGTCCTGCACCGTTCCGCGGCTCGTCCCGGAATACGAGCACGTCGCCGAGCGGTGGGCCAAGGCGGAGCTTCTCGTCGTCGGTCCGGGGGTGCGCACCGGGATCCCGATCGAGCACGACGCGCCGCGCGACGTCGGCCCCGACCGCATCGTCAACGCGGTTGCCGCGAAAGAGCTTTTCGGCGCGCCCGCGATCGTCGCCGACTTCGGGACCTCGACGAACTTCGACGTCGTCTCGCCGTCCGGGGCATACGTGGGCGGTGTCCTGGCGCCCGGGATCGAGGTGTCGATGGACGCGCTCTTCGCCCGCGCGGCCCGACTCGTCAAGGTCGACTACGTCGAGCCGCCGCAGGTGATCGGCAAGACGACCGCCGGTGCGCTGCAGTCGGGGCTCGTCTACGGCTTCGCCGGGCAGGTGGACGGCATCGTCGCCGCCATCCGCGGCGAGCTCGGCGCCGAGGCTCCCGTCATCGGCACCGGCGGGCTCGTCGACCTGATCGCGCCGCACTCCCGCACGATCGGCCACGTCGAGCCGTTTCTCACGCTCGCCGGCCTCCGGATCGTCTGGGAGCGGAACCAAGAATCTCGCTGAGCCAGCGCTCGGCCTCGTAGAAGAGCGCCGGGTTGTTCTCGGGCGTGTAGTAGGAGAGCGCCCCCGCGCACTGCAGGAGCGTCCAGCCGCGGGCGCGTGCGACCTCGGCCTCCTCGGCGCCGAGGGCCTCCCAGAACGCCTCGCGCGCGTCGGCCGGCAGCATCTTCCACGCCACGGCGGCGTCGCTCGCCGGATCGCCGGCGCCCGCCCAGCCCCAATCGAGGACGCCGCTCGGCCGCCCGTCGTGGAAGACGACGTTGCGGAGGTCGAGGTCGCAGTGGCACCAGATCGGCGGCCCTTCAAACGGCGGAGCGTCGATTGTCTCCTCCCACGCCGCCAGCAGACCTTCGCCGTCGTGGCCGCTGTGGAATTTGGCGACGCTGCCCCGCACCCACTCGTCGTGCTCGCGCAGCGTGCCTCGGCGGAGCCCCGGGGGAGCATCGGCGGCGCCGAGGCTGCGGAGCGCGCGGATCAGGCCGGCGAGATCCTCCGACGTCTCCGGCGCGACCTCCTCCACACCGACGTTTGCCCCCTCGGCCCACGTGAACACGCCCCACGGGAACCGGAATCCCTCTGCGGCCTCGCCGCGGCCGAGCGGCCGGGGCACTGCGATCGGCAGGGCCGGTGCAAAGACCGGAAGCCACTCGAGCTCGCGCTCGAGGCCTTCGACCTTCCCAGGCTGGCGAGGCAGCCGCACGAGCTTGTCCGCGCCGAGCCGGTAGTTCGCGTTGTCGGTGCCGAGCGGGAAGACCGGCTCGACCGGCAGATCCGACCACTGCGGGAACTGGCCGGCGACGAGGCGCTGCACGAGAGACGGGTCGGTGTCGACCTCGTCCGCGTGCATGCGCACGCTCACCCGCCGCCGTAGACCGAGATCGGAAGCCGGTCGACGAGCACCTCGTCCCCGGCTGCGGGCAGCTCCGCTTCGAGGCGGTCGACGAGCGGCCCCGCGCCGGGTGCTGCGGCGAAGAGGCGCGTCACGACCTCCTCCGTCGTTCTCAGCCGGACGAGCTCCTGCTTGAACGGCTTCGGGAACCGGCCTTGGCCGAGGTACCAGCCGTAGAACTTCTTCAAAAAGCCGACTGCGCGCTGCTCGCCGAGCTCTCGCACGGCCTCGCGGATGAAGACGACGAGCTCGGCCGCCACCTCCTCGCGGGTCGGGCGGAACGACTCGCCTTCGATGATCTCCCGCAGCGCCCACGGGTTTCCCTGCGCGCCGCGCGCCACCATGACCGCTGCCGCGCCGGTCTGCTCCAGCACCTCGAGCGCTTTCTCGCGGGACGTGACGTCGCCGGACGCGATCACCGGGACGTCTACGCGCTCGACGAGCTCGGCCGTGAGCGCGTGGTCGGCCTCGCCGGTGTACATCTGCTGCGCCGAGCGGGGGTGGAGCGTGAGCGCCGCGGCGCCCGCCTCCACAAGCCGCGGTCCGAGCTCGAGGCACGCGCGCGATCCGTTCTCGATTCCGCGCCGCATCTTCACGGTGACGGGCACGTCGACAGCTCCCGCCACCGCCTCGACGACGCGACACGCGAGTGCCGGATCCTCCATCAGGTGGGCGCCGGCGCCGGTCTTCGTCACCTTCCGCACGGGACAGCCGAAGTTCATGTCGACGATGTCCGCGCCTGCGGCCTCGACCATGCGACCGGCCTCGGCCATCGCTCCGGGATCGGAGCCGAAGATCTGGATCGCGAGCGGATGCTCGTCCCCCGCCACGCGCAAGTAGCCGTACGTTCGCTCGTTCCGGTGCTCGATCCCAGCCGCAGAGACCATCTCCGAGCAGACGAGACCCGCGCCGAAACGCCGTCCCTGCCGCCGAAAGGCCTGGATGCTGACTCCGGCCATGGGCGCGAGGACGATCCGGGTCGGCACCTCGACGCTTCCGATTGCCCACGGTTGCTGGAGGTTTGCCGGCATCGAGCGATGGTATCGGCGGCGAATTGACGAGCGTTGATCGCGGGGGTACCATCCGGCCCCCGCCGACGGCCGGTAAGCCGCCGGCCGTTTCATGTTCTGGGGTCCAGGAGGAAGTGGTGAAGGAAGTCATCCTCACGCCGTCCGGCTACAAGAAGCTCCAGGAGGAGATCGAGCTTCTGTCGACCGTGCGGCGACGCGAAGTCGCGGATCGCATCCGCATCGCGCGCGAGTTCGGCGACATCGCCGAGAACGCCGAGTACGACTCGGCCAAGAACGACCAGGCGCATCTGGAGGCACGGATCGCGACGCTCGAGGAGCGCCTCAAGAACGCGCGCGTCGTCACGAGGAAGGAGATGCGCTCGGGCGAGGTTTCGGTCGGGACGAAGGTTCGGCTCAAGGACATGGGCTCGAACAAGACGGTCGAGTACCACATCGTCGGTTCGGCCGAGGCGGATCCGGCCGAGCTGAAGCTTTCGAACGAGTCGCCCGTCGGCAAGGCGATCATGGGCCACAAGAAGGGCGACGTGGTCGAGGCGCCGACGCCGCGCGGGGCCAAGAAGTTCAAGATCATGGAAGTCAAAGCGGCCTAGCGTTAGCCTCCACTCGAGAGTGTTCGAGCGGTTCACGGGGCGCGCGCGGTAGGTCGTGATCCTCCCGCACGAAGAGGCGCGGGAGCTCCGGCACCACTAGATCGGCACCGAGCACATCCTGCTCGGGCTGCTTCGCGAGGAGGGCAGCGCCGCGCGAGTCTGCGTGTCCCTCCGCTTAACAGTCCTATTCGAGCCGAAGTCCTGCGGGCGCTCGGATACTAGACTCGGCGGCCATGGCCGCTCCGAAGCGTTTCCCCGACCGGGACGAGGTTGCGGCCGTCCGGGCCGAAGCGGAGCAGCTCGACCCGGGTGCAAGCGACGACTCGACCAAGCGCCGGCTGGCCGGCCGGGTCATGGCGCGCCGCGACATGGGGAAGCTCGTCTTCCTCGACCTCGTCGACCGCTCGGGCCGCATCCAGCTGATCTGCCCGGCAGAGCGGACGGGACAGCTCGACCTTCACCTCGGTGACATCGTCGGCGTGACCGGCTCTCCTGCTCGCGCTCGCCGCGGTGAACCCTCGCTGCAGGCCGACGAGCTCGAGGTGCTCGCGCGGATCCGCTCACCGCTTCCCGACACCTTCCACGGGATCGAGGACGTCGAGCTTCGCTACCGAAAGCGCTACCTCGATCTCCTCATGAGCGAGGAATCGCGCGACGACGCGATCAAGCGCGCGCGGATGATCTCGGCGATCCGCTCCTACCTCGACGGTGAGGGCTTCATCGAGGTCGAGACGCCGATCCTCCAACCCCGTTACGGCGGCGGCTTCGCCGAGCCGTTCGTCACGCACTCCGAGCTTCTCGACACCGATCTCTACCTCCGCATCGCCGACGAGCTCTACCTCAAGCGCCTCATCGTCGGCGGCCTCGAGAAGGTCTACGAGCTTTCGAAGGACTTCCGCAACGAGAGCTACTCGTACAAGCACTCCCCGGAGTTCAGCCAGGTCGAGTGGTACGAGGCGTACGCGGATTACAAGGACACCGCTGCGCGGCTGAAGGAGCTCGTACGCCGTGCCGCCGAGGCGACGAACGGCGGGACACAGATGACCTTTCGCGGCCATGAGGTCGAGCTCTCGCAGTGGCAGGAGGTGCGCTTCGTCGAGGCGCTCGAGGCTCACGGCGTCTGGACGCGCGACGAGGCCGAGCTGCGCGCGAAGCTGACCGAGGCGGGCGTCGACGTCTCGAGCGACCGCAGCTGGTCGCAGCTCGCCGACCATGCGTACTCGCATTTCGTCGAGCCGGAGCTGACCGAGCCGACGATCGTCTACGACTGGCCGATCGAGCTCTCGCCGTTCGCCCGTACGACGGACGGCGACGAGACCCTCGTCGAGCGCTTCGAGGCGGTGGTGAACGGAATGGAGATCGCGAACGCCTTCAGCGAGCTCAACGATTCCGAGGAGCAGGCGACGCGATTCGCCATGCAGGAATCGGAGCGCGAGGCAGGCGCAGCCGAGGCGGAGCCGGGCGATCCGGATTACGTCGAGGCGATGTCATACGGCATGCCGCCGAACGGCGGCTGCGGCGTCGGCGTCGACCGGCTGGCGATGATCCTGCTCGGCAAGGACGCCATCCGCGACGTGATCCTCTTCCCGACGCTCCGCGCGCGGGACTAGGTCGCTACCTAATGCAGCGCGTATGCCGAGCCGATGACGATCTGCAACACGGGCGTTCGGGCTTCGTAAGGGTCGGGTCCGCTGCGCTTTACGAACAAGGTAGTTGGCTACGATGGACGAACCTTCGACCAGTTGACGGCGTTGGACTAGGGAAAGGAGTCGAGGGAATTGTTCGAGCGCTTTACTGAACGGGCTCGCCAGGTCGTCGTCCTCGCCCAGGACGAGGCGCGTGCGCTCAAGCACAACTACATCGGCACCGAGCACATCCTGCTGGGCCTGCTCCGCGAGGAGGAGGGTCTTGCGGCACGGGTGCTCGAGTCTCTGGACATCACGGTGGAGGAAGTGCGGGCGCAGGTCGCGCGGATCGTCGGCCAGGGCGACGAGGTCACGACGGGCCAGATCCCGTTCACGCCGCGCGCGAAGAAGGTGCTGGAGCTCGCGCTGCGCGAAGCGCTGTCCCTCGGCCACAACTACATCGGCACCGAGCACATCCTGCTCGGCCTCGTCCGCGAGAACGAGGGCGTTGCCGCGCGGATCCTGCTCGACTTCGACGCCGACGCGGAAAAGATCCGCAACGAGATCATCCGCATGCTGTCGGGCCCCGGCCGCCGCCAGGCGGGCGCAGGCGGCCCCGCGGGCGAGAAGTCGAAGTCCTCGAAGCTGCTCGACCAGTTCGGCCGCAACTTCACCAAGCAGGCGCAGGAGGGCAAGCTCGACCCGGTCGTCGGCCGCCAGACCGAGATCGAGCGGATCATGCAGATCCTCGCGCGCCGACAGAAGAACAACCCGGTGCTGATCGGCGAGCCCGGCGTCGGCAAGACCGCCATCGTCGAGGGCCTCGCCCAGCGGATCTCCTCGAACCAGGTGCCCGAGATCCTCAAGGGCAAGCAGATCTACAGCCTCGACCTCGCCGCCCTCGTCGCCGGCTCGAAGTACCGCGGCGAGTTCGAGGAGCGGCTGAAGAAGGTCATGAAGGAGATCCAGCA
>JBJMKF010000020.1:0-11490 GCA_045805965.1 Gaiellaceae bacterium
CACGCCGGCCAGATACTTCTTCTCCGCCTCCGGAATCCCCAGCTTGTCCCACGTATCCTTGATGTCAGCCGGCAGATCCTCCCACGAGTTCGCCTGATTCTCGGTCGGCTTGATGTAGTAGAAGATGTTGTCGAAATCGATGCCGCTCAGGTCACCACCCCAGGTCGGCATCGGCCGCGCCAGGAAATAGTCCAGGCTCTTGTGCCGGAACTTCCGCATCCAATCCGGCTCGCCCTTATGCGACGAAATCGCGTCGACCAACTCATGGTCGACCCCACGCCCCGACTTGAAAAAATAATCCTCCGCGACCGAAAACCCATACTTGATCGCGTAATCGGAGCCGATCCCCTCAACAATCTCTTGCTCGGTCTGGCTCACGCTGCCTCCGCGGGGACGATCCTGTTCGCAGAGCCTTGCCGACGTGCGTCGTCGTCATCGCGCTTCTCCCCACGAACCAGACGCCCGTGCAGGGAGATGAGGCGACGTTGCGGCCGAACGACCATGACCTCTTCCTCTCCTCAGACTTTTGCTCTGGACGTTCAGAGCGCGCAGCGGCGAGCGCTCTCCGTGCACTCAGGCCCGGTCTGCAAGTCGGAGAGGAAGTTCTCGGAGCCCCCGGCGGCTTCCGCGCTAGGTCTACGCGCCCATCGACTGTAGCGGTCCCAGACCGAACCTGATCGGACGGTTCACGAGCGAGTTTTGTAGTCGTCGGAGAATTCCGCCTAGGGGTCGCGGCGCTCGATGCTCGGGGAGCGATGCGCTACGTAGGCAGGATCGCGGGGCGTCTGTTTGCGAGTGCGCGGCTTGCGAGGGAGACGGCGAGGCCGGAGACTGCGGCAGCGCTGGCGCTTGTGACGAGGAGCAGGCCGGAGGCGAGGGAGAAGTTGATCGCGACGTTCTTGCCGACGCCGAGCGCGAGCAGGATGCCGGCGGTGGCGCCGGCATTGGCTACGGCGCCGCCGGCCGTGATCGGGATGACGCCTGTCGCGGCGCTGAGGCAGAGCACGCAGAGGGCTGTCGTCGGCGAAAAGGCGAAGCCGAGGGCGCTCAACAGCAAGGTGCTGCCGACGGCTCGCGTTGTCCAGCAGGTGAAGAGGTACATACCGGCAACAATTGCGTTGCGTCGCCGGCCCGGGCCTCTGTGCGCAGAGACGTGGTGGGAGACGCGTTGGAGACGGGGGCTGCGGCGAAGCAACGGCAGGCGCACGAGCCGGGCGCTGGCCAGCAGCAGCGCAAAGCAGCCGAGGCCAAAGGCGACGACGATCAGCAGCGGCCCGCGGAAGCTTGCCGAGCTGGTTGCGGTTGCTGAGATCGACAGGGGCAGCATCGCGACCGCGTCGACCATCCCGAGCGAGACGATCGAAAGCGCAATCGCCTCGAGCCCGATCCGGATTCCACCGAGCCTGCGCAGGGTCCCAATCTTGACCAGGTAGTCGAGGCGGAACGGCAAGACGGCTCCGCTCGCCGCGGCGGCACCGACCGATGCCAAGCAGCGAGCCTGGTCGGGCTGCTGCTGGCGCGGGAACAAGCGGTGCCAGCCGCGCGCCCGCGCGATGAAGCTCGTGAAGTAACAGACGGCGGCCATGGCGACCAGAAGCGTCCTTGCGTGAGCAAGCGGCCAGCTCGAGTGCGTCAGCCGCTGGCCGACCAACACGCAAGCCGCAACCGTGATCACCGCGAAAACGACGCCGGCCACCAAGCGTCGGCGGCCGGGCGCCCAGGCAAGTCTCGCAAACGATGCCAACTTCATCAGCACGGGCGTGGCAGTGTTGCGCTCCTCGCTCTCGAGGTCATCAGGTAAGTCGGAGAGGACCTCGGAGCCCCGGCGGCTTCGCGCGCGACTGCGCGCCTTCTCATCGTAGCCCAGTTTTTTCTCCACAGAGGTTTTTGCGCTACCGTGCGCCGAGCGTCCCCGTGTTTCAGACTCCCGCACGAGCCGCCGCTTGCTGCTTTCGGGGAGTCACGAGAGGGAGCGAGATTATGAGGAAGAACCTGAGGCGAGTCCTCGAACGGTTGCGCGCAGCGACGAACGGTGTATTCGGGAAGCGAGTGTCCGCGCGCGGCGGTGTGCACGAGCCGCAGCGGATGGATGCGATGCTCGTAGCCGTGGGATCGGCTACGGGCAGGTAGCGCGTGCGTACGGCAATCGTCTCCACCTATCCGCCGCGTGCGTGCGGGATCGGCACGTTCGCAGCGGACTTGCGAGCGACACTGCACGGCGTTGATGGAGTCGACCGCGCCGACTTCGTCGCGATCGTCAATGAGCCTTCGCGTCCGCAGCGGCGCGGGCTGCTCGCGACTGTCGGTCAGGGCGTTCGCGGCGACTATGTGCGGGCCGCACGGATGCTCGGTCGGCTGGACGTCGATGTCGTGCTCCTGCAGCACGAGTACGGGATCTTCGGCGGCCGCGACGGCGAGTACGTACTGTCCTTCACCGAGGAACTGACGCAGCCGCTCGTCGTGACGCTGCACACCGTCCTTTCGGAGCCGACGCCTCATCAGTTGACGGTGCTCTCCGGCCTCTGCGAGCGAGCGGAACTCGTGATCGTGATGACCGACACCGCGCTGCGCCTGCTCGTGCAATGCGGCGCTTGCCCGGAGGAGAAGATCCGAGTCGTGCCGCACGGCGCGCCGGCGCGGCTCACCGCGCGTGCGTCGGCGAATGGCGCCATTCGCTCTTCGGGCCCCTACGCGCGGACGGACGACCGCGTCATGCTGTCGACGTTCGGGTTGCTCTCGCCGGGCAAGGGCCTGGAGACCGTGATCGAGGCGTTGCCGGCGATGATCGAGCAGCATCCGGAGATCGTCTACGTGATCGCCGGGCGTACCCATCCCGACGTTGCACACCGGGAAGGCGAGCAATACCGTCTGAAGCTCGAGCGACGAGTGCTCGAGCTCGACCTTGCCGAACACGTCGAGTTCGACGATAGGTTCCTCACCATCGACGAGCTCTCGGATCTCCTCGCGGCGACCGACGTGTTCGTCACCCCCTATCGGAATCGGGAACAGATCGCCTCCGGCGCTCTCACGTTCGCGGTCGCGGCCGGATGCGCCGTCGTCTCCACCCCGTACTGGTACGCACAGGACATACTCGACTCAGGCGCCGGCCGACTCGTGCCCTTCGACGACGCCGCAGCGCTCGCCGACGCGGTTTGCGACTACCTCGAGCAACCGGAGACCCTCGCGACCGCGCGGGCCGAGGCTCGGCGGATCGGCTCGTCGCTCGCCTGGCCGGCTGTCGCCGAGGCGACCGCAACGGTGTTGCAAGAGGCTCACGAGCTCGCGCCTCGCCGGAGGCCTGTCGGCGTCGCCGAGCTCCAGCTCACGAGCTTGCGCACCGATCACCTGCTCACCCTCGTCGACGACGTCGGCATCGTGCAGCACGCGCACGGGATCATCCCCAACCGCGACAGTGGTTACTGCGTCGACGACGTCTCGCGGCTCGCGATGGTCTCACTCGAGCTCGCGCGCCGTGGTGACGAGCAGGCGTGGACATCGACCCTCTACCGGGCGCTCGCGTTCTTGCACGCCGCCGAGGGCGAGGGTGGAATGCACAACTTCATGAGCTACGACCGTCGCTGGCTCGACGAGCCGCACCTCGGCGATCACGTCGGCCGCTCGGTCTGGGCGCTTGGAGAAATCCTTGCGACCGCCTGGGTTCCCGCTGTCGTCGAGCCGACGCGCAACCTATTGGAGCGTCTCGTCGGCGCGCTCGCCGGCGACGTCTCCCTGCGAACAGCGGCATACGCGGTGCTCGGGCTCTCGCGCCTCGACGCAGACCGGCTCGATCAGCCGGCTCGGCACCTGCTCGAGCGCCTGGTCGAGCAGCTCGCGGAGGGCTACGAGCGCAACTCCTCGGACGGCTGGCGATGGTTCGAAGGCGAGCTCAGCTACGACAATGCGCGCCTCTCGCAGGCGCTGCTCAGCGGGGGCAGCGCGCTCGAACGTGACGAACTGACCGAACTCGGGCTCGATTCCCTGCGCTGGCTCGGCGACGAGTGCGGCCTCGAGCAAGGGACGCTGCGCCTGCCCGGCCATCGTGGACGGCGACGGAACGAAGCGGCTCCAGGAGCCGGCGATGAACAGCCGCTCGACGCAGCCGCGTTCGTCGAAGCGGAGCTCGCGGCGTTCGCCGTCACGCACGACGCCGAGCACGGCATCCGTGCTCGGCACTCGTTCGAATGGTTCCTCGGACGTAACCGTCTCGATCGTCCGCTCTACGATTTTGCGACCGGCGGCTGCAGCGACGGGCTGGGTACAGAGGACCTGAACGCGAATGAAGGCGCCGAGTCGACGCTCGCATTTCACCGCGCCGCACTTCTGCTGGACGCAGCCGGTGTCGGCACGTCGGTCCGCGAACCGAGCCGCGCGGCTGTAGCGGCGTGAGCGGGCGAGAGCTCTTCGATCGCCACCCGGGTAATCCGATCCTGACCGCCGAGGATTGGCCCTATCCGGTCAGCGCCGTCTTCAACCCGGCCGCCGCCGTGCTGGACGGCCACACCGTCCTGCTCGCGCGCGTCGAAGACCTCCGCGGGATCTCACATCTCACCGTCGCCCGCTCGGCCAACGGCGTCGACGGCTGGTCGATCGATACCGAACCTCTGCTCGCTCCTGACTTCGACGTCGACAGCGAGCAATGGGGATTCGAAGACCCGCGCGTCGTCTGGGTCGCCGAACTCAGTCGCTGGGTGGTCACCTGCACCGCTTACGGCCCCGCGGGGCCGGCGGTCTATCTCGCCACGACCGAGGACTTCAACACCGTCGAGCGCCACGGGATCGTCAGGCAACCGGAGGACAAGAACGCGGCCCTCCTCCCGCACCGGATCGACGGCCGCTGGGTCCTGTTTCACCGCCCGAAGACCGAGTTCGGCGGCGCACGCGGCGAGATCCTCCTCTCGCGCTCAGCCGACCTCATCAGCTGGAGCGCACCCGAGCAAGTGCTCCAGCCCCGCGACGGGGCCTGGTGGGACTCGCTGCGAATCGGAATCGGACCGCCGCCCCTACGGACCGAACACGGCTGGCTACTCATCTACCACGGCGTGAAGGACACGGTCTCCGGGCACGTGTACCGGGTCGGTCTCGCCCTGCTTGACCTCGACCAGCCCACACGCGTCCTGCGCCGCCTCCCCAACTGGGTCCTCGCGCCCCTCGCACCCTACGAGCGGACCGGCGATGTTCCCAACGTCGTCTTCCCCTGCGGCCTCGTTCACGACGCAGCGAGCGGAGAGGTCCGCCTCTACTACGGGGCGGCCGACAACTCGATGTGCCTCGCCACCGCCCGGCTCGACGACCTGCTCGACGCAGTGCTCTCCGCCCCGCCAGACGCCTGAGACGGCCAAGGCCGCAGCCACCGCTATAGAGGCGTCGCTCTTTGGTGCAGAGCTAAGAAAGAACGGGTCACGGCCGCAGCTCGCTCGAGTCGCAACTGCCCCGATACCGCCGGTAGAGACGGCGCAGCTGCGCGCTCGGGTCAAGATAGAACTCGTCGCCGTCGATGTCGATCCACGTGGCGTCGCCGGCGTTGTCGCAGCGGCCGGCCCCGGCCATCGCCGCGACGACCGCGACCGACGGCTTCGGCGAACCGTCGGCACACCACAGTCCGAACGAGCGCTCGTGGAAGGCGAGATCAAGGGGCGGGCGTTCCCACAACGCCTGGTCGTAATCGGAGTAGCACCACAGCATTGCGCCGAGACAACCGGCGCAGCGCAGCGACTCCAAGGCCCTCGCCGTGTACGCGGCAGCGGCATCCTCTTCGATCAGCATCCTCGGGCTTCGACGCCGGGCTCTTTCTCCCGTCGGATCGCCGCGGCGATAGGTGGGAAGTCCGAACTCGCTGAACAGGAGCTCGCGACCCTGCGCCAGCCAGCGGGTCACATAGCCCAGAAACGGGAGCAGCTGCTCGTCGGTCGGCCCGTCGGCCCAGCGGGCATAGATCGGGTAGCCGTGCATCGAGAGGAAATCGCACGCGTCGGCAGCTTCGCGCGGCCCGAGCCGCCGATCTTCTTCGAGGTCTTCCATGTGGAGGCCGACGGTGACGAGCACCGTGTCGTCGGCGGCGCGAATCGCGGAGGCGAGCCGCAGGAGCCAGTCGCGAGCCGAGGTCCGGCTCGGCGGGATCACGCAGTTCGAGTTCTCGTTCCCGAGATCCCACGCCCAGAGCGCCGGGTGGCCCGCGACGGCGGCGGCGGCCTCCGCTGCGACGAGCGCCTGGGCGTCCGCGACGGCCGGATCCGCGTACCAGTTCCGGAGCCCCGCCGTGACGACTCGGCCGCCGGAGACGACCCGGAAACGGTTGTCACCGTCCGAGCCGCCGAGCGCCCACCCCGGGATCCAGTTGACGCCGCTCATGTGACCCGTGAACAGCGTGGGAACGAGCACGAGCCCCAGCTCGTCCGCCAGATCCGCGACCGTGACCAGTCGCTCGAGCATCACCGGGTCAACCCGGTTTCGGGCGGGCTGGAAGTCCTCCCAGATCAGAAACACCCTGACCGAGTCGAGACCGCTGGCGGCGATCCGCGCGAAGTCGGCTGCGACCTCGGCCCGATCGAATTCCGACCACCAGCCCATCGCGGTGCGCGCGGGCCAGTAGTTGACGCCGACCCGGAAACGATCCTCCGACGATCTCAGCGGACGGCTCCTCCATCCTCGACCGGTTGAGCTCGGTCAAGCGCGACGACCCGCCGGTAGAGGGCAAGGTAGTCGTCCACCATCCGGTTCGCGTCGAATCGCTGCTCAACCGACGCGCGTACCGCCGCCCGGTCGAGGCTCTCCGCCGTGTGCACGGCGGCGACCGCTTCGTCAAGGCTCGCGACGAGGAAGCCGCTCTCATCCTCGCGCACGATCTCGGGCATTGAGCCGCGTGGACGAGCGATCACTGGGGTGCCGCAGGCCATTGCCTCGACGACGCTGAAGCCGAACGGCTCGTCGAAGTTGACGAGGTGCAAGAGCGCTCTTGCGCCGCCGAGCAGCTCCCCGCGACGGTCACGCCCAACCGGTCCGATGTAGCGCACGCGCTTCCCGTCGATTCGCGGTTCGACGAGCCGCTCGAAATAGCCGCGGTCCTGGATGATCCCGGCGATCGTCAGCGGCATGCCCGCCCGCTCGGCCACCTCGATCGCTTCAACGGTCCCCTTGTCCGGGTGAATCCGCCCAAAGAACAGGAGATAGTCGCCCGACTCACGCTCGAGGTCGAACTCGCTCAGATCGATCCCGTGGTGGATCGTGGCAACGTAGTCGAGGTTTTCGTGCCGGTCGGCGTCGCTGATCGCGACGTAGCAGCCGCGCCCGTTGTATTTCTCGAAGACCGGCACGATCAGCTCTGAGGAGAACCCGTGAATGGTCGTCACCACCGGAGTGGCGACGAGACCGCTGTACGTCAGCGGCAGGAAGTCGAAGCTGTTGTGGATCAGATCGAACTCTTCGGCTCGCTCGAACACAGCAGAGATGTGCAGGCCCTCCCAGGCCTTCGCATGCAGCGCAGGATCCTCGGAGTAGCCGGTCGGCGCAGTTCCGACGAGACGCGCGCTCGTCACCGAGTCGGCGGTGGCGAACAACGTCACGTCGACTCCTCGTCTCACCAGCCCCTCGGACAAGAGCGACGCGAACTGCTCCCAAGGGCCGTACTCGCGCGGCGGCACCCGCCAGGAGATCGGCGCGAGGACCGCCACCCGCAACGTGTCGCCCGAGCGAGCGTGAAGCGACATCAGACTGCGAGGGTAGCTCTGCTCCAACTCAAGCAGTCGATCCGTTAGTCCCTAGCGTGCCGACTGTGGGCGCGAGACGTCTCGAACAGGCCGATGGCAACCGATGGCCACCCACGGCAGGGTTCCGCAGCGCATGGCAAGGAGGGGTCGACGGCACTTCGAACCGATTGCTGCCGGCGCAGAAGGCAGCGTCCCCTTCGTGCTGTCCAACGCATCACGCTGCTGGGCTCGAACCACTGACCCGAACCCGTGGCGGCTGGCTCGAGAGCTTTCCTTCACAGCCGAGCACGATGCATGCTCCGCCGCACATGCCGTCCCGCGTTCGGACACCCGTCTTCCCCTTCGGCCCGCGCAGCCCATCTCACGTTTGCGCTCGAGCCCAAAAGAGCGTCGAAAGCCCTGCGTTAGCAGGGCTTTCGTGTGATGCGCCGCACCGGGGCGCGAACCAATCGCCCCCAGAGTCCGTCGGAGACCTAGTCCGACTCCAGCGAACGTCTCAACGCGTCGACGGTCCGGGCCCGCTCGCTTCTCGCCAGCAGGGCCGCAACCGGCTTCATCAGCCGCATCGCTCCGAAGAGCTCACCCTCCGCAACGTGGTGAACGATCGTGTTGTTCCGGTCAGCCTCGAGGATGTAGTTCGGTCGCGCTTCCATCAGGTCGGAACCGAACCAGCGTAGGGTCTCGCGGAAACCAATCCTCGCTGATGGCTCGTAGTCGGTCACTTCACCGTGGAACGTGCCCATCCTCGTGGCGTCGAAGTAAGCCGTTCCAAGGCCAAGAGGGCCGTTGGAGGTCTGCCCGGACCGGCGGAACAAGCCCGTGCGGCGCATCCATGTCCGGTAGTCATTCACGTCGGCCAAACGCCGGAACACGTCGTCGATGGGTCGATGGATCGTCGTGCGCGTCTCGTAGCGAACGGTGGTACTGGCTCTTGTTGTCATGTCAGGCCGCCTCCTCGAGTGCGGGTGTCAGTTTGCTGAGGCTTTGCTCAGTGGGGGTGGTCGCGGCGGCGCCTGGCTCGATCATGATCGCGCTGATCACTGCCGCGAGCGCTGCGAGGGCGGCCAGGACGTAGAACGCGATCTGGAAGCCGTGCGTGAGCGCGGCGCCGTCGAGGGGGCCTACGCCGCGGTGTCCCTGGAGAAAGCGACTCGAGTAGGTAGTGGCGATCGTCGTGGCGATGGCGACTCCGATCGCTCCGCCGATCTGCTGGTTCGTGTTCAGCAGTCCGGAGGCCACGCCGGCGTCGTCCGGTTGCACGCCGGTGAGCGCTCCGATCGACATCGGCACGAATGCGAAGGCGAGCCCGATCCCGCTGAGGATGAAAGCCGGGAACAGATTCGCGAAGTATGTCCCGTGTACCGGCAGTTGTGCGTAGAGGACGAGTCCGGCCGCCGAGAGGGCCATGCCCACAGGCAGGACGAGGCGGATTCCGACACGGGTGACGAGCGCCTGCGAAACGGCCGAAAAGCCGATGATCGAGAGCGTGAGCGGGATGTAGGCGACGCCGGTCTTCAGGGCGGAGTAGTGCAGCACCTGCTGCATGTAGAGGGTGAGCAGGAAGAACTGCGAGAAGACCGCCGCCCCCAGCAGTAGCGCGGTGATGTTCGATGCGGTCAGCGTGCGCAGGCGGAAGACGCGGAGCGGCAGCAACGGCGCGGGAGAACGTATCTCGATCACGACGAACGCGACTACCAGGGCGGCCGAGGCGGCCAGTAGCCCGACCGTCTCCGCGGTGGCCCAGCCGTGCTGGCTCGCGTGCGTGAGCGCGTAGACGAGCAACATCAGGCCGCCGGTGATCGACGCGGCGCCGGCCGCGTCGAAGTGGCGGTGGTCGAGGTCGGCGCGGCTCTCCTTCAGGAGCAGCGGGCTGATCGCGAGCACGATGATGCCGACGGGGACGTTGATGAAGAAGATCCAGGACCAGCTGAGTGCGCTGGTCAGCGCGCCGCCGAGCAGGACGCCGGCCGCGCCCCCGCTTCCGGAGGCTGCGCCCCAGATTCCGAGCGCGACGTTGCGGTCGCGTCCCTCCCGGAACGTCGTGGTCAGGATCGAGAGTGCCGCTGGCGCGAGCAGCGCTGCGCCGAGCCCCTGCAGGCCGCGGAAGGCGATTAGCGAACTCGACGACCAGGCGAGGCCGTCGAGCAGCGAGAAGATCGTGAACACGGCCATGCCGGCCATGAAGACGCGCCTGCGGCCGAGCAGGTCGGCCATCCGGCCGCCGAGCAGGAGGACGCCGCCGAACACGATCGCGTAGGCAGTGATCACCCACTGGAGGCCGCCTTCGCTGAAGTGCAGGTCGTTCTTGATCGTCGGTAGCGCGACGTTCACGATCGCGACGTCGAGCACGACCATGAACTGCGCCAGGACGAGCACCGACAGGATCAGCCAGCGGCGCCTGTCGCCTTCCCGGATATCCGAGGCAGTTGCCATGCTTTGTGCGCTCATTCGTGTTCTCCCCATATCGTAGACTGATTCCATGGTTTATCACATCCATGGTGGTCTGCGCTACTCTTAGGGTGTTGCGATATGGAGACACCGTCCGCCGATAGCGTCGCCGCACCGAACCCGTGCTTTCCGCGCGAGCTCGTCGAGAGTCCGGCTTTCCTGCTGGCGCGGCTAGGCGTGGGGCTCAAGACGCGCGCCTTCAAGGAGTTCGAGCAGGTCGGCTTCAGCCCGTACCACTACAGCGTCCTGGCGCTCCTCGACGAAGGCGCGCGCGAGACGCAGGCAACCATCGCGGATGCGCTTCAGCTCGACCGGAGCATGCTGGTCGGCATCCTCGACACCCTCGAGGAGAAGCAGCTGATAGAACGTCGACGGGACGTCAGCGATCGCCGTCGCCACCTCGTCAGCCTCACACCGGCTGGCAAGCGCCAGCTGGCTCGCTTCCGCACCATTGTCCAGAGGGTCGAGGACGAGTTCCTCGCGCCGCTCGATGCCGAAACACGCGCGAACCTCCACGCGACCCTGCTCACGCTCGCCGAACACACTGACACCCGCTTTGTGCTCGAAGAGGCCGTCGATCCCGGAGCCACACTGCCTGCAGTTGCGCAATAAGACGCCAGCGCAAGAAAAGAAGACCAGGGCAGGGGTCTCGCGGATGGGCGGTGGACTCGGACCAGTGACCCCAGCTACCGGAGCTGTGGCGGCTGTCGCGTACCGGCGCCCGTGGCTACTCGAACCACATGAGCGTCGCGAGGATCACGTACAGCCCCACCAACGCCGCGCCCTCGAACAAGAGCGCCTCGCCGTCGCCCGTGATCTGCCACATGGCAAGGGCAGTTATGACGAGTGCGCCGATGAAGATCGGGCTGAGCACGAATGTCAGGTGCGTCGTGAACGCGAGCGAGAGCAGCACGAGCGCAGGGAAGAGAAACGCGGCGATCTGCGCGACCGAGTTCTTCACGACCGAGATAGAGAGGTCCGACTTGCCCTTCGCCGCAAGGCTGACCCCGACGACGTTCTCGACCGCGTTCCCCACGATCGCGACGATCACGAGGCCCGTGAACGCCTTCGAGATGCCGAGGGCCTCGACCGCCGGATCGAGCGCGTCGATGAACCATTCCGAGACGAGCGCCGCCGCGACGCCCGCGACTGCGAGCACGACGAGCGCAGGCCCGAACGGCAGCGCCGACCGTGCCGGCTCGGCGTGCGCCTCCTCGGCGGACGTGTCGGAGCGCAGGTAGTTCCACGCCCAGAGCCCGTACACGGCGAGGAGCACGATCGCGCCGACAACGGAGATTGCCGTCTCGTGGCCGCTGGCCCGATCGCCGACCTGGTGCGA